>NZ_JARWNX010000040.1 GCF_029868385.1 Nocardia cyriacigeorgica | reverse complement strand
GCGACGAGCGACGAGCGACGAGCGACGAGCGACGAGCGACGAGCGACGAGCGACGAGCGACGAGCGACGAGCGACGAGCGACGAGCGACGAGCGACGAGCGACGAGCGACCGGCGACCCGCGACTAGCTACGAGCGACGCGCTACTAGCTACCTGCGACCCGCGACTTGCTAACCGCTACGGGCTACTAGCGACGAGCGACTGGGGACGAGCGACGAGCGACGAGCGACGAGCGACGACGTTTACGGTCTCGGCCGCCGGTGGCTGTATCGGGAGGGCACCGTTCCCGCGGCGGTCGTCCTTCCCCACGACAGCGACCTCTCCCTCCTGGCCTGCACCACCCCCGAGGCCGTACCGAACGCGGTGGTCGCGGGCGATCCCTGTCTGGACCGGCTCACCGCGAGTCTCCCACTGCGCCAGCAGTACCGCCACGCACTCGGCGCCGCCCCCGACACAACCGTCGTCACCCTCACCTCCACCTGGGGCCCGAACTCGCTGCTCGGCCGCAACCCGGAGCTGATCGACGCCGCCCTCGCCGAACTCACCCTCGATGATCACATCGTCGCCGCCATCATCCACCCCAACGTCTGGTTCGCCCACGGACCGTGGCAGTTGCGCCGTTGGTTCACCGATGCGCTCCGTTCGGGTCTGCGACTCATCCCGCCGCTGCACGGTTGGCAGGCCGCGCTCATCGCCTCCGATGTAGTGATCGGCGACCACGGAGCAGTGACCGGCTACGCTGCCGCGCTATCGATTCCGACTGTGCTGGCCGCGTTCCCGGAGCACGAGGTCGCACCGGGCTCCGCCGCCGAATCGCTCGGTCGAGCGGCCCCACATCTCGACCGGCGCCGCCCCCTACCGGAACAACTCGCCCAGGCCCGCGACCAGCACGACCCTTCGCTCTCGACGCGGATCACCCAGCGAGCCAGCTCTCGCCCCGGCCGCTGCGCCGACATCCTGCGCACAACCTTCTACCGGATGATCGACCTCGACGAACCACCCACCACAGCAGCGGTATCCCCTTATCCGAACCCCGGACTCGACGTCGAACGTGAAGCCGTGCGCTCATGCCGGGTCGCGTGCACCGACGACGGTGCGGAGATCCTGATCCGCAGCTGGCCGGGCGATGTCACGCCGGCGGCGCGGCGCGGCGCCCGCACGACCGAAACCCTCGCCGCGGTCGATATCACGCACCCCCGACCGGACATACGCGCCAACGCCGACATCCTCGTCATCGGCCCGGAACGCACCACCACCGACAATGATCTGACCGCCACATACCCTTCGGCCTCGATGGTCGTCACCGTCGTCGCCCCCACACTGCTGACCATGCTGCACCGAAAGTACGGCCGGTCCGAGATCGAACTGTCCGCACCTGTCGATCTCTCGATGTGGCCCGCGCTCGTCGCTGCCGCCGCACACCGCATGCACCGAGACTTCCCCGATACCGGCGCGGAGCAGACCGCACGCATCGGTGCGCACCGAATATCATTCCGCCTCACAATGATCTGATAATCCCCCACGCAGACGCCCCTGCTCGCTCGAATCCGATAGAGTCGAGCGGTGGGGACTGTCGACTGGCGGGGAGGTCGTTGTGACCAGTAGCTGGGTACCACCGTGGGCGAATCCGTTCCTGGACCGCGAACAGGTCATGAAAGATATGGCCGCATGGGTCGAAACCTGCCGAGATCAGGGCATCACGACGCGAATGTACGCGCACGGTCTCGAGGGCCTCGGCGTCTCCAGCCTCGTGGCCCAGTTCGCGAAGATCTATCGCGATCTGATCAGCGGACCGCTGATCTGGCTCCGTGGCCGCGGACCGGACGGCGATCCGATTCCCGTGGGCGAGTTACTCACTCATGTGCTGCGCTGGCTCGAGGTGTCCGACTCCGATCAGTCGGTGCCCGATGGTCAGAAGGTCCAGCTGCTCGCGCTGACACCGCACGACGCACCTGGCGTCGTCGTCATCGCGACATCGTCGTTCGAGCAGCGCGACCTGGCCGGTGATCACGGCTTCGAACCGTTCACCCCCGAACTGCTGACGCACGAGTCGTCGATCCTGCTGTTCCGGCACGGCCTGCGACAGACCGCGGCCGAACTCGATTCCCGCACCATCGATGATCTGGTCGCACTCTGCGGCGGGCTACCGCTGCCGATCAAACTGCTCGCCGCGCAGCTACGCGGCCGCGCCGCCCTCGCCGGTCCCCTGCTGACGCGGTTGCGGAATTCCGAGCTGTCACTGCTCGATATCGGCACCGAGCGCCGCATAGCGCGCTTCCTCGAAGCGACCTACACCAGCATCGAACCCGCACTACGCACCGCGTACCGGCGACTCGGCGTCCTACCCGCCACGGATTTCTGTCTGTCGGCTGCGACGGCAGCGTTGGATACCGATCCCGACCACACCGCATGGGTGCTGGCGCAGCTCACCGAACTGCATCTGCTCACCGAAACGAGTCACGGACGCTACGCT
Organism: Nocardia cyriacigeorgica; assembly: GCF_029868385.1. Taxonomy (GTDB): domain Bacteria; phylum Actinomycetota; class Actinomycetes; order Mycobacteriales; family Mycobacteriaceae; genus Nocardia; species Nocardia cyriacigeorgica_F. The sequence continues at coordinate 249,606 of NZ_JARWNX010000040.1, read as the reverse complement.
TTCCACCCGGTGCTGCGTGATGACGCGCGCATCCGCGCCGAGGCGACCGACGAGCCCGACGTTCGTCGAGACGTGATCCGTCGCTGGGTCGATTGGTGTCTGCGCACCGCCATTCCACGGGGTAGGGCGCTGTCGAGCCGCTGGTGGGTCGCGCCGGTCACCGCGCGGTCGGTCCAGTATTACGGAGCCGACCTCCCGGAATTCAGCCGTGATGTGAGCCTCGCCTGGTTCGACGTGGAACGCCCGAACCTGGTCGCCGCCGTCCGCGCGGCCCACCGCAACGGCTTCCACGATGATGCCTGGCAGCTGTGTGTCGTCATGTGGAAGTACCTGCACCTGCACGGTTTTCATGACGCTTGGATTCGAACCCATGAAGCGGGGCTCGAATCTGCCCGTGCGGCGGGCAGCGATATCGGCGCCATGCAATTGAGCCAGCAGTTGGGCGCGGCCTACCTCGCCACCGAACGGCTCGACGAGGCCGAAGCCACGTTCGATCAGTTCCTGACCGCGGCCCGGCGGATCGGGCACGTCATCGGTGAGCAGAGCGCCCTGGAGTGGTTGGGCAAGACCGCGGCCCGCGCCGGACACTACGCCCGCGCCGAACACTTCTACCAGCGCTCATGGGATGTCACGGCGGCCGCCACCGAGGCCGGCATCAATCCGGAGGACAAGGCGCGGATCTTCGCTCTGCTACGCCTGCAACGCAACCGCGCCCGCGCCGAGGCCGGACAATGGGATCGCATGGTCGACGACATCGAACCCGCTATCGCCTACTTCGATCAGCACCCCAACGAGACCGACAACCGGGCCAAGACCCGTCTCGTCCGCGGGCGCGCGCTTCTGGCCCGAGGTGAGGCCGCACAAGCCGAGACCGAGTTCCGCACGGTTGCAGAACTGTTCAAGGAGGAGCAAGCGCACCGAGGACGCGCCGACGCCGAGTTCTGGCGTGCCAAGGCGTTCATCGACGCACAGCGCCGAGAAGAGGCGCTTATCTGCCTCGACCTGGCGTTCACGCTGTTCCGGGAGCTGGGCGACAGCCGGGCCGCTCAGGTCGCCGAACTCCGCGAGCACCTGGGCGGTTGAACCGCTCGCCGAACAACCGGACCACGTCTGATCCGGCTCGACCACCGAACCAGCCAGTACGGTAGAGAGGAAATTCTCGACGCATACATCGGAACCGGACGAGAAGTGGGGATGTCGATGCTCGAAGTCGCACACCTGGTGCGCCGATTCGGCGATAACGTCGCGGTCGACGATGTCTCCTTCACTGTCGCCCCGGCGACCATGACCGGCTTCGTCGGCGCCAACGGCGCGGGCAAGACCACCACCATGCGCATGATCATGGGCGTCCTCGCGGCCCATGGTGGCGACATCAGGTGGAACGGACACCAGGCCACGGCGGCGGACCGCAGATCGTTCGGCTATATGCCGGAAGAGCGCGGTCTCTACCCCAAACAACCCGTCCGCGATCAGCTGATCTATCTCGCCCGATTGCGCGGTCTGTCGACGGCCGAGGCGAAGCAGCAGGCTTCCGATCTGCTGGAACGGTTCTCGCTCCAAGAGCGCGGCGACGACAAACTCGAATCGCTGTCGCTCGGTAACCAGCAGCGCGTGCAGATCGCCGCGGCTCTCATCGCCAAGCCATCGGCGCTGATTCTCGATGAACCGTTCTCCGGTCTGGATCCGGTCGCCGTGGATGCGATGGCCGACCTGCTGGGACAGTATGCCGCTCAGGGCGTGCCAGTGCTGTTCTCCTCGCATCAACTCGATCTGGTGGAGCGGCTCTGCGACCATCTGGTCATCCTCGCGAAAGGCCGCGTGGTCGCCGACGGTTCGGCCGATCGACTGCGTGCCGCCGGTCCGGTGCGCCATCGGCTCCGGATCGGCGGCGACACCGGTTGGCTGCACGATTTCGCCGGTGTGCGCGTCGTCGAAAGCAATGGGACCGGCGTTCTGCTGGAGCTGAGCGGTGTGAGCACCGACGCCCTGCTCACCGAAGCACTCGCACATGGCTCGGTGCACGAGCTGGCCGAAGTCCGCCCGTCCGTAGCCGAGATCTTCCGCGAGGTGACCGCATGAGCACCGCACCCCGACGAGCCTGGTTGATCGTCGCCGAGCGCGAGATCGCGGTCAAACTGCGCGACCGGAACTTCCTGATCTCCACGGTCGTCACGATCGTCGCCATCGTCGCCGCACTCGCGATCAGCGGTTTCGTCAGCGGCCGTACCGAACAGATCACCGTGGCGATCACCGACCAGGCCGCCGGTCAAGTCGTCGCCACCGCCGATGTCATCGCCGAGCACGCGGACACCGACATCGCCTTCTCGGCCCGCCCGGTGGCCGACGCCGCCGCACTCGAACAACAGGTCCGCGACGGCGACGTCGAGGCCGGTCTGCTCGCCGAATCCGGTGGCTGGCGGCTCATCGGCGACACCACCGAGGACGACAACGTCAAGACCTACATCACCGCCGCGGCCCAGCAGATCGCGTTGGCGCACAATGCCACCGCGGCCGGGACCTCGGTGGAAGCCCTTGCCCGCGGCAGCGCCGTCACCTACGACCTGCTCGACGATGCGGCGGTGGACGCCGGTCTCGCCACCATCGTCGCCCTGGTATTCGCATTCCTGTTCTATCTGTCGTCGATCCTGTTCGGCATGTCCATCGCGCAGAGCGTGGTCGAGGAGAAGCAGAACCGGATCGTCGAGATCCTCGCCAGCGCGATTCCGGTGCGCCAGTTGTTGATCGGCAAGGTCGCGGGCAATACCGTCATGGCGTTCGCCCAGCTCACACTGTTCGTCGTGGCGGGTCTGATCGGGTTGGCGGCTACCGACCGAGGCGGTCAGGTCGCTCAGATCGCCGGTGCCGCCGGCTGGTTCATCGTCTTCTTCGTGGTCGGGTTCCTCGCGCTGGCCGGTCTCTGGGCGGTGGCCGGATCGCTCGCCACTCGCAGCGAAGACCTCCAGTCCACGGCCACCCCGATGTCGCTGCTCATCATGATCGTGCTGTTTGCTGGAATTTTCCTGTCTGGTACAGCGCGTGTCGTCGCGTCGTATGTGCCCATCGTGTCGATCGTGGCCATGCCCGGCCGCCTCGCCGAGGGCACGGCCGCCTGGTGGGAGCCGATCGTCGCGCTGGCCCTGATGGCAGCCGCCACCTACGGCATCGTGATCGTGGCCGAGAAGGTCTACCGACGGTCGTTGATGCAGACCCAACGTCGGCTCACCTTCCGCCAGGCCCTCGCCACCGAGGACTGACCAACACCCCCAAGCCCCCAATTCATGGGGCGTGACCTGCGTTTTATCTATCCGACCTGCCAGTACATCCCATGACCCGACAAAATGTGAAACAACCCCTTGTCAACACAAACAGTCGCTTGGTATGTTGCCCACGTCACAGTAGAGACACTTACGTGACCTACCTCTCGGAGTCGCCCCCGACAGCCGAGAGGGATTCGCAACAAGTCTCGTAGAAGGAGATTCGCTATGGGTTCGCTCAGCGACCTGCTCGGCGCCATGATTCCGGCCCTCGGCTCGGCCGTGGCGGGCGATGGCCTCTTGGACGTCTTCCTCGGTTCGCTCGAGGGCCTCAAGAACTTCACCGGCTGATTCCCGAACAACCGGACCGCCCACCCCTCCGGTCCGGCGTTCGACAGCTCGATTCACAACACACGGTAGGAGAAAACAATGGGATCGCTCATCGACATTCTGGGCATGGGAACCGCGAGCCTCGGCGAGAACGGCACCAATATCGTCAACGCGCTGATCACCCTGAGCGGCGGTACGCCTGCCCCCGGCAAGTAGACCCCAGGCAACGATTCGGGGGCGCCCGCCGACGCGGGTGCCCCCGATCTCCATGTGATCGGTAGTTGGTGTGCAGATGAATCTCGGTAGGTTACGCGGAATCACTTCGACCGCATGCGTTCTCGCATTGGGCGCCACTCCACTCGCCGTCGGCGCGACAATGGCGTCCGCCGATCCCGGCCCGGTGGTGGTGAGTCAGTCGATCGGTGCCGGACAACTCGTCGAGATCACCGTCTTCTCACCGTCCATGCAACGCTCGATCGCGTTGAAAGTGCTGCGCCCCAGAGACACTCACATTCCCGCACCGACCTTGTATCTGCTCAACGGCGCGGGCGGCGGCGAGGATGCCGCCAACTGGTTCGGCCAGACCGACGCCGTCGAATTCTTCGCCGACAAACATGTCAATGTCGTCATCCCGATGGAGGGCGCGTTCAGCTACTACACCGACTGGCAGAACCCCGACGAGGGTCTCGCCGAGACTCTGGAGAACAACGGCCGCAACATGTGGGCCACCTTCCTCACCGAAGAGCTTCCGCCCGTGGTCGATTCGACGTTCGGCACCACCGGGGTGAATGCCCTCGCCGGTATCTCGATGGCAGGGACTTCGGTCCTGGATCTGACCATCCAGGCACCCGACCTCTACCGCAGCGCCTCGGCCTACAGCGGCTGCGCGATGACCAGCGATCCCATCGGTCAGGCGTTCGTCAAAACGGTGATCAATATGGGTGGCGGCGACGCGGAGAACATGTGGGGCCCGCTCGGCGGCGACGCCTGGCGTCAACACGACCCGTATCTGCAAGCTCACCGCCTGCCGAATATCCCCATGTATGTCTCCAGCGGCAGCGGCTTCCCCGGCATCCACGACACTCTCGCCAATGCCCGCTTGGACAACGACACCCGCAAGCTCCTCAACCAGACCCTCGTCGGCGGCACCATCGAAGCCGCGACCAATTTCTGCACCACCCGCCTCGCTCAACGCACCGCCGAACTCGGCCGCACCAATATCACCTACAACATTCGCCCGATGGGCACCCACTCCTGGGGGTATTGGGAGGACGACCTGCACAGCTCGTGGCCGATGATCGCGCAATCGATCGGCGCGTGATGAAATCCGCTGCCCCACTGCGCATATCCGCCGAACGGCTGCACCCCCGCGACGCCGTCTTCGTCTACGACGAAACCGACCGCCACCTGTCGAACATCGTCGCGGTCTACGCGTTCGATTCCTCCGGCGCGAAGCCGCTGACTACGGATCAGGTGGTCGACTGGGTGCGAGCGCGCCTCGGTCACTCGAAGCTGTTCCATCGCCGCCTCCAGCGCGTCCCCCTGGATCTCGACCTCCCCTACTGGGTCCCCGACCCGATCCTCGACCTCCGCGACCACGTCCGGCTCACCACGCCGGGCACCTGGTCCGACGTCCGTCGCGCGATCGCCGAAACAGCGTCCACTCGAATGGATCTCGCCCGCCCTCCGTGGGAGATCCACGTCATGGACCGAGTCCGCGAGGTACCGAACTTCCCCGGCGAAGCCACCTTCGTAGTCCTGAAATTCCACCACAGCGTGGGCGACGGCGTAGCCACCCGCGAGCTGGAACTCGAGCTCTTCGGCGACGGCCCCTTACCCCCTGCTCCTCAACTCGATCCCCGTTGGCCGACGCCCACCACCGCACTCCACACCGCCGACGCCCTCACCCTCGGCACCCTCCGCTTCGCGACAGGCCTACGCCGCACCCGTTCCGCCGCAGCCGAAGTCGAAACCCGTATCGAAGAGGGCCGACTCGACCAACCGCTCCCCCACCGCCCCGCCACCCGCTTCAACCGACCCATCCAGCACCCACTGACCTTCGACCTGGTCACCATCCCCTTGGCCGAAGTCCTGAAAGCCAAGGCCAACAGCCCCACCCGGATCACCCTCAACGATCTGATGCTGGCCACGATCGCGGGCGCTTTGACCACTTACCTGGCCGAACGAGACGAACTCCCCGCCGGTTCGCTCGCCGCCATGGTCCCCATGTCCATGCGCCCCATCACCACCTGGACCTCCGCCAACCAGCTGGTCCAGATGTATGTCGACCTCCACACCGACATCACCGACCCCATCGAACGCCTCCAGGCGATCCGCGAATCCGCCACCTCCGAGAAACAACGCAACTCCGACCCGTCGGTCCTGTGCACCGAATCCCGTGTGGAAACCTCCCCGTCCTGGCTTCTCCGCCTGGCCGGCTGGGCTCGCGCCCAACGCAATTTCGAAGCAGCCGACACTGTCCCGTTGGTCAACACCACCATCAGCAACGTGCCCCCGGTCGCCACCGCACTCGAATTCTGCGACCGGCCGATCGCCAGGATCTTCGGCGTACTCCCGACGATGGACGGCGACGGGCTACGCCATCTGATCACGTCACAGGGTGAGGAGATCGTCATCTCCTTCAGCTCGGGCGAGGCGATGATGCCCGATCCCGATCACTACGGCTCGCTGATCCTGGACGCATTCCGCGACCTCACCGGCTCACTCGTCCCGATCCGGCGGTAGACGAGACTCGTTGCGTGCGTCTTGCCGCCAGGGCAGTGACGAGCGGCTCTCACCCACACGGTTTTCGTCCCGTATGTAGTAGGTGATGTCCGATCAGTCTCCAGCGCGCGACACGCTGCCACGAATACTGGCAGTTACTGGACTTTACTGGAACCTCTGGATAGGTTCTCACCCGTGACGCACTCAGCAGAAGAGCTGGAGGCGCAGATCGCGGAGCTGCGAGCCGAGGTCCGACGCGCTGCGGCCAGCGGTGATCGCACCACCGCGCGACGACTTCGCGCCGAGCTACGCCGAGCCGAAGACTCCTGGGACGCGGTCGTTCTCGGCGCCGCGCCGGAAGCACCGGTACCTCCGACCTCGACCGTCCCGGTCCGCGAGCATGTCCACCGCGCCCTCACGCTGTTGTCGGTGCCATCCGCACCGAAACTCGTACTGGCCGTGCACACCGGCTTCTTCTCCGGCGAACTGGTCCCCGCCCGGCTGACGAGCCTGCGCCGCGATGAAGAGCGCTCCTTCCGCGCCGCCCCCTTCGCCCGGCCCTATTACATCTGCTCGGCGCTGACCACCGACCTGCTGGCACCGGCCCGTGGTTTGTTCGCGGTGAGCACCTGGCCGCTCGCGCAGCGCATGGTCGGCCCGCTGAGCCCGCGGGTGGATCTGTTGAAGGTCGCGATCCGCCTCGCCGAGCACGTCAGCGCCCACCAACACTCCGAACCGTCCGGGCGACGGGTGCTGTGGCAGCTCACCACCTCGATTCCGGGGATAGACGGCACCCCGGACCGACTCGACCCCGCCGCCGTCATCGAGGCCGCCCGCGGGGAACTCGCGGTGCATATCGATGAAGACACCCACCAACGCGAACAGGCCGCCCAGCGGGCCACCCGCCAGCTCGACGACCCAGCCGCCCAACTGTTCGGCACCCGGCTCGGCGTGGCCGCCCGACGAAGCGAGGTCGGATGAGCACCCTCACAGCACAACTCGACCAGTTGCGCGGCGCCGCACCCACCGCCCGCCACAACGCACGCACCATCGCCGCGCTCACCGCCAACCCCGGCTGCTCCCGCCGCGCCCTCCTCGACGCCGCCGCCGTCGACAAAGCCGCGATCGCGCAGGCTCTCGGCCATCCACCACGGTTCGGCCAATCGCAATTCGCGATCACCCGCGGCAACGCCTTCGAAGCGATGGTGAAGGCCAACGGCTGCGCCGAACTACTCGCCCTGCTGCGCGACAAACTGCGGCTCACCATCCCCGAGGTCGCCTACCACGATCTCGGCACGGTCGGCGAGAACGCCGGAAACGCCGTGCGCTATCAGCGGACCCGGCAGCTGCTCGCCCACGCCGTCCATTCGGGCGAGGGCACGATGTTCGACCATCCGATGCTGCGACTCGACATCGCCGGTGTCCCCGCGTATCTGGAGCCCGATGTGGTGGCGCTCCAGATCGACGGGCAGTTCCACGTCGTCGAGATCAAATCGTTCCCCGTCGTGGACGGCAGGGCCGATCCGGTCCAGGTCGCCTCCGCCGCGCGGCAATCCGCGGTGTATGTCCTGGCGCTGCGCGAGCTGATGACCGAGATCGGCGAGTCACCGGAGCTGGTCTCGCACAACGCGATCCTGGTCTGCACCGAAAACTTCACCAACCGCCCCACCGCCGAACTGGTGGACCTGCGCAAACAGCTCGCCGTCATCGCCCGCCAACTCTCCCGACTCACCTCGATTCCCGCACTCGCACAATCTCTGCCACCGGAGGCCACCTTCGAGCCCGGCGACAAGCTGGCCGCAACCATCGCCGCCATCCCGTCCCGCTACGCACCCGAATGCATGTCCACCTGCGACCTGGCCTTCGCCTGCCGCGCCGAAGCCACAGCGTGCGGTTCGGTGGATGTGCTCGGCCGCGGCGTCTGCGACGACGTCGGCGGAATCGACCAGATGGACACCGTCCTGGCCTTGGCGAACGGCACCCTCACCCCCGGCCCCGAACACGCCGATATCGCCGAAAAGCTCCGTATCGCGCACCGACTGCGTCTGGAGATCGCCGGATGAGCGTGCTCACCGCCCTCGCCAGAATCGAAGCAGCACAGGCCGGTCGGGCACAGCCGATCGCGGACGTGCGCCATCATCATCTCTCGGACCGGCCCCTGGTCATCGTCCCGCTGCGCCTGGCGGGCGAAGCGGCGGCACCGCTGGCGCTGCTGGCAGGCACAGCGCCCGATGACGTCGAGTTCCTCATCGTCCCCCAGCCCCGCGACCGCGTCCTGCGCCTGCAATTCATCGCGGATGTCGCCGACCGGGTGCTGCCCTATATCTCGTCCTTCGCCGACCCATCGGCCTCGTTCGAACTGGTGCCGATCAAGTCCCGCAGCGGGAGCGATGCCGGTGCGGCGAGCAAGACCGAGGCGGCCGGCCTTTCCGCCGCGGGCGAGCAGACCGAAACCGACGAGGCGGCAGCACCACAGGAGTGGAAGCGCTACAACGACGCACCGCAACTGCTGGTCCCCAACGGCGGCGGCGTCGAGTTCCTCCGTCTCCTCGGCCGCTCGGTCCGCTTCCACCCCACCGAAGGACCCACCGCTGTCCCCGAGTCGGTGCCGCTGCTCGGCCGCTGGCTCACTTGGTTCGCCGACCGCGCCGAACATCCGGGTTCCTGCGCGCTGCTCCCACTGACCACCGTGCTCACCATGCATTGGGCCACCGGCCAATCCGCCCTCGAAGACGCCAACCTCGCTGCCCTCCTCGGCTGGATCGCCCCACCGCACGGCCGCACCGGCGCCCAAGCCGCCGCACTCGCCGAAGACCCGCTACGCACCCCGCCCGCGGGCCCCGCCACCGATCCGAGCTTCGACAACGAAGAACTGGCCCCGCTGATCACCGCCTACGACAACGCCATCGGCGACGAAGCGAGGACCGTCGCCGTACACCGCCTCGAGAGCGCCCTACGCGCCCAACTCGAACCCACCTGGCACCTGATGTGGCGGGGCATCGAACTACTCCGCGCCCTCCCCGAAGGCGCCAGCGTGCCCCGCCGCTGGCTCAACGACCGCTCCGCCTACTCCCGCTTCACCGCCGACCTCCCTGAAAGCCTCCCCCAGGCCCGCCGCGACTCCGCCGTCCCCGCCGTCCGCCGCCTCCTCGACCGCGAACGCGCCCTCGACATCTTCGAAGCCGAACGCGCCTTCGACGACCCGCGCGTGATGATCGAACGTCGGCTCGCCGGAGAGGCATTCCGCGGCGAGGTCTTCGACAGCGAACCGGACCGCATCGACACCAGCGGTTCCCGCCGCAAACTGCGCCCTCATATCCGGGTTCGTACCGACGACCCTTTCCGTGCATCCCTCGACGAGACGCTGTTCAGCATCGAGCGGGTGAAGCAGAAGGGAAAGGTCGTCGAGGTCGACGAGGACGGCATCGTGCTCGAACTCGAAGGCGGGATGGGTCGAGCCCTCACCGCGCCACCCGGCTCGGTGCCCGAAGTCGGTGATGTCGTGGGCTTCGCACGTTTCTCGCCAGCAAGTTTCAATGCCCCGGCCAAACTGCCTGCCCGCGAAGAGACTCCGTGGACACACGGCGGGCCTCCACCGGAATATGCCCCCAGCGCGGACGAACCAGCCGAGGAGTGGTCGTGAGGTTCTCCGCCACATCGTTCGCAGTTCACTTTGCCTATGCCGCGTCGTGCGTGGCGAACAACTCCCGTCCACGCCCCGCCGGGGTCCCCGAACCCGACACGTTGGTCCTGCCGCCGCAAACGCGGCCGACCACTGCCCACGGCTGCATCGATCTCGCCGTACCGCGCCGACGACCGGCACCATCCCCTCGCCGGGCACCACGCGCCCGCCATGACGCCACGGCCGATCTCGAGTCCGCGTGTCGCATCGTCGCTTCTGCGCGCACGGCCCCATCGACAGCTCACCGCCGGGAGACCCGACCATGACCACCCCTGACCAGGTAGTCACCGACATCCTCGACGACCTCCGCGACCCACCCCACCGCGCTCTGGTCGTCGACTCCCCACCCGGCGCAGGCAAATCCACCCTCGTCGTCCGCGCCGCCCGCCAACTCGCCGAAGACGACACTCAAAAAATGATCGTCGCCCAAACCAACGAACAGGTCGACGACCTCATCGACCGCCTCGCCACCGCCGACCCCACCCTCCGCATCGGCCGCCTCTCCGCCGCCACCTACACCGAATCCGAACGCGTCCAACGCCCCAACGTCCGCATAGCCCAAAAACACACCGACCTCACCGACCGAGCCATCGTCATCGGCACCGCCGCCAAATGGGCCACCATCGACGACGGCACCTGGTCCTGGGCAATCGTCGACGAGGCCTACCAAATGCGCTCGGACATGCTGTTACGCATCGCCAACCGCTTCGACCGAGCGTTGTTCGTGGGCGATCCTGGGCAGCTGGACCCTTTCGCCACCGTCGACGTAGACCGCTGGGCAGGCCTGTCCTGGGACCCCACCATGAGCGCCGTCAGCGTCATGCTCGCCAACAACCCCGACCTCCCCGACCCCCACCGCCTCCCGGTCTCCTGGCGCCTCCCCGCCTCCGCAGCCCCCGTAGTCTCAGCCGCCTTCTACCCCTTCACCCCCTTCCGCGCAGGAACCGAGCCCGACCAACGCCGCCTCGACTACGCGACCCGAGGCCTCCGCAGCCCCCTCGACGAAGCCCTCGACACAGCCGCCGAAACCGGCTGGGCCTGGTACGAACTCCCCGCCCGCCACACCCTACGCACCGACCGCGAAGCCGTATCCGCCATAGCCGCCCTCGCCTGCCGCCTCCTCGAACGCGGCGCCACGGCCCACTCCGAACAAGGCAGCCGTGCGGTCACGACCGAACGCATCGCCATCGGGACGGCACATCGGGACCAGGCCGACGCGATTCGGTCAGCGTTGCGCGGAACGCCGGGCGAACCGATCACCGTCGACACGGCGAATCGGCTGCAAGGGCGGGAGTACGACGTGACGATCGTGTTGCACCCGCTGTCGGGGCGTCGCGATGCGAGCGCATTTCACTTGGAAGCAGGCCGACTGTGCGTGCTGACCTCCCGGCACCGACACGCGTGCATCGTCGTCGGTCGCGCAGGGATCCCCGAGTTACTCGATGCACACCCGTCGGCAGAGCCAGTCCACCTGGGTGTGCCGGTGAAGTTCCCGGACGGCTGGGAGGCAAACCAGTCGGTGCTGAACCACCTGGCCGAGCACCGCATTCCCGTGGTCAACGGTTGACCGACCGCCCATCAGCTATACGAAACCCCGGCTCTTCGGCCGTATAGGACATTCAAGGACATCATGGACCTGCAAGCCGCTCTCGCCACCTTTGACCGCGCTGCGATCGCGGATCGGGTTGCGGACGGAGAAAGCCAACGGCGCCAGATAGTCGAGCGGTTTCCGCGCGACCAATGGCCGACTATGCGACTCGACCAGTACGCGCTGGGCGCCGGGACCGACGGCGAGCCGACTTACTGTCGAGTGCTCGAATTCGTCGCGACAGAGTTCGGCAGCATCGGCGGAGGCAGTGCAGGTAAACACATCATCTACCGGCACAACTCCGGTGAGTGGCGGCTCGCTCCGCCTCTGATGGGATTGAGCATCGACGAGGCCTGGCAGCGGCTGCGTGGCGAGTTCATCGCGGCCTTCGATGCGGTCGAACGTGAGGCCTTCGCCGAACTCGACGACCTCGAGGTCCTCGCCTCCGGCCAAGCCCTGGTGACCAAGTCGCTGGCCGCCTATTTCCCCCAGCATTTCCTGCCCATCTATTCACGCACCCACCTCCGGTCGTTCATCACCCTGCTCGGCGGCGCGCCTGATCGGCACGCGCCCGCCTGGCGGGCGAATCGGCAACTGCGGGCGTTGGTCGAGCAATACACCGATCTTCGCGCACTGTCGCCCGCCGAGGTGATGGTGTTCCTGTACGCGAACTTCGACCCCCGAGCGCAAAAGCGGGCCGTCTGGAAAGTCGCACCCGGCGAGAACGCCCGGCATTGGTCGGACTGTCTGGCGGGCAACTACATCTGCGTCGGTTGGGACGAGGTCGGCGACCTCGCCCAGTACACCAGTGACACCGAACTGAAGCATGCGCTGGACCAGCACCGGCCGCAAGCTGCCGGTGGGAGCCTGCGCCAGGCACGGGAACTACTGGCCTTCCGCGACCTCGAACCGGGTGATCGGATCGTTGCCAACCATGGCCTGCAACGGGTCCTCGCCGTCGGTACGGTCTCCGGCGGCTACCGCTTTGACACGACCCGAACCGAATCACATCACGTCGTGCCCGTCGACTGGGATACCTCATACGCCCGCGATCTCGACGAGCCTCAGCGTGGATGGCTGCGCACCTTGGTCAAGGTGCCCGAAGCACGGTTCACGCTCATCACCAACGGTTCGACCGAGCCCGATGGGTCACGAACCGAGGTGGACGCGGAAACACCCGAAAACATCAGCCAGGTCCTGGCCGCGCTCGACCGCAAAGGTCAGGTCATCCTGCACGGCCCACCGGGCACCGGCAAAACCCGGCTGGCCCTGCACACCGCACTGGCTGCCACCGGCCGCGGCCAGGCCATCGGCGGCGCCGACGAATCGGCTTCGGTCAGAGAAATGCTCGGTTCCGATCATGTCGAGCTGGTGACATTCCACCCGTCGTACGGTTACGAGGATTTCGTCGAGGGCTATAAGCCGGTCGACGATCCCGACGCGCACGGCTTGCGACTGACACTGACCGACGGCCTGTTCCACACCATGTGCACCGCAGCTGCAAAAGCCGACACGCAACCTTTCTTCCTCATCATCGACGAGATCAACCGTGGCGACCTGCCCAGGATCTTCGGGGAGCTCGTCACCCTCCTGGAGACCGACAAGCGCGGCCTCCCAATGCGTTTGCCGATCAGCAAGCGCACCTTCACCGTCCCACCGAACCTGCGCATCATCGGCACGATGAACACCGCCGACCGCAGCGTCAGCCATCTCGACGCCGCGATCCGCCGCCGTTTCGCCTTCATCGACATCGGCCCCGACCCCGATGCCCTGTCCGGTGCGGTCGGCCCGCTCGACCTCGCGGCTTTCCTGACCTCCCTCAATACCCGAATCGCCGGATGTCTCGACCCCGACCACCAGATCGGCCACGCCTACCTGCTCGCTGACAGCGAACCAGTCGCCACCGATGAAGAACTGGCTGCCGCCTTCTACCACGACATCGTCCCGCTGGTGGAGGACTACTGCGTCGGCCGAGTCGAACTGCTGCGAGAACTCCTGGGCGGCTTGGTCGATCAGGACAGCGGCCGACCAGCTCAGATCGCCGTCGCGGACCTGGCGGCAGCACTGGCATCCGAGTTCACCGCAGGCAGCAGCCGTGACCTCGATGGCTGACCGTCCCGAAATCCGTTTGGGTGAATACGAATCGGTCTCGCTGCGCCTGGATCAACTCACCGACGCCGACCTCATCCGCCTGCGCGCACTACACGACCAACGCCGCTGCGTGATCACCCCGGACCGCACCGGCTGGACCTTCACGGCGCGTGCCACCGTCGGTGTCCTCGCCTTGGACCACATCCGCCTGATCATCACCCCCAAGGCGGCCTTCACCGGCAACTCCCTACTGCGCTGGTTCTGCTACGCCACCGCCACACCAGTACCCCACGTCACCACCCTGCGCCGCTGGCAGCTCGACCGCCACGGCCTCCCCGACCTCGTCGCCGCCGCCCTACTCGCCGAATGCCAAACCCTGCTCCGCGACGGCCTACGCCGCGACTACGTCCGCCACGACGTCATCGAACCAGTCCTCCGCGGCCGCCTCGACATCGTCGCCCAAGCCACCAAACGCTTCGGCATGCTCGACCAACTCCACAGCCGCACCTTCGACCGCGCCATCGACATCTGGGAAAACCAACTCTGCGGGCTGGCCCTGCGCGCCGCCCGCCCCATGGTCACCGACCCGCACCTGGCCCACCAACTCGCCATCACCGCAACCGAATTCCCCACCGCCGGCACCGCCACCAGCGCTCTGCGCACGCTCAACCGCACCAACTACACGCGTCTCAACCGCCGCTACCGCACCGCCCACCTCTGGTCCAGGCTCATACTGCGGGGCGGGGGCGTCACTGATCTCCTGGTGGACACCGGCTCCTCTGCCGAAACCCTGCTCCTGGATATGCCCGTTCTGTGGGAATCGATAGTCCGCCGCCTGGTCCAGGACGCCGCACCCGCCGGCGCCGCGATCGTCCCCTCCACGGGCACGTCCGCGATTACCGTCCACGGCGACCTCTCGCCCCGCCCGCCCTTCCGCCCTGATGTTCTGCTGCGACGTACGGGCGGTGGCTCGATTCCGACCCTCTACCCGATCGACGCGAAGTACAAGACATATGCCGACCAGGTAATCAGCGCGGCGGACGTCCACCAACTACTTACGTACACCGCGGGATATGCCCCGTCGATTGCTCCGTCCGCTGCAATCGTCTTCCCACAACCGAACTCCTCGTCTCACCGGACCCTGAGCATCACAGGTAACGGCCGCAGGCTGGGCGAAGTGCGGGTACATGGGGTAGACACGGCCGCGAAACCCGAACAGGCCGTTTCCTGGTTGAGGTCTACGTTGTTCACCTGAGATCTGCCTGCCCGGAGTCCCTTCGCGGTTGACTACAGCTGCATGCCCGACAACTTCAGCGTCGACGTCGATATCCCGACGGCCAGCGTTGACCAGCTTTATGGTCGATTCGTCACGAATCCCCGAGGAAGCCACCCCTGCTCGGCAAGACGCTTCACCGCGGCCTCGACGTGCGAATCCGAGAAGAGCACCCCTTTGCGTTCGGTCCACGCCTGGACGTATTCGGCAATCTCATCACCATCCCGGGACTTGCCGACCACAGCCGCCCAGTGCACGCTGGCCAGCAGCTCCATCCCGTACATACTGCCGAACCCCTCAGCGAGAGTGATCACTTGCTCCACCCGCCGAGCCGAATCGGGATCGTCTGCGAGAACCGCATCCGAACGCACCGCCGCATCGGGTATCACGCGAATGGGTTCAGCCTCCAGCGCGCGCGCGCTCCCATCACCGAAACCGGTAATGAAATGTCCTTCGATTTCCCGCAACGTCTTTCGCAGGTTGTCCGCATAAGGCCCATAGCGGCCTTTGACGAAATCGAGCCGCAACGCCTGCCCCGCATACTGCAGAAAGTAGACGAGCTTGTGAACCTCAACCTGGGTAGGCGCATGCATGACGGCGTGCTCATACTCCGCTATAAGCTTGATCACCGTCGCCCGAGCCGTTGTCATCGGCGGCGGTGGCGTCCGAGTGATCATCTCCGCCGCTGGAGGAGCACCTTCGGGCGGGTAAACGAGAATGTCGACGTCGGGCGCGAGCGGTTCCAGCGCGTCCCATATCCGTGGCGCAACATCCTGCCACGACAGGCCACCGTTCCCGCACCCCAACGGTGGAATTGCGATCGACTCGATGCCGAATTTCCGGATCACCTCGACAAGATCTTCCAACCCCGCCTCGATATCCGGCAATCGACTACCGGAACGCCAATGACGTTTAGTCGGAAAGTTGAGAATGAACCGAGGACCGCTCAGCGCACCGGTCTCCCACACGAAAATTCTTCCGACCTGGATGCCCCCCGTCTTGGCCGCTTTTTCGTATGCGAGAAACATTTCCGGATAAGCACGCCGAAACTGCAAGGCAATACCCTTGCCCATCACTCCTACCGTGTTCACTGTATTGACCAGCGCGTCGGTCTCGGCACGGAGGAGGTTACCGTGTTCCTCTCGAATCATGTCGACCTCCACGCCTCAGAAATACCAGCTGCCTCTGACAAGAACCTTCGGCGCCGGTCCACCGGCCGCCACTATCGGTCTGACCTCGGCAGCTACCGCATCGGATCGAGTCGCAACGTACAGGATGCTATCCCACGGGACACGCTGGTGAACCAGCAACTCCGCCTGTCGACGCTCCATACGGTCGGGGTCCTCCTGGGTGTCCGACCAGTACTTCTCGGTCATGAGTCGCCAGTCGACCATCGCTGTGAGCTCACGATCGTCGCGGGTGAAGCGCGAATACGCGGTCAACGCATGCCGGTCGGTCCCGAGCACCGCTAGACCTTCGCCCCGCAGCGCCTCGGTTGTAGTCACCAGGTAAACGATCCGGTCACACCCGTCTACGTAACCTTTGACCCGCCCCTTATTGATCGCGTACAGCATCGGACTTCGGGGAGCGAAATAGAACGGAACATAGTCGGACAGAAACCCGCCCGGATGAACCGGGACGACCTTGGCTGCCCGCTGCTGCTTCAGGTGGCTGTGCCCGATCGGGATCGAGGTAAGCCCCTCGCTCGAAGCCAGATTGTCGCTCCAAATCCCCTGTGCGATCATCGACGACAAGTGCTCGAGACGGGTGATGTGATACACCCACGTCGGTGACGGCCGATCGGTCATACCTGTTCCTTGCGACTGGAGCGTTCGGGGGTGGAGCGGCGGCCGGGCCATTCTTGCAAACTTGTGAACTTGTGCCTACGCGGTCCCTCGAGCCGCCCCGAAGTGAGCGACGCACCGGATTGCACGTTACCGCTGGGCAGCGCCGCACACTCGGCTGCGGTGTTCGGCCCACACACGACATCGAACTGCTCAGGCTGCCGCGCGCCCGGCCGATGAACACTGCCGCCGGGGCAGAATGACGCCATGACGGACGCACACGGTGGGCAGCACAGCGCCCCATTGCGCGCGGATCATCTGCGCATCGGGCTTGCCTCTGACCTGGCACCACTGTGGGATGCGCTGTACAAACGGCTGTCGTCGGGACGCCCCGTGCGGCGTATCCGATTCGGCCCCTTGAACATCACGCAACAAACAGCATTCGCTGATCTACTCGGACGCGATCGTCTGTCTGGCGAGTACCCGTCGATCGCCGTCTCAGCACTTGACGATGCGTTACAGGACGCCGTTGGCTGCGATGCCCGCACACTCATCGAGCACCTACTCGGCCCGATCCCTGACCTTTCGGCACAGCGGGCGGCCGCAGCCGGGGAACGGGACCAATTGTGGGCGTGGCTGGCCGGGCACGAGGTTGTCTCCGCACAGCCAACGCTGGCTGTCTGGGCAGCAACGATGCGGCGCCAAGGCCTAATCGGGGGTTCGGTGCATCGAACCAGAACCGAGCTCGATCGGGCACTGCGGGTTCTCGATGCACTCCCCAGCACGGGCCTGCATCTCCCGGTATTCGCCCAGCGGGTCCTCGATAACCCACACGCGCTTGACGAGGGTTCTCGACTACACGGCATGGTGATTCGTGCGCTCGCCGCAATATACGATGTCGACCCGCCGGCCGATGCGCTCGGTCTCCGGGCGATCTGGACGCTGGCCGGGATCTCCGATGACGAACTGTCGTCGACCGTTCTCGTCGCGGGGTTGCCGGTAACAGGCACCGATTCCACCGTCGGCCGCGTTGTGACAGCGTGCCGCGAGGCGGGTGTCGCCGCGGTACTGAGCCTGCAGCAATTACGTGCGGTCGATCGTCCACTCACCGTCGCCGAGCGGATCTGGGTAGTAGAAAATCCCAGCGTGCTGGCGACCGCGGTAGCAAGGTTCGGCGACCGCTGCCCGCCGATGGTGTGTGTATCGGGGTGGCCGAGTTCTGCGGCGGTCGTATTGCTCGACCTGCTATCCGGCGATGGCGCGCGGCTGTATTACAGCGGTGACTTCGATGGTGAGGGACTGCGGATTGCGGCCAACCTCGCGGCCAGGACCGGCGCGCTGCCCTGGCGCATGACGACCGGCGACTATCTTGCCGCTGCCGGCGACAACGGTCCGGCTGTCGGCCGGGTCACGCCGGTTCCGTGGGATCCCGAGTTGAGCGTTCAGATGTGTAGACACGGGGTGGCCGTGTCTCAGGAGCGCATCATCGATGTCCTGCTGTCCGACATCGCGCCCTGATTCTGTCGGACCCCACAGATATCGTAGGTGTCGTTATCGTCCGACCAGGGGTACGCGATGGATCCGATCCGGGTGCCGCCCGAGATGTTCCGCTTCACCAGCGGAGACCGCGCAGGCTTGTACGTCTCGGTGTTGCAGGCCTTCGGAGAGGCGAACGAACGTCTGGAGACTGCGCTCGGAATCGACGAGGTCCGTTCCCGGCTGCGGTCGATCGGCTGGCTGGAGCCGATCGACGATGATCAACTCACGCACGCGCTCGGACAGTTGCAGGACTGGAATCTGGTCGATGTCGTCCAGAACCACACCGAGAACTACCGGACCGCTGCCGACTATGAGCGCCGGAACCTCCAGTATTCGCTGACCAAGCAAGGCGAGGCCGCCTTCGCGGGCGTGGTACACGCGATGACTGTCCTCGCATCCGCCGGCGCGCTGCAGACCGCGGTTCTCGACGCGATCGCCGATCGTCTCGCCGACCTGCTGCGGGATCTCGAATCGGGCACCGATCGCCGCGTCTTCACCAGCCTCACGGAGCTGGAATCACATCTGGAGGCGTTGCGCACCAACACCAAACAGTTCAACGGCGAGCTGCAACGACTACTCCGCAGTGAGGGCGCCGACCTCACGGTTTTCCATGACGTCAAGGCCGCCACGGTCGCCTACCTGCAAGAGTTCCTCACCGATATCGAGCAGCGCACCCACACCATCGCCGCCAGGATTCAGGCGGTCGACGATCATGGTGTCAGCCGCATGCATCGGCGCGCCCTGCTCGGCGCCGAGCTCCCTCATCTCACCGGACCCGATCCAGCCCCGGTCTGGATCGAACAACGCCGGGCACGCTGGGAGGGACTCCGGGCATGGTTCCTGCCCGCAGACGGGTCCGCACCGCGGATAGACCAGCTACGGCTGGTCGGCCGCAAGGCGATCATTGCACTATTGCAAGTTCTCGATCGCATCACCGAATCGCGACGACGATCGAGTAGCGCGGTTGCCGACTTCCGTGAGCTGGCCCGCTGGTTTGCGGTCATTCCGGACCGCGAGGATCTGCACCGGCTCTGGGCGACGGCGTTCGGTCTCGGGTCGGCCCGACACGCTCATCTGGCCCACCCGGACCCGGAACTGGTCGGCTATACCGAATCGTGGCACACCGCGCCGCCGGTCGAAGTGTCGCCGCTGCTTCGAACGTCCGGGCGTACCGAGCGTTTCGGACGCACCGGCACCATCCCGGATGTGGCAGCCGTCAAGGCCGAACGCGCCGCGCGCGCAGCCGCTGAACGCGCCGAGCTGGAAGCGGCGTGGGACATGCTCGATACCGGTGCCGCCGTGCGACTCTCGTCATTCGGCGCGCTCGATCACGACCTGTTCGATCGCTTACTCGAACTGCTCGGCAGGGCGTTGGGCGCGGGGGCGGATGCCACGGGCGCACGGCGCGGGGTCACGTTGGATGGGCGCGTCGAGATAGTGCTGCGCCCACCGGCGGACAGCGCTGAGGCGGAGTTGAAGACCCGCGCGGAGTGTTCCGTGGACCCGACTATGTGTTGGAGATCGAGGCGTTGGGGCGCCGCAGCGAACGCGAGGCCTCGGCATGATTCGACACCTGCCGGGCAGCCGGCGATGAGCGAGCTCGCCAATCAATTGGTCATCGCGGAACGGGCGGACGTCTCCCGCGGTGTCCGCGCGCTACTGGCCGACCCGTTGATCGTCGAACGACACGC
The DNA here is from genome assembly GCF_029868385.1 of Nocardia cyriacigeorgica. Classification (GTDB taxonomy): domain Bacteria; phylum Actinomycetota; class Actinomycetes; order Mycobacteriales; family Mycobacteriaceae; genus Nocardia; species Nocardia cyriacigeorgica_F. Next base: position 229,650 of record NZ_JARWNX010000040.1, on the reverse strand, counting down.
ACCGGAGATCTTCGACATCGTGCGCCGCCGCCGCGATCCGATCGCGAAGTGGTTCGACTTCTACTGTGGCTGGACGCTGGTCGTCGAGCCGCGCCTGGGTTATGCCCGATTGATGAAGGTACGCACCGAAATCGACTCGACCCGCCCGGCTCGGCGGATTCGTTCCGGCAGAGCCGAATTCGATCGGATCCGCTATGTGCTGCTGTGTGTGGTCGCCGCGGAATTGTTCTCGGCGCCGGTGACGACGATCGGCCTGCTGGCTCGGCGAGTGCATGCGGCCACCCGTCACGATCCGCTGTTACCCGAATTCGACACCGCCACCCGCGCGCACCGGATGGCGTATGTGGACGTGCTTCGCCTCTTGGAATCCTTCGGCGTCATTCAGGTCATGGATGGCAGCACCGACGCCTACATCGACTCCGACGCGGCGAAAGTGCTGTTCCGCGTGGATTCGACCCTGCTGCTCAGACTGCTCGCCACGCCCAATGGGCCATCGCAGATCGCTGGTGCGGCGACCGAGGTCAGCTCACGCCTCGATGACCTGCTGGCCGAGCTTGTCCGGGAACGCCGATACGGGCCGGCCGCGTCCGGTAAGCACGCCGACCGTGCGGGGGTATCCGATACCCAGCGCAACCTGTGGCTGCGGCACAGCGTCTTCCGTCGTCTCGCCGACGACCCGGTGGTGTACTTCGACGATCTCACCGGCGATGAACGCGCGTACATCACCTCCCTCACCGGAAGGCAGCTGCTGCGCAAAGCCGCCGACCAGGGTGGCTTTGTCCTGGAAGAACGCGCCGAGGGAATGCTCTTCATCGACCCCGACGCCATTGCCACCGACGTACGGTTTCCCGACGACGCCTCGACGGCCAACGTCGCGGCGCTGGTACTGCTCGACGCCATGCCGGGCCCGACCACCCCAGAGCGGTTGCACCGCGCGGCCGCCGACCTGCTGACCAGGTTTCCGCGATGGGCGCGCACATACCAGGGCGACGACGGTGCGCAACGTCTGGTCACCGATGCACTGGCGGTGTTGCGTTCGTTCGGGTTGCTGCGCACCCGGTCATCCGGCCTGATCGAACCCCTGCCCGCCGCGGCTCGCTACCGGCTCTCCACCATCCGCACTACCAGCAACGAGGAGGCCGAGTCATGACCGTGACCCAGCTACCGCGACACCAATCCGGCAGCGATCGGCAACCGCGGTGGCTGCCCACGCGCGCGGGCATCCTCAATGTGTGGCGCTACTACGATGAGATCTTCGAGTTCCACCACGGCCGGCTGCTGCTGCGTGGCCCGAACGGCAGTGGCAAATCGAAGGCGCTCGAGCTGCTGCTCCCTTTCCTGTTCGATGCCAGCCTCCGGCCGAATCGGCTGTCGACCTTCGGCACCGGGGAGCGCACGATGCACTGGAACCTCATGGGTGAGGGCGCATCCGGCACTACCCGCGTCGGGTACGTGTGGCTCGAGTTCTGCTTGCCCGGATCGCCGGATCGGTGGTTCACCTGCGGTGCCCGGCTGCAGGCCACGTCACGGACGACCAGTGTGCATGCCGATTACTTCACCACCGAACTGCGCATCGACGCTCCCGAGCCGTCGTCGGTGTCGTTGACCGAGTCGAACCGTCCGCTCACCCGAGCCGGTCTGGCCGACCGTCTCGGTGACGGCGGGGTGGTGCACGACAATGCCACGGACTACCGGGAGGCGGTGCGTTCGACGTTGTTCCCGACGCTGAACGACGACCGCTACGACGCGCTGATCACCGCCCTGCTGCAACTGCGGACACCCAAGTTGTCCCAACGTCTGGACCCGGCTTTGCTGTCTACCTTGCTCTCCCGCGCACTTCCGCCGCTGAGCAGAGAGGAAATCGCCGACCTCGCCGAAGGCTTCGAACGCCTCGACGCCCAGCGCGAACGCCTCGCCCGGTTGGATGAGGAAGTGGCCGCGACCAGGAAGCTGGCTCGCCAGCAGCAGGTCTACGCCCAGCGGGTGCTGCGCGCCCGCGCCGCGGCGCTGATCTCGGCGACCACCGAGCTGGATCGGTTGTCCGAGAACGCGAGGGTGTCCGCGGCCGAATACGACCGGGTGGATTCGCTGAACCAGGACACGCAGGCTCGGGTCGGCCGGTCCGCTTCGGAGCTGGCCACGACGGAGGCCGCGCTCGAGGGCTTGATGAAGCTACCGGCATATCAGAAAGGGCTCGAGCTCGACGATCTGCGGAAATCCGCCGAGCGGGCGCGCGATCGTGCCGCCGGCGCCGAACGCCGCGCAGCCGAGCTACGCCTGCGTGCCGAACGCGATGCGGCCCGAAGCGCGGAGGCGGCCGACACGGTCCAGAGCTGGCAGCGAGTGGCTGACAACGCGGCGATAGACGCCAGGCAAGCAGCCGGCCGGGCGGCATTGACGAGTGTGTTCGACGAACTGGAGCAACATTCGGAGGCTTCTCGAGCCCGTGCACTCCTGCGTGCGGCTGTCCGGTCCCGGCATGATCAGATCGACGACCTCCGCGACCTGCTGACCCGTCACAACAGCGCGATCACCCGGCGCACCGACGCCGAATCCGACCTCGACGCCGCGCGCGCCGGGCTCCTCGCCGCCGAAACCGCACACAGCCAGGCACAGCAAACATTCGATCAGGCGCTGGCCGAGTTTCGCGACGCTGTCCGCGGCTGGGCCGGCAGCTGCACAGCACTGGTGTTCGATGATGTCGACGGCCTAGTCGACCTCGCTGCGGATCGGCCGGCGCTGGTCGAGCGGGTCAATGCCGCCGCGAGCGTGGCGGGCCAAGAGATCATTCGCCGCGAAACGCACTGCCGGCACGAGATAGCGACGGTGAAAGCCACGCGAGACGACCGCATCGCCCAGCGCGATCGTCTCGCAACCGAGCAGGCAATCGCCCCGGAGCCGCCCCCGTGGCGCACCGCCGACCGAAGCCGGATGCCGGGTGCGCCGCTGTGGCAACTGATCGAATTCGCCGATGACCTCACCCCCGAGGCCGAGGCCGGTGTGGAGGCGGCCCTCGAATCGGCCGGGATTCTCGACGCCTGGGTCGGCGACGACGGCATGCTCACCGGTCACGACCTGTTCGCCGACCCCAGGGCATTGCCGCCGGTGCCGGGCAGGTCACTGGCCGATGCACTCCGCCCGGTGCCGGACGCCGGGGTTCCCACCGAACTGGTGTATCGGTTGCTGAGCAGCATCGCCTTCGGCGATGAGCTTGCGACGGATGTTGTGGCGGCGGTGTCCAGCGACGGCCGGTGGCGGCTGGCCAACCTCACCGGTTCGTGGTCGAAGGATCAACCGAGCTTCATCGGCGCGACCACGCGGGCACGTGTACGCGAACACCGTATCCACATGTTGGACACCGAGATCGCCGAACTCGAGCATCGCCTGGATGCGTTGGACAACGAGCTGGCTCGGTGCGCCGCACGACGGCAGCTCATCGAATCGGAACGGACCGGATTGCCGAGTTCCGAGGCGGTGGTCGCGGCCGAAACCGCCTGTACCCGTGCCGAATCAGTGCTCCACGCCGCCGACCGGCTGGTGCGTGAACGGGTCACCACGGTGAGCACACGGGAACAGCAGGTCGGGCGAGCCCAGCGTGCTCTTGCCGCGCGCGCCGCGGAGTCCGGGCTCCCGGCCGATCCGGCCGCGCTGCGCGTGATCAGCCAGGCCACCGCGGACTTCGAAGGTCAAACCGGGACCTGGCTGGATACCTTGGCCGAAGTGCGTAGCGCCCGTGCCACCGCCGGTGAAGCCGCCGACCGCGCCGTCCAGTCCGCCGCCGATGCCACGGCAGCCACTGCCGCCGCGGCAGCCGCGGCTGAGGAACACGAGATGCTGACTGCCGAGCTCACGACCATCGAGAACTCGATCGGGCAGGAATACCGGCACGTCATCGAGCAGATCGCCCAGACCCGGCAACGCATCGGTTCCCTCACCGAAAGCTTGGACAACGATCGCGCCGACCTGACCGAATATGCCCGCACGCTGGGAAGACTCGAGTCTCAGCGGTCAGCCGACATGGCCGCCCGCGATGCCGCCACCGCACATCGCGACGAGCTGGCCGCCGAGTTCAGGAGACTGGCCGTCGGCACCTTCCCTGATGACGGCAGGCTCCCCCATCTGGCGAAATTCCGGGCCACGCTGGCCGCCTCCGATGGTGTCCGCGCCGCGCTCGATGCCGCCCGGATGGTGGCGGCTGCCTGGCCCGCGATCCCACATTCACCGACCAACCTCAGCGAGGCCATGCGCAGGCTCGCCGATTCGGTCCACGAATGCCGCAGCGCACTGAGCACCCGCGCCGATCTGGATCTCGAATCCAACGACGACATCCAGGTGTTCACCGCCGTCGTCGACGGCGTCCGGGTCGGCTGCGCCGAACTGTTGCGTGCGATCGAAGCCGAGGCCGAACAGAGCAAGCAGGAGATCACCGACCAGGAACGGCGCCTGTTCGACCACACCCTCACCGGCGACACCCGACGCCACCTGGCCGCCCGGATCCGGCAGGCCAATGAGCTCGTGGACGGCATGAACGCCCGCTTGGAGCGAGTCCGTACAGCTTCCAATGTGGCGGTGAAACTCGTATGGCAGGTACGCAAAGACCTTCCACCCGGCACCAAAACCGCTCGCGACCTGCTCCTGCGCGATCCCGCCCGCCTCGATGGCGCCGATCGCGAATCCCTGCATCGCTTCCTGCGCGATCGGATCGAGGCAGCCAAGGCCGACGATTCCGCCACCAGCTGGGAGCAGCAGCTCGCGCAGGTCTTCGACTACACCGCCTGGCATCAGTTCGTCGTCAAGATCGATCGCGGCAAAGGCGAGGACTTCCAGGAGCTGACCAAGAAGCTGCACGGCGCACTCTCCGGCGGCGAGAAAGCCATCGCCCTGCACCTACCACTGTTCGCCGCCGTCGCCGCCCACTACCAGGCCGCACCGCAAGCCCCCCGCATGATCATGCTGGACGAGGTCTTCGTCGGCGTCGACACGGCCAATCGCGGACAAATCTTCGCCTTGCTGTCGGCCCTCGACCTGGACCTGGTACTCACCTCCGACCACGAGTGGTGCACCTACGCCGAATTGAGCGGTATCGGAATTCATCAGATCATCAGCGGCGACGGGGTCGATGCGGTGACGACGGCACGGTTCACCTGGAACGGGAGTGAGCTGATCGCGGTGTGAGACGGCCGTAGGACCCCCTACCGCCTCGGTCTGCACGACCGAGCCGCGCACGAGCTTGCGGGCAGCACCCGGTTCGGTCTCCCGAACCTCGAGGGCGGGCCGAGTCGTGAACCATTTACCGTCGAATAGCGTTGCTGTTCAGGTACTCTGGCGGAATCCGGGTCGCGCAAAATCCGGAGTATCCAGCGAGACCACCCCGGCCAGGAAGGATGCGCGTGAGCAGCACCTCGCGTGGCGACCACATCGATGTCCCCAGCCAGGTGCGTCAGGTAGCCCGCTTCCTCCGCACTACCTACATCGAACCCGGGTTGCTCGACCTCAGCGATCTCGACGACAAGCCCGACGAGGAACGCTCACCACGAGCACTATCCCGGGCATTGGCCGCCCAGGCTGTCCGCATCGTCACCGGGTTCGGTCCCGAGCAGGCCGCGCAAACTGTGATCGACGGTGTGGCCGACCAGGGAATCGACGCATTGGCGGTCGTCGAGGGCCCCGACCCGCACATCTACCTCGTGCAAGCGAAGTGGAGCAAGACCGGACGCGCTCCGAGTGAACGGTCGGCCGTGCAGGAGTTGCTACACGGACTGCGTCTCATCGACGACGAGGACTACGCACCGTTCAATCCCCGTGGCCGGCACCTCGCCGAATACGCCGGGAAAGTAATGACTTCGGACGCGGTCCCGGTGACCCAGGTGATCGTTCTGATGCGAGCCGACGAGGTCACCCCGGGATTCCGGGATGCCATCGAACACGGGGAGAAGGAATTCAACCGGCATGGCGCGATCCTGAACCACCGGATCATTCTGGCCCCCGAGATCTGGCAATCGGTGCGCGATGATCATTCGGCCGATCCGGTTGTCCTGTCGGTCGATCTCTTTCCGTGGTTCAGTATCTCGACGCCATACGAGTCCTATCAGGGGGTTGTCGACGCCGAGCAGGTTGCCCAATGGGTGGATGCCGGTTCGCACCTGTACAACCTGAACATTCGTAATCCGCTGGGTCGCACGTCGATCAACAACGGTTTGATCGAAACCCTGACCACCGAGCCCTCCGCCTTCTGGTATTTCAACAACGGCATCACCATCCTCTGCGATTCGGTGCAGAAGGCCCCCCAGTCGATGCGGAATCCGTACAGCCGTCCGCTCGCCCTGACCCTGCACAACGCCAGCGTCGTCAACGGAGCCCAAACCGTCAGGTCCATCGCGGAGGCGGTCGCCTGCGAACCTGATGCCGCCGCGGCACAAGTCGGTGTGCGCATCATCGTGACCGGCGAAGAGCAGGAATTCGCCAAGAAGACCACCCAGGCCACGAACCGCCAAAACCGAGTCGAGCAGCGTGATTTCATCGCCCTGGAGTCGGTGCAGGCCGAAATCATGGCCGAGCTTCGCGCCGAACTCGGCCTGGAATACGGTGTCCGGCGCGGGGAGCTCGACCCTCCGCCGGAGACCGGCTGTTCGGTCGTGGAGGCGGCGTGCGCATTGGCATGTGCCCATCCGGCCAGCCAGTACGCGGCGCGCATCGCGACCGACCTCGACGTCCTGTGGGAACGCGGCCCACAGGGCATCCATGACGCCCTGTTCCGCCCGCGTCCGAGCGCCTACCTGCTGTGGAACGCGGTCAATGTGCTGCGGGAGGTGCGCACCAGCCTGCACGCCTTGCGCTCTCGTTACGAGGGTCGCGCCATCGCACTCGCCGAGCATGGCGTCTACCTGCTCGCGCACCTCGTCTTCCGCAGTCTCGACACCGAGGCGATCAGCGAACCGGACCAGAACCTCACCTGGCTGGCCGGGGCTCGGCAGCAAGTCCCGGGGATTGTCGGCCGCCTGCTGCCCGCCGTGGTTACCGCGATCGACGACCTGTACGGCGAACGCTCGCAAATACGCGCTGTGTGCGCCGACGTCGAGCGCACTCGTGACGTGGTCGCGCGCGTCCTCGCCGCTGGCACGGACCAGTCGGCGCCCGTGGCTGGCAACAAGTACAAGCGAACCCGCACGACCAAACGCCTGCGGCGCCCGACCGCGGTCTCGGTGTTGATCGACCGGAATGTCCTGCCCGAGGGCGAACCTCTGACGTTGGTCGCCGGCCATCCGTCCGAGGCCGAAGCGATGCGGGCCTGGCTTGCCGAGGACCCCCAACGCGGGCGAGCGACGTGGGCTCTGCATCGGTTGAAGCCGATCCTGTGGGCCGTCGACGGCAAACAGTATTCGCCATCTGGTCTGGTCAGCCTGATGTGGGAGTGGGCAGGGTGGGCGAATCGCCCGGTCGCCAACCAGGGCACCCGGCGTTGGGTGACCTCGACTGGCGACACCTTGGCCGATCTGGCCTGGCGCGCGCTCGAGGAGCTCGAAGAGTCCGACTGATCGCCGCACGGCGCCAGGGCTGCCAACCACCCGAAACCGCCGGACACTCAGAGTGCGGCCAGCAGCTCCCCTACCTCCTCGGTGAACGGATCACCGGGCCCTTTGATCATCGTCAGATCCTCCAGCAGCGCTTGCAGCATCGTGCGGGCGGCCGCATGATCACCGATCTCGCGTTTCAGGTCACCGATCTCGAAGCGCAGGTCCAGCGCCAGTTCGCAGCCGCTGCCGTCGGCGGCGGTCAGCTCGGCCAGCACCTGTTCGAGTTCGGCCAGACCGGCCCCGACGTCACCCAGCGCCATCCGCCCGCGGGCGGCGCCGGCGCGGCATTCCAGGGCCGAGCGGCTGAGGCGGCCTTCGGCGCGCTGGTAAGCCTTGGCGAGCAGGTCGAACTCGCGGCAGGCGCGGCGGTCCTCACCGGCCAGCGCCCATGCCGCCGCCACCTGCTTACGCAAGCCGAGAACCTGGATATTCTCCTTCCCCAATGCCGATGCAGCGCTGTCGATCACGGTGCTCAGCGCGTCAACCGCCTGAGCGAATCGCCCGCTCTCGAGTAGCGACCAGTAGCGCTCCTGGGCAGCGGATATCGCGGTCTGCATATGCTGCGCCGATACCGGAGCGGTGGGGGCCGAAGGCTGCGAGCGCAGCCGGGTGGGTTCGATCTGCCCGGCTTCCAGCGGGGCGTTCGGGCGCCGGAATATGCGTGTCGGATCGGGGAATCCGGGCAGGTACAGCTCGGTGGGCGCCACGGGGGTACCCGGCCCGGGCAGGAACGGCAGCAGACGCTCGTAGACGGTGAAGGCATCGGCGGGCCGGCCCTGTGGGTCCTTGTGCACGAGATCGAGCACGAGCTGTTCGAACTCCGGCGGAACGTCGAGACCGAGTTGCCGCAACGGCACCGGCGCCTGCTCCGTATGCGCCAGCATGATCGAGAACTCCGAATCGGCCTCGAACAGTGGGCGACCGCTGATCATTTCGTGGATCAGGCAGCCGAGCGCGTACAGGTCGCTGAGTGGGGTGACCCGGCGGCCGTGGACCCGTTCGGGCGCCATATAGCGCAGGGTGCCGATCTGCTGGCCGGTGACCGTCAGTTTCGGCGCCGAACTGTCGAGGATGGCGGCGATACCGAAGTCGATGACCTTCACCGCACCGTCGCGAGTGATCAGTACATTCCCGGGTTTGAGATCGCGGTGCACGACTGGCAGCGCATGTGCGTACGAGAGCACGGTAGCGATCTGGGCCGCCACCGACGCCACCCAGGACAGCGGCAGCGGGTGATCCGGGTCGATGTAGTTCTGCAACGGAACTCCGTCGATGAGTTCCATCACCAGGTACACCGTCTCGAACGACGCATCCAGCACAGCGTCGAACACCTGCGGCACCCCGTGGTGGCGGATACGGGCGGTGACTCTGGCTTCGCGGCGGAAGCGCTCGGTGAATTCCTCGGCTTGTTCCGCGGTGACCACTTGATCGACGCGGATGGTTTTCACCGCGACTTCGCGGTCGAGCACGATGTCGTAGCCACGCCACACCGAACCCATGCCGCCGGATGAGATCTGCTCGGTGAGCTCGTACCGGTTATCGATGCGCCGCACCCGCATTGATCGTCCCCTGTTCCCCTACACCACTACCGGCAGACTTCGCCGCGCCTGCACCATATGCGACCGGAAGGCGTCCCCGCCGGACAACGGCACCCGGTCACGCTACGCCGTCCAGTCCGTGCTGTCGCCGGATCATCCGCCAGGCGGCCCGGCTGGCATGCCGGTTGAGCGTTTCCTTGAACGCCGGTTCGGAACGGCTGAAGTACTTGTTGCCCAGATCGGCGACGGTGTCGAAGTGTTCCATCATCTTGTCCTGGAACACTTCGACGAACTTGCCCTGGAATTCGTCCTCGCTGCGGTTGGCAACGGCGGCCAGCTGGACTTCCGGGTCGGCCAGCGCCTCCTGATACGGCTTGGCCAGATCACCCTCGTCGAATTCGGTGCCGAAGCGTTCGTTGAGCTGTTCGATCAGCTCCGACAGCAGTGACTTCTCCGGTTCCTTCGGCGCAGCAGCCGATTCACCGAACCCACGCAGGGTGGCCGGACCCTCGGGTGCGAGCCCGAGGTCGAGATCGCCGATGTGCTGTACCCGGACGTGGCTGAGATCGACCTGCCCGACGTCCACACCACCGTCGGCACGCCGCGGCAGTACGTTCAGCAGATGCTTGCCGTACAGGTGCAGCAGTTCCAGCTCGGCGTCCTGATACGGCACGATCTGGGCTAAGAATCCGTACTTGCGGACGTAATCGCGCAGCTCGATCCGGAACTGCTCGGCCAGCTCCACATCCGATTCCTCATCGCTGTGCAGCAGCGCCGCGAACCGGTCGACCGCCGGCTGGAGGTGCCGGTACAGCTCGGCGTGCAGCTTCTGCCATTTCGACTGCGATCCGGCAGCCTGCTGTTCGGCGGTCAGATAGGCATCGGCGAACGCCCGCATCTCCGATTCGATGAGTATCGGCGCGGCCATCACCTTGGTCTGCGCCAGATACAACAGGTTCGGGTCGGTCGGCATTGTCTCGGCCAGCTCGTAGTAGGGCCGAAACGATTCCTGGATGTCCTCGCCGTCATTGGCGAAGTCGAGGACGGCGAGATCGGATTGGGATTTCAGTTCATGGGTGCGGTTGAGCCGTGACAAGGTCTGCACGGCGGCGATTCCGTGCAGCTTCTTGTTCACGTACATGGTGGTGAGCAACGGCTGATCGAAACCGGTCTGGTATTTCTCGGCGACCACGAGGATGCGGTACTCGCGTTGTCCGGCACCACCGGATCGGGTGGCGAGATCGTCGGCGCGGGTGTAGGCGAAGGCCTTCGGCAGCTGGGATTCGGGTAGGCCGCCGTTCTCCTTGGATTCGGTGGTCTCCTCGCCTTCATAATCCAGCGGGCCCGAGAAGGCCACCAGCACACCGATATCCGGATACTTCTTGTCGTAGCCGATATCGGCCAGATGCCGTTTGATGGCCCGCGCCATCGCGACCGCGCTCTTGCGGGAATCGGTGACAACCATGGCCTTTGCCCGCCCACCGAGCAGATCGCGGGTGTGCTCGACGAAGTGCTCCACGATCACCTGCGCCTGCTGCACGACCGTGGAGGGATGGGTGAGCGCGAACCGGGCCAGCATCGTCTTGGCCTTGGATTCGGGCACCTCGCGGTCGGAGGGGTTCTCGTTGACCAGGCGGTAGAACGTTTTGTAGGTGACGTAGTTGCGCAGCGGGTCGAGGATGAAGCCCTCCTCGATGGCCTGACGCATCGAATAGGTGTGGAAGGGGCGGTAGCGGTCGCCGTCGAGAGTGCCGAACGATTCGAGCGTCTTGGCTTTAGGCGTCGCGGTGAAGGCGAAGTACGACAGATTCGCTGCCTGCGCCCGTTCGGCGGCCTTGCGGTCCAGCCGCTGTTCCAGCTTCAGCTCCGTCGCGCCGTCCTCTTCGTCGTCGGCATCCAGGCCCAGGTCGCGCAGCGCCGCCCGCACCGCGGTCGCGGCATCACCGGACTGTGAGGAATGTGCCTCGTCCACGATGATCGCGAACTTGCCGCCGCGCAGTTCGGTGGGATTACGGCGCAGGAAATCCAGCAGCGCCGGGAAGGTGTGCAGGGTGACGGTGATGATCTTGCCGGATCCCTGCGTGAGCGCCTTGGCCAACTGCTTAGACTTCGCGCCCTGCTTGTCGTCGATCTTGACGACCAGGCCGTGCACCCGCTCAAAACTACCGACCGTTTCGCTCAGCTGACTGTCCAGATTGCGGCGGTCGGTGATGATGATGACCTTGTCGAACACCGGTGTCCCCGGCGTCAACCCGGCCGCGGGATCGAGCTGGGCGGGATCGGCCGCAGTGTGCAGATCGGTGAGCCGATGCGCCAGCCAGCCGATGGTGTTCGATTTGCCCGACCCGGCCGACGCCATCACCAGATAGTTGTGTCCCGCACCGTGCGTGGACGCATGCGCGGTGAGTTTCTTGACCACATCCCACTGGTGATAGCGCGGGAAGATGATCGTGCGGCTGCCCCGCCCACCGGGACCTTTCGATTCGTGGGTGTGCACGAACCGTTCCAGCAGGTCCAGCCAGTTGTCCGGATGCCAGATCTGCTCCCACAGATACGCGGTCGCATGCTTGCCCTCGATGGTGGACGCCGGGTTTCCCGCACCGCCGGCCTTGCCCGGCCCCTCCGAACCGGTATTGAACGGCAAGAACCGCGTCTTCTTCACCTTCAGCTGGGTCGCCACGAACACCAGATGCGGGTCGACAGCGAAGTTCGCGATTACCCGCCGGGTGAAGATCAGCTCACTGGGATCGCGTTCACTGCGATACTGATCCTTCGCGTGCTCCACCGTCTGCCCGGTCAGCGGATTCTTCAACTCGGCCGTCGCCACCGGAATCCCGTTGAGCAGCAAGGCCAGATCGAGTCGATTCTTCGCGTCGGCTTGCTTCGTTGCGTATGGCAACTCGCGTACCACCGTCAGCCGATTGGCGCGGTAGTCCCGCAGATCATCCGGCGAAGTCACCAGATTCGGCTTGAAATACGCCAGCCGGATCCGCACTCCCCGATCCTTCACCCCCGACCGCAGGGTCTCGATCAGCCCCTTGAGCCCGATCTGCTGATCCACGGCCCTCGCGAACCCGAGCTCGGCGGCCCGCTCATCGCCGCCGTAGAAGGAGACCAGCTCATCCCACTCCTGCTGCTGCGTCGCACCGATGAAGGCGAGCAATTCGCCCAGATCCAAGCCGAGCTCGGGCCTGTACTCGTGCGGATTGCCTGCGAGCCAACCGTTGTCGAGCATGGCGGCGACGATGGAGTCGCCGAAGGTGAGTTCGTCATGGACCGGGCTCATTGTTCCCCCTTGGTGTCGGGTGTGTGACCGGCCGCAGCCGGGCCGGACCGTGTCGGTCGGGTTACTCGGCGATATCGGACATTGGGGCTACGGGGCCGGCCGATCTGCTCGACCTCTCCGTCTGCCACCAGGGTCGCCAGCCACCGTCTGGTGGTGCTGTCCGGCAAGTGGGTTCGGGCCGCGATCTGCGCACGGGTCAGTTCCGCGGCTCCGATAGCGGTAAGTATGTCCGCGCGCCGGTCGGCCCGCCGCGCCGCCGATGTGGAGTTTGGGGTGGCGGTGGGCGCGAGTTGGTACCGCGTCCACCGTCCGGTTCCCTCGCGGGCGACCAATCCGCGCGAGACGAGGTCTTGGAGTTCGGTGGTCGCCACCCGTGAATCAACGCCGGTTACCCGTCGATACCCCGAGTTGTCCAGGAACCCACCATCGCGCAGGACGGCCAGGCACAGGCATTGGCTCTCGGTGAGCTCGCGCGCACCGAGACCTTCGATCCAGCCGACCACCTCGGCGCCGAGCAGCGAATGATTCGGGAAGATGACCGAGAACTGGGCGATCCGATCGCGAAACTCCGGCGCGCGCATCCCGGCCGCGCGCAGCGAACGCACCATGGTCCGGATACCGGAACCGATGTTCTCGCACACCGGCCGCCCGTCCTCGGGCAGCACCACATCACGTAACAACCGCAGCAGGGTGGCATTACGGGCTGATGAGGCGCCCTCCTCACCCAGATGGTCGACGGTAACGGGCCCGAAGAGACCACCGGGGTTCCTGATCACAAGGCGATCGGGATACATCTCCACCTGCACCTGGGTGCCACGCGAATCCGGCGACAGATCTCGATGAACGAGGGCGTTGACCACGGCTTCACGCAACGCGACCTCCGGGTATTCCCAGACGTCTTGCCGGCCGACCCCGCTGATGACCGCCCGGCGCTTCATATTCCGGCGCAAGGCCTGCATGGTGTCCTGCACCATGATCGGGATCGGCCCTTCCGCGACGATCGAATCGAGGTACCGCACCCCGGTGTCGAGTTCGGCACCGTCGGGGGTCGGGTAGTGGACGAAGGTCAGTGCCAGTTGCGGGAATTGCTCCTGCGGAACCCCGCCGAGCGCGAGCAACCCGGCCACCGAGAGCGCCTCGCCGTCGCCGGACCGCACCAGCACCCGCATCCGGCGCAACACATCGTGATCGTCGAGCCCGGCGTAGGCGTGCGGCCGGGACTTGCGCAGCCGGTCGAGCAACGCCGACACCGCTGCCGGGTTCAGATCGTCGATACCGGTGCCGGGCACCGGCTCCTCGTCGTGGCGTGGCTGCCCGCGGTTGGCGAGCATCAGCTGCACCTCGTAGCTGGTCATCCGGCGATCGCTGTCACCGACCCGCACGAAACTGCCGTTGACGATCCCCGCGCCCCGGTAGAAGCACGGCTTCTGTTCCCGCAGCAGTTCGGGGACCTCGGCGATCACCAGCGTGACCTCCTCGAACGGCACCGCCTGGATCACCGGCCGCAGTGGCGGCTCCATCTCGGCACAGACGGCAGCGAGGTCGGCGGACATCTTCCCCGCGTCGGCCACACCTGTCGCCGCGAACCCGGACTCCTCATCCAACCCCAGCACGATCAGCCCACCGCGAGTGTTCGCGAACGCCGACAACGTGTCGCGCACACTGCGCGGCATTCCACCCGCCGCCTTCTTGACCTCGACATCGGCGTCATCGCGACCGACGGACCGGAGAAAGGCGACCATCTCGTCCAGGTCGGTCACGCTCATCGCGGCACTCCTCCGCTCGGCAACATGCTCACGTGGTAGCAAGCTAGCATGCTAGTGGTCATGTTAGTGAGCAAGTTGCTGGCGAAGGAGGACGCAGCCGCAGTCGAGGACGGGCGATTCGCCCCGGTCCACGCCGAACTCGGGATTGCGCCGCGCGATGCTCTCACGCCAACCGTTGCCGAGCATGGCGGCGACGATGGAGTCGCCGAAGGTGAGTTCGTCATGGACCGGGCTCATTGCGGTTATACCCCCTGGGTTGCGTTTCGGCCGCTGGCGGTTGATACGTCGAATTGGCCGGTTACGGCGGCGGTGATTAGGGACTGGCGGCGTTCGGAGAGGAGCCGGTTCCGCCTCTCGATCGCGGCACGCAAGTTGGCAAGATCCTCCCAGACCATCGCTACTCGATTAGCCAACGAATGTTGCATACTAAATTCAACATCCGGAACACGCAGCTGACGAATTACGCCCAATGGGAGCCCGGGTTGCGCAGCTGCTGTGATGGATATCCGCATTTGGTCCTGAACAAATCGCGACCGCAGTACATACGTGAGCCATAGACTCGATGCCCCGTCTACGACTCGAAGGAGCGCCACATTTCGATCCAGGACCACCCGGCCGAATCCAACTGGCACAATCGCGCACGCTCCAACTGTCCCCTTAACCGAAAGAAGAATATCACCTGGGATAACTTCAAATGACTTCTCTAGAGACGCGGCATCTTCCTCGCTGACGAAACTATCGAATTCAGTAGTCCGCAAAACTCCGGTCGATACGTTACGGGCTGTAAGAAATCGAACGCCTGATGCAGTACGCTGCGGCGGCTGATGCGTTCCATCCCTAAGTACCGACAACCCGTAGAATAGCTTCGTCGTCGAGCTTGAAGACTGGAGGACCTCTCGATCAACTATGGCGTCCCCCCGCTCTTCCAGCCCCTTAATGGACCTCATGCCTAGAAAAACAAGCCGGTCGATGCGGGAGGTTTCGGCGTCGAGGAAGTCGGCGATGCGGCGCTGCTCCTCGAGTGGGAGCAGCGCAACATCCAGATCCCTCAGAAACGAATCCGGCACGCGCTGTTGACCGGCAACACCGTACATTTCTGCCTCACCCAGCTTCAGGAACTGATGGGTGTTGACTAGGTACAGCAGGAACCGAGGATCAATTTCTCTGGCAGCACGGAGGACGTGCAGCTCGGTTGTACCTGCACCGGCACCGTTCTGGAGGCCATCAACCAACACGGCGCGGCCAGCCTCGAACGTAGGCGTAATCTTTGGAACCAGGACGTCTCCGTCTTGAAATCTTGTGAACCCCGTTGCGACTGCGGCTTTGGTGCGCCTTCTACTCAGCTCCCGCCAGGAGCCAGGCCATACCGCCTCCATCGGCAGGAATGTCAATTCTTCCTCGGCACCTAAACGGTCGAACGCAGGAGTCGGAGGGTTAATTTGCGCAAGATGCCGCAGCCGGACCTTACTCACTGCGTAACCTCCCCCAACAACTCCTGAATCTCCGCCTCCAACGCCTTCAACTCCGCATCGATCTCCTCTAGCGGACGCGGCGGCGTGTACACGTAGAAGTGGCGGGTGAACGGGATCTCGTACCCGATCTTCGTCTTGCTGTAGTCGATCCACGCGTCGGGTACGTGCGGGAGCACCTCGCGGGCGAGGTATTCGTTCACGTCCTCTTCGAGGGGCACGTTCTCGTAGTCCCGCAGTTCGGTGTCGGGTTCGGGAGAACCCTTGACGAGCTGGAGCTCACCTTCGGGGTCGCGGACGCCGAGGGCGTCGCGGAAGGCTTTGGCGAAGGGTGCGCCGGTGGGCCAGGGTTCGCCGGCACCGGCCACCGCGTCTTTCAGCGCGGTGATGGCGTCGGCCTTGGTTTTCCAGGTCGAGCCGACCAGCGGGCGCAGTAGGTCGGTAAAGACGGTGGGGTCGGTGTACTGCTTGCGAACGGGCGCTGAGGCAGCGAGCTGGTCGAGGGCTTCCGCGGTGAGTTCGAAGCGCAGGCGCAGGGGGCGTTCGACGGTGATGCGCTGGTAGCCGAAATCGCTGTTGGCGAAGACCTTCACCTTGCTGTGCAGGGGGTGGTCGGGGTCGGCGGCGACGTCGATGGCGTCGCGGTAGAGGCGGGTGATCTCGTCGATCTGCTCCTTGCCGACGTACTTGCGCTTGTCGCCGAGAGATTTGCGCATCTTCTCCCAGTAGTCGCGCGCGTCGAGCAGCACCACTTTGCCCCGGTGCTCAGCAGACTTGCGGTTGCTGAGGATCCAGAAGTAGGTGGAGATGCCGGTGTTGTAGAACAACTGATCCGGCAGGGCGACAATGGCTTCGAGCCAGTCGTTTTCGATGATCCAGCGGCGGATATTGGATTCACCGGATTCGGCGGCACCGGTGAACAGTGGTGAACCGTTGAAGACGATGGCGATGCGGCTACCGCCACCGTCGGGGCCGACGGGCTTCATCTTGGAGATCATGTGCTGCAAGAACAGCAGGGAGCCGTCATTGATGCGGGGCAGGCCGGCGCCGAAACGGCCGGCGTCGCCGAGGTTCTTGTGCTCCCATTCGACGGCTTCCTTGACCTTCTTCCACTCCACCCCGAACGGCGGATTGGCCAGTAGGTAGTCGGCGCGCAGGTGTTTGTGGCCATCGTCGCTGAAGGAGTTGCCGAAGACGATATTGTCCGGATCCTGGTCTTTGATCATCAGGTCCGAACGGCAGATCGCCCATGATTCGGGGTTCAGTTCCTGACCGTAGACCTCCACGCGCGCATGCGGATTCAGGTCCTTGATGTGTTCCTCGGCGGCGCTGAGCATGCCACCGGTACCGCAGGCGGGGTCGAGCACCTTGCGCGTCACGCCAGGGGTGCCGACCAGGTCGACATCGGGCGCGATCAGCAGGTTCACCATGAGTTCGATGACCTCCCGCGGGGTGAAATGCTCACCGGCGGTCTCATTGGACTGTTCCGCGAAACGCCGGATCAGCTCCTCGAACACGTAGCCCATATTGTGGTTGGAGACCCGTTCGGGATGCAGATCCAGATCAGCGAACTTGCCGATCACCTGATACAGCAGGCCCGCACCGTCGAGCCGCTTGATCTGCTGGGCGAATTCGTACTTCTCCAGCACCTCGCGGGCGTTATCGGAGAACCCGCCGACATAGTTGGTCATGTTCTTCGCCACCTGTCCCGGATCGGACAAGATGGACTTCAAGGTCAGCGGCGTGACGTTGTAGAAGCGGACACCGGAAGCCTTCTTCAGGAACGGATCCAGATCCAGATCGCTGCCCTTGCGCGCCTCCACCACCGCGAGCACCTTCTCCCGCGTCGGCTCCAGCACACACTCCAGCCTTCGCAACACGGTGAACGGCAGAATCACCTTGCCGTAGTCGGACTGCTTGTAATCCCCACGCAGCAGATCGGCGACCGACCATGCGTGGTTGGCCAGCTCGGTGTGCTTATTGGTGTTCACTTCCTACCTTTCCGAGAGGTGGTTTCCGCGGTATCGGCGGAGTGCTTCTGTGGTTCGAGTGCGCCGACTGTGAGGCCGGCGGTGATCAGTTCGGTCAGTCTGCCCGCGGTGGCGTCGGCGCGGCGGGCGGTTGTGCGTAATCGGTGCAACTGCCGGAAGGCCGCGCCATAGCGCTGTTGCTGTTCCATTGGC
This sequence comes from Nocardia cyriacigeorgica, assembly GCF_029868385.1. Classification (GTDB taxonomy): domain Bacteria; phylum Actinomycetota; class Actinomycetes; order Mycobacteriales; family Mycobacteriaceae; genus Nocardia; species Nocardia cyriacigeorgica_F. Next base: position 211,834 of record NZ_JARWNX010000040.1, on the reverse strand, counting down.
AGCAGCGGGATGCGCAGGCGGCTGGGGATGACCCGGATCGTGGTCGCGCCGACCATGGCGGCGGCATTGTCGGGTCCGGCGGCGAATCCGGCGAGGAACCAGGGATCGACCCGGGTCGGGTCCGGACGCAGCAGGAAGACATTCGGCCCGAGCACCGCACCCGCATCGCCGGAGTCGGCGACTCGCGCGCCGAGCTGACCGTCGCGGGTACCGCGCAACTGCGGAATCACCACATCACCGACTTCGACCACGACCACCGAGCCAGACCACTCCGCATCGACCACCCCGGACGGCGGGGCGCCGGTGACGAGGTCGCGGCCGGTCAGCACCGGCCTGCCCAGATCGGATTCGGCCACCGGCCCGGCTTCCTCACGCGAACGGTAGGCGAGCACTCGCAGCGCGCCGCCCTTGTCGAGATCGGCGACCGTCGCCGTGCGCCACGCCCGCTCTTCGACGCCGGTCAGCTCCGGGAGCTCGTCGAACGCACCGCGCAGTGCCGCGATATCGCCCGCCAAGTCGACCACGGTGGTCTCGACCGCGTCCACCGTCCGGGCAGCATCGACCGCCGCCCGGACATATCGTCCGGGCGTCAGGTCCACGTCCTCGTCGAGCACGTCCATCACCCGCACCACAGCCGCTACATCGGCGATGGCGGCGGATTCGATATCACCGCGGTCGAATGCGCGCCAGGATTCGGCGATGGTCTCCGACAGCTCCTTCCACTCCCCCGCATGATCGACCGCCGAATCGCGGGTAGTCGCGTCGATGAACAGCACGTCGGCGGCACCGCTGCCGTCGGGCCCGCGCAGCACCCACAGATGCAGGCCCAGCTGCCGTGGCGGGGCGGCGCCCGCCGGTAATCCGATGACCGCGCGCAGCGCACCCTGACGCAACAACTCACCGCGGATTCGGCGGCCGGAGCCACGCGAGGCGACCGCCGGCGGTAGCAGCAGCACACCGGTACCACCTGGCCGCAGATGCGCCAGCGCATGCTGCACCCAGGCCAGCTCCGATTCGCCCCGTGCGGGCACCCCGTATTTCCATCGGGGGTCGAGGGACAGGTCGTCGGCACCCCAATCACGCTGCTGATACGGCGGATTACTCAGGACCGCATCCACGTCCACGCCAGCGAACGCATCGGCAAGGAGGCTGTCGCCCGCGCGGACGGTGACCTCGGTGTCCGGGGCATCGACCGATAACAGCATGGCGGCGCGCTGTGCCTGCACCGCAAGAATGTCTTGGCCGAAACACGCCTGAGCGCCGAACCGGGCGGCCGCGGCCAGCAGGCTGCCGCTACCGCACGCCGGATCCAGCACCCGGCCGATGACGGCATCCGCCCCTGGGCGCGCCAGCTCGGCCATCAGATCCGCGACCGCATCCGGTGTGCGGTAGACGCCAGTCGTCGGGCCTTCCTCCAGACCACGTTCGGCCAGCGCCTCCACCGTTTGCGCGATGCCCGCATCCGCCACCGCGGCCCGCATCGTCCGCATGATCTCCGAATCGCCACGCGCGGCGTTGTCCTCGCCTGCGGCGGCGAGCTCGTCCAGCAGCCTGGGGATGTCCTGCGGCGCGACATGAGCACGGAGCAGGGTGCGCAATTCCCGCAGTGGTGATTCCGCCGATTCCACCCCGTGCTCACGCAACCAGCTGCGGACATCGCCGAGGTCGAACACCGGCCGCGACTCGCTGCCACCCGCGGGAGACGGGAAGTCGGGATGCCGCCGGCGCCAGTTGCTGACAGTAGCTCGGGTGACACCGGCCAGCCGGGAGATCTCCGCGGCGGTGACCAGTGGGGCGGTGTCTGACATACGCCTCCTCTCGTGTCCGGATAGCTTCACCCACCACGTCGTTAAAGTCAATCTCCGCAATATTGATTGACAATGTTTTCATTGCTGTTCTACTGTTACATCGCACCCAGCGACGGCGGCATGGTTCGCCGCAGCTTCCATCCCGATCACGTTGTGTCACAGGAGGTTTGCCATGCGTCAGCACCGCGATCAGCTCGCCGACCGTGCACTGCACCGGGGCGCCAGGCGCCGGCTCGCCGCCCGCGGCCACCGGCCACTGCGCCTGCGGCACGGCCACGACCTGCGGGAACTGCCTCCGCTGCCGCGCCGGTCCCGCTGCGACGCGACCGGGAAGATCCGCTACTTCGACCCGGAGACCGCGGAGCTGGTGCTGGCGGGGATCGACCACACCGATCCCCGCCGGCGCGAACAGCGCACCTATCACTGCTCGCGCTGCGGTGGCTGGCACCTCACCAGCCAGCCGCCGCGCGACGACCACACCCCCGGCACCGGCCCGGCGCCGCTGCCCTGATCAGGGAGAACCATGTTCACTCGAACCCGACTCACCGCGACCGTCCTGACCGCCGCCGCCGCGGCCACACTCGTCGGCGGCCTCGGCGCCGGCACCGCTGCGGCCGAAGCCCACGTCCGCCACTACTCCGGCTACGACGCCGAATGGGCCTGCAATGCCGATAAGGCGGCCATGGGCAGCGTGCCCGGCGCGGTCGTGCTGTGCGACCGGCTCAACGGCGGCCGCTACCGGCTGTCGGTGGTCCCGCACGCCGAGATCCCGCTACATCTGCTGACCCTGATGGCCACCGGCAGCTTCGACGGACTGTCATAGCCCGCTGACAACCCCTGACGGCTGAGCGCCGTCACCTCGTCGACCGCGATCCCCAAACGGTTCGCGGTCCGATCACCCCTGCCCAGACGAGCTCACTTCTTCGGCCCCGGCCAGCCGGGATCAACTGCACGACACACCTTCCCACCAGCCGTGATGGTGCCGATCTCGGCAGCCGGTCGTCGCCCCAGAGCTCGCCCACTCCCCCGGAGATCATCTGATGACAAAGAACCTGTCCTTCGCGGCGTTGGACGTCGAAACCGCGAACCCGAAGTACGGCAGCATCTGCTCGATCGGCGTCTCGATCGTCCGCGAGGGCGAACGCGTCAGCACTCAGCAGTGGCTGTGCCGCCCTCCAGATCCGGTGTCCACGTTCGCACCTCGCAATATGGGGATCCACAAGATCACCCCCTCGATGGTGGCCGACCAGCCGAGCTTCGCGCAGCGCGGGCAGGAGGTCCGTGCTGTGATCGGCGACCTGCCGGTCGTGGCCCACAACGCCCAGTTCGATATGGGCGCGGTGTATCAAGCGTGCGGTCACAGCCGGGTGCCGGTGCCGACCTGGGTGTACGGCTGCACCAAGGTGTGGGCGCACGTCAACTGCCGCTGGCGAAGTACCGGTTGAGCACCGTCGCGCAGGCGCTCGGCGTCGATCTCGACAACCATCACGAAGCCGGCGCCGACGCCACCGCCGCCGCAGATATCGCCATCCGTCTCGCCCGTCTCGCCGGTGCCGATGACCTCACCGGGCTGGCGCACGCCACCGGCACTCGACTCGGCCTGCTCAGCCCGGCCGGCCGGCGCGATTGCCGCTGACCAGGATTCCCAGCGAACCATCAGGAGCAACCATGCACTCTCTCGATGCACTGAACTTCTCCGGCAGGCGAAACGTGTCGCGCCTGGTCGAGACACTGACGACGATCACACCCGGCACCACCGCGACGGCCGCGTTCCGTTCGGACCTGTACGGCCGGCACTTGGTCTGCGGAACCGTCGTGGTGTCCGGCGCAACCGGCGGATACCTGCTCGGCGGACAGCCCCTGGACACCAACGGGCAGTCGCGGCGGCCGGTCGCTGACCTGTTCTCGCTCGAGGCATCGGTGAAACCGCTCACGCCGCACACCGAGCCGGATGTCGCCGGCCTGTCCCACGGCGACATCGTGACCGCCGTCTTCGACCAAGCACCTTACGGCTTGTTCGGCATCACCGGATTCGCGATCCACGCACCGGTGGCGGGAGTCTTCGCGGTCGGTGGCGGCTGGTACCTGACCGACCGCACCGGGTCACCTGCCGCACGACTGATCGGCATCGAGCGAACTGCCGGAGCCGGAGCACACGGGCTGCCGGTGCCAGCACCCATCATCCGCTGGCCGGAGGCCGCGGCTCCAACCGACTGAAACATTCAACCCAGAGCCCACCCCAGGAGTTTCAATGACCTACCCGACCGGCCCCCAGCCCTACCCGCAGCCGTTCCAGCCGCCCAAGCGCAAGATGCCCGTCTGGCCGTGGATCCTGATCGGCGCCGTCATTCTGCTGTGCGGCGGTTGCTTCGGCATCGTCGGCATCGCCGCCAACAACTCATCCGACAGCGACGCCACCTTCACCTCCGCCGCGAACCCGGAACCGGGCAATCCCGGCGAACCCGGTAAACCTGCCGAAAAGGATTTCGACACGGCGCCCTCCGGTGCCTCCGTCCGCGACGGCAAGTTCGAATTCACCGTCACCGCAGTGGATCCCCCGGTATCGACCATCGGCGACAACCCCTATATGCAGAAGACCGCACAGGGCGAATACATCCTCGTACACGTCACCGTCACCAACATCGGCGACCGCCCGCAGACCTACTTCAGCAGCAACCAGAAGCTGTTCGACGACCATGGCCGCCGGTACGAGAACGACACCATGGCCGAGTTGAACGTCAACGACCACCTCTCCACACCGATCAACCCCGGCAACTCCGTCGACGTCACGATCGTCTTCGACGTGCCGTTCGGTACTGTGCCCGCCGCACTGGAACTGCACGATTCGATGTTCTCGGGCGGGGCCAAGGTCGCACTGCGATGACACCGGATGGCCTACCGGGCCACCTCACCTCGGCTGGCCCAGCGCCGAATGCCGATGCCGATGGTTGTGCTCGTCGTTGAAGTCGCGGACACAAGGGTTGCCGGGTTGTCGCCGGCATCTTGACGACGGCATGCATGTAGCTGTTTCGCTTCATATTTCACGCGGTCGATGCCACGAATGCTCTCGAAGTTGCCGCGCGCGGTATCTGTCTCGACGTTTGCCGAGAGCACACACCTGGCTGGGATAATCCGGCTAGGATCGGGGCGGCTCACGATTGACGCGTCTCTGGCCTCCAGCACATCGAGGCCTTCTCACACGATCAGGGGGATCGTCGATGCAAGATCTGTCATCTGTCACCAGTACATCCGATTCGTCCACCCGACGTCTCACCGATCTCGTCGCCGCGGCACTGGCAGCCGACACCACAGTGCCCACCGCGGTCGCTGAGACCGTCCTGGCGTCATTCCCGGAGAGCGCCGGCCCCGCGACGAGCGGCACGGGCGACACACTGGCCGGGATGTTCGTCCGGTCGATCACGGTCAGCGGCTTTCGAGGGATCGGGCCACAAGCCCGGCTCCCCATTCAGCCCTCACTAGGCCTGACCCTCGTGGTAGGCCGAAATGGTTGTGGCAAGTCCAGTTTCGCGGAGGCTGCCGAGTTCGCGATCACCGGCGACAACAAACGCTGGGCAAACAAATCCAAGATCTGGAAAGACGGCTGGCGCAACCTGCACGAAGGCACGACACCGTACATTGCTGTCGAGCTACAGACCGAATGCCCGGACAACCCGCTGACCATCAGCGGAAGCTGGGGCCCCGGCACGGCCCTGGAAGCTGGTCAATGGATATCCCAGCGCAAGGCAGGTGATGCGGCCCCGCTGGACCGTTCGCGACTCGCGAAACCTCTCGAGCTGTATCGCCCGTTCCTTTCCTATAGCGAGCTGGGATCCCTCATCGACGGGACACCGAGCAGCATGTACGACGCGCTGCACAGCCTGCTCGGCCTGGACGACCTCACGACCGCGTTGGCTACCCTGCAACGCAGACGCCTGGACCTCGACAAGGCGATCAAGGAAACCAAGCGCGGCAAGGAAACTCTGCTCGCGGAACTCTCGATCCTCGAGGACGAGCGCGCGCGAACGGCCGAGCAACACCTGCAAGCGCGCCAGGTCGATCTCGAGGCGCTCTCACGTGTTGTGCTCGGCGCCGAGAAATCGCCGGAAGCAGGCGCATCGCTGTCGGCGGTAACCGCGGTCGAGCTGCCATCGGAAGAAGCCGTCGATGCTGCTCTCAGCCGACTCACAGCGGCGACGACCCGCCTCCTCGGCGTCGCGACCGCCGATGCCGAAGCCAGCGCGCGGATGCTCGACATCCTCGTGCTCGCATCCGAACTCGCCGAGGATGCCGACTGCCTGTGCCCGGTGTGCGGTGAGGGCGAACTCGACGAGCAATGGCGGGAATCCACGCGGCAGACGATCTCCGACATTCGCACTCGCACTGGAGAACTCGCCGAGGCGCAGAAGCAACACGCGGCGGCATCAGACCACGTCCGCGAGCTGATCCGACCGCTTCCCGCGGCCCTATCGAACTGCCCGATAGACTCGACGGCTGCTGTCCTCGCGTGGCGTGAGTGGGCCGAGCTCGCGGGTAGCGAGCCCACGTCGCTGCACTCCCGAATGCCCGCCCGCCATCGGCGGGCGCGTGCCGAGTTGGCCGCGCTACAGGCGCGCGCTCGGATCGAACTGGTCAGACTCGATGACGTCTGGGCACCGCTGGCCCGGCAGATCGCTGTCTGGGTCGAGATGGCGACGACCTGCGCCGGCGCGCCTGACGAGCTGAAAACAGTCAAAGCCGCGGAGAGCTGGCTCAAGAACGCGGCCGGGACCCTGCGCAATGAGCGCATGCGGCCGCTGACCGAGCTCTCGCAGCGGGTCTGGACAACACTGCGACAGCAGAGCAATGTCGAGCTCGGCGACGTGGTGCTGGAGGGGACGGCGCAGACTCGGCGAGTCAATCTCGACGTCACTGTCGACGGCGTCGCCGGTGCCGCGTTGGGGGTGATGAGCCAGGGTGAGCTGCACGCGCTCGGACTGTCGTTGTTCCTGCCGCGGGCCACCGCCGAGCAGAGCCCATTCCGGTTCCTGATGATCGACGACCCCGTGCAATCGATGGACCCCGCGAAGGTCGACGGGTTGGCGCGGGTGCTCGCCGATGTCGCACGCACGAGGCAGGTCATCGTCTTCACCCACGACTTGCGCCTGCAAGAAGCCGTGCGGCGCTTGCAGATTCCCGCGACAGTCCTCGACGTTCAACGGCGGGAACGATCTGTTGTCGAAGTCCGGGTGTCGATCGACCCGGTTCGCCGTTACATCGATGACGCTCGCGCGCTGAGTCTCACCCGCAACCTTCCCCGCGAGGAGGCGGACGAGATGATCGCACTGTGCTGTCGGCTCGCGATCGAATCAGCAGCCACCACCAAGGTCAGACGTGTTCTCGGCGAGCACGGATTCCCTCAATCCGACATCACCGAGCAGCTCGACAGGGCCGAGCGCACCGTACAGAAGCTGGCGCTGGCGGTGTTCTATGACCGGACCAGGGAATCCGACGTGCTCACTCACCTCGACAAAGAACTGGCACCTTGGGCATCCGACGTTGTCCGGACCTGCAACAGCGGCGCCCACGGCAGCACCCGGGACGAACTCGGTGATCTCGTCAACCGCGCGGAGAGGATCGCCAAGTGGATCAATCGCTGACTGCCGTCCACTCGCGTCTGCGCACGGCGGACACACTCATCACCGACGCGGGTGCCGACGTCGGCGGGATGTGGCCACGAGCCGCGGCCTGGATGCTGCGGATCGCGATCGAACAGGCCATCCTCGAGTTGTGGCGGGCCGTGTCGCCGCAGATGGAGCGTGTGACAGTGCGGGCACAACTGCTGGTCCTGCCCAAATACATCGGCGAGGAAGCCGCGGCCGAAGCCCGTCTGCTGTGGTCGGAGCTGTCGGCGACAGCCCACCACAACGATTTCGAACTGGCACCGGCGGTTCATGAACTACGCCGCTGGCAGGAAGCCGCGCGCCGTGTGGCCACTGCTGTCGATGCGGCCATAGCAGCCCGAAAGGTGCAAGAGACGACGCGCGCCTCCCACGGAACTCATGCGGGTAGGACTTGGGCACGATGACGTCGTTCCAGTCCTGTCTGTCGGCAACCAGGTCGGTGTCACCCATCCGTGCCGCAGCCCTGGATCATGCTGTCGCCGACCGCTGGAAATCATCCGCCGGCTGATCCCGACAGCACTAGGATCGGTGCGTTTTCCTGCAGGTATCCGGTGGCGTTCCCGCGCCACTCGGGTCCACTGCGCAGCGCACGGTCGAGGTCAGGGCCGGTGGCGTAGCGTCCCGGTGGGACAACCTGCTGAACTTGCGATGTGAGTTCTGGTCTCGCGGCGGTCGGTGCGGGTTTGTAGGTGTTGCGTAGGCGGTCGGCATCGGCGGGTGTCAGCCTGATGACGGCTTCGATCCAGTAGATCGTGGGGCCGGGTGTCCGTTCCGACGCGTTGTTCCAGGTGACCCACTGTGCCGTTTCGGGATTGCCGATGGCTGGGAAGTACTTCACCAACGCAGCAGTGTCGGTGCGGGTATCGCCGTGCCGGGTTGTCGCGGTCTCCTCCGACGGTGAATCCGTTCCCGGCATCGTGCAGGCGATCGGGGCACACGGCAGGATTGCCGCGAGGGCACCGTGAAACAAGCTTGCCGTCGGTCTCATCTGCCGTGCCTCGCTCTCGCGCTCCGGTCGTGACCAGCACGAATAGTACTGGCCACTGTTTGGGGCAGTCACGAGACAGGAAGGCCCGGGAGGTATCGGTGGGCCGCACCTCTGCTCGCTCGGATGCGATTCCGGCAATGACGGCGGAGCGCGGGCAAAGGGCAGAGCTATCCGAACTCGCCCCGCCGGACAGCGGCAGTGAAACCGTCCCAGGCCATCGGAGTGAAGACGAGGGCGGGACCTGCGGGGTTCTTCGAGTCGCGCACACCGACGCCGGAACTCGCCAGGTGCGCCACCTCGACACAGTCGCGACTTGCGGTACTGCGGCTGCTCTTGAACCAGCGGCCGCGGGATAACTCAGCGGACACGGTCGAACTCCTCTGCAAGATCGAGGCTTAGCGCACGGCTCTTGGCCTCGTCAAGAAGTCAGGCCGACCCGAGTTCGCCGTGCTGGACAGCAGCGGTGAAACCGTCCCAAACCTCCGGGGTGAAGACGAGGACGGGACCAGTGGGGTTCTTCGAGTCACGCACACCGACGCCCGCGTCCACATGAGCGACCTCGACGCACTCCTGGCTCCCCGAGCTGTGGCTGCTCTTGAACCAACGCGCTCCCGATAGATCAACGCTCACCGAACCCACTCCTCTGCTATTGCTTGGATGCACCGACGACTCTCGGTCTCATCCAACGCGACACGCTGAATGTCAGCATACGCATCGCGGTACTGCTCGAACTCTGCACGCTTGTCCAGGTATAGCGCGCCGGTAAAGCCCTGGACGTAGATGACCGGCGGGTCGGTGAGGTTCGCCGTCGGGTGGTTCGGGAACTCCAGGATGACGAAGTGGCCGGTGACGACACCCTTGTGCCGTCGGCCGTCAAGCGGCACGACGCGGATCGATACGTGGGGCAGTTGGTCGGTCGCCAGCAGATGGTTCAACTGGTCCGCCATGATCTGCGGCGACCCGATCCGGCGGCGAAGCACGGATTCGTCCAGCAAGACGTTCAGCTCCAGCGGATTCTCTCGGCTGTGTAGCCGCTCGAGCCGCCTCTTGTGCAGCTCGAGTCGAAGATCCACCTCCTCCGTTGTCATGCCGGGAAACTCTGCCCAGATCACCTCGCGCCGGTAGTCCATGGTCTGCAACAGCCCCGGCAGCAGCATCGTGTGGTACGAGCTGAAGCTCTTGGCGGCGTCTTCGAGGCCGACATACAGGTCGAAGTGTTTCGGGATCGCCTCGCCGAAGGCGTGCCACCAGCCCTTCGCGTGCGTCTCCTCGGTCAGACCCAGTAGCACCTCGGTGTCCCTGGCATCCACCCGGTACATCTGCGCCAGATGGCTGATGAACAGCGGATTGATCTTCGTCGGTTGCCCGGTCTCCATCCTCCAGAACGTCTGCTTCGAGACGCCGATCGCTTGCCGGGCGGCTTCCACGGAGATTCCGGCGGCTATCCGCTTCTCCCTGAGTAGTCCCGCGAGTATGCGGCGCGGGAGCGTGGAGTTGGTCGTCGTCGAACTCGCGGTCATCGTGGTGCTCCGTAGTGGTTGCGCGGACGATTCGGGGTTCGTACTGGAACCAATCGTGACGGCGCTCGGGGACTTTCGCCGCCGGATCGCGAAAACTCGCTCGGGAACGTTCCCGACGACCGTCGATGGTGGTCAACTGGATCTGCGCCCGGCAGGGAGACGCCCCGAATCCGTTCCGTCACTCCCGCTCCGGTGTCCGTCATCGCACCGGGCCGGGCGCTTCCAACCCTCGAACCCCGAAAGTCTGTGCCATGGAGCATGTTCCATTCGGCGATGCGCCGCGCACTCGCTGCCGGTACTACCGCGATGTCTGCGGCCTGCCGGCTTGGATCCAACCCGTCGAGCTCGGCCGCATTGTTGTACCGGCGGTGCAGGTATGGGCGCTGATGATGCCGTCGGCGCTCGGGCTTGCCGTCCAATCGGACCTGGAACGCTGTCGCGGCCGCGGCGCCGGGCCGATCATTTCCCACGTCCGGTCCGGCCGGTGGAGCTTTCTCGTCGAACCCGACATCCCCGACGATACCGCCCTCTTCGCCGAGATGTTCCGCCTGAACGTGTCCATCGTTCGCACCGGCGCCACCATCGCGCTCCCCTCCCCCAGCGACCGTGGCGAGCTCTTCCGTCGCTGGATTCACCTCCCGCCCTGCGCGATCCGCCCGTCCGGGCTGACAGTCATCGATTCGATCCGCGCCTGCGCCGCTCGGACCGGCTGGCGCAGCATCCCGACCGCTGTTGAGTCCCGATGACCTCACCCGGCACGTTCGGGTTGGCCATCACCGAACACCGCCGCCTGCCCACCATGACGATCGACCTCGCGCACGCGGTGATGCAGCGGCACATCGATTGCCCCATCTCGGTCTGCCCGATCAAACAGCAAGCCAAGGCCCGCCTCGTCGAAGCACGCCGCATGGTGCCGGCCGACCGGCCGCACATGGGCTTCTGACCACGATCCGGAGGTACACATGCTCGACGAACTGCCGCGGCGTGAGCCCGGCCGAACTCAGATCCCCTCACCGAGAGTCCGTCTGGTTTGCCAACTGGACTTCACCGAATTGACGCGTATCGCCGAGGCCTTGCGTCTATGGCAAACCACAATCGACGGGAGTACGCAGTGACCGACGATCACCAGCTCGCCCCGGACACCGGCCGCCTACGCTTCCTGATGGCCCGTGCTCGCCGCGCCGGATACCAGCTGATCGCCGAACCGAAAGAGCCCAACCGATGGACGCTCGTGGACCTCGAGGAAGGCGAGCGACTGTTCGAATCCACTTCCCTGGCCGAGATCGAGCACTACCTGAGCGAATAGCCTCGCAGCGCGGGCTCGTCCGCAGCCAGCTCGATGACAGAGGCCAAGCCGCCTCACGCCGCTGCTTGCCGAGCAGGACAACCCGCCTACGGCGCACGCACTTCTTCGGTTGGCTACCAGCCTCGCATAGTCCGACGTCAGGTATCCGGACGCTGGACAACCGCGTTCCAACGCGATGACCAGCCATTTCCGACTCGAGCGGGCAGGTCGAAACTTCTCTGTAACGCACCTCACAGCGCGGGCTATTAGTCAGTGAACGCCACGAAATGCGCTGACCAAGCCCTCCACCTGACCCTGCACAACCGAAGGTGCGCAACTATGACCTCGCCTCCCATCCCGCCCTCGTCGATGCCTCCATGGTCGCCTCCCGGCCCGTACCCAGGACTGCCCGCCGCACCGAGAAAAGAGCGGAACACCCTCGGGATAATCGCGGTCATTACAGCCGTCATTGGCTTCATCTTCGCCTGCATTCCTGGGGCTCTGATCGTTGGATGGGTTCTCCTCCCGATCGCTTTCATCCTCGGAATCGTGGGGGTGTGCCAGTCCGGCAAGACCAAAGGCACCAGCATCGCCGCCATCATCATCTCGGTCGTCGGCACCGTCGTCGGTTTCGTTGTCTTCCTCACCGTTGTCTCCGATGCGTTCGACGATGCGTTCAACAGCAGCGACGTATCGGTTGCCACCCCGGCGGCACCCGGACAGGCAACCGACTCCGACGCCCGCGACCAGGACGCATCACCGGATCAGGGCACACGTGCAAATCCGTACCCACTGGGGTCGGTGATCACCGACGGCGACTGGCAGGTGACTGTCAACAGCGTCACGCTCAACGCGAATGATGCTGTCGCCGCGGAGAACCAGTTCAACGACCCGCCCCCGCCAGGCTCGCAGTATCTACTGGCGAATGTCACGATCACCTATATTGGGACCGACCCACAAGGCGATACGCCATTCGCAACGGTCAGCTACATAACTGCGGACGGGAACACCGTGAACTCCCACGACAGCAACGCCGTCGCTCCCGACGCACTCGACACAACCAGCCCCCTTTTCGAGGGAGCGTCGACCACCGGCAACGTCGAATTCATTGTGCCGTCCGCATCGGCGGCGCAAGGTACCCTTGCCGTTGAACCGACACTACTCTCCGACAAGGTGTTCGTCGCAGTGAGCTGATCGACCCGATCGACCAGACAACTGTCGGGGGCCTCCTTCGGTCAGAGACCCTGAGGCACCCGGCAGTTCTTCAGCAGCCCGAAGAAGCAGATAGCACCAGGATTGGCTCATCTTCTCGGAGATAGGCGACCGCGTGCCCGCCGCATTCGGGGCCGCTGCTCAGCGCCCTATCGAGTTCGGCTCCGGTGACGTGAGGCCCGGCTGGAACAACCTGCTGAACTGAACCGGCACGGATTTGGGGACCTTTGAGCGCGCGGGGCTGAAGTCGCTCCTGGCTGAGCCAGCCCTCACAGAGGTGGGATGGACCGGACCACATGGCGCGGTGTGGAATCTCCAACCGGGCAGGTGTCCCTCGGCGCTCATACAATGACGGGCATTCACGATCAGCGCATTTCGGTAAGCCCACATCATCGCCATACCTGGGCACCGCACTGCGCGATCCGCGTCGGAGGAGGAAGTGGGATGTTCGAGCTGATCTCGAAGCTGGCCGAGATCTTGTCGTCACACTGGGGAGGTTTCGTCGACGGCAAGCGCGCGGGCAAGGATGCCGACGTCGCCGCACACTTGGTGCGTCTACTCACCGGATTACAGGACCTGTGTGTTCGCGGTCAGCAGTTGCTGGAGATGGCGGAGCGGCTGGTCGATGGCGACGATTCGCCGGAACTGTCCGCGGAATTCGTTCGCCTACTGGATGAACAGGCGCAGGCGGTGGACGGCATTCGGTCCCAACTGGATGGTTCCCAGACCGTGCTGGCAACCATCGATGCAGACTTCTATCTGGATCTGGCCCCGCTGGTTGACAAGAAGTCCGGACTGCTGACCCGGTGGTGCCAGCAAGTCGCGAGAAGTCACTTCTCTACCACAACTCTGTTCTTCTTGCCCGCCAACGATGTCACGCGAATAGTAGATGCCGGCCGTTCCGATACCAATGGTCTAGGCATCCACCGACCGGAATACACCGTCGCCCTCGCTGAGAGCATTCGCAGCATCGGGGCACGGGCGGTGCGCGACATTCGCCAAGCACCCGTCAGCACCCGCGAACAGGTAAATACAGAAATCGCTACCGCACGTGCCGACTTGGCGGGTGTAAGAGACTACTGCTCAACATTGCTGTCGGCGATTCAGGAAACGGTCGGCACCGAAGCCATGGCCATGCTGCGCCGAAAAGCATTGCGGTGAAACCGCACTATCGGCCGCGGTGCTGTGTCCTACGCAACTCCGGATCTCGTGGGTAACCGGTAGCCGCGAAAGCGTATGCACCGACGCCGGTGGCCAAAAGCGAAACCCTCTCGAATCCGAGCATCTTTGCGATTCTCGTGGTATTGAACATCAGGCGCTGGAACAAGCCGGTGTGCGCCAGTGCATCCGGAATCCGAATCTCGTCGATCTGCAACTCGTCCCTACCACACCAACTGATCTGAAGGATCGCTACCTCTGCGCCACCCTGCACCGTTATGTCGACACTGCCGCTTCCTTCCGGATACAAGGTGACGTAGGCACGTCCGCTGTCCAGCTGGTCCAACAACACTTCGGTGAACTTCGCAGGCGTTACCGATATCGACGCCGTCCAGCACCCTACGAACTCTTGGTCAAGCCCGACAGCAGTGAGTGCGGGCTCCAGACGCTGGAAGTCGGCGACAGTGAGCTCGGGTACCACTCCCTCCCACGGGCTCTTCGGTCCCTCGCCGTCCAGCACGAGTTCGGTTGCTTCGTGGGTCAATTCGTCCCACATTGGATCGAACCGGAATGGCGGTAGTGGCACATCCCCGCCGACCGCGGACCAGCCTCGCTGCCACCACGCCACACTTCGGACTGGGCGCATGCCGGCTCGTACAGCAGCGGCTACGTAGCATCGGACGAGCAGGAAAGCAGCCGCCACACTTCCCAGCTCGATCGGTCCGGGGCGCTCGCAGACGCCGGCGATCCTCTCCGCAGCGCGCTCCATTTCTGTGTAGGCCACGATGTGTGGCGCATCCACGACGCTGAATTCGATCGGAAAATCCAGCAATACGCCTGTGTCCAAGGGCTGAAAGACAACATCATCGGGCGTGATGATCAAGGGGCGAACCTCCTGACCGGAGCCAATGACGAACTCCAGGGCCGGATCCCCGTTCGGTGCCCAGATACGCCTATACCGTTGCACTTCGGCAACGTCGATAGTCACCGTGTCATCGAGTTCCGGTAGGTAGACCTCTATACTGCCGGCGGTCACATTCGGCTGGATCCTCAGCAATGCTTTCAGCGCCTCGATTACTTCCGCGACCTTCATCGCGTCCCCTGTCCGTTGCTGATGCCCAACGCCACTCATCCTCGCCTATCCGCGGCCGGCGCGCATCCATTCCGTCGCAGTAATCGCTGTCGATATCCACCGGCATCACATGGCTGGAGATCGGGTCGATTCCGTCATCCGGGAGCGAACCTCGGGCGGGCAGGGTTCGGCAATCTACGCCCGTTGCTCACCCCGATCCGGTCGGTGAACTGAACCTATGTATCCCGCAACGCGGTACGCAGCGCAGCGACCTAGACCCCAGTCCACCTGATAATCGTCATCTTTCGGCATTATCCCTCCGCTGCGATACCGCCAGGGTACGGCTTCCGTACGGGTTCAGCGTGTCCTTCTGCCGCAAGAACACAGCAATGCTGAAACCAATCACTACCGCAATCCGCAGAGGCGCACGCTCGACTTTCGCCCCGACAGAACCCGGAGCCGACCGTTATGACCGTTCCTCCAACCGAAACCACCGTCCGCGAGCCCGCCCGGGCGGACCCGATCCCCTCCGGCACCGCCCCAGTCGACAACCACCTGCGTCAAGAACCACCGAAACTCCCCACCAGACGCGCACACAATCAGTCGATGGCGACCACCCTCCGACTTTGACACACCCGCAACCGCGACCTCCTCGAGCGCGTTGCCGCCGGACCGAGGGCGTGCGGCTCGGTCCTGGTACGTCCATATCGAATCGCGGAAGGGCAATCACTGTGACGGAACCGGACGCACCGACACAGGCGGTTGCCCTCCTGCACAGCACCCACCACCCGGCCACCTATGAAGCACTGACGCGGAAACACCGGCTGACCATCGTCCACACCATCCACACGGATACCGTCGCCGTCCTGGCCGCGCTGATCCCCCACTTCGGCGCCCTCGAGCCGCGCACCCCGTGGTGGTGGTCACCCAAGCCGGCGACCTGATCACCGGAACACAGGAGTATCCCACTCATTCGAGGAGCCCTTCACGGATGGTGTAGGTCCGCAACTGTGTTGTACGAGGCAGAAAGGAGGCCCGCGACCTCGGCCTCGACATCCTCACCAAAGGCCGCCTCGCGCTCATCACCGACACCAGAGATGATGCGAACGACCGCCCTCGACCTCAGCGCCCGACCCACCGCACCGAAGGACGCTGCGTTACACCACTGCTGGGGCCTTGATCGCCGTTGCCGAGCCTCAGGCGCCCTAGATACATTCAGCCCACCCACCTATTACCGACAGGAACTGAATCGCCCCGCGTTTGATGCGCACCCGGTTATCCGACTCCGGCGGGTTGCTGGGTCAGGTCGGCATAGTAGTCGGCTTGGAACTCGACCGGCGGTTTGCGGCCCAGGCGGTGCATCAGCCGGGCGTTGTTGAACCAGCCGACCCAGTCGGCGGTCAGGAGTTCAACATCGGGCCACGCGGTGTAGCGGGCCGCGCCGGAATGGTGAGTCGTCACGAACTGCTTCGGTCTTGTATAGCCCAATTGTGGTCTCCGCCAACGCATTATCGTAGGCATCGCCGATCGATCCGATCGACGGGACCATGCCCGACAGCAACAACGTCTCCCCGAGCCGCCAAGCTGTGTATTGAGACCCGGCGTCGGAATGGTGAATAGTGTTGCCCGCCAGCGGGTGTCCTTCGCGGCCACGGACCGCAGCGGCCTGGCGGATCGCGGACTCGACGAAGCTGGTGGTTTTGCTGGTCGAGCATTCCCATCCCAGGATCCGACCCGCGTAGGCGTCGATGACGAACGCGGTGTACACGAACACGCCCGTGACCAGGCGGACGTAGGTGAAGTCCGCGACCAGCAGCATGTTCGGTGCCGGAACCCGGAATTGCCGGTCGACCAGGTCCGGTGCCCGCGACGCGGCGGGGTCGGGCTCGGTGGTGCGGACCTTCTTGCGGCGTGTGACACCGCGCCACCCGTGCTGCCGCATCAGTCGTTCCACGGTGCAACGCGCCACCGCGATGCCCTGACGTTGCAGGTGAGCCCACATCTTCTCGGCGCCGTAGAGCGACTCCCGTGCCTGCCGTCCGTTGTCGCCGGGCTCGTAGTAGCCGGTGAGGATCGCGGTGACCGTCGTGTCCCACAAGGCCCGTTTCGACGGTGCCCGCCAGGCCCAGGCGTGGAAGGTCCTCGGGGCGATCTTGACGCCGTGCGCGGTCAGCGCCCGGCAGATCGAAGCGACCCCGAACCGAGCGCGATGCTCGGCGATGAACGCGCAGATTACCGGTGTCGCGGGTCGCTCTCCCGCGCGAAGAAAGTTGTTGCAGCTTTCAGGATTTCGATGGTCTGTTCCAGCTCGGCGATCTTGCGTTTCTGCTCTCGGATCAGCTTCGCGGACTCCGTCGAGACGCCCTCGGCGGCGCCGGTGTCGATCGCTGCTTGCCGGATCCATTTACGCAGTGTCTCCCCGGTCATCCCGAGCCGGGACGAGACCGCGGTGATCGCGGCCCACTCGCTGTCGTAGTCGTCACGGTGCTCGGCGACCAGCCGGACAGCTTTGGCCTTGGTCGCTTCGTCGTACTTCGCAGGCATGATCTGCCCATCCTTCCCAAGAAAGAAGGTGGGCACCAAACCCAGGGCGACTCATACAGGTGCGCTCGCCGCCCGGGTGGCCGCGGTGAATTTATGTTGGATCGCATATGATTGGGGCATGAACCTTCAACGCAAGATCGCCACCATCCAAAAACAAATTGATTCGGTTGACTCAAACGGAGAAGTTGCCGACCTTGATCACTGGCGGGCGAGGAATGAAGTTGCGCTGCGCACAACCCTGGGAGCTGATAATCCGACCTATAATCACCTCATCAAGGTAACGTTCTCTCCCGGGATGGCCTGGTCTGGCATGTCCAATGACTATTACGTACAAGCTCGGCGAGGCGGCATCAAACAGTCGGTGGCGCTGATGAAAGCCGCTATCGGGGAGATAGAACTGGTTGACGGAATATCAGTCGACGAAGGTGGAGCTACCGCACCTGGCGGAACTCGAGTATTCATTGTTCACGGACACGACAACGCCCGAAGGCTCGAGGTTTCAACGCTCGTCCGCGACCTGACAGCTGTCAAACCGACAATCTTGATCGATTACCCTAATCAAGGCGATACGGTCATCGAGAATCTGGAGCGTGCCGCATCCGAGGCTGCTTATGCGATCATAGTAGCCAGCGGTGACGATGTCGGATCGACAAAAAATGCATCAGACGAACCGCGGCCTCGCGCCCGTCAGAATGTAATCTTTGAACTCGGTTATTTCATCGGCAAACTGGGGCGATCTAGAGTTGCGCTACTTGTGGAACCCGGCGTCGAACGTCCATCGGATACCGACGGAATTCTCTATATATCATTGGACCCGAACGGGGGGTGGAAACTGCCGCTCGCTAAAGAACTTAACAACGCTGGGATGACTGTCGACTTCAATGCCCTTGCCGGATAGAGCTCTTGATAGAGCAGTCCGGAAATGACACATCCATCTCCGTACACCCTAGTTATTTACAATACTGTCGAACTATCAGCCACAACGAAACGATGAGCCCAGTAGGAGAAAGCGGAAACATCTCGCTGCTCGCCCCTGCATTCTCCGCCCTATCGCCGTCACTCGTTTAATTATCGCCCCTACACCCGTTAATTAGGAACGGTGCGATGCCTGATCATGCGGTGCGGCGATCTTCAACCATGACCCCATCTCCTTCTGCTCAATCCTGGTTATTGCCATTGCGAGGACTTGCCCACGTGTATCCATATCGTTGTATGGAACTGTGCCGGTATTATAGAGCCGCCTTTCGGCCTCGACAGCTTCTCGCGCCTGACTGAACCTGAGGTAGTCCTCGTGCCAGTGAAAGGCTGCTCGCAGACCTGTTATAACCACCACCATCGAGCCGAGAATGGCGGGTACAGTGGCATTTTCGGGCGATACCGCGACAGAAACCGGTATGGCTGCCGAGCCAACCAACTGCAGTACCTCAGTGGCCCGATGGAACTTGCGCGCTTTGATTGCAGCCTGTCGATACCACTCGTACGAATCATTCGCCAGCGTCAAGGCGTAATCCTCATCAGCACTTCGGTAAGGCATCTGCATCCGTTCGCCGGGAAGCTGTCACATCATGATGACACTAGACGAGCCAGTGTTCCGCGCCTGAAATCCGTTGGTTAATTGTAGGACTCGGCGGCGACGAGGACTGGGCGGCCGAGATCGGGTCCGGAGTTGGTGGTGACTCAAGCGCAGCGTCGGGAGTTGGTGCGGGGTGCGCGGGCGGCGACATCGACGCAGGCGTATGCGTTGCGGTGCCGGGTCGTGCTGGCGTGCGCGGAGCCGGGCGCGGCGAACGCGCATGTGGCGACAACGGTCGGTGTCACGCCGATGACCGTGGCGAAGTAGCGGAACCGCTTCATCGAACACGGTCTGCCCGGGTTGGCCATCGAACCCCGGCCCGGACGGCCGCCGTCGATACTGTTGGACCGGGCGCTTGTTGGGCCAAGCGTATACTATTCACGAATTTGCACGAACGCCTAGAGAGACACAACTTGCCATCTGTGATAACTATCCTGGTAGTGCTGATCACGGGGATAACCGCCGGTTATTTTGGTGCATATTTTCGGTCCCGCGGGGACGTACAGCTTGTACAGACACAGGTTGACACATATTTCAATCTCAGTCTACGCCAGTATGAGATGCAGCTCGAGGCCGCTCGGCAAGCCAATATTCGCGAGCGCCTGACAGATGCCTACGACCGGTTGGGCGTGTGGCTCTACAACTTGGAGCGAACCATCGACGAAGTGTGGTTTGGCTACTACGGAGAAGATACATCAGTCGTGCGGCGCGCCCGAGACTTGCTTGAGAACTGGTACCCAGAGACTCTACGAGTACCACTGGAAGCATGCTCGGCCCAATTCTACTGGTCAACCGAGGTCCGGGAGGAAATACGGAAATTCGAAGGCCTGTCCTTCAATTTTGTTGCGTACGCCACAGCCGCGATATCAAATAAGCAGACAAACGAGAGTGAAGCTCTTATCCAAGAGGCCGGATCAGAAATGCGCCAAAGTCGACGCGAACTTCTCGCCGCCCTCGATAGAATTCGAGATTGCGCTCGTCTAGATTTGGACTACTAGTTCCGTGCTAGCAGACACTGGCACCCTACACCTCTCAGTGCTTAGCACATGCCAGGATCTGCGCGGCGGGACGGCCACCAGCGTCTTCGCGATCGGGCAGTCGCCCGCTCTATATATAGTGGTGTCGCGATAACCAACCTAGTGGCCCACTGGGCATTGTCGATGTCCATAAGCACTCGAGCATGTCCACAGAGCCGACTGTAATCCGGCCGGGGATGCGTCGATCGCATCAGACCGCCAAAGACTTCGTGGGCAACATGTTCTGGGGTAATGGAGCTGTGATGGTGTGGCACAGTCGCCGTCGGGAACTCTGGTATCACATGGACATTTGCCCATTCACGACGATTCAGTTCGCTGGCGAAATCGTACAACCAGTCTGTATTTGAGCCCATGCGACCGTAGCTCGCGACCCGGCTTCGAAGGTGCTGAATCGATCCGCAGAGAAGCAAGTCGAGTGATCGGCCATCGCCGCCGCCCTCGGATTGAACGCTACCGCCGAAGAGGACTACGTCATGTGGTGCACCTGATGTAGCGCTGTCCTGGCGGGCTGTACCGTATCTCATGTTGAGATCGAAGGTGATCCATTGATTGGGCCGGAGATTGGCCTTGAGTCCAGGTGCCTCGAAAGGTTGCGGACGATGTCTTCGATCAATGTGGCGGATAACCTTTTCGAGCTTGGCAGCGATCTCCACCGAACTGAGCGACCCAGCAGGCGTCAAGACCTTCATACCGTTGCCCGGCAGACCAATGGATACCTCACCTCCAGCCTTCCTCCGATCAAGCGAGCTCGCCTCGCTGAATTCCCACTCCAACTTGCCTTCGGAAACGAACAGGACCTCGCGAAAACGGGGCATGCGCACCACAACATCTTCGCAGCCCACCTGGAGACACCGCAATCACGCGATTTCGGCGGCCTATCATCCGATAGCTTCGCAGGGCCGCACTTAGCCTCGATCCACCGATGAAGTTGCTGAGTGGGCCGCGCGCCGCAGGCGCGCGGCCCAATGGAATTTGGGTGTCGGGTAGCTGCTGGTCTGCCCAGCCTTTCCACTGTTATTCCTAGTCGTAGGGGTGTTTCGCGGTGTTCAGGCGGTCGGGAGTCCGGTGGTGGCGTGCCACAACTGCTGCCAGGCCCGGGCCCAGGGCCAGTGAGGGGGCAGGTGCAGGACGGGTCTGCGTTGCGGGCGGGTGAAACGGGCGGGCACAGCGACGATCTTTCGGCGCAAACTCGCCCGCGAGCGCGGCCCAGTTGCGGGTCGGCGAGCCGACCGGCGGCACGCAGCAGATTGTGGGCGATCGCAGCACAGCACCCAAGCCGAATTCGCGCCGAAACACCCAGAGGGCATATGCGCCGGCGGGCCGTCGATCAGGTCGGCGAACACGGTTTCGATGACGGCATGGCAGCAGTGAGTGAGATCGGCGTCCACGACGGGTTCGGTCGAGTCGGTGAAGAACGGGTGATACCGCCAGACCGGGAACAACTCGTCCTGACGCGCAGCTTCGCGGACACGACGCACGATCAACCGGGCGGCCACCGCTTCGGGTCGCGCGACGCAGACGGCGCATGATCGCGGCGCATGATCGCTCCATGACCGAAAGGTCGTCGGGCCGCAACTCCTGGAACATCGCAGCGACAACCTTCAACGACTGGCGGCGCTCCTTCTCGATCCATTTCGTTTTCGAGTCGGTCCATGGCGTGAACAGCAGCAGTTCGATCGTCAGCAGGACCGCTCGGTGGCGGTCGGTGATGTTGCCGCACAGTTGAACAGGCGCCTCGCAGACCGACTCGGGCGCGATCGGCCGACAGGTGTCGGCGTAGGTGCGGGCCCACTGCGGCGCCGAATCGGACAACTGCTCGAGGAGTTCGACCGCTGAGGACACGACGGCGTCGCGGACCGCGATCTTGGCTTCGGGCGCGCGCTTCTCGGCGGCGAGATCGCGGTCGAGCATCAGCAGTTGCAGCGATGCGAGCAAGAAGGTTTCGCCCTCGTCGAGATGGAGTTCCGCTGCGATATCGCCGTCTTTGGTCGTCGTCACACTGGCCCTGTCGGTTTCCCGCGTCGTTTCGTTAGTGCCCGTTACTCGATGAGCTTTCGCAGATGGCGGCTTGCTGCATCGCTATCCCGCGATAGCTCGGCGCTCACTTCGCGCCCATGCCGACCGCCATGCGGATGAGCGGATCCGATCGCGCCCTCACGACTCCAATCAACCATGATGAACTCATGTCAGATCTGGTCTGGGACGACGTCAGGAACTTCTTCGATCCCGCTCTCATGGGTGCGCTGCCGGATATCTACGTCCACGACACGACGGTCGAGGACTGGCAGGCGGTGTTCGAGCTGGTTCGGTCGAGTGGGTGGGAGTGGGAGTTCAGGGAGGGGGATGAGGTGAAGGCGTTGCCTTCGGCGGCGGAGGTGTTGGGGCGGGGTGAGGATGATGAGGTGGTCAGTCTGCATGTTCGGGCGGCGCCGGAGCTGTTGGCGATTTTTCGACCGTGGGCCGAGGAGCAGATCGAGTTCGACGTCGACCTTCAGGAATTGCAGGGGCAGGTGGGGGTGGATGTGCTGTGTGGGTTTCTCGGCGCGATCGGGCGGGTGCTGCGGAAGGAAGTGGTGATGGTGGCCGAGGGGGATTTCGGGCATCCTGTGCTCGGGTATTCGCCGGAGGTGGATCGGGTGGTGTTGATGGCGGATCCCCATGAGTGAGCCGCCGGGGCGGTGGACCTGGATCTACACTGGCCGGGTGTATGTTCGACGGCTGATCGCAGCATCTTTCTTCGCCACGCTGACCACATTCGGCGCGGTGGCCTGCACCGTCCAGGGTGATGGGTACACCTCCGAGTGCAAGGTCGAGGGCTGCCTCATCACCTTCGAGCGCGGCGTCGATGCCGAAGCGAGCGTTCTCGGGCTGAAGATCAAGGTGGTCAAGGTGGAGGGCAATACCGTCAGCCTCTCAGTGGGCGGGCAGGAAGTCACTGTGCCGGTGGGCGAGTCGGGTTCCCTCGATGGCAACACCATCTCCGTCCGCGAGGTCACCGACGACAAGGTCGTCATCAATGTTTCCTCCGGTCTTCGACCCGGGAGCTGACCGAGCCCGACCAGTGAACCACGCCGCCTGAGCCGACAGCCGTTCCCACCTGGCGCTGAACTCGCAAGCACCCGAACAATGTTCATGCGTCTGCGCGATCGGTCGGCGGTCGAGCGGGAGTGGCGATGAAGGCCGGAGAGACCCCGGACATCCGAATGCTCTCCCGGAGCGGACCGGATTGATGACGAATCCGGGCGAGCGAGCGGAGCGTGGTCGGCCGGATGAGCCGACCACGCCGCGGTCTACTCCTCCCCCGCGTCTCCTGAGCAGCTCGCCGAGGCGAACGGCCCGCTGGAGGTCTGCTCGGAGACGACCTTGTCGCCAACCAGGATCCGGCAGGTGATCTCGCCGCCGTCGGCGTTGTTGGAGGCGGTCATGGAGACGTACTTGCCCAGACCGTCGATTCTGGTCGGGGCGCGGCCACGTCGCGCTATTGAGAGGTAGATCACATTGCAGGAAGAGTGCGTTACACCGGTTTTCTGAATGGGTACTGAAACAGGTTTTGGGCGTGACAGAATCGGCAGCGTTTCACAAGTGAATGGAGCATGATGAGATTCGCCGCTGTTCTCGGAACGTCCGCTGTTGCTGTCGGGCTGGTTCTGTCGATTCCGGTGCAGGCCTCGGCTCAGCCGGGGTCCGGGTGCCATGAGTCCTACGATCCGTGTGTGCCGATCACGTCCGATGTGGACTGTGCCGGTGGGAGTGGGAACGGGCCGGAGTACACCGGGCGGGTGCGGGTGATCGGGCCGGATGAGTACGACCTCGACCGCGACGGTAATGGGATCGGCTGCGAGAACAGCTGATTCCGGTGGGTGAGATCCGGGTGGACCGCCCGGATCTCGGCCACGTGTCTCGTGCTCGCTGGGCTCGCATCGCCTGGCTCCGGAGCACGTCGGCCTCACAACCAGGCGTGGCGGGTCGAAGCCGTGCTCGACCAGCAAGCGAACACCGAGGCTTCACAACGAACGCGAGCACAGGCGGCCTGGGCTATAGGACGTCAGGGGTGGGGATCGGCGCTCTGGCAATCGCGTCGGTGTTCGACTGATCGGCGTCGATCTTCAGGAACATATCGCCTGCACGCGAGATCGCGCGCTCATGATGGGCGACGACGACTTCTTCATGTCGGCCATCACAGCCATGACGACCGCCGAGGTCGGATTCCACCCGCAACATACCGGCCACATCACCATCTGGCTCATACTCGCTTCACATCACCGGTCCCTGTGATTCAATCCGGTCATGCGCAAAACCTTGCTGGTGGTCGCGTTGATCGCGGTGTGGTCGATGGTCGGAGTCGCGCCCGCGCAGGCTGGGACGCAGCCGTCATGGTCCGGCGACTATTCGGTGAAGCGTTTTGCCGCGACCAAGCACGGCACCAGTCTGGCGGCGAGGCAGTGGGAGCCCGACTTCGCCGATACGTATCGATTCGAGACGACCTGCACGGGTGACATATGCGTGGCAACCGTGCTCGATGGGCCGACACCCGCCAATCCGACACTTCCGCAGCCGCCGCAGTACACCTGGGACGGGACCAGCTGGGTCCACGCCTACGACTGGGAATGGGACTGCTACCAAGGAGAAGGTGTGCCGAAGGTGTGGGCTCCGGCGCATTCGGTGGCGTATTACACCCCGCGAGCGGATGGGACGCTGACCGGGTCGTGGCGTACCGATATCGATGGCGGACCGTGCGACGGTTCGGTGATCATGGATGTCGCGGCCTACCCTGTGCAGCGCTCTCCCCTACCGTTCGGGAGCAGTTCGTAGCTGGATCAGCCGACACGCTCACCCCACCGGACCAGCTTCAACCGCCCGCGGTCCTGAATCCACTCCGAGACCGAGGCATTCGGCACCGGAGGCAGTTCCTCGGGCAGCGCAGGTCCTGGACCGGCGAAGATTCGACGCAGTGCCGCGATGGTCGCGTCGTGGGCGACGATCAGTATCCGGGTTCGCGCTGCGGGACGTTCGAGATCGTTGACGAGATCGCGCACGCGCAGGGTGAGGTCGGCGAGCGATTCACCACCGGGCGGGCGGTAGAACCAATCACCCAGTCGCGCTCGACGTTCGGCCTCGTCGGGGGCGTCGGCGCGGATAGCGGCGGGCGACCACAGTTCCAGCGCACCCATTTCGCGATCACGCAAACGCTCGTCGACGACCACGATCGGTTCATCACCGGAGTGCCGCGCGGCCTGCGCCATCGCCGCCCAGGTCTGCCTGGTGCGGAGATACGGTGAGCAGAGAACGAGACCGGGGCGATCGTGGCGACCGAACCCGGACCACCATTCACCGAGCTTCGCGGCTTGGTCTCGACCCAGCGGGGACAGTTCGATATCCCCATCGGGAACGCGAGGACGAGTGTCGGCGTCCGGATCGTCACCCGCCGCGTTCACCGTGCTCTGCGCGTGCCTGACCGCCACGACCCCGGCGAGTTCCGTCGGCCGTGGCAGGTGGTGGGGGATCTCGTCGAACATCGAACGGTACGTTCCTTTCGGCTCCAGGCAGTCCGGGCTCGAAACCTCATCGGGCAGTGACGATCATCCACCACGGACGCCGTCATTCTCCACCGACACCTGCGCCGGACGTGCACACAAAGCCACGATGCTCTCTGCCACGACGAGGTCGAAGGTCAGCGGCCGAGCGGAATCGCGCCCAGTACCGCGCCGACCGGGGCCACCGCCTCCGCCCGCGAAACCTGGAGACGCCAGTTCAACCCGTGCGTACTCATCAAATCCAGGTATCCGTATCGCACCACCGGGCATACCGGGTTGTATCTGAACCGGCGATCCGGCGCCCCGGTCCGCTTGTTCACCACCGCATGGCGCTGCCCGGTCTGCTCGGTGTCACTGGGCACCGGGTGGTCGGCTTCCCGGAACTCCCCGACCTCGTGCGCGACGAACAGGTGCCGATAGTCGACATCGGTATATCGTTTCCCGTCCCGAACGAGCAGCCGATCGGGGAGGAAGTGCAGGCTCGACGGACCGACGGTGATGGTCGGCACCGCGACGTTGGTCGCAAGATGTTTCGGAGCGGCCAGCGATGCGGTGGCGTCGGCGCGAACGACCACCGTGTCCACCCCTGAATTGCGTTTGTACTGTTCGGTTGTCCGTACATCGCCGGTCTCGACAACCCGCCACATGCGCTGCGAACCAGTGAGGCAGGACCATGATCGGACCAGCTGCTCGAACCATGCGGCGGGCTCGTCGGTGACGTCGTAGAAGAGCACGACTCGGCTCTTCGCCCTGTCCTGCAAGATCAACCAGACACACATCGGCACCGCCGCGATGCCGATCGCGATACCCACCGGCGGCACATACAGCCACAGGCACAAGCTTGTCAGAATCAGCATTGTGGTGGCGGGGAATGCGCTGCCGACCCGCCCCGCCGCGGCGTTCAACTGATCCACCACGTCCCCGCTGCCGGTGGGCTCCAACGTCAGCGGGGTAGCACCGGTGACATCGCTCAACTCGACCTGACCGGCCGGGTGGCTGGTCGGCGCACCGACGCGCAGGTTCGGCCGAGCACGTCCACCGGCGCCGAAGGAGGCCCGGTAGTAGATTCCGTGGCGGCCGACGGCGACGTAGTTCCCGCGCGGGCCGCTACCCACGCGAAATCCGGGAAAGCCGACGCTCACCCCCACCCCCGACCCGCTCAGGTTGAAGCGGAACGGCCCGGCCGAGACACTGCGCCTGACATAGAACCCCATTGCACCCCTATCGCTTCACGTCCCGCCCGGTCCCAGGTATTGCGTTCGCTGCCATCAGTCGGTCAGGAATGCGACCCACAAATAGTCGCGTGGGCGACTCACCGCCACCAGTGCCTGGCGGGCGAGGAGTTCGGCTCGGTCGCGGGCGCCGCCGGACAGGGTGTCGATGGCGGCGGGCTTTTCGCTGATGTGGAAGACGGCGGCGAAGTCCATGCC
Organism: Nocardia cyriacigeorgica; assembly: GCF_029868385.1. Lineage (GTDB taxonomy): Bacteria > Actinomycetota > Actinomycetes > Mycobacteriales > Mycobacteriaceae > Nocardia > Nocardia cyriacigeorgica_F. Next base: position 185,013 of record NZ_JARWNX010000040.1, on the reverse strand, counting down.
TTTGGCTCGATGAACGGTGCCGACCTTGATGCAGTCGAGCTGGGTGCCGTCGTATTCCTCGAGAGCCAGGACCGGGAAGTTCGCCTGTTCCAAGACCTCTTGGTAGTGGGCGGCCTCGTTGTTGGTGTTGACGATGACGGCGATATCGGTGGCTGGCAGGCCCGAGTCCTTGATCGCGCGGACCAGGACCGTGTCGATATCGCTGCGGCGGACGATGTGCTCGGACGCATTGCCGCCCGGGAGCACCGAATCGCTGTCTCGCAACACGAATCCGCGGCCGCCGTCGAGATCGTCGACGCTGTTGCCCGCTTCGATCCGTTGGGTGTATCGCAGGATCGACTCCCGGTTGCGGTAGTTCGTCCGCAGGATGCGGCCACGCCCGGCCAGCGGGATGCCCGCGTCGGAGATTCGCCAGCCACCGGCGTAGACCTGTTGTTGACCGTCCCCGACCAGGAGCAGGTTGGCATCCGGCCCGCCACCGGCGATCTGGTGGACGAGGCGCAGCTGCATCAGGGTGAAGTCCTGGACCTCGTCGACGACGACCATGGCGAAATCTTCGCTGCTGTCCAGCGGCCTGGCGCGCAGTTCGTCGATGGCCTTCCGAATGATGTCGTTGAAATCGTCGGCGCCGCGATTGGCCATCCGAGCCTGGTATGGGCGATACAGGTGCTCCCACACATAATCTCGACGGCTGCCGTGGAGCTGGATGCCGTCGCGCCCGGTACGTCTGATCGCTTTGTAAGCGTCACGGGTCTCGAGGCCGCGGCCCTTGATCGTCCGATCGAGTTCGTCCTGCCAGTACTGATGATCGGTGCCGTCGATCCCGCCGAGCACTCGGCGCGCCCGGCTCCAGGCGCGGGCGAAGGCATCTTTCTGGATCGTGGAGTCGAGATAGTAGGGGACCTCGCGGCGCTTCAGAAAGTCGATCGTCCACGCATGGAGGCCGATGAACGTCGCCCGGTCGATCGCATGCGGCGCGAGATGGGCGAAGCTCTGCCGGTGATAGGCGGGCAGGGTTCTGACGAAGCTGGTGAACAGGATCCGGCCGGGATTGCGTTTGGCGAAATGAGCCATCCGGTGCAGCGCGACGACGGATTTGCCGGTGCCCGCCGGGCCGCTGAATCGGGCGGGGCCGCTGAAGTTCGTGTGTACCAGTGCGAGTTGATCCGGGTCGAGGAAGGTCATCCATTCGCGGAAGGGGCGGGCCAACCCGTTGGCCCTGGCGTCCTCGGTCAGCGATGATTCACCGAACAGCCCGTCGGATGCGGCCTGTTCGACTGTCGGCGCCGATTCGGTGGAGATGCGCTGGTACCAGGTGAGCCGGTCCGATACCGACAGTGCGATGTCTCGGGCCCTGCGCCGTGACAGCTTGGTCTCACCGGTGATCAGTGTTTCGCGGATGGTCGACTCATCGACCGCGATGTACTGATCGTGTGCCTCGGTGACCGCGGCGGACCGCATCAGCAGCATGACATCCAGCATGTGCGGTACGAACTGTTCACGACCGAACAGCAGACCGGCGAAGGCCTCCTCCGCGTGTTTGCGCACACGCACCAGGTGTGCGCGCGAGGGCACGACGTCGGTGAATATCAAGGCGTACACACCGGTTCGGCCGATGGCGAACCCGGACGCTCGGCCCTCGTTATCGCCTGCGCGGTCGATCAATAGATGCCAGTCGCGCTCGGATAGGGGGACCGACAGGAACCTGCGTTGCGCCGCCGTGAGGCGCGGCAGATCGGCTAGTTTGCGCTCGACCCAGCGACGTCGGCGCTCACGAGCAATGTCGGTCATGAGGAACCCCCTGACTTCTGGATGATGTTCGCATCCGGACGGAAGTTTACCGGAACATTGTCGTTTCAACAGTGAATTCCACTTGTTGCCAAGGTAATTGGAAATGTTCTTGCAGATGTTGTTGCATCAGAACCGTAACCATCCGCGCTTTTGGTACCCGGCTCGACCGCGCCCTGCTCGGCCGTAGTGCAATCAGCTGACGATCGAGGTGGGACCCCGTACGGCAACCGACGACCGCGCGACGGCGTTGCAGAACTCGGTGAACGACACGCCGTCGACTCCGAAAACGCCGCGGCGACATAGGATGTGCGACCGATTCGGCGCGAAACCCGACGCCCAGATTTCACCGGATGTCATGCTGTCGACAGCCGATCGCGCACCGGCGATCATCAGCGATGGGGGATGTCGATGGACGAGTTCCGTGTTTCACTCCGGCCGATTCCGGTGTATGAACCGCTCTTGCGGCCGTACGCGCCGTCGAGTCCACAGGAACCGTTCCCGGACGAGCGCGCAGCGTTACCGTGCCGGAGTCGGGTGCGGCCCCGGTCGGCGGCCGACCACCATCGAGAAACCGTAGGTACCCACCGAGCCGGGTGCTCGGCAGCGAAGGCGAAGCGCGGTGGTGAGGCGATGGAACAGGCGCGGGTGGCGGCGGAGCGGTCCTTGCGTGTGGCGCTGGAGGTACTCGATCGGAGGCGTCCGGTCGCCCAGCTCGCGGCACTCGCCGACCCGTCGACGGTCGCGGCGGTGCGCACGCTCGTCAGGGCCGATCTCGTACCCGGTCGGGAACTCGGCTCGGCAGTGCTGGCCGGTGTGCACGTGGTGATGGTGGACGAGCGCAGCGCCGAGGTTTGTGCGCGGTATCTGCGTGGGTCACGCAGGCTCGCGCTCGCCGCACGCATCGAACGCTCGGGTCCGAGAGGCTGGCGGCTGACCGCGTTACGGGTCAGCTGAGCCGCAACGGCCGAACCCGAGGATCACCGCGCCGCCAGCCGCTGCACCCACTCCAGATGGGTGTCGATGTCGGACACCGCGAACATCAGGTCGGCGAACACGTCCGAGTAACCGATATCGGCCAGAGTCGCTACGGTCTCGGCGACCTGTTCGACGTCGGCGCCCGCCGCGACGTTGACCCGGACGAAGGTGGCGACCGCTGCCGGATCCCGGCCCGCGGCGAGGGCGGCGTCATCGATGATCGCGCGCTGCTGCTTCAGCGATTCGAGGTGGTGTAGCCCGGCGGGCACCTGGACCACGGCCATCCAGCCGTCGGCCCGCTCCCCTATCCGCCGCAGACCGCGTGGGGTGAAGGCGCCGAGGTAGATCGGCGGGCGTGGGCGTTGCGCCGGTTTGAGATCGACCCAGGATTTCGGGATCGACCAGTGCTTTCCGTGGTGTTCGACCGGGTTCGAGGTCCACAGTGCGTCGAGCACGTCGAGCAGTTCATCGAGCTGGGCACCGCGCCCGTGGAAGGACGCACCCGCGGCCCGATACTCCTCCGGTGACCACCCGATACCGAGGCCGGGCAGCAGCCGACCGCCGCTGATCACATCGATACTGGTGAGCTGCCGGGCCAGCTGCACCGGCGGATACCAGGGAGCGACGAGCACATTGCTGCCGAGCCGGGCGGTGCTGGTCACGGTGGCGGCTACCGTCAACGCGATGAGCGGATCCAGGTTGGTGCGGAACTGCTCGGGAATGGTGTCGGTACCCGCATAACCGACCGATGGCTCTACCGGCGCGAGCAGCCGGTCGCCGACCCACAGACTGTCCGCGCCCAGTTGCTCGGCGGTCGAAGCGAAGCGGGCCACATCCTGATAGGCCGACTCGCCGAATTGCGGTAGCGCGAATCCCAACATGATCCCGAGGCTAACCATCGAACCGTAACCTTCAATATTTGCAGCCACGCTGTTCTTTTCTCGACCACCGCCGCCGACCCCGGCTCGATACCTCGACGCGATGAGCTGGGCCGACCGAATCGTGGACGTGAACACCGCACTGGTGGGAAGCTCGATATAACCGCGTGTCGATTCCCGAGGACGGTGAGTCATGGTGGACAGAGCGAATGGGGCGGGGCGGCCGGAGGCCATCCGGAATGTGGTGCTGGTCGGGGGTAGCGGGTCGGGGAAGACGACGTTGGTGGAGGCGTTGGCGCTGACCACCGGGTCGGTGAACCGGGCGGGGCGGGTGGAGGACGGGACGTCGCTGTCGGACTACGACGAGATCGAACAACGTCAGCATCGGTCGGTGCAGTTGTCGGTGGTGCCGGTGCAATGGGACGGGGTGAAGATCAATTTGATCGATACACCCGGATACGCGGACTTCGTCGGCGAGCTGCGAGCGGGTCTGCGGGCGGCGGATGCGGCGTTGTTCGTGGTGTCGGCAGCCGAAGGGGTCGAGGGCGTCGCCGGATCGACCAGGGCGTTGTGGGAGGAATGCGCAAGTGTGGGAATGCCGCGCGCGATCGTGCTGACACATCTGGATACCGCGCGCGCCGACTTCGAGGAGATGACCCAGACCTGCCAGGCGCTGCTCGGCGGCGGATCGTCGGACACCGTGCTGCCCTTGCATCTGCCGGTGTACGGACCCGCGAGTGCGGATGGGCATCGCCCCGCGACCGGGCTGGTCGAGCTGCTCGAGCAGAAGGTCGCCGACTATTCGACCGGCGAGCGCACCTGGAAAGAACCCGCACAGGAGGAACTGGATCTGATCGAGGAGGCACGGGCACGGCTGATCGAGGGCATCATCGCCGAAAGCGAAGACGAGACCCTGATGGAGCGGTATCTCGGCGGTGAGGCCATCGAGCTGACCACGTTGGTCGCCGATCTGGAGCGGGCGGTGGTGCGCGGCAGTTTCCATCCGGTGCTGTTCGCGGCGCCCGCGGCCGAGGAGGGCACGCAGGGGCTCGGCACGGTGGAGATGCTCGAACTGATGACCGCCGGGTTCCCGACGCCCGCCGAGCACGCAGTGTCGGCGGTGCATCTGGCGAACGGCTCGAAACCCACTCCCCTGCACTGTGATCCATCCGGTGAGTTGGCGGCGGAAGTCATCCGCACTTCGTCGGACCCCTATGTCGGCCGGGTTTCGCTGGTACGGGTGTTCTCCGGGACGTTGCACGCCGACGACACCGTCCACATCTGTGGGCACGGTTCCGGCACCGACCATGACGCCGACGAACGAGTCGGTGGCGTGACGGCACCGTTCGGCAAACAGCAGCGGCCGCTCGGTGAGGCCGTCGCGGGCGATATCGCCTACGTGACCAAGCTCGGCCACGCCGAAACCGGCGACACCCTGTCCGGTACCGGTTCGCCCCTGCTGATCGAACCATGGCAGATGCCGGAACCCTTGCTGCCCATCGCAATCCGCGCGCACAGCAAGGCCGATGAGGACAAGCTGTCGCAGAGCCTGTCCCGTCTCGTGGCCGAGGACCCGGCGATCCGGGTGGAGAACAACGATCGCACCCACCAGCTGGTCCTCTGGTGTCTGGGCGAGGCGCATCGTGATGTGGCGCTGGAGCGGTTGCGCACCCGGTTCGGGGTGCAGGTCGATGTGGAGGACCACAAGGTCGCGCTGCGGGAAACGTTCGCGGGCAAGGCCGGTGGGCGCGGCAGGCATGTGAAGCAGTCCGGTGGGCACGGTCAGTACGCGGTGTGCGAGGTGGAGGTGGAGCCGCTGCCGGAGGGGTCGGGGATCGAGTTCGTCGACAAGGTCGTCGGCGGGGCGGTGCCGCGGCAGTTCATCACCTCGGTCGAAAAGGGCGTGCGCGCACAGGCGGCGCGCGGTGTGGCGACCGGATATCCGCTGGTCGATGTGCGGGTCACGCTGTTGGACGGGAAAGCGCATTCGGTCGATTCCTCCGATGCGGCATTCCAGACCGCGGGTGCGCTCGCGCTGCGTGAGGCAGCGTCCGGGAGCCGGATCGAGCTGCTCGAACCCATCGCGGAGGTGCGGGTCAAGGTGCCCGACGATTATCTCGGCGCCGCGCTCACCGACCTGTCGGTGCGACGCGCACGCATCCTCGGCACCGAACCCGCCGAATCGGGGCGCACCCTGATCCGCGCCGAGGTCCCGGAGCTGGAACTCACCCGGTATGCGATCGATCTGCGTTCGCTCACCCACGGGGTCGCGCATTTCAGCCGCGACTACCTGCGCCATGACCCGATGCCCGCCCAGCTGGCCGAACGGGTGCGGAAGGAATCCGTGTCGGCATAGCCGACGGGCTGCCCGACGGCGCCGGCCGGCACCATCGGAGACGCGAGGCGGGCGGCGGTCACGGTGACCTCAGCGAAGGCGGCGAGTGCGACCACACGTCGTCCACCACATCGATGATGCGCACGACGAGCCGATGACCTGCCGCGATCGGCCGGTCCTGGGCGAGCAGCTGCGCCGACCGCTCAGACCTCTCGGACGAAACTCGCACAGTCCGGACAGCCGTCGAGGTATCGATGCCGACATTCGGCGGTGTGCCGGAGAAACGTGATCGCCTGTTGTCGACGGACGATCTCTTCTTCGAGGGCCGCGATTTTGGCCCGAACGACAGTCTGTGCCGCCGACTTCTTCGGCGCCATCGCGGCGACCACCTCGGGGAGCGAGAGTCCGACGCGCCGCAGTTTCAGCACCGTGCGCGCCTGGTCCACGGCGCTGTCGTCGTAGATGCGGTAGCCGTTGCCGTCACGACTCACGGTCAGGGCCCCGACATGTTCCCAGTGCCGCAGTACATGCGCCTCGACCCCGAGTTCCGCGGCTACCTCGCCGATCGTCTGCCTCATCCGCGGCCTTGCCTTCATGTCGACCTGAACCCTTAGCGTTCCGATCATGCCTGACACCACCGACCTCGTCGATTCCCGCCACCGATCGGTCCTCGTAACCGGCGCGACCGGCAACCTCGGCCGGGAGGTCGTCGACCGCCTCGTCGGGCGGGCGCGCGTTCGATGCCTCGTGCGGGAGGATCCCGGACCGCGCCCCGGAGTCGATTGGGTGGTCGGCGATCTCACCGACCCCGCCGATGTGCGGGCGGCGCTCACGGGCATAAACGCCGCATTCCTGATCTGGCCCCTACTCGATTCCGCCCCGGCTCGTGAGATCGTGCGCGAACTCGTCGCGGTGGCGCCTCGTATCGTCTATCTGTCTTCGACCGCCATCGACGACGACGTCTCCCGCCAGAGCGATCCCATCGTTCAGGTGCACGCCGATATGGAGGCCTTACTACACAATTCCGGTCTGCGCCCCGTCGTGCTGCGCAGTGACACATTGGCGTCGAACGCGCGCGGTTGGATAGCGCAACTACGGGCGGGCGACGAGGTGTCCGGCCCGGACATCGCGCGAACGGCCGTGGTCGATGAGCGAGATGTCGCCGACGCCGTCGTGGCCGCGCTGCTCGAGCCGCGTGACCGACTCGAGCACGAACCGTACCTGCTCACCGGACCCGAAGCTCTCACTCGCGCCGACCAGGTGGCCCGGCTCGCCGCCGTCCTCCACCGCCGCCTGCGTTTCCGAGCGCTGTCGGCCGACCTGGCGCGATCACACATGCTCGCAGACGGTCGACCGGAGCTACTCGTGGACGCACTGATCGCGGCCTCGGTGCGGCGACCGGAGTCCGACCGCATCACCGACCATCTCGAGCGCCTCACCGGTCGACCGCCCGGCACCTTCACCGAATGGGCCGCCGAGCACGCGGCCGAGTTCACCTGATGCGACCTCCGCGGCATGCCGACAAGCAGTGACACATATGCTCGATGACCTGTCCGGGCTGAGCGGGTACAAAGTCATCGACCCGCGGCGAGAACGACCCACAGGCTCGGCGAGATCACCTGCCACCGCATGGTGCGTCGGCCGTGCACATGATCGGCCGCATCCCGGATGGTCGGGGCGACGGATCCGCGGCCGCCGCCGGGAACCGTGACAGCTCGCACCGCCATTCGATGATCAGCGGGACAGTCCGACCGCGGGGTGCGAAAAACCAGTCGCGCAATCGACTCGTCACGCGGCGATGATTTACGAACCTCTCGGCTCGTCTGCATTCGTATGTGACTCGATGGCAAAAATACGGTGGTGTACGGAGCGGCCGGAAGTACGGGCGGGGCTGTGGCGCAGGCGTTATCAGCTCACTCGGTCAACGCCTGGGCAGCACACTTGCGAGCCTGGCCCAGCTGGATCGGGCAAGGCTCGCAAGTGACGACCGTTATGCCGTCGACCGGCGAATCGCTGCCCACGCCCCGGCCGTGCTCGCGACCGCAAGAACACCGGGAAGCAGCACCATCGGCACCACGCGCGGGCTGTCGGCGAACCATCGGCCGACCTCGGGCCACCAGCTCTGCCAGGTGATCAGGATCGCCGCGAGCCCGAACCCGATCAACAGCGCGGCGAAGAAGGAGTACACGCCGGTCACGCGCCAACGCTGATAGAGCGCACCCACCATCAACCCGGCCCCGGCGATCAGTGCGAGCAAAGCCAGGTATGTGCCGAGTTGGAGGAATGGGTTGGTGGTGAACAGGCCCGGGATGTCGAACATCACCATCCGCACACCCCAGCCGTCGGTGGCGTCCTCGATCCGCCCGAGCCCCCACAGCGCCAGCCCGGTGCCGACGATCTGCACCGCGGCGACCAGCAGAGTGGCCGCGAAGTAGTCGCGACGGGTGACGCTCATACCGAGTGCGAACGGGTAGGTCTGCGTCATGGCACCCAGATAGAACGCCAAGGCGAAGCCGAGAGCCGCGGACACACTGCCGGTGACGTTGTTTTCATCGGCGTCCACCAGCAGGAAGATCACCCACGGAATCAGGAATGACACCACAAGGATGCCGATCGGCCAGGCGATCAGCAGCGGCCAGGCGACGGTGTGGATCCGCGAAACGGACAGGGCACGGCGCAGCATTACTGGTCCTTTCCGCGCAGGCTGGTGGTTTCGACGATGAACTGTTGCAGCGATACCGGCTCGACAAGCAGTCCGAGCGATTTGGCGTGCGCGATGTCGTCGGCCCGGTCCTGGATGCGCAGCATCACCCTGGCCTGGTTGCCGAGCGCTTCGCGGCGTAGTTCGGGGCGGCCGCCGGTGAACGAGTCGACATCGGCGAGGGGGCCGGACACGGTCATCGCGGTATCGCGCAGATCGTCGGCGGGCGAGTCGACCACGAGACGGCCCTTGTCGATCAGCAGCACGTGTTCGAGGAGGTCGGCGACCTCGTCGATGAGATGGGTGGACAGCACGATGGTGCGCGGATGTTCGGCGTAGTCGGCGAGCAGCCGGTCGTAGAACAACTGCCGGGCGACGGCGTCCAGGCCGAGATACGGTTCGTCGAAGAAGGTCAGCGGTGCACGCGAGGCGAGGCCGATGATGACGCCGAGCGCGGAGGTCATACCGCGCGACAGCTTCTTGACCTTGCGGTCGGTGGGTAGATCGAAGTCGCGCAACAACTCTCGGGCGAAATCCTCGTCCCAATCACGCAGCAGATGACGGGCCGCGGCCAAGACGTGCTTGACCTTGTAGTCGGTCGGATACGCCTGACTTTCCTTGATGAACGACACCCCGCGCAGCACCTCGGTGTTCTCGTGTGGGGTGTGGCCGAATACGCGCACCTCCCCCGAGGTCTGGAACGCCTGGCCGGTCATGACCTGCATGAGGGTGGTCTTGCCCGCGCCGTTGCGGCCGAGCAGACCGTAGATGGTGTTCTCGCGCAGATCGAGGGTGATGTCCTCGAGCGCGGTGACGGATCCGAACCGCATGGTGAGTCCGCGCGTGGATGCGACGACTTCGGTGTCGAGCACGGCCGGTTCGATGGTCGCGGCGCTCATCGTGTCCCCTCTCGATGGTCGAGCATGGCTTTCAGTTCGTCGATGCCCATGCCGAGCTTGTCGGCCTCGGCGATGAGCGGGTCGATGAACTGTTCGGCGAAGCGTTCCCGTCGGCGCATCCGCAGGGCATTGCGCGCACCGGCCGTGACGAACATTCCGATCCCTCGTTTCTTGTACAGAATCCCGTCCGCCACCAGCTGATTCAGCCCTTTGGCCGCGGTTGCCGGGTTGATCCGATGGAAGGCCGCGAGCTCATTCGACGACGGCGCCTGTGACTCCTCGGGCAACGATCCGTCGACGATCGAGTTCTCGATCATCTCCGCGATTTGCAGGAAGAGCGGTCTGCCGTCCTCGAACACGGTCACCTTCCTCGGTTGAGTGGTTCATTACTCATGTAATGAACCATAGGGGTTCCGCTGGAGTGGCGTCAAGCGGAACGGGATGACGGCCGCCTCGCATCGACGCATGCCTGTCGACGAACCTGGCAGGCCTCGCATCCGACAGAAGCGCAGCCGGAACACGGACTCGCCGACGTCGAGATACCGAACTGGGAAGAGGTGTTCCATACGGCGTACAAAACCAATAGGGTGGCAGCTGATATCAGTCCAGCGGAAGGAACCCGACATGTCGGTCGGTGCGGCGGTGAACCCCTATATTCAGCAGCTCGGTGGAGGATTCATGTTCTCCAGGGAGGCAAAGGAATACGCGGCGGAAACCGGCGTCGAAGAGTTCTTCGGCCCCTACACCCGCGGCCGAGGCGGGGTACTGGGCGATGCGGACGCCGACGTGGTCACCGCGGCATTCGGATTCTTCCCCGGCCACTCGATTCGCAAGGCCTGGGAATCGGTGCCGATGCCCGCGGCGAAGGCCGCCGAACGATACGCACGAGTCTGCCAGGATTTCGGGCGACGCAAGCTCGCCGGATTCGAGGAGGCCGGCCGGCTCGCGGAACTGCTCGAATCCGTTGCCGCGGCCGCCGATCCGGCGGGCGTGCCGCTGTTCGCGGGCTGGCGGGCCATGCCGCTTCCCGATGACGCGCCGGCCCGCGTCCTGCAACTCACGCACGTACTGCGCGAACTGCGCGGTGGCCTGCATCTGATCGCCGTGCGCGCATCGGGCATCACCCCGCTACAGGCCGTACTCATTTCCGGCTCGGCCATCAACGACGGCCCCGGCCAGGCCCGCTGGTACGGCTGGCCCGAGCCGTTCGAGGTGATCACCGATGAAGTGCGCGCACGCTGGCAGCGAGCCGAAGAGGTGACCAACGATCTCATCGACCCGGCCTTCGCGGTACTCCACGAGGCCGAGGCCACCGAACTCACCGCACTCCTCACCGCCGCGCACACAACGGTATTCGCCCGCTAGAGGCGCAGTTTTCGCAGCCTCCGCCAGCGCTGCCGGAGGCTGCGGGTCCGGCCCAACCGCGAGGCCGCACACGGTAGCGCTGGAGCGCAGGTCGACATCAATGATGGACACCGGGTCGCCGCCCAATCCTCGAACGGCGACCCGTGTCCTGTTGGCGATCACCCGAACTCAAACCCACTGGGTATCGTCGGTGGGCCCTGACTCGGCGTCATCATCCGGCGCAGTCGAATCTCGCGCATCTCGCGTGCCGGGATCATCCTTCGCCGAGCGGCGCGCCGCGAACCTCCCGCCGGGCAATCCCGTTGCGTGTGGCGCCTGCGCATCGCGGGACTCATCGGGGAACATCCGGTCGACAGCGTGAGCGGTGGCCGCCGAGAAGTCCGTTGCGGGTGGTCCATCCATGCCGGGGATATCCCCGACACCCGAAATAGGCAGCACCGCGGGAATCCCAATGCCGGACGGGGCAGTGACACCGCTGGGAGGCGGCGACTGTTGCGTATGAAAATCTCCCTCGCCGGGCACAGGATCATGGCGGCGGTCCCAGCCGGGGATGTCATGATTGTCTTGCCGGTCCGTCAGCCACGAGCCCGGATCGAAGCTTTCCACCCTCTGGTTGATGGAGTCGGTGAGCTGTGAAATCCAATTGCTGACATTGCCTGCTCCGCCATCGCCGTGTCCCCCGGGCAGTGGGCTCTCACCGATATCAGGAAGGAGATCGTTTCGGCCACCGTCGAGGTCGGGCAGAAGGTTGTCGATACCCGGCAGAACTCCATCAAGACCGGGTAGTCCGGCACCAAAGCTCGGACCTGCACCATTTCCGAATTCAGGCAGGTCGAATCCGGGCTGTGAACCGGCATTACCCAAACCGGGTGGTTGGTACGGCAACTGCGTTGCCGGCGGGGTCGTTTGAGCCGGTGGCGTGACCTGGGCTGGGAGAGTTGTCGGCGTCCCCGGGGTTGTCGGGGTTGTGGGCGTTGTCGGGGTTGTCGGCGTTGTCGGGGTTGTCGGCGTTGTCGGGGTTGTCGGCGTCGTGGGCGACGTCGGGGTTGTCGGCGTTGTCGGGGTTGTCGGGGTCGTGGGCGTTGTCGGGGTCGTCGGCGTTGTCGGGGTCGTCGGGGTCGTCGGGGTCGTCGGCGTCGTGGGCGTTGTCGGGGTCGTCGGCGTTGTCGGGGTCGTCGGGGTCGTCGGCGTCGTCGACTCGTCGTCCTTGCCGTCGTCGTCCTTGCCGTCGCCGTCCTTGCCGTCCCCGTCCTTATCGTCCGTCGCCGACGCGTCGACATACTCGACCAGCAGATCCATACATTTCTGCACGGAATCACCCATGATGCGATACAGCGGGAATTCTTCCACTATGTCCTGGATACCGCCTGCACTACTACCCTTTTCACCCTTGACGCCCTTGGCGAGGGACTTGGCAATCGCATCATTGGCGGATTCCACATTGTGGTACATCTTCTTGTATGTGTCGATGTTGTCTTTCGACAGCTTTTCGACCATCTTCTTCAACTGTTCATCGTGCGCCTTGGCGTCATTGAACCGCTTTTCAATGTTCTTACTAGCTTTTTTATAACCCTCATTGGTGAGACCCGCCCCCTCCAAAGGTTTCACCGAAGATTCGTCGAAAACATCATTCTTTTTACTTGCGAGAAACTTGGGAATCTCGGGATTCTTCGACCCCATCTGACTTCCGATATGTTTCAACTTGACGTTCATGTATCCCACCCAGTTGTTCAACGCCGGCGACGGCTTTTCACCGCCCTTCGGCAACCTGAACTCGAGTAGGTGATTCTTCGGATTCGATCCGACGACGAGACCTGTATGCGACTTTCCCCAGACCGCAATCGCACCCGAGTCGCTCATCGGGTCGTACTTGTCCCAGTTCTTGGGCACCCCACCTCGGGCCGCTACGATTCGGCCATCATTCGTCAGGTAGAAGTTGTTGGGCTTGTTGTCGCTGTCATCATCCCAATCACCGTCATAGGCCGGACCCTTTCCGCCCTTCTCCTCCTGATTTCCAGGCTCCGTCGACCAAACCCGGTAATCTTTCTCTTCTTCATACTTGAATTCCTCGTCATCACCTCCTCCGCCGGTCTTTTCTACTAATTTCTTACCGATCAGATTGAGCCTGTTCGCACCATTCTGAAAGAAGCCTTCTTCCTCGAACTCTATTCGATAGCCACTCTTCGAACCCGAGATGTTGTTGACAACATTCCCTGTCGCGACCTCTTGTACGACAGCGTCCCCGTTTTCGATACCGAATCGGTATTGACCATTATCGGAGTAGAGCCACCGTTTCTTGTCCCCACCGAGCTCATCGCCCGGACTGAAGACACCACCCTTTATGTCATTCTTACCTGGCTCTCTACCGGCCACAGCACAACTCCTTTATCTACCTGCCGCACCGGACTGCTCGCGAGTCAGGAACGTTCGATCGGTTCATACATGCCGGCAAACACGCGGCGAGGCTACTTCTTCGGCCCAGCACGGCGCACATTCGCCGCACTATCAATATCTGTGTCATCGAATCTGGCGGCGGAAGTATCGTTGTAGTCACCCACCGTATTGCGATCGTCCCCGATGCCGGTGTATTTGACCTTGCGGCCATGGATCCGCCGCATCCATTGCCCGCGTGCTTTGTTGGCTGCTTTTCCGAACATCTCCTCGAAGTCGCGCTCCCAGTCGGAGTCCCCCTCGGAGCGGACGTAAGCGGGCGTCGCGGCCGCGCGCTCGGCGTTGGCCTGTTTACGCATCTCGGGCGAATCATGGTCCAGGATCATCTCGACGAACACTCTCCTTTTGTTGTGCCGGGCCCCCGTTCCGATGTCGGGCCTGGCTTCGGTTGCAGCCCTGATCGAGGTCAGTAGCCCGGACCGAATTCATCTTTCAGTTGCCGCCGGAACTCCGCATCCGTCGGAAGTCCCAGTGCATCGGCGGTGTATGGCGGCGTACCCGCCTCCAGTAGCTCCACCCGGCGACCGACTCGTGACTTCAGATAGGCAAGGCGGGCAACCCGCACGATCTCGGCCGCCGCCCAGTGATCGCTGTGTCCCCACACCTCATCCCCGAGGTGAATGCCGACGATCATGCCGCTGCGGTCACACGCGACACCCACCGAGAAATCAGGATTGAATACCTCGTGGTAAACCTCCTGCTCAGCAGGTGGTGCATCGTGCTCATCGAGTTCGTCCACATGTGTCATCAATCGGCTCCCCACCTGATGGTCAGGTCGAATCGGCAGCTGTCGAGCCAGGACTGTCCGGCGGTCGCATCTCCTCCAACGCGATTCGATGCTGACGAGCGGCATCGCTGGCGCTGTCGCGGATCGCAGCCATGATGTCGGTGACGAGGTCCTGAGCGTTCGCCGAATTGGCGATGGTTCCCGGAGCGATGTACAGATCTGTGAGCCTGCCCAGCCCGTCGACCTCCGGGATGACGCGACCGGACGGCGACGGGCGGCGGGCGCGAATGCCGTCGATTCGTTCGAGCATCGCATCGACGGCATGTACCGCCGCCCGACCGCCGTCGAGCGCGGCCTCTGTATCGGGATGCATCCCGAAGTCCCAATTGTCCGACATCGTCACCACACAGCGGGCAGCCGACGACCCGCGTCAGCGGCGCCGGGTAGCTGTGCCGCAGCCTGAGCTGAGCCGTCGATCGGTAGCTGGATCAATCGCGCATGCCGGATACCGCCGAATTCGGTCCGCACACCGCCTCCTCCCACGCTGGTATCCCTTCAATTTTTCATACGCCCGCATTTTTGCCAGGGATGGGAAGGGAGTAGGGCGCCCGCTATCTCTCGCGAGCTCAGCTCTCGACCGGTTTGACTGCCGTCAGCATTCCGGTCGAGTACCGGGTGCCAACGAACTGCGGTTCAGCGAAGCCGGCGGCGCGCAGGGTGTCGGTGTAGCGGCGGATGTCGACGTCGACGAAGGGGTCGGTGGCGGTGCCGCGGCGGGTCAGGCGCAGGAATCTGGCGAACACAGCACGGAACAGTGGGGAGGGGTTGGCGTCGGCCAGGAGGAGGCGGCCGCCCGGGCGCAGCACGCGGAACATCTCGCCGATGGCGGTGGCGCGGTGCTGTGCGGGGATGTGGTGCATGACGAAAGTACAGGTCGCTACGTCGAATTCGGCGTCGGGCAGGTCGAGCTGCTGGGCGGCGGACTGGATGTAGTGGTGGTTCGGGTCGTGGACGCGGTTGTGCTCGATGGCGGTATGGGACGGGTCTGTTCCGGTCGCCGATCCGGTCGGGCCGACTGCGGTGCCGAGCGAGCGGACGAGTTTGCCCGGACCACAACCGATATCGAGCGCCGTGTGGCCGGTTTGTGCGCCGCTGATCCTGGCCAGTTCACGGATGAGGCGAGCGTGCCTCCCGAGGAAGAACATGGCGGTGAATGCGTTGTAGCGGCGCAGGTCGGCGATGACGAGGCCGGTGTCCGCCTCGTCGACGAACATGGTGCTGGTGTGCTGCTTGTGTCCTGACATGTGCCTATCGTCGGAACTTTCGCCGAGTCCGGCCAGCATCAGAATGGGTGGATACGTTCGTTTCCGCACAGATCCACCTGATCTGTCCGCCGACAAGAGAGCCAGCATGGACGAATCCCCCGATCGCCGGGTGCGCAGGACCCGGAACCTGCTGCATCGCGCGCTGATCGAGTTGATGATCGAACGCGGATACGAGCGGGTGACGGTCACCGATGTCATCGACCGCGCCGACGTCGGCCGCTCCACTTTCTACGCGCATTACCGCGACAAGGACGACCTGCTCGTGGTGAGCTGCACCGATTTCCTGCGCCGGGAGATCGACCGGGTGCGCGGGGCGCATGGCTCACCGCTGGCTCCGCTGCGGGTGATGTTCCGGCTGGCCGCCGACTACCCGGACGTCTACCGGCCCCTGATCGGCCCGAAGAGCAGCGCGACCGTGCTGCGGGCTTACCAGCGGTCGGTCACCAGCATCGTCACCGAACAACTCGACGGGCGGCTCGAGATGGACCAGAGCGAGTTCGCCGATACGGTCGCGTTTCTGTCGTGGGGGTTGATCGGACTACTCGAGTCGGTCATCGACACGAAGGACCCGACGCCGCCCGCGACTTCGTGGAAGCGGTTCGAGACGCTGTGCACGTCGGGCCTCGCGGATCGTATGAGACCGGCGGGCTCGGGGTGAGCGGCAAAAGGACTCCGCCTCGGATCGGTTCGGACTACCCACCGTCACGAGTTCGCGGCCGCGCGCCCTGTCCGACCCTGGTGCCCACGGTCACCGCACTTCCGCCCGATCGCTGTCGGTGACGTTGCCGCAGTGGATGCCTACTGACACCCCCGACCACACCCCGTGGCAGAGATCGGGCCAGGGCGGGCGGCGAAGGATGGCGAGGGTGGCGCCGTCGGCATCCGATCGCCTCCCACCGGATTCTCGCAACCCTGCCGCATACCCACCGACAAGCCGGGTATGCCGTGCTCGAGGCGGCCATATCGCCGCCGGTCAGCAGCGGTAACGGTCAGGAGGATGTCATGGGTGTTGTTCACCGAGTGGTCGCGTCGATCGCAGTTGCCGCGGCTATGGCGCTCACCGGGGCTGGGGTTGCGGGGGCTCAGCCGGAGGCTCCCGAGCCGGAGTCGCCGCTGACCCAGTACATGGAGATGTTGCCGCCCGCGCCGGAGGGGTGTGCGGCGATGTGGGATCCGATCGAGGATCGGATCGAGGATTCGGTGCCGCCGCAGGCGCAGGAGGCGTTCGACGCGTTCGACGACTGGTGCGAAGGCGATGAAGACTGACGCCCGCGAGGCGGGTCAGCGAACGGTGAGGCGGACCACCGGGTAGATCCGCTTGGACTTGGCCTGGTATTTCCCCAGACGGGGCTGGTCGGCGACGATGCGTTTCCACGCCTGCTCGCGGTCGTCGCCGTCGAGGCGCTGCGGAGTCACCGGTACGGCATCGTGGCCCGGCAGCTCCATCGACACCTTGTCGGGATGCGCCATCAGGTTGACGTACCAGTCCGGGTTCAGGCTCCCACCGCCCGAGGCGACGACCAATTTGGCGTCCTCCCCGTCCGGGAACCAGGCGATCGGCGATTCCCGATGCTCACCGCTCCGTCGCCCGACCGTGTGCAGGATCAACACATCCATCCCCATGACCTTGCCGCTGCGTTTGCGGCGCATACGCCGGTTGGTCCTGGCGTTCATCGTGCGCTGCATCCACCGCGAGAGCGGGCCGGGTGTTCCGGGTTTGCGTTCGGTGCGACCGCTGCCCTGCTCGCCTGCCATGCCTGACCTCCCAGTTGGTTTCTCGGTCCATGCCGCGATCGTTCAGGCTCGCCGCATTCCGGCTTTCACGTTAGCCACGGCCACCACGGGGACGCTTCTCGATTCCTGATCGCTGCGAGCAGGAATCACCCATGGCAGCGCCGTCTGTACTACGCCGATTGTCCCTCGCTCGACTGCACCGGTTGCGACTCGGGGGCAGTGCGCTGCGACATCGGACACCCAGATTTCTTCATTTGGTGAATGATTCGACCTCGGCCCCACGAGCCCGAAACGGGACGAGCCCTCCCGCACCGTAGTGCGGGAGGGCTCGAAACATCTTGCGTTACTTCGATTTACACGTCGAAGTACAGCTCGAACTCGTACGGGTGCGGGCGCAGGTTCACCGGGGCGATTTCCTGCTCGCGCTTGATGTTGATCCAGGTCTCGATCAGGTCCTCGGTGAAGACGTTGCCTTCGGTGAGGTAGTCGTGATCGGCCTCGAGGCGGTCGATGACGGTGGCCAGGCTGGTGGGGGCCTGCGGGATGTTCTTGGCCTCCTCCGGCGGAAGCTCGTAGAGGTCCTTGTCGACCGGGGCCAGCGGCTCGATCTTGCGCTTGATGCCGTCGAGACCGGCCATCATCATGGCGGCGAAGGCCAGGTACGGGTTGCCCGAGGAGTCCGGCGCGCGGAACTCGATGCGCTTGGCCTTCGGGTTGTTGCCGGTGACCGGGATGCGGACCGCGGCGGAGCGGTTGCGCTGCGAGTACACCAGGTTGATCGGGGCCTCGTAGCCCGGAACCAGGCGGTGGTAGGAGTTCACGGTCGGGTTGGTGAACGCCAGCAGCGACGGCGCGTGATGCAGGATGCCGCCGATGTAGTGACGCGCCAGATCCGACAGACCGCCGTAGCCGGACTCGTCGTGGAACAGCGGCTTGCCGTCCTTCCACAGCGACTGGTGCACGTGCATGCCCGAGCCGTTGTCACCGAAGAGCGGCTTCGGCATGAAGGTGACGGTCTTGCCTTCCTGCCATGCGGTGTTCTTGACGATGTACTTGAACAGCTGCAAGTCGTCGGCCGCCGAGAGCAGGGTGTTGAACTTGTAGTTGATCTCGGCCTGACCGGCGGTGCCGACCTCGTGGTGGCCGCGCTCGAGTTCGAAGCCGGCCTGCTGGAGGTTGGTGGAGATCTTGTCGCGCAGGTCCACGTAGTGGTCGTACGGCGCGACGGGGAAGTAACCGCCCTTGTTGCGGACCTTGTAGCCGCGGTTGAGGGTGCCGTCCGGGTTGAACTCGGCACCGGTGTTCCAGGAACCCGAGACCGACTCGATCTCGTAGAAGGCGCCGTTCATGGCCGAGTCGTAGCGGATCGAGTCGAAGATGTAGAACTCCGCCTCGGCGCCGAAGTACGCGGTGTCGGCGATACCGGTGGAGCGCAGGTACTCCTCCGCCTTGCGCGCGATGTTGCGCGGGTCGCGGGAGTAGGCCTCGCGGGTGAACGGGTCGTGCACGAAGAAGTTCAGGTTCAGCGTCTTGGCCGCGCGGAACGGGTCGAGCTGCGCGGTGCTGTAGTCGGGCAGCAGCAGCATGTCCGACTCGTCGATCGACTGGAAACCACGCACGGAGGAGCCGTCGAAAGCCAGCCCTTCCTCGGCGAGATCGGCGGTGAACGCCTGCGCCGGGATGGAGAAGTGCTGCTGAACACCGGGCAGATCGCTGAAGCGGATGTCGACGTATTCGACGTCCTTGTCAGCGATGTATTTGATGACCTCGTCGGCCGTGCTGAACGTCACTTAGTTCTCCTTACGGATAGTTTCCCAGGCCAGTGTCGATTGCATGGGCGTCGCGACCAGACGGTATGGACGCGGTGTTTCCCGGCAGTCAAGGTTGTGTTTCGCCAGTGTTACACGTGCGATCGAACGGGTGGCATGTGCCACCCACGCTCCGGCAATAGCGCCATTGTGCCATCCGTGACCTGGGCCGACGGCGTGAGCACCGGTTATGCGGTGGATGGTGACCTGCCGCACCCACCTATTCTGGAAGCCATGGCACGTATCACCGGATCCTGGCTTTCCGGACCGACAGCGGATCCGGGTGATCCGGCAACTCCCGAGTTCCGCGGCGAACACATCGGGCTGCCGCGTTCCGGTGCGGGATCGCTGGTCGGGCTCGGCCGCCGGATCGCGGCGCTGATGGTGGACTGGGTGATCTCGATGGGTATCGCGGCATTGATCGTGCGGCCGAACCCGCAGCAGATCATCGCCGACCTCGACCTTCCGGCCGATAAGCAGCCGCCGACCAACTTCGAGGCCGTGGTGAGCGCGTTGAGCACCCCGACCTGGCTGGTATGGGTGGTGATCGGCATCCTCGCGGTATCGCTGTTCGGGTTCACACCGGGTCAGTACTTCCTGCGCCTGCGGGTGATCCGGGTCGACGCGCCGGTCCGGGTGGGTTTCGTGCGTGCGCTCGGCCGCCAGCTGCTGCTCATCTTCGTCGTGCCCGCCCTGTTCACCGACGCCGACGGGCGCGGTATGCACGATCGGGCGACGGGGACCGCGGTGGTGCGTTCCCGCTGAGCCCCGCGCCTCTCGACAGAGACGCGGGGACAGTAGCGGTCACTCGAGGACGCGTCCAAGGAACTCACGCATCAACGCCGCGATCTCCACACCGTGCGTTTCCAGCGCGAAATGCCCGGCGTCGAGCAGATGCAGTTCCGCGTCCGGCAGGTCGCGCAGATAGGCGCGGGCGCCGTCGGCTCCGAAGATCTCGTCATGGGCGCCCCAGGTGATGAGGGTCGGCGGACGATGCTCGGCGAAATACTTCTGGAACGTGGGGTAGCCGTCGAGGTTGAACTGGTAGTCCCAGAACAGCTGGAGCTGGATCTCCTTGTTGCCCGGACGGTCGAGATATGCCTGATCGAGAGTCCAGGTATCGGGATTGACGAGGTCGACGCGATCGGCGGGCACGCCGTGCAGATACTGCCATGTCGTGGCGTCGAGCTCGAGGAGCGTGCGCACCTGCTGCTCGTTGGCCTGCCGGTCCTTCGCGTGCGCGAACAGCACGTCCCAGAACGGGGTGAAGCCCTCGACGTAGGCGTTGCCGCTCTGGGTGATCAGTGCGGTCACCCGTTCCGGATGCCGAGCGGCGATGCGCAATCCGATGGGTGCGCCGTAGTCCTGGATGTAGAGCGCGAAGCGGGCGATGCCGAGGGTGTCGAGCAGGGCTTCGGTGATGTCGGCGAGCTTGTCGAAGCTGTAGTCGAATTCGTCCACTCCCGGCATATCCGATCGGCCGAAGCCGATGTGGTCGGGTGCGATCAGATGGTAGGTGTCGCCCAGTTCGGCCAGCAGGGTGCGGAACATGGCCGAGCTGCTCGGAAAGCCGTGCAGCAGCACGACGGTGGGAGCCGTGGGGTCTCCGGCTTCGCGGTAGAAGACATTCAGCCCGTCGATGCTGACGGTGCGGTGGTGGATGGCGATCATGCTCGTGTCCTTCTCGGTCGATGTCGGATCGGTCTTGTAACCGTTCATCGACTGTTTAAAGGTTAGAGATGCGGGTGGACATTCCCGCATCGGCGAAACTTTGTCGAGTTTTCTCGGTGACCCAACCCCAGGCCCGTCGCTAACTGGCCTTATAGCGATCACAAATAAAAAAAGAGCCCGCGCCCCACAGGGACACGGGCTCGATGCCTGCGCGGTCAGCGCCTGCGGATGGTGCGCTGTACGCCGCGCATCTTGGCGCCCGCGGGCATCGGGCCCTTCGGCAGGGCGGGGCCGGTGCGCGAGCTGAGGGCGGCGAGGCGTCCTTCGATGAGGTCGATGCGCTTGGCGTCGATATTGCGGGGCAGTTTGGTGAGGTAGCGCTGCAATTCCTTCAGCGGTACCTGACCTTCCTCGTTACCGATGATGACGTCGTAGATCGGGGTATCGCCCACCAGCCGGGCGGTGCGCTTCTTCTCCTGCGCCAGCAGCGACTTCAACCGCTGCGGGGCACCCTCGGCGACGAAGATGACACCGGGCAGGCCGACCACGCGATGCACGGCGTCGAGCTGGGTGGTGGCGGCGACACCGTTGCTGACCCGCCATTTGCCTTGCAGATTGTCCAGTACCCAGGCCGCGGCGCCCGCCTGACCTTCGGCCTTGCTGTAGACCGAACGCTGCACCCGGCGGCCGAAGATGATGAACGCGACGAGCACACCGAGCAGAATGCCGAGCGGCAGCAGGAACCATTGCAGGCCGAAGATCAGCCCGATCAGGAAGAACACGACGGTGATGCCGACCAGCGCGCCGATCATCAGCGGCAACAGCAGCTTGTCTTCCTTGCGCTGCATCTGGAACGCCTGCCACAGCTGCTGGCGGCGCTCCTTCGACTGCTGTTTGCGGGCCGCTTTCGCCGCGGCCTTCGCTTCCTTGGTGGGCTTACCTGCTGGCATGTCTCTCAGAATAGTGCCCACGGGTGAACGTCTCGCCACGGGACGACCAGCGCTCACCGGGGCCGCACCTGCGATCATGTCTCTACGGCGATCCGGCCGCCCGCGACGTCGGCGGTGTCGACGGCACCCCCGGTTCCGGGGGCTGGACGTGCGTCCGGCAACCGGATACTTCTTAGGTGCGCTGCCGACGTAGTCCGTCGCCGGTCCGCGCATGGACCGGAACGGATGCGGAGGTGCTCGAGCGGTGAGCCGACGACCGGTCCTGATGCGCGCGCTCCTGCTCGTTCTCGGCGTCCTCGTGGTGGTGACCGCCGGGGTACCCGTGATGGGCAGCGCGCAGCCGCAGCCGCCGTACCAGTGGCGCGAGACCTACATCGACGCACCGGACGGCACCCGGCTGCACGCCGATATCCTGCGCCCGACCGGTCTCGCCGACGATGCCCGCACCCCGGTGATCCTCACCGTCAGCCCGTATCGCGCGCATTCGGCCTACCTGAGCGAACCGCGCCTCGGCGGCGGGCCGTCGGTGGAGAACCTCACACCGGAGCTGTTCCTGAACGCCGGATACACCTACGTCATCGTGGACCTGCGGGGATTCGGCGGCTCGTCGGGCTGCCCTGACTTCGGCGGGCCTGGTGAGCGCGCGGATGTGTTCACCGCGGTGGAATGGGCGGCGCAGCAACCGTGGTCCACCGGCAAAGTCGGGATGTGGGGCACCTCGTACGAAGCCTGGACGGGGCTGATGGGGTTGGCGACCAGACCGGAGGGACTGGCCGCGGTGGCCGCGTTCGAACCGGTGGTCGACCCATACACCTACCTGTACATGCAGGGTGTGTCGTGGAAGTTCTCCGGTAAACCGGTCACCGAGGACGGCGTGCGCCCCGCTGATCTGGCGGGCTTCGAGCACGTGCTGATCGCGTCCACCCCGCCGCACCCCGGCGACTCCCCCGAATATCGGGCCAACGCCGGGCAACTGCCGATGCAGTGCTACGCCCGCTACCTCGAACAGATCACCGACCACAACGGCGGCACCGAATTCTGGCGCGACCGCGATCTGGTCGCGAAGCTGGACGGCAACACAACGCCGCTGTTCCTCGGACAGGGGTTCCTCGACTACAACACTCGCGCCTACCGCTCGCTGGAACTCTGGAACAACCTCGGACCGGGCGACCACAAGGCCTGGTTCGGGCAGTGGGGGCACCAGACCTGCCACGAGAAGTGCGCGACCCCGCATTTCGACGCCGAACTGCTGGCATTCTTCGACAAGCATGTGGCCGGGCGTGATGTGCAGGTACCGGGGCCGCGGATCACCGTCGGACAGTTCGATGGGCGATGGCGCGGGGAAACGCAATGGCCCGCGGCCGACACGGTGCGGGTGCCGGTCGACCTGCGCACCGGTCGCTACACCGACCGTGGGCTGCTGCCCGGACCGGACCGGGAGATCTGGTCGGTGACCGAACCGTTCGCGCGCGAAGTACATCTGTCGGGCGTTCCGTCGGCGACAGTGACGCTGAACGGTCCGCCGACCGCGACGGTGGCGGTGGAGCTGTTCGATATCGGCCCGGACAATCGCGCCGTCGTCATCACCCGCGGTATCGCGCCGGTGAGCAATACCGCACACGTGCAGCTCCTCGCCCAGGACTGGCCGATCGCGGCAGGTCATCGGCTCGGTGTGCGCATCACCGATGTGGTGGACGATGTGTGGTCGCACTCCCCCGCCTTCGCCGAGGTCACCGTGACCGCCGCCCGTCTCGAGGTCCCCGTGCTCACCGCGCCGCGCACCGCCGACCTCCCCGGCGGTATCGGTGAAGCCCTCCCCAAATGGCAGCACCGGAAGACCCGCACCCTCGACGCCGGGGTGGTGAACAATGCAGTGGTGCCCATGAACCTGCCCACTGCCACCCGATGAACGAAGCCGCGCGGAACGAACCCGAGGGTGCTACGCCGATCGGTTCGGCCGACGATGCGACGGATGCCGACAGACAGCGCGAGTCCGGGGAAGCGCCCGGCGTCGCGACAGCCGCGTCCGCGCGGCATCCTGACGGCGTCGGGCTGTCGGAGTCCACTGATGGCGCCGGGGTTGCGGGTGGGGCGCCGCGTATCGGCAGTCCGGCCGATCACCGTGGCGTCGACGACGCGACTGCCGAGCGGCTGGCGGCGGCTCTGCGGTGTGCCACGGTGTCGCGAGAGGATCCCGCCGACACCGACGACGCGGCGTTCGCGCTGCTGGCCGCGCACCTCGAGCGCTCGTTCCCCCTGGTGCACGCGGAGCTGGAACTCGAGATCTTCGGGTACAGCAGGCTCTACACCTGGCGTGGTGCCGATCCGGCGCGGACGGCGGCGATTCTGCTGGCGCATCAGGATGTGGTGCCCGCCGATGATCAGCCGCATTGGACCCATCCGCCGTTCGCGGGGGTGGTGGATGACGAATTCATCTGGGGGCGTGGGGCGATCGACGACAAGAGCCGGGTCATGGCCCTTCTGGAGGCGGTCGAGGCGGCACTGGGCGCGGGGGTGCGGCCCGCGCGGACGGTGTATCTGGCGTTCGGTCACGACGAAGAGGTCTTCGGCGATGACGGCGCGGTACGGATGGCGCAGACATTGCGCGAACGCGGAGTGCGCGCCGAGTTGCTGCTCGATGAGGGCGGGGTGATCACCGAGGGCGTGGCCGATGGCGTGGACCAGCCGGTGGCCTCGATCATGCTGGGAGAGAAGGGATATGCGACCGTTCGGCTGTCGGTGACGGATACCGGCGGGCATTCCTCGATGCCGGGCAGGCAGACGGCGGTCGGGCGGATCGCGCGGGCGGTCGGGCGCATTCAGGATCGGCCGATGCCGCTGCGGTTGACGCCGGTGGTCGTCGATATGCTCGCCCGGCTGCGCGAGGCCATGCCCGCGACCAGGCGCAGGCTGCTGGGGCTGACCGGGATCGCGGGGCCCGTGGTCGCGCGAGTGCTGGCCGCGAGGCCGCAGACCGAGGCGATGGTGCGCACGACGACCGCGCCGACCGTCATCCGGGGCGGGGTGAAGGCGAATGTGCTGCCGCAGTATGCCGAAGCACTGGTGAATTTCCGCATCCTGTCCGGTGATTCGGTGGCCGGGGTGCTGCGACATTGCCGCCGCGTGGTCCGCGACGACGGGGTGCGGATCGAGCTGGTCGGCATGTCCTCGGAGCCCTCACAGGTCGGCGCACCCGGCCCGGCCTTCGATCGGATCGCTCGCCTGGCCACCGATGTGGTGCCCGGTATCGCCGTGACCACCGGCATCGTCCCCGGCGCCACCGACTCCCGCCATTACGACGATCTGGCCGACACCCGCTGCAACTTCGCCCCGGTCGTCTTCGACCAGACCGACCTCGAACGCATCCATGGAACCGATGAACGGATCTCCCGAGTGAACTACGCTCGCCTCATCGAATTCAACCGGCGGCTGATAGACCAGCTCGCCGACCCGGCGCCAAGCACCACACGAGGAACCGACACATGAGCCAAGCCGCCGAGCCGGACAAGCAATCCGCCTCGAACACCACCGATTCCGATCCGACCTCCGCCACGGGCAACGCGCCCACCGCGGATATCGCGGCGAGTTCTGCGTCTACCGGGACGAGTGCCGCGAACGGCGAGACCGGTACCGGAAAGGCCGCGGCGAAGGCGAAGACCCCGGCCAAGGCCCCCGCCAAGAAGGCACCCGCGAAGCGCGCCCCACGTGCGGCCAAGAGCGCCGACTCGGGTGCTGCGGCTGACGGCAGCGGCTCCGGCGATGCCCCGAAGGATGCCGCGTCCGGCGCAGCGGCGAAGCGTGCCGGTTCCCGACCGGCAGCCAAGAAATCCGCCTCCGGCACCGCCGCAAAGAGCGCCTCCGGTGCTGCCGCAAAGGCCACCACTTCCGGTACCACCGCCGAGGGTGCAGACCTGGGCACATCCGCGAAGAGCACCGGTTCCGACTCGGCGGCAAAGAAGACCACCGCCGGTACCGCTGCGAAGAGCACTGCCTCCGGCGCTGCCGCGAAGACCGCTGCGTCCGGCACTGCCGCGAAGCGCACGGACGCGAAGGGCGCCGGCCCGGCAGCGAAGAAGGCTGCGGCGAAACCTGCCACCGAATCCGTGAGCGGTTCGACGGGCAAGGCCGAAGCCGATGCGGGCACCGGCGACACCGGCGCGCAGGCCGCCAAGAGCGCGCCGCGTGCCCGCAAGAGCACCTCGACGACCGCGGGCACAGCCGCGAAGAAGGTCGCTGCCAAGAAGCCGGGTGCGAAGGCGACGGCGAAACGTGCCGTTGCCGCGGCCGATGCGGACGTGACGTCGACCGATCCGGCCGCAGCCGTGGCCGCTGATGCGAAGGCGGCCGGGAGCGCGTCGTCGACCGGCAAGTCCGCCCCGGCCAGCAGTCCTGCGAAGAAGCGGACCGCGAAGACCGCAGCAGGTGGCGCGCCCACTACACGTGCGGCGGCGAAGTCCACGAATTCCGAAGCCGACTCCACCGCCGACGAGAAGGCCGGTGAGGTCGCTGCGGACGAGACCCCGGCCGGGGACGTCACCGGTACCGGCACAGCGACCACGCACGCCGCCACGGTCACCCCTGACGCCAGCGCCGACGAGGGCGCCGAATCGGCAGCCATAGTTTCCGACGATGCCGAGCCCACCGACGCAGCCAATTCCACGGTGGCGACCGCCTCCACCGGCTCGGACACAGGTGCGACCACAACAAGCACAAGCGCGGCCGAGGAATCCGCGGCCACGCCGGACTCGACCAGCCCCGAACCGGCGACCGACACCGATGAGTCCGGCGCCGACGACGCGGGCGGAGTGGAGCCGACAGCATCAGCGGACTCGGCCGATACTCCCCCGGCAACAGCCGATGATGAAACCTCGAATGACGCGGTCGCGGAAGGGTCGGACGCCGCACCGGCCGGTCCCGGCACACCTGCCGATACCGGCTCCTTCATCGATCATGGTGCTCGGATCGACTGGCGTGCTTGGCTTCCCGAGAACGCGGCGCGTGGTGTGATCGTGCTGGTGCATGGTGTCGCCGAGCATGCCGGACGCTACGAGCACGTCGGGCAGCGCCTGTCCGGTGCCGGGTTCGCGGTGTACGCGTTGGATCATCCGGGGCACGGCACGTCCGATGGGAATCGGGCGAATATCGGGTCGATGGATTCGGCGGCCGACAATGTGGCCACACTGCTCGCGCTGGCGCGGCGGGACTTCCCGGAGCTGCCCGCGTTCCTGCTCGGACATTCGATGGGCAGTCTGATCGTGCTGTTCCTGGCGACGCGCGCGCCGATCGAGGTCGACGGTGTGGTCGTATCGGCGCCGCCGCTCGATATCCCGGTGGGTAATCCGATCCAGCGTCTGCTGGCGCCGGTGCTCACCCGGTTGACGCCGAATCTCGGTGTGCTGATGTTGGATTCCTCCGATATCAGCCGGGATCCGAAGGTCGTCGCGGCCTACGACAGCGATCCCCTGGTGTTCCGCGGCAAGCTGCCCGCGCGCACCGCCACCGAGATCCTGAACGCGTCGGTGGCGGTCAAGGGCCGGTTGCACCGGCTGACCGTGCCGACGCTGGCCATGCACGGGACCGCCGATACCATCGCGGCGCCGTCGAGCACCGATCTCATCGAGAAGGGCGCGGGCACCGAGGATCTCACCGTGCGGCGCTACGACGGCCTGTACCACGAGATCTTCAACGAGCCCGAGCAGGACCAGGTGCTCACCGATGTCGTCGACTGGTTGGAAGCGCACCTCGGCCAGTAGTCAGCGAAAGGCGCCGAGGTCGAACCAATCGACCTCGGCGCCTTCGCTGTTCGTACTACGTCAGTTGTACTTGTTCGCGCAGGCCGCCTCACCCTGCAACACACCGAGGCGGAAGGCCTCGAGTCGCAGGTAGCCGCTTTCCACGGTCTTACCGTTGACGTCGCTGGCCGCCAGACCGTCCGACAGCAGGCCGGAGATGGCCTCGTCCAGGTCACCGGCCGACAGCCGGACTTCGCTGCCTTCCTTGCTCAGTTCGGTGGTCACCGCACCGGTCAGGCAGGAGGTCCGCAGACCGGCGGTTTCGGCGCCCTCCAGCGACAGTCCGCGCGCCTGCTGTACGGCAAGGGTGTAGCGGGAGATGAAGACGACGAACGCGTTGTAATCGCCGCTGACGATCGCCGACAGCGGTTTGTCCTCGTCTTCGAGGGGGCCACCGCGTTCGGCCAGCGCCGCGATATCGGTGCCGATGGAGTTGCTGCCCGGGCAGTAGGACACCGGCTCGGTGACGGTCACGCCGGAGCAGCTGGCGGCCACACCGGAGTAGTCGTACTGCGGGACGGTGTCGGCCGGAAGCGCCTTCGCGGCGGCATTGGCCACGCTGACCAGCGATTCCTCATCGACCGGCAGCTGGCGGTCGCCGTTGTCGTCCTCGAAGGTGATCGGCAGACCCGAGCGACGCTGTTCGATCTCGTCCTCGTTGATGGACTTGCAGGCTTCGGCGCCGCTGGTGTAACCCATCTGCACCGCCGTCACCCGCTCGAACGCCGAACCGTGCACATTGTCCGGATCGTCGGGGTCACGGTCGCGCACCGCGACGGTCGCGCCGAGCACGCCGTTGAGTCCGTCGGTGGTGTTCATCGTGAAGTACTTGGAATCGCCTTCGGCGACATAGCGCAGGTACACACCGGCCAGGCAGTCGGCCTGCTGTTCCCGGACCAGGCCGGGCGTGCGACGGTCGGAGATCTTGGCCTGGCCCTGGAGGGCGTGGCCGTATTCGTGTGCGAGCACCATCACGACCGACATGTCACCGAACTCTTTGACCAGCTCGGGCAGCAGCACACCGCGGTCCCAGCCGATCGAATGGTCGGTGCTGCAATAGGCGGCATTGACCATCTGGTAGGTGTCGATCGTGCAGAACTCGACCGCCTCGGACTTCGACGCCAGCGCCGACCACGAGATCAGCTGGTCGACCGGCTCGAACGTGCCGGGAAAGGTCTTGCTGTACTCGGTCTTCCAGAACTCCTGGACGTCGTAGACCGCATTGAGGGCGAGCTGGTCCATCGGACCGCCGTCACCGTTCTCGGCCTGGATCGGCGCGTCCGGAGCGTCATCACGTGGGCCGCTCGGTCCGGTGCTCGATGTCGCACCGGCGATCTGCCACGGATTGTCCTGCCCCGGACCCGACTGCGCCGCCTCGGCCGATTCCGAACAGCCGGTGAGTACCAGCGCGGCGCATGCCACGATGGCGGCGGTAAAGCGCAGCCGCTTGTTCCTTGTCACTTGATTGCCTCCCCAAGGTCGACCGGGCCGGAATACAACCCGGGCTCGGACCGACGCCGCATGCGTCTGCCGTCCGAGCGCTCCACATGGTAATCGCTCGGCCGCGCCGAAACGCATCGCAGCAGAGAAAATTCGCCACCGACGGATACACGCGCCCCCACCGCAACGAATCGGCGAGTGTCACCCGGCTGCGGCGTTTCGCGAGTAGCCCCGCCACCCGGTGCCACTCGCCGACGCCACCAGCGGTTGTGGTGGGCTGGTCAGTGCAGGCGGGTGTCGGCGAGGAGGGCGCGGTGGTCGGTGCCGGGGACGACCATGGTCCAGACTTTGTCGGCGGACGCGTCCGCCAGCAGGACATGATCGATGCCGATGACCGGGCCCCACCTGCGGTCCTGCGGGTAGGTGCGCAGCGGTCCGGCCCCGGCCTGGTCGGCGGCGGCTTCGAAACGGCCGCGCAGCAGATCGCGGAAGGCGCTGTGATCGCGGGTGGCGTTGAAGTCGGCGCCGACGATGGCCGGACGCTGTTCGAGTTCGAGAATGTCGCGGATGGCGCGTAGTTCGCGCTGCCAGCGGTCGAAGTCCAGCGGCGGCGGCACCGGGTGGAAGGCGTAGACGGCGATCGGACCGCGGTCGGGATGGTCCATGACGGCCGAGATGTTGTTGAGCAGGAATCCGTCGTAGTTCTCGGTGTCGCGCAGCGGGTATCGGCTGTAGATGCCGGTGCCGACGCCACCGGCCTCGGAATCTTCCAGATAGTGGTACGGCAGCAGCTCGTCGATGCCCGCGGCGGTGAGCCCGGCGACGGCGCCCGCGGTGAGTTCGTTCAAGGTGAGCACATCGACGCTCTGCCCGCGGACCGCGTCGACCACAGCGCCGGTGTCGGCGCCGCCGAACAGCAGATTGGACTGCATCACGGTCAGTTCGGGCCCGTCGGCGGCGTGACCGTCGGGTACGAAGATCGGCACCTGTGTCCACAGCACCGCCGCCACCGCGATCCCGGCGGCGATCATGCTGCGTCGGCCGCGGGCGATGGCGAACAGCACCAGCGCCACGACCGTCCCCAGCATCAGCAGCGACGCACCGGAGGCCAACAGCACCATCGTCCGCTGCTGCCATCCGCTGAAGTACAGCGCGATCCCCGCGACGCCCGTCGCGAGGGCAACCCACCCCGTGCCGAGCAGCGCTCGGTCCACCCACATTCGCATGTCTGGGACCTTAGAACGGGCCGGTGACCGATTCGTGGATCAATTGTGTGGATCCTGTGAGAATCACAGCGCCCTACACTCGTGTTCGGACAGGAGGGTGGCTATGTACTTCGAAGAGTTCGATTCCCCGGGCGCGCTGTCGCCCGCTACCGCCGAGGCCCTGGTCGACGTGGCGGGCCGATATTCCTCGACCATCGTCATCACCGCGAACGACCATTCGGTGCATGCACCGCTGTTGCCGTTGTGCTGGGCGGATCTGGGTATCGCGGCGGGCACCACTGTCACTGTCACCGCCGACAAGGGCCATCGCCCGCCGGACGTCGAGGACAGGAGTGCTCTGCGCGCATTCGTCGGCCGGTTCCGCGAGGTCACCGGATCGGATATTCGGTAGCGGGTTCCACCTCCTCCGCGTTCCGACCCAGCTCGGTCAGGGGCGATTCTGGTCCGACAGGCGTCCGACCTCCGCGACAACCACCGGCGCTTCGACGCTGCCGACTCGACCGCGTACTCGTCCGTGCGGCAGGACCAGGTAGCGACGCCGCTCAGCCTCCGAAGACCCGCTCCACCACGCCTTTCGCGCGTCGCGTGATCCGCATGTAGTTGTCCAGGAATTCTCCGCCGTCGCCGTTGCGCCAGCCCGCCGCGTACGCGACTGCCGAGAGTTGCGGGCCCGGCGCGGGCAGCTGGTCGCTGGGTTTGCCGCGGACCTGGACCAGGGCATTGCGGGCTTTGGTCGCGATCAGCCAGGCCTGGCGCAGCAGGTCGACATCGTCCGGATCGAGCAGGCCCTTCTGCTCGATGACGTCCAGCGATTCCAGGGTCGAGGTGTTGTGCAGCTCGGGCACCTCATGCGCGTGGCGCAGCTGCATGAGCTGCACGGTCCATTCGATATCGGCGAGCCCGCCGCGACCGAGTTTGGTGTGGGTGGCGGGGTCGGCGCCGCGCGGGAGCCGTTCGGAGTCGACGCGGGCCTTGATCCGGCGGATCTCGCGCACCGATTCGGCCGACACCCCGCCCGCCGGATACCGCACCTTGTCGATGACGTGCAGGAACCGGACGCCGAGTTCCTGATCACCCGCCACCTGATGGGCGCGCAGCAGCGCCTGCTCCTCCCACGGCTGCGCCCACTGCTGGTAGTAGGCGGCGTAGGAGGCGAGCGTGCGCACCAGAGCGCCGTTGCGGCCTTCCGGGCGCAGGGCGGCATCCACTTGCAGCGGCGGATCGGTGCTCGGCGCACCGAGCAGCCGCTGGACCCGCTCGGCAATGCCGATGGCCCATTTGACGGCCTTGGTCTCGTCTTCGCCCGGACGCGGATCGCAGACGAACAGCACATCGGCGTCGGAGCCGTAGCCCAGTTCCATACCGCCGAGCCTGCCCATGCCGATGACGGCGAAATCGGCGGGAGCGGGTGCGCCGCGTTCGGCCTCACTGGCGCGGATCACCGCACGCAGCGACGCCTCGAGCACCGCGACCCAGACCGACGACAAGGCCCGGCACACCCGCGGCACATCGAGCAGGCCGAGCAGATCGGCGGAGGCCACCCGCGCCAGTTCGTGTCGTCGCAGTGACCGTGCGGCCGCGACCGCGCGTTTCGGATCGTCGTAGCGCGCGGCGGCGGTGAGGATGCCGCGCGCGACCTCCTCCGGTTGCGGGCCGAGCAGCAGTGGGCCGCCGGGCCCGTCGGCGTACATGCGGATGGTTTCGGGCGCGTTGATCAGCAGATCCGGCAGATACGCCGAGGATCCGAGCACGATCATCAACCGTTGCGCGACCGCGCCCTCATCACGCAGTTCACGGAGGAACCAGGTCTGGTCGGCCAAACCCTCCGACACCCGGCGGTAGGCAAGCAGACCGGCATCCGGGTTGGGTGTGTCGCCCAACCATTCCAGCAGCGTCGGCAGCAGCAGCGCCTGGATGCGGCCCTTGCGTGACACCCCGCCGGTGAGCGCGCGCAGGTGGCCGAGGGCGTGTTCGGGCGCGGCGTAACCGAGTGCGGCAAGCTGGCGGACAGCGGCGTCGGGACTCAACCGCAGGGCGTCGGAATCCAGGCGGGCGACCGATTCCAGCAGCGGACGATAGAACAGTTTGGCGTGCAGGCGCCGGACCCGGACGGTGTTGCGGCGAATCTCGGTGCGCAGCACTCCCATCGCGTCCTGGCGGCCGTCGGGACGCATATGGGCGGCCCTGGCCAACCAGCGCATACCGTCGGCGTCGTCGTCGGCGGGCAAGGTGTGGGTGCGCTTGAGTCGCTGCAATTGCAGCCGGTGCTCGAGCAGACGCAGGAACTCGTAGGAGGCGGTGAGGTTGGCGGCGTCGTCACGGCCGACGTAGCCTTCGGCCGCCAGCGCCGTCAACGCTTCGACGGTGCCCTGTACATGCAGTGCCTCGTCCACCCGGCCGTGCACCAATTGCAGTAGCTGCACGGCGAATTCGACGTCACGCAAGCTGCCGTGCCCCAGCTTCAGTTCACGTTCCCGCATATCGGCGGGCACCAGATCTTCGACCCGGCGACGCATGGCCTGCACATCGGGCACGAAATCGGGGCGTTCGGAGGCCGACCACACCATGGGCATGAGTGCGGTGCGGTACTCCTCGCCGAGCGCTAGATCGCCGGTCATCGGGCGGGCCTTGAGCAGCGCCTGGAACTCCCAGGTGCGCGCCCAGCGCTGGTAGTAGGCGATATGAGATTCGAGGGTGCGCACCAGCGCACCGGCCTTGCCCTCGGGTCGCAGTGCCGCATCGACCTCGAAGAACGCGGCGCTGCCGATGCTCATCATCTCGGCGGCCAGGCGGGCCGCGGTCGAATCGGCGGGCTCGGCGACGAACACGATATCGACATCGCTGACGTAGTTGAGTTCGCGCGCACCACATTTGCCCATGGCGATCACCGCGAGCCGCACCGGACACGGCTCGTCCCGGCACACCCGAGCGACGGCCACCGACAGCGCCGCGGTCAAGGCCGCGTCGGCGAGATCGGCGAGGTGGCGGCCGACCACCTGATACGGCAGTACCGGTTCGTTCTCCACCGTGGCGGCGAGATCCTGGGCGGCCAGCAACATCAGCTGATCGCGGTAGCGTTTACGCAGCAGCGCAACGACTTCCGGCCCAGACTCTCCCGCCCGATACAGCATCGGCCCGGCGTGCGGACCGGTCTCCGGCGCCGCGTCGACGGCGTCGAGCAGATCGGCGACGAGTTCGGCGCGATCGGGAAGATCGGTGCGGCGCAGCGACTTCCACGCACCCGGATCGGCGACCAGATGATCGCCGAACGCGGTGGACGAGCCGACCAGCGCGAACAGTCTGCCGCGCAACGCCGTATCGGTGCGCAACGCCGCATCCAGCTCCGCCCAGTCGTGTCCGAGAGCTTCCCGGAGCCGGAGGAGGGTGGTCAGCGCCAGATCGGCGTCGGGCGCGCGCGAGAGCGCCCACAGCAGCGGAATGCCATCGATGTTGTCCCATGCCAGTTCGGCCAGGGAGGCGGCGGCCGTCGGCTCGAGTAATCCGAGACGGCCGACGCCGGGGACAGCGGAGCGGGCAGTCGGGGGCCGGACCATGTCTTCAAATTACATGTTCGCGGTGCGCTCATGGTGGGCGCGACCCCACCGCGCTCTCACAGCCCGAGATACTCCTTCAGCTCGAACGGCGTCACCTGGCTGCGGTAGTCCGCCCACTCCCGACGCTTGTTGCGCAGGAAGAAGTCGAACACGTGCTCACCGAGGGTTTCGGCGACCAGTTCCGAACGCTCCATCGCCTGCAACGCCTCGTCGAGAGTGCCGGGCAGCTCCCGGAATCCCATGGCGCGGCGTTCGGCGGCGGTGAGCGACCAGACGTCGTCCTCGGCCTCCGGCGGCAGCGTGTACCCCTTCTCGATACCGCGCAGGCCGGCAGCCAGCAGCACCGCGAAGGTCAGGTACGGGTTGCAGGCCGAATCAGGGCTGCGGATCTCGACGCGCCGCGACGAGGACTTGTTCGGCGTGTACATCGGCACCCGCACCAGCGCCGACCGGTTGGACCGGCCCCACGACGCAGCCGTCGGCGCTTCGCCGCCGTGGATGAGGCGCTTGTAGGAGTTCACCCACTGGTTGGTGATCGCGCTGATCTCGGGGGCGTGCTCGAGGATGCCCGCGATGAACGCCCGCGCGGTGGCCGAGAGGTTGATCGGATCGTCCGGATCGTGGAAGGCGTTCGCCTCGCCCTCGAACAGGCTCATATGCGTATGCATGGCCGAACCCGGGTACTGGGCGAACGGCTTGGGCATGAAGGTGGCGCGCACACCTTCGTCGATGGCCACTTCCTTGATCAGGTAGCGGAAGGTCATCACATTGTCGGCCATGGACAGCGCGTCGGCGTAGCGCAGGTCGATCTCCTGCTGACCGGGCGCGCCCTCGTGATGGCTGAACTCCACCGAGATGCCCATCGATTCCAGCGCGTCGATGGCGTGGCGACGGAAGTTGGGCGCGGAGTCGTGCACGGCCTGGTCGAAGAAGCCGCCGCTGTCGGCGGGCACCGGGTCCGAACCGTCGGGGGTGTTCTTCAGCAGGAAGAACTCGATCTCGGGATGCACATAGCAGCTGAAGCCGACGTCACCGGCCTTGTTCAGCTGGCGGCGCAGCACGTGTCGCGGATCGGCCCAGGACGGGGACCCGTCGGGCATGGTGATATCGCAGAACATGCGCGCGGAATGCTGATGGCCCTTGCTGGTGGACCACGGCAGCACCTGGAACGTCGACGGATCGGGCCTGGCGACCATATCGGCCTCGGAGATCCGGGCGAATCCCTCGATGGCCGAACCGTCGAAACCGATGCCTTCCTCGAAGGCGCCTTCGAGTTCGGCGGGGGCGATCGCCACGGACTTCAGGTAGCCCAAGACGTCGGTGAACCAGAGCCGCACGAAGCGGATATCCCGCTCTTCGAGCGTCCGCAGCACGAATTCCTTCTGGCGATCCATGACCGCGACTGTAGGCACCTGGCGTTAAATCTGTGTTACATGGCGGCACGGGATTTGTATCCCGTGCGGTGAGCCGACCTGCGCGTCAGCACCTGAGCCCCGGTTGGGGCGCGATCAACTCGGTCAGATAGGCGATGACCGCGTTGTCCACACAGGGCGAACCCTCGTTCAACACCACCGTGTGGCTGTCGCCCTCATAGGTGATCAGCGCGGCGCCCAGCTGCTCGGCCAGGTCGACACCTGCCTGATACGGCGTGGCCGGATCGCCGGTGGTGGACACGACGACCGTCGTCGGCAGACCGTTCACCGAGATCTCGTGCGGTTGGCTGGTGTTGGGCACCGGCCAGCTCGCGCACAATTCCAGCGGCGCCGCACCGGTGCCGCGGCCGTCGTCCATGAACGGGGCGGCCTTGCGGTATTCGGTGTCCTGCACGGCCGCAACGGCCGGATCGGTGATGCGCGGATCGTCCACGCAGCGAATGGCGTTGAAGGCGTCGTTGAGGTTGTTGTAGGAGCCGTCCTCGTTGCGACCGTTGTACAGGTCGGCGAGCTGGAGCAACGTATCGCCGCGGCCCTCACCCAGTTCGGTCAGGCCCAGCGACAGCACGCGCCAGAAGCTCTCGCTGTAGAGGGTCTGCCGGACGCCGGTGAGAGCATCGCCGTAGCTGAGGCCACGGGCGTCGGTGGTGGAAGCGGGCGTATCCCACAGGGGGTCGACCAGTTCGCGGAACCGCTTCACCGCGGTGGACAGATCGTTACCGAGCGGGCAGTCCTCGCGGGTCACGCAGTCGGCGGCGTAGGCGTCGAAGGCGTTCTGGAAGCCTTCGGCCTGGCGCAGCGACTCCTCCACCGGGTCCTGGGTCGGGTCGATCGCGCCGTCGAGCACCAGTGCGCGCACATTGCCGGGGAACTTCTCGGCGTAGGCGGTGCCGAGTCGGGTGCCGTAGGAGTAGCCGAGATAGCTGAGCTTCGGATCGCCGAGCACGGCCCGGATGACGTCCATGTCCTGGACGACCTCGCGGGTGCCGACATGGGCCAGGAACTCCTCGCCGGTCTGCTCGACGCAGGCGTCGGCGTATTCGCGGTTGTCGGCTTCCTCGGCCGCGATGCCCTCGGGCGTGTTCTCCAACGGCGGCTCGGCGCGTTCGGCGTCGGCTTCCTGCGGGGTCAGACAGGCCACCGTCGGCGTGGACGAGCCGACACCGCGCGGATCGAAACCGACCCGGTCGAACCGTTCGGCCACCGCGGTGCCCCCGCCCACCGACACGGTGGACAGACCGGACATGCCCGGCCCGCCGGGATTGAGCAGCAGCGAACCGATGCGGTCCTTCCCCTCCGCCGGGAGCCGCGACAGCGCGATCTGGGCGGTGGCGCCGCCGGGGTCGCTGTAGTCGACGGGAACGGTGATGCGGGTGCACTGGGTGGCGGGCGGCAAGGTCTCGTCCGGTCCGGTGAAATCGGCGCAGCTGCCCCACTGCGGGGTCTGGGTGTAGAACTGTGCGAGGCCGTCCGGGGGCGGGGGCAGCGGTGCCGGGGGTTCCTCCCGCGACTCCGCGCAACCGGCTGCCACAGCCGCCACCGCCAGCACCGTCACCAGCACACCACGCCCACTCCGCACCGGCGCCATGCTAGTCGGGGTTCGGAGTGCCGCCGCACAGCGCCACCTGGGCATGAGCGCCGCGTAGCCGTGCGACCGCTGCCGCTCATCCGTGCGCCCGTTCGTTCGCGCCGGCGTCTTCCGCGCGACGACGACCGTGACACCCCGGCTGCGTCCCGCGATTCGGCCGCGGCTGTTCGCGGGCTCCGTCGCGCGGTGGCAGATGTGACCAACTGCACTGGTCGCGGGCCTTAAATGGGCGGTGCGGCCGGTGGCACACTGGATGGCGTCACCCAGACCCGGGGACCCGTACACGGGCCTCGAGGACGACGAAAGGGACGATGATGTCCGTATCCGATTCGGAAACCCCTGCCTACGGCGCCACCTCCGCCGAGACGAAACCACGACGCAAGACCCGTGTCCCACATCTACAACAGATGAAAGCCGCGGGCGAACGCTGGTCCATGCTCACCGCCTACGACTACTCGACAGCGCGGCTGTTCGAGGAAGCGGGCATTCCGGTGCTGCTGGTCGGCGATTCGGCGGCCAACGTGGTCTACGGCTACGACACGACCGTGCCGGTCACCATCGACGAGCTGATCCCGCTCGTGCGCGGCGTGGTGCGCGGCGCACCGCATGCGCTCGTGGTGGCCGATCTGCCGTTCGGCACCTACGAATCCTCACCGCAGCAGGCATTGGCCACCGCGACCAGGTTCATGAAGGAGGGCCAGGCGCATGCGGTGAAGCTGGAGGGCGGTGAGCGGGTCGCCGAACAGATCGCGCTGATCACGGCCGCGGGCATCCCGGTGATGGGCCATATCGGCTTCACCCCGCAGAGCGTCAACACCCTCGGCGGTTTCCGGGTGCAGGGCCGCGGCGACGGCGCCGAACAGCTCATCGCCGACGCCATCGCGGTACAGGAGGCCGGTGCGTTCTCCGTGGTGATGGAAATGGTCCCGGCCGATCTCGCCGGTCAGGTCACCCGCAAACTCACCATCCCCACCGTCGGCATCGGCGCCGGCGCCGACTGCGACGCCCAGGTGCTGGTCTGGCAGGACATGGCCGGTTACACCAGCGGCAAGACCGCCAAGTTCGTCAAGCGTTTCGCCCACACCGGCGACGACCTACGCACCGCCGCCGCCACCTACGCCGACGAAGTCCGCCGCGGCACCTTCCCCGGCCCCGAACACAGCTTCTGAGCCACCTCCGGTCGGGCAGCGTGCACACTCGCTCTGCCCGGCCGGTCTGCGCGGGGACCGCCTCGCGCACGATCTCCCAGTCGATACCGAGGCGACGGAAACGGCTGCGGCGGTCGCGGGTGCACGCCCCGGCGGCGGGAACGTCGGGCGGACGGTGTATCGGGGAAATGGCAGACTCGGGGGCGAAACTCTCGAGTCGAGCAGAGGTACTGATGCCGCAACGTCGTTGGATGTCCCGGAGCACGCTGGTGGTGGCCGGGGTGTGTGCTGCTGTCGTATTGACCGCGTGCGGAGGTGAATCCGGGAGCGGATCGAGCGAGGCGGGTGGGTCGACGACCATCGCGCCGACGAGCGTTCCGACGCCGGGTGGGGTGACGCCGCCCGCGCCGGGTAAGCCGCTGGAGGTATCGGATTCCGCGGCGACCGGGCTGTGCGAGATGATCCGGCCCGAGCTGTCGAACTGGCGGGTGCAGGGGCCGACGCTCGGACGGATCGGTTTGAACGCGATGGTGCACGATTGGGCGCTGCGCAATGGCGCCATCAATGCCCAGGTGCTGGCCGACAAGCCCTCGATCGACCGGATCACCGTGAAGGCCTGCCCGGATGTGCGGCAGCAGGCGGTGGACGCGCTCGAGCTGCCGGATCTGGCCTCCGGTCTGGCGTTCTGATGCGCACCCTGTACCCGCCGATCGAGCCCTATCAGCAGGGCATGCTCGACGTGGGTGCGGGCCAGTCGGTGTATTGGGAGGTCAGCGGCAATCCCGACGGTAAGCCGGCGGTGTTCCTGCACGGCGGTCCCGGCGGCGGTACCGCGCCGTTCCATCGGCAGTTCTTCGATCCGGCCGAATATCGGATCGTGCTGTTCGATCAGCGCGGCTGTGGACGCTCCACCCCGCATATCGCCGATGGCGCGGATCTATCGGTGAACACCACCGACCATCTGATCGCCGATATCGAGCAGCTGCGCGAGGCACTCGGCATCGAGCAGTGGCTGGTGTTCGGCGGTTCGTGGGGATCCACGCTCGCGCTGGCCTATGCGCAGCGTCATCCGCGGCGCGTCACCGAGCTGGTGTTGCGCGGGATCTTCCTGCTGCGCCGCAAGGAGATCGACTGGTACTACAACGGCGCGGCAGGCTACGTCTACCCGGACGAGTGGGAGAAGTTCCTGGCACCGGTCCCCGAAGCCGACCGCACCGGTGATCTGGTCGAGGCCTATCACCGGCTACTGCACTCCCCCGACGAGGACGTAGCCACGGCCGCCGCGATCGCCTGGTCCACCTGGGAGGGCGCGACGAGTTCGCTGCTGCCGCAACCGGATCGGGTCGCCGAAACCGGTGAACCACGGTTCGCGCTGGCCTTCGCCCGCATCGAGAACCACTACTTCCGGCACGGCGGATTCCTCGACGAGGGCCAGTTGCTGCGCGATATCGACACGATCGCGGATATTCCCGCGGTGATCGTGCAGGGCCGCCACGACATCGTCTGCCCGGCCGTCAGCGCATGGGAACTGCATCGGGCGTGGCCGGGTTCGGTACTGCACATCGTCGACGATGCCGGGCACGCGGCCAATGAGCCGGGAATCACCCACCGCCTCGTCGAAGCCACCGACGGGTTCGTGAAAGGACGCTAGGTCATGACGGCCACGGCCGCAGACGCGCTGATCGCGGCGCTGGGTGAGGACATCGATCGGCTGCTGACCGCAGAGCCCGAAGTGCGCGCCGACGCATGGGATTCGGTACATCAGATGCGTGTGGCGACGCGCCGTCTGCGCAGTGTGCTGCGCTCGTATCGGCGGCTGTTCCGGCGCAATCCCGCAGCCGCCATGGGCACCGAATTGGCGTGGCTTGCCGGACTGCTCGGCGTCGCGCGGGATGCGGAGGTGCGGGCCGAGCGGTTCGCGGCGCTGCTGGATTCCGAGGTGGTCGCCGGAGCGGATCCGGCGGTGCTCGACGCGGTGACCCATCGGCTCGTCGACGCCGAACGCGCACGGTACGAGTCGGCACACGCCGAGGTACTCACCGCCCTCGACAGTGACCGCTACCGTGCGCTGCGGGCTCGCCTGTCGCGCTGGCGTTCGGCACCTCCGCTGCGCAAGGGCCGCGTGGACGGCCCGGCGGCCGATGCGTTCACCACGGTGCTCCATCGCGATCGGGCACGTCTGGCTCGATTGATCCGCACCGAGACCACCGCCACCCTGGATCAGCGGATCGAGTTACTGCACGATATCCGCAAGGGCGCCAAACGTTTACGCTATTCCTGCGAGGCCGCCGCCGACACATTGGGTGGGCCGGCTCGCGAACTCGGGGCGCAGGCCAAACGATTGCAGACCGTTCTCGGCGATCACCGTGATGCGGTCGAATCCCACGAGGCCATCCTCGCCCGCGCCGCCGACGCCCGCGCCGCCGGTGCGGACACCGCGCTCTACATGGCTCTGGCCGATGCGGAGGACCGGGCCGCAGGCGAGCATCTGGCCCGCTATCCGGCCACCGCGGCGGCGCTGTCACCCGTCTGAGGCTCACGCACTACACAGCGCAGCCGCTGACCGTCTCGGCCGATCGGCGGCGGCCGCTCGGAACGCCCGGTGACGCTGACACCATGAGCACAGCGTTCACGCCGGTGTCTTGCTCGCTATCTCGACGAGTTCGTACCGCTGTGACGAGTGGTCGGCGGGCGGGTTGCCGACGGACGTCACGCGGACCACCAACTCGTATTCGTAGCCGGGTTCGTAGGTGAAACCATCGATACCGTCATAGAACAGCTGCCAGTCCTCGCCGGGCGCATAGCGCACCTGTAGGCAGCGCATCGGCGCCACGCCCACGCAATCGGCCTGCTCCGCGGCGACGGACATGCGGACCGTGTCATCGTCGGCGGGTGGCACCGCCTCCGTGTCCGAGCCGCATCCGATAACACCGAAGGCGACGAGCAGGAAGGCGAGAAGCAACGATGATCGACGAGCCATCGAAGGGTCCTTTCATCGGTGGGGCGCCACGCCGCTGACCGTGCCGAGGGTAGCGGACGCGTTGCCCGACGACGCGGATCGGCAAGGTTTGTGTATCAGGACAGGGCCGTGAAGATCACCTTGCGAGTCACCGGGTCGGCCGAGGTCAACCGCACCCGTACCGTCGCGCCTTCGGGCGGCGAGCCTTCGCACGGTCCGAGCAGCGGCGGGTCGGGGATGAAGATCTCCGCGGGGCGGTTGCCGTTGCCCTCGCGCACCACGACGGCGTCGAATTCGGCGCCGACGCGTTGGGACAGCAGCGTCGCCTCGGTCAGATCGATACAGGCGCGTTCGATCTTGTTGGCCACACCGTCGCTGCGTTTCATGGTGTCGGCGGTCGATGCCAGCCCCTCGCGTACCCACTCCGGGACCGGCGTGCCCGCGCAGTGGGCCAGGCAGATCTCGGTGGTGAAGCGGTCGACCAGACGCCGCAGCGGCGCGGTGACATGAGCGTACGGTGCGCCGATCGCGCTGTGCCGCAGCCTGTCCGAGGCCGGGTCGGTGCCATCGAGAACGGTGTAGGCGGCGCCGCGCAGCAGGCCGGTGGCTTCCGACATGAGCACCAGCGCGGCGGGTGTGTTGGCGTCGAGCCCGGCCAGCATCCGACCCACCGGTTGATCGGCGGGCCAGGCGATGCCGAGCGCGGCGGCGGTGCGGCGGATCGAGGCGATGGCCGAATCGGGCGGCGGCGGCATGGTGCGCAGCAGGCCGATGCGTTCGGAGCCCTCTCCGCCACCGTCGAGCATGATGCGGGCCGCGCACATCCCGGCCAGCAGCGAAACCTGTTCGTTCCAATCATCGACATCGGTGCGCGGTTCCAGGACCAGGCGCCAATGCCCGTCGGCGGCTTCGTCGCGGATCACGCTCTGCGCGGGCAGTCGCAGCTCGATCGCGCCGCGCGCCAGGCCCGCCGCGATGCGCCGCGTACCGAATTCCGGTAGGGCCGCGATCGACGGTGGCAGGCGTCCGGCGTCCGCGTCGGCCTGGACACCGGCATAGTCGAGACGGGCGCGGGAGCGCACCAGCGCGCGCTGCACCGAATACCGCACCGGCTCGGTGTCATGGTCGAGTTCGATGCTCCACAACGCCGCGGGGCGGGTCTGGTCGGGCAGCAGGCTGGCCGAGTTCTCCGACAGCACCGGCGGATGCAGCGGCACGGTGGTGTCGGGCAGATAGAAGGTCTGGCCGCGGGTACCGGCTTCGGCGGCGAGAGCACCGTCCGGGACCACGACGGCGCCGAGGTCGGCAATGGCGTAGTGCAGTAGGAAGCCGGTATCGGTGCGTTCGAGATGCAGCGCCTGGTCGAGGTCGAGCGCTCCCGGCGGATCGATGGTGACGAACGGGATATCGGTGCGATCCACCCGGATGCCCGCGAACGCGTCGACCGCGTCGCGGGCTTCCGCGGTGGCCTCGGCCGGATAGGTCGAGGTCAACCCGAATTCGGATCGAATGGCGCCGAAATCGACCGGCGCCGAGACGATCCGCTGGTGGAGTTCCACGCTGTGGGTGCTACTTCGCTACTTCAGCGCCAGCATGGTGCCGCTCAGCTGGTCGAACGGCCCGAAGACGGTGAACACGACCCGACCCTCCGGATACTCCGACGACAGCGCCGCAGCCGAATCGAGGGCGGTGCCGAAGGAGGCCGCCGACGGATGCGGCAGACCGGCGAGGGTGCGCCCGACACCACTCTGATGCACCCATCTGGTGTCGGCCGGGTT
Source organism: Nocardia cyriacigeorgica (assembly GCF_029868385.1). Lineage (GTDB taxonomy): Bacteria > Actinomycetota > Actinomycetes > Mycobacteriales > Mycobacteriaceae > Nocardia > Nocardia cyriacigeorgica_F. The sequence goes on along the minus strand of NZ_JARWNX010000040.1, from coordinate 142,485 downwards.
GAGGTCGACCTGTACCCCGCCCGGCAGCGGGGTCACCGCGACGGCTCCGGCGGAACCGGCGCCGAGCGTGGCGAAAACCGATGCGGCCCCGGCGATGAACGCGCCGACGACCAGAGAACGAACTACCCGCATATGAGTTGAGACCTGCTTCCCGAGTGTTTCAGTGTGAGTGATGCATCGTGAGTGATGTATCGCAGCCCCGCGACGCATTTCGATCCGACGGCGACCACTCTATGACCTCCATCACGTTCTGGGCCAGTTCCGGACGAATCCGGCGCAGATGACGCGCCGACTCGGCGGCCCGCCGTCCCGGTCGCTGCTAGGGTGGCCGAGCGTAACCATCCCGCTTCACGACATCTTGGGAGTTCCGCACCTCATGTCCACACTTGTGTACGACTACCTGCTGCCGCTGCTCGGTCCCGAACAGGCCGCCAACTTCGCGCGGATGCTGCTGATCGGCCCCGCCTGATCCAAGCCGGTAGTTCGCCTCCCGTCCATGTCGCGGGAGGCGATTTCCGCCGGGTGCCGCTAGCATCCGGCAACGTGATCAGAACTTCCGCCGCGATTGCGGCATCTGCCTGCGCCCTTGCCCTGTTCGTCGCCGGTTGCGAGGACGAGACGAGCTCCAGCGTCGCCCAGACCACTGCGGCGACCTCCGGTTCGGCGAGCGCATCGGCGACCGGAACCAAGTCCGGCACCGCCACCAGCGACGCGGCCGCACCATCGACCGAGGCCGATGACGATATGGGCCTCGACACCGTCAAGGTCAGCTCCTTCGTCGTCGCCTACAAGCAGGCCTTCCCGAGCCTGTCCGACGGCCGCAGCGATGAGGAGATCGGCGAAATCTTCACCGATACCTGCGAGGACATCCACGAAGGCAAGCCCGAGTCCGAGATCCTGACCGAGATCTCCAACCGCACCAAGAACGGCCGCGGTTCGGCGTCGCCGGAGGAGTCGAAGGCGATCTACGAGATGATCAAGGTGCTGTGTTGAGACGCACCGAAGACTGATACCGATGCGGCGGTGCCCGAGTGGGGCACCGCCGCATCGCCGTATGGGCGGACGAGTCGGCGTATAAGCCGGATCCTGTCCCCGGTTCGCACCGGGTGGCGGCCATCCATCTGGACACACCGTTGCCGGGTGCCTCGAGCGGTCCACCCGCAGGCTCGGGCGAGCAGCCCTCGAACACCTGCGCAGTCGCACCGCACGCGATGCGACCTTCGACCTTGCTCCGGGCGGGGTTTACCGAGCCGCCCCGGTCACCCGGGGCGCTGGTGCGCTCTTACCGCACCGTTTCACCCTCACCACACGATCCCGCAGGATCGCGGGCGGTCTGTTTTCTGTGGCACTGTCCCGCGGGTCGCCCCGGGTTGCCGTTAGCAACCGCCCTGCTCTGTGGAGTCCGGACTTTCCTCGGCGGCGGGCTGCGACACCGCAGTGCCCGTTCCCGTCGCCGCGGCCGCCCGGCCGACTCGTCCGCCAGGACAGGATACTCGGTAAGTTGTTCGACCATGGAACGTGTCGAGGTCAGCTTCCCGTCGGGGGGAGAGCAGTGCGCCGCCTGGCTCTACCGCCCGGACGGCGTGCCCAAACCCCGCCCGCTCGTGGTGATGGGACACGGCCTGGGGGCCAACAGGGAAATGGGATTGGATAGGTACGCGCGACGGTTCGCGGCCGCGGGTATGGGGGTGCTGGTCTTCGACTACCGCCATTTCGGTGCCAGTGACGGCGCACCGCGTCAGCTGCTGCATATCGCCCGTCAGCGTGCGGACTGGCATGCCGCGATCGCCTACGGGCGCACCATTCGCGGTTTCGATGCCACCCGGATCGCGTTGTGGGGCACCTCGTTCAGCGGCGGGCATGTGCTGTCCATCGCCCCGGACGACGCCTATATCGCCGCCGTGGTGGCTCAGGTGCCGTTCACCAGCGGGTGGGCCGCGGCCCGAGCCAAGGGCCCGACCAGCCTCACCAAGGTCGCCACCATCGCCGCCACCGATCTGCTGATCGGCCCCATCCGGCGCAAGCCGGTGCCGGTGCGATTGGCCGGGCGCAAACGCTCCGCGGCGCTCATGGCCGCCTCCGATGTGCCGGAGGGCTTCGGCAGGCTTGCCGAGGAAAGCGAGACCTATCAGCCGAAAGTGTCTGCTCGCGTCGCGTTCTCGGCACTGTTCGACGCACCGGGCCGTCGCGCCAAATCGTTGAAGATGCCGGTGCTGTACGCGCTGTGCGACAACGATTCGATCGCCCCGGTCAAGAGCGCGTTGCGCGCCGCCGAACGCACCAAGCACGCCATCGTGAAGCGTTACGACGCCGGACATTTCGACATCTATTTCGACGACCTGTTCGAGCAGGCCGTGCACGACCAGACCGAATTCCTGGTCTCGGTCCTGCGCCCCTGACCGATCGGCACCGGCGGGGCCGGTATCGTGGAGGTACCGAGCCCGCCCTTCCGGTGGCAGGCCATGTCGAAGGCTCCGATGCGCCGCGAAGCATCGTTGTTGTGGATCACGCTCTCATGTCCGGCGCACCTGGCACCGCACTCACCTTCCGCGGGAAGGATTTTCCCGCCCGCCGATGAGCGCCGCGCGGGTACGGACCCGCCCGGAACTGCGCCGCCAGCGCCGTCACCGTGCGCACGGCTGCTGGAATCACCTCGTGAGCCGGGCCGACTCGGAAATACTTGCCGCTCCCGGAGTAGACAGGCGATCGTTCACTGCCGCCTCCGCGGAGGGACGTCGGCCCCTTCGAAGCTCACGTAGTGCTCCATTTGTCCAAGACGGGCTGTCGGTGCGGTGCGATCCTCGGATTCATGAGTGAACAAACCGTATCCAGGGAGTTCGAAACGTTTACGCAGCTGTGCAGGGACTGGGACGATGCGCTCGTCGCCAATGATGTGGAGCGCATCGGATCATTCACGACGCCGGGGTGGGTGTTCGTCTCGCAGGACGGGGTGATGGCGGGGAGTCGGTTCTTGGCGGCGGTTGGCAGTGGGGTGGTGCTGCATGATGTTTTCCGGAGCGAGGTGACGTCGGTGGTCGGGTTGGGTGAGGTCGCGGTGGTCGTGGCTCGGGTGTTCAACACGGGCGTGTATCAGGGTGAGCGGTTCGAGAACGACGAGTGGGCCTCCGATGTGTTCGTTCGGCGCGAGGGGCGGTGGCTCTGCGAGGTCACTCATCTCACTCCGGCGCGGAGCGCGCCTGAATGAGCATGTCCTCGGCCCGCCACTGTGCCGAGGACATGCGGGCAGGGCCGGCGGACCGGCACCGACCGCAGTCCGCGTCGGTGTTATCGAATTCGTCGCGCGACGATCGCGAAATTCAACGGGATACGCGGTACGCCGTGCGCCAACGTCCATCCCTCGGCACAACCGACCAGCGAAGGGAATGCGGGCCAATCCATGTAGGGCAGTTCGTGGAGAGCTTCGATGCGCAGGTCTGCCCGGATCAGGGCGGTGACTATCTCGCCCAGGCCGTGCTGCCATTGATGATTGGTTGTGTGGGCTACCTGGCCGTCAGAATCCTCGGTGTAGCTGCCGGAGTCCTCATGGGTGAGCGCACCGCCGCCACCGAGGTAGTCGTGGGTGATGGTCCAGGGACGGAAATCCACGGCGCCCAACAGCGGATGATCGTCGCGGATGAGGAACACGCCCCCCGGTTCGAGAAGGTCGTGGATGGACTGCGCCCAGTCGATGAGATCCGGGAGCCAGACGATGGTTCCGGCGCTGGTGACGATCGTGTCGAAGCGGCGGTCGATGCGGGAGGAGGCGTAGCGGGCGTCGCCCTCCACCCAGGTGATGTCACGGCCGTCGGCTTCCGCGATGCGAGCCGCGTGCCGCAGGGAGTTCGGCGAGAGGTCGAGGCCGTGCACCTCGGCCGCCCCGAGCCGCGCCCACGAAACGGTGTCGGTGCCGATATGGCATTGCAGATGCAGTAAGGAACGGCCTTCGATACCGGACGCCGGCAGATGCGGGGCGAGCACGGCCAGATCGTTACGCACGACCTGGGAGATGTCGGCGGGATCGGCCAGAAAGGCGTCCACGTCATACATTTTCGAGCGCGCGTGCACATCTGCCCGATCGTCCCAGTTGGTGCGGTTGGCGGCGATGGCCTCTGCCTCGTACACGGCCGGTCCTCTCAACGGATTCGGATCTCTCGACCGACCCTTTGTACAGAACACCGGATCCCGATACCACCGATTTTTCCGGATCATTCGTGCGGTGTGCCGAATTCCTCGATCAGCACGGGATATTCCTCGCCACCGTGTCCCGCGAGGACAGAGCGGTCCGCCATCGCCTTGATCAACTCGGGCAGTTCGGCATTGATACCCGCCGCTTCGCATTCCTCGATCAGGTGCGCCATCGTCCGTACGTGGGTCTCCAATGAGGCCACCTCGGCCGGGTAAGACCCCCTGTCGATCTGCTCCGCATGTCCGGGCAGCCATTCGGCCACTTCGGCGGCCATCTGCCGCATGAACGGCGCGAACGTCACAGCATCGACACCGGCCGTCCTGAGCAGGGCGGTGCCCTGAAGCCAGGCATTCAGAACGCTCCACATCATGGCCAGGCCCGCCACGTCGTACAGCGATGCCAGACCATGATCGGCACCGAGGTAGGTGACGGTGCCGAGCACGTCGAGGGTCGATGCGTTGGCTTCGAAATCCGCCTGCGGCCCGCTGTACAGCAGCACCGCGTCGGCGCTGCCGATCACCGGTGGGACCGCCATGATGGCGCCGTCCAGGTATCGGGCGCCGCGCTGCTCGGCCCACCGAGCCGCTTGCCTGGCGTGAGCCGAGCTGCCGGAGGTCAGATTGAGCACGGTGGTGCCGTGCAGATCGCTCGCGCCGAGCAGCTCGTACATGGCCTGGTAGTCGGTGACGCAGATGATCGTCAGGGAACCGGCCTTCAGCGCGTCGTCGACGGTCGGCGCCATGCGCGCACCCTCGGCCACCAGCTGATCGGCTTTGGCGGCCGTCCGGTTCCACACGGTTGTCGGATGCCCGGCTTTCAGGAACGCACCCGCGAGCGCCTGGCCCATCAGGCCGAGTCCGATGATTGTCACGGTTGTATCGGTAGTGGTCATGGGAGCATCATCAACGTTCATACCGATATGAAGGTCAAGTGAGGATGCGATGCGGATCGGAGAACTGAGCAGCCGGACGGGTGTCAACACCCACCAGTTGCGCTACTACGAGGCGCAGGGCCTGCTCGAGGCAGACCGCGGCGCGAACGGCTACCGCGACTACGACGAGTCCGCCGTGCTGCGGGTACAGCAGATCCGGCATCTGCTCGGTGCCGGCCTGTCCTCCGAGGACATCGCCTACATGCTCCCCTGCGCGACCGGAGCAGCACCTGAACTCCCCGGCTGCCCGGAGATGCTGGCCGCGATGCGCTCTCGACTGCGGCGAATCGACGACCAGATGGACCGGCTCACCCGATCCCGCGACGCCCTCGCCGACTACATCGCGGCAGCCGAACGCACAGGCGACGACCACTATCCGCCCCTCGACGGATCCGATCGCGAGTCGATCCCCGCCTGATTACACGCGACGGGCTCGCAGCACTGTGTCCGCGAGGGTGACCTCGGTGCCGTGTGGGCCAGGGGTGCGGCGTGAACGGTCTTCGGCGACTTGGATTTCCCATCGGGACGGGTCCAGGGTGGTTGCGATGTCGGTGGCGGTGATGTGGGCTCGGGATGAGTGGGCGTGGGCGGACAGGTGGTCGGTGGGGTGGTGGCCGACGATGAGCAGAGTGCCGCCGGGGGCCACGGCGGCGGACAGGCGGGCGAACAGGTCCCGCGGGGAGCCGGAGGTGTGTACGTAATGGGTGCAGACCAGGTCGAAATGGGCTGTGGGGGGATGCCATTCGGTGAGGTCGGCCTGTTGCCAGGTGATGCGGGATGCGATGTCCGCACCGGCGGTGCCGGCGCGGGCGCGGGCCTGGTCGAGTGCAGCGGTGGAGATGTCGACGGCCGTCACCTGCCAACCGCGGGTGGCGAGCCAGATCGCTTCGCCACCGGTTCCGCACCCCGCGTCCAGCGCCGTGCCAGGGGCCAGCTCACCCACCTCCGCGACGAGCTGGGGATTGGGCTCCCGGTCGGCGGCGTGGGTGCCGTGGTAGCGGGCTTCCCAGAACTCTTTGCCGAATTCCTCGGTCACGGTGATCCTTTCGGTTGATGTGGGTGGGCGCCACAGCGGGTGGCGCGGTGGGGCGAGGCCCCTTGCCGCACCGACCCGCCGCTTGCACTGGACAGATCTCGTCTACACCTCGGCCGGGGACGGCTCCCGGAGCGCGGCAACGGCCAGTCGCGTTTCCTCCGCGACCAAGTCGGCGTTGATCTGCGCGCCCGCCATGGTCCCGGCGGCCCCGGCCGCGCCCACCTGGGCGGTCAGATCGGTGACATTGCCCGCCACCCACACACCCGGCACGTCGGTGCGCCCGGTCGGGTCCGCGGGAATGTGTTCACCGACGCCCATGGGGTGCTCCACCGGCGTCAATCCGAGGTCGTTCAGGAAGCTCGCACGCGCCACCATCCGCGAACCCACCGCCAGCGCGTCGCGGGCGACGACGGTGCCATCGGCGAGCCGGACACCCACCAGCCGATCCCCCGCGACTTCCAGCGCCGCCACCTCGCCGGTCACCACCCGAATTCCGCGTGCCGCGAATTCCTCGGCGACCTCACCGGTGGGCGCCGCCGCGGTGTGGGCGAAGAATGTCACGTCATCGCTCAGCTGCCGGAACAGCATGGTCTGGTGCACCGCCATCGGGCCGCTGGCGAGCACGCCGATGGCCTGATCGCGCACCTCCCAGCCGTGACAGTACGGGCAGTGCAGCACATCGCGACCCCAACGCTCGCGCAGACCGGGAATATCCGGGAGCACGTCGGTGAGACCGGACGCGACCAGCAGCCTGCGCGCCCTGGTCGATCGGCCATCGGTCAGCGTGACCGCGAATTCGTCGCCGTCGCGCACCGCGGTGCGCACCTCGCCGGTGAGCACCTCTCCCCCATAACCACGGACCTCGGACCGGCCACGCTCGAGCAGTTCGCCCGGTGGCACACCCTCGCGGCCGAGCAGTCCGTGCACGCCCTCCGCCGGTGCGTTGCGCGGCGCGCCCGCGTCGATCACCGCCACGGTCCTGCGCGACCGCGCCAAGGTCAGCGCACCACTCAATCCTGCGGCTCCGCCGCCGAGTACCACCACGTCATAGCTGCTTTTCAGCTCATCGGTCACGTTGACCACCTCCGCAGACGATGATGCGGGCACTTGTCGATCCCGGCAAGAAAAATTGCCAATACCGCAAAATTGGGCGAGCCAGGCACCGGGCGATACCGCGGCAACCGCGGCCAGGCCAACTATGCCGCGGCCAAGGCGGGTATGCAGGGCTTCACCAAGACCCTCGCCTTCGAACTCGGCAAGTTCGGCGTCACCGCGAACGCCATCGCACCCGGTTTCATCGTCACCGAGATGACCGCGGCCACCGCCGCCCGCGTCGGCGCCTCCTTCGAGGACTTCCAGACTGCCGCCGCCTCCCAGATCCCCGTCGCCCGCGTCGGCTACCCGGAAGACATCGCCCACACGGCCTCCTTCCTCGCCAGCGAGGGCGCGGGCTTCGTCTCCGGTCAGGTCATCTACGTCGCCGGTGGACCCAAAGACTGATCAATTCCCTTGCGGGTGTGCTCTATCCGGCGCACGATCGACCGATGATCGTGCGCCGGGTACACCCCGAGGACTGGCCGACCGCCCGAGCCATCCGGCTCGACGCGCTCGCGGGATCGCCGCCGGGCACCTTCAGCACGACCTTCGCCGAAGCCTCGGCATGGGACGAACAACACTGGCGCGCATGGGCGAAGGGGCGCACCCTGTTCGTCGCACAGAACGGCGACACCCCACTCGGTTCCGCGGCCGGTTGCCTACCGGATGGATCACCGGAACTGGTGTCGGTGTGGGTGAATCCCGTCGCTCGCGGCACCGGAACATCCGACCGCCTCGTACACGCGGTGTGCGACTGGGCCCGCACCGGCGGACATGCCGAACTGCGACTGTGGGTGCTCGACGGGAACCATCACGCGGAGAATCTGTATCGGCGCCGAGGATTCCACCGCACCGGACGCGCGCAGCCCTGCGGACCGGATGACCCGCGACCGGAGAACGAGATGATCCTGCGGTTGAGCCCTCCAGCTGAGCCGAGCGAACCCGGCGCACAGCCGGATTCCCCGGTACGACATTCGCGTCGGTCAACCGATCGATAACGCTGCCGACATCGTCGACAAGCGGCACACGAGGCCATTCCCCGAAGGCACCGTCGCCGCGGTCGGAGGTGCGAACGCGTTCGCCGGATCGATTCTCATGGGGCAGGGGCCTTTCCGGTGATCACCTCGCATTTCGGGTGTGCTGAGTTCATCGTGCTCACCGCCGCCCGAATCGCGCGACGGCCGACAACACGGCCTCCCTCATGGCCGGGCTCCCGGTGTGCCCGGAATCGTCGATCACCTGTAGCTGCGCCTCGGGCCAGGCCGCGGCCAGTTCCCAGGCGGTGCGCAGTGGTGCGCTCAGGTCGAGTCTGCCGTGGATGAGTACGGCCGGGATGCCGGTGAGTCGGTGGGCCTCACGCAGGAGTTGACCGTCGGGCAGCCAGGCGGCGTGGGCGAAATAGTGGGCGCAGATCCGCGTCATCGCCAGCATCTCTTGTTCCGATCGGGCGCTGTACTGTCCTGGCGATCCGGTCTTCTCGTGCGCGATGACGGCATCCTCCCACGCACACCAGCGGCGCGCGGCCGTCAACCGCACCTGCGGATCGGGATGATCGAACAACCGGCTGTACGCGGCGACCAGATCACCCTCGCGTTCGGCAGCGGGGACACCGTCGCGGAATGCTTCCCACTGTTCGGGCAGCAGGAGCCGCACACCGCGATAGAGCCAGTCGACCTCCTCGCGCCGCGTCATCGTGACGCCGACCAGCACGATTTCCGAGACCCGCTCCGGATATCGCTGCGCGTACGCGAGGATCAGGGTGGAACCCCATGATCCGCCGTACAGCAGCCATCGCTCGATCCCCAGATGGACCCGCAACCGCTCGATATCCGCGATCAGATGCTCGGTGGTGTTGTGCGCCAGGCTCACTCGTGGATCGGCCGCGTTCGGCAGGCTCTGCCCACATCCGCGCTGATCGAAGAGCACGATGCGGTAGATCTGCGGGTCGAAGGTTTTGCGTGAGCCGCGCGATCCTCCCGATCCGGGACCGCCGTGCACGACAAGGGCGGGTTTTCCGGCGGGGTTTCCCGAAGTCTCCCAGTAGATCCGCTGGCCGTCACCGACCTCCAGCAGCCCGGACGCGTACGGCTCGATTGTGGGAAAGGGGCGCGGCGGCGGTGAATCCACGGACCGGACGCTAACACGGTTCGCACAACCTCATCGGGCGGACTGTGAGCGCACCGTCACGGTGGGGCAACTGCGGTGCAAATGGCGGGAAATAGGAAGCGGTGAGGATGGTGGGCATGATGTGGGTGAACTCGGGTCGATGGGCGCATGGGCGGCGGGCGGGCGGCCCGGCGGCGGCGCAGGGGGCCGACGATGCCGCGTTCGTCGGCGGCGGGTGCTCGACGCCACCGGCAGTCCGTGCGGCCCGGATATTCCGGGCTCGGCGGGTCGCCATGCCCGCGCCGGGAGGCTCGCGGTGAGCCCGGCGGCCGCACGGATGGCGGTGGCCGACCACGGCACGTTCGATCGGGACATCGGTGACGTGCCCGCGCGCTCGGTGGACGACGCACGGGCATGGCTGCGGGAACGGCTCGAGCCGATCGGGAGCGCCGAGCGTCCGTTGGCCGAGGTCGTCGGTGCGACGCTGGCCGGTCCGCTCACCACCGCGACCGCGTTGCCACGCGTCGACACCGCCGCCATGGACGGGTACGCGGTCTGCGGGTCCGGGCCGTGGGTGCTGCGCGATGACACCCGCGTGGCGGGCACCCATGGTGGTCGACCACTCGAGTCCGGGCAGGCGGTCCGCATCGCGACCGGGGCGCCCGCACCCGCCGGTTCGACCGCAGTCATTCGCGACGAATTCATTTCCACCAGTACGCTTTCCGGCGAAACGCTGGTGATACGCGACCCGGACGCTCCGGTCCGCGACGATACGCGGCGGCGCGGCGAGAACTGGGCGCCGGGCGCTCGGCTCGCCGCGGCGGGAACGCGGGTGTCCGGGGCGGTGGTGTCGGCGGCATTGAGTGCGGAGATGCATGCGGTGCCGGTACGTGGTCCATTGCGCGCGGATGTACTGATCACCGGTTCCGAGATCCGGGCGGAGGGTCCACTGACACCGGGCCAGACCCGTGACGCGATCGGCCCGGTACTGCCCGGTTATCTGCGGGCGTGCGATATCGAGACCACGCATGTCTGGCGGCTCGACGACTGCCGGGAACTTCTCGGCTCCTGGTTCGCCTTGCGTTCGGACGCCGAACTCGTCGTGGTGGTCGGCGCCACCGGCCGCGGCGCCGCCGACCACCTGCGCGCCCTGCTGTCCGGGCTGGGCGCCGAGATCCTGATCGACGGGCTCACCATCCGGCCCGGCGGCTCCCAGCTGGTCGCGCTGCTCCCCGACGGCCGAGTGCTGCTCGCGCTCCCCGGCAACCCGTTCGCCGCGATCGCCGCCCTGCTGATCACCGGCCCGGCGATCGTCGACGCCCGCACCGCGCGCACCCCCACCGAACCGCTGCGTGGCCGGATCGCCGACTCGTCCGGCACCCAGGACAGGCACACCCGCGTCGTCCCGGTCTGCCAGCAACCCGGCGGGGTCTGGCACAGCACCGGCCCGGTGCACACCCCGCACCTGGCGAGCCTCATCTCAGCTCAGGCGCTCGCCCTGCTCCCGCCCAAGTCCGGTCGAGGAACGCTGGTCGAACTCATCCCCATTCCGCGGTGAGCCCCACAGCTTTTCGCGCATATCTGACACCGTCACACCCGACACCCACACCGCGACGGCGATGAACACGATCTGCTCCGGAATCCGAAACCACAGCGGGGTCGCGGGATCGCCGTTCAACGGAATATCGGAGACCGCCGCATGGACGTTCGCCGGAAACATCACGACGAACAATGCGGCGAGGCCGAGTCCGGCGGCCCGCCGGGTGCCGGTGACGACCAGACCCGCCGCGCCGAGCAGTTCCAGCACACCGGTCAGGTAGACCGTGGCGCCAGGAAAGGGGACGAACGCCGGAACCATGGCGACGAGATCGTCATGGCTCGGCATCGCATCGACGGTGTCGGGAACGAAGTGGGCGAGGCCGGTGAAGACGAGCATCACCGCCAGTCCGTGCGCGAAAGATACTCGCCAGGTATCGAATCGGCGGACGCCGAAGGCGCCGAGCATACGGAAGACCAGGGTGGGGACGATCAGCAGCAGCGGGGTGGTCAGCACAGGGCACTTCCGATCAGGGATGGCGCAGGGGTGGCGAGGGGACGGGTCATCACCGTGCTGTGGCGATGTTCCAGAACTCGGCGTAGCGGCCGCCGCGATTCAGCAGGTCGTCGTGGGCTCCTTCTTCCACGATGCGCCCGCCGTCGAGGAAGACGACGCGGTCGGCGGTCTGCACGGTGTGCATGCGGTGGGCGACCATCAGCACCGTCCGGCCTGCCATCAGCCGTTCGATGCCCCGGTGGACGGCGGCTTCGTTGACCGGGTCGAGGGCGGAGGTGACCTCGTCGAGCAGGACGATGGGGGCGTTCTTCAGCAGGGCACGGGCGATGGAGACGCGCTGGCGTTCACCGCCGGACAGCAGCGCACCGCCTTCGCCCACGTCGGCGCTCCACCCGCCGGGAAGCCGTTCGATCACCTCGTCCAAACCCGCCGCCGTTGCCGCAGCACGGATGTCGGTGCTGGTGGCGTCGGGGCGGCCGAGACGAATGTTGTCTTCGATGGTGCCGTCGAAGAGGTAGACGTGCTGGAAGACGATGGCGATCTGCGTCATCAGTGCGCTGCTGCCGATATCGCGGACGTCGACGCCACCCACCCGCACCGCGCCCGCGCTCACCTCGTGGAATCGCGCGACGAGCTGGAGCAGGGTGCTCTTGCCCGCGCCGGAGGGGCCGACGATCGCCACCCGCGCACCGTGCGGCACCGTCAGGCTCAGGTCGCCGATCACGGTGCGGTCGCCGTGTTCGAAGGTGACGGCGTCGAACTCCACATTGTGGCGTTGCGGCCGGACGGGCTCGGCGGGTTCCGGTAGCGGCTCGGTGCGCAACAGGGTGTCGAGTCGCGTCAGCTGGGCGCGCGCACTGCGCAGCTTGCCGCCGATCTCGGCGAGCGACAGCAGCGGTTCGGCGCATCGGGCGGCGAGCACCAGGAGGGCGAGCACCTCGGCCGCGCCGATCCTGCCGCCCACCGCGAGGTAGGCGCCCAATGCGAGCAGCACGGTGAACGTCGCCTGCACGGCGAGGGTGAGGCCGACGATGCCGGGTAGGGCGGTCAGCGCGGATCGGCGGGCAGCGCCCTGGAGGCCGCGCAACGAATCATCGAGCAGGTCGAAGCGTTCGGTGGTCCGGCCGCCCGCGCGCAGCACCGGCTGGGCCTGGAGATATTCGATGACCCGACCGGCGGCCCGCTGGTCACGTTCGTGACGTACGGCGTCGGCGTCGGCCATCGCGCGTCCGGTCCTGGCCTGGATCACCGCCACCAGCGGGACGGCGAACAGGGCGGCCAGCCCCAGCTGCCAGTCGAAGACCGACATCACGACGACGATCGTCAGCGGTGTCACCGCGGCGGTGAGGAACGGGGCGAGCAGATGCGCGATGATGCTCATCGCTTCCAGCACGCCACGGCCCGCCAGTACCGATACCTCGCCGACGCGGTCGGGGCCGTACCAGCCGATGGGCAGCCGGGCCAGGTGGTCGCCGAGCCGGTGGTAGGTGCCACGCAGCAGAGTGGTTCCGGCACGGAATCCGGCCAGATCACTGAGGTAGCGCAGCACCGCGTACACCGCGACCGCGATGCCGAACGCGATCAACCACGGCCAGGCGTTCTCGGGGGCGCCGCCGAACAACTCCCGGAGCACAGGGACCAGCAGCGCATAGGACAGCCCCTCCAGGATCGCGGTGGTGATCATCAGGGCCACGGTGCGGCGCACCGGCCCGGCGTACTGATTGCCCAGCACGCGCAACAACATTCCGATCATGACGACACATCTCCTCGATGAGATTGCCAGAACGCGGCGAACCTGCCCCGCGCGGCCAGTAACTGTGCGGGAGCGCCGCTGTCCACGATCACCCCGTCCTCGAGCATCACTACGGTGTCGGCGTCGGCGATGGTCTCCCACCGGTGGGCGATGACCAGGATCGTCCGGTCACCGCGCAAGCCGGCCAGCGTGTGGCGCACGGCCTGTTCGGTCTGCGGGTCCGCGAATGCGGTCGCCTCGTCCAGCACCAGAACAGGGGTGTCGGCCAGCAAGGCGCGAGCGAGCGAAAGACGTTGTGCTTCACCGCCCGACAGCCCGATCTCCGCGCCGAGCACGGTGTCGTAGCCGTGCGGCAGCTCCAGTATCCGGTCGTGGATGCCCGCCATCTCGGCGGCGCGCACCACCTGCTCGCGGTCGGCGCGCGGGACTGCGAGCGCGATGTTGTCGGCTACGGAGGCACGCAGTAGCCGCACGTCCTGGAAGACGAAGGAGACCCGCCGATACAGCTCGTGACTGCCGATCTCGCGCAGGTCCACACCACCGAGGGTGATCATGCCGTGGGTCGGGTCGAAGAACCGTGGAAGTAGCTGTACGAGTGTCGATTTACCGCTTCCCGATGGCCCGACCAGCGCGGTGACGGTACCCGGTTCGAGCACCAGATCTATGCCACGCAACACCTCCCGGTCGGTGTCGTAGCCGAACCGGACCGCACGCAACTCCACCCGGTGGCCGCGTGGTGGGACGGGGTGAGCGGGTTCGGACAGCGGCTCGACGTTCAGCACGTCCCGGATCCGGCCGACCGCGCGTCCGGCGGCCTGCATATCGTCGAAACCGTGGCCGAGCGCTGCGACCGGGGCCGTCACACCCAGCCCGAGCAGCAGGAACGGCAGCAGATCGGCCGGAGCCAGCGTGCCACCTGTGATCAGGATCGCGCCGCCCGACAGCACGATCAGCAGGACGAACGGCGGTGACAGGGCCAGCTGCATTCCGGCGGCGATCGGGGAAAGTCCGCGCGCCCAGCGCAGGAACGTATCGGCGAAATCATCGACCGCCGTGGCGAACCTGCGGTGCGCGTGTTCGCCACCGCCGAACGCCTTGACCACCGCGATGCCCTGGACGAACTCCACCACCGCGTCGGCGATACGGCCCATCGCCGCGTCGAAATCGCGCTGCTCGCGCTGCCGGGCCGACGTCATCATCAGCGGGACCAGCGAGACGGCGAGCGCCACCGGGATCAGCGTGATCAAGGTCAGTCGCCAGTCGACGGTGACCAGATAGACCAGGGACACCAGCGGCACCACGAAGGCCGACACCAACTCCCCCGGCGCGTGGGCGATGAACGGATGCACCGCGCTCACGTCTTCGCCGACCACCTTGGCCAGCTCACCGGTCCGGCGCCGCGAGAACCAGCCGATCGGGACGCGGCCGAGGTGGGCGGCCAGCTGCCGACGCAGCGACAGCTGCACCCGGCCGTCGAGCAGATGTCCGAGCCCGGAGGACGCGGCGGTGAACAGCAGCCGGACGAACAAGCCCGCCGCTCCCAGCGCCACCACGAACCGGACATGACCGTGGTCGATGGGTTCCGGTGCCAGCAGCGTGCGGCCCAGCTCGATCACCGCCAACAGCGGCGCAAGACCGGCCACGGCACCGATGACCTGGAGGACGACCACGGCGGTGAAACCGCCTAGGTGGGGACGCAGGAGCGTGGCGAGGCTCTGTGGACCGGTTCGGCCGGTATCCGATGGGGCCGATCGTTCTTTCGTCGCGGTGAGGTCGGTGGTGGTCATCGCTGTCCCGTCGTGGATCGCTCGTCTCGACGCGTCGTCGTCGAGCCGGGAGCGCGTGAGCCGATCGAGCCACGCGCCCCATTGAGACAGTGACTGTCTCCAGAGAGTGACTCTAGGGATCAACTTCCAGACAGTCAATATCTGAACGAAAGCAGCAATCTCCAGAGAGTGACTTGCTGATAGTCTGACGAGATGAGCGGACTTCGTGAGCGCTGGCGGCGCAAAGCCACGCACACCATTCAGGAATGCGCCCTCGACCTGTTCGACGAGAAGGGGTTCGGCGCCGTCACGATCGACGAGATCGCGGCCGCCGCCGAAGTGTCACCGTCGACGGTCTACCGCCTCTTCGGCACGAAGGAAGGGATCATCGTCGCCGACGAGTTCGACAATCTGAGCACCGAAGAGATCGAAGACATGGTCGACCCGCACGATCCCATCGGCAGCCTGCTCCGCTCCGTGCGCGCCGAAGAATCCGCACCAGAACGCGCCACCCCGGACTCCGACGCCGACACCCCGCCCGACCGCGGCCCATGGCGCCGGGTCCGCTACCACTTCACCGAACCCTCGGTGCGCATGGCCGCCTGCGCCTCCGCCGACCGCACCGGCCAGCGGCTCACCCCCCTGATCGCCTCGACCGGCCTGCTGACCGAAACCCAGGCGCGCGTGGCCGCCCATGCCCTGGCCTTCGGCTATTTCGCCGCCATGGAGCAGTGGTACCTCGACGGCGGTGAGCGCCCCATCGCCGACTATGTCGAGGAGGGTTTGCGCCCACTACGCGCCATCTGGCCCGCCGCCGACGAGGAAAAGTCCGCTTAGCGGCTCATATCCACGATCCGGGTGTTCTCGGACCGGCCTGCCGCAGACCGAGGTATTCGATTCCGGCGAACACCGCGACGGTCAGCGCGCCCATCAGCAGGAACATCACCCCGAGGCCGGTGAGTCCGATCAGCCCGGAGAACGCCAGCGCCGTCATCCCCACGGCCGACGCACCGTTCACCGCGACCACCGCGGCCGCATGCCGACCGTTGATCACCGGATACCCGGCGATCAGCAGTAGGGCCAGGCCACCGCCGATCATCGCGACGGCGAACGGGATCGACCAGGACGTCGGCAGGCCGAGCGGGTCACGCAGTGGGATCGCGCCCGCCAGCATGATCACCCCGAATGCGCCGGTGGCCCAGCCGTCCACCCGCAGTGCGCGCCGTAGCCGGTCGACCGGGGCCAGGCCGGTGGGTTCGTGGAGCACAGTGCTCATGAGGTCTTCCTCTCTCGAACGGTCCCTCGACGCGTGGCGTCGACACCGGCACCACTGTGCAACCCGCGAGGTCATCGGCTCAATAACCTCCGAGGTCATGGCCTCGCCTCGGCGGGGTCGGCTAGCGTGCACCCCATGACCTCCACCCAGCTCGTGACCCCGTCCGGAGTCGGCGGTCTGCTGCGCGAATGGCGGCAGCGGCGGCGGCTGAGCCAACTGGATCTGGCGCTGGCGGCCGAGACCTCCGCGCGGCATGTGTCGTATGTGGAGACCGGGCGCGCGCAGCCGAGTCGCGCCATGATCCTGCGACTGTCCGATACCTTGGATGTGCCGCTGCGCGAACGCAATACGCTGTTGATGGCGGCCGGTTACGCACCCGCATATCGGGAGAGCAGTCTCGACGACGCCGCATTGTCCGCGGTACGTTCGGCGCTGGATACGATGCTCGCCGCGCACGAACCGTATCCGGCGGTGGTGGTGGACCGGCTGTGGAATGTGGTCACCGGCAATCGCGCGATGGGCATCCTCACCCTCGGCGTACCCGATCACGTGATTGCGCCCGCGCCGAACGTCTATCGGTTGGTCCTGCACCCTCAAGGCCTGACCGCACGCCTGACCAGCCCGAACCGGGTGCGTGAACTGTTCCTGGACCGGCTCGCCCGGCAGGTCGGCGCGACCGGCGACCCTCAGCTGCGCGCCCTCTACGACGAGGTCACCGCCTACCCGGTACCGGATGCGCTCGACGACGACGAACCGGATCAGCCGAGCCCGTTCCAGTTCCCGATCCGGGTCCGCACCCCGGCGGGCACCCTGTCGATGTTCTCCACCATGGCCACCTTCGGCGCACCGGCGGATGTCACCCTGTCCGAGCTGGCGATCGAATTGTTCTATCCGCTGGACGAATTCACCGCGACAGTCTTGCGCAGCGCGGATCTGCCCGACACCGCGGCGATCATGCGTCGAGCATCCCCTCGCTGAACTCACGATCCAGATCCGGATCCGCTGCCGACACCGCCGCGTCCAATTGCATACCGACCTCACCGACATGCGGTTCGGTCATCATGTGCAGATGATCGCCTGGCACCGCGACCACCTCGAATCGGCGGCCTGCGTACTGCTGCCAGCCATTGTTCTGGCTGTCGAACATGGTGCCGATGGTCTGATGCGCGATATCGAAACCGCGCGGGATGCCGTCGGTGGCACGCAACAGCGTGATATCACGATCGACGATCGAGGGCCGGTAGTCGATGAGCGCGGTGTAGTTGGCGTGGAACACCTCGTACAGCCGTCGAATCGCTTGCGCCGGACTGCCTTCGGGCAGGATTCCGGAACGGATCGCCTCGGCGAGCATGGCGTCGAACAGTTCCGCCGAATCGTGCACATCCGGTTCGAATTCGCCGAGCGCGGTCTCGTTTCCGCGGGCGTACCAGAGCAGTTCGAGGAAGAACCAGCGGATCAGTTTCTCCTCGGGAATCGGCTCCCGCGTCTGCTGCCGCAGCGCCATCGTGTCCAGCAACGTCACGCTGGCCACCTGGTCGTCGGGCAGCCTTCGCCCCATCTCCAGCGCCACATATCCGCCGAACGACCAGCCCGCCAGATGGTATGGGCCTTCCGGGTGCACCCGGCGAACAGCGGCGATATAGGAATCGGCCATCTCACCGACCGAGGTCAGCGGTGTGCTTCCGGTGTCCGCACCGGCCGCCTGCAACCCGTAGACCGGGCGATCCGAATCCAGATACTTGGCGACCGCCAGATAGCAGAGCACATTGCCGCCGATCGGATGCACCAGGAACAGTGGCGGTTTGGTCCCCTCCGGCTGGATCGGCACCAGCGGATCGAAGCTGGTACAGGTGTCGCCCGCGCGGATCAACCCGGCCAGTCCCGCCGCGGTGGGCGCGGCGACGAACGCGCTCATCGGCAGTTCGACGCCCCAGCGTCGGGACAACCCCATCACCACGCGCATAGCGCCGATGGAGGTTCCGCCCACGGCGTAGAAATCCTCATCGGGGCAGATGGACGGCAGCCCGGCGTATTCGGCGAGCAGTTCCATGGCCGAACGCTCGATAGCGTCGACCGGTTCGCGATGTGGACGCGCCAGTTCGGCACTACCGGACGTCGATTGTGCGAGCAATGCGCGGTCGTCGCGTTTACCGCTGGGCGTACGCGGCATCGACTCCACCCACTGGAACCGTGCGGGCACCATGTGCGCGGGCAGGATCGACCGCAGTTCGGCACGCAATGCGGTGAGGTCGGTCGTCTCATCACCGACCAGGAACGCGATCAGCGCGCCATCGATACCGCCGAACCCGCGCGCCACCACGGCGGCCTCGGTGATGCCGGGGAACTGTTCGACCAGTCCGAGGATGCTCAGCTCGACCTCGGCCGGTTCCACCCGATAGCCGCGAATCTTGACCTGACTGTCGCTGCGGCCCAGGCATACGATGTCACCCGAAGGTAGCCGCACACCCAGATCACCGGTGCGGTAACGGATCACGCCACCGGGTGCGGCGACGAATCGTTGTGCGGTGAGCCCCGGCATGGCCTCGTATCCGCGGGCCAGGGTCTGTCCGCCGATGTAGATCTCACCGATGACGCCAGCGGGCACCGGCCGCAGCCGACGGTCGAGGATGTGGGCGGTATCGCCGTCGACCGCACGACCGATCGGTGGCAGCACCGGAAACGCGCTCTCCGGGCCGGTCAGCGGATGGGTGGTCGCCACATGGGTTTCGGTGGGGCCGTACTGGTTTTCCAGCAGCAGGCCGGGGATCGCCGCGCGCAACGCCCGGATCTCATCGGTGATGCGCAACTGCTCACCCGAGGAGGCCAGCACCTTCAACCCGGCCGGATAGATCTGGCGTATCGACGCCGCCTCGGCGAACGCCTGTAAGGCCACATACGGCAGGAAGACCCGTTCGATCTCCTCATCGGCGACGGTGCTCAGCAGATCGTTCATATCGGCGCGCAGATCTCGTTCGCTCACCCGCAGGGTGGATCCGGCCGCCAGGGTGGTGAAGATCTCCTGGAACGCCACATCGAAACTCAGCGGCGCCGCTTGCAGGGTGCTGGCGAGTCCGGCGCCGGACTCGGTGCGCAACTGCCAGTCGACCAGCGCGGTCAACCCGCGGTGCGGCATGGCCACACCCTTGGGCGCACCGGTGGAACCCGAGGTGAACAGCACGTAGGCGGTGGTTTCCGGGTGCACCGGCGCGAATCTCGGCACCGTGGTGTCGGCCGGTCCGGCGGGAGCGGTGAGTTCGGCGATATCGAGTACCAGTGCTGGATCGTCGATGAGGTCGAGGTGTTCGACGTCGACGACCACCCGATGCGGCCGGGCGCGTTGGATCATCAGGTTCAATCGGGCCCGCGGGTAGCGCACGTCCAGCGGGACGCTCGCCGCGCCGATCCTGGCCACCGCGAGCACCAGCGCCACCAGCTCCGGGGTGCTCCGGCCGATGATCGCGACCTTCGATCCCGCCGACACACCGTGTGCGAGCAGCCGGGCCGCGATGAGGTCGGCGCGCGTCACGAGTTCGTCGTAGGTCCAGACGGCATCGTCGGAGGCGACGGCGATATCGGTCGGGCGTACGGCCGCCACCTCGGTGATCAGCGAACCGACATCGCGCCCGCACACCCATTCGGCGCCGGGATCGGCGGCGGTTTCCGGGTTGTCCACCACTGCGGCCAGCATCCGGAGTTCGGTGCGTGCCACGGTCGCACACTGCTGGGCACCGAGGGCGCCGTCACCGTCGACCCGCAACCACATCCGGCCGTCGCGTGGATCGGTGGCGGCGGTGACCAGCAGTTGGAAGTTGGTCTCCTCGCGGATGTCGATGTCATCGAGCCGCACCCGGTCCGCGCCGAGCACGGTCTGGAACTGGTGGTAGTTGACGTAGTTGAACGCCGTCTCGAAGACCGGTCCGCCGTGATCGGCCATGATCGCGCGCAGCGGATAGCGCCGGTGCGGGTAGGCGTCGCGGTCGCGGCGCACCACCTGGTCGACGGCGTCACGCCAGGTGATGGCGCTGGCGTCCAAGCGCATCGGCAGGGTGTTGAGGAACAGTCCGGCCAGGCTTTCCGCACCCGCGCGGTCGGGGCGGCCGTGGCTGATGACGCCGGTGGTCACATCGACGCGACCGGACAGCAGCCGCAGCGCCAACAGGTGGGCGGCGAGATAGACCGCCTTCTCCGGCACCTGGTGTCGCGCGGCGAAATCGGCGACGCGTGCGCTGAGTCGCCGCGGCACCAGAGCCCGCGCTCGTGCGGGCTCGCAACCCTGTGACTGATGCGCCGCCCAAGCCGTCAACGCGGTCGCCTCCGCACCGGCCAGGGTCTCACGCCAGAAGTCGCGTGCGGAATCGCGTTGGGTGGCCGTCAGTTCCGCTTGTGCGTATTCGGCGAGCGCGGCCGCCGGATGGGCGGTGTCGTCGACGCCGGTGTCCAGGACACCGAGGGCGTGCAGGTAGTCACGTAGCAACTCGAGTACCGAGGTGGCCACGCTCCAGCCATCGAGGATGGCGTGGTGGAAGCTGAACACCAGATCCACCGCGGCGGTATCGGCGCCCGGATCGGGGGTGCGCAGGAACACCCGCAGCGCGTGCAGCGGCGCCCGGTCGATGACGTACCGGGCGTGCCTGCGTTCCTGGATATAGTCCTCGACCCGGCGTTCGGCCGCCGAATCCGCCAGGGCGGACAGATCGATGACCTCGTAATCAGCGGTGATGTCGGGATGCACGATCTGGAGCGGCACCGAGAACTTCGTCGGCTCGAACGACGACCGCAGCGCGGGCTGACGCCGCAGCAACCGATCGAACGCCGTCCGGAACTGCCGCTCCTGCCACGGGATCCGCAGCCGATACCGGAACACGTCCTTATAGGTGACCGAATCTGCGCGCTCGAGGCTGTGGAAGATCATGCCGAGCTGGAGCGCGGTGGCCGGGAAAGCGTCCTCGGCGCGGTGCAGTGCGGCGTGATCGATCAGCGCAACAGTCGCCAGCCGCGTGGTGATCGGTTCCGGCGCCCGCTCGACCCCGCCGGAGATCACCTCCGCCAGTTCGGCGATGGTGGGGCGCTGATAGAAGGTATCGACGTCGAAGCGCAGCCCGGCGCGTTCAGCGGCGGTGCGCACCGACAGCGCGAGGATGGAATCACCGCCGTGGGTGAAGAAGTTGTCGTGCACACCGATCGAGTCGACGCCGAGGGTGTCCGACCAGACCCGCACCAGCGCGGCCTCCACCTCGGTGCGCGGCTCCCCCGCACCGGCGGACCGCTGGGCTGGACGCTGCTCGGCCGCCGCCTGCGCCAGCACCCGCCGATCCGCCTTGCCGTTGCGGGTCACCGGAATGCGCTCCACCCGCACCAACCTGGTGGGCACCATGTACTTGGGCAGCCGGGCGCCGAGTTCGGCGGCCAGCCGGTCGGTCGTCGGTTCGGCGTCGGATTCGCCGACGTAGTAGCCGACCAGAGACACACCGTGCTGTGCGGATTTCTCGTCGACCACGGCCGCCGCGTGCACGCCCGCGCAGTCGAGCATCGCGTTCTGCACCTCTCCGAGGGTGACGCGGTTGCCGCGCACCTTCACCTGATCGTCGAACCGGCCCAGATATTCGAGCTGGCCGTCCGGCAGCCAGCGCACCAGATCGCCGGTGCGATAGCGACGCCGACCAGCGACGGTGCGGTCGTGCACGAACGACGCGGCCGTCAGCTCGGCGCGACCGCGGTAACCGCGGGCCACACCGACACCGGCAATGTTCAGCTCACCCGGCACACCCGGCGGCAGCCTGCGGCCGTGCTCGTCCAGCACCAGCAGATCGATATTGTCGATCGGCCTGCCGATGGGCACCACGTCCAGCGGTTCACCGTCGGGGCAGTCGAAGTAGGACACGTCGACCGTCGCCTCGGTCGGGCCGTACAAATTCACCAGCTGCGGTGCGGTGACATCGGCCGCGGCGAACAGGGCGTGGAAGCGCCGCACCAGCGCGGGCGGCAGGGCCTCACCGCTACAGAACACCCGCCGCAGGGTGGCGATGCGGTCGACGGCGGCGCGGTCGGTCTCCAGTTCGCCGATGAAGGCCGCCAGCATCGACGGGACGAAATGCAGCACCGTCACCGCGTCGTGCTCGATGGCAGCGATGATGCGGCGCGGATCGCGCTCGCCACCGGCTTCGAGCAATGCCACTCGGGCGCCGACGATGGCCCACCAGAACAGTTCCCATACCGACACGTCGAAGGTCGCTGGCGTCTTGTGCAGGACGACGTCGCGCACGTCGAGCGGATACCGGCGCTGCATCCAGTTCAGCCGGTTGACCACCGAGCGATGCTCGATCATCACGCCCTTGGGCCTACCGGTCGAACCGGAGGTGTAGATGAGGTAGGCGAGATCAGCCGGATGCGATCGGTTCTGTACGTGTACCGGACGGCCCTCGCCAGGCTGTACGCGTAGCACGCCGAGCCGGTCGAATACCGACTGGTGTTCGGGCCCGGCCGCCACGAATCGCGCACCGCAGTCGGCCAGCACGGTCTCGATGCGGGTGGCCGGGAACTCCGGGTCCAGTGGCACGTACGCGCATCCGGCCCGCAGGATGCCGTACATGGCGATCAGCATGTCCGGCGACCGGGACAACACCACGGGCACGCATTCGTTGCCGGTCGCGCCGAGCGCGAGCAACTGATCGGCGAAAGCGTCGGCTCGCTCGGCCAGTTCGGCATAGCCGAGCCGGGAGCCGTCGGCGGCGATGACGGCGGTGCGCGCCGGATGCGCCGCGGCCTGATCGGCGAAGAGCCGGTCGAGCGTGGTGTACGGGAAATCCGCGCGCGGTCCCGCCTCGAACTCGGCGACCCGGTGTGCGGTCGGCGGCGCGAGCAACGGCAGCGCCGATACCGGCAGCGCCGGATCGGCCAGCGCGGCCTCGATCATGGTGGCGACGCTGTCGATGGCGCTGCCGATCGGGTAGGTGGCGTCGAAGACGTCCGGGTCGTAGATCAGTTGCATACTCAGTGAGCCGTCGCGCTGATGTTCGATGGCGACGATATTGAGCGCTTGCAGGCAGGATCCGGCATTGGGCAGCCGCAGCCGCTCCATGATCTGGTCGAGATGATCCGAGGCGGGCAACCGCATGTACGAATACGACACATCGAACAGCGTTGGCGCGGACGGGTCTTCGGCCAGGGCCCGCATCAGATCGCCATAGGCGAAGCGCTGCCGCTGCTTCAATGCCTTGATCTGTACGGCCACGTCGACGGCCACCTCGGACAGCGTCCGCGCACCGCCGATGCGCACCCGCACCGGCAACATGTTGGTGACATGCCCGCCCGCGGCCAACGCCACCGGCGTCTCGCGGTTGAGCATCGGCACACCGAGCATCACTTCCTCGGTGCGGTGCACCGCGCACAGATAGGCGCCGAGCGCGGCGGCGGAGTACGCGAACGACGAGGTGCCGGTGGCGCGCAGCCGGTCCAGATACGCCTTGTCCAGCCGCACCACTCGATGTCCGCGCACGGCTGTCGGTGTGGCGGTCCGGGTGAACAGGGCGGGGACGGCGTCACCGATATGGTCGAGCAATGCCGCGCGGTCGGCCTGCCATTCGGCCGAGAAGCGATAGTCCTGCTCGGCGTCGAGCAGTTCCCGATACGACGGCAACGGCTGGTCGGGTTCGACGCCCTCGGTGTCG
This sequence comes from Nocardia cyriacigeorgica, assembly GCF_029868385.1. Taxonomy (GTDB): domain Bacteria; phylum Actinomycetota; class Actinomycetes; order Mycobacteriales; family Mycobacteriaceae; genus Nocardia; species Nocardia cyriacigeorgica_F. The sequence goes on along the minus strand of NZ_JARWNX010000040.1, from coordinate 118,616 downwards.
AGGAAATCGTGGATCAGGTGCGCGAGCAGCATGTTCAACGCCCATCCGTCGGCATTGGCGTGCAGCACCCGGATGAAGATGTGGAAATCGGCCGGATCGTCGACCAGTACCGCGACGGCCACATTCGCCGGACCGTCGATGGGCTGTGCCGAGGCCAGGCTCATCCACCGGGCGCAGGCTTCGGCCGGATCGGGCTCATCGGTGAAATCGACATGCTCGAGCACGGGTTCGGCTTCGGAGACCCACTGCCGGAACTCGCCGTCGACCAGTTCGAACCGCAACCGCAGCGCATCATTGCGGCGCACCGCCCGATGCAGCACCTCCCGCATCCGCGCCACATCCAACGGCCGGTCGACATCGCCTTTCACGGCCAGCTGAGACACCGGTTCCGGTGCGAACCGGAACGCCGCGGACAGAATGTCGCGCTGGTAGGCGGTGACCGGCCAGCGGGTCGGTCCGGGTTCCTCCGCTTCCGCCGGTGTCGTCTCGGAATTCACGCCTAGCTCCTCGTGCGGCCGGATGCGGGCCCGCTGCCTGCGTCGACGGGTCACGGCATCGTGATCACGCGGGGACGCCAGAGCAGCCGTCCGTATCGATCGAAGGTCGCGGCGGTGACGGCCGGGGAACAGCCGGGCCGCCGCTAGGTAGTCGGATGGGGAACGAACTGTCTCAGATCGCCGACAGCAGCGCCCGAATGCTTTCGTCGGCGAGCAGTTCGGCACGTTCGGTCGACACCGCCGGTTCCACATAGCCCACGTTGAACGACAGCTGACCGTGGGTCGCGTTGGCTGTCGCCATGATGAAACCGCTCACCGACATCCCGGAGACGAACTGCGCCTCCGACAGTCGCCAGGCGCCGATCTTGTCCGGCACGTCGTACTGCCCCAGGTAGGTCATGCACAGATGACCAGGGCCGCGGCTGTCCATCAGCTTCACCGTCGAAGCACTGGCGGCCACCGACTTCGGACCGACCGCCTGCAACAGATTCAGCGCCGACATATGGTCACGGCGCGCCATCCGCTCGCGGTAGGCGCCGTCGATCTCCTCGGCCACCTGCCACAGCGAGGCCCACGGCGCGTAGTTCGCCATGGTGGCGATCATGCCCTGATAGGAACCGACTTCGGCGTCGGAGACCACACCGTCGAGGTGCGAGCGGAAGTTCACCGAACTGCCCACCGTGTACGGCGCCGCGCCCGTGGTGCCCGCTTCCCGTGCCGCACCGACCAGCAGCGCCGCCGACAGCACCGACTGCAACGTCACTCCACGCGCGCTACATCCGGCCAGCAGCGCGTCGAGCCGATCACCATCGAGACTGCGGTGCACGACTCGGCTGCGGCGCTGCGCGGGCGGCACCAGGGTGGTCGGTTCCAGCCGGCGCGGCCTGCGCAGCTGGGCCAACTGATCGCGCACCTGCGCACCGATCATCTTGCGAGTTCCGCTGCCGCCCCGATACTTCGCCGGGAACAGCTGCTCCGGCCCCGGCCGCACCGGGCTCGGCGGCAGCTCGGCTGCTTCACCCGCGGCCACGTGCAGGATCTGCGCGGCCACGGTCATCGCCGATTCGCCGTCGGCGATCGCATAGTGCAGGGTGACCACCAGATCGGCGGTCTCACCCGCCGGATCGGTGATCAGCACCGCGCGCGCCAGCGGACCCTGCTGCCAGTCGAAGGGCTCGCGCAGCTCGACCTCATCCGTCTCGGACAGCCAGGCCTCGGGGTCCGCGGATTCGACCACCCGCAGCGGCAGCGGCCGGTCCGTCGGCACGAACCTCGGTTCGGTGCCGTCCGGATTCGCCGCGATGGCGACCCGCAGCAGCGGATGTCGATGCTGCACTTCGTCCAGGCCCGCGCGGATCTGCTCGGCGGTGACGGTGCCGTGCACCCGCACCCGCGACAGGATGTGCAGCGGTGCCAGCTGATCGGCGATCCAGTGCCAGCGCTCCATCGGGGAGAGCGCGCGGGGCAGCTCGACGCTCGGCCCGCCCAGCTCCGGGAAGCCCATGGGCTTGGCCAGGTTGGTCAGGAAGAAGGTCTCCGGCGCCCGCCGGAAGTAGGTGTCGCGCACCGCGACGGCCTTGTCGTTATCGGTCTGTTCGACCTTGGCCAGCTGCGCCGAACCGTTGACGAACATGGCGCTGCGATCGGCGCGCAACTGTTCGTAGCGACGCAGCCCGGCCACCGGATCCAGCGAATGGGCCAGGGTATTCGCCAGCACCACGGCATCTTCGATCGCCGAGTTCGCGCCCTGTCCCAGACTGGGCAGCATCGGATGTGCGGCATCACCGAGCAGGGTCACTCGGCCGCGGCCGAGTTCGGCCAGCGGCGGACGGTCCTGCGCGGGCACGGCCAGTACCTCGGACCATTCGGTCTGCTCGATGCACGCGCGCACCTCCGGCGCCCAGCCGTCGTACAGTCGCAGCAGATCGTCCTTGGTGCCCTGCCAGTCGGCGGCCTCCGCGCCGGGCATGGTCATCGTGCCCCACCAGTAGACCCGGCCGTGGCCGATATCGTGGATGCCGAAACGCATTCCGGTGCCCCAGTAGTGGGCGGACGCACCGCGCGGAACGCGCGGGTGTTCGAACGGGACACAGGCCAGCCAGCACACGAAATTGCCCGGCCGCGGCTCGGACCTGCCGTGCAGCTGCGCGCGCACCATCGAGTGGATGCCGTCGGCGCCGATCAGCAGATCACCCTCGGCCGCGCGGCCGTCGGCGAACTCGACCCGGACGCGGTCGCCGTCATCGAGGAAACGCGTGGCCTGCGCGCCGGTGAAGGTCGGCGTATCGCCGATCGCGCGAACCAGCGCGGTATGCAGATCGGCGCGATGCAGCGCGACCGCGGGCGCACCGAGCTTCGCATCGAGTGTGTAGACGGGCAGCTCCCGGATCAGGGTGCCCTCCGGCTTACGGAACTGGAAGGTCTCCACGCGGCCACCGCGTTCGAGCAGTTCGGTGTCGATACCCAGATCGAGGCTGCGCAGTGCGTTGATCCCATTGGCCTGTACCGAAAGACCGAATCCCTGGGCCCGCAACTCCGGCCCCGCCTCGTAGAGCTCGACTCCGAACCCGGCATGTTGCAATGCGGCGGCTGTGGTGAGTCCGCCGATCCCCGCCCCTAGCACAACGACCTTGATCGGACTGCTCATCGAACCTGCACTCTCATAGACCAATAGGCGGCGCAATACGGCTTCTTCCCTCGAAACCGCTGGTGAGCAGTGTTACTCGCCGATCGTCACCCCCGACAGCGCCGACCGGGAAACCAACACCCTTTCCCGGCCAGGCAGGCCGTACGGGACGCCTGTGCCTGACCGGTCCGAAGCGTACCGCGATCCTCTAAATTCGACCAACACAACCGTGATTCGCGCACAAAAGTTGTCGGTGGGCGCAATTACGTTGGAATTCGGCGGGATTCGCCGCTCACGCTGGGCATTGAGCAGTCCTCCAAAACAACTCACGACACCCGATGAGGGCATGGCACATCAGTTGCCGGGTGAGAATTATAGGTAGCTCGTATCATTGATCAGCCGCACCGAGGACCCACCATCGGGATAGAACTCGGCGACAGACAGCGACGCCAGGTCCAGATGCAGCCGGTAGAGCAGCGAAGGACCGACACCGAGTGCGAGTTGCAGCAGCGTCTTGATCGGTGTGACATGGCTCACGACAACGAGATTCGCGCCGGGATACAACGCGACCAGATCGCGGCGCGCCGCCTCCACCCGCGCGCGCACCTGATCGAAGCTCTCGCCGCCCGGTGCGGGCTGCGACGGATCGCCGAGCCAGGCCGAATGCCGTTGCGGATCGCGTTCGGCGGCCTCGGCGAAGGTCAGGCCTTCCCAGTCGCCGAAATCGGTTTCGATGAGACCGTCGCAGGTCTGTGTCGCGACGCCGAGAGCGGTGGCCGCCGCCTCGGCGGTCTCCACGGCCCGGCCGAGCGGTGAGGTCACCACCGCGGCGATATCACCCTTGGCCGCCAGCATCTTCGCCGCGCGCGCGGCCTGTTCCCGGCCGAGGGCGGTGAGCGGCGGATTACCGCGACCGGAGTAGCGGCGTTCGATCGACAGCTCGGTCTGGCCGTGGCGCAGCAGCAGGAATCGGGTGGGGCGGCCGGACAGTCCGGTCCAGCCGGGCGGTGGTTCCTTCGCGGTCACCAGCCGTTCGTCCGGGCTGGCCGCGCGGACCTCCTCGGTCCAGTTCGACCGCTCACCCTCGACCGCGGAGCGCGAGCGAGTGGCGGCCGCACCATCGGAGCCGGGCGCCGGATCGTCGGTGGCAGGCCCGGTATCCGATCCGCCGCCACCGCCGAGCCCGGTGGGCGCGTGCCCGGCCTCGCGTGCGGTGCGGACCTGGTCCACCAGACCGCCGTCGTCCATGGCCTCGTTGGCCAGCTGGTCGGCGTGTGAGTTCTCCTTGCGCGGAATCCATTGGAAACTCACCCGGTCGAACCCGGCGACCAGACGTCGGGCGCGATCGGCCAGCGGGATCATCGCCGCGTGCTTGACCTTCCAGCGGCCCGACATCTGCTCGACCACCAGTTTGGAATCCATCCGCACCGACACCTCACGGGCGCCCATCTCGGCGGCGGCCTCCAGACCGGCGATGAGTCCGCGGTACTCGGCGACATTGTTGGTGACGACGCCGAGGTATTCCTTGCGTTCGGCGAGGACCCGCACATGGTCGGCGTCGAAGACGACGGCGCCGTACCCGGCGGGGCCGGGATTTCCGCGCGAACCGCCGTCGGCCTCGACGATCACCTCACGCACGGACACCACCGCCACCTCCTCGCCTTCACGAATCCGAACTCACAGACCCGACTCTTTGGTGCGGACCATGATCGCGCCGCATTCGGGGCAGCGCACCACCACGTTCGGTTCGGTCTTGGCGATGCGGGCGATCTCGCCGCGATCGAGTTCGATCCGGCAGGCGCCGCAGCGGCGGGCCTGGAGCAGTGCGGCGCCGACGCCGTGCTGGGCGCGCTGGCGGTCGTAGATGGCGAGCAGATCGTCCGGGAAGGCGCCGACCAGCTCGGCGCGATCGCGGTCGCAGCGGTTCTGCGCCACGTCCAGATCGGCCAACGCCTCGTCGCGGGCGCGGGTGGCCGTCGCCAGATCGTCGTCGGCCTTGCTCAGCCGGGCACCGGCATGGTCGTGGTCGGACGCGGACGCTTCACGCCGCTCCATCACCTCGAGCAGATCGTCTTCGAGCACCGAACGCCGCCGCTCCAGACTGCCCAGCTCGTGCTGGAGTTCGGAGAGCTGCTTGGCGCCCACCGAACCGGAGGTCAGCATGCCGCGATCGCGTTCCTCACGTTTGCGGACCGCCTCGATCTCACCCTCGAGTTTGCGGATATCGCGGTCGAGGTCGTCCAGCACGATCTCCACGGCCACCGCGGCGTCTTTCTGCGCATTGCGCTCGGCCTCGAGCCGCACCACCTCCTGCTGCTCGGGCAGTACGGTGCGCCGGTGGGCGATTCGCGTCAGCTCGGCGTCGACGGCGGCGAGCTTCAGCAGCTTGGCCTGGATCGGTGGTTCGACATTCAACGCGGACAAACTCCTGACACGCTGTGGACGGATAGCGGCTCAACCGTACCGCGCCGACCAGCCGATACCGGCCAGACGTTGGGATCGGTCACCAATCAGGTCGTGCGCTCATCGGCGGGCGAGCGCGGCGAACTGCACGCTCGCCCCCACGAAACCGGCGGCGCCGAGACCCACGCACCACGCCACCGCGGCGCCGGCGTGGCTACCGGCGCCGGTGCCGTCGAGCAGCCCGCGCACCGTCTCGACCACCGGCGTGGCCGGTTGATGTTCGGCGAACCCGCGCAACCAGCCCGGCATGGTGGAGACCTGCACGAACGCACTGCTGATGTACGGGATGAACATGATCGCGTAGGTGAGCCCACCGGCCGCCTCGGGATTCTTGGCGACCAGGCCGAGCGCGACCGCGATCCAGCACACCGCGGTGACGAACAGCGCGATCATCAGCGCCGCCGCCAGCCAGCCGAGCGGACCCGCTTCGGGCCGGTAACCGAGCACGACCGCCACCGCCACCGCGATGCCGATCGCGACCATATTGCGCACCAGCCCCTCGGCGACATGTCCGGCGAGCACCGCCTGGCGAAACATCGGCAGCGTGCGGAACCGGTCGACGCTGCCGTTGGTCATATCGGTGGAGACGCCGGTGGCGGTGATGGAGGAGGCGAAGCCCGCGCACAGCAGCATGATGCCGGGCACCACATAGTTCAGATACGGTCCGCCGACATTGATCGCGCCGCCGAACACATAGGTGAACAGCAGCATGATCAGGATCGGCATGAGCAGCGAGATGATCAGCGTGTCCCGGCTGCGCAGCGTCTTGCGGGCACTGCGCTGGAACATGGTGGCCGTATCGGCGACGACGTGCCCGATCACCGGCCCGCTGCCTCGATGATGTCGGCGGCGCGCGCGCTCGCACCCTCGGTGGTGAGGGTCGTGGCGAACTCCGCCGCCCGTGCCGCGCACGCGGGGGTGAGCACCGACCGCAGCTTCTCCTCCAGCCGGTCGGCGCTGAGCTGGGTGAATCGCAGGTGCGCGCCGACGCCGAGACGTTCGACCTGTCCGCCCCACATGGGTTGTTCGAAGGAGACCGAGCACACCAGTGTCGGCAACCCGGCGCGCAGGCTTTCGAACAGCGTCCCGATGCCGCCGTGGTGCACGGCCGCCGCGCAACGCGGGAAGACGATGTCGTGGGCGAAGGGCCCGACGATCTTGACGTGCTCGCCGACCTCGGCGTCGATGTCCAGATCGCTCCAGCCCACGCTCACCAGCGCCCGCACCCCCAGCCGGGCCGATACCCGCGACACCATGGCCAGCACGGAGGCGGTATCGCGGAGGGGCATGCTGCCGAATCCGAAGAACACCGGCGCCTCGCCCGCCTCGACCCAGGCCAGGATGTCGTGGTGGTCACCGGCCAGCTCACCCACGGCCTCGCGGGTCTGCCGATCGAGAGTGAGGAATCCGGTGAACGGCCGCCGCGCGCCCCATTCCTGTTCGAGCCCAGGCACCAGCGCGGGATCGTAGATCTGGACTTCCGGCACGTTCGCCCTGGCAAGGACCGCGGCGGTGCTGGCCAACGATTTCGGCAGGCCGAGCCGTCCGCGCAGTTCGTTCAGATAGCGCGCGAACACCACCCGGCGCAGGTTTTCGGCCAGCACCCAGGTGGTGCGGTTGACCAGGGCGGGCGGATCCCACTGCGGTGGCAGCGCGCCGGGGAACGGATAACGGCTGTTGTAGCGGCACGGGTAGTAGTGCACGCTGACCAGCGGGACGTTCATCGCTTCGGCCACCGAACTCGCCCTGTCCTCGGTGACGGTCGTGGCGACGATGAGTTCGGCATCGGCGCAGACGTCGATGACTTCCTGGTTCATCTGCGCCGCGTATCCGGCCATCTGCCGTCCGACCAACTGCATCAGCCGGAAAGTGCTGCCCGCCGCCAATGCCTGCTGCCCCTCGGGCGAGCTGTAGAGCTGTTGGATATCGGGGCCGCACGCTCGCGCGGTGAGCCCGGCGTCGCTGACGAAGCCGACCAGATTCGGCGGAGCGCCGATCAGCACATCGTGCCCGCGGCCTTCGAGTTCGCGGCCGAGCGCGACGATGGGCTGCACGTCGCCACGGGTTCCGGTGAGCGGAATGGCAATCTTCACTCGGCGCTTCCTTCGGTATTCGATGACGCGGCAGCGATGCCGCACATGGTGCGCCGAGCCGACGCCACCGCGGCCCGGCCCGCTGACGCGGTGTGTTCACTCGTCGTGCGTCGGTACAGTGACATTGTGCACATCGCGATGTTCATGGATTACCACCCGGCCACGCTCGGTGGTGTCCAGACGGCTGTCGATTCGCTGTGTCGGGGGCTCGAAAGCGCAGGTCACCGTGTCACATTGTTCGTCGCGCCCGCGGTGGGCGCGCGGGTGGACACGGCGGCGAACGTGGTGGAACTCGAGGCCGCGCCTGTCGCGGTGAACGGCTTTCCGATGGTGCTGCCCACCAGGCGTAATGCCCGCCGTATCGATGACGCGTTCGCCGCGCGCGGCCCGGTCGATGTGGTGCACACCCACACCACCTACGGCGTCGCGATCGCGGGGATGAAAGCCGCACGGCGGCATCGGCTTGCGCTGGTGCACACCGCGCAGAGCCGCGACGACGCCTTCATCGAGCACACCTCCCCCGCCCCGTATCCGGCGGCACTGCTGATGCGGGCGCTGCACGGACGGTTCGTACCGCATCGCCATCACATGCCCCATCGTGCCGAAAGCCGTGCGGCGCGGCATGCCTGGTGGACGATCGCCGGTCAGGCGCAGGCCGCCGATCGGGTGATCGCGCCGACAAGGCATTTCGCGGATCTGCTGGTCGATCATGGAGTGACGCGCCCGATTCGGGTGATATCCAACGGTGTCGACGACGCCCTGGTCGACAGTCGTTCCGGCGCGGACCTCTCCCGTCCTGAATCGGATGCGCTGCGGCTGATCTGGTGCGGGCGCCTGTCCGCCGAGAAGCGGCTGCTCGAATCGATCGAGGCGGTGCGCGCGGTACCGAACTGCACGCTCGACATCTACGGAGAGGGCGATCAGCGCGAGGCGGCCGCGGCGGCGATCGCCGAACACGCGCTCGGCGACCGGATCCGGTTGCACGGCAGGGTCACTCAGGCCGAATGCTTGAACGCGATGGCGAGGGCCGACGCGCTGCTGTTCCCGTCCTCGGGTTTCGATACCCAGGGCATGGTGCTGCTGGAAGCCGTCGCGATGGGGTTGCCGATCGTGTACTGCGATCCCGATCTGGCCGAATCGGTGCCCGTCGGCGGTGGTGTCCGCACCGCGTACCCGTCCGCCGCCGGAATCGCCGAAACTCTGTCCCGGCTCGCCGGTGAGCGTGGCGCGCTCGCCGACATGCGCACGGTGCAGTCCAAACACAGCGACGGAGTGCGGCAATCCCGGCAGATCGGCGCCGTCGCCGAGGTGTACCGGCAGGCGGCCGAGGAGGCCGCGGCGAGCCCGGAGCAGGTGATGCCGCGTAGCCTGGCCGAGATCCCCACCGCACCGGGCGGTCTGCCGCTCGTCGGTCACAGTCTGCGGGCCCTGCGCGACGCACCGGGTTTCGTGACCTCGCTGTCGGAACTCGGCCCGATCGTGCGGCTGCACTTCGGCCAGAAGACCGGCTATCTGCTCACCACCCCCGATCTCGTGCGCGAGGTCGGTCTCGGTGAGGCGGAATTCAACCGTGAGGATCTGCGCGAGGCGATCAAGGACGTCGCGGGCGGATCGGTGAACGTACTGCGCGGCGCCGAACACAAACTGCGCCGCCGGATGATCGCGCCCGCCCTGCGGCAGAGCCGCCTCGCCGAATACACCAGGGCGGCCGCCGATATCGCCGAGAACTGGTCGTCGGGGCTGCCTTCGGGCACCACGGTGAACCTCATGGACGAAGCGCACGGACTCGTCCTCGACACCGTCTCCTCCACGCTGTTCAAGGCCAGCTTCAGTGATACCGCGCGGCGCGAGATCCGCGACAATGTGCCGTGGCTGCTCAGTCAGGTGATCATCCGCACCGCCATGCCGCCGCAGATCCGCCGGCTGCGGGTGATCGCGAACTGGCGGTGGGAGCGCAAATCCCGGCATCTGCGCGGCGCCATCGGTGATGTGATCGCCGAATACCGTCGCCTCGACGAAGATTTCAACGATGTGGTGTCGGCGCTGATCCGGCACCGCGACGAGGAGACCGGTGCGACCCTGTCCGATGAGCACATCATCGATGAGGCGATCCTCATGCTGGCCGGTGGTGTCGGCTCGATGGCCTCGCTGGCGGGCTGGCTGTGGCATGAGGTGATGCGCCGACCCGAGGTCGCCGAGCGTGTCTACCGCGAACTCGACGAGGTGGTCGGCTCCGGGCCGGTGCGTGCCGAGCACATCAACGCGCTGCCCTACCTGAAACAGGTGGTGTCGGAGACGATCCGGTTCTGGGGGCCGTGGATCAGCGCCGCCACCGCCGACGGCGATGTCACCATCGGCGGGGTCACCATCCCCGACGGCACCGCCGTCATGTTCAGCCCGTATATGGTCCAGCACGACAAGCGCTACTACCCCAATCCCGAAGCCTTCGACCCCGACCGCTGGTCCCCCGCCCGCGCCGACGAGATCGACAAGAAGTCCAGCCTCTCGTTCGGCGTCGGCCGGCGCCGCTGCCTCGGCGACCACTTCGCCATGCTGGAGATCACCCTCGCCTCGGCCGCGTTCTTCGCCCGCTGGAAGCCGACACCGGATCCCGACTATCAGGTGCGCGCATCCAACCGTGACTTCGTGCTCTCGCCCTCGGCATTGCCGGTGACGCTCGCGCCGAGGTAGATCGAGGTACTGCTCCCGCTCGACAGCGCCGGGATCGTCAGTCGCGCAGCGTGGCGGCGCCGACCTGGGCGAACTTCTCGTCCAGGTCACCGCTCGGCGCACCCGCGACGCCGATGCCCGCGATCGGGGCGCCGTCCACGACCACCGGAGCGCCACCGCCGAGGAAGAGGGTGCCGGGGATATCGGCCAGTTGCGGTGCGGAGTTCAGGCGCCCGGCCAGCTCCGAGGTGGGGGCGTTCCAGGACACGGCGGTGTAGGCCTTCTTCTCGGCCGACTCGTAGGACTGTGGGCCCGCCCCGTCACCGCGCAGCGTCACCAGGGTGTTGCCGTTGCGATCCACCACGGCGACGCTGATGCGCTGGTTGTCCTTGCGGGCGGCGTCGAGTGCGGCCTGGGCGGCTTCGGTCGCGGCGTCGATGGTGAGGTGGGTGCTCTGGGTGGTGTTGCCCGCGGCGGCGTTCACCGAGACGGGGGCAACGGCCACCTGCTCCGGGGAATCGGCGTTCACCGAGACGATGCCGATGGTGCCCGCGGCGATGGCCGCGACGGCGACACCACCGATGGCGATCCGGGTGCGGGTGGCCACGGAGGTGCGGGTGCTGCGCGAGTTCATGGGGTTCTCCTCGTCTCGGTGAACGGCGGTCGCCATTCGGTTCACCTTCGATCCTCGGCGTCGGCCGGAGGTTTGCCATCGGCTCCGCGGCTCGGTCTGCCGAGGCGATCGGCCGACCGACGGGTCATCCGATCGGTTGACCCGCCGCCGCGTCCCGCACGGCAGAATGGACGTGTTTGCCCAGTTCGACGCGATCGAGGAGGTGGCGGTGCCGGAGGTTTCCCCTGCGGATCAGGGCGAGGAACGGGTGCTCGCCATCGTCATGCACGCGACGTTCTATGTGTTGCTGGGTGCGTCGCTGGCGCGGTTCCTGATCCGCCATCCCGGCAGTCCCCAGTCCGGCTGGGTGCTGGCGCTCTCGGGTCTGCTCGCGCTGCTCTACGTGGTCGGCGCACCGCGCGGGAATCGCGGGACCGTATGGTTCGCGCTGCTGGTCGCCTGCTGGGCGGTACTCGTGGTGCTCGCACCCAGCTTCGCGTGGTGCGCGGTGCCATTGCTGTACACCGGTTTCCGTATCCTGCCGACGCGCGTCGCGATCGGTCTGGTGGTGGTGCTCACCGGGCTCGTGGTCCTCACCCAGGTGCGGCTGGCCGGGTGGGGTGATCCGAATCTGCTGCTTGCCCCGCCCGCGGTGGCGGCGGTGACCACGGCATTGTTCGTGCAGATGCGCCGTCAGACCGTGCGCCAGGCCGGGCTCATCGATGATCTGCTGCGTACCAGACAGGAACTGGCCGCCACCGAACGCCGCGAAGGCACGCTGGCCGAACGGCAACGGCTGGCCGCCGACATCCACGACACCCTGGCGCAGGGACTGTCCAGTCAGCGCATGCTGCTACAGGCCGCCGACCGGATCTGGGACAGCGATGCCGAGCGGGCCCGCGCACATGTGCGCACCGCCGCCACCATCGCCGAGCAGAATCTCGCCGAGGCCCGCCGTTTCGTGCACGATCTGGCACCGGCCGATCTCGCCGCCACCGGATCGCTGGACGCCGCACTGCGGACACTGGCCGATCGGGAGAGCTCCGAGGAACTCGCGGTGCGCTGCGTCATCGACGGCCCGCCGGTGCGGCTACCGGGTCGGATCGAGGCCACCGTGCTCCGTATCGCCCAGGGGGCGTTGGCCAATGTCCGCGAGCACGCCGCGGCCCGCACCGCCACCGTGACCCTCGCCTACCTCGACGATCAGCTCCTGCTCGACATTGCCGACGACGGCCGCGGATTCGACCCCGCCGCACCCGCCGGCTCCGGCAGTAGCCGCGGTTACGGGCTGCCAGCCATCCGGGCCCGTCTACAGCAACTCGGTGGCACCCTGACCATCGAGTCCGCGCCCGGTGAAGGCGCCGTACTCTCGGCCGCGATCCCCTTGGAGCGAGCATGACGAATCCGACCGTGCGCCTGCTGATCTGCGATGACCATGTGGTGGTCCGGGCCGGTCTGCGGGCGCTGCTGGACAGCGCCTCCGATATCGACGTGGTCGGTGAGGCGGGCAGCGGCGCCGAGGTGGTGACCCTGGCCGGTGCGCTGCACCCCGACGTCGTCCTGATGGATTTGCAGCTCGGCGGCGATGTCGACGGTGTGGAGGCCACCCGCCGTATCACCGCGCTGCCCGCGCCGCGCCCACATGTGCTGGTACTCACCACCTTCGACACCGATGCCGACATCACCCGCGCCATCGCCGCGGGCGCCACCGGCTATCTGCTGAAAGCCGAACCGCCCGAGGAACTCTTCGCCGCCATCCGCACCGCAGCGGCCGGACGCACCGCGTTGTCGGCGCCGGTGGCCAACCGGGTCATGGCCCGCATGCGCGATCCGCGGCCAGGTCTGACCGCCCGCGAATCCGATATCCTCGCTCAGCTCGCCCATGGCCTCGGCAATCGTGAGATCGCCCGCGCCCTGCACATCAGCGAAGCCACCGTGAAGACCCACCTGGGCCGTATCTACGCGAAACTCGGCGTGGACACCAGGGCGGCGGCGGTCGCGGTGGCCACCGAGCAGCGGCTGCTCGGCTGAGATGCCGCCGAGCAGCCGGGTGATCGCCGGATATCAGACGGTGGCGTGCTGGACGATGACGTTGCCGTAGGAGTTGCGCGCGAACACCTCGACGACGTCCTCGTCCCGTTGCGGCTTGTCGACGGGGTCCATCAGGTTCTGCACGGAGCCGTACAGCGCTTTCGTCTTCAGCCGCGCCGCGCTTCCCGGACGGATCCCGACCTCGAGGTTGCCCATGGAGGTCTCCAGGTTCAGCACCCCGCGCGCGGCCTCGCCGATCCGGATACTGCCCATATCGGTTTTCGCCGTCACCGAGCCGCGGGGACGTTCGACCGTGATGTCACCGGCGGAGGTCTTCAGATCGCATTGGCCGAGTTCACCGGTGCCGAGCAGCCTGCCAGCCGCGATGTCCGCGTCGAGCCGGGAGCCGGTGGGCGCCTCGATGGTCACCACGATCGAGCCGGATTTCGCCCCGAACGGGGTGTAGTTGTGCCAGCCGCGCGGCGAGGTGACCGTCAGCTTTCCGGCCACGAGGTCGACCCGGATCTGCTCGGCGGCGCGCACATCGTCTTTCTTGGCGGCGTCGGTGGGGCGGATCTCGACCACGGTGTCAGTGCGGTCGGAGGCGTGCACGGTGATGTCACCGCACAGCACGTCGACGGTGATGGCGATCGGCTCGGGGGTCTGGAACGTGGTCATTGCGGCACTCCTCGGTTGTCGTTCATCCATCCGCTCGTTATACGTATACATCTACGTATAACGAGCGGCTGGCACCGACTATACGTAGATGTATACGTACACGCAAGGGTGGTGTGGATTCTGCTTCGCGATCCGTTCCTCGAGCGATGCCCGGATCGGGTCGGCCGGTCGATAGTCCCTGCTCACGGGTTTCATCGCCCGCTCCACGCGCGTCCTCGTCGAGGTGGGCGAGCGCATGCGTATCGGACCTGTGCACCAGGCCCACCCGCACGATGAGGAGTTCGGCCCGGCATCGTGCACCCGCACAACCCGGACGCGATGAACGGCTCGGCTCCAGGTGAGCCGAGCCGTTCGTTCCTCGTCAGGCAGTGAGGTCGTAAACCGTCACACCATCCACCTCGGTAGCGGTGAAGTTCGCCTCGACCCATGCGGTGATGCGTGAGCCTTCCGCATCCGCGGCGTTCGGTCCGCCGCGGTTGCCGCCGAGGAAGTAGTGGATCCTGCCCTCGGCCACGTACTGCTGGAACTGTTCCAGCGTCGGCGCGGGATCGCTGCCGTTGAAGCCGCCGATCGGCATCACCGGCAGTTCGGTCGCCAGCTGGTATCCGGCGGCACTGTTGGAACTCACCGTCGCCGCCACCCAGGTGTAGCTCGCGCCGTTCTCCTCGAGCAGGGCTACCAGCTCGTCGCCCGGTTCGCTCGCACCCATCACACCGCCACCTGGACCACCCATACCACCGAATCCGTCACGGCCGGAGGGTTGCCCGGTCGGTGCGCCACCGGCCGGGAGGCCCCCGGTTTGCGCACCGTCAGTCGGTGGCTGCCCGATCTGTGCCCCATCGGCCGGGACGCCCCCGCCACTCGGAGGCGACCCGGTCGGTGTACCACCGGCCGGGAGTTGCCCGCCCCGTGCACCGTCGGCCGGAAGTTGTTCGGGCGATATGCCATCGGCCGGACGTTGCCCGGTCGATCCACCGGCGTCCGAACGTTGACCGCTCTGCGCGCCCTCGTCCGGAGTTTGCCCAGACGATGTGTCATCGGTGGGAAATGGCGCTGCCCCGTCCCCCCGCGAGATCCCAGGTGGGCCCAACTGCCCACCTCCTCCGGAACGCATCCCACCGGGGCCGCCCATGCCACCGGTTTCCGGCCCCGCGGTCGGAATCGGCCCGGCGTGCGCCGAATTCACCGTATCCACGGTGTAGGCCGCCGGTCCCGACAAGGCGACGATCCCCGCCAGCACGGCCGCGCCCACCGCCGGTTTCGTCGGCATCGGAATCAGCGTCGCGACCGTCGCAAGCACGCCCGCCACGAGCACCGCCCACCGCAACCACGGCAGGAAATCGGCACTGCGCGACAACAGCATCCACGCCGTCGCGGTGGTCAGGCCGATGGCCGCCGCCGTGCACGCCCGCACCCACCACCGGGAGCGGTTGCGCCACGACATCTGCGCGCCGATGCCGACCAATGCCGCGATCGCTGGTGCCAGCGCCACCGTGTAGTACTGATGGAAAATTCCCGCCATGAAGCTGAACACCAGACCGGTGACGAGCAACCATCCACCCCACAGGATCAGCGCGGCGCGCTGGCGGTCGGTGCGGATAGCGCGACCGCGCAGCAGCAGCCCGGCCACCAATGCCACCAGGGCGGCGGGGAGCAGCCATGCGATCTGCCCGCCCTGTGCGGCATCGAACATCCGGCCGATCCCGGTGCTCCCCCACATACCGTTGCCGCCGGGTGGCAGTTCACCGCCGGGGCCGACGCTTCCGGTCTCGTTGCCGTTGAGGCGGCCGAGCCCGTTGTAGCCCATGGTCAGTTCCAGGATCGAATTGTGCTGTGAGCCACCGATCCACGGCCGTTCCGATTCCGGCCACAGCTCCACCGCCAGCAGCCACCAGCCCGCCGCCACCACCATCGCGGCCCCGGCGGCGAACAGTTGGATGATGCGTTTACCCCATCGCGGCGGGCCCGCGATCAGATAGGTCAGCGCCAACGCGGGCACCACCAGTAGCACTTGCAGTTGTTTGGCCAGAAATCCGAATCCGATGAACGCGCCGGTGAGCACCAGCCAGCGCCATCGTCCGTCCGCCACCGCACGCAGCATCGCCCAGGCCGCGGCGACCATCAGGAACACCAGCAGCGCATCGGGATTGTTGAACCGGAACATCAGCGCCGCGACCGGAGTGACGGCCAGCGCCAGTCCGGCGATGAGTCCGGCGGGCGCGCCGAAGGAGCGCCGCATCGTCGCCCAGACCAGCGCCACCGTGGCGACGCCGAGCAGCACCTGCGGTACCAGCATGCTCCAGCTGTTCAGCCCGAACAGCCGCACCGACAGCTCCATCAACCACAGCGACCCCGGCGGTTTGTCCACGGTGATCGAGTTCGCGGCATCGGAGGAACCGAAGAAGAACGCCTTCCAGGACACCGAACCCGCCTGCACCGCGGCCGAATAGAACGAGTTGGCCCAGCCGTTGGCGCCGAGGTTGTACAGGTAGCCGAGACCGGTGCCGAGCAGCAGCACCGCGAGCGCCGGATACTCCCAGCGATGGCGCCGGGTGGGCGAGGTGGAGGCGGCTGTCGGGGGCGCGATCGCGGTGACAGTCATCGGAGCACTTCCTTCCGGACACCGGGACGCGTCGCCGGGTCGCGGAATATCCAGCGCAGTCCGACGAACCGCATCAACGTCGCCACCAGATTCGCGCCGACCAGGACGAACAGTTCGAGCTGAACGGGCGCGCCCGGCGCCCAGCGATGCAGCGCGAACAGCGAGCCGCTGGTCACCAGCAAACCGAAAGCGAAGATCAGCAGCCCTTGGAATTGGTGAGTGAGGATTCCCGTCGTCCCGCGCACACCGAATGTGAACGCCCGGTTGGCGGCGGTATTGGCGATCGCGGTCAGCACCAGCGCGACGAAATTCGCGATCTGCGCGCCCGTCAACGGCTGCAACAGCAGATACAGCACCATGTAGGCCAGCGTCGAGCCGACACCGATGATCGCGAACCGCACCAGCTGCCCCACCATGCCCAGCGGCACACCCGGCACCAGCGGTTCACGGCCGACAGCGCGGCGCAATTCCGGCAACGGCAGTGCGCCGGTGGCGAGTTCGCGGCCGAGCCGCCAGATACCGAGCAGATCCTTGCGCGCGGTATCAATGAGGTCGACGCGACTGTCGGGATCGTCGATCCAGTCCACCGGCACCTCGTGAATGCGCAACCCGGCGCGTTCGGCGATCACGAGCAGTTCGGTGTCGAAGAACCATTCACCGTCGCGGACCAGCGGTAGCAGCTCGCGCGCCACCTCGGCCCTGATCGCTTTGAAACCGCACTGCGCATCCGAGAAACGGGCCCGCAGTGAAGCTTTCAACAGCAGGTTGTAGCAGCGTGAGATGACTTCACGTTTCGGTCCGCGCACCACCCTCGACGCGGCGTCGAGGCGGGTGCCGATGGCCAGATCGGAATGGCCGGAGACCAGCGGCGCCACCAGCGGGAGCAACGCGTTCAGGTCGGTGGACAGGTCGACGTCCATATAGGCCACCACCTCGGCATCGGAACGCTCCCATGCCGCCCGCAGCGCCCGTCCACGCCCCTTCACGCTCAGGTGCAGGATCTCGACGTCCTCGAGTTCCTCGGCCAGCAACCGCGCGACTTGCAGGGTGGCATCGGTACTCGCGTTGTCGGCGATGGTGATACGAGCGGGAAACGGAAATCCCGCCGCGAGGAATCGGTGCAACCGCCGCACGCAGACACCGAGGTCGGTTTCTTCGTTGTATACCGGGACGACCACGTCCAGCACGGGTGCCGCCGACGAGGTGTCCGTGTTTTCCGCCGTCTCGGCGACGGCCACGATTTCGGTCATGGCACCACGCTGTCCGGCGCCGCTGGGGCCCGGCTGCGTCCCGGCTGGGAGGTTACTGGGAACCGGGACGCGGCCAGAATTCGCTGGCCTGACACGACCCGCGGGGGCATGATGCGCTCATGGGGCGAACATTCGAGGACCTGGTGTCCGAGGCCGAATCGGTATCGGTCGACGGCTGGGACTTCACCTGGTTGGCGGGGCGCGCGACCGAGCAGCGCCCGTCCTGGGGGTATCAGCGGTCGATGAGCGCACGTCTGGCCGAGGCCACCGCGGCGCTCGACATCCAGACCGGTGGCGGTGAGGTACTGGCGGGGGCGCCGAAACTACGCAACCCGAATCCGTTCGCCGCAAACGTCATCCCGACGACGAGAGCGCCGCCGCCGAAGCCGCCGGTCTACACATCGTCGACGTCCGCTTCGAACGTCTCCGCATGGAATTCTTCGATATCGGCGCCGTGATCTACTTCCTGCGCAAGGTGATCTGGATGGTGCCGGGATTCACCGTCGACGAGTATCGCGAGCGGCTGCGGGACCTGCACGAGAAGATCGAACACGAGGGACCGTTCATCGCCCACTCGACCCGCTTCCTGATCGAGGCCCGCACACCCCGGTGATGCTCATACCCGGATCACCGTGCGGGTCAGCGGTATTCGGCGACGACCTCGTACAGGCCGGGATTCGCGCTCGCGATCTTCCTCGCGTCGTCGACCGACGCCACGACCGCCGGGTTCATACCCGCGGCTTCGCAGGCCTGCGCACTGTCCCAGTGCGCGACGTTGACGAGCTGGAATCGCGCGTCCGGCAGCAGCGCCCGATGCAGGCGGACGTCCCGGAAACCGGGCGCGGTGCGCATGAGCGCGGCCCGCTCACGCCACTGTTCGATGAACGCGTCGACCTGCTCGCCGGGCACCTCGAGCACATTGATGAAGGTAACGCCCTGGTCGGTCATAGAAATCCTCTCCACAAGCTTCAGACATGTTGAAGCTTAGCTTCGACTTCCCGCTACGCCAACGCCTACCCGAGAAACCGAGTGCGCCGACGACCGCGGCGTCGGCCGCGAGATCGCATCGGAAACCCTATGTGGCCGTTTGTCGGATACCGCCTGGAGTGGGCGGGCACTACCCGCCGTCAGCGCATCGCGCCGAACTCGATACGGCCGGGTCGGCGGCGTTGGTCCGAAGGTTCCGGCCGGTCAGCAGATGGTGCCCGGTTCCGCCGCGGTGGCCTTCAGCAGGTCGCGGATCAGATCGAAGTCGATATCGGCCGGGTTGCGGAACCGCAGGCACCCCTTGCCCATGTCGTGGTTCGCGAGTCGGTCGGCGAACGCGTCGCGGACGTCACTGCGCAGCAGGTAGAAGGAGATGTACTGCTTCTGATCGGCGAAGGCGAT
Organism: Nocardia cyriacigeorgica; assembly: GCF_029868385.1. Classification (GTDB taxonomy): domain Bacteria; phylum Actinomycetota; class Actinomycetes; order Mycobacteriales; family Mycobacteriaceae; genus Nocardia; species Nocardia cyriacigeorgica_F. Next base: position 99,704 of record NZ_JARWNX010000040.1, on the reverse strand, counting down.
CTCCGCTGTCCCGGCCCGCTGGTAGGTGGGCATCCCGTACGCCATCACCTCGTCGAAGCCCGAGAGTTCCGCCCGGCAGACCCGTCGCAGCTCGACCAGGGCAGCCCGCCGGTCCTCCCGGACCTCGGCGAGGTAGCCGTCGACATCGGTCGCCTTGCTCTGGACCATGCGACCAGCCTATGCCTCCGTCAGCATCGCGGTCGGATCAGACGAATCATGTGAGCTTGTCCGGGTTGATAGCCGAGTAGATCTCGCGCATCCGGTTGCCGCACGCATCCGGTTCGACCACGACGACCGCTGCACCGCGAACTGGCGCTGCTCGGCGAGGCCGGTCTGCGACCCGAACAGGCGCTCGCCGCCGCGACCAAGCGGGCCCGCGCGATATTTCGGACTCATCGATCGGGGACGAATCGCGCCGGGGCCGCGAGCAGACCGCCGGCACCCCGGAAACACACCGCCCCCACATTACTTGCTAATGTTCGCAACTAATCATGATTGCGGGAAGAAGGATATGCCCATCGCCATCCTGAACGAGATCCGGTTCGGCCAGGGCGGCGGACCGATCGTCGCGCCGAACATGAGCCTCGCGCGACCCGATTCACCGGGTTCGAGGCACTCCACCGCTGCCCGCCCACCCGATCGGAGACACCGGTGACCAGCGATCCGACCACGCCGAATCTCGCACAGCGCATTCGCTACCTGTGCGGCGGGACGCTGCCAGCGTCCATGCACCAGTGGGTGATCGACGACCTCACCGGCCCCGGCGCGGCACGGCGCTACCTGACGCGTTTCCTACTGCCGATCATTCCGCCGCTGTGCCTGTTCCTGCTCATCCCCGGTCCGCTATGGATGGGGCTGTCGATGATGGCCCTGCTGTATCTGCCGCTGATCTACTTCACCGTCGCGCTGATGTACGTCTACCGGCGCAACCGCCTCGTCAAACACGGCCTCGACCCCGCCCTGGCCGATTCCCGCGAACGCGAGAAATCCGCCGCCGAACGCGACGCCTACGAACGCCGCCACGGACGCGGCTGACCCCTCCTCGTCGCGCGAGTGGCACCTGGCTGCGGCGTTTCGCGAACAGACCCCACGCTGAGGTGCCACTCGCGGATGACTGCCGGGGGTCAGGCGGAGACGGTCCAGGGGTCGGTGCGGAGGGTGGAGACTCGGGTTTGCAGGTCCGGGAGTTCGGCGCGGACGATGGACTCGGCTTGGGCGCACCAGGGGAATTCGGTGGCCCAGTGGGCGGCGTCGATGAGGGCGGGGCCGTGGCGGCGCAGATGCTCGTCGACGGGGTGGTGGCGCAGGTCGGAGGTGAGATAGGCGTCGACCTTGCGGCGCACGACAGTATCGAGATAGGAATCGCCCGCACCGCCGCAGACCGCGACAGTCTGGACGAGGCGGTCGGGATCACCGGCGGCGCGCACACCCCAGACGGTCTCGGGGAGAGCGGCAGCGGCGCGGGAGGTGAAGGCGCGCAACGTCTCCGGTTCGGGCAGCGTGCCGATGCGGCCGATGCCGAGACGGCCGGGCAGGCTCGCGCGCTCGGTGAGGTGGAACGCCGGTTCCTCGTAGGGGTGCGCGGTGCGCAGGGCGTCGAGAACGGCGCTGCGTGCGACCGGTGGCGCGACGAGTTCTATGCGGTCCTCGTCGACGTATTCGATCTCACCGATGGAACCGATGGCCGGATCGGCGCCTTCCATCGGCCGGAACTGCCCAACCCCCGCCACCTTCCACGCGGCCTCACGGTATCTGCCGCTGCCGCCCGCACCGGCGGCGAACAGTGCCGCGAGCAGTCGATCGGTTTCGGTGCGGGGCACCTGGACCACCCATTTGTCCACCGCGACAGCTGGTTTCGCGTCCAGCGGACCGGTGACGGTGAGCCCGAGCGCCTCGGCGAGTGCGTCCGACACTCCGGGATCGGCCGAATCGGCGTTGGTGTGGGCGCTGAACAACGCACAGCCCGAACGGATCAGCCGGTGCAGTAGCGCACCCTTCGCCGTATCCGCTGCCACGGTGTCGACCCCGCGCAGCAACAGCGGATGGTGCACCACCAGCGCCTGCGCGCCCCATTCGATCGCCTCGTCGACCACGGCGGCGGTGGCGTCGACGGCGAACGCCACCCGGCGCACCGGCTCCCCCGGATCGCCACATACCAGCCCCACCGAATCCCACGATTCGGCCAGCTGCGGTGGATAGGCCGCATCCAGCACCTCGATGAGTTCCGCCAGCGTCGTCACCGCTCAACCTCCATCGTCCGACTCGACCACAGCAATCATCCCCCGCCGATACTCCGTCACCGCGCACCGGCATCCCGGTGCGGAGAACAACTGACGCCTGCACCCTCGACGCTCCGATCCATCACGGCACCACCTCCGAGCAGGAGATGGATAGACCGAGGATCGTCCGGGGCGAGGGGTCAGTGCGGATCTGTCGCGGAGCGGATCGCGTCGATCAGGCGGTCGACCTGCGCTGGTCCGCGCACCGCGACCCGTAGATGGTCGGCGTCGAGGCCAGGAAAGGTATCCGCGCGACGTACCGCTATCCCGTTGTCGGCCAGATGCTTACGCAGGTGCCCGCCGCCTTCCACCTGGAGCAGGAGGAACGGGCCGGAGGCCGGGGTCTGGACGGCGATACCGAGACCGGTCAGGCGGTCGATCATCGCGTCGCGATCCAGGGCGATCCGCTCGGCGCGAACGCGGCTCTCGGCCACGGCCCGCGGTTCGGCCGTCGCCACGAACGCCTCTAGTTGGAGCGCTCCCAGCGGCCAATGCGGACGGCCGTGCGCGAGACGGGCGAGCAGATCGGGGGCGCCGAGCATGTAGCCGCAGCGCAGACCGGGCAGGGCCCAGGTCTTGGTGAGGCTGCGCAGCACGAGGACGTCGGGCAGATGCTCACCGGCCAGCGATTCCGGTTCACCGGGCACGGCGTCGGCGAAGGCTTCGTCGACGACGATCACGCGGCCGGGGCGACGCAGCTCATGGATGGTGTCGGCGGAGTGCAGGACCGAGGTGGGGTTGGTGGGATTGCCGAGCACGACGAGATCGGCGTCCGCGGGGACGCGCGCCGGATCGAGGACGTACGGCGGCGCAAGCACCACCCGCATCACCGCGACGCCCGCTTCCCGCAATGCCAGCTCCGGTTCGGTGAACGACGGATGCAGTACCGCCGCACGTCGAGGTGTCAGACGCGGCAGCATCGCGAACCCTTCGGCGGCACCCGCCAGCAGCAGAACCTCGTCGGGACGTCGACCGTGCCTGGCGGCGACCGCAACTCGGGCGGCCAGCTCGTCCTCGGCGCTCGGATAGCGGCCGAGCCCGTCGAGGCGGGCGGCGAGCCGGGCCCGCAACCAGTCCGGCGGGGCGCTGCCCTGCACATTCACCGCGAAATCGAGCAGCCCGGGGCGGGCCTCCACATCGCCGTGGTGGCGCAGTTCGGCGAGATCGATGCGGTCGGCGGGCACGAGTGCACACCCTACGTGGCGCGCCATGCGGGTGACCGGCCGAGATTCTCACAGTCGGTCGCGTGCGCAATCCGGCAGGTCGGTACCTTGGTTTGCGTGTTCTTCATGGTGTGCGCTTCCCACGGTGATCGGTGATGTCGGTGCAGCTGAGTCTCGTTTTCGTCTGTACCGGCAATATCTGCCGATCCCCCATGGCGGAGAAGATTCTCGCCTCGCATCTGTACCGTGCGGGGCTGGCCAATCGTGTCCGGGTGAGCAGCGCGGGGACGACCGCGTGGCACGTCGGCGCCGACGCGGACCCGCGCACCAACGCGACATTGCGGCGCCACGGCTATCCGACCGGCCATACCGCCGCGGTCTTCGGTGATGCGCACCGCGACGCCGACCTGGTGATCGCGCTCGATTCCGGCCACGACCGGGAACTCGCGCAGCTCGGCATCCCGACCGAGCGGCGCAGGCTGCTGCGCAGTTTCGATCCCGAGGCCGACGGCGCCGACGTCCCCGACCCCTACTACGGCCCCGACGCGGGATTCGAGCTGGTCCGCGATCAGATCGAGGCCGCCGTCCCCGGCCTGCTCGACTGGGTGCGACTGACACTGGCCACACCCCAACCGGTAGCCGACGGAGGACGCTGATGCGCCGGTTGGCGTTTCTGCTGCGACCCAGCTGGCTGATCCTTGCCGTGCTGGTCGTAGCGTTCGCCTACCTGTGTTTCACCGTGCTGGCGCCGTGGCAGCTCGGGAAGAACACCGACACCTCCGAACGCAACGACCTGATCGCCGAATCGGTGCACGCCGACGCGATCGACGTCACCACGGTGCTCGACGATCCCGACGGCGCGACCGAATGGCGGCGGGTCGTGGCGGAGGGCACCTACGTCCCGGAGTCGACGGCGCTGGTGCGGTTGCGTCATCTCGACGGTGCGCCCGGTTACGCCGTACTCGCCGCCTTCCAGCTGACCGACGGCCGGATTCTGCTGGTCGATCGCGGCCTCGTCGGCGCGGTCGACGGCTCCCGACCGCCGCAGATCGCCGAACCACCGACCGGACAGCAGCGCATCGAGGCGCGCGTGCGCCGCTCGGAGGGCATCAGCGCGGACAAGCTGCCGACCGTCCAGGACGGATACCGGCAGGTCTACTCGGTGGACACCGAACAGGAGACCACCGTCCTCGGGCTGCCGATCACCGCGCTACCCACCGAGGTACGCGGCGGCTATCTCCAACTCACCGAGAACCAGCCCGGCGCCTTCACTCCCACTCCACTCCCCCAGCTGGACGCGGGCCCCTATCTGTCCTACGGCCTGCAATGGCTCGCCTTCGGCATCATGGCGCCGCTGGGGCTCGGCTATTTCGTGTACGCCGAGATGCGGGAGAGGCGCAAAGAGCGCGCCGCGAACGCTTCGGTTCCGGCCGGGACGGTCGCAGCGGGGCCGCCGACCGACGAGCCCGAACGTCGCGAGGCGGGCGCGGCATCGAGCACGCCCGAGACCGCCACCGCACCGACGTCGAACGAGGCACGGCTGGCCGACCGGTACGGGCGCACGCGCAAGTAGCGGGGCCATCGGCGGACGGCCCGAGTCAGCCGATCGGGTCGCGGCTCAGCCCGGTGCCATCCGGCTCAGATGCTCCCACTTGCGGTACCCCTCGACCCGCGCCGCGTCGATTTCCATCACCTGGTCGTAGGACTTTCCGCCCACGATGAGTCGACGGGGCGGATCGGCGAGATCGGCCAACTCCAGGATCACCGGTGCGGCCGTGCTCGGTTCCGGGCCCGCGTCCTCGCCCCACATCTCGGCCAGTTCCGCACGCAGGGATTCGTATTGCGGAGCGGGTTCTGTCGCCGTGATGCCCGCGGTGAACAGGCCGGTGGAGTATCCGCCCATCTCGACGATGGTGACCTCGATGCCGAACTGTTCGACCTCCATCGCCAGCGCCGCACTGATCGAATCCAGCGCGACCTTGCCCGCACCGTAGACGCCGACGGAGGCGAACCCGCCGACACTGCCCATCGAGGTGATCTGCAAGATCCGGCCGCCGCCCTGCGCCCGCAGATGCGGCACCACCGCCTGCGACACCCAGACGGCGCCGAAGAAGTTCACGTCCAGATGAGCGCGAATCTGTTCCTCGGTGACCTCCTCGACCATGCCGTACAGCATTCCGCCCGCATTGTTGACCACGATGTCGAGCCGGCCGAAGGCGGCGACCGCTCGCTCCACCCCGTCGAAGACGGCGGCGCGGTCGGAGACGTCCAACGCCAGCGACACCAGATGCTGCGGATACTGTCCCGCGAGATCGGCGAGCGGCTCGATATTGCGGGCCGCGGCGACGACGCGATCACCTGCGGCCAGCGCGGCCTCGGCGAACGCCCTGCCGAGACCTCGGGAAGCACCGGTAATGAACCACACTCTGGCGGTCGTCATATCGTCTCCTCTTATTCGAGACGGTCCGTCTCGTCTCCAATAGAGTGGCGGACGGTTCGCCTTTTGTCAATACGGTCCGTCTCGTCTCAGTTAAAGTGGCTTTCATGACCGACACGACCAATCGCTCCCGGCGCAGCGAACGTTCCCGGCAGGCAATCCTTGCCGCCACTCGCGAACTGATCTCCGAGGTCGGATACGCGAAGGTCTCTATCGAGGCCATCGCGGCGCGCGCGGGCGTCGGCAAACAGACGATCTACCGGTGGTGGCCGTCCAAAGGCGCGGTCATCTTCGATTCCTTCCTCGCCCTCAGCGAGGGATCCGATACCGACATCGCCCTGCCCGACACCGGCGATCTCCGAGCCGATCTCACCCTCGTGATGCGCGCGACCGTCGCCGAATTCGCCGACCCGGATTTCGACAAACCGATCCGCGCACTCAACACCGAGATCATCAACGACCCCGATCTCGCCGAGCAGTACCGCGAAAAGCTCGCCGACCCCGTCGAGGAGGCCAAGAAAGCCAGGCTGCGCAGCGCACAGCGAGCAGGCCAACTCGCCGCCGACGCCGACCTCGACCTGGTCCTCGAGGTGCTCTACGCCCCCTTGTTCCAGCGATGGATGCACCGCTCCGGCCCACTCACACCCGAATACGCCGACGCCCTCGTCGACACCACCCTGCGCGCCTTCGCCCCCTGAGCCGCGGGCCGCGAGGTGTGGGCGAGGAGGTGTGCACTCGATCAGCGCGACCGACGGCGGTCGGGCCACATCGGGCGGAACAGCAGGCGAAGCGAGCGCGCCACTGACCGGTCAGCGGGATATACATGCTGCTCAGCGCCGGAGCGCGATGGCCGATACGCAACCGGCGAGGACGACGACCGCGGCGAGCTGCACCGTTTCCGACATGTGCACGGCGCGACGCAGGTCCGGCACCGTCGGTTCCGGGCCGTCACCCAGGGTGGGGCGTTCCTCGATGCCGTGGCGGTATCGGGTCGTCCCGCCGAGCCGGATGCCGAGCGCGCCCGCCATCGACGCTTCCACCACGCCCGCGTTCGGGCTCGGGTGTCGGGCGGCGTCACGGCGCCAGGCCCGCCAAGCCCGCGACGGGCGGCCACCCGCGGACGGGGCGAGCAGCACGGTGAGCAGACCGGTGAGGCGGGCCGGGGCGAGATTGGCGAGGTCGTCGGTGCGGGCGGCGGCCCAGCCGAAGCGGTGATAGCGGTCGTTGCGGTAGCCGATCATGGCGTCGAGAGTGTTGACGGCGCGATAGCCGAGCAGGCCGGGTACACCCGCGACAGCGCCCCAGAACAGGGGCGCGACGGTAGCGTCCGAAGTGTTCTCGGCGATCGATTCCAGCGCCGCCCGCGCGAGCCCGTCAGCGTCCAGGGCCTGGGGATCGCGCCCGCACAATGACGGCAGCAGAGCCCGCGCGCCATCGATATCGCCGGATTCCAGCTGTCCCGCCATCTCCCGTCCGGTGCGGGCCAGGCTGCGTCCACCCAACACCGTCCACGTGGCCAGCGCCGTCGCGAGCACCCCGCCACGTCCCAGCACCACCCCGGCCCCGGTCACCGCCCCCACCAGCACCACCTCGTGCACCACCCCGGCCGCGCGCCGATCCGCGTAGCTCACCGACTCCACCGCCGACGCCACCGCCCCGAACCCGGCCACCGGATGCCACCGCCGCGGATCCCCGAACACCCGATCCAACCCGAACCCGAGCAGCAACCCCACCGCTCTAGAAGTAGCCCTACGCACCCCGAGACCCTAACGAGCACACCCCAGCCCAAACCCACCCAGGTCACACCCGGCACCCGGCCACCAGCCGAAATCAACCGCCGCTCACCCCAGCGCCACGCACCACCCCTGCCCGCACTCGCCGGGCACACCGCCGCTGTCAGCCGCTCACCATCGAGCACGCACCACCGCCCCATCGTCGACATCACCGGCCCCGTCGGCACTGCTCACCACTACCGACGCCACGCACCGATCTGGCTGCCGCCCAGTCATCCGCGCCCTGCCACCCCGAAATGCGGCACGCGACCAGCGCACCACCACTCACCACCTGCCGAGTAGCACCTCAGCGCGGACCCCACTCGCGAAATACCGCAGCCAGGTGCCACTCGTGGCCCGGCCGCTGGGTGGGTGGCGAGGGCGGTGGCGGAAGGGGATCGGTGCTGGTGAGCGTTATGTCTTGGTGGCGGCGGACGATGTCACACTTGTTCGGCCCGTGTCGTCGGCTCGATGACAGGATTCGAACCGCCCGGGACCGGGCCGCACCGAGGGATAGTGCAGTGAGTATCGACAAGCGCGGCGAACGCATCGATCAGACCGAACTGGCCCGGCGGTTCGAGGAGCATCGGCAGTATCTGCGCAGGCTGGCCTACAGCACGCTCGGCAGTATCAGCGATGCCGAGGATGTGGTGCAGGAGGCGTGGCTGCGGTTGCAGCGGCAACACGAAACGGGTGATGTCGGCGAGATCGAAAATCTGCGGGCCTGGTTGAGTACCGTGACCGGACGGTTGGCGCTGGACCATCTGGGGTCGGCGCGGGTGCGGCGCGAACAGTATGTCGGCGAATGGCTGCCGGAACCAGCGGTGACATCCTGGGACGATCCGGCCGATCGGGTGAGCCAGGACGAACGCGTCACCATGGCGCTGCTGGTGGTGCTCGAATCGCTGTCGCCCGCCGAACGCACCGCCTTCGTACTACAAGATGTGTTCGGCATGTCCGGACCAGAGGTGGCCGAGGTGGTCGGCCGAACACCTGCCGCCGTGCGCCAACTCGCCTCCCGAGCCCGTAAACGCGTCGAGGACGGCTCACCGCGTTTCCCGGCCTCACCGGACGAACACGAGAAGGTGGTGTCGGCGTTCGCGCTGGCCTGGCGGTCCGGCGATATGAACGCCTTGCTCGGTGTGCTCGATACGAGCGTCACCTTGACCGCCGATGGTGGCGGCAAGGTCCCGGCCGTGCGCCAGCCGGTCACCGGGGCCGAACTCATCGCGAAGCTGCTGTTCGGCTGGTACAGCTCACCGTCGGCGCGGTCGTGGGGCCGCATGGTGCTGGTCAACGGCCGTCCCGGCCTCGTCGTCTTCGACGGCACCCATACCGGCGTCTTCTCCTTCACCGTCGAATCCGGCCGTATCACCGCGATCGACGTCATCCGCAACCCGGACAAACTCCACGACATCCCCGACTCCGGCGAGCCGTGGTTCACCAACGATGCGGCGGACGACTCGGCGACGGACTGACGCACCGGTGCCGTGCACCGCCGGACACCTCAGCCGACCATTCCCACCGGCCGCGCTGTCGAATACCCGTGCGCCTCCGCCACTTCCGGCGACACCAGACGGCCGGCTTCGGCGGTGAGCCCGTGGGCGAGTCCCGGGTCGGCGGCGCAGGCGGCTTGCCAGCCGTCGGCGGCGATGGCCCGGATATAGGGCAGGGTGGCGTTGGTGAGGGCGATGGTCGCGGTGTGCGGGACCGCGCCGGGCATGTTCGTGACGCAGTAGTAGAGCGAATTCGCCACGCGGAAGGTCGGGTTCGCATGAGTAGTCGGGCGGGAACCGGCGAAACAGCCGCCCTGATCGATGGCCACGTCGACGAGCACCGATCCCGGCCGCATACCCGCCACCAGCTCCTGCGACACCAGTTTCGGCGCCCGCGCGCCCGGCACCAGCACCGACCCGATCACCAGATCGGCGGCGAGGACGGCGCGTTCGACTTCGGCGGTGTTGGAGGCGATGGTGGTCAACCGGCCGCCGAAGCGAGCGTCCAGCTCGCGCAACCGGTTCGGATTGGTGTCGAGCACACTGACCCGCGCACCCATGCCGACCGCCACGGTCGCCGCGTCGGTACCGGCGACACCGCCGCCGAGCACCACCACATCGGCGGGACGCACACCGGGCACCCCGCCGAGCAATACACCCGCACCGCCCATCGGCGCCATCAGATGGTAGGCGCCCACCTGGGTGGCGAGCCTACCCGCGACCTCACTCATCGGCGCGAGCAACGGCAGTGTGCCGTCGGGGGCGCGCACCGTCTCGTAGGCGATCGCGGTGGTACCCGACCGCAGGATCGCATCGGTGCATTCCCGTGAGGCCGCCAGATGCAGGTAGGTGAACAGCACCTGCCCCTCGCGCAGCCGGTGATACTCCGGCGCGATCGGCTCCTTCACCTTCAACACCAGCTCCGATGACGCCCACACCTCGTCGGCGTCGGGCACCGGTCGGGCACCGGCGGCGACGTAGTCGGCATCGGGAAATCCCGATCCCACTCCCGCCCCGGCCTGCACCAACACCTCGTGTCCGCGTCCGGCCAGGTCCGCGGCGCCCGCGGGCGTCAGGGCCACCCGGAACTCCTGCTCCTTGATCTCCCCAGGCACACCGATCTTCATGACGCCATCGTTGCCCAGATGGACCGCGTGTGCCATGAACCCGGCCCCGATGTCGCAACTTGCTCGCCACGGAGCACGGATCGGCACCGATTCTGATCATGTCGCCCAGCACCGTCGATGCGGTGTGCGCCTCTCAGACGTCGACGGTCTCGCCCCGCGGTGGGATCACCAACTGCGTCCCGCGTCCGGCGTAGTCGAAGGTGCGCCGCAGATGGTCGAGTGTCTCCGAGAAGTGCGCCCACCCTTCGCCGTGCACCGCCACGATCACCGCCTCGCCGAGCAGCTCCGCCGCCTGCAACGCGGTGCGGGCGTTCAACGTGGCGTCCGCGTCACCGAACAGGCCGACGTTCGCCGCCCCCACATTCAGCACCGCGACATCGATCCGCCCGACCCGCTCGACGATCTCGCGCACCACATCCACCGACGCGTTGTCGCCGGAAACGTACACCGTCGGCTCCCCCTCGGCCCGCAGCACGAACCCGGTGACGACACCGGTGACCGGCTCGCACCCTTCGGGCCCGTGCAGCGCGGGCACACCGGTCACGGTGACCGCACCCAGCGTGACCGTCTCCCAATTGCGCAGACCCCGAACACCGTTCATCCGCTCGGCGGCACCCGGAGTCGACAGCACGGTGGGCACCGTGGTGAGGAATTCCCGGCCGGAGGTGTCCAGGTTGTCGGCGTGCTGGTCATGGGACAGCAGCACGATATCGACCGGCCCGACCTGCTCCGGCGATGCCGCTGGCCCGTCCAGTTTGTGCAGGGTGACCGGCCCCGGATAGTCGCGCGGCGCGTCGAAGGTCGGATCGGTGAGCCAGGTCGAGCCCGCATAGCGCAAGCGCAGGGTCGGTCCGCCGACGTGCAGGACCTCGATGGTGGTGCGGGTGATCGTGTTCGTCATGGCAACCAGTTTCTGCGCCACGAACATGACGCGACAGTGGCCCGCAGGACATATATCGCTAATATCGGGCTATGACATCGATCGCGGTCATCGCCTTCGACGGCATCAGCCCGTTTCATCTGTCGGTGCCGTCGCTGGTGTTCGGTCGCGCGGGTATCGTCACGACCTCCGACTGGCCGTACGAGGTCCGCATCTGTGCGGAGCATCCCGGAATGCTGTCCACCGCGGCCGGTTTCGACATCTCGGTTCCGAACGGTCTCGACGCGGTGGACGACGCGGATATCGTGATCGCACCGAGCTGGCTGCGCGGCGCCGTACCACCGGAACCGATCCTCGACGCGCTGCGCACCGCACACGCCCGCGGCGCACGCGTCGTCGGATTGTGTCTCGGGTCCTGGCCGATCGCCGCCAGCGGGCTCGTCGACGGCCGCGAGATCACCACTCACTGGTCCGACGCCGAACCTCTGGCCCGCGCCTACCCCGCGGTGCGGGTGCGCGCCGACATGCTCTGGTCGGACCTCGGTGATGTCATCACCTCCGCCGGCGTCGCCGCGGCACTGGATTGCTGTCTGCACATCGTGCGCACCGATCTCGGCAGCCGCGCAGCCGCCGATCTCGCCCGCGGACTCGTGCTCGCCCCGCATCGCAGCGGCTCACAGTCGCAGTTCATCCCCGTCGCGGTGCCCGCGGCCACCGACGACGACCCGATCGAGCACGCGATGGTCTGGGCCCGCACCCGACTGGCCGAGCCCATCGACCTCGACGCCTGGGCGCGGGCCGCGGCGATGTCGCGACGTACCTTCACCCGCCGGTTCCGGGAACGCACCGGCAGCAGCCCGCAGCAGTGGCTACTGCATCAGCGAACCGACCGCGCCCGGCTGCTGCTGGAAAGCACCGACGACACCATCGAGCGCATCGCGGCGGATTCGGGCTTCGGCACCGCGGTCACCCTCCGCCACCATTTCCATCGGCTGCTCGGCACCGGCCCCGCCGCCCATCGCGCGCTGTTCCGGGCGCGGACACCGGCGACCGACCCACCCGCTAAGTTCTCGGCATGAGGATTGAAATCAACGGGATCGCGCCCGAGGTCGACGACAGTGCGTTCATCGCGGTCAATGCCACTCTGATCGGTCGCGTGCGCATCGAGGCCGAAGCGAGCATCTGGTACAACGCGGTGCTGCGCGGCGACGGCGAGCAGATCACCATCGGCGCGCGCAGCAATATCCAGGATGGCTGCGCGGTGCACACCGATCCCGGGTTCCCGGTGGTCGTCGGTACCGGAGTGTCGGTGGGACACAATGCGATCCTGCACGGCTGCACCGTCGAAGACGATGTCCTGATCGGCATGGGTGCCACCGTGCTCAACGGTGCGGTGATCGGCGCTGGCAGCCTGATCGCGGCCAATGCGCTGATCCCGGAGGGCGCGCAGATCCCACCGGGTTCGCTCGTCGCCGGTGTCCCCGGCAAGGTGCGGCGGGAGCTGACCGAGGATCAGCAAAATGGCATTCGCCTGAATGCGCTCGCCTATTTACACCACACCGAAACCCACCGCAGCGCCAAAGTGCTGTGATACCCAACACACTGATCAAGCGTCCAGTAGGATCCGCTGCTAGCATTTTTTACAGCGCGCCCGCCTGATCGGGCTCCCCCACCGACCCGCCGATCCTTCGGCTCAGGGGTGTTCAGGTGAGCCCGTGTGGTGACGGCACGCTGGCGAGCAGGAGGTAAGACCGTGGCGTACAAGCAGTCGAGTATGCACCGGCCGAAGGGGCGGATCAGTGTGGCCGATATCGCGGCCCAACCGGGCGGTATCGAGGCGCTCCAGCGGCGCGTGCACGAATTACGTTCCAGCGGCGTAGATTTCGCGGCCAACGCGATCGAGCAGGAAATGGCCGAATTCGACCTACCGCGGCACTGAGCGACGCGGCGTCGGCGATCGGCGCATAATGTGCGGCAACGAACGCACCGCCGCGGCGGCGTGATGCCGTGCGCCGTCACCGTGGAGACTCGATGCCGACCGTCCCGCCCCTATTGCAGCGCATCCTCGGCGCCCCGGCAGCCGATAACGACGCACTCTTGGCGAGCGCGCTGTCGGCGTTCCTGGATTTCGGGGTCAAACGCACCAGCATGGGCGAGATCGCCCGCCGGGCCGGTATCAGCCCGGCCACGCTCTATCGCCGCTTCGAATCGAAGAGCGATCTGGTGGAAGCGGTGACCATCCGTGAGGCACAACGGCTCGTCGCCGAGATCGATGCCAAGGTCAGCACAGTCGAGGGCACCGCGGATCAGCTGGTGGAGATCTTCGTGGCCTTCATCGCCGCCATCGCGCGCAGCGAACTGCTGCGCAGATTGTTGCGTACCGAGCCGGAGCTGATCCTGCCCCGGCTCACCACCGAGGCCGGGCCCGTCCTCGCCATCGGCCGCACCTATCTGGCCGGGAAGCTGCGCGAATTGCATGCCGCCGAAGCCGCTTCGGACTTCGACGCCGATCTGGTCGCCGAGATCATGGCCCGCCTGGCCCTCTCGCTCGCGCTCACCCCGGACGGGCTCATTCCCCTCGACGACGAAAACGCCGCCCGCGAATTCTCCCGCCGCACCCTGCTGCCCATGGTCGGGGTACATCCGGACGCATAGCGGTGTCACACCGCATCCGGTGAGCACGTCCATCAAAACTGCTCCCGCACAACGTGAACAGGCCCCGGATCGCTCCGGGGCCTGTTCGCGTCTACCGTAGTCCGTATCAGCCGATCACAGCGGAATGTTCTTGTGATGGCTCTTGCGCGAGGGTGCCGACGCCAGCGCCGCGGCGATCACGCTGCGGGTCTTCGCCGGGTCGATCACCTCGTCCACGACACCGATCGCGATGGCGCGCTCCACGCCGCCCGCGATGGCCTCGTGCTCGGCGGTGAGCCGTTCGTGCAGCGCCTCACGCTCATCCTCCGGTGCGGCGGCCAGCGCCTTCTTGTGCAGGATGCCGACCGCGGCCTTGGCGCCCATGACAGCCACCTCGGAACCGGGCCACGCGTACACCGCGGTCGCACCGAGCGAACGGGCGTTCATCGCGATATAGGCGCCACCGTAGATCTTGCGGGTGACCAGGGTGACCCGCGGAACCCGGGCCTCGGCGAACGCGTGCAGCAGCTTCGCGCCACGACGCACCACGCCCTCCCACTCCTGGCTGACGCCGGGCAGATAACCGGGGACGTCGGTGATGACGACCAGCGGAATGCCGAACGCATCGCACAACCGCACGAACCGGGCCGCCTTCTCGGCGCTCTCGGAGTTCAAGCAGCCACCCAGCCGCAGCGGGTTGTTGGCCAGCACACCGACGGTGCGGCCGCCCAGGCGACCGAGACCGGTTACCATGCTGCGCGCGTAGCCGCCCTGCAACTCCTCGAAGCTGGACTCGCCGTCGACGTTGTCGAGCAGCTCGTGCACCAGCGGCTTCACGTCGTAGGCGCGCTTGGCCGATTCCGGCAGCAGCGCCTTCAGGTCGACATTGCCGTGCTCGGCGGCGACCAGATCGAATTCGCCCTGTTCGGCGAACATCGACACCAGCCGACGAGCGCGGTGCATGGCGTCGGCCTCGTCGTCGGCGACGATATGGGTGACGCCGGACTTCTTGCCGTGTGTCTCCGGGCCACCGAGGGTGGCCATATCGACCTGCTCACCGGTGACGCTGCGGACCACGTCCGGGCCGGTCACGAAGACCCGCCCCTCGGGCGCCATGATGACGATATCGGTCAGCGCCGGGCCGTAGGCGGCGCCACCGGCAGCGAAGCCGAGCACCACCGAGATCTGCGGGACGAGGCCGGACGCGCGGACCATGGCCTCGAAGACCAGTCCGACCGCGTGCAGTGCCTCGACACCCTCGGCCAGGCGGGCGCCGCCGGAATGCCACAGACCGACCACCGGAATCCCGGAATCGATGGCGGTGTCGATGGCGTCGACGATGTGTTTGCAGCCCTCGACACCCATGGCGCCGCCCATGACGGTGGCATCCGAGCAGTAGGCCACGGTGCGCACACCGTCGACCTCACCGATCGCCGCCAGCACGCCGGACTTGTCACGCGGGTGGAGGGGAAGAATGGTTCCTGGATCGAAGAAGCGCTGGAGCCTGCCCAGCGGATCACGCGGATCTGTGGCGGTGTCCTGCTGATACGCGGGAGCCAAGATGGTCATCGCGTTCTCTCCTCAATGATGGGCGGCCGCGGTAGCAGCTACGGGTGTCGAGGGCCCGGCGGGGGTCGAGCCATTCAGTTGGCAAAACCCCCACCGGGTTCGTCGATCAGCCGGACCTGGGTCAGGCCCGACCGAAGGCGAGCGCGACATTGTGCCCACCGAAACCGAAGGAGTTGTTGATCGCGTACTCGATCTCCTGGCGGCGGGCTTCGCCCTTCACCACATCGAGGTCGATCTCCGGGTCCTGGTTTTCCAGGTTCAGCGTCGGCGGGACGATGCCGTCCCGGATGCTGAGCACGGTGAGCACCGACTCGAGGGCGCCCACGGCGCCGATCGAGTGACCCAGTGCTGACTTGGGCGCGTAGACCGAAGCGTGCTGGACGCCGGCCTTGTGAATCGCGTTCTTCTCCGCGGTGTCACCGATCGGGGTGGCAGTCGCGTGGGCATTGACATGGGTGATGTCCTTGGGCGACAGACCCGCGGTCTGCATCGCCCTCGTCATCGCGCGACCGGCGCCGGTGCCCTCGGGATCGGGGGCGACCAGGTGGAAGCCGTCGGAGGTGATACCCGCACCGAGCAGGCGAGCGTGGATGGTGGCTCCGCGCGCCTTGGCGTGCTCCTCGGTCTCGACGACCATGAGCGCACCGGCTTCACCGAAGACGAAGCCGTCTCGATCCTTGTCGAACGGACGCGAGGCGCCCTTCGGATCGTCGTTGCGGGTGCTCATCGCACGCATCATGGAGAACGCCGCGATCGGCACCGAGTCGATGTAGCCCTCGACGCCGCCGGTGACGACCATGTCGGCATCGCCCATGGCGATCATCCGCCACGCGTTGGCGATGGCCTCCGATCCCGACGAGCACGCCGAGACCGGAGTGACCACTCCCGCCCTGGCCTTCAGCTCGAGACCGACGACGGCCGACGGACCGTTCGGCATGACCATCTGAACAGCGAGCGGCGAGATCTTGCGATAGCCGCCGTTCTTCAGCTTGTCCACCGAATCGATGAGTGCGTCACCGCCACCGAGACCGGTGCCGATGGCCACACCCAGCCGGTCGGGATCGACCTCGGGGCTGCCCGCGTTGCGCCAGACCTCACGACCGAGCACGGTCGCGAGCCGCTCGACGTAGGCCATCCGCCGGATCTCGACCCGGCTCAGCAGGGTGTCCGGCGAAACCTTCAGGTGACCGCCGATGCGGACCGGAAGGTCGTATTCCTCGACGAAGGAATCCTCGAGAACGTCGATGCCGCTCTCGCCGTTGAGGAGTCCCTTCCACGTCGCATCGACGTCGCCCGCGATCGACGTGGTCGCCGCCAGGCTCGTAACGACGACGTTCGGGAAGTTCCCGTTCAAGGTGGAAGGAGTGGTCACGGTGTCGGCCCTACTCGGCGTTGTCGAACTTGGCCTTGAGCTCAGCGGCGGTTTCCGCGTTCTCCGCCTCGAGCTTCTGGATGTAGCCGACGGCGTCGCCGACGGTCTTCAGGCTGGCCAGATCCTCGTCCGGGATCTTGACGCCGTACTTGTCCTCGGTCTGCACAGCGATCTCGACCATGGACAGCGAGTCGATGTCCAGGTCATCGACGAAGGACTTCTCGATCGTCACTTCGGAGGGCTCGATACCGGTCACCTCTTCGATGATCTTGCCGAGTTCCTCGACGATTTGTTCCTGGGTCAGAGCGGCCACTTTGGTGGCTCCCTTCTTGTTACTGTGTAGGGCTTTACTGTTTTTCTTCGGATCGAACGGGCGGATAGTTACGCCTGCTCGGTCACGACCGGGCCTCATCTTCGAAGCACGATCGCGGATGGAAAGCTAGCCGGAGCCGGTGAGCTCGGCCAAGGTGGGGAGGTCAGCGGGGGTCTTCAGGGCAAGCGTCGGCGTCCCCTTCAGTTCCCGCTTGGCAATTCCGACGAGGGTGCCCGCCGGTGGCAATTCCACCACCGCCGAAACGCCGGTCTCCCGGATCGTCTCGGTGCACAGATCCCACCGGACCGGCCGGGTGACCTGCGCGGCGAGCTTATCGACCGCGTCCCGACCCGATTCGACCGGCTTGCCGTCGAAGTTCGACAGCAGGGTTCTGGTCGGCTCGTTCGGCACGATCTTGGCCACAGCTGCGGTGACCGCGTCCTGGGCCGGAGCCATGAATGCGGTGTGGAACGCGCCCGCGACGGGCAACGCGCGAACCCTGGCCTTTTCCGGCGGGTTCGCGGCGAGCTCGGCGAGAGCGGCCAGGCTGCCCGCGGCCACGATCTGGCCCACCGCGTTGCGGTTGGCCGGGACGAGGTCGAGTTCCGCGAGCCGTTCGAGCACGGCGGCTTCGTCGCCACCGAGCACGGCGGACATTCCGGTCGGTTCGAGCGCGCACGCCTTGGCCATTTCCGCACCGCGGATGGCGGCCAGGGTGACCGCGTCGTCGGCGGAGATGACTCCGGCGACGGCGGCGGCGGCGAGTTCGCCGACCGAGTGTCCGGCGACGATGGTATCCGCCGGAAGTGAATCGGTGTCGATTTCGGCGAAAGCGAGCAGCGCCGCGGCCACCACCAGCGGCTGGGTGACCGCGGTGTCGGTGATTTCTTCGGCCGTCGCGGTGGTACCGAGACGAACCAGGTCCAGACCGGAGGCCTTCGACCACAACGCGAGACGGTCATGCGCGCCGGGGAGGTCGAGCCAAGGCGCGAGCATGCCGGGTGTCTGGGAGCCCTGTCCAGGGGCGAGCAACGCGATCACATCTCTAAGAGAACACTGTGAGGCGGCACTCAGGAGATGTCGACGCGAATGAAGCTTGCCGACCCGTTTTGTGTGAACTCCACAAAACGCCATGTGGCTCGTCAGGATCGACAGAGCCTTTGTCGGCGTTACAACCCATCTCCGTCGGTCGAGACGTAAGTGGCCTCAGATGCTGGTGTTGACGATTCGTTACGAGTTCGTGTCAAACGACCTACTGTGGCGGCAATACGGAGCACGTACGCATCCCGCGGATTGAGCGGATCACGCCCGGTGACCTCACCGATTCGTTTGAGTCGGTAGCGAACGGTATTTGGATGGACGTACAGCTGGCGGGCACAAGTCTCGACGGCTCCACCACAGTCGAGATAGGCGTCGAGAGTGTCCGCGAGCGACGATCCCGCCGCGGCCAACGGTAGAACAAGGTACTCGTTCAACGCCTCGACCGCAGCTCGGTCACCCAGCAGGGCTCGTTCGGGCAGCAGTTCGGCCGCGTGCACCGGCCGCGGGGCGCCCCGCCAGCCGATCACCGCCTCCATACCGGCCAGCGCCTCCAGCGCGCTGGCGTGCGCGGCGCCGAGGGTGCGCGTGGTCGGGCCGATCACCACCGGGCCATCGGAGAAGACCTCGGCCAGCAGATCGGTCACGAACGACGACATCTGGGTGGTGTCGTCGAGATGTCCGCTGACCACCATCACCAACCGCGAACCCTGTACGACGGCAAGAGCCGCGCGGCCGTGCCTGGCAGCGATGGTGTGCACCGCACCGACCACCGAGACACCCTGATCGCTCGGCGGGGTGCCGACGAGCACGGTGGCGGGCGCGGTGGCGTCCCAGTTCAGCGTCGCGGCCCGCGACAGCATGTCCGGGCCGGTATCGCCGCGCACCACGGCGTCGACGACCAGTGCCTCCAGCCTGGTGTCCCAGGCGCCGCGCGATTCGGCGGCGCTCGCGTACACCGAGGCGGCCGCGAAACCGAGCTCACGCCCGTATCGCAGTACCGCCTCGGTGAGCGCGACCAGCTGCCGGTCGTTGCGCGCCAGCGCGGGCAGCCACTGTTCGAAGAACTCCATGGCCACCCGGACCATGTCCACGGTCTGGCGCAGCGTCAGCCGCCGCGCCAGATCCTGCGGGATCACCTGGAACGCGTCCAGGCTGAACCGGATATCGCTGTCGGGGTCCTGCAACCACTCCAGGAAATTCACCACCGCGGTCTGCACCAGCATCTGGACGCCGGCCCGCTGCGCGGCGTCCAGATCGGCGAAGAACGGCAACCGATCCTGCATCGAGCCCACCGCTTCGGTGGACAGTCGCCCCGAGAACTGCTTCACACGTTTGAGCAGCGTGTCCGGCAGCGGGTCGCGGGTCTGCCGGTTCGGCGAGAGCGCGCCGGTCGGCAGATACACCTCGTGCTCGGAGGAGCCGTCGGAGATCCGTCGGGGCCGCGGCGGTTTTCGATCCACCATCTAATGGTGCGCTATTCGGTTTCTCCGTCCGCGCCCGCCACCGGCTTCGGCGCGGCGTCGACGTCATCGATGCGGTAGTGCTCGGCGGCCTCGGTGAGGACCGACGGGTCGAGTCTGCCCGCCCGGACCAGTCCCTCGAGGGCCGCGACCGCGATCGATTCGGCGTCGACATTGAACACCCGGCGGGCAGCCGGACGCGTATCGGAGAAGCCGAAGCCATCGGTGCCGAGCGTGATGAACTCACCCGGCACCCATTTACGCACCTGATCGGGCACCGCACGCATCCAGTCGGTCGCGGCGACGTAGGGGCCCTCGACCCGCGAGAGCGCCTCGGTGACATACGGGACGGCCGCCTCGGTACCGGGAGCACGCAGCGCCGCGATCTCCTTGGCGAGCGCCTCCTTACGCAACTCACCCCACGACGTCACCGACCACACATCGGCCTGCACACCCCATTCGGCGAGCAGTTCCTGCGCGCGCACACCGTCGGGCACGGTGACACCGGAGACCAGGATCTGGGCCCGCACATCACCGGCGGCGCCGGGCTTGTACAGGTAAATGCCCTTCAACAGACCCGCGACATCCAGGTTCTCCGGCTCGGCGGGCTGCTGGTACGGCTCGTTGTACAGAGTGATGTAGTAGAAGACGTTCTCGCCGCCGAACACATCGTCGGCGCCGCGGTTGCCCGGTTCGGTGCCCGGCACCGCGTACGGGACGGCGTCCGGTGCCCCGCCGCCGTACATCCGGCGCAGACCGTCACGCACGATATGGGCGATCTCGAAAGCGAACGCCGGATCGTAGGTGACCACGGCCGGGTTCGTCGAAGCCAGCAGCAGGGAATGCCCGTCGTTGTGCTGCAAACCCTCACCGGTCAGGGTGGTGCGGCCAGCGGTGGCGCCGAGGACGAAACCGCGCGCCAGCTGATCGGCGGCGGCCCACAGACCGTCACCGGTGCGCTGGAACCCGAACATCGAATAGAAGATGTAGAGCGGGATCATCGGCTCGCCGTGCGTGGAGTACGAGGTACCCGCCGCGGTGAACGACGCGGTGGACCCCGCCTCGTTGATGCCCTCGTGCAGGATCTGCCCGACGGTGCTCTCCTTGTAGGCGAGCATCAGCTCGGCATCGACCGAGGTGTAGAGCTGGCCGTTGCGGTTGTAGATCTTCAGCGACGGGAACCACGAGTCCATACCGAAGGTGCGGGCCTCGTCGGGAATGATCGGCACGATCCGCTTGCCGATCTCCTTATCGCGCAGCAGCTCCTTCATCAGACGCACCAGCGCCATCGTGGTGGCCACGTTCTGCTTGCCCGAACCCTTGCGCACCGACCGGTAGACCTCGTCGCCCGGCAGCGTCAACGGCTTGGCCGTGGTCCGCCGCTCCGGCAGGAAGCCACCCAGCGCCTTGCGCCGATCCAGCATGTACTGGATCTCGCGGGTCTGCGCACCGGGGTGGTAGTACGGCGGCAGGTACGGGTCCTTCTCCAGCTCGGCATCGCTGATCGGGATCCGTTGCAGGTCGCGGAAGTCTTTGAGGTCCTGCAAGGTCAGCTTCTTCATCTGATGGGTGGCGTTGCGGCCCTCGAAGTGCTTGCCGAGGGTGTAGCCCTTGATCGTCTTGGCGAGGATCACCGTCGGCTGACCCTTGTGCGCCATCGCCGCGGCGTAGGCGGCATAGACCTTGCGATAGTCGTGGCCGCCGCGCTTGAGGTTCCAGATGTCCTGGTCCGACAGATCGGCCACCAGGGCCTTGGTGCGCGGATCGCGGCCGAAGAAGTGATCGCGCACGTAGGCGCCGTCATTGGCCTTGTAGGTCTGGTAATCGCCGTCGGGTGTGCTGTTCATCAGGTTGACCAGCGCACCGTCGCGATCGGCGCCGAGCAGCGCGTCCCACTCCCGGCCCCAGATCACCTTGATGACGTTCCAGCCCGCGCCACGGAAGAACGACTCCAGCTCCTGGATGATCTTGCCGTTACCGCGCACCGGGCCGTCGAGCCGTTGCAGGTTGCAGTTGATGACGAAGGTCAGATTGTCCAGACCCTCGTTCGCCGCCACCTGGATCAGACCGCGCGATTCCGGCTCGTCCATCTCGCCGTCGCCGAGGAACGCCCACACATGCTGCTGTGAGGTGTCCTTGATACCGCGGTCGTGCAAGTAGTGATTGAAACGCGCCTGGTAGATGGCGTTCATCGGGCCCAGGCCCATCGACACCGTCGGGAACTCCCAGAAGTTGTCGAGCAGCCGCGGATGCGGATACGACGGCAGGCCCTTACCCGGACCGCCGTGGCTGTACTCCTGCCGGAAGCCGTCCATCTGGTCGGCCGACAGACGGCCCTCCAGGAAGGCGCGGGCGTAGATGCCGGGCGAGGCGTGACCCTGGATGAAGATCGAATCGCCGCCGCCGGGATGGTCCTTCCCGCGGAAGAAGTGGTTGAAGCCCACCTCGTACAGCGCCGCCGAGGACGCATAGGTCGAGATATGGCCGCCGACACCGATGCCGGGGCGCTGCGCGCGATGCACCATGATGGCCGCGTTCCAGCGGATCCAGGCGCGGAAGCGGCGCTCCACCTCTTCGTCGCCGGGGAACCACGGCTCGTTCTCGGTGGGGATGGTGTTGACGTAGTCGGTGGAGGTCAGCGCGGGAATCGAGACCCGGCGCTCACCGGCGCGCTCGAGCAGCCGCAGCATCAGGTACCGCGCGCGGCCCGGGCCCTCCCGGTCGAGCATGTCGTCGAAGGACTCCAGCCATTCGCTGGTCTCCTCCGGATCGATATCGGGCAGGTAGGAGGCCACCCCTTCGCGGATCACCCGGACCCGTTCGCCGGACTGGCGGCCGGCGGACGATCCGTTCGCGTCGCGGGCGGCAGGCGGCGTGGAATCGGGTACAGCGGGTTGCGCTGGAGCGGAAGAGTGGATCAGGTCGGTCAAATCTGCTCCTCGTACATGGGGCGGACAAGCTGATGGCGTCTGTTTCCCCGGGCGGCCACGCTGGTGGGCGGACCACCCGTTTACGAAAGTCCGGGCGCACCCTCCATCCTTGCCGAGGATGCGTCCCAGGTCATCATGTCAGCCACAAATCCAGTACGGTTTCTCTGCGACGGGTTACTCGGCAGTTTCCGGTGTGGACCGGTGTTCGGGGGTTGCCCGATGACCGCCACAGACGAGAGAGACGGGAGCGGGGAGGACGATGAAACTGCTGGACCCACGCGGGGTCGGGCTGGTGTGCGCGGCCACGGCATTGATCGCGGGAGCGACCATTGCGGGCTGCTCGAACAGCGTGGACGGTACGGCCGCGCCCAATGCCGTCGACCTGTCGGCCTATCAGACCTTCGCGTCGTCGTCCTCGGCCGCGGCGACTTCGTCCCGCAAGGCGGCGGCGCAGGCCAAGGCCATATCCGACAACTGCGATCAGTTCCCCATCATCACCGGTGTCGGGGTCAGCAAATACAACGAGTTCGTCGACGCGCACGATTCCAACGCCCCCGACTACGACGCCAAACGCGATACCGCGGCCACCACGCTCGAGGACGCGGCGAATCAGGTCGAGACGGGCGTCAATGCCGCCAAAGATGATCTGCCCGAAGATCTGAAGGCCAAACTCACCGAATACGTCAATGCCGCGCGTGGGTTGGCACAGGCGGCAAGGGGTATGCATTACACCGCGCCGGTCGGCCCGCTCAACGACGCGAGTCGCCGGGTCAACGACGCCCGTAATGCGGTCCGCGACGCCTGCCCGGCACGCTGAATCGAGTCGAGTGCACGCGACATCCGATGGCCAATTCATCGGATCGGCTTGCGTTGCGGCCGATAACCATGTTCGCTTGCAACTACCTGTAGTCGGCATATTGAGGAGGACACCACCGTGGTCGCCGCGGCGGACGCGCAGAATTTCGCTCAGAAGCTTGGCATCATCCACGGCTTGGTCGTCCAGGAGCTGGGCTGGGACGAGGACACCAACGACGACCTTCGGGCCGACGTCGAGGAAACCATCGGAACGGAACTGCTGGACGAGGATTCCGACGAGGTCATCGACGTCGTGCTGCTGTGGTGGCGCGATGGTGACGGCGACCTGGTCGACGAGCTGATGGAGGCGATCGGCCCGCTCGCCGACGAAGGTTTCATCTGGGTGCTCACACCCAAGACGGGCCAGCCCGGACATGTCGATCCCAGTGAGATCGCCGAGGCAGCGCCCACCGCGGGCCTGACCCAGACCTCGGCGATCAGCCTCGGTGAATGGGCGGGCAGCCGCCTGGTGCAGCCGAAGGCACCCTCCAAACAGCGCTGATCACCGCGCTTCACCTATGGTTGCGGCCGGGCGCGCCGACGCGTGTCCCGGCCGGGCCCGACATGATGGAGGATCAGCGATGCCACTCGAGGTAGGCACCCTCGCGCCGGACTTCACGCTGAAGGATCAGAACAATCAGGAAGTCAGCCTGTCGGACTTCCGCGGCAAGAAGAATGTGCTCGTGGTGTTCTTCCCGCTGGCGTTCACCGGCATCTGCCAGGGCGAGCTGTGCAAGGTGCGCGACGAACTGCCCAAGTTCCAGAACGACGACGCCGAGATCATCGCGATCTCGGTCGGCCCGCCGCCCACCCACAAGATCTGGGCCGCCGAACAGGGCTACACCTTCCCCCTGCTCTCCGACTTCTGGCCACACGGCGCCATCGCCCAGACCTACGGCGTCTTCAACGAGAAATCCGGCTACCCCAACCGCGGCACCTTCGTCGTCGACAAGGACGGATTCATCCGTTTCGCCGAAATGAACGCCCCCGGAGAGCCCCGTGACCAGGCGGCTTGGGAGAAAGCGCTCGCCGCGCTAGATTCATAACCCGCTCCCCCGTTTCCCGACGGGACGAGCACGGGCGTATAGCTCAGCGGTAGAGCTCTGGTTTTACACACCAGCGGTCGGGGGTTCGATCCCCTCTGCGCCCACTTTCGATGCCAGTTCGGTCAGCAGCCCGTGAACCCACTCTCACCCACGAGGACACCATTGCGGCGGCGTGACTGGCCTCCTCACCGGCCTGGCGGAACTGCTGATGGACATCGTGCGCTGAGCATGAACCCGATCACCTCTGATCAGCCAACGCGAGGGTCGGCGCGCACAAGGTCATAGACATAGGATCGTTCGCCCTTGCGACTCACCCACGCGCCCTCGGGAGGGATCTCGCCTTGCCCTGGCTCATCGAACGGACGGCTCGATACCAGACCGGTCGCATCGCACACGACCCAACCGAAGTCAGGCAGCCGGCGACACCAGATATCGAGGTCGACCCGCCTATACGAGGGGAAACCATGCGCGTCCCCGTCGCGAACGAACTCGTAGGTCAACCCGTCCACGCGCCGCACGAACCTCACACCCGACATGGGACCATCCTCACCGAGGACCCTGACCTGATCAACCAGGCCCCGCCCCAGCTCGAGAAGAAGCTCGCTCCGCTCCGTCGTCGAATCTCGATACTCAGATCGCTTGTCGCACATCAGCGGTCAAGGTGAGCGCACCAGGAACCGCTGCGAACGCTCGGCGCAGTTCGGCGCTCAGGTCGGCAGCATCGAGCGGGTCCGGCGACACCGTCCACGAGTCCATGGCGCAGTGAAACGCCGACACCAGGATGTCGACGGCCAGGCGTGGTCGTGGGTCGTCGGCCAGGTCGAGCTGCCGGTGCAGCGCGGCGACCGCGGCTCTGCTGGTCTGGTCGCAGAACTGGAAATTGTGCGCGGCCATCGATGGGGTTCGTTGGGATAGCCGATAGCTGAAGGCTGCTCGGCGGGGCCAGTCTCCGGTGGCCGTCCGGTCCACTGCCGACAGCAGCGCGCCCTGGAGCGCACGCAGCACCGTGTCTCCTGCTGGTCGATGCTCCAGCTCGTCCAGGAATGTCCGCCACATGTCCTGGAGCGGGGCCATCGCGACGTCCTCTTTGCCCGCGAAGTTGCGGAAGAAGGTGCGTTTGGAGACGTCAACGGCATCGCAGAGTTCGTCGAGGGTCACGTGGTCGAAGCCGCGCTCGGTGCGCACTCATCGTCGACCGTTCCGCCCCAGCCGGATTACGCCTCGGCCAGGCGCCCGATCCCGAACCTGCGCCGAACCAGGCGCTGGTGCGCGTCACGGCGACATCGTTGAACAGCGGCGAGATCATCCACGGTGTCGCCGCCGCTGACGACGGAGCCGTACTCGGTGGGGATGCGACGGGTGTCGTCGAGCGGTCCGCCGCCGATGGCACCGGACCCGCCGTGGGCACCGCCGTCGTCACCCTGGGCGCCGCGGGCGCGTGGGCCGAATTGCGTGCCGTCGACACCGGTCTGCTCGGCACCGTGCCCGATGGTGCGGATCTCGCCGCCATCAGCACGGTCCCCGTCGCAGGAGCCTCCGCATTGCGGACGCTGCACCGCCTCGGCCCATTGCTCGGCACGAAGGTCCTCATCACCGGCGCCACCAGGGGTGTCGGACGATATGCGGTGCAGTTGGCACGCCTCGGGGCGCCGAGGTCATCGCGACCACCGCGAACCCCGCCGCACACGGCGAGGGTCTGCGCGCCCTCGGCGCGCACCACGTTATCGCCAGGCCCGCCGATGCGAGCAGCAGAGTCGATGGCGTCATCGATCTGGTCGGCGGTCGTCAACTCGTCGAAGCCTTCGAAACCCTCACCGAGAGCGGCACTCTCGTCTCCGTCGGGCATGCGGCAGGAGAGGACGAGCACCTTCCCTTCGGAACACTCTTCGGCGACGACCGCAGGCACGATCGGACGATCGCCACCTTCTTCCTGCTCGGTTGCCGGGGCCTCGGGCCCGACCTGACCTGGCTGTCAGATCGTGTCGCCACCGGGATTCTCGATCCACAGATCACCTGGCGCGGCGACTGGGCGCAGGCGGCCGACGCGGTCACGGCGCTGCTCGAACGCCGACTGCATGGCAAAGCGGTGCTGGAGATGTCGACGTAGCAGCCGCGAGTGCGGTACGAACGCCGGCGGTAGGCGACTCGCTAGACCTCCCCGGCAATCCGGGCGCAGGCTTCTCGTTCGAAGGGTAGGCCTGCTTTGCGGAATGCCAACAGCGAGTTGCCGCTTCGGTAGTTCCAGATCCGCGGGTTGTCGACCAGGGCTGTCAGGATTCGGCGTTGCGTTGCCGATGGCTCGAGGTGATCGTCGTAGGGAGTGGCGAAGGCGGCCAGCAGCAGTGCGCCCCAGGTGTGGTCGAAGCCGGTCCAGTCGGCGTGCCGGATGATCGTTTGCGCTGGTGCGGCGATGCGCTCGAAGTCGGCGACTCGGGCGAGGGCCGCGGCGATGAGTTCGCTGAGCCGGTAGAGCGCTGGGTCGGTGACGCCGTGGTCGGCCGCGTGGGCGAGCGCAGTGACGATGATGTCGGTGGCCGTGGGGTTGTCCGCCAGGCGGGGTGCGAGGGCGGCGCAGACCCGGACGTCCGGATCGGGGTCGGTGAGGTACTGCTCGGTGTCGACGCCGAGTTCGCCGAGCCGCCGCACCCAGTAGGCGCGCTCGTCCGACGGATCATCGGCCCATACGCGCAGGCGGGCGGCGAGGACGGGGCGCTGCCCGGCGAGTTCCGATGTCGCGACGTGTGCTGCCGCCGCGTGAACAGCCAATTTCCGCACGAACCGGTCGGCGTGGTCGAGGAAACCGACCACCACGGGGTAGGTCTCCTGGACCGCCCGCTGTAGCGGCGCGAGGAGATCCTCGAAATACGGGTCCTCGGCTGCCGTACTGGTCGCGTCGGCCACTCCACCGAGGAACTCGATGAGCCCGTCGCGAACCTCCGGGGCGACTCCTCCCCCGGCGAGCAGCCGGACGACGACGTGGGCGGCGGGGGCGGTCGCCGACTCGGGGAATCCTTGATGAAGTACGGCCACGTCCAGATGGTCGAGTGCAGCGTGCCGCGCGTCTGGATTCGCCGACGTCAGCGCCGCCAGATGTGCGGCAGTGTCGGTCGCGGGACCGTAGGCATGGCTGAGCGATCCCCAGTCGATCTCGTCGAGCATCCGCATATGCTTGCATCGCATGCTGCGGCAGGCCGCACCCACCCGGCTATCGGCGAAGGCCGCTGACCGCGATCGGCGAAGCCGTCCCACTCGGCGCGGGAAGCCGCGCGGCGCTCCGTTCACAGTGGTGAACGCGTAACCTCCGCCACCCAATCGGCATTGGGTTCGATCGCATACGGTTTGGGCGATCCGCGATCGGTCCAGCTCGGTTCGAGGAAGGTCTCGGCGGCCCAGCAGGTGCGCCGATAGAACCAGCAGTGGTCGGCGCTGGTCTCGACATCAGATTTGCGGACGATGATCCAGCCGCTGCCATCCTCGCGCAGGCATTGGCTGCGGCCGTCGTCCGGGCACTCCTGTGGATCGAACCCGGCCGCCTTGTTCAGGACCTCGGGCTTACCGTTGTCCTCGTTCTCACCGGCGAGAACGCGCAGGCGGTTCACCGGGAGAACAGACGGCATATCGCCGCCGTAGCCGGTGGCCCACACCGCGCGTACTCGCGAGTCGTGGTTGGGAGCCAGGTGGGCAACGGCACCGCCCTGGCTGTGTCCCCAGGCGGCGATACCGAGATCGCAGTCGACGGTGTCGAGCGCGCAGGCGGCCTGGAGCAGGCTGCGCGGTTCCTGCGGTGCGAACAGGCAGCGGGTCTGGTTTCCGTGATCGCTGGCCAGGGCGAGCACGGTGTTGTCGTAGTCGACCATGAGCGCGACGAAGCCGCGCCTGGCCATCGCCTCGGTCACCGCGTTCGCCGCGGGTATGTTGCCGAGACGGTCGGCCTCGGGATCCTTGCCGATATTGGTGCCGACGAAGTACAGGAACAACGGATGACGCCGACCATCGGCCGAGGCCGGTTCGAACCCGCGCGTCTGATAGTCGCGGCGGCAATCGGCACTGTTGTCCACGGTCCCGGCGTAGACGGGCGGCGCCGCGATCGGCGCAACCGCGTCCCGGTTCTGCGCCGAGGACACTCCCACCGGACCGGAGCACCCCAGAAGCAGCACGACCAGCCCCAACAGGACCACCCGCCACCACGACCATCCGCGTGTTCGATCCCGCGAATCGCCGTCCGATATCAGTTCGATCGCCACGCCGCCGAGCCTAGTGCTGCCGCCCAAAGAGTTTCGGTCCCACGCCGAGGGGTCGGGTCGCCGAGCACACTTCACCCAGCCGGTCCCCGAATCCACCCTCTTGTGAGGACCTCACCCCAGCGGTTTCGGCCTCGGCAGGAATCCGGTGTCGATGAAATAGTCGATATGGCGGTCGATGAGGTCGATGGTCATCGGCGGGCACACGATTCCCGACCCGGACAGTGCGTTTCGAGTGTTCGTATCGTCCCAGGACTGCCGGTATCCCGCGAAGGTCGCTCGCTCGCCGAGGATCAGCGCCTTCGCGAGGTCGCCGTCGGTGCCCGCGCCGACCGCGAGCCGAGCGGCCAATTCGGTCGCAGAGGCGACGGCCACGTCGAAGCCCTTGCGACGCAGCCGCTCCCATACCGTGTCGAGCGGCACGGAGGTGCGGTTGACCAGATGGTGCACGGCGGTCGCGGCGCCGGAGGTCATCATGTGCACGATCGCCGCGGACACGTAATCGGCGGGGACCAAGCTCAATTCGGTACCGCGGGCGGGAAGAGAACCGCCGAGCAGCACCGCCGCCCGAATCAACAGCCAGACAGCGTCGTCGGAGCTGGTGGCGCCGGTTCGTGAACTGCCGCAGATCCGGTCGGGACGGTGGATCACCGTCGGCAGACCACGGTCGGCGGCCTGCGCCATCAACTCCTCACCGACCCATTTGCTCAGCACATAGCCGTTACCCGCGAGCACATCGAGACCCGGACGCGTTTCGTGCACGGTGAGCCGTGGTCCGGCCACCGTCGCCGAGCCTACCGAGGTGGTGGAGACGAAATGCACGGGTTTGTCCGGCCCGGTGCAGGCGAAGCGCAGGATCGATGCGGTACCGATGACGTTGGCGACCCGCAGCCGTGCATAGGGCTCGGCGTGATTGACCCGCGCACCGTTGTGCACGATGACGTCGACCTCGGCGCAGTGCGTTCGATACTCGGGGGCCGTGAGTCCGAATTCGGGCTCGGTCAGATCACCCGCGACGGCCACCACCCGCGCCGCGATATCCGGACGCCACAGCCGGTACCTGCGCAAGGCATCCATGATCCGGGTGTGCGCCGCGCGCGCGTCGGCGGCCCGGACCAGACAGCGGATCTGCGCGTTCGTATCGGTCGCCAGTTGCCGGACCAGATGGGCGCCGAGAAACCCGGCCGCACCGGTGACGAAGACCGCGCGCGGATCGGGAACGCTCGTCGGGATCCGCGTATCAGGCGCGATCGTCGCATCGAGTTCGGCGTCGGCGCCGATCTCGGTTTCCGGGCGGCGGCGCGCATCCGTGCGCACGACCTTGTTCGGCCCCGCCAGTTCGGTGATCGACCGCGGATGTCCGCCGAACCCGTATCGGCCCGTTATCGCTGACGCCGACCAGCCGGGCTGTGGGTGCACACGATGAGCGTAGCCAGATTTCGGCTGGTATCCGCGTCCGCACTTCTGGGGCCGGTACCTTTCGGGTCCCCGCGCCCCGGCGGCGCGAGCGCTCACCGCAGTGTGGGACTCCGCTCGGCCACCACCTCGTCGAGTTCGGTGGCCGGTTCCGGTTCGGGATGTTGTTGCGCCCGCCGGGCCAGCGCGATCCACCCGAGCATCAGCAACGCCATCCACACATAGGCATTGCCGACGAGGTGCTGACCGATCGACCAGCTCAGTTCCCGGTCCTCGCCCTGCGGGACGTGCTCGTGCGGCGCGACGTAGAACACCCACGCGATGGCGATCGCGGCCAGATAGCAGCCGATGGCGGCGGCGCGCGGCAGTCTGCCCGCATAGGCGACCATGACCAGCAGGCCCGGTGCCACCCACACCCAGTGGTGCGACCACGAGATGGGCGAGACCAGCAAGGCGAGCAGTGCATTGGCGAACAGCGCCAGCGGTGCCACGTCGGCGACCTTGCGCATGATCGCGAAGACCAGTACCAGCGCCACCGCGGCCAACACCAGCCACAGCGCGGTGAAGGCGATACCGGAGATGCCGAAGCGAGCGAGCACGCCCTGGATCGACTGATTGGTATGGAAGACCGAACCGGACAGTCCGGACATGTTTCCGCCGCCGAACCAGTAGTCGAACGATTCGCGCGGCAGTACCGCGAAGGCCAACGCGGTGACCGTGGCACCGGTGGCGGCGGCGGTGATGGCGGCGCGGTAGTCGCGGCGCACCAGGAAGTACAGCACGAACGCGGCGGGCGTGAGTTTGATGGCCGCGGCGATACCCACCAGCACACCGCGCGGCCATTTCGTCTTCTCGGTGAGGCAGTCGGCCGCGACCAGACCCATCAGGATCAGGTTCACCTGGCCGAAGTCCAACGTCGAGACCGTCGGCTCGAGCAGCAGGCTCAGCGGCAGGGCGGTGGCCGCCGCCCACCACCCGAGGCCACGCTGTTGCGGCCACATGCGCCGGGCCACCAGGAGCAGGGTCAGTGCGAGCGCGGCGACCGAGACCGTGAAGTAGCTGACCACCGCCACGCTCCACGGCAGCAGCGCGAACGGCGACAACGCCAACGCCGCGAATGGTGGATAGATGAACGGCAGCCCGATCCCGAACGAGGTCTCGGGCAGATCGCCGTACATGTCACCGCCGTCGCGGAGGGTCTCGATCCCGATCCGGTAGACCTCGAGGTCGATGAAACCGCGGGAGATGTGATCGGTGAGCCAAAAGGCGACCACGATGGACAGCAGCACCGGAATACACCATGGTGCTACCCGGGACCAACGTGTGGGCAACGTGAGCGGACTATGTGTCATAAAGAGTGTGTGTTGTCTTGCCTGGACTCGGCTGGGCGTCGATCCCGGTCGATCCGGCTTCCTGGCGTGCTCGGATTCCGACCACCTCCCCGCTGCTCGACGACCCCGGCAACCATACACAAGCCCGGCCGGTCGAGGGGAACGAGGTCCGTGCGGCGGCTCGGCTCACCCCACGTCGCGGCGCAACCAGGTGACTTCGGCGCCTTCGCTGCCGCAGCGGAAGACCTCGAGGTCCTCGTCCCAGGCGGTGCCGAGCGCGCGGTCGAGTTCGGCGGCGAGGTCGTAGCCGGAATACTTGTCGAGTTCACGTGCGGTTTGCAGCATCACCCGCAGCCGCATCTCGCCGAGGGTGACATCACCGTTGGCGCTGGTGGATCCGTGCCAGAGCCCGAGGGTGGGGACGAAGCTGTAGCGCTCGCCGTCCACCCCCTCGCTCGGGTCCTCGGTGACCTCGAATCTCAGTACCGGCCAGGATCTGAGGGATTGGGCGATGCGCGCGGCGGTGCCGACGGGGCCGATCCAATCGCTGGTTGCCCGCAGTTGGCCGGAGGCGGCCGGTTGGGCGGTCCAGCGAAGCTTGGCGGGGGCCCCGAGAGCAGAGCCGAGTGCCCACTCGATGTGCGGGCACAGCGCGGCTGGCGACGAGTGAATGTAGACCACACCCGCCGTCGCATCCGCGAACTGACTCGATGCGCGCACCACTGACACCTCCAGCTTCGACGAGGAACGTCTTCCCCAACGGCCCGTCGAACTGGCGTTGCCCGAGTGTACTCGAGTGTCCGGTGTTACACCTGTTACTCAGCAGACGAGTTACTTCGGCGTGTCGCCTCAGCGATCACCGCATCGCTGAACGGCGGCCACACCGACCGTGCCCAATCTCCGAAATTCTCGTCGCTCAAGGCGAGACACGCCAAGCCGACTTCCGGGTCGACCCACAGAAATGTGCCGGATTGGCCGAAATGTCCGTAGGTTCGCGGCGAGTTCGCCGAGCCGGTCCAATGCGGGGATTTCCCATTGCGGATCTCGAATCCGAGTCCCCAATCGTTGGGCCGCTGCGATCCGAACCCAGGCAGCACACCATTGCGGCCCGGGAACTGGACGGTCGTGGCCTCGGCGTGGGTCTCGGCCGAGATCAGCTGCGGATTCAACAGTTCCGTGGCGAAGCGCAGCAGATCGTCTGCGCTGGAACGACAGGCGTGACCGGCGGAGCCGTCCAGCACCGATGACGTCATGCCGAGCGGCGTGAAGACGGCATCGCGCAGATAGTCCTCGAAGGCGATACCGGTCTGTTCGGCGACGAAGCTCGCGAGCACCTCGAAACCCGAACTCGAATAGATACGCCGTGCGCCCGGCTCGGCCATCACATCGGTGGTGTCGAAGGCCAGCCCCGAGGTGTGGGCCAGCAGATGCCGCACCGTCGAGCCCGGCGGGCCCGCAGGCTGATCGAGTTCGATCGCGCCCTCCTCGACCGCGACCAGCACCGCGTACGCGGCCAATGGTTTGGTCACCGAGGCCAATCGGAACACTCGGTCGGTATCGCCCGCGACGGCGGTGTCGCCGCCACTGGACACCACGGCCGCCGCCGCGTGCCGAACCGGCCAATCGCTGATCTGCTCGAGGGAACGCACACAGCCGAGCCTACGAGAACATGGCCGATACCATCGAGTAACCATGAGTGAGCACCCCACGATCCACGGCGAGGTCGAGGCCGGTTTCGGCCCCGTCGCCGACGCATTCCGGCGCAATTTCACCCAGCACGGCGAAATCGGCGCCGCCGTCGCGATCTACGCGGGCGACCGCCCGGTGGTGGACCTGGGGGCCGGATACCGCGATCGGGCCCGCGTCCAGCCCTGGGAGCGCGACACCATCGTGCCGGTGTTCTCCTCGACGAAGGGTATGGCGGCTTTCGCACTGGCGACGGCGGCTTCCCGTGGCCTGCTCGATTACGAGCAGCCGGTGGCGAAGTACTGGCCGGAATTCGCGGCGGGCGGCAAGGACGCGATCACCGTCCGCCAGTTGATCGACCATCAGGCGGGCCTGTCCGGGCTCGACCGCCCGGTAAAAGCCGCCCAGGTCGCCGATCTCGACGGACTGGCCGAGATCCTGGCCGCGCAGAAACCCGCGTGGCGGCCGGGCACCCGGCACGGCTATCACGCGCTGACCCTCGGCCTGTACCAGGGCGAGCTGCTGCGCCGGGTTGATCCGCAAGCCCGCACGATCGGACAGTTCTTCGCCGACGAACTGGCGACGCCGCTCGGCCTCGATTTCTTCATCGGCCTACCCGCCGACCAGAGCCTGGACCGCGTCGCCGTCCTTTCCGCGACCAAGGGCCTCGACATCCTGCGCTACGAACGCGATATCCCGCTGCGGATCGGCGCCGAGGTCTACACCAAACGCGGCCTGTCCTATGCGGCCCTGACCAATCCGCGCTTCGGCGCGCCCGCGCGCGCCGCCCGACGGGAGTTCCTCGACCTGGGCGTTGCCAGTCACGGCGGCGTCGGTTCCGCCCGCGCACTTGCGGCCATCTACGGCGCGGCAGCGGGCCGCACCGGTGCGCTTCCGGTCCAGGATGCGGTATTGGACCGGCTCGCCCTCGCCGACACCGCCGACGATGTCCCCGCCGATGACCTCGTGTTGCACACCAAGAGCCGCTACCACCTCGGTTTCCGCAAATCGCGGGGCGCGTTCCGCTTCGGATCCGATAAGCGCGCCTACGGCACCACCGGGCTCGGCGGCTCCTTCGGATTCGCCGATCCCAGCACCGGATTCGGCTTCGGCTACGTCATGAATCGTCTCGGCATGGCCGTTCTCGATGACGTCCGCAGCCGCAATCTTCGCCAAGCCCTGCTGCGCTGCACCGGCTGACCCGGCCTCACGAATCGCGGATCGCCACCCGACTCGGCCATCCGTGCGGCGGCGCGCGCTACATGCTGGGCATAGACTCGGCCGAGGACGATTCACGTGCGCAACCGCCAAGAATCGAGGTTCGCTCATGACCGCGAAACCGACCACGGTCGACGCCATATCGCCGGATTCCCCGACGACGTCCGCCCGGTCCTGAACGGGCTGCGTGCCACGATCCGCGCGGCGCTGCCGGGCGCGGAGGAGTCCATCCGCTACGACATCCCGACCTACCGGCTCCACGATCACAATGTCGTGCACTTCGCCGGCTGGAAGCAGCACATCAGCCTGTACCCGGTCCCCGAGGGCGACGCCGAGCTGGCGCGCACCCTCGCGCGGTATCAGACCGGCAAGGGCACGCTGAAATTCCCGCTCGGCGAGCCGATCCCGGAGGAGTTGATCACCCGGATCGTCAGGCTGCTCGCCGAGCGGTAGCGGGTCAGCGGTCGGCGTCGGTGTACTTGATGATGCCGCGGATGTTCTTGCCGTCGAGCATGTCCTGGTAGCCCTGGTTGATCTCTTCCAAGGAGTAGCTGCGGGTGACCATATCGTCCAGGTTGAGCTGGCCGCTCTTGTACAGCGAGAGCAGCCGCGGCGCGTCCTGGCGGGCGTTGCCGCCACCGAAGATGCAGCCCTTCACCGTCTTCTGGAGCATGGACAGCAGGAAGCTGTTCATCTTCACCTCACCGGCGTCCATCCGGCCCATCGAGGTGACGACAAGGGTGCCCGCCTTGCTGGTGAGGATCAGGCCCTCTTCGATGTAGTCGCCGTGCATTTCGCCCATGGTGAGGATGACCTTCTCGGCCATCCGGCCTTCGGTGGCATCCATCAGCGGCATGATCGCCTCGGCCATGCTGGCGTAGGTGTGGGTGGCGCCGAATTTCTGCGCCTGTTCCCGCTTCCACGGGTTGGGGTCGATGGCAACCACTTTGGAGGCGCCGGAGAGCACCGCGCCCTGGAGCGCGCTCATGCCGACGCCGCCGATGCCCGCGATGACCACGGTCTCGCCCGGCATCACATTGGCGACGTGGGTGGAGGATCCGAAACCGGTCGGCACACCGCAGCCGACCAGGCAGGCGACCTCGAAGGGAATCGACGGATCGATCTTCACCACCGAGGTGTGGTGCACCGTCATGTACGGGGAGAAGGTGCCGAGCAGGCACATCGGGATGACGTTCTCGCCCCTGGCCTGGATGCGGTAGGTGCCGTCGCTGATGGCCTGGCCGAGCAGCAGGCCCGCGCCGAGGTCGCACAGCGCCATATTGCCCGAGACACAGGCCGGACAGCGACCACAGGCCGGGATGAACGACAGGATGACGTGGTCGCCGACCTGTAGATCGCTCGGCACATTCGGGCCCAGTTCGGTGATCACACCCGCGCCTTCGTGCCCGCCCATGACGGGGAAGCTCGGCATCGGCGTCGCACCGGTGACGATGTGGTGATCCGAATGGCACATGCCCGCGGTTTCCATGCGGATCTGCACCTCACCGGCGACCGGGTCACCGATCTCGATTTCTTCCACCGACCACGGCTCGTCGATCCCCCACAGGATCGCGCCCTTCGTCTTCATTCCTGTAGACCTCTCGCGTGCTTCAATGTGACTGCACCCACAGTACGAGAAAATTGAAACGCGTTCTAGTAGCTGGGTGAAAATTCATCCATGAAGGCCCGTGAGCAGTGCGAACACGTTCTAGTATTGGCATCCGTTTTCAGCAGCGGACCGATCACTCCATCAGGCCGTGGGCCCGCTCGAACAGTTCGAGGGTGATGGCGTGCAGGAAATCGCCGACCTGCTTCGGCGCCTTACCCGCGAACGCCCGCGCATGGGTGCCCTCGAGCACGATGCCGAGCTTGAAACAGGCCAGCACCGTGTACCAGGTGACGGCGCTCAGATCGCGTTCGGAGAATTTCGCGTAGTGCTCGATCATCTCCTCCGGCGTCGGCAGGCCACCGACCGCGCCGAGCTTGCCGACCAGGGCCGCACCGGTGGTGCCGGGCACCGGCCTGGTGGCGATCTGCCAGCCCAGATCCAGCAGCGGATCACCGATGGTCGACATCTCCCAGTCGACCATGGCGGCGACCTCGGGGCCGTCGTAGGAGAACATCATGTTCGCCAGATGGCAATCGCCGTGCAGGATGCCCGGCGTCCACTGCGCGGGGCGATTGCGGTCCAGCCACTCGCCGACCCGCTCGACGCCGGGGATCTCCGGGCCCGGATAGCCGTCATTGGACGCGTACGATTCGAGTTCGCCGAGCCAGCGCGGAACCTGGCGCTCCAGGAACCCGTCCGGCTTGCCGTAATCGGCGAGCCCGAGCGCCTGATAGTCGAGCGAGCCGAGCCGCGCGATCGCCTCGACCGCCGACAATCCCATCTGCCGCCGGATCTCGGGATCGCCCGCGTGCAGTTCGGGTAGCTCGGTCTGCGGGTTGAAGCCGGTGATCGGTTCCGTCAGATAGAAGACGGCGCCGAGCACGGATTCATCCGCGCACGCGGCGATGACCCGCGGCGCCTTCACGTCGGTACCGCCCAGCGCGCCCAGTAGCCTCGCCTCGCGCCGGATGACGTCGTTGCTCTTGGCCCGCAGATGCTTGGGGCCGCGGCGCAGCACGTACTCGCGCCCACCGCGGGTGAATCGCAGCATGATGTTCTGGGTGCCGCCGCCCAGCTCGGTGACCTCCTGGAACTCTCCCTCGGGCAGGCCCTGTTCGGTCATCCAGTTCCCGATCACGGCGAAATCGACGACCTCGCGGTCCACACCGGCCGGTTGCGCAACAGACATGCTCCACATTCTGCACCACCGAACGGCCGAATCTGAAGGCACCTGACCACAGTTAATGGGCCGGGTCGCAGCGTAGGGTTCGCAACACCATGCGCACGCTGTTGATCGACAATTACGACTCGTTCACCTACAACCTGTATCAGCTGATCAGCGAGGTATATGGGACCGAGCCGACCGTCGTGCGCAACGACGAGGCGCGGACGGTGCGGCAGCTGCGCCTCGACCGATTCGACAATGTCGTCATCTCGCCGGGACCGGGCCGCCCCGACGTGACACGCGATATCGGCGTCTCGGCCGCGGTGATCCGGGAAACCGACCTGCCGCTGCTGGGCGTCTGCCTCGGACATCAGGCGATCGTGATGGCCGAGGGCGGCGTGGTCGATGCGGCGCCGGCGGCGCGGCACGGCTATCTCGATCGGATCGAGCACGACGGCGATGGCCTGTTCGCGGGGCTGCCACCGCGGTTCACGGCCGTGCGCTATCACTCGCTCCGCGCTGTCGAGCCACTGCCGGATGCGCTGGAGGTGACCGCGCGATCGGCCGATGGCGTGGTGATGGGGGTGCGGCACCGCAGCCGCCCGCAGTGGGGTGTGCAGTTCCATCCGGAATCCATCGCGAGCGAACACGGTGGGGCGATTCTGGCCAACTTCGCGCGATTGACGACGGCACGCGGAATTCGATCCGGTTCGGCATCGGTCGCCGACGGGTCGCCGGTCCCCAAGGATGCCACCGCGCGGAACACCTCCCCTGCCTCGCCTGCGACCGTTTCGCCGCGCGCCATGGGCCACGCGTTCTCGACAGCGCCGAACGACGCCGATCGCCGCGCAACGGCGCGGTCCGAGGCCGTTTCACCCTCTACCGCTGCATATTTCGCCGACCGCCTCGCGCCCCGCGCCGGCCATGCGACACCGACCCGTGCGGGAGCGTCCGGCTCGGAATCCTCGAACGATCACAGCGATAACGCGGCACGCTCGGCCGACGACTCCTTACAGCTCCGGCATCACGTACTGGAGCGGGCCGTGGACACCGAGGCGATGTTCCTTCGGCTCTACGGCGATTCGGCGACCGCGTTCTGGCTCGACAGCGAGCATGTCGAACCGGGCCTGGATCGGTTCTCGTTCCTGGGTGACGCGAGTGGGCCGCTGGCCGAAGTGGTGCGGTATCGGGTCGGGGCCGGTGTCGTCACAGTGTGCGGGGCCGAGGGTGAGCGCGCGGTGCCCGGCCGGATCCTGGACTACCTCGATGCGCAGCTGCGGGCCCGGCGGATCGAATTGCCGGATCTGCCCTTCGATTTCACCGGCGGATATGTCGGCTATCTGGGTTATGAAGTGAAGGCCGACTGCGGGGCGGGGGCCGCGCATCGCGCCGAGGCCCCGGACGCACAGTGGATCTTCGCCGATCGGATCGTGGTGGTCGATCACGAGGCGGGACGGACGCATCTGCTCGCACTGGCCGAACCGGCGGCAACCGGCTCTGCCGACGAGTGGCTTCGCACCACCGCCGAGGTAGTGGAATCGCTGCCCACCTGGGCCAATCCACCCGAACTCGCCATCGACGCCGATACCGATGCGGTCGCGGCTTCCCTCGGGCGTGGCCGCGAGCGCTATCTGATCGATATCGCCATCTGCCAGGACGCGTTGCGGGCGGGCGAATCCTACGAGATCTGCCTGACCGATACCGCCACCGTCCCCGCCACCGCCGACGGCCTCGACGTCTACCGGACGCTGCGCCGCTGCAATCCCGCACCGTACGCGGCGTATCTGCGATTCGACGGCCTCGAGATCGCCTGCTCCTCCCCCGAACGTTTCCTGAAGATCGACCGCCACCGCACCGTGGAGAGCAAACCGATCAAGGGCACCGCGCCGCGCGGAGCCACGCCCGCCGAGGACGAGCGGCTGCGCGGTGAACTCGCCGCCAGCCCGAAGACCAGGGCCGAGAACCTGATGATCGTCGATCTGCTGCGCAACGATCTCGGCCGGGTCTGCGCGATCGGCAGTGTGCATGTACCGAAATTGATGGTCACCGAAACGTATTCCACACTGCATCAGCTGGTGTCGACCGTGCGCGGTACGCTCCGGCCGGAAGCGAGTGTGATCGACTGTGTGCGTGCGTGTTTCCCCGGCGGGTCGATGACCGGCGCACCCAAGGTGCGCACCATGGAAATCATCGATGAGCTGGAAACGCGGGCCCGCGGGGTCTATTCCGGCACCATCGGGTTCCTCGGCCTCGGCGGCACTGCCGACCTCAATATCGTCATCCGCACCGCCGTCCGCCAGCACGACCGCTGGCGGATCGGCGCGGGCGGGGCGATCGTATTGGATTCGGCGCCGGAGGAGGAGTACGAGGAGATGGTCCTCAAGGCCGCCGCCACGCACCGCGCGGTCACCGCGCTCGAGCCGAGCCCCGCACGCATCGGCTGAGCCGAGGCCCCGGATAGGACTGGCCACCCGCAGGTCGGGCCGCCCGCCTATCGGCGTTTGGGGTCGCGTGCACGAGCGCCGCGGTCCGGCTGCTGCGGCGGTTCGGTGGCGTCCTCACCGCGTCCGGCCAGGCGGCCGAGCATGCTCACTCCCGGCAGTTTCGACAGCGCGCCGAACAGATCCTCACCGAGGGAGATCATCGCCTCCAACCGCGGCAGCAGCCGGTCGTAGGCGGCGAAGGCCGGGTCGGCGAGGGCGAGCGTGCGGTCGAGGCGGTCGATGGTGGAGTTGAGACGGTCGATCGCGGTGGACAGGTTGTCGAGCAGATCGGGCAGTTGGGAGGCCAGCTGGGCCGAAGCCGGTGGCAGCCGCACGGCCGCGTCGAAGGAGTAGCCCGCGGTGAGCCGCGCGGCGTCCAGCGCCTGCCCGGCCGCGGTCTGCGCCGCCTCCACCGCGGATTGGGCGGCGGCCAGGACGTCACCGGGGTTGGGCACCTTCCGTGATCCGGGCGCCCGCCCCGGCGGCTGCTTGCCCGCATCCTTCGGATTCGTCATAGCACTACTGTGCCCCAACCTGCGCGGATGCGACAGGATTGCGGGCGAAGACCGGACGGTGTCGCCACCACCGCGGGGTAGTCGTACACCGGGCGCCGACGGCCCGCCCCGTAAGCGAGAACAGCCGTGGCAAGACTGTCGGAGCCTCGTGGCATAGTTCGACAACGATGAAACTCAGCAAGGGCGCGAACGCGCCGGTACCGACTTCGCTTCTAGCCGTGGTCGTTTCATGGCGTTCGGGGCATGCGGTGGACGCGCACGCGCTGTTGCTCACCGATTCGGGCACGGTGCGCACCGATCGTGATCTGGTCTTCTACAACGCGCCCCGGCATATCTCGCAGGCCGTCACTCTCGATCAGGCGCCCGCGGCGGGGACGGCACGGCTGAGTGTGTCGTTGCCGCGCACCGAAGCCGAGGTGACGCGCATCGTCGTCACCGGATCGGTGGACGAGGCCAGTTTTGCCGATATCGCGGGTCTCACCGTCACCGTGCTCGATGCCGACGGCCCCATCGCCGCGTACGAGGTCGAGGACTCGGAGTCGGTGGCGGCGATGATGTTCGGCGAGTTCTACCGGCGCGACGGGCAGTGGCGGTTCCGGGCCGTCGGGCAGGGCTGGGAGTCGGGGATGGCCGGATTGGTCACCGAGTTCGGTGTCGTCGTCGATGAACCGGGCGCACCCGCGGCGGCGCCACCCGCCGCCACGCGGCGCGCCCCTGATGCCGATCGCTCCCCCCGGCGCGCCCCCGGCAATGTCCTCACCCACGAACCCGCCCGTACCGCGCCGACGCTGACATTGCGCCGCGACATCGCACCGGAACTACCCGCCGAACCCCCACCACCACCCGAACCCGACCACGCGAACTGGCATCCCGACCCGCACGACGGCACCCGGCTGCGCTGGTGGGACGGCACCCACTGGACCGGCGACACCCGCCGGGCGCTGCCCGCGCACCCGCATCTGTGCGATCGGTGTGGAAACCGCAGGCGACGCAAGATCTTCGGCGGCCACCACGACTGCCGCGGCTGCGCCGACGAGATCGAGGAGTACCTCACGCACTGGCACACCCAGGTCTGGCGGGTGCTGTCGGGTTCGGGACCGCAGGGCCCGGAATGGGCGGCGCTGTGGGCGTCGTTGCGGTATCAGCGCATCGAGGAGAGCGCCGGGCGCGCCTCGCTCCGGCCGCTCGCGCTGCATCATGTCGAGCGCATGGTGGCCTTCGCGATGGCCGACGGGCAGATCGATGGCGAGGAGTTCGAGCGCTTCAAACAGACCGTGGCCGAACTCGGTCTCAGCGGCCCGCAGATCGACGATCTGCATCGCCGTATGCATCGCGGCCGCACCCTCACCCGGCTGCGCACCGGCGATCTGCCGACGGTCCGCACACCGGGCCTGCACCTGGACCCCGAGGAACGGGTGCATTTCGACGCGGGCGCGACACAGGTCCGGGTGCTGGCCAAGGGGACGAAATACACCGACGGGCGGTTGATCGTCAGCAATAAGAAGCTGCGGTTCGTCGGTTCCGACTCGGGTATCGAGATGCCGTGGTCACGGATCGTCTCGGTCGCCATCGAGCCCGATGAGCAGACCGGCGCCGATATCGTCGCGATCGCCGCGACCTCGGCGCGCGGTGGCGCCCGCTTCGCTGTCGACGATCCGCATTACGTCGCCGCCGCCGTCGAGGGTGCGCTGCGCGTCGCCAAACGGCTCGCCCTCACCCCTGGTCAGCGCGACACCCGCAGCATTCCGCAGGAGGTGAAGGCGGAGGTGTGGCAACGCGACGGTGGCAAATGCGTCGAATGCGGTGACGGCCACTATCTCGAATTCGACCACATCATCCCGCTCAGCCGTGGCGGCGCCACCAGCGCGACCAATTTGCAGATCCTGTGCCGGGCCTGCAACCGCACCAAGGGCGCGCGCATCTGAGCCGTCAGTCGGGGATCAAACCGGCCGACCGGCCGAGATCGGCCAGCATGGTGTCGAACAGGATCTCCGGATTCGACAGCGGCACCGGATAATTGCCGAACACCTCGAGGGTGACGTGCCCGTAGAGCCGCGCCCAGATCTGGATCATCAGATAGGTGACGCCGAGGTCGAGCCGGTCGGCGGGCACGGGCTGGCCCGCCTCGGCGAGCGCGGCGAGCAATTCGGTCTGAAAGCGTTGCAGATCTGCGCGCAGCTCGCCAGGAATGTCGTCGGCGGGTGGGGTGGTGACGTCGTAGGTGGCCAGCAGCCTGCCCGCGGCGGCGAGAAAGATCCGGCCGAAGGGTTCGTCGAAACCGCGCATACCGCGGCCGCCGCTGCCCGGCGAGGCGAATACGAGGGTGAATTCCCTGGTGTGGGCCAGCGCCCACTGCCGGAATCCCTGGCAGATGGCGAAGAATTGGATGGCGCCGTCATCGGGCAGCTCGGCGATCCGGTCCGATAGTTCGGCGGCCAGATCGGCGCAGATATCCAGGCGCAGGCTTTCCAGCAGATCGTCGAGCGATCGGTAGTACCGGTAGAGCGCGGGCGCGGTGACGCCGAGCGACCGTGCGATCGCGCGCAGGGTGACCGCATCGGTGCCCTGTTCCACCAGCAGCGTGCGCGCGGCGCCACGGATATCGGCGTCGGTGATCACCGGCGCGCGACCGCGCGGCGTCGGGTGGGTGATCCGCAGGTTCAAGCGAGACCGACTTTCCGGCGCGCACCGTCGGTGATCGTTGTGGTCACGGCTTGCTCCTGCGGGTTCGGGCGTCCGCCCTCGAATTCGTGGGTCCGATAAGGAGATGAAACCACATCCGGGCGACAGTGAACACTGTTTAGTAATGTCCGTTAACTCACTAGCCCGGCCACTCCTACGTCATGGCGGCCCATCCATCGGCCCGGTGCGTTCCCGAATGCACCTCGATTCCACCGGGAGATCCGGCAACCCGAGTCGCCATCCCCGAGGACCCGCCTCGACGCCGGGTCAGGAAACAGGTTCGAGCGGTGGCGGCACCCAGGCACCCGTGAGCGCGGCTTCGCGCGGCGCGTACAGGCGCAGCACCAGCGAGAACTGGCCGGCGGGTGGTATCGGCAGCCAATTGCCCGCGGGCACCGTCGAACCGGGATCGGCGTATTGGACGGCGAGTTCGAGCGTTCCGTCGGGCTGGTACACCACGGGAACCTGATGGCCGATGGAGTAGATCTCGGCCGGGTTGGCGACGAGATGCCCGTTGGCACCGTAGGCGGTGAGCGACCAGAAGGCGTCCACCGGAGGTGTCGCACCGGGCGGGAAACGCAGCCGGAACGGGACCGAGGCGCCGTCTCCGCCCGCATCGCCGAATAGCGTCGGATACATCGCGTTCTCCGCGAGGTTGGCCCCGAGACCACGGTTGGCGGTGCTGGCCCGCAACAGATAGTTGGTGCCGTAGCGGCCGATATCGGTGTTGATCACCCACCCGTTCTCGGTCCTGGCGAGCGGGTCCAGGTAGACCGCGATCTGACGGCGAGCGGTGTCCGCGCCCGCGATCAGCTCATCGGTGTCGATACCGCGTGGGTGGCCGCCAGGGGTGATGCCGACCGTCGCGAAGCGGTCCAGCGCCGGGGCGTCCTCGGGGGCGGGCGGATTGTCGACCATCAGGGCGCACATCCGGTCGAAGAAGTCGCGCGCGGACATATCGGCCACCGCCTCGACGGGTGGCTCCGGCAGTTCGGCAGGCCCCTCCTGACCGGCGGGCGGTGAGGTAATGGCGCCGGGCGGCCAGGAACTCAGCGGCGTGAGCCTCAGTTGCGTCTGGATGGCGCGGACGGCGGGCACATCGTCGCGACCGTTGACCTGAATGCGGCCGAGCAGCCACACCATCCGAGTCGGCATGGGCAGGGACCGCATTCCTTCGGGCACACTGCCCGACCAGCCGGGACCGGAGATCAGGTAGGCATAGGGCGCCGCGGTGCCCTCGGCCTGCTGGGGGCGGACACTGCTCGGATTGTGCACCGTATTGGTCCAGGCATCGAGCAGCTGCATGACCCAGTAACGGCGCGGGTCGATCTCGGGCACCTGGAGCACCATGGGCTCCTCGCGCAGATCGAGCCAGGCCGAGGAATACAGGGAGTCGAGGCCGACCCGGCGGCTACCGCGCGTGCTCGGCACCGGTAGGCCGGCGGCATGCTGGAACCGGTTGCTGCCGCCGCCTTCGGTGAGGGCCTCACGGTTGGCGTCCATCAGCACGAGCGGATAGCCGAAGATGTAGGCGTCGGTGGCGACCTCGGTGCGGTCCTGCGCGGTGCCGGAGGGCGTCGCCGAACCGTCGTCGCCCGATTCGCCACAGGCCGCCAGACCCGCGGCGGCCACCACGGCACCGAGAACCGCGCGACGGGAAAACGCCGGTCGCTCATCGGATGCCCGATCCGGTGCCGCCGACCCGACGGGATACCGCGGTGCGGTGCGACTCATCGCAGAACTCCCTGCTGTCCGATATCGCCGGAGTGGAGAGATACGCGAGGAAGTATAGCCGTGCGTTTGCCGACGCTCGTCGACACACGCATGACCGGATCAGGTGCCGAGCACGGTGTTCATGATGGTGCCCGCGCTGGTGGCGACGGTGCCGCCGATCATGGCGCCGGCGACCATCTTCGGCGACTGCAAGGCGCCGCCGCTCCATTTCTCCCAGGCGAAACGCCCACCCGCGTAGACGATGCTGATGGTGCCCGACAGCATGGCCAGCCAGGTGCCGTAGCGCAGGAACTGCTCCACCT
The DNA here is from genome assembly GCF_029868385.1 of Nocardia cyriacigeorgica. Taxonomy (GTDB): domain Bacteria; phylum Actinomycetota; class Actinomycetes; order Mycobacteriales; family Mycobacteriaceae; genus Nocardia; species Nocardia cyriacigeorgica_F. The sequence goes on along the minus strand of NZ_JARWNX010000040.1, from coordinate 54,948 downwards.
TGTCGGCCAGCGGCGGTGGCTCGGGTGTGGGATTACCCATCTGCGCGAGCGTCGTGACCGTGTCTGCAAGCGACGTCGAGATGATGCTCACGTCCGTACCTCTCCCGTGCTACCGAACCGATATATCCACACACCGCGGGCGTAAGACGTTACGCACCAAGCGAATCGACGCAGTCGGTGGTGACCCCCGCGCCCTTCATCATCCCGGACCCCCGACTCCTCCCGCAAGTGTTGCCACACAGGGGAATTGACTACACCTGCCGCTGGAAAACGCGAGGTCGGAGGCACGTGACTGCGATCGACCGGATGACCGGATACGATTTCACCGAAGAGTTCCCGCCCACCCCGAACCAGAGTGAGCAGCGAGATGATCCTGGCCGCCGTCTACGACACCGTCGCGCAAATCGGCAACCCCACCCCAGAAGCCCCACCGATGTCGGACAAGATCCTCCAACTCGTCCGCTACCTGACCTGGTTCGTGCTGCTGTCCGGAGTCTGCGGCATCATCTACGCGGGCGGCAGGTTCGCCTGGGAGAAATGGACCGGCGGCGGTCTCCAATCGCCGAAGATGGTCGCGGGCGCCATGATCGGCGGCGCGGTCGCCACCAGCGCGGGCACCATCATGAACGCCGTCATCGGCTGATCCTTTCGGCGGCTGTCGCGCAGGCACTCCTGCACGGCCTGCATAGTCGGCTGCCCGCCGCTGGCGAGCTTGACCTTCGAGTTGGTCGAGGCCCGATGATGGCCGGGTGAATGCGGACAGGCGATTGATCACCATCGGGGTGCTGGCTCGCGCATGCGGACTGACGCCCAGTGCGCTGCGGTTCTACGACGACTGCGGTCTGCTCGTACCCGCCGAGGTCGACGCGGCCACCGGGTACCGGTACTACACCGACGAACAGCGCGAACGCGCCGTCCTCATCCGCAAACTGCGCGATATCGACATCGGCCTCGACGCGGTCGCCGCGATACTGTCCGCGGAACCGGACGAGGCGGCGCGTCTGCTGGACGAACACGTGGACACCCTGACGCGACGCGCTCGCGAGGCTGCCACCACCGCGGCCGCGATCAAATCCGAACTCGCGCTCCTGCCGCGGGTATGCCTGCCGGGTGCGCTGCTGGCGGCGACGATCACGCAGGTCGGTTCGGCAGTCGCCGCCGACGGCGAGTTCCGGGTGCTCACCGGCATTTTCGTGGAAGCAGATCGGGAGGCCGTCGTTCTCACCGCCACCGACCGGTACCGGCTGACCACCCGCACCCTGGTCCCGCATTCGTGGTCGGGCGAGAGCTGGGCGCGGGTCATCGATGCGGCCGAGCTGGCGCGAATAGTGCCCTGGCTGGCCGAACAGGACGAGACGGCGCTGATTCCGGAACCGGATGCCGTACGTCTGAGTAGCGCGGGAACCGACCGCCGCTGCGCGACGATCGACGAACCATTCCCGGACTACCGAGCTCTGCTGTCCGACTTGGCGCCCGTACGCACCCGCGTGGTCCTACCGCGCCCGGTGCTGCTCGACGCCATCGATTCGTGCGAGGACACGCTGTATCTGTCGATCGGCGCGAACGTGGTCACGGTCGCCGAGGCCGGTCCCCCGGCATGCACCGATCGAGGCACCGCGCCGAACGGCACGATCCCGGGCGGGGCAGAGCACAATTCCGGCGACGGGGCGGTTGGCTCCGGCGATACGGCAACCGACCCACACGAGGCACACAGTCCGCACGAATCCGGCAATACGACTACCCATTCCGATGGCTGTAGCGGTGACACCCACACGGCAGCCGCGCCGTCGAAAACGACGATTCCGGCGACAGTGACGGGCACGGATCTCGCCGTGACCTTCGAACGCACGAACTTGCGATCGGCGATCACCACCACCATCGGCCCCGACATCATGCTCGACATCTCGGCGCCCGATCTGCCCGTCGTCATCCGATCCGCCACCGACGGCGACCTCACGACCCTTGCCATGCCGACCCGTCCACTCGTCGAGGAGAACCCCGCATGACCGAGCCCGATCCGACCATGGCCGCCATCACCGCCGCCGTCACCCGCGGCCGCGCGGGCGATGGTGCAGGTGCGCGCAGCACCCTCACCGATCTGTGGACCGAGATCGGCCCGCACGGCGACCCGTTCCACCGCTGCACCCTCGCTCACTATCTCGCCGACCTGTACGACGACCCCGCGCAGGCGCTGGCCTGGGATATCCGCGCCTTGGATGCCGCAGAGACCCTCGCCGACGCCCGCGTCAAGGAGTTCGACGCCACCCTCGATGTCCGTGGATTCTTCCCGTCCCTGCACCTGAACCTCGCCGACAACTACCGCCGCCTGTCCGCGTTCGACGCCGCGCGCCAGCAGGTCGACGCCGCCCGCACCCACCTGCACGCCCTTCCCGACGACGACTACGGCGCGATGATCCGCACCGCCCTCGACGAGATGGCGGACTTGATCAGCAGCGGCACCACTACCCGCCGCGCCTCAGCCCCGACCGGCCGACCCTGAACGGTCACGCATGTGCAGCCCGACCGCCGCGACGCCACTGCACCGAAACCACCGGCCCCACTCCGGCCCGGCCATCGGTCGATACCGGCGCTGTGGCGACCGAACGCGACTACGACTCCGATCCGCGGCGGTTCCGGCCCGGCAGCCGCATCACCGCCACGCCCCTGCGGCCTGGCGCGGATCTGTACAGCTGGATCGCGGACCGGCTCGGCGGCCACCGCCGCGCGCTCGACCTCGGCTGCGGTGACGGTGCGCTGGCGCCCACCCCGAAGAGTGGGTGTTGATCAGCGCCGTTGCAGTGTGACCCCCGCCAGCGGGTAGGGCGCGGCGGCAGGTGTGTCGGCGATGTTCATCGTCCCGATCCAATGGCCTTGGCGCGGGTCGATATCACGCAGATCCAGGCCGATCGGTACGAAATCGAAGGTCACATAGGTTTCGTCGGTTCCGACGGGCCGCTGATGCCCGGCCCGGCTGAACGTCGGACACGCCAGTACGACCGATCGACCGTCCACGAAGACTTGCAGATCGCAGTTCTCCAGTGGCGAGCCGAGCACATTCGAGGGATGCCGGACGATGTGGTAGGTCCCCGGCGGGATGACGCCATTGCGCGGGAATTCCGGATCATCAGCGGACGCGACAGCGGGCGCGGCGCACAGGGCCGCGCCCGCCAGCACGACACCGGCCACGATATGTCGAAGCTTCACTGCATCTCCTTCGGGTTTTCGTCCACGGTAGGCGGCGCGATCCCGCAGCGTGGTCAGCACGAACGCGTGTCGCCCCGGTCGATATCGGTGGCACACATCCGCGGGCGCTGTCGGTGACCTACATTTCCGCCCTGGTCGATCGGGCGGTCGGAGCGGCCGAGCCGTTCCTCGAGCACGGCCTGCTCGGCAGGGTTGCTGGTGAGGTCGAGGGCTCGGCGGTCGGCCGTGCGCGCCTCGGTGTGGCGGCCGAGTTCGCGCAGGAGTTCGGCACGGGTGGCGTGGAAGAGGTGATAGTTGGCCAGCTGTGCGGCCAACTCGTCGACCTCGGCCAAGGCGGCGGAGGCTCCTTCGACGCGGGCGGCCGCGACCGCACGGTGCAGCCGGATGACCGGTGACGGGTTCAACCGCAACAGCATGTCGTAGAGCAGCAGGATCTGCGGCCAGTCGGTATCGGACCAGCTCGCGGCTTCCGCATGGCATGCGACGATCGCCGCCTGTAGCTGGTACGGGCCAGGCCGTCGCAGTCGGCCCGCATCGGTCAGCAGTTGTATCGCACGGTCGATCACCACGCGGTCCCACCGTGCACGGTCCTGGTCGCGCAACAGCACGATCCGCCCGGCCGTGTCGAAGCGTGCGGCCGCCCTGGCGCGGTGCAGCCGGATCAGGGCGAGCAGGCCCATGACCTCGGGTTCGCCGGGCAGCAGCCGGTCGGTGAGGGTGGCGAGCCATTCGGCGTCGACGGCCAGATCGCGTGCGCCCGGCTGTCCGGTGGCGAGGTAGCCCTCGTTGAACAGCAGATAGATGACCGCGAGCACCTCGGTCAGGCGGTCACCGATCTCATCATCGCCCGGCACGCGGTAGGGGATTCCCGCCTGGCCGATCTTGCGCTTCGCCCGCGTGATCCGTTGCGATACCGTCGATTCCGATACGAGGAAAGCCTTCGCCAGCTGAGCCGTGCTCAATCCGCACACCATCCGCAATGTCAACGCCACCTGCGCCTCGCGGGACAGGGCGGGATGGCAGCAGGTGAACATCAGCCGTAGCCGATCGTCGGGCTCGTCGTACACCGGCCAGTGCAGCTGACGTAGCTTGTCGCGGTAGTTCGCCTCGCGGCGCAGCACATCCAGCCCACGCCGCCGCGCCACCGTGAACAGCCAGGCCCGCGGCTGCTCCGGGATACCGTCGACCGGCCAGGTTCGCAGGGCCCGCTCCACCGCATCCGACACCAGATCCTCGGCGGCGGCGAAATCACCGAGCAAGGCCACCAGCGCCGACGCCAGTCTGCTGCTGTGCTCACGGACCACCTCCGCGAGCACGGCCGCCGCCTGCGGCTCGGTCACATCAGGACCGGGCGGATCTCCACCAGCGGGCATCCCGGCCATGTCCGCGCCATCCCGATCGCCTCGTCCAGATCGGCCACCTCGACCTCGACATACCCGCTGACCACCTCTTTGCCCTCCACGAACGGCCCATCGGTGATCAGCGGGGCACGCTCACCGTCGAGCCGGACGGTCGTGGCCGTCTCGGGCCCGGCCAGTTTGCGATTGTGCGCGATCTGGTCGGAATACCGCGCCAACCACGCTTGGACCTGTCCGAACCCGCGATCGCGCTCGGCCTGATCCATCGCCTCCCAGTCCTTCTCCCACTGCTCGGTCTCGCAGAACATCAGCACGTATTTCATGCCGGTTCACCTCCTTCACCCATTAGACGATCGGGCGGAGGCAGATTCCGACAACTCGTGGAACCGGGCGGAAAATCGTCGGGTGGCACCCGCGTCAGCTCGGTGGCAGATGATCGGCCATCAACAGCGCGAACTGGCTGCGCGCATCGTCGAACGGATGGGCCGATCGCAGTGCCCGGCTCTGCACGATCGCGCCCTCGATCACCGACAGCAGCAGGCCCGCGAGCGCACCGGCGGTCGCGCGTTCGATACCCGCACCGACGAAGCCCTCGGCAAGACGAGCAGTCCACTGGGCGAATGCCTGGCCCGCAGCGGACCGGACCGCCGGATTCGACTCGTCCAATGCGGCCGCCATCATGAACGAGCCCGCGCGGTAGTCGCTGGATTCGAGGGGGCCGCGCCAGAAGCCGAACAGATCATCGAGCCAGCCCTCCACCGACGATGTCGTCGCCAACGCATCGGCCATGGTGCTGACGTGGGAATACACCAGGCGTGACACGATCCTGGCCGCCGTCTCCACCAACTCACCCTTCCCGGAGGGGAAGTGCTGGTAGAGCGAGTTGCGCGAGGCATTGCTGCGTTTGAGCAGTTCACTCAGCCCGGCGGCGTGCACACCGTGCTCCTGCACCGTGCCGATGGTGCTGGCGAGCAGTCGGGCGCGGGGTCCGGCCGTCACTGAATTCCTCCAAGCCTTGATTGAACCGATCGGTCCATGTTAGAACTTCGTCGACGTGAACCGATCGGTTCACCGGGAGAGGAACCCGTGCCCGCCCAGATCGCCACCGCCACCCCGGTCGCCCATGCCGCCCTACTCGGCCTCGGGGTGTATCGGCCCCGCCGCGTCGTACCCAATGCCGAGATCGTCGACCGGATCGATTCCTCGGACGAGTGGATCCGCACCCGCTCGGGCATCGCCACCAGGCACTGGGCGGAAGACGACGAGACCATCGTCGGGATGAGTACAGCTGCCGCCCGTGCCGCGCTGAACGCCGCCGGACTGACCGCCGACGAGGTCGACACCGTCGTCCTGGCCACCTCGTCCCAAATGGTGCTCGGCCCGTCGGCGGGCGCGGTGGTGGCCACCGAACTCGGTATGCACGACACCGCCGCGTTCGATGTTTCCGCTGGCTGCGCGGGCTTCTGCTATGCGCTGGCCAACGCGGCGAATCTGGTGCGCGCGGGCCAGGCGCGTCATGTGCTGGTGATCGGGGTCGAACGACTCTCCGATCTGCTCGACCCCACCGACCGCAGCTGCGCGTTCATCTTCGCCGACGGGGCGGGCGCGGTTGTCGTCGGACCGTCGGAGTCCGAGGGCATCGGCCCGGTCGCCTGGGGATCCGACGGCAGCCAGACCGCGGCGATCAAACAGGACAAGGATTTTCAGCAGTACTTCGCCGAGGTGGCCGCCGCCGAGGCGAGCGGCGGGACCACCGAGCGCCCCTATATCCGAATGAACGGACAGGCCGTATTCCGTTGGGCGGTGACATTTTTGGAGAAGGCCTGCCGCGATGCCCTGACACTCGCCGGAGTCACCGTCGACGACCTCGACGCCTTCGTCCCGCACCAGGCCAATATGCGTATCACCGACGCCCTCACCCGCGCCCTGCACATCCCCGACTCGGTCGCCATCGCCCGCGATATCGTCGACACCGGCAACACCAGCGCGGCGTCCATCCCCATGGCCATGCACCAACTCCTCCACTCCGGCGACTCCCGACCAGGCGATACCGCACTGCTGGTGGGCTTCGGCGCAGGCCTCGCCTATGCCGGCCAAGTAGTCCGACTCCCCGCCTTCGCCTGAACAGCAGTACGAGCGGCACATCAGCGAGGGGTCTTGCCGACCGATGCCTCAGCTGAGTGCCGCTCGCGCGGAGGGAAATACGATCGGCCCGGCGCCGCCTCCGGGCCGATCGTCCGGCGCCGTCAGTCCTGATCGACGGTGCCGAGTACCTTGCCGGTGTTCGCGTCGACGGTCACGTCGTACTCCACACCGGCGGGAGTCCGGACCTCCACCTCCCAGACCGCGACGCCGAGTTCGGTATCGAACTCGGCCGAGACCGCGACACCATCCGGGACCTGCGCGGCCGCGGTGTTCATGGCCTCCTGCCGGTCGATGCTCGGGTTCGCGACCAGCGACCATTCGCTGATCGGGCGATCCAGCGATACGGTGTGCCCGGCCGATCCACCGAGGGTCAACGTGGCGATGCCGATGCCGACTGCTGCCAGGACCACGGCGCCGACGAGGATCCAGCGAAGACTGGTGGCGGCGCGACGGATGATGCTGACCATGGTGAGACCTCCTGTGGGGGTGTGCTTCCCGAATGTGGTTCCCACTGTGGCAAAGCAATGCTGAAGGTGAGCTGAAGCAACCTTAAGGACGTTTCAGCAAGAATCTGCGACGCTGTGCTGATGCGTCTGCTGATCGTGGAGGACGAGAAACGTCTCGCCCTCGCACTGGCAAAGGGTTTGTCCGCCGAAGGCTTCGCCGTCGATGTCGTCCATGACGGCGCCGAAGGACTGCACATGGCCACCACCACCGACTACGACCTGATCATCCTCGACATCATGCTGCCGGGAATGAACGGTTATCGGGTGTGCGCGTCATTGCGCGCGGCGGGCGATGACACCCCGGTCCTGATGCTCACCGCCAAGGACGGCGAGTACGACGAGGCCGAGGGGCTCGACACCGGCGCCGACGACTATCTCAGCAAACCGTTCTCCTATGTGGTGCTCGTTGCCCGCATCCGGGCCCTGTTGCGCCGCCGGACCCGCGCCGGGGCCCAGGTCCTGCGCGTCGGTGATCTCGTTCTCGATCCCGCGACGCACACGTGTCGCCGCGGCGACCAGGAAGTGATCCTCACCGCCAAAGAGTTCGCGGTGCTCGAGCACCTGGCCGTGCGGGCCGGTCAGGTGGTGTCCAAATCCGATATCTTGCAGCATGTCTGGGATTTCGCCTATGACGGCGACCCGAACATCGTCGAGGTGTACATCAGCACCTTGCGCCGCAAGATCGACGCGCCCTTCGCCTGCCGCACCATCCTGACCGTTCGCGGCGCGGGCTATCGGCTGACGGCCGATCGTGGTTGAACAGACGCGCCGCGGGCGCGCGCCGTGGAGTTCGGTGCGGGCGCGCACCACCACGGCCGCGACCGCCGTGGTGGCCGTGGCGCTGACGGCGACGGGTCTGATCGTGCTCGCAGCGCTGCGCGACAACCTGGTGGAGAGCGCGAGCGTGCAGGCAGAAGGCAATGCCCGCGATATCGCCGCCCAGCTGGAGGCCGGTACGCCGCTCACCGCGCTGCGGTTTCCCGATCCCGAAGACGAACCCGCGCAGGTCGTTTCGGCCGACGGGCAGGTGCTCGCGGCGGATGCCGATATGCATGTCCCCGGCCCGATCGCCAGGTTCACACCGCCCACCGCGGCGGAGGCCGCTGGCGCCGAGGAGGGAGACGACGAGGAAGAGGAAGAGGAAGAAGAGGACGACGACGATGATGAGGAGGAGGAAGAAGACGAGGACGACGAGAGTCCGGTGAAGGCCGCGGAAACCGTCGCCGATCCTCGGAATGCCCCCGGCGCCACACTCGCCGCCACCGCGGCACCCGACGCCGCCACCGGGGAGGTGGCCTTCCAGAATGTCGGATTGCCCGCCGAGGACGCCGCGGGCACCGAGAACTTCCGCGTCGCCGCACTCGCCGGGTTCACCCCCGACCGGCAGCCGGTCACCATCTACGCGGGCGCATCCCTCGACACCGCCGAGAGCGCGGTGGCCGACGCACGCCGAGCCATGCTGATCGGGCTGCCGCTGCTGCTCGCGGTGGTCGCCGCGGTGACCTGGCTGGTCACGCGTCGGGCGCTGCGGCCGGTCGAGGCTATCCGCCGCGAACTCGCCGAGATCATGCACGGTGATCTCTCGCGCCGGGTCCCCGAACCCCGTTCACGCGATGAGATCGCCCGGCTCGCCGCCACCACCAACGAAACCCTCGCCGCCTTGGAGAAATCCTCGGAACGGCAGCGTCGGTTCATCGCCGATGCCGCGCATGAGCTGCGCAGCCCGATCGCCAGTCTGCGCACCCAGCTCGAAGTGGCACAGGCGCATCCGGGACTGCTCGAGCTGGACGGTGTCCTCGGCGACACCGTCCGGATCGAACATCTGGCCGCCGACCTGCTGCTCCTGGCCCGGCTCGACGCGGGTGAACAGCCGCGCGCCGACGAGGTGGACCTGACCGCACTGATCCGGGAACAGCGATCCCGCCGGATGGGTGATCGCCTTCCGGTCGACTACATGCTGCCGGACGAGGCGGTCATGGTCACCGGAAGTCGGACCCAGATCACCCGTGTGCTCGGCAACCTCATCGACAACGCCCAACGACATGCGGCGACATCGGTGCGGGTGGCGCTGCACCGCGCCGCAAGCACCGCGGTGATCGAGGTCGTCGACGACGGCCCCGGCGTCCCCGAGGCCGACCGCGAGCGCATCTTCCAGCGTTTCGTCCGCCTCGACGATGCCCGCAGCCGCGATGACGGCGGCGCGGGCCTCGGCCTGGCCATCGTCCGTGACGTCGTCGAACGCCATGGCGGTGTCATTCGCGCCGAGGGCGCCGCGCACGGTGGCGCCCGCTTCGTCGTCGAGTTCCCGGTGGCTGGGTGAGTTCCCGGCCACCGGAGTCCGCTATCCGACGCGGGCGGCCTCGCGGGCGAGGATGCGTTCGCGCTGTTCTTCGAATTTGACGACGTCGCGGGTGAGTTTTTCCATGTACTCGCCGAGTTCCTCGCGGCTGCGTTCGCCACGCGCGGTGAAATCGTTGCGGTTGAAGACATTCCAGATACGCAGCACCGGTGCCACGACCTCGTCCAGATGCTGGCGCAGATCGTAGATCCCGTGCTTGACCATCAGGACACCATTGCGTCGCCAGTTCGGCATACCGGTGCCGGGCATGGTGAAGGTCTTCACGATATGGGTCACCGATTCCATCGTCTGATCGGGTGCGAGGTCGAACGCCGCAGCGGTGATGTTGCGATAGAACATCATGTGCAGGTTCTCATCGGCCGCGATGCGTTGCAGCATCCGGTCGGCGATCGGATCCTCGCAGACTCGTCCGGTGCTGCGATGACTGATCCGGGTCGCCAGCTCCTGGACGGTCACGTACGCGACCTGGTCCAGCACACCGCCGAACCCCTCCGGCGCGTGCACACCGCGGGTCAGATGCACCATTCGGTCGTTCTCCAGAGCGACGGGGTCGACCGCGCGGGTGCAGATGAGGTAGTCACGCATCGCGATGGCGTGCCGATTCTCCTCGGCGGTCCACCGGCCGACCCAGGTGCCCCATGCGCCGTCCTGGGAGAAGTTCTCCGAGATCACCCGGTGATAGGAGGGCAGATTGTCCTCGGTGAGCAGATTGGTCACCATCGCGACCTTGGCGACCTCCGACAGCCGTGACTGCTCCGGATGCCAATCCTCACCGCCCATGGCCGCGAAATTGCGGCCTTCGTCCCAGGGCACATAGTCGTGCGGGTGCCAGTCCTTGGCCGTGGCCAAGTGTCGGTCGATATTGGTCGCCACAACCGGCTCCAGCTCGGTCAGCAGCTCGACTTGCGTCAAATCCCTTGCCATGCAGCGCCTCTCAATTCGATGGAACAACCACGAACATCCCGCTGATCACGCATCACAGACTGTGCGGCCGCGCCGCACCCACACCACGGACGAGCCCGAGCGGTGTGGTGCTCGAGTGTAGCGACCGTGGCCCGCTCACAACAGCCTGGCGGCCACTGCGATAGGCAGTGGCCGCCAGGTTCCCTCACCTCGCCTGAGCCGGGCGGTCAGGTGCGGACGGGGTCGGGTGCGTTCTGCTCGGCGTGTGCTTCCAGGTCCGGGGCGGCCGGGTCGAGGACGAAATCGCTTCTGCGGATCAGCAGCAGGGCGGCCAGGCCGCCGACCAGGCATATCACTCCGCCGATCGAGACGACGTCGTGGAAGGCGTCGACGAAGGCGGCGGTGGCTACCTCCCCGGCATGGGCTGCCTGCTCCGGTGGCACAGTGGAGACGAACTCCTGGACGGCTCCGGCGGCGACCGCGTCCGAGGCGGCTTCGGCCTGTTCCCCGGTCAACCCCAGCTCGTCGGTGAGGCTGGTGTCGATCGAGGCGTGCGCGACCGCGCCGAGGGCGGCGATACCGAGCGCGGCACCCACCTGCTGGAATGTCTCGTTCGCACCCGAACCCATGCCCGAGTCCTCGGCCGGGACCAAGGCCACCGCGGCATTCGCGCGCGGCGGATTGAACAGGCCCATGCCGAGGCCGGTGACCAGGAACGGAATCAGCGCGGCGGTCCAGCTGTCGCCGGGTTCGATGCGCAGCATCAGCAGGAACCCGACACCGGCGAGCAGCAATGCGGTGCCGATCAGGACGTTCATCGGCAGTCGGGCGCTGAGCACACCTCCGGCGACGGCGGCGACGAACAGCATGGCGGTCAGCGGCAGGAAGCGGATACCGGTCTCGACCGCCGAATGGCCGAGCACGCCCTGCATCCACAGCACACCGAACAGGATCGCGGGCAGCACGGCGAAGTTGATCGCGAAGGTGGCCACCGACAGCGCGTCGAAGGTGCGGTTGCGCAGCAGCCCGAGATCGAGCATCGGATAGCGGGTCCGCAGTTCCACGATGACGAAACCGGCCATCAGCGCGACCGAGACCGCCAACAGGATCAGTGTCTGCGCCGACGCCCAGCCGACGATCGGTGCGCGGATGATGCCGAAGACGAGGGTGATCAGCGCCACCGAGAAAAACCCGAGCCCGGCGTAGTCGATCGGATGCGATCGGCGACCGACACTCTCCGGCACGCGGGTGAACAGCACGATCAGCGCGACGATGCCGATCGGCACATTCACATAGAACACCCAGCGCCAATCGAGTTCGGTGAGCAGCCCGCCGAGCAATGGCCCGGCCGCGACGGCCACACCGGTGGTGGCGCCGAAGATTCCGAACGCCGCGCCGCGCTCCTTACCCTGGAAATCGGCGGCGATCAGCGCGGGCCCGATCGCGTACAGCATGGCACCGCCGACACCCTGCGCACCGCGAGCGATATTGAGCAGCAAGGGGTCTCCGGCGAGGCCGCAGGCCGCCGACGCCACGGTGAACAGTACGAGCCCGATGGCGAACATCCGCCGCCGCCCGAGCCGGTCACCCAGTGAGCCGGAGGTGAGCAGGAACGCGGCGAGGCCGAGCGCATAGGCGTCGATCACCCATTGCATCTCACCGAAGGTCGCCGTCATATCCACTTGGATGGCGGGCAACGCGACGTTCACCACGGTGATATCGAGCATCAGCATGAACGTCGCGACGGACACCGTCGCGAGCGTCCACCATCGATGGACGCTCGCGGGCGGAGCGTCCGTGTGCACTGCTGTCATATCGACCTCCATCGAGTCGGCTGGGTGTTGGGCGGATCAGTTCGTCGAGTACTTGTCGAGCCAGTCGGCCAGCGGATCGAAAATGCGGGCGGGAGAGCGGGATTGACCGAGCAGATGTCCGGCGCCCGCGACGACGATGGACCGCTTCTCGGGCGCGGAGACGAAACCGGCCAGCGCATCCGCGCCACCGGCGGACCAGCGGTCGTATTCGCCGTGGATGGTGAGGACCGGGACGGTGATCTCGCCCGCTCTGGCCAGATTGAGCAGCAGTCCTGGGGATTGGCTGATCAGGTCACCGCAGGGCAACTGATTCTGGAGCGGTACCGCCGCCGCGAGCACCGCGGGATCGGTGTCGGCGAAGTTGTCCGCCGCGAAGGCCGCGCTCCCCCGGTCGAAGTAGACATATCCCGTTGTGCCGTTGCCCGATTCGTGCGCGAGACCACCCGTTGCGCATTGACCGGTCGCCACCGCGACCCGCGCGAGCACCTCGGGTGAGATCGCCCGATCCGACCAGGCCATGAGGACGATCGCATCGACATCGCCGAAGGTATAGGCCGCGGTCTCGGCCAGCTGGCCACCATTGGAGTGGCCGGCGAGGAAGACCTTGCCGAAACCGGGAGCCGGATCACCGGTGGTGAGCCGGTACTCGCCCCGACGCAACGCCTGCACGATCTGATGCGCCATCGTGGCCTGCGCACCGATACAGGCGGCCGCGCCCTCGGGAACATCGCTGCTGTCGTAGCCGAGCCGGTCGATGGTCAGCGACGCGTGCCCGCGCGCCGCCATCTCGTAGGCATGGTGATAGCCGGGCACCGGCAGCCGCCAATACCATTCGCCGCTGGCGGAACTGTGCTGGTACAGCGTGATCGCACCGTCGCCGTCGAGTTGATGCCGTGGTGCGGTGAGATGCCCGCGGATGGTGTAGGTCCTGCCGTCGCCCGCGCAGGGCACGGCAGTCTCGTTGACGTTCACCACGCGGAATTCGACCGGAACGTCCACGACATCCGCGGGCGAGGTGGGTGGCGCGGCCACCGCCGGACCCGCAGTGGCCGCGAGGATCACGAGGGCAAGACCGATCCGACGGGCGAAACGCACCGCGGAACGCATGACACGAACTCCTTCATCACCCGGATGTCCGGCGGCGGCGCGGCGGCGTGAACGGATGCTCATCGGACCGACACCTTCTGGATCTCGTCGCCGCGCACCTCGGATTCCACCGGCGCGCCAGCACCCAGCCGGGTGTGCAACCGCCGCAATATCGGTGGCGCCCACCAGTTCCACGGCCCGGCCAGGCGCATGAGTGCCGGGACCAGCACACCGCGCACGATCGTCGCGTCCACCAGCACCGTCAGCGCCATACCGATACCGAGCTGTTGCAGGAAGACGACACCGCTGGTCGCGTAGGCGAGGAACGACACCGCAAGGATCAGCGCCGCCGTGGTGACCAGCGGCGAGGAGCGCGCGATTCCGCGCACCACGGACTCTCGCGCGTCGCCGGTGCGGTCGTAGTCCTCCTTGATCCGGGAGAGCAGGAAGACCTCGTAGTCCATGGACAGGCCGTAGGCGATGCAGAACATCACGATCGGGATGCTCGGTTCGATCGCCTCGGTGGGCGTGAAGTCGAGAACGCCTGCCAGGTGCCCCTGCTGGAAGCCCCACACCAGCACGCCGAACATCACCGACAGCGACAGCAGGTTCAGCACGGTCGCCTTCAGCGGCGCGAGGACCGAACCGGTCATGGCGAACAGGATGACGAAGGTGACCAGTGCGATCAGCACCGCGACCAGCGGCAGCCGGTCGAGCACACCGTCGGTGTAGTCCTGGATCCGGGCGGGCGCCCCGCCGACGAGCACCTCGAACGGCGCAGGCACGGCCCGGACCTCCTCGGCGAGATGGTTCACCCCCCGGCCGAGTTCGTCGTTGGTCGGCAGCACCGCCAACCAGGTTCCGGTGCCGGTGTCGGCGACGAAACGCGTTCGGTCCACCGCGAATCCGGCATTCGCGCCGTCGACGTAGCTGCCAGCGGCCGAATCGACCCGCAGCACACCGGGCACCGCCGACAGCCGCGCGGCGTATTCGCCGACCGAATCCGGGTCGGCGGCCGGGGCGACCACGGCGACCGCATCGGCGTCCTCGGTATCGAACTCGGCGCGGAAGGTGTCGTAGGCCGTGCGGACCGGCGCCGAGGGTTGTAGTACGCGATCGTCGGGGGCGCCGAATTGCGCGCCCAGCGCCGGGGCGCCCAGGGTCAGCACCACGATCAGGCCCGCGACGCCGCCGAGTACGGGTCTGCGCATTACGCCGGTGGTCACGCGCGTCCACAGACCGGCGCCCGCACCGGGGTCTCGGCGCGGACCGCTCGGTAGGGCACGTGTGCCGAGCAGAGCCAGTGCGGCGGGCAGGATGACGCCCGCGCCGATCACCGCGGTGAGGACGACGCCGACGCCCGCATAGGCGAACGAGGACAGGAACGGGAACTCGAACACCAGTAGCGCCGCGAGCGAGGCGCCGACGGTGACCCCGCTGAACACGATGGTGTGCCCCGCCGAACGCAGCGCCACTCGCACGGCATCGGGCACCGCGCGCCCGGATTCCAGTTCTTCCCGGTACCGGTAGATCAGGAACAGGCAGTAGTCCACGCCGAGGGCGATGCCCATGCACAGCGCGATATTCGCCGCGAACGGCGATATGTCGGTGAAGGAACCGACCACGCGCAGCACGGCCAGGGTGCCGACCACCGAGAACAGCCCGATCCCGAGAGTGATCAGGGACAGCGAGACACGACGGAGCACGAACCACAGCAGTACGAACACCAGCGGCAGGATCAGCAGCTCGGCGCGCAGGAAGTCCTTGCGTGACTGTGCGGCGATCTCGCGGAAGGCCTGATCGCTGCCCGCCAACGTCAAGGTCACCGCCGTGTTCGCATCGTCGGCGGTGACGAGGCGGCGCTCGAGTTCGGGCAGTACCTCATCGCGGACGTGGTCGGCCTCGCCCGGCGACCAGGCCAGGATCACGGCCTCGCCCTTGTCACGGCTGGCCAGTGTCGGCGAGGGCGCGACGTCCCAGTAGGACCAGGCGTCGGCTATTCCGGGTTCGTTACGGACGAGTTCGGTGAGCGTGCGCCCGGCCTCGGCGACGGCGGGGTCGTCGACCGGGCGGCCGGTGTCGGAGGTGACCAGCACCGCGATATTGGGCGTGTTCGTGCCGAACCGCTGCGCGAGCACCTGGTCGGCGGCGACCGCTTCCCCGCTGACGGATTGGAATCGGCTCTGCGTCAACGCGTTCAGCGCTCCGGCCGCCAGCAGACCGAGGACGACGAACGCGACGATCGCGCTCGCGACGACGACGCGCGGATATCGAGTGGTCAGATGGCCGATCACGGAGTTCCCCTCATTGATTGAACATATTTACGATCAATCACTCGCATTTGTGAGAATACGAGCAATCACTCGCCTTGTCTACTCGGGGCGAACACCGGGCACCGGCGGTTCATGGCCCGCGGACCCTGCGACCCGGTCCGATGCAACCGCCGAGGGCAGCGCCGGGCACCTCGCCAGCAACGCGGTGACGTCCAGATCCCGCGCGGCCGCGACGGTGTACCCATCCGGCCGGATCAGGACGAGCCGACTCCCGACCAACTCCTGCTCCGGCGCGTAACCATCTGGCGCACGGAATGTTTCGACGACGCCGAGGTCTTCGACCACCCGACCGCCCGAGACGATGGCGACGATGCGCAGACCCGCCCCGTATTCGGCGATCCGCCGCGGGATATCGCGCACCCGAGCCGATTCCCCGGCCACGGTGTCGCAATCGAGCAGCACCACCACGACGTGATCCGGCCCGTCGAGCAGTGCGCGCAGTTCGACTGCCTCGTCGTGCGCCTCGATCAGGGCCACCTCGGGCAGTGCCCGTCCGAGTGCCCGCCGCCCGCCGTGCTCGCTCACCACCGGACTGCTGCGATAGTCCAGATCGTGCTGCGCCAGCGTGGGTACGAGTCGCTTCTCCAGCAGCCCGCTGCGACTCAGGCCCGACAGCACCAGATCGCGGGCGAAGCGGCCCACCGGTGACCGCACGGTCCACAGTTTCGTCTGCCGGTCGGCCGCCTGCACGACCTCACGGGCGATGGGCGAGCGCTCGGATTCGTAGCTGTCGAGCAAGGCCTCGGCGCCCGTGCAACCCGCGATGACCGTGGCCAGTCGCCAGCCGAGGCTCGCGGCATCCTGGATCCCGGTATTGAGCCCCTGCCCACCCGCCGGACTGTGCAGATGTGCGGCGTCCCCGGCGAGCAGGCATCGACCGCGGCGATACCGCACCGCCTGTCCCATGTGTACGAGAAACTTCGTGCTCCAACCCAATTCGGCGATCTCGATCGGATAGGGAGCGCGGGCGTCGGCGATGGCCTGGAGTTCGGCCACCGAGAGCGCCTCCGAGGTCGAATCGGTGGTGCTGACATCGGCGAACACGCGCACCTGGCCATCGGGCAGCGGCACGACCACCAGAACGCCGTCCGGATGCAGGTGATAGTGCGCTTCGCCGGGCGGTACCGGGGCGGTGATGGCGCCGTCGCCGAGGGCGAACCGCCTACCGTAGGTGCTGCCCTCGAACGCGATTCCGGCCGCCTCGCGCACCGTGCTGTGCGCGCCGTCGCAGCCCACCACCCAGGACACCGTCAGTTCCTCGGTGCGGCCGTCGTGGTCGAGGACCACATCGACGGCGTCGCCGCGATCGTCGAGCGAGGCCAGCGCGGTCCGCCATTCGACGGCCACACCGAGACCACCCAGGTGGTCGATCATCACCGATTCGACCGCGGGCTGGGTGATGATCACCGGTGCGGCCTCGTTGCCGCTGCCCGGCCCGAACTCGACATCGGCGACGGACTTGCCGCGCGAGAAGTACCGCGCGGCCGTCATCGGGATGCCGTGCGCGCGGATCCGCTCCGCGGTGCCCTGCCGTCGCAAGACGTCGAAGGCGCCGTCCCACATGGTCAGCGCACGTGCCTGGTTGGCCGGTCGGCTCGCGGCGCGATCGATGATCCGGCAGGAGATGCCATTGCGGCGCAGTTCGGTTGCCAGCGCAAGGCCGGTCGGCCCCGCGCCGACCACGAGGACTGTTTCGGTCATGACGAGACCTCCGTACGGTCGGGGAACGAACTCCGGTGGCCGTCCATCGGGATGAGTTCGATGGCGCCGTCGGCGAGTACGCGATCGAACTGGCGCAGCTCGACCTCGACCCGGACGCAACCGGGCTCTTTCGATTCCGACTGCACCGCACGGCATTCCAGCGGTGCGCCGAATTCGGCGAAGTTGATGAACCGGGCCGAGCAGGCCCCCACCGCGGTGATCGGCGAAGCCAGCCGGCCCGCCCGCACCGCGGAATCGATGCTCGCCTGCCGGAACGCCTCGATGAGGAACGGGCCGGGCACATGGTCGTAGTCGTGATCGAACAGTGCCGGATGGCGTGGGTCGGGCAGCAGCGGATAGCGCGGGTCCCCGTCCACGACCTGCGGTTCGCCGATGACGACATTGCGGGAGTCGAGCCGTCCCACCGCCGCGGGCGGCAGCGGAGGCACCGCCGCGTGCGCCGGCCCGTTCGGAACCCTGGACAGCTGATAGCTGCGCAGCGCCTCGTAGTCGGTGCGGGACAGGAACACCGCGTCGGCCTCGAGGGTCATCGCGGGGACGTCGTCGACGAGCAGCTCACCGGCCAGGGTCATATTCGCGAAATCCGGGCCGCGATCCTGGCGCGAGACGATGCGGTAGTGGATGATCCCCTGCATGGGCGCTCGCTCGTCGTCGTGGAACGCGTCGAGTGCGGTGACGGCGAACTCGTAGCGTTGCATGCTGAACGGCAACGCCAGGGGAACGCCGACGTGGCGGTGCAGTACGACGAACGAGCCCTGCCGCGCCGCCTCCGCCATGGCGAACGGATCGTGGTGGGTGGTCCTGCGGTCGTACCAGAGGCTGTGCGCCCGCGGTATCTGGACCGCGACCCGGAAGGTGGATTCGTCCTCGGCCACCGAATCGGCGACGAACACCTCACCGAGCGCCCGCCGATGCGCGAGCGCCCGCGGCACGGTCTGGTCGAAGGTGAGGGCCGGTGGGGCGGGTCTGGTCGACTGGGTCATCGGATTCTCCCTGTGGTTCGGGGCACGAGGCGGCGGCGAATCACTCGCAGCACAGCGGTTTCGGATTGCCGTGGGTAGAAGTGGCCGCCGGGGAACTGCCGCCAGGTGAACGCGGCGGTGGTGTAGGGACGCCAGGCGGCGAGATCGGTGGCGTCGACGGTGGCGTCATCGAGGCCGCCGAGCGCGGTGATCGGGGTCCGCACGATGCGATCGGGCCGGTGGGTGTAGTGAGCGCCCAATTCCATATCGGCCCGCAGCGCGGGCATGAAGTGCCTGGCCAGCTCCGGGTTGTCCTTGATCTGGCCGGGCACACCGTCGTACAGCTGGTCGACCAGCTCGAGCAGTTCCGCGTCGTCGGCGGGGATGGCGATCCGCGGCGTGCGGGCCGGGCTCGCCCTTGCCGAGACGAACAGGTGCTCGGCGGAGGTCAGCCGGTGGGCGATCTCGTAGGCGAACAGCGCCCCGAGACTGTGCCCGAACAGCGAGAACGGCGGCCGGACCCGATCGCCGATCGCCTCGGCGAATTCGTCGAGCAGCGGTTCCCATGCCACGGTGAACGGCTCTCGCCAGCGCCTGCCACGACCGGGCAGGGTGATCGTGTGCACCTCGATCTCGGGGCCGAGCGCGTCGGCCCAGGATCGGTACAGCTCCGGTCCCGCACCGGAATGCGGGAAGCACACCAGACGCATGGCGGAATCCGGTTGGGGCCGTGGGCAGTCCAGTGCGGGTGCCAGTACACCGCCCGATGCGACGGGTTTCGTCACGACGGCCCCACTCCCTGGCCCGCCGTGGCGGGCGATTCCGCCGCGACGATGACCGAGGCCAGATCGCGGACGGTGCCGTGATCGACCACATCGAGCAGATCCTGTAGCCGCACCGCGGTGCCGGTCATCGCCTCGACCTGGTTCTTGACCTCGACGATGACCAGTGAGTCCAACCCGAAGTCGCGGATCACCGTCGTCTCCTCGACCTCCGCGATCGGCCGCCGTAGGGCCTGGGCGAACCGTTCCCGGATGAACCTCGTGAGGGCATCGATACGTTCGGTCGGATCGACGTCCGATCCCAGGCCCGGCTCCACCGGGTCATCCGATAGCTCCCGACCGAACTCGAGCGTCGATCCCGTCACCGGGGTCATCCGCCCACCGGCGGTGACCCGCTCCGGCAACCAGTACCTGGTGCGATCCCATTGGTACAGCGGCAGATCCACTCGGCCGGCAACGACGCCGGTCACCTGCTCCCAGTCGACGGTATGTCCCGCGGAGTAGAGATCGGCCAGGCCGCGGCGCATGGTCTCCCCCACCGGATGATCGCGGCGCATGCTCGCGACGACCGTCGCGCTGCCACCGGCGTGCTCGACGGTCGCGGTGATATCGCGGACGAGTACCGCGTGCGGTCCGACCTCGAGGAAGGTGGTGATCCCGGCTGCGTGCGCCGCGGCGACGGCGGGCGCGAAGCGCACCGCGTCGGTGAGATTGCGGGCCCAGTGATCGCCGGTGAGGTCGTGTGCCGCCGCTCGGCGTCCGGTGACCGTCGAATACAGCGGCACCACCGAGTCGACCGGCTCGATCGAATCGGTTTGCCGGGTGAGTTCGTCGGCGAACGGGCGCAGCATGGTGCTGTGGAAGGCGTAGTCCACGGGCAGCCGCTTGACGGTCCAGCCGCGCCGTTCTACGGCATCGGCCACCTCGTCGATCGCCTCCGCGGGGCCGGAGACGACGGTCGAGCGCGGACCGTTGACGGCGGCCACCGTGACGCCCACTCGCCCACCGAGCAGATCGTCGACCTCGGCTTCCGCGGCCGCGATGCTGATCATGGCGCCACCGCGCGCACCCTGTTCGGTGAGCACGGCGCGGCGCACCAGAATCTGGAAGGCCTGCTCACGAGTGAGCATTCCACTCACCGCAGCGGCCACGATCTCGCCCATGCTGTGACCGATGACCGCCGAGGGCACGATACCGCTCGAGCGCAACATCGCGACGAGAGCGAATTCGGTAGCGGCGATGCAGATCTGGGCAATGTCGGTGCGGTCGAGCCTGCTCTCCCGCTCCGGCGCGCTCAGTTCGGCGCGCAGCGACCATCCGGCCAGCCGCGCCACGATCTCCTCACTGAGGAGCAGATCTGCACGGGCGACGGGGTCGGCGTACAGCCGCTCGCCCATGCCGTGCCATTGCGACCCCTGACCGCTGAACACGAACGCCAGACCCGCGGGCGCACCGGTCCGGCGCGGTGGACGCACGAACGGCGCGGCCGCCGCGGCCACCAGTTCGGCCACCGTGGCGCCGGTCGGGCAGGTCCGGTACGGATGATGGGTGCGCCGGGTCGCCGCCGCGGCGCAGATCTCGGCCGCGGTCGCCTTGTCCGCACCGTCGAGCAGTTCGGCGTACTCCTGTGCCAGCCTGCGCGCCGACTCCCCACTGCGCGCCGAGATGGGCAGGATGAACCCGCGATCGCGCCGATCCGATCCGGTCACCGTCGCTTTCTCTGCGGCCGGGCGAGCCTCCAGCACCGCGTGGACATTCGCACCGCCGAAGCCGAACGAGCTGACCGCCGCCAGACGGCCCGTCTCGGGCAGGGCTTGAACCTCGGTCGGCAGCCCCAGCCGCGTACCGTCCAGGGTGATCTCCGGATTCGGCTGCCGCAGATGCAGATTGGGCGGTACCTCGCCGTGCTCGAGCACGAGCATCGCCTTGATCAGGCCGGTGATCCCGGCCGCCGCTTCCTGATGCCCGAAGTTCGTCTTCACCGCACCGACCGCGCACGGCACGGTACCCGCCCCGTAGACCTCGCGGATGGCATCGAATTCGATGGGGTCGCCCAGCGGTGTCCCGGTGCCGTGCGCCTCGAGGTAGACGACCTCGGACGGATCGACCTCCGCATCGCGCA
This sequence comes from Nocardia cyriacigeorgica, assembly GCF_029868385.1. GTDB lineage: Bacteria > Actinomycetota > Actinomycetes > Mycobacteriales > Mycobacteriaceae > Nocardia > Nocardia cyriacigeorgica_F. Next base: position 33,652 of record NZ_JARWNX010000040.1, on the reverse strand, counting down.
GCGCACGTCGCAGCAGATCGGCCTGGGTGCGCGGATTCGGCGCGGTCAGGCCGTTGGTGCGGCCGTCATGGTTGGCCGCGGTCCCACGGATCACCGCTCGCGGCGGGTGACCCTGTGCTGTCGCCAGCGATTCGCGGGTGAGCACCACCATCGCGCAGCCTTCGGCGCGGACGATACCGTCCGCACTCGCGTCGAAGGTCCGGCACCGGCCCTCGGATGCCAGCGGCAGCACCTTCGCGGTGACATCGGTGGACACCGGCGACACGATGACGTTCACGCCACCGACCAATGCCACATCGCAGTCACCGGCCCGCAGCGCCCGCACCGCCAGATGGACCGCGGTCAACGACGAGGAGCACGCCGTGTCGACCGCCATGCTCGGCCCGTCGAGGTCGAGCAGATAGGACAGGCGATTCGCCACGATGCTGTGCGCGCCGCCGGGGGCCGTGTAGGTGTCGATGCCCGCCGGATCACCCAGCTGCATCATCAGGTAGTCACTGCCATAGACGCCGACGAACACGCCGGTCGTGGTGTCGCGCAACGTTTCCAGCGGGATGCCCGCATCCTCGATCGCCTCGTGGGCGACCTCGAGCACCAGGCGTTGCTGCGGGTCCATCCGTGCGGCTTCATCCGGTGAGATGCCGAAGAAGTCCGCGTCGAAACCATCGATCTCGGTCAGCAGCCCGCCGTACCGGATCGCCGGTCCGCCATAGGGTCCAGGGCCACGTCTACCGTCGGTGGCTTCCGACATCGGGGTGACGGCATCGAAACCTGCACGCAGCGCGGTCCACAGCGCTGCCGGATCGTCGATGCCACCCGGCATCCGTACTCCGGCGCCGAGGATGGCGATGGGTTCGTGTAGTGCCGCGGCTTCGGCGCGCAGGCTGCGGATTTCGCGTAGCGCCCGTTCGAGCGTTGCGCGCCTGCCGCCGGACTCACTCGTTGTCATCCGGTTGTCCCTTCGGTGATCAGGTGTCGAGTTCGGCTGCCAGCAGCTGTGCCAGCTCGTCGTCGGTGAGGTCGGACAGCTCGTCGTCCAGGTCGTCGGCGACCGCCGGTTGCGCCGGGCCGGTGGCGGCGGTGGCGTCATCGAGCAGGCCATCGGCGAGCCGCGCCGCGGTCGGATGGGCATAGACCAGACCGGCGGACAGTCGCCTGCCCAAGGCGGATTCGAGCCGGTTGCGCAGTTCGACCGCCATCAGCGAATCGAAACCGAGTTCCTGGAACGGCAGGTCCGGGTCGACCGGCCTGGAGGTGCCGAGGATGGCCGCCACCTGACCGAGGACGAAGGTGCGCAGGATGCCCGCGCGGACGACCGGATCCTCGGCTTCGGCCAGCGCATCGGCCACCGAGGTATCGACCGGCTCGGCCGGGGCGTCGGGCAGCAGTTCGCTCAGCAGTTCCGCGGCCGCGGGTGGCAGCCCCGAGCGGGTGAACCGTGCCGGGTCGAAGGCCGCGACCGCGAGCAGCGGCTCGGGATCCGAGAGCGCGGCCTCGAGCAGCTCCATCGCGATATCGGGGTCCAGCGGCGGCACACCGGAGCCCGCGAGCCGGTCCGCGCTTCCGGCGGCCGACGCCAAGCCGATCTGGGCCCACGGCCCGAACGCGATGCTCTTGGCCGGTAGGCCGTTCGCGGCCCTGGCCCCGGCCAACGCATCGAGGTAGGTGTTGGCGGCGGCGTAGGCGCCTTGGCCGGGCGAGCCGAACAACCCGGCCAGCGAGGAGAACAGGACGAAATGTTCGATCGGGTCGTCGAGCGTCGCGCGGTGCAGATTCCACGCACCACCCGCCTTACCCGCCAGCGCACGATGCATTCGGCTCGCATCGATCTGGTCGACCACACCGTCCTCGAGCACACCGGCGAGGTGGAAGACCGCTCCGATCGGCCGGTGCCGCGTCAGGATCGTCGCGAGTGCGTCGGCGTCGGCGACGTCGACCGCGGCCACGGCGACCCGGACCCCACGCGCCCGCAGTTCCTCGATGCGCTCCACAGCGTCCTGGTCCGGTGCGCCGCGGCCCAACAGCAGCAGATTTCTGGCCCCGCGCCCGCTCGCCCACTCCGCGACCCGCAGGCCGAGTGCGCCGAGTCCACCGGTGATCACACAGATGTGGTCCCCGGTGACCGTGAACCGGGTTCGGGTGCGTGGTGCGGGCCGCAGCCGTGGCGTCGCCGTCCCACCGTGCACGACGAGTTGCTGCGGCGTCCGGCCGTCGCGCAGTGCGCTCACCAGGTGGGCGAGCTGCGCGGCGTTCGGCTCCGCGGGTAGATCGACCGTGCTGCAACGCAGTTCACGATGTTCGGCGGCGATGACCCGGGCCAGACCGTGCAGCGCGGCGGCGGCCACCGTGTTCTCGTCTGCCGCGTGCTGAGTATTCGCGGTCAGCACCCACAATCGTGGCGGAGCGCCCCGCCAGGTGCGGGCGGCGACGAACCGCAGCAGCTCGACCGTGCCGAGTGCGTGCTCCGCAGCGGTGGCCGGATCAGCGCCGACCGGGCCGAACGCGCGTGCGTCGATGATCCCGATCGGACCGGCCGCACCACTGTCCAACTCCGCGACCAGCGATTCGTAATCGTCGGTCCCACTGGGTGATCCGACGACACAGTGGTCGCCCGCCGCCGCGAGACGGTCGGCGAGTGCCGTCGATATCGCGGTATCGGCGCCGAGGATCAACCACGCTCCGGTGGCGCCGTCGGGCGAGCCCGGATCGTGCTCGTGCAGCCCGACCCGGTAGACGCGACCGGTGTCGACCGCACGCGCGGCGGTCTTGGTCACCCGGAATTCCTGCGCCGACCATACGACCGTGTCGTCATCGGTGAGGATCACCAGGTCCGCGGTCAGGCCGTGCTCGTCGTTCTCGATCAACCGCGCATGGCACCACACGCGCGATGGCGGTGTGGCGAGGTTCGCCGCGTGCACCCGGCCCGCGCCCGAGGGCAGCGGGAGCACACCGGGTGGCAGTTCGGCATCGGCGGCCGCGGCGATGGTGTGCAGGCAGGCGTCGAGCAACGCGGGGTGCAGCCCAGCCGACCGCTGCGGCAGTCCTTCGGGCAGTTCGAATCGGCCGATCGCCTGCCCTGAGCCGCGCGCCAGTCGGGTAACGGCGCGGAACAGCGGGCCATAGCGCAATCCCATTCGCTCGAATCGTTCGTAGAACTCGTCGAGCGGCACCTCGATATCGCAGCGGCGCCTCAGTTCCTCGACACCCGTGCTGATCTGCGCCCCCAACGCCTCACCGGCGAGTCCGAGCCCACCCCTGGCGTGCACGACCACGGCGTTGCCCGCGCGGGAGGCGATGCTGAACTCATAGCCGGTCGCCACGCGCTCCATGGCGAGTTGCAGTGGCGCGGGATCGTAGGCCGTGGCGACATAGGGCGCCTCGAACCGGACATTGCTCACGACCGTGGTCGAATATCCGTCCGCGCCTACTTCCGCGGCGGCCGCGGTGACGGCGGCCAGCCAGTAGGCGCCGGGGACCACGGGCACACCGTCCACGACGTGGTCGGCGATCTCGGGTGTGCGCACAGCATCGATCGGCAACGGCCACAAGGCGAGACCGGGCTGAGTGACGACCGGGATCCGAGCCCCGAGCAACCTGCCCGCGACAGCCGCCGCGTCACCGCCGGCCGCCGGGCGCACCAGCGGAAACCGTTGGTGATTCCAGCCCTGCGAAGGGATCGGCAGCGCGGGCGCCGCCGAATACAGTGCCGTCCAGTCCACGGCGGCGCCGTGCACATAGAGCTGTCCGAGCGCGGACAGCACCGCCCGGAGTTCGTCCTCGTCCCGGCGGCTGGAGGCGATGACCACCGCGTCCGGACCGGCCAGTTCGGCAATCGACCGCTCGAGCACCGGATGCGGTGCGATCTCGACGAGGATGTCGTGGCCGTCGGCGCGCAGTCGGGTCAGTGCGTCGGCGAAACGGACCGTCTCGCGCAGATTACGCGACCAGTACTGCGCATCGGTGCCCGCGCCCTCGATCACCGCGCCGGTGACCGTGGAGTACATCGGTACCTCCGGCACCCGCGGTGTCAGTCCCGCAAGACCTGCACGCAATCGGGGCTGCAACGGTTCCACCGCCGGGCTGTGCGCGGCGAACTCGACCGAGATGCGCCGCGCGAACCCACCCTCGGCTTCGACGTCGCGCACGATCGTGTCGAGGGCGTCCGGCGGGCCGGAGAGCACCAGGGCCCGTGGGCCGTTGACCGCGGCCAACGAGACCTCGCCCCGGTATCCGTCGAGCAGCGCGTGGACCTGCTGTTCGTCCAGTTCGACCAGGGCCAGCCCGCCCGCACCGGATATCTCGGTCAGCAACCGGCTGCGGGTGCTGGCGAGCAGCGCGGCGTCCGCGAGCGAGAGGGCACCGCTGACCTGGGCGGCCGCGATCTCCCCCATGCTGTGCCCGCAGACCGCCGATGGCTCGATTCCGAACTCACGCCACATCTGCGCCAGCGCCACCTGCATGGCGAACAGCGCGGGCTGCACCTGCGCGGTGCCGTTGGCGACGATCCCGTGCTCGGCCGACCACAGCGATTCACCGAGCAGGGGCGCGATTTCGGCGTCACAGCGCCGGATGGCCGCGTCGAAGGCGGGCACCGCGGCGGCGAGCCGTTTGCCCATCCCCGCCCATTGCGACCCCTGACCGGGGAAGACCAGGCCGATCCGACCGATTCGAGACGCCGCCGTCGCGGGTCCGCAGACGCCGGGAGTGCGTTCACCGTCCGCGATCGCGGTGAGGCCGTCGATCAGTTCATCGATGTCACCCGCCACCACACAGGCGCGGTGCAGATCGTGATCGCCGCGCAGGGCGGCAGCCGCCGCGGCACGGGCGGGCCAACTCGGGTCGTCGACGTTATCGGCGGCCAGGCGCGCCAAGGCCCGTGCGCGCCGCCGCAGACCACGTTCGGATCTGGCCGATAGCGGGAAGAGCACCGTCTCGGCGGCCGGACCGGTCACCGGCTCCGTCGCGGGTTCGGCATCGGCCGGAGCAGTGGCGAGGACGACGTGCGCATTGGTCCCACCGAATCCGAACGAGCTGACACCGGCGAAGGCCGTCTCATCACTGGCAAGCGGCTCCGCGGCCTCCTGTACCCGCACCGCGACCCGATGCAGTTCCAACCGCGGATTCGGAGTCTGGAAGTGCAGTGTGCGGGGCAGCGTCCGATTATGCAGCGCCAGAGCAGTTTTGATCAGGCCTGCGATACCCGCCGCGGCTTCGGTATGGCCGAGGTTGGATTTGGCCGAACCGATCCGCAACGGCCGATCGTCCGGACGATCCGCGGCCAGCACCGTGGCCAGCGCACCGACCTCGATCGGATCGCCGACCGCGGTACCGGTGCCATGCGCCTCGACATACGTCACCAGGGCCGGGTCGACGCCCGCGTCGCGGTAGGCCGAGCGCAGCACCCGCTCCTGCGCCGGGCGGCTCGGTGCGATCAACCCGTTGGTACGGCCGTCCTGGTTGACGGCGCTGCCGCGGATGACCGCGTACACCCGGTCACCATCACGGCGGGCGCGGGCGAGGGTCTTCAGGACCACCACGCCCGCACCCTCGCTGCGCACATAGCCATCGGCCCGCTCATCGAACGGCTTGCACCGACCGTCCGGCGCCATCAGGCTGCCCTTGCCGAAGCTCTGCGCGATGCGCGGACTGGCGACGATATTGACGCCACCGGCCATGGCCAGATCGGATTCACCCGACCGCAGCGATCGGCAGGCCAGGTGCACCGCCACCAGCGACGATGAGCAGGCCGTATCCACGGTCATGCTCGGACCACCCAGATCCAGGCAGTAGGACAGCCGGTTGGCGATCACGCTGAGCGCGGAGCCGGTGCCGTCCGACGACGCGGTCTCGGTGCCCGGCGCCAGCACCGCGGCGCCGTGGTCGTAGGTGGAGGCGCCGATGAAGACGCCGGTCCGTGTGCCCGCCAGCCGTCGCGGCCCGAGCCCGGCGTCCTCGAGCGCGTTCCACGCGACCTCGAGCACGATCCGCTGCTGCGGATCCATCCGCGCCGCCTCCCGCGCCGCGATGCCGAAGAACTCCGCGTCGAAACCCTCGACGTCGGCAAGGAATCCGCCCCAGCGCGGGTTCTCGTCGGTGAGCGCCGTCGTGTCCCAGCGATCCGCCGGTACCTCGGTGACGGCGTCGATACCGTCGCGGAATACCCGCCACAGCTGCTGCGGGCCGTCTCCGCCGCCGGGGAAGCGGCAGCCGATCCCGACGATCGCGATCGCATCGTTGTCGACGATTTCCGGGACAGGCGCCGACTCCGGCTGGTCCACCGCCGCATTCCCGCTCGCCGCGACGATCGCCGAGACCGCTTCCGCGATCGTCGGATGGTCGTAGGCGAAGGTCGGCGACAGGGTCAGTCCGGTCCAGCGTTGAAGATCATCGGACAGCTCCACGGCCTGCAACGACGACATCCCGAAGGCGACGAACGGCGCGTCCGGCGTCAGCGTGGCCGGATCGACCCGGACGAGTTCGGCGATCCGCGCGGTCAGCCACTGCTGCACGCGGGCGGCGTCGGCGCTCATCGCGCGCCCTCGCTCAGCAGCGCCGGAACCGCCGCTTCGAGTGTCCCCGCCGCGTAGGCCTCCCGGCAGGCATGCCGCTGTAATTTGCCGCTGGAGGTCTTCGGCAGGGTCGCCGGCGCCACCAGGACGATGTCGTGCGGGGTGACCGAGAATTCGACCGTGACAGCCGACCGCACGGCCGCCGTCACCTCGGCGAGGTCGAGGCCATCCGCATCGGTCTTGACCTCGGCGACCACGATCAGCGCCTCGGCTCCCCCGGCCTCACCGGCGAATGCCGCGGTGCAGCCGCGCCGGATCGAAGTACTCGCGGCCTCCACCGCAGCCTCGATGTCCTGCGGATAGTAGTTGCGGCCGCCCAGGATGATCAGGTCCTTGCGCCTGCCGACGACATAGAGTTCACCGTCGTGCAGCACGCCGAGATCGCCGCTGCGCAGATACGGCCCGTCGGCCGGTTCGGTGGTCGAGGCCGAGAAGGTCTCGGCGGTCGCCGCCGGTTTCTCCCAGTACCCGGCGGCCACATCGGGGCCGCCGATCCAGATCTCGCCCACCGTGCCATCCGGCAGCGCGACACCGGTGTCCGGGTCGACGATCGCCAGCCTGCGATCCAGTTCCGGCCGCCCCGAGCTGACCATCACCTGCCCGCTGCCCGGCGCGAACCGCCCGGCGTGCAGCTCCGCACGATCGACCTCCACGCGCACCGCCCCCGCCCCGCGCACGGCACCCGTGGTGAACAAGGTCGACTCCGCGAGTCCGTAGCACGGGTAGAAGCTGCGGGCATCGAAACCGTGCGGCTCGAACGCCGCAGCGAACTGTGCGAGCGTCGCCTCCCGGATCGGTTCCGCGCCATTGAAGGCGACCTCGAGCGAGCTGAGATCGATGTCCTCGCGCTCGGATTCACGAATGCGGCGGCAGCACAGCTCATAGGCGAAGTTCGGTCCGCCGGTGATCGTCGCCGAATACTCGGTCACCGCGCGCAACCAGCGCACCGGCCGCTGGACGAATTGCAGCGGCGGCATCAGCACGGTGCTGCATCCGGTGTAGACGGCGGGCACGACCGTGCCCATCAGGCCCATATCGTGGAACAGCGGAAGCCAGCCGACCACTCGCGCGTCCCGGTGGTACCCCATGGCACGACTGATGAGTTCCTGGTTGTACATCAGCGCCTCATGGGTGACGACCACCCCTTTCGGCGCGGAGGTCGACCCGGAGGTGTACTGCAAGAACGAGATGTCCGCACCGCGCACCGCCACCGGCTCGAAATCGGTGTCGTCCCCAGCGTCGACACCGATCCAGGTGAGTGCCGAAAGCTCCGGCGCGAGAGGCACCAGCAGATCGCGGATCTGCTCCGGCGCGCCGGTCAGGACGATCCGGGCGCCGCTGTCGCGCGCGATGGTGCGCAGCGTCGCGATCCGCCGGTCCGACGAGAGCGGAAACGGCGGATACACCGGCACCGCAACAACTCCCGCGAACTGGCAGGCGAAGAACGCGAGCACGAAATCCGGGGCGTCCGGGGCGAGGATCAATGCCCGCTCACCGGGCGCGACGCTCGCCGCCAGCCGCTCCGCCAGGGCGCGAGCCCGACGTTCCAGCTCCGCGAACGTCCATGAATGCGATTCGTTCTCGCCGTCCGGCAGGAATGTGAAAGCAGTCCTGTCCGCACTGTCGGCGGCGCGATGGGAAATCGACTCCCCCAGGGTTTGCGTGCGCGGCGTGAGCAGCATGAAAACTCCTCGTTCTCGGATTTCGCAGATCGATCGACCGAAATTCGACCGTGTGACATACGGCGCTGCATTGCGCCCTTCCCCCAACGATCACCACATTAACGGCGGCGCGGCATCGGGTACAGGTCAGTCGCGGGGCTCCGAAGGAGATACACATATCGCCCGATGGATGTATCACTCGAGATCACTTGCGCCACCATGTGGTTGGGTGCACGCCGATCAGCAGGTCCCGGGCGACGGAAATGCTCCGAGAACATTTTCCTCGAGGAGTCCGTTCGGTGTGGGCATTTCGCCATATATTCCACCCGAACCGGAGGATGTATCACCTTCGGGAATCTGGTGGCGCCTGTTTTCCGGTCGATAACCTGACCAACGTCGCAGCGAATCCGGCCGTCGAACGGGGTGTTCACGTGAGAATCACAAGTGGAAATGATCGGATCGCGATCTGGTCCGATTTCGGCGGTGTACTGACACCTCCGGTCGAGCACACGTTCGCGGCCTTCTGCCGCCGGACGAACATCGACCCGCCGACCTTGCGCGCCGCGTTGGCCGAGGTGACGGCGTCCTTCGGCACCGACGACATGATGCTGCCGCTGGACACGCCCCTCATCTCCGAGGACGACTGGCTGGCGCTGGTATCCGCCGCGCTGGACCGCCGGGGCGTGCGCATCCGCATCCCGAGCCTGGCCGAATCGTGGTTCGACGGCCGTGCCGCCAACAGCGAATGGGCCGATACGCTGCTCACCTACCGCGAGGCGGGCTTCTTCGTCGGGATGCTGTCGAATATGCCACCCGCATGGGAACCGTACTGGCGCCGCATGGTCGACCCCGAGGCGCTCTTCGCCGCCGTGCTGAACTCCGCCCAGATCGGCTGCCGCAAACCGGACAGGGAGATCTTCGATCTGGCCGCGGCGCGGGCGGGTGTCGAGCCCGCGCGATGCGTGCTCATCGATGATCTACCGCAGAACTGCGCGGGCGCCCGCGCCGCCGGATGGCATGCGGTGCTGTTCACCGACGCGTTGACCGCGGGCGCCGAACTCGAGGCCACGGTGCAGACCATCACCGCCGACCTGGTGGCCACCGACACCTAGTGTCCCGCCCAACCATTACCTCGACATCCTGCCCGCCGCCTCCGCGAGCGGTACGCATGTCGTCGGACGTCGACATTCGGCCGCATCGCGCAGTGCACGCGCGTATCGGGGATAGTCGCGCTGTCCGACGTGCTCGCCCATTTCGAGCGAGGCGACGGCGGACGTGGTCGGCCCGGGTCTCAGCGCGCCGTTGCGGCGCCGCTATCCGACCGCTCCGCCGCGTTCCGAATTCGCGCGATAGCGGTTGACCGCGTCGATCCGCGATACCGCACCGAGTTTGACGAAGATACTGCGCAGATGCCGCTTGACCGTTCCTTCGGTGATCGACAGCACGTTCGCGATCTGTCGATTGGTCATCGCCTGGGCGACCAGCTCGAGAACCTGCGCTTCCCGATCCGACAGGCCCCCACCCGAGTCCGGTGGCTCCCCATTGGTGAGAAATTCTCGCGGCACACTCAGCGTGACCCGCGTCCCCTCCGTCCTCGACGCCCGGATCGCGCTGCCCAGTTCACTTCTCGACACACCCTTGTGCAGGAAGCACCGCACGCCCGCCATGAGCATGTCGTGCAGCGCATCGCCCACATCGATCGGACTGAGAACCGCCAGCGCGGCATCGGGCCACGCGCCGACCAGCAGTTGGGTGAGTTCGACCGGCGAATTCCGCATACCGTCGATATCGAGCAACACCACGTCCGGACGCAGCGCCGTGATGCGTTCGACCGCCTCGTCACAGGCGACATCGGCCACGACGGTGAAATCGTCTTCGGCTTCCAATGATTCGCGCAAAATCTCCCGCGTCAGCGAATGCTCCCCTACCATGAGAATGCGTAGAATCGGTGGGGTCGATTCCATCGCGGGGACGGCGGCCTTGGGACGATGGCAGCGATCGAGTAGGGAAGGTACCGAATCGATCGATCGTTCCGCTTCCATCAAACCCCCTCGGTGACAGGCGGCGACATAACGCAGGCAACCGCCGGTTGACACGCGCTTCGTTGCCCTGTCACGAATTTGCCGCGGCATACGCCGACCACCCGAACGGGCGTCGTCATATGCCGCAGCGACTCAACACTATTGCTGGGCGCCAATAGTTTTCAATCATTGCCGCGACCCGTGAGGCAATGAACCCGGCACCCGCCGCCATTCGTTCGCGTCGAGAAGGCGGCTTCCGTGCGAAACGAAATGGCGTCGATCTTCAGATCGGTCCCGCACCCCCTGGTACGCTCTCTTTGACGAGCATTTACTCGCCTTATGCAGCTTACGAGCGTGCGGACCCCTTGTCCAGCCGTCAGAAAGGAGGGCAGGTGCCGCCAGCCGGGTCGACAACCAGCGAGCGGGCGCATGTGCGGCGACAAGCCCGTGGCCTGCGGCGACGCGAGCAGATCCTGTCCACCGCCGAGGCCGTTTTCGCCGAGGTCGGATTCGATCGCGCGACCACCAATCTCATCGCGCAACGCGCCGAGATCTCACCCGGTTCGCTGTACCAGTTCTTCCGTAACAAGGAAGAAATCGCGTGCACGCTGTTGCAACACTACGTCTCCCAGCTCGACCGCGCCCGCGCCGACGCCGTCGGCGCCGAGGGCCAACCAGAACATGATCTGAAGGCGTTCCTGGACCGCTCCGTCGACCGAATGGTCCGCTTCACCGCCGAGCACCCCGGCGTCCTCGCCCTCTTCATGCGCCCGGACAACCCACCCGAACTCCACGAGGCCATGGCCCCCCTCCAGGACAGCCTGTCCACCCGCGTCCACGAGGTCCTCACCGCCCGCGCCCCCCACAAACCCGAAGCCGACATCCGCCGCTACACCCTCGTAGCCCTCCAGATAGTCCGCGGCGTCCTCCCCGCCATAGCCACCTCCCCCGAACCCGAACACCCCGAGCTGATCACCGAACTCAAACGGGCCCTGCACAGCTACTTGAACGACGCTTTGCAGTAGGGCGGTCCACCGGCAGATGCCAGGACCGAACGACCGACGGCGACTATGGTCAGCAGTCGGTGGCGACCCCGGACGCCGCGGACCAATCACCATTGCCAAGTTCCGGATCTGAACCAACTCAGCTGATACTGATGCTGTTTCCGCTGGTAGAAACCTGTTTGTGGGGCGGGCGGGGCTCGAACCCGCGACCAATGGATTATGAGTCCACGGCTCTAACCGACTGAGCTACCGCCCCCGGATGCGGTGGTCCGCAGGTGTGGGGAATGGTACCGGGTCGGGCGCGGCGGGGGCCAATCGGGCGGGGGCGTGGTTAGGGTGGGGCGTTGCCGGGAACTGCTGAGGGGTTGGTATGGCCGGGGTTTTCACGAAAGTGTTGCAGGCGCACCAGTGGATCTATGAGCACAGTGGCGGATGGGTGGGTCATCGGCTGCTGTTCGGGAATCCGACATTGCTGTTGCGGACGGTGGGCCGAAAGACGGGGCAGCCGCGGACCTCGGCGCTCACCTATGCGCGTGATGGGCGCGACTATCTGGTGACGGCGTCGAATGGTGGTTCGCCGCGCCCGCCGGGATGGCTGGCGAATCTGAAGGCGAAGCCGGACTGCGAGATCCAGATCGGGCGGAGCAGTATCCGGGTGACGGCGCGTCCGACGCTGCCGGGCGATCCGGAGTATGCGCGGCGCTGGGAGCTGGTGGATCGAGTGAATCAGGGCCGCTACAGCGAATATCAGGAGCGCACCCGGCGGCCGATCGCGGTGGTGGTACTCACCCCGGTCGAGTGAACCGGGGTGAGTACCACCGTTGATGGCGGATGATGGACTGTCAGTAGTGACTTTCCCGTTCTCGTTCCGCGCCGGTGCCGACATCACGCCCGCGACGGGATTCCACCATGTCGCGCGGTGGACGGCTGGCGATATGTACTACGGACGCAACGAGAATAAGGATCATGACAACTATGGCTGCGGTAAGCACGCAGGCACCATAGCCGCAGATTTCGCTACCCGCAGGTAGTCATTTCGGTCGGTTTGTGTTACTCAACAGTGTGCGTCCGATGGCGGTGCGTGAATCGATGGCCGCGTGCGCTCGATCGGCATGCTCCAGCGGAAAGGTCTGGCCGATAACGACCTCCAGGCGTCCGGCCGCGACCTCGGCGAGTGCCCGTTCGGCCAACGCGGACCAGTCGGTGGTGTCGGAGGTGACGTCGAACAGGCTGAGCACCGTGATCGCCCGGCGTTGCGCGGATTCGGTGTCCACGGTAGCGAAATCACCTGCTGCGGAACCGTATCCGATGAACCGGCCGCCGTCGGCCAGCGCTTCGGCCGCCGCTCCGCCGAGTTCGCCGCCCGCACCGTCCAGAACGACCCGCACACCCGCACCCCCGGTCGCGGTGCGGACCTCGTCCACCCAGCCGGGTTCGGAGTAATCGACCAGCACGGAGGCGCCCAGCCGCTCGGCCAGCTCGAGTTTGGCTTTTCCACGGGCCGCCGCGATCACCTTGGCGCCGGCATTGCGTGCGAGTTGAGTCAGCAGGGTACCGAGCCCACCGGCCGCGGCGGTGATGAGCACCCATTCGCCGGATTCGATGGCGGCCCGATCGAAGACGGCCAACGCGGTCCTGCCGTCGTGAGTCAGTGCGACAGCCTGATCCAGCGTCACACCTTCGGGCACGGTAGTCAGCGTCTCGACCTTCGCCAACGACTTCTCCGCATATCCGCCGATCGGCAGCCCGCCTCCGACGTTGCTGTGCGCGGTCCGGGTGCTGACGCGTCGGCCGATCCACGACGGGTCGACCTCCGGCCCGACGGCGGTGACCACGCCGCCGACCGCTCCGCCCGGCACATAGGGCGGCTCGACAGCGAAGAATTCGGTGCCCCACCCTGAGCGCAGCCTGGTGTCGAGGAACATGACGTCGGCCGCACTCACGTCGACCAGAACCTCTCCTGCCGCGGGGACGGGTTCGGGCGCCTCACGCACCTCGAGCACGTCGGGACCGCCGAACGTCGTCGCGTACACCGCTCGCATGACCAACCTCCATCGTTCCGGGTTTCTCGGATACGACAAGCCTCAACCCTGAAGTTTGGTTCAGGTCAAGGTCGGGTGATCGCTATCACAAATAGCAGGGCGGTTCAGCCTCCACCACCACAGCCGCCTCCTCCACCGCCACCGCCACAGCCGCCTCCACCGCCACAGCCGCCACCGCCGGAGCCGCCGTCACCGCCCGAGTCCCCCGAGCCCCCGCCCCACCATCCCGCACCGCCCGCAGCACCGGCGGCCGATCCGGATCCGCGGCGACGCGATCGAGCAGACCGCGTCGATCTCGTCTGTGACCTGTACCGTTTCGCGACGGCCCAGAACAGGATCGCCAGTACTCCCCCGAGGATCAGCAGCACGAACACCACGCCGATAACAACATCCGTCATCCCCCATGAGTACCCCCGGTCGACCGTCAGGAACCCCCACCGCCACAACCGGATCCGCCACCACACCTCGATCCGCCGATCACGGCTGTCACGCAACTGCGTGGATGTGTCGTGCCGCATCGCCCCGTCGCAGGCACCGGCCAACTCACACCGGAGACTCGGCCGCCCGACGGAGTTCGTCTTCGATCGTCGCCACCCTCCCGAGATCGATGCCCCATGGCTTGTCCACACCGACCCGCGCATCGAGGTCCCACAGCACGCCCGGTTCCTCCGGTGCGGCAACCATCGACCAGGCGACCACGGTGCGGCCCAGCTGGGACGCCATGGAGCCATGCGGATTGCCCTGCGTCGCAACACCGTCCGGGTAGTGGTGCAGGAACCTGTGGTACGCCTCGTCGCAGAATCCGGCGTACAGCTCGGTGCAGAGAATGAATCCGTGCCAGGCCTCGTCCACCGCATGTGACGGCATCCCGATCACCTGCCCGTCCCGCATCGCCGCCCCGCAACACCGAAGCCACTGCCGCAGCCCGGTCTCCACCAGCTCACGCGGCTGCCACGGGCACGTCTTGTAGATGGCGTCGGGCAGCTCCAGCTCACGAACGACGCGATCGACCCTCGCCAGATCGATCTCCCGGTTGCCGCGTCTACCGAATCCGAACACAGTTCACTGTACGACCGGCAGCCGATACGCTGCGAGCATGGCGCTTCTGTTACTGCTGTTCGTCCTGATCGTGGTGATCTCGATCGTGGCTGTAGGTGTGGTACTGATCGTGCTCGCCGTCCAGCGCAGCAGCCGCCCGCAGAATCGGAGCAGGCCACCCGGGCCGTACTGGTCGGCGGGTTCCGCCGGGTATTCGGATGGAGCCGGCGGTCACCACGGGGGCTACAGCGACGGCCCGGGTCACAGCGGCCCGAGCTGCGGCGGTGGGTCGAGCTGCGGCGGTGGAGGCGGATCCAGTTGCGGCGGTGGTGGAGGCGGTGGAGGAGGTTCCTGAGGGGCGCATTCGACGCCCGACCTCAGGTCAACTTCACCCGCGCCGCGACGAATCTGCCGATTGCGGGTGCCAATCGGCTCAGGTGGTAGTTCACCCTGGCTTCCGGCGTCACCGGGACGATGCTGCGGCCGCGTGCCACGGCGTGCACGATCTGTTCGGCCACCTTTTCCGGGCCGTAGTGGCGCATTCGGTAGAGGTTGTCGTAGTGCTGTTGTTTGCGCTTTTCCTCTTCGGGGTCTACGCCGGAAAAGCTGGTTGTGGCAACGATGTTGGTGTGCACTATGCCGGGGCAGATGGTGTGTACGCCGATGCCGCGGCCGGACAACTCGGCGCGTAGGCAGTCGGAGAACATGAAAACGGCCGATTTGCTGGTGGCGTAGGCGCTGAAACCCTGCTGCGGTGAATAGGCCGCCATGCTCGACAGGTTCACGATGTGTCCACCCGCGCCACGTTCGGCCATGGCGGGGCCGAAGGCTCGGCATCCGTTGACCACACCGCCCAGATTGACGCGCATGACCCGGTCGAACTCCGCCGACGGCGTATCGAAGAAATCACCGGCCTGACCGATGCCCGCGTTGTTGATCAGGATGTCCGGCACGCCATGCGCTTCCAATACGGTGCGCGCATGGTCGGCCACCGCGGATTCGTCGGAGACGTCGAGCTGATACGAGTGCGCGAGCCCACCGGCCGCGGCCACCAGCTCGGCGGTCTCCTTGGCCGCGGCCGGATTGATATCCGACAGGACGATCTCGGCGCCCCGGCGCGCGAACGCCAGCGCCGTCTCCCGCCCGATACCGCTGCCGCCGCCGGTGATCACCACCAGCTGGTCACCGAATTCACCACGGCTACGCCCGATCTCCGCGCGGCGAAGGCCACGCGGAGTCGTGCCGCCCGCGAGGGCGTCGACGAGTTCGGTCGTCGCGTTCGCCAGCAGTTCGGGATGTGAGAACGGCATCCAGTGCCCGGCAGGCACATCGCGGCGCCACAACCGCGACGCCCACTTGCGTTCATCGTCATAGCCCGCGGGCCGGATCGCGACATCACGTCCGGCGACGATCAGCTGCACCGGTACCTCGGTATGCCGTTCACGCGGTGACAGCAGGCGCGGCAGGATGTTCGCGCGATAGATCAGCAGCCCGTCGACGATGTCCTCGCGGAATGTGCGCCCGAGCGTCACATTCGACGCCGCGGTCTCGTTCATCAAACCGACGAACTGCCGCCAGCGCCCCTCGGTGGCCAACTGCCCGAGCACGACCTGCGGCAGCGCCGGAGTCATGAAGAAGAACGTGTACGCCGAGGACGCCAGCTGCGTCATCGGCTGCCAGATATTGCGCGGCGTCGGTCGTGAAAGCCTGTTGCGCACCCATTTCCCGACGTGATCGAGATTGGGGCCGGATACCGAGGTGAAGGAGGCGATCCGCTGTTCGGCGCCGGGTTCACAGACCGCTTCCCATACCTGGATGGATCCCCAGTCGTGGGCGAGCACATGTACCGGCCGGTCGGGGCTGACCGCGCCTGCGACAGCGAAGAAGTCCGAGGCCAGCTCGTCGAGCCGGAAGTCCGCGGTGCGGCGGGTACGGGTGGATTCACCGTGTCCGCGAGTGTCGTAGGTGACGACGTGGAATCGGCGCGCCAGCAGCGGCACGACCTTGTCCCACAGATGATGGGTGTCGGGCCAGCCGTGCACGAGCACGACCGTTTCGGCGGTCGGATCGCCGAATTCGTAGACGGCGAGTTCGATATCGCCGTTGCGCACGGTCCGGCGGGTCTGGTCCGGTTCGGGTGATCGGGTGGTCATGGGTCGGTCTCCTCGCCCCAGAGCTAGATGTCCAACGTCAAACGTCCGCCCGCCGCACGGGATACGCAGATCAGCATGTCCCCCGCGGCGTGATCGGATTCGGTGAGTACGGTCTCCCGGTGTTCGGGTTGCCCGGCGAGCACGCGCACCGCGCAGGTGCGGCAGAAGCCCTGACGGCACGAATACGGCCGATCCGGACGGGATTCCAGCACCACGTCCAGCGCCGACCGATCGGGGGGCACCCGCACCACCTCACCGGTGGAGGCGAATTCGATCTCGAAGGCGACGCCGTCGACGATCGGCGGCGGGGAGAACCGCTCGGAATGCAGTTCCACACCCGGCATCCGCCGGACCGCGTCGGCAACCATCGAGGTCATCGGCACCGGGCCGCAGCAGTAGACGGCGGTACCGGCGGCCACGCCGGGTAGCAGCGCGGCGGCGTCGGGCAGGCCGTGGTCGTCGTCGGTGCGCACCGTGATCCGGCGGCCGAAGGTCTCGACCTCGTCCAGGAACGGGATGGTGTCGCGGTTGCGTCCGGTGTAGACCATGGACCAGTCGACGCCGAGCCGATCGGCGAGGCGCATCATCGGCAGGATCGGGGTGATACCGATACCTCCGGCGACGAAATGCAACCGGGTGGCGGGCGAGCCGTATCCGGGCACCGCGAACGGAAACGCATTACGCGGCCCACGCACCGTGATCGGTGTGCCGACGGCAAGGTCACGGTGCACCTCGATCGAACCGCCGCCGCCCTCGGGGATGCGCCGCACCGCGACGCGATACGCGTGCCCGTCGGACGGGTCGCCGCACAGCGAGTACTGCCGCAGCCTGCCCGACGGCAGTTCCAGGTCCAGATGGGCACCGGGGCGCCACGATGGCAGCCGACGACCGTCAGGGGCGCGCAGCACCAGGCTGATCACATCGGTGTCGTGCGCCTCGATCCGACGTTCGGTGACGACGAGGGCGAGCCGATGATCATCGACGCGCGGAGCCTGCGGTCTGCGATTGACCAGCGCGGCCCACCGCAGCCGCGCGTCGACCACCGCATCCAGCACCCGCACCGTCCGGTCGTGCGACCGTTTGCCGTAGAGGTCGCCGGGCGGAGTGTCGGGGATCCGGGTCGAATTCACGACGCGGCCGCCCGAGCCGCGGGCGAGGCGGCCAGATAGGCGATGGCCTGCGCGGTGGAGCCGACCGTCTCGGGGTTGTAGCCCGGTTTGAACGTCGACAGCGCGCTCCACAGCAGCGACGGCACCCCGGGCAGGGCACCACGCCACATGGCGCCGAACACGGCGGGCACCAACCGCGGATAACCATAGTCGGGCAGGGCCGGATCCTGGCGCACCAGGAATTTGGTGCCGCGCAGCACGAGTCCGATGAAGACCGGGAACACCAGCGTCATGATCGCGGCCCGCCGCAGATAACCGGCCCCGAAGTACACCGCCACATCATGGGCGACGTGCCGATGCTCGACTTCCTCGGCGCCGTGCCAGCGGAACAGGTCGGCCACCCGCGGATCGGCGTCGAACTTCTCCAGATCGGCATTGAGCACCCAGTCGCCGAGGTAGGCGAAGAAATGTTCCAGGCACGCGATGAACGCCAGCCGCTCGACCAGCTGCTGATGCCGGGAATTGCCCGCACTCTCACGCGGGCCGAGGGATTTGCGGAACAGGTATTCGGCCTGACGCAGATACGGCTCGGGGTCGATGCCGTGCGAGGCGAGCACCTCGTGCAGGACCTTGTCGTGGGTCTGGGCGTGCATGGCTTCCTGGCCGATGAAGCCGAGCATGGCCTCGCGCAGCTTCTCGTCCTTGACCGAGGGCAGCGCCTCGGTATAGGTGGCGCAGAACATGCGCTCGCCCTCGGGCAGGAGCAGGTTCAGGGAATTGATCAGATGCGAGGCGATCGGCTCCGCCGCCATCCAGTGCAGCGGGGTATCGGCCCAGTCGAATCGCACATTGCGAGCATGCAGCGCGACCGGCCCCGGATCGGCGTCCGGGCGCGGGCGGCCCCGGCGAAGTAGCTTCATCGATACTCCTCAGCGTCTCACGGCGTGTTCGTCGATCACCGGCGATCTTCCTTCACGACCGTAGAAACAGCATACACATACCTAGGACCATGAGTTACATACAGATTCCGGACCGATACCAACAGGTCACAATCTGACAATATTGCCCGCCACTGTGATCGACCTCGCGTCAAATCAGGGCAAAACTAGAACACGTTCTAGTAGTCTACGGCTATGGAACAACTCACCGGGCTGGATGCCAGTTTCCTCTATCTGGAAACCGGAACCCAGCATCTACACGTCTGCGCACTGCTGATCCTCGATCCCGTCGACGGCACCTATTCGTTCGACGAACTGAAGGCCGAACTAGGCCGCAGGCTGCCGCTGATCCCCCATATGCGACGCCGGGTGCACGAGGTGGCGTTCAACCTCGACCATCCGGTCTGGGTCGACGACCCGGATTTCGATCTGGACTACCACATCCGCCGGGTCGGCCTGCCCACACCGGGCGGGCGAGCCGAACTCGCCGAACTCATCGGCGATATCGCCAGCCGCCCGATGGACCGGGATCGGCCACTGTGGGAGATGTCGGTGGTGGACGGTCTCGACGACGGCAAGGTCGCGGTGATCTGCAAATACCATCACGCCGCCGTCGATGGCATCACCGGTACGAACATGATGATGCATCTGTGCGATCTCGAACCGGGCCTCACCCGACCCGAGCCGCAGCCGTGGCAGCCCGAACCCGAACCGAGCGATCTCGCACTCGCGGCTCGGGCGGTGGTGCGTTTCCCGGCCAAGATGGGCCTGCTCGGCATGGTGCCCAAAACCGTCGGGATGGTCGCGGGTTTCGCCCAGCGACGCCGGAAAAACCAGGCGGGCATGGCATTACCGTTCTCGGCGCCGCGCACACCGTTCAACAAGGCGATCACCGCTCACCGCGCCGTGGCCTTCACCAAGGCCGATCTCGGTGCGATCAAGGAGATCAAGGCAGCCTTCGGCGTGAAGGTCAACGATGTGGTGCTCACGGTGGTGGGCGGGGTGCTGCGCAGCTACCTCGGCAACCATGACGAACTGCCCGCGCGTTCGCTGATCGCCTCGGTGCCGGTGTCGGTGCACGATTCCACCCGGCATACCGAGGGCATCAACAAGGTCTCCACCCTGTTCTGCCGCCTCGGCACCGATGTCGCCGATCCGGTCGAACGGCTGAACATGCTGGCCGCGGCGAACGAGCACGCCAAACAGGAGCACGATCTGATCGGCGCCGATTTCCTCCAGGACTGGTCGAAATACGCTCCGCCCAACACCTTCCAGCTGGCCTCGCGGGTCTATTCGTCGCTGAAGCTGGCCGAACACCATCCGGTGGTGCACAACCTCGTGGTGTCGAATGTTCCTGGACCGCCGATGCCGCTGTATTTCCTCGGCGTCCGCGTGGACGGAATGTATCCGTTCGGCCCGATCTTCCATGGCGCGGGCTTGACCGTCACCGTGCTGTCCAATTGCGGCGACCTGGACTTCGGGTTCATCGCCTGCCGGGAACTGGTGCCCGATATCGGCGATCTGGCCGACGCGGTACCCGCCGTGATCGCGGATCTGTTGGCCGCGGCGCGAACTCGGGGCTGATCACCGCTCCGACCGACCGCCCTGTTCGCCATCGGCGTCGAACAGGGTCGTCCACTCACAGCCGCGCCGTCACCGCCGCGCACGCCTCGCTGAGCGCCGGAACGAATCGGTCCGCCGCGAACGCACACGCCGTATGCCCCGCCTGGACCGGATGAATACTCGTCCCCGGTATCGCGGCCGCCAATTCGATCTGCCGGTACACCGGAATCGCCTTGTCCTTGGTCGTGATGACCACCGCTGTCGGCATGCGCAGGCTCGCCAGCCACTCGGTGGCGTCGAAGGTGCCGATCTCGGCCAGTATCGGAGTCAGTGCCCAACCGCTGGTACTGCGGAACTCCCCCATCGCCCAGCGCCGCAGTTGTCCGGGCACCAAGGCCGCGGGCAGTTCCGGCAGCGCGCCTGCCAGCCGCCCGGCGCGCTGATACGGATAGTCGCCCAGCGCGTCGGCCATGGCCGCGAAACCGCGATGGAATGCCCGTTCACGCCATTTCTCCTGGAAGCGATAGGGGGTTGCGCAGAGTACGAGCCCGGCCACCCGTTCGGGATGACGATGCGCGGTCAGCAGGGAGACGACCCCGCCCAGCGAATACCCCACACCGACGAAGCGATCCACGCCGAGCGCATCGGCCACCGCGACCACATCGTCGGCGCAGTCGTCGAGCCGAAACCGCTCCGAACGGATGCCACGCCCATGCCAGCGCTGATCGAACAGCACGATCCGATAGCGCTCGGACAGCGTGTCGAGCGCGGGGAACCAATTGAGCATCGCGGTGCAGGCGGTGCCGTGCAGCAGGATCAGCGTCGCCGCGCCCGGCGGGCCGGGGATGTCGACGATGTAGGTGCGGCCGCGGCCCGGCAGTTCGAGCAGCCGTCCGCCGGGGATCTCGTCGATCGCGGGCACCACGAACGGACCGGTCCGCACCGATCGGTCAGTTCCCATCACGACCCTCCGCAGCCTCCATCGAGCACATTTCTAGAACTCGTTCTACTCGATGATGCCATAGGCGCTCCGGTGCGCTCGCCCGGCCGTCGACCCGGAACATCGCGGCAGCTCGAACAGCTCACTCACACTGCCAGCTTCGACAGTCGCCACCCACCCACCTTCTGTAACGTGTTTCAGAAGTAGGCAAACGAGAAGGAGTGGTGATGGCACGGTTGACCGGCAAGGTGGCATTGATCAGCGGCGGGTCGCGCGGTATGGGCGCCTCGCACGCGCGGGCGATGCTGGCCGAAGAGGCCAAGGTCGTGATCGGCGATGTGCTCGACGACGAGGGCAAGGCGCTGGCCGAAGAGTTGGGCCCCGACCTCACCCATGTGCACCTCGACGTCCGCGAGCCCGAGGATTGGCGCGCCGCCGTCGCGACCGCCGTCGAACAATACGGATCGCTGAATGTGCTGGTCAACAATGCCGGGATCGTCAACGGCAATCTGATCACCGACTTCGAGTACGCCGAATGGCAGCGGATCATCGACATCAATCTCACCGGCACCTTCCTCGGCATGCAGGCCGCGACGCCCGCGATGGTCGCGGCGGGCGGCGGATCGATGATCAACATCTCCTCCGTGGAGGGCCTGCGCGGCAGCCCCGGCCTCCACGGCTACGTCGCCAGTAAGTTCGCCGTTCGCGGGCTCACCAAGTCGGTGGCGCTGGAGCTGGCCCCGCAGGGCATCCGGGTGAATTCCATCCACCCCGGCCTCATCCGCACCCCGATGACCGAGGGCATCCCCGAGGATTTCCTCCAGATCCCACTCGGCCGCGGCGCCGATCCGGAAGAGGTCTCCGCGCTGGTCACCTATCTGGCCAGTGACGAATCCTCGTACTCGACCGGCGCCGAGTTCGTCATCGACGGCGGGCTCACGATCGGCGTTCCGCACAAATCGTCCTGAGCCCGCCGGTCACGACATGAGCTTGCGGGCGATGGCGCTACCGAAGGCCATATCGATCATCCGCTCCAGCGTCCGCACAGTCTTGTCGGTGTACGGGTACCAGATGTTCTCCTTCTTCAGCTGCCACCGATCCAGCAGCACCGGCTGGGCGTGGGTGAAGCCGCGCAGCGCGTCCCGGCCGTTGACGTGGCCGAGGCCGCTGTCCTTGCGGCCGCCGAACGGCGCCTCGGGGACCCCGTAGATCACCGAGGCGTCGTTGTGCACGACCGAACCGGTGCGCAGCTGTTTGGCGATCCGCAGCACGGTGTCGGGGTCCTTGGTGAACACGCTGCCGCTGAGACCGTATTCGCAGTCGTTGGCCATGCGGACGGCCTCGTCCTCATCGGCCACCCGCATGATCGCCACGACCGGGCCGAAGGTTTCCTGCCGCATCAGATCCATGTCATGGGTGACGCCGACGATCAGCGTCGGTTGGAAGAACACGCCGTCGGCGGTATCGCTCTTACCGCCGACCAGCACCTCGGCGCCTTTGGCCACGGCATCGTCGACATGTTCGGTGACGATATCGAGCTGACGGTCCCAGAACAGCGGACCGACATCCTTACCGACCCCGTAAGTGACCGCCTCGGCCTTCTCCCGCACCTTGGCGATGAATTCGTCGGCGACGGTGTCCACCACGTAGATCCGCTCGACGCCGACGCAGACCTGTCCGGTATTGAACATCGACAGATACACCGCGCCCGCCGACGCCCGCTCCAGATCGGCGTCCGCGCACACGATCATCGCGTCCTTACCGCCGAGTTCCATGGTGCAGGGAATCAGCCGGGCCGCACATGCCGCGGCGATCTTCTTACCGGTGGGGACGCTGCCGGTGAACGAGATCTTGTCCACATCGGCCGCCACGAGCGCCGCGCCGGTCTCGCCGTCGCCGTGCACCACCTGCACGACATCCTCGGGAACACCTGCTTCGTGCAAAATCTTCACGGCCCATTCCGCCGAATGTGGTGTCACCTCGGAAGGTTTGAGCACCACCGAGTTTCCGGCCAGCAGCGCCTGTGCGATCGGGTTGAGCGAGAGCACGAACGGGCCGTTCCACGGCGTGATCACGCCGACCACGCCCAGCGGCTGATAGTTGACGATCAGCTTCTTCAGCGGCGCCAGGTAGCCGTGCAGCCGTCGCCGTTCATCGGCCAGATCCTTGCGCGCGCGGCCACTCCAGTAGTTCAGGAAATCGCAGGCGGGCACGATCTCGATCGCCAGCGCCTCCACCCGCGGCTTACCGGTTTCAGCCTGGACCGTCGCGACGATCTCATCGCGCCGGGAGACCAGCACGTCGACCGCGCGGCGGATGATGTCGGCGCGTTCGGTGACCGCTCGCGCCGCCCACCCCGGCTGCGCGGCGCGGGCGCGCCGGACGACCTCGGCCACCTCGTCCGCGGTGCTCACCACGATTTCGCCGACTTCGTCACCGGTGGCCGGATTGCTCAGGCCGAGCCTGCGGTGGCCGTCGGCCGTCGATGGCAGCGAGTGGACTATGGCCATGAGAATCTCCTCACCCCGAGGACGCATCTGAAACAAGTTCTACTTGCGGCGCCAGACTACGACATTGCCGACCGGCTGTACATGCCCGTCAATCAGTTGATTGAAACAACTGATTGACATGTGGTGTGGCGCTGGTTCACGATCGAATCGCGGCACGCCACACCCCACGGGGCTCGGCCGCCACTCCTCGGACCCATCGGCAGGAGCCATATGACAGCCGAAGTTCACGGCGACAGCCTGAACGCGCCGTACAGCCTGCAATTTCCGTTCAATCGGACCGTCGGCCCCACGATCGGCGCGTTCCTCGGCGGCCTGCGCGAGGGCAGGCTCTTCGGTGTCCGCACCGACCGCGGCACGGTGCTGTGTCCGGCGGCCGAATTCGATCCGGAGACCGCCCGCGCCACCGGTGAGCTGGTCGAGCTCGCGGCGACCGGAACGGTGCGGCACTGGACCTGGGTGCCACACCGCCCCGAGGACGATCTCACTCATGACTACGCGTGGGCATTGATCACCATCGACGGCACCGAGGGCGGTCTGTTCCATGCCGTCGACACCGGTGGCGACTCCTCCCGAATGACGCGAGGGTTGCGAGTCGCACCGCGGTGGCGGGCGCAGCGAGTGGGCAGTATCCGCGACATCGTCTGCTTCGCACCGGTGGCGCCGTCATGACCACACCGCTGCCCGAACCCGTCACCGAGTTCACCAGCCCGTTCGGGATGGACTACACCTACGTCGCGGGTGTCGGTCGCTCGGTGTTCCTGCGCGGACTTGCCGAGCGTCGGCTGTTGGCGCGCCGCTGCCCGAGCTGCGCCCAGGTGTATCTGCCGCCACCGGAATTCTGTTCCCGCTGTCTGACCGAACTGGCCGAGCCGTTCGAACTGCCCGGCGACGGAACCATTTCCACCTTCTGCGTGGTGAATTTCCCGTTCCCCGGCCAGGTCTTCCAGCCGCCGTACGTGGTGGCCCACATCCAGGTGCGCGGTGCGGATA
The DNA here is from genome assembly GCF_029868385.1 of Nocardia cyriacigeorgica. Classification (GTDB taxonomy): domain Bacteria; phylum Actinomycetota; class Actinomycetes; order Mycobacteriales; family Mycobacteriaceae; genus Nocardia; species Nocardia cyriacigeorgica_F. Next base: position 9,114 of record NZ_JARWNX010000040.1, on the reverse strand, counting down.
CCCGGCTGATGCATCTGATCCAGGAGATCGAGCCGAGTGCGGTGCGTATCGGGATGGCGGTGGAGCCGGTCTGGTGCGCCGACGACGATCTCGACACGTCGATGAACAGCATCCGCTACTACCGGCCGGTGGCTTCCGCCGAATCCGGCGCCACCACAGGAGGTTCCGATGCGTGAGGTCGGAATCGTCGCCTTCGCTCAGTCGCCGTGCACGGCCGCTGATCGCCGCCACGATATGGCCGAGATCCTGCTGCCGGTGATCCGCCGCGCGCTCGACACCGCCGGAATCACCCGTGACGAGGTGGATTTCTTCACCTCCGGCAGCCACGATTTCTTCGAGGGACGCACCTTCGCGTACATCGAATCGCTCGACGCGGTCGGCGCGTGGCCACCGATCTCGGAATCGCATGTGGAGATGGACGCCGCGTGGGCGTTCTATGAGGCCTGGAGCTGGTTGCAGCTCGGCGAGGGCGATATCGCCGTCGTCTACGGCATCGGCCGCGGGTCCTTACCGCGCGATCTCGATCAGGTGATGGCCGCCCAGCTCGACCCCTATGTCCTCGCGCCGCTGCGCCCGCATCGCGATGCCATCGCGGCGCTACAGGCCGCGGCGCTCATCGAGGCGGGTGCGGTGAGCGAACGGCAGCTGGCCGAGGTGGTCTCGCGCAGCCTCGCGTCGGCCATCGGCAATCCGGCCGCGCAGATTGCCGGCGAATACTCGATCGATCAGCTGCTCGACGCGCCCTATATCACCTCGCCGCTGCGGGCCCACGATGTGGCGCCGGTCGGCGACGCGGCGGCGGTCGTGGTGCTCGCCGCGGGTGCCTCCGCACGTGGGCTCGCGTCCCGACCCGCGTGGGTGCGCGGCGCCGATCATCGGATGGACGGCCACTATCCGGGCACCCGTGATCTCACCCGCGCCGACACGGTCCGCACCGCGGCCGCCCGTGCCGCCGAACTCGCCGGGTTCGGTCCGGACAGGGTCGATATCGCCGAATTGCATTGCGAATACAGCCATCAGGAACCACTGCTCGCCACCACGCTCGACCTGCACCGCGCCCGCATCAATCCGGGCGGTGGCCCGCTGACGGGACGTCCGGCGACCGCGACCGGGTTGATCCGGATCGGCGAAGCCGCACAGCACATCCTGGACGGTCGCGCCGACCGCACCCTCGCCCACGCCACCAATGGGCCCGCGCTGCAACAGAATCTGATCTGCCTGCTGGAGGGAGACCGATGAGAACCGCGGTCATCGGCATCGGACAGAGCACACAGGCCAAGAAACGCGAGGTCACCATTGGTGCGCTGGTGCGCGAATCGGTGGACGCCGCACTGGCCGACGCCGGACTCGAACACAGCGATATCGATGCCATCGTGCTGTCGAAGACCCCGGATCTGTTCGACGGTGTGATGAACCCCGAGCTGTACCTGGCCGACGCCATGGGTGCACGCGGCCTGCCGGTCACCCGCGTCTTCACCGGCGGCAGCGTCGGCGGGCACGCCGCCATCTACGGCGCGCATCTGGTGCAGGCCGGATTGGCCCGGCGGGTGCTCGTGGTCGCGTATTCGAAGGAATCCGAGGGCGATTTCACCTGGGCGCTCTCGCGCGGTCTGCCGTTCAGCGCCAATCTCGGCGCCGGCGCGGGCGGACATTTCGCGCCGGTCATCCGCGAGTACATCCGCCGGTCGGGCGCGCCGGAACATATCGGCTGGCAGGTCGCGGTCAATCATCGGCTCAATGCGACACGCAATCCGTACGCGCATATCCAGCGCCCGGATATCACCGTGGAGCAGGTGCGTGATTCACCGATGCTGTGGGATCCGATCCGGTATCTGGAATCGTGCCCGTCCTCGGATGGATCGTGCGCAGTGGTCATCGCGGGCGAAGCCGACGCCGAAGGCAATCCGCGACCACCCGCCTGGATCCACGGGATGGCCTGGCGCACCGAGACCGGCCATTTCGCCGGACGCGACGAGGTGAACCCCGAAGCGGGCAGACAATGCGCGGCCGAAGCCTATCGGCAGGCGGGGATCACCGATCCGGCCCGCGAGATCGACACCGCCGAGCTGTACATCCCCTACAGCTGGTACGAGCCGATGTGGCTGGAGAATATCGGCCTGGCCGAGATCGGGGCGGGCTGGAAGATGGTCGACTCCGGTCGCACCGCCTTCGGCGGCGAGCTGCCGGTCAACCCGTCGGGTGGGGTGCTGTCGGGGAATCCGACCGGGGCCACCGGGCTGTTGCGGTTCGCCGAAGCGGCATTGCAGGTCCGAGGGACCGCGGGCGCGCATCAGGTGCCGGGGGCCCGGCGCGCCATCGGGCACGCCATGGGCGGTGCGTCGCAATTCCATGCCCTGTGGGTCGTCGGCAGCGAGCGACCGGCCCGATGATCACCACATATCAACGCGTACGGCGTTGTCGAGGAGAAGAGCAATGAGTCAGCGTGTGTTCGTCATCGGCGTCGGGATGACGAAGTTCGAGAAGATCGCCAGCCGGGACTGGCAGTACCCGGATATGGTCGCCGAAGCGGTGGGCGCGGCACTGGCCGACGCCGGCATCGACTACGACCAGGTGCAGCGGGCTGCTGTCGGTTACGTTTTCCAGCCGTCCACGGCGGGGCAGCGGGCGCTCTACGATGTGGGGCTCACCGGGATTCCGATGGTCAATGTCAACAACAACTGCGCCACCGGCTCGACCGCGCTGATGCTCGCCCGCGAATGGGTGCAGGCCGGTCTGGTCGAGGTGGCATTGGCCGTCGGCTTCGAGCAGATGACCAAGGAGGCCATGGCAGGCACCGGCAACCCCGGCGTCACCACCATCGACCGCCATATCGCGGTCCTGAAGTCCACCAACGGATTCGGTAAGGCACCGCTGACGGCCCAGTTCTTCGGCGCCGCGGCCGCCGAGCACATGCGCCGCTACGGTACGACCCGCGAACAACTCGCCGGGGTCGCGGTGAAGAACCACGAGCATTCGACCCGCAACCCCTACGCGCAGTTCCAGGACCCGTACTCGCTCGAACAGGTGCTCGGCGACAAACCAGTGCACGATCCGCTGACCCGCTCGCAATGCTCACCCATGTCGGACGGTTCCGCGGCGGCGGTCGTGGTCGGTGAGGCGTTCGTCCGGAAACACGGGCTCGCCGACCGCGCCGTGGAGATCCTCGGACAGTCCCTCGCCACCGATGACACCTCGTCGTTCGCCACCGAATCCATGATCGATGTGGTGGGTGCGCCGATGACGCGGAAGGCGGCGCAGGAGGTGTTCGCGGCGACCGGTGTCGGTATCGACGAGGTCGACGTGATCGAATTGCACGACTGCTTCTCGATCAACGAACTGATCACCTACGAATCGCTCGGCATGTGCGCACCCGGCGAATCGGGCGCGTTGATCGAGGCCGGTGCGACGACCTACGGCGGCCGCTGGGTGGTCAATCCGTCGGGTGGTCTGATCTCCAAAGGCCATCCGCTCGGCGCGACCGGTCTGGCGCAATGCGCCGAACTCACCTGGCAGTTGCGTGGCGAGGCCGGGCCGCGGCAGGTCGACGGCGCACGCCACGCCCTGGCGCACAATCTCGGTCTCGGCGGGGCCTGCGTAGTGACGCTCTACGGTGCGCCCGCACCACTCGATTAGGGTGCGCACGTGACCCGAGGACTACCCGCCGAGGCCGCGCCGGATGCCGGGCTGCCCACCGATCGACGCCTGATCCTGGCCGCCGAACGACTGTTCGCCGAACGCGGGATCGATGCGGTGTCGCTGCGGGCGGTGATGTCGGCGGCGGGCGCGAATGTGGCCTCGGTGCACTATCACTTCGGTTCCAAGGACGCGCTGGTCGAGGCTCTGCTCGACCAGCGAGGGGGCGAGGTCTCGCATCGACGCGCCGAATTGCTCGACAGCATCGAGGCTTCCGGTGATCCCTCGGCGCGCAGCCTGGCCGAAGCGTTCGTTCGACCGGTCGCCGAACAGGTCGCGGCGGGTGCCACCGCGTGGGTCACCATCGTCGCGGGGATCATCGGCAGCCGTCATCCGGCGCTGTCGCGGATCACCGATGGTTTCGCACCGCAGGCGCGGCGGTTCACCACGCTGCTCGGCGCGATCTATCCCGAGGTCCCCGCCCGGACCATCCGTTTCCGGCTGACCCAGGCCATGAGCCTGACCTTCCAGGCGCTCGGTGATCTCGACGGGCTGCGCGATATGCTCGCACTCAGCGGGACCCGGCTGACGTCCGAGGAAGTACTCCAGGAGCTGATCGATATGGTCACCGCGATCCTGGCCGGGCCGCCGGATCGCTGATACCTCAGTTCACCTGGCGGGCACCAGCACCCCAGTACTGCGCACGCAACGCCTTCTTGTCCGGCTTGCCCAGCGGGCTGAGCGGGATGCTGTCGGCGAAATCGACTGTCTTGGGCGTGTATACCGCGCCCTTGCGCTCCTTCACCAACGCCTGGAGTTCCGCCACCGCCACCTCACGGCCCGCACGCAGCACCACGACCGCCTTCACGGCCTCACCCCATTTGTCATCGGGCACACCGATGACCGCCGCCGCGCTCACGGCGGGATGGGCGGACAGCACGTCTTCCACCTCACGCGGGTAGACGTTGAAGCCGCCGGAGACGATCATGTCCTTCTTGCGGTCGACGATGTAGAGGAAGCCGTCGGCATCGCGGCGGGCGATGTCACCGGTGTGCAGCCACTCGTGTTCGGTGGCCTCGGCGGTCTGCTCCGGCTTGTTCAGATAGCCCTTCATCACCAGCGGGCCGCGGACGCAGATCTCGCCGGGCTCCCCCGTCGGCACCTGGTTGCCCTCATCGTCGAGCAACGCCACATGCAGCCACGGCACCGGGCGGCCACAGCTGGCCAGCCGCTCGGGCACGGCCGGATCGTGGTCTTCCTTGCGCAGCACCGAAATCGTCATCGGGCATTCGGCCTGGCCGTAGAACTGGAAGAAGATCGGGCCGAACTTCTCGATCGCCTCGGCCAACCGGGTCGGCGAGATGGCCGAGGCGCCGTAGAAGACGGTTTCCAGGCTCGACAGATCGTATTTGTCCAGGTCCGGGTAGTCGAGCAGGGCGTAGAGCATGGTCGGCACCAGCATCGTCGAGGTGATCCGGTACTTCTCGATGGTGGCGAGCACGGTGGCCGGATCGAATCCGGGCAGCACCACGATGGAGCCGCCTTGCAGGCTCGTCGGATTCCAGAACGCGCCACCGGCGTGGCTGAGCGGTGTGCAGACCAGGAAACGCACCTCGCTCGGCCACTGCCATTCGGTCATCTGGATGCGCAGCAGGGTCGCACCACCCCGGAAGCTGAGCATCACGCCTTTCGACTTACCGGTGGTGCCGCCGGTGTAGGCGAGGCTGACGGTATCGCTGGGCGCGACATCGGGGGCGACCAACGGTGCCGGTTCGAAACCCTGCGCGGCGGCCAACAGATCCGTACCGGCCTCGGTCGGGCCGAAGGCCAGCAGGTTCTTCAGCCCCGGCACCCGTTCGGCCAGCTGTGCGGCCCGCTCCTCGTACTTGTCCGGGTCATAGATGAGCGTCTCGATACCGGCGTCCTCGAGCACGTAGGCGTGATCGTCGAGCGAACCCATCGGATGCAGCGCGGCGAACCGGGCGCCGGTGACGGCATTGGCGCCCTGGGTGAACAGTACCTCCGGACGATTCGCCGACAGGATCGCCACCGGACTGCCCACACCGAGCCCGAGGGAGGCGTAGGCCTGCGCGAACGTGCTGATCTGATCGCGCACCTGCCGATAGGTCAGCTCCTCGTCCCCGATGTGCACCGCGGTCCGATCGGCATACAGATCGAGCGAGCGGATGAGCATATCGACCGCCAACGGCTCCCGATGGAGCTGATCGACCTCGGTGAGCTGCGGATCAGTATTCATTCATGCGCCTTCCGGGCCCGCGTCGCGACAGATACCCCTCCAAAGCTAGAACTCGTTCTAGTTTTGAGCAAGGGTTCTTCGTGATCTGTTCCACTCCCGGCCCAGCCGACACTCCGAAACGGGCGACACACCGGGATGCGCGGAGTTGTGGCGGTGAATCCGGGGATGGTGTCGTCGGGCGCTGATAACGTCTGGGGCGCAAGCGATTCACGTGTGCGAGGGGGCTTGGATGGATGTTCCGGGGCGAGGTCGGGACGCGTTCACGAGACTGTCATGACTGTGCCGACCGATGAGCCAACGCGCTATCTGGCCGCCGCGGTTCACCTCGAGGGCGGGCTGGCCGATGCGTTGATCGAGGAGTATCTGGCCGAGCCCAAACGGGCGATCCCGCCGTCGCCGGGAGTGGACGCGACGACCGTGCTGCGGGAGGCGCTGGCGGCGCAGGCGCGGCGCAGGACCGTGAATGCCGTACTGCTGGGATTGCTCGCCGTCACCACGGTGCTCGCGTTTCCACTGGTCGTGCTGTGGCTGGCGTCCGGGCTCACCTGGCGGGTGTGCTCGGCGATCGTGTCACGACTGGCCTACAGCGCGTCGGGCCCCGGCGGTTTCCTCGCCGGGCGGAGCCAACGCTGGTGGGCGACGGCCATCATGTGGTGGCTGCTGTCCTTCGTCTGGGTCTTGATTCCGATGCTGGTCGCGGTACCGTTCGGCGCCTTCCTGATCGGATCATCGGATTCCGATGGCTCGGGTATCGCGGTGCTGCTGGTCCTGGTCGCGCTGGCCCTGATCGTCGCGATGCTGTGTGTGCTCGTCGCACGGCACTATCTGCCGTGGCAGGTCGCCACCAACTGGTTCGGCTACGGGCGATACCAACCACAGACCGCGCCGCGAGAAGCGGTGGTCAAAGCGTCCGCGCCGTACGCACAGCGATTGCATCGCATCACCCAGGATCAACTGCGGCGGGCCCAGGAGGACTCCGGCGAGATCGTGGTCTATCGCGGGCGCAAGCCGTTCGTCGGCGCGGGCAACCGAGTCCGTTCGTGGTCGGCCGCGCTCGAGCTGTACTCGAAGACGACTACACACGATGCCGACGCCACGGAGCATGCGGTCGGCCTCGTGCCGAGCTTCGATCCGCGCGAACTCCAGGACTTCGTCTCCGAGGACCTGAAGAAGCTGCGCAAAGCGCCCACTCTCACACCGGGATGGCGCTTCTCCGATCTCGGAATCACCAGCTGGGCCCTGCTGTCGCCGGTCGATATCGTGCACAACCCGTCCGCGGGCCCGCTGCTGGATCGGCTGAACGCGGGCATCGAGCCGCAGCTGAACCCCCAGGATTGGGCCGATCTGGCCAACAAGTCACCGGAGTGGCTGCGCTACTACCGTTGCTTCCGGTTGGAGAGCTGGGCGCGCCAGCTCGCGGTGTCGGGCTTCCTGCACGTCGGCTGCGAGGAACGCATGCTGGTACTGGAATGGCACGCGTTCGTGCTGCCGCCCATCGCACCTGCGTTCCGTCGCGTCGACACCCCGCCGGACATGCTGGAACTACGTGCGCTCGTGGCAGCCATGGCCGACATGGCGCTACTGCCGACCACCGTGCCGAGCCGCATCGGCGATCTGGTGCGCGCGATGATGGCCCGCCGCCGCCCCGGCGGCACCTGGACCACTCCCGACGAAGCGGCACAGGTACTCGGCGCGGCGGCGAGCATCCGGGAAATCGGCGCGGGCACCAGGCTCAACAACTTCTTCCAGGAGACCGACTGCGACCGCTACCTCAAGATCCTGGAGCGGCGCACCCTCGACGCGGTGCATCGGTATCTCACCGAGAAGGGCATCGCCGCCAAGGGTTTCGACGATATGGTCAAGCAGATCAACAACTCGACGATCGTCAACAACTCCAACATCATCGCCGGAAACATCGGTGGCGCGGGCAATTCCGGCTCGGTGCAGCCCGGCCCGGACGACAACTCGACCGCGACGGAATAGGAGCCCCCATGCCCGACAACCCGCCTGACCATTCGGTCCGCATCACCGGCGGCCAGGTGGTCGCCGGAAATATCGGCGGTTCCGGTAACAACGGACAGATCAATGGTCCGGTCGAACTTTCCGGCAGCCCGGACGCCGATCGGCTCGCCGCCCTGCTCACCGACCTCCGCGACGAACTCACCCGCCTCCGCGGCCAACTCGCCACCGCACCCGATTCCGCCGCCGATGTGGATGATGTCCTCGCCGACCTGGCCCGGCCGGAACCGGATATCAGTGGTGCCGCCAGCCGCTGGGAACGGCTGCGCCGCCGGATCCCCGAGCCGTTGCAGAACCTCGACACGATTCAGCAGATCGTCGGACTGTTGGAACAGGTGCGCGGACTGGCATCCTGACGCATCGCATCACCATCCGGCCGCGAACTGCATCCACACCAGCATCACCACAACGCTCAGCAAGCAGACGGGACCCACTGAGCGCTGCACCTTGGCGCGGGTGGAGACCGGGGCCGCCCACACCACCCAGAGTGAGGTCGCACCAAGGGCGGCGAAGGTCAACCAGGTGACGAACACGCTTGCGAGATACATCCGGCATCGGCCTCCTGCCTCCCCCTGATGCTCGCCGGGCAGCGCGCTATCGCGCGCTCGCCGTCGATGTCTCGGCATCGAAGGGTGTTCTGACTGTGAAATCTCGATGGCCACGGCGACCGACCTGCTCCAACAGATTTCACCGGGATAGCAACTGTATCCGCGACGAGACAGGAAATAGCAGGGCTCGAATCCGCGGCTGTACAGCTCACAGCGGTATCCATTCGGGAATTGTTTCCGCACACATTGTTTCCGTGGTCCGAACCATGCCGCTGGCACATCTACGCACCTATCCGGGTCGCTGCACACCGCAAGCGCTGGTCACGCCGAGTTCGCAACCGCCGGAGCACAACACATCGACCTCCCGACTGTCCATCGTGCCGAATCCCGGTGATCGTTTTTCGTGAGGTTTCCAGAGACCGCCGTTCCGCGTGAGAACTCGCCGCCGCCGCAAATACCGTTGGCGCAGTTTTGGTGTCGCCGAAATTCGGGTCGGCACCTTCGCTGGAATGTTGTCGTTCAGGAAGGCTTGTTATGCGGTGGAGTGTTTCGCGTCGTGTGTTGCGTGCTGCGGTGGTGGCGGGTGCTGCGGTGTTGGTGGTCGGGTTGGTGGGTGGGCAGGCGGTGGGTGTGCCGTCGGAGCGGGATTTGGCGGAT
>NZ_JARWNX010000039.1 GCF_029868385.1 Nocardia cyriacigeorgica | reverse complement strand
AAGTGAGTGATCGTCACCCCCTCCGCCCCGATCAACTCCGCCAAATACGCCGGATCACGATGACCATCCGGCTTCGCCACCACCAACCGCGCACCCACCTGCAACGGCCAGAAAAACTCCCACACCGACACATCGAACGTCGCAGGCGTCTTCTGCAACACCACATCCGAACCACCCAGCCGGTACACCGACTGCATCCACACCAGACGATTCACAATCGCCGCATGCGAAACCCCCACACCCTTCGGCCGACCCGTCGAACCCGACGTAAAGATGACGTATGCCGCGTTGTCGGCGGTGAGCGCACCGAGCCTGTCGTCGTCGGTCAGCGGCGCGTCCGAATAGTCGGAGGTATCGAACTGGTCGACGTCCAGCACCGCCCACACATGCGCATCGCCGGAATCGGGGACCGGCAGATCCAGCCCGTCACCGGACCGAGTGAGCACACACACCGGCCGCGCCGTCCGCAACACCTGCCCGATGCGCTCGACCGGATGCTCCGGGTCCACCGGCACATACGCACCACCCGCGGTGAGCACCGCGTACATGGCGACCACCAGATCCACCGAACGCGGCATGGCCACCGCGACCGTGCTCTCCGGCCCCACCCCGATCGACACCAGCAGCCGGGCCAGTCGGTTCACCCGAGCCGCGAACTCGGAGTAGGTGAGCGTCACACGGTGGCCCGCCGGGGCGTGATCGCCGGGCGACGCGTGGCCGAGCACCGCGGAGTCACTCGACAACAGGTGGTTGGACGACGAGTGGGTGAACATCGCGAGGTCACTCGACAACGAGTGGTCGTCGCCCGACGAGTGGCCGATCATCACACCGGGACCCGACGACAGGTCCTCGCCTGAGGACGAGCGACCCACCATCACCACGCAATCCGACGACAAGGGATCGCCGGACGGCTGGGCAGGTTCGTCGCGGAACGACACCGCGACCGCATGCGGTGTACGCGCCACCTGCGCCTCGAACAGCGACACCAACGTCTGCCCGGCAGGCACCTCGGCCACGGTGCCGTTCCAGGTGTCGAGCACCTGCACCCGCTCGGCGGCGGTCAGCAGCTCGAGGTCGCCCACCGGGCGCTGCGGATCGGCCAGCGCCGCGTCCAGCAACAGCCGCAGCCGGTCGGCGAAGGCGGCGATGGTGGCGGCGTCGAACAGATCGGTCGCGTATTCGAAGACGGCGTCGATACCCGCCGGAGTACCGCCGTCTTCGGTTTCGGTGACCGTCAGGTGCAGGTCGAATTTGGCGGTGCGGGTGTCGATATCGAGTCGGGTCGCGGTGATTCCCGCCAGCTCCAGGCTGGTGGTCGCCGTGTTCTGGACGTCGAGCATCACCTGGAACAGCGGATGCCTTGCCGCCGAACGCGGTGGATTCAACACTTCCACCAACCGCTCGAACGGCACATCCGCATGCGCGAACGCCCGCAGATCACTGTCGCGGACGGCAGCCAGCAGTTCGGCGAAACCGCGGTCGGATCGCACCTGCGACCGCAGCACCAGCGTATTGACGAACATGCCGACCAGATCGTCCAGCGCCGCATCACCACGACCCGCCACGGGTGTGCCGATGGCGATATCGGCCCGGCCCGTCAGGCGCGAGAGCAGGGTCGCGAAGGCGGCGTGCAGCACCATGAACAGTGAGGCGTTCGAGCGGCGGGCCAGCTCACGGATACCGCGATGGGTGGCGGCGTCGATGGTGAACGCGTGCCGTGCGCCGCGACCGGAGGCCATGGCGGGACGCGGCCGGTCGGCGGGTAGATCCAGGACGTCGGGCAGCCCGTCCAGTTCGGTCGACCAGAACCTGATCTGCTGGGCCAGCGGCGAATCCGGCTCGCTCTCGACGCCGAGGATGTCACGCTGCCACAGTGTGTAGTCGGCGTACTGCGCGGGCAGCGGCGACCATTCCGGCGCACGGCCGGTGCAGCGAGCCGCGTAGGCGAGCATGAGGTCGCGGGTGAGCGGCGCGATCGACCAGCCATCGGCGCTGATGTGGTGGATCGACACCAGCAGTACATGATCGTCGACGCCGAGGCGCAGCATCCCGACCCGGACCGGCGGTTCCCGATCGACCTGGAACGCCACTGCGGCTTCGGCGCGAATCCTGGCAGCCAGCTCACCGGGCTCGATCTCGTCGATCTGCCACCGCAGCGCGACCGCGTCTGCCGCAAGCACCTGCTGGCGGGCCACACCGTCCACGGCTGGGTACATCGTCCGCAGCGACTCGTGACGCTGCACCACATCGGCGAGCGCCGCGCTCAGGGCCTGCTGGTCGAGCACACCCGTCAACCGCACCGCGGCCGTGAGATTGTTCGCCACCGACTCCGCGTCGAACTGGTTGAGGAACCACATGCGCTGCTGCGCGTACGACAGCGGCACCACCTCGGGCCGCTCCCCCACGACCAGCGGGCGGCGGGCGCGCGCGGCGCCGTCCGTTGCGGTCAGCCGGGCGGCGAGGGCACCGACGGTCGGATGTTCGAACAGCATCCGCACCGGCACATCGATATCGAGCAGCGCGGCGATGCGGGCCGCGATCTGGGTGGCGACCAGCGAGTTCCCGCCGAGGGCGAAGAAATCGTCGTCCAGGCCCACCCGGTCGACGCCGAGCGTCTGCGCGAAGATCTCCGCCACCGTCTGCTCGGCCCGGCTCACGGGTGCGCGGAAGGTGGCGGCGGTCAGCACCGGATCGGGTAGTGCCTTGCGATCGAGTTTGCCCGAGCTGGTCAACGGCATCGCGTCCACGCGGACGTAGGCGCCGGGCACCATGTACGAGGGCAGTACGGCACGCAGCCTGGCCTCGAGTTCGTGCGCCGGGTCCTCGAGGCCGGTCACCACATACGCGACCAGCAGCTCACCGGCCGCATGCGTGTACACACGCACGGCGGCCGACCGCACTTCGCCCGATGCGGTCAGTGCCGCCTCGATCTCACTGAGTTCGATGCGCTGACCACGCAGTTTCACCTGGAAATCGCTGCGGCCCAGATATTCCAGATCACCGTCCCGGTTCCGGCGGACCAGATCGCCGGTGCGGTACATGCGCGCACCCGCGGGGCCGTAGGGGTTGGCGACGAAACGTCCCGCGCTGAGGTCGGCGCGACCGTGATATCCGCGCGCCATCTGCACTCCGGACAGATACAGCTCCCCGACCACCGTGTCGGGAACCGGGCGCAGCCGTGCGTCGAGGACGAGCACCTGGCCGCCCGGCACCGGACGTCCGATCGGCGCCGAGCCGCTGACCCGCGCCGATACCGGCGCGTGGGTGGCGTGCACGGTGAATTCGGTTGGCCCGTACAGGTTGTACAGCTCGGCCGGACTCACCGCGCCGAAGGCCGCCGCGGCCGCCCCGGTCATGGCCTCACCGGCCACCAGCACCGTGCGCAGCGAGGCCAGCGATTCGGCGGGCGCGGTCTCGGCGAATACCGTCAGCATGGACGGTACGAAGGAGGTCATGGTCACCCGGTGCGCCGCAATGGTCTCGGCCAGATAGGTCACATCGCGATGCCCGCCCGGTTCGGCCACCACCATCCGCGCACCGACCGCGGTGGGCGCGAACAGCTCCCACACCGAGACGTCGAAGGTGGTCGGTGTTTTGAACAGCACCACATCGTCGGCGTCGATACCGTATTCGGCGGTGATCCAGTCGATCTGGTTGACGACGGAGGCGTGCTGCACGGCGACGCCCTTGGGGAGCCCGGTGGAGCCGGAGGTGAAGATGACGTACGCGGTGTGGTCGGGGCGCAGGGGTGCGCGCCGCTCGGCGTCGGTCACCGGATCGGGTGAGTACGGCGCTGATTCACCGTCGCCCACTGTCAGGACCGGTACCGCGGTGTCGGCTGCCCAGGCGTCTCCCGATCGGGTCAGCACGCACACCGGCCGCGCGGTCGCCAGCACCTTTGCGATGCGTGCGGGTGGTTGCTCGGGGTCCAGCGGGACGTAGGCGCCGCCTGCGGTGAGCACCGCGTAGGTGGCGACGACGAAGTCGGCCGAACGAGGTATGCCCAGCGCCACCAGGGTTTCCGGTCCGATACCCGCGGCGATGAGGCGTCGTGCGAGCCGGTTGGCGCGGTCGGCGAGTTCGGCGTAGGTCAGCCGGAGTGCGCCGTCGATGACCGCGACGGCGTGTGGGGTGCGCGCGACGCGGGCGGCGAATGCGTCGAGCAGGGTCGGGCCGTCGGGGATCGGACGGCCGCCCTCGGCGGCCCGGCCCACGATCGAAGGTGCTGCGCTGGAGTCGCGTTCGGCTACGTCCGCACGCACCTCGGTGATGCTCGGCGCGGACAGCCGCTGTGCGAGTGCCGCCCATTCGTCGCCGGTCGGTGCCCGGCCGACGGTCGCGCGCCGTACCGGACGCATCGCGGTCGCATCACCGAGTTCGATCACCCGCTGCTGTTCGGCGGCATCCAGTAGCGGCAGATCGGCGATGAGGAGCCCACCGTCATCGGTGACGGCTCGCAATACGCGCACCAGCAGCCGCGCGTACCAGGCGATCGTTGATTCGTCGAAAAGATCTGTGGCATAGGTGAATTCGGCGGGGACCTCGGTCGGCGCCGGACCTTCCCTGAGTCCGGCCCCGCCGAGGTGATCGGTGACCGTGAGTTGGAGATCGAACTTGGTCACCCCGGCGTCCAGAGTACTGGTCTTTGCCGAGATACCGGGGAGTTCGAAGCTCATGTCGCCCGCGTTGTCGAAGGCGAGCAGCACTTGGAACAGCGGGTGGCGGGCCTGGGAGCGCGGCGGATTGATGGCCTCCACCACCTGCTCGAACGGTAGCTCGGCGTGTCCGAATGCGGCCAGATCGGATGCTTTCACCTGCGCGAACAACTGCTCGACGGTGCTGTCTGCGGCGACGGTGGTGCGCAGCGCGAGGGTGTTGACGAACATGCCGACCAGATCGTCGAGCGCGCGATCGCCGCGTCCGGCGACCGGAGTACCGATCACGATGTCGTCGGTGCCGCCGAGACGCGACAGCAGCGCGGCGAACGCGGTGTGCACCACCATGAAGGGCGAGAGGCGCTGCGCACGTGCGGTTTCGATGATCGCGGCGTACACGTCGGCGGGAATCTCGAATCGGTGTGTCGCGCCGCGCCCGGACGCGACCGCCGGACGCGGCCGGTCGGCGGGTAGCTCGAGCAGATCCGGCGCCCCCGACAGGGCATTGGTCCAGAAGTCCAGCTGACGACCCATCGGTGCGTCCGGGTCGGTGGCCGAGCCGAGCAGATCCCGCTGCCACATGCTGTAGTCGGCGTACTGCACCGGCAGCGGCGACAGCGCCGGTGGCACACCGTCACACCGGGCGGTGTAGGCGGCCATCACATCCCGGGCCAGCACCCGCAGTGACAGTCCATCGGCGGCGATATGGTGCGCGACAACGGCCAGTGCGCAACTGTCGTCATCGACGTCGAAAATTCTTGCCCGGAACGGAATCTCGCGCTCCAGATCGAACCCGGCCGCCGCGAACCGCGCCAGCTCACCCGCCAGTTCCTCCGCGCCGATCGCTTCCGGCCGCACCTCGAACTGCGCGGGCTCCAGCACCACCTGATGCGCCGCCGACCCCGCCGCATCCACACCGGGTGGGGTCGCCGGGAAGACGGTGCGCAGCACCTCATGGCGTTCGACCAGATCGGCCAGTGCGGCGCACAGCGCGGGCCGATCGAGATCGCCACGCAGCCGCAGCACGAACGGCATGTTGTAGCTCGCACTCGTGGCCTCGAACCGGTTGAGGAACCAGATCCGCTGCTGCGCGGGCGAGAGCGGCACATATTCCGGTCGCGGGCGCGCGTACAGCGGCGGGAGCGCGCCGGTGCCGGAGCGTCGCTCGATCAGCTCGGCCAACCCGGCCACGGTGGACGCGGCGAACAACTCACGCACACCGAGGCGGCAGCCGAGGTCGGCGCCGAGCCTGGCCGCCACCCGAGTGGCGATCAGACTGTTGCCGCCGAGTGCGAAGAAGTCGTCCTCGCGGCCGATGCGCTGCGAACCGAGCAGTTCGGCGAACACCCCGGCCACCGCCTGCTCCACCGGGCTCGCGGGTGCGGTGTACACCGCCGCGGCGCGCCGAGGCGCGGGTAGCGCACCACGATCCAATTTGCCGGAGGCATTGACCGGCAGCGCGTCGAGCACCACATAGGCGGCGGGCACCATATAGCCGGGCAGTGCCCGCGCGGCCGCCGCGCGCAGCTGCTCCGCCGTCACGGTGTCCGGCTCGGCCTCCACCACATAGGCCACCAGCTGTTCGCCGACGCCGTGATCATCACGCACCACGACCACCGCGCGGACCACCGCATCGACAGCAGCGAGCACCGTCTCGATCTCGCCCGGCTCGATCCGCAACCCGCGCAGTTTCACCTGGAAATCGGTGCGGCCCAGATACTCCAACTCACCATTGGTCGTCCACCGCACCACATCACCGGTGCGGTACATCCGCTCCCCCGGTTCGGCGCCGTACGGGTGGGCGACGAATCGGCCCGCCGACAGCCCGGGCGCACCCGCATATCCCCGGGCGAGCTGTACCCCCGACAGATACAGCTCACCCGGCGCCCCGACCGGTACCGGACGCAGCCGCGAATCGAGCACATGCAGTCTGGTGTTGAACACCGGTGCCCCGATCGGCACCGAAACGGTGTCGGCATCGCTCACCTCATGGAAGGTGACATCCACCGCCGCTTCGGTCGGACCGTACAGGTTGTGCAGCCGGGCGCCGGTCAGCACCCGTAGCCGCTGGGCGAGTGAGGCGGGTAGCGCCTCGCCGGAAGCGAAGACCGTGCGCAGCGAGGTCTCGGCGCCGATGTCCTGATGAGCCAGGAACACCTCGAGCATCGATGGCACGAAATGTGCGGTGGTGACGCGGTATTCGGCGATCGCCGCACGCAGATAGGCCGGATCGCGATGTCCGTCGGGCTGGGCCAGCACCAGCGTCGCACCCACCTGCAACGGCCAGAAGAACTCCCATACCGACACATCGAAGGTGGCCGGTGTCTTCTGCAACACCACATCGGCCGCGGTGAGCCGGTAGGCGCTCTGCATCCACACCAGCCGGTTCACGATCGCGGCATGCGAGACCACGACCCCCTTGGGTGTGCCGGTAGAACCGGAGGTGAAGATCACGTAGGCCGGATGGGACGGACGCAACGGCGTGGTGCGCTCCCGGTCCCAGATCGGACCCGACGGCCCGGTCGCGTCCTGATCGTCGATGTCGAGCACGGGCACCGAGCCCTCGGCGAGCAGCGGCCGATCCCCTGCGATCAGCACACCGGCGGGCCGCGCGGTCGCCACGATGTGGGCGGTGCGTTCGGCGGGATGATCGGGGTCCAGTGGCACATAGGCGGCCCCGGCGGCGAGCACCGCGTACATGGCGATGACCAGTTCGGGCGAGCGGCGGATATGCAGCGCCACCAGCGTCTCGGGCCCGATACCGCGCGCGATCAACACGCGAGCCAACCGGTCGGCCCGCGCGGACAGCTGCGCGTAGGTCAGGTCCGGCGCTCCGGCGAATCGCAGCGCGACCGCGTCCGGCGTGCGCGCGGCCTGCGCCTGGAACATCGACACCAGCGTGGCCCGCTCGTCCACCGGATGGTCGGTGGCATTCCAGATCTTGGTGCTGACCTCGAGCTCCAGCTCGGTGGCGACCTCGACATCGGCCAGCGGCGCATCCAGTTCGGTGACCAGCAACCGGTCCAGATAGCGAACGAATCTGGTGTGGTGGCGAGCGATATCGTCGGCGGCGTACAGGTTGGGGTTGGCCTCGAAGTCGACGTGCACCCGATCGCGTTCGCCGTAATAGACATTGAGGCTCAGATCCTCCACCGGGCCGGTGGACAGCACGTGGTACTGGCCGGGCGCGGTGCCGAGGGTCAGATCGCTGCGGAACAGCATGATGTTGGCCAGCGGACCGAACAGCGCGCGCCGGGCCGGGCGCCCATCGTGCTCGGCGTCGCGGCGGATGTCCTCGGCCCGGTACCGCTGATGCCGTAGCGCACCCGCCACCTCGACCCGCGTCGCGCGCAGCAGCTCACCCCAGGTGCCGTCGGTCGACAGGCGCAGCGGCACGATATTGGAGAGCATGCCCGCCGACCTGCGCATGACCGCGGTGGTCCGAGCGGTCACCGGCAGGCTGAGCACCGCGTCGTCGCGGTCGGTGAGTCGGCCCAGGTAGGCGGCGAAGGCGGCGAGCAGCACCACCGCGGGGGTCGAATCCTGGCTGGCGGCAAGGGTGTTCATCCGCTCGGTGAGCCGATCGGGCAGCGGCCGCCCGGCGATCAGGTTGGCCGCCGACCGCGGTGCGGTGCGTCCGTCGAGGCTGGTCGGGGCGTCGAGCCCGGCCACCCGCTCGGCCCAGTGTGCGCGATCGGTGCCGAATCTGGCACTGCCGCGATAGGTGTGCTCACCCTCCACCAGCGCCGCAAGGCTGCCGGGCGAGACCGACTCCGCCTCCCGTCCGAGCACACGCGCGGTGTAGCGCTCGGCCACCCGCATGGTGTTGGTGAGCGCACCGAATCCGTCGAGGATGATGTGGTGGGCGCGTAGATACCAGAAATAACGTTCGGATTCGACGCGTAGCAGCGCACCGGCGAACAGGCGATCGTGCAGCAGATCCACCGGCGCACTCGCCTCCGCCCGCATCCATTCCATGGCCGCGGCAACGGAATCGGGATGCGAACGGAAATCGATCACCGGAATGTCGACCGGCAATTCCTGATCGACCCACTGATACGGCACACCGTCGGATTCGCCGATACGGACGAGCACCGATTCGTACTCGCGCGCCGCCGCGGTCGAAACCTCTTGCAACAGTTCGGCGTCCACCGCACCGCGCACATCCACATACTGCGCCACATTGATCGGCACCTCGGGATCGAGCAGTTGGGCGTACCAGACCCCCAGCTGCGCCGGTGCGAGCGGAAACCGGGCCTGCGCGGATGTTCGCACCTGCGGCGGCAGTGTTTCCCGCTGCTGTGCGCTGGTTCCACCCAACTCCGTACCGTGCACCAGAGCCTCCTCGAATGGCGAATTATCGGCTGGCCGAATGCTTTTGGGCAGCACGAATAAGCCTGCGCAACGGGGGTCGGAGTCCCGCGGCGCGGCTGTGGCTACCGCATGAGGTGTCGGCGAATCGCACGCGATGCTCGTCGGGGGAATCGCGTGTATTCGACAGATGTGCGTGAACAGAATCGGTGACCGGTGGGTCACCGCCGTGCCGTCCGGATTCGGCGGGCCGTGCGGGCCGGGCTTTCCGGAGCGGACCGAAGATGCCTAGCTGGTGATCTTTCCTCCACCTTCACTGCCACCGCGGTTTCGATAACGGCGGTATGTCGGATACGTCACATGGATGTCATCCACGTATTGCGAACACTAGGCCAGGTCGAAATAAAAAGGAACTGATTGCTCTAAAAATATCGGACAAGCGTCCAGATAGCCCCCGGTGCGACCGACTCCGGGCAGCCCTCTACCCGCGACCAGCTACGCCTCGCGCATGTGAGCTATCGCACTTTCAGATGGGCAGACTATGAGCCGAAACGTTGCATCTGCGTTGCATCCGCGCCGAGCCGCCGATCGAGCACCCGGATCTTGGCCTCGATCTGGGCGAACAGCGGCGAATCGCGGTCGACGGTCGACCGGTAGGCGACCCAGGCCGACGCGTCGTCGCGCCCCTCCGCAGTCGATGTCCACCGTCGCAGCGCGGCCGGATCACGCGAATCCAGCACCGAGGTCCGCAGCCGAACCCGCAGCTCATCGCGCAGATCGACGATTCCGGGCGCGTTCGAGCGGGGCAGCACCGGCCCCGCGTAGAGCCGCAGGGCCGCGTCCACATCACCGGAGTCCAGCGCGGCGCGCAGGAAATCGATATCGGTGGCCACCGGAACCCGTAACCGGTAGGGCCGTGAGCCGAACACCTCGGGCCCCACCACCGTGCGCAGCCGCGACATGGCGGCGCGGATGGTGCCGTTGTCCAGATCGGTGTCATCGAGCAGCAGGGCCAGATGGTCGGCGCCGAGGCCCTCGGGATGTTCGGTGAGCAGCAGCAGGATCTCGGCATGCCGCTGCGAGAGCGGCACGCGCTTACCGGCGATGCTCAGCTGCGGCTGCCCGAGACCGAGCACATCGAGGCCCAGCCTGCCGCGATCGGGCGCGAGACCGGCCCCTCGATCGCGGGCATTGCCCGCCGGCGCGTGCCGATCGGCCCGCATGACGGTGAGCAGCAGATCCATCTCCGCCGCGGTCGCCGCCGCCTTCACCAGGGCCAGGATCTCCGGCCGCGCCACCCGCACACCACCGGCGATCATCAGCACCCCGACCAGCCTGCCGTCCGGATCGTGCACGGGCGCGGCGGCGCCGGTGAGCTGATGCATACGATGCAGGAAATGTTCGGGACCGTGGATCCAGGCGGCCCGTCCGGTGCGGACCACCATGCCGACGGCATTGGTGCCGATACGGCGCTCGCTCAGATCGTCACCGGCGCGCAAGCCGATCTCGGTGGCGGCACTGACCCGTTCGGCGTCACCGTGTACCGACAGCACCCGACCGAACTGATCGGCCACGACCACGATCAACCCGGTGCGGGCGGCGTCCTCGACGAGAAGTTTGTCGATCAGTGGCATCAGGGCGGCGATCGGATGGGCATCGCGGTAGCGCTGGAGGTCGGCGCCGCGCAGTCCGCGACCGTCGACGACGTCCATCGGATCGATGCCACCGCGAACACTGCGCAACCACGATTCGAGGACCGCGGGCCGCAGTAGACCGGCGAGCCGGGACAGCCGCTCACCACCGGCACCGAGATATCCATGCGCTCGAGCGGCATAGGCTTCCAGTGCACCGAGCTGCGTGCCGGGTTCTACTCCATGCCGCGAGGGGCGACCACCCGCAAGATTGCTGACCATTTGCTTTTCACCTACGACAGACTGTACCGGCGGGTACCGGTAACGACCGGCGGATGGTGAGGTTTGTCCGCCAGGTCACACGCGTCACGCCCATCGGCCCGATGTGAGCCACGCGGCACCCGCGGTGTCAGGTGTCGGTCAGCAGATCGGCGGCTCGTTCACCGATGAGCACCGCCGTCGCCTGCGGCCCACGCCCGAGCGGCACCGGGACGATCGAGAGATCCGCCACCGCCAGACCGTCGATGCCGTGCACGCGGCAGCGCTCGTCGACCACGGCCCGCGCATCGGTGGGCGCGCCCATCCGGCAGGTTCCCGACAGATGTTGTGAGGTGGCCAGGTGCGCCGTCAGCCACTCGTCGGAGACGCTGTCCGGTATCGGCGCGGCAGCCGGGCTCGCCGACATCTGCCGCAGGATCTCCGTCGACAACCGCACCGCGGCACGCAGCTCGTCCCGGTCCCGGCGCTGTTCGAGATAACGCTGGTCGATCATCGGCGGCACGAACGGGTCGGCCGACCGCAACCGCAGCTCACCGGCGCCGTGCGGACGCATCAACGCGATCGCGAACTGCCGCGCCCCCGGCGTGAAAGCCATCGTGTACGGACGGATTTCGATATCACCGAGTTCCAGCACGTATTCGAGCACCATGGCGCGACGATGCGGTGCCGGATGCCGGTAGTCGATACCGATCTCGGGATGATCGGTGCACCATTCGCCGACGGGCGCAGGATGCACAACCGGGATCCCGAGTGCCCGCAGCCGCGCCGGATCACCGATCCCCGACCGCAGCAGCAGTGCCGCCGATTCGATCGCGCCCGCGCACAGCACGATCCGATCGGCGGCGATGAACTCCACCACGCCGTCCCGCAGGCATTCGACCCCGATGGCCCTGGTACCGCGGAACCGGATCCCGGTCACCGGTGTTTCCGCGGTGACGATAAGACCGGGTCGGGCGAGCGCGGGCAGCAGGTACGCCTGCGCGCTGCCCATCCGCAGCGCCGCCCCGGCCGAGCGGTCGATATTGCCGGGCACCGGGCCATAGCCGATCTCGTCCGCGCCGGGCGCGTTCAGATCGGGTATCTCGGCGAATCCGGTCGCCGCGGCGGCCGCGACGAACTCTTCGGTGAGCGGGCTGATCGAGTCCGGGCGGCGCACCGGAACCGGCCCGTCGGCACCGTGACCGGCGCGATCGCCGAAGTCGTGATCGTGTTCGAGTCGGCACAGCGCCGGCAGCACCTCGTCGTAAGACCATCCCGCAGCGCCGATCTCGCGGCTCCATGCGGCGAAGTCGGTGGCGGGTGGGCGCACGAAGTAGCAGCCGTTGACCGATCCAGAGCCGCCGATCACCCGGCCGCGCACGGTGGTCCCGGCGGTGCTCGGGGTCAGTTGGATCGGGTAGTGCCAGAGCAGCGCGTCATCGCCGAGCGGTAGTTCGGTGGCATCGCGCAGACCCGGCGGAAACAGTGCGGGCGAATCCCAGATGGGCCCGGCCTCCAGCAGCCGCACGCGATGAGCCGGATCCGCACTGAGCCGGGCGGCGAGCACACAGCCCGCACTACCGCCACCGACGATGAGCGTGTCCGTCATCCGTTCCGACAGCCGTTCGCGCTCAGCGCGGCGGTGTGGTGGGCTTCAGCGATTCGATGCTGCGTGCCCGCCAGGCGCCGAGCCACAGGCCGGAACCGTAGGCGATATCGTCGACCCGGCGGAAGGCGATGTAGCGGAACGGATCGAGGCCGCCCGCATCGCGGTGGGTGAACCAGTCGGCCAGCCCGTCGGCCAGGGCCATCGTCACCGCGATACGCCGGATCCGCCGCGACGCCACCATGGCCAGCACGGTGACCGGCCAATAATGTCGGCACATGGCCGAGGCCAACCGCCACAGTCCGGCGAAGAATCCGCGGGCCAGATAGATCGCCGCGATCCGGGTCGGATTGTCCAGTTCGCCGAAGACGCGCCGCAATCTGCCGAGCGCCGCCACCAGGGTGAACACCCCGCCGACGAAACCCCAGCGGGTCTGGGTGCCGAACAGCACCGCGGCCAGCATGGTCCACGACGGCACCGACAGTGGAGACACCATGCCCGCATGCCGTGCGCCCAGCGGTGCGGCCCCGGTGCCGTAGAACATCTTCCGGTTGAACCAGGCCCGGAACGACACCCGGTGATCGTGGGCGACATGGGCAGCCGGTTCGTAGCGCAACCGCCAGCCCGCCCGCTCCAGCCGCCAGCACAGGTCCACATCCTCGGCGACGTGCATGGACTCGTCGAAACCACCCTCGGCCAGCAGCGCCCCACGCCGCACCAGCAGCGCCGCGCTCGGCACGTACGACACCATCCCGCGCGATTGCACCGCAGACTCGCGCCTGCCGAGATCCAGCGAGGACCGGGTGTGCTCATAGCGGGCCAGCGCATTGGATTCGGGATCGAGCGCCACGATCCGCGGCGCGACCAACGCCACCTCGGGATCGCTGAAATGCCCGAGCATGACCTCGAGCCAGCCGCTGCGCGGCACCACATCGGAATCCAGGAACGCCACGAACTCGGTTGTCGCCGCCCGCAATCCGGCATTGCGCGCGGCGGCGGGCCCCAGCGCACGCTCATGGCGCAGCACGCTGACCCGGCATCGACCACCGCCCTCCGGCGGCACCCGCACCGGCTGGTCGGAGCCGTCGTCGACGACGATCACATTGTGGCCGCGCAGGGCGGCGAGCAGCCGGACCAGACCGTCGGCGTTGTTGTGCAACGGCACGATGACGGTGACGTCCTCGGGTGAGGGCAGCAGCCGGGGCCGCGGGTTGGCCACCCCGGAATCGAGCAGCCGCCTGGCAACGACGGCAGACTTCGGGCCGTTGACCTCGAGGTACCCGTCGCCGATCATTTCGGCGGCTTCCGGGGCAAGGCGCAGCAACCTCGCGGGTGTTCCTCCGATCAGGATGCGTCCCCCGGAGTATGCGCGTACCCGTGGATCGATCCGCACCCCGAATCCGTCGGGAAGGCGATCATGGCGCATTCCTGGCATGTTAGACGGAGTTCGCTCGGCTGACACCAACAGTCGCGAAACACGCAACCAGTTCCGGAGTATTTCGCGTGGTAGGCCCGGTATCCGACAGGATCTGCGTTGCTGAACGATTACCGGGCGAGTCCTCGCTTCGATGGCAACCGAATGGCAATCGCGTACCGCGCGGTCGGTGCGCGAACCTCGGATGGTTCGCGCACCGGCCCCGGCTATCCGCGCGCGGCTACCCCAGCGGGCTCTCGTCACAGGCCCGCGACGGCCGCCGCGGCGGCGTCAGCAGCGTCAGCGGAACGGGCCCGGATTTACGCCCGCCCGAACGCCGCGGCGCGCTCCGCCGCGAATGGTCGACCGATGAGCGCGGCACCACCCGGCCCGCGTCCGCGAGCGCCGCTTCACCGTAACCCTGTACGCATTCCGGGTCCGGCCCATCGGCGGGCAGACCGGTGAAGAACTTCGCCGCCATACAGCCACCCCGGCACGCGTCGTAATGCGCGCAGGACGAGCACGCGCCGCCGCCGGTGGGCTCACGCAACTGCCCGAAAAGCTCCGATTCCCGCCATACGCTCGCGAAACCACCGTCGGCGACCACGTTTCCGGCGTGAAAGCGGTCGTGGATGGCGAACGGGCAGGCATAGACATCGCCCACCGGATCCACCAGACACACCACCCGGCCCGCACCGCACATGTTCAGTCCCGGCAGCGCCTCGCCGAAGGCCGACAGGTGGAAGAACGAGTCACCGGTGAGTACACCGTCGCCATTGCGCAGCAGCCATTCGTAGAGTTCACGCTGCTGTTGCGGCAAGGGATGCAGCTCATCCCACACATCGGCGCCGCGGCCGGACGGACGCAGCCGGGTCAGCCGCAGGGTGGCGCCGTAACGATCGGCGATCTCCCGGAACTGGTCGAGCTGGGCGATATTGTGCCTGGTCGCCACCACCGACAGCTTGGCATCCTCGAACCCGGCCGCGGCCAGGTTTTCCAGTGCGCGGATCGCCATATCGTAGGAACCGGGTCCGCGCACCGCATCGTTGACGGCGGCGTCGGCGCCGTCGAGCGAGATCTGTACGTCCACATAGTCACTGGCGGCCAGCCGCGCGGCGACCTCGGGGGTGATCCGAACACCGTTGGTGGAGAACTTCACTCCCACCTGGTGATCGGTGGCGTAGTCGACCAGTTCCCAGAAGTCCGGGCGCACAGTGGGTTCGCCGCCGCCGATATTGACATAGAACACCTGCATGCGCTGGAACTCGTCGATGAGCGCCTTGCACTGCTCGGTGCTCAGCTCACGCGGATCGCGCCGCCCGGACGACGACAGGCAATGCACACAGGACAGATTGCACGCGTAGGTGAGTTCCCAGGTCAGGCAGATCGGCGCGGCCAGCCCCGATTCGAATCGGTCGACGAGCCGCACCGCCCGATCATCACCAGGGGCCGCGGGCGCGAACGGCGCGGGTGCGACCGGCTGCACCAGCGGGGTCGATGTGGACGCACCGACGATCATGTCCGAATCGGCCAGCTGCGTCAGCGCTTTCACATACGACGCGGCCGCGGCGTCGTCCACACCGGCGGCCCGCATGGCCGAACGCACCGATGGCTGCGCGGGCAGCGACCGCACGATCTCGACGATGCGCGGATTCTTCAGAAACGACAGCTTGCGCGTGCCGAAGTGATATAGCAGCGCGCCGAACGGTTCCGGCCGCAGGGCAACTCGCGGATGCAGCTGCCAGCGCGTATCGAGATCGAGCATTTCGGGCGCTCCTCTCAGATCAGTAGACGCCGCACATACCGTCGATGGACACCTCTTCGATGAGCGATTCCTCCACCAGCGGTGTGTTGTCCTCGGCCGAGCGCTGCGCGGCGGCCGCGATCGGGCCGCGGTTGTCGGTGTCGGCGGGTCCGTTGAATCCCTGGTCCGGCATGGCTACCTCCACTCCAGTGGGCACTGTGGTCGCGGCCACAGATGTAGCCGCGCTCACACACCATAACGTCATGAACTGACAAAAAGAAGCGGTTTCGACCGAGGAATCGGCAGCACCAGCCCCGAGCCCTCTAAACTTTCCGGTGGCAAGCAGCTGAACAGGACATGACGGGCCGAAGGCGCCCGCGGTGGTAGAGGTGGCATGGGAGTCGGGCGAACGCAGGCCAGCGGGGGCGGTAATACCCTCTCGGAATCAGAGATCGTCGAGGCCGCATTGCGGGTGGTCCGCGCAGACGGCGTGGACAAGCTATCGATGCGTCGACTATCGCGCGAACTGGGAGTTTCGCCGATGGCCCCGTACTACTACGTGGCCGATAAACGGGAACTGCTCGACCTGGTAGCCACCGCCGCACTGGCGGGCGTACGCAAACCGCCACCGGAGTCGGGTCCCTGGCAGCAGCGGCTGCGTGAACTCATCGGCCAGATCGATGAGAAACTGCGTAAGCACCCCGGCCTCGGCGATGTGCTGATCGAACAGATGCTCGGCAAACAGCTCGATGTGATCGCCGCGGTGATGGAGATCCTGTTCGACGCGGGATTCAGCGACCGCAATGTGCTGGCCGCCTACGCGACCATCCACACCTTCCTGTTCGGTCGCAGCCGGGTGAACCCGCGTGACCGGTCGGCGCTGACCGATGTCACTCTGCCCGATGCGGTGGCCCGCGCCACCAAATACATGCCCGACCTGCGCGGTAAGTATTCGTACGACTTCGGGGTGAGCGTGCTGATCGCCGGGCTGGAAGCCCAGCTTGTCCAGCAGCCCGACCCCGACGTACGATAAAACTGCAACACGTTCTAGTTTTGCCGTACCGGTACCGGATCGGCCGCGCCACGTTCGAGAGGACGACATGACCACCGTCGAAGTTCCACACGGCTCACGCTCGGTCGTGCTGCGGGTTGCCGCGGTCATCGCCGAGACCGCCGACACCGCCTCGCTGGTCTTCGACGTACCCGGCGAACTCCGCGAACGCTTCGAATACCAGCCCGGCCAGTTCCTCACCCTGCGCATCCCGAGCGATCAGACCGGATCGGTCGCGCGCTGCTATTCGCTGGCCAGCTCGCCCTACACCGACGATCTGCCCAAGGTCACCGTCAAACGCACCGAGGGCGGCTACGGCTCCAACTGGCTCTGCGACAACATCGTGGCCGGTTCGGAGATCGAGGTACTGCCACCGTCCGGGGTGTTCACCCCGAAGGATCTCGACGAGGATCTGCTGCTGTTCGGCGCGGGCAGCGGCATCACACCGGTCATGTCGATCCTGAAATCCGCCCTTGCCCGCGGCACCGGCAAGATCGTGCTCGTCTACGCCAACCGCGATCCGCAATCGGTGATCTTCGCCGCCGAACTGCGCGAACTGGCCGATAAGCACCCGCAGCGGCTCACCGTCATCCACTGGCTCGAACACCTACAGGGCCTGCCCACCGCCGACGCGCTCGCCGGACTGGTCCGCCCCTACACCGCCTACCACGCCTATATGTGCGGCCCGCGCCCGTTCATGGACCGCGTGCACGACGCACTCGCCCAGCTCGACGTCCCCCGCAACCGCACCCACGCGGAGGTCTTCAACTCACTGGCCGGAGACCCGTTCGCCGATCAGGCGCCGGTCGAGATCAGTGACGAAGAAGCCGCCGACGCCGCCACCGTCGAGGTGGAACTCGACGGTGAGGTCCACGAACTGAGCTGGCCCCGCAAACAGACCCTCGTCGACATCATGCTCGCCAAGGGACTCGATGTCCCCTACTCCTGCCAGGAGGGCGAATGCGGTTCCTGCGCATGCACCGTCCTCGAGGGCAAGGTCGACATGGAGAACGCCGAAATCCTCGACCCCGAGGACATCGAGAACGGTTACATCCTCGGTTGCCAGGCCAGGCCGGTGACCGACCACCTGAAAATCCAGTTCTGAGCCGACACTCGCGCGTTCAGCAGTTGCTCGGGGCCGGTTCCCCGCGGAACCGGGCATCCAGCCACGCGACCATGCTCGGCATTCCGAGCACAGCGGCCGACAGGTGTTCCGGTGTCGGGATCAGTTCCGCCTGCACCGGCACGCCCGCCGCGCAGTAGCGGCGGTTGGTCGCGACGATGGAGTCGATCGGGATCAGCGGATCGGTGGGTGAATGCCATTCGAAGATGGGGATATTCGGTTCCTGATCGAATAGTTCGATGCTGTTCTCCTCGACGACCGCCCTGGCGTCGGCGTCGTGCATGAGCGAGGTGTTGCTCGCGTAGTCGCGAACGCTGCGACCAGCGCCGGTGGCGAGAATGTCATTGGTGCAGCCATCGGCCATCGCATCGCGCGCCGCGATACCGGTCGGATTGAGATTGTCGCTGATCGGGAAACGATCGGGATATTCGCGTTCGAGCCCGATCGCGGCCGCCATCACCAGGCCGAACGCCGGATGCGGGTCGAACTGCAAGCCTTCGATCATGCGCATCAGATTCGCCGGGACGCCCCCGGCCGCGGCACCGGCCAGTTTCACCTCCGGTGCGTAGCTCGGCGCCAGCGCGGCCGCCCAGGCCGTGGCCATACCGCCACCGGAATACCCGGCCATCGCCACCGGACTGTGCTGGACCGCCAGCTCCGGAACTCGCTGCGCGGCCCGGATTCCGTCGAGCGTGATCTGCCCGCCGAGCTTAGCGGCGCCGTAGGCGAAGGTGGGACCGAGATGGTCGGGCAGGGCGATACTCCACCCGCGCAACAGCAGCACATTCAGCGCGACGGCCTCGCGGACTTGCAGATTCGGATCGGCGGTGTAGAGCACCCGCGACACCGCACACGACGGTCCGAGCCCGTTGATGATGTGCTGATAGGACAGCAGTGGCCCGTCGGGGCGCTGCCCTGGCGGCGTCAGCACGGTGGTGGTCGCCGCGATGGGCAGACCGCGCGAATTGGTGGAGCGGAACTTCACCAGTGTCAGCGTGGTGCCGGGGAAGGTGAGCAGTGGCGGCAGTCGCCGCACCGCGAGCACGTCACCGGGGCGATAGGCCGCGAGGTCGGCCGGTTGGGAGTAGAAGGGATCGGGATCGGCCACCGGATAGCGAGGCAGAGCCGGGGCGGGGACCGTCCCGACGATCAGAACCGCGGAGGCGCCCAGGAGCGCACCGGTTATCAAACGCTGGATAACCCGCATGGCACCTATTGCTACCACGGCGCGGTGTTGCGATCGCGCAGGCCGGACGGGGTGTCAGCGATATTTCGGCATCGAATCCCGGTCAGCCGAGTTGTGTCATACCCGCCGCCACCACCTGCGCGACATTGAGAATCTCGTCGGTGGTCGGCAGCGGGACGCCGTCGAGGGCGTGCAGGCGGTCGGAGCTGGCGATGGCGAACATGGCCGAGACCCAGGCGGCGGCGCACGCGCGTAGGGTGCCGGGACGGACCGGGGCCGGAGCACTGGCCTGGAGCACGCGAGCGGTGACGTCGAGGAGTTGATCACGCAGCTGGCGCAGCTGGCGGCGGACGTCGGGATGGGTGTCGGCTTCGCGCCACATGATCACTCGCAACACCGAGGAATGGTGGTCGCGAAGGTTCAGTGCCGCATCGAGATTGACCAGGCTGGTCGCCGGATCACCCGGTGCGACGACAGCGCCGATGTCCTCGATGGGTTGCGGCGGCACCCGTTCGGCCATCAGGGCCGTCAGGATCGAGTTCTTGGTCGGGAAGTAATAGAAGACCAGACCCTTGGGCACATCGGCGGACGCGGCGATCGCCGCCGTCGGGGTGCCGTCGAACCCCTGTGCGGCGAAAAGCCTTTCCGCGGCATCCAGGATCAGTTGGCGGGCGTCGCCGTCGGTTTTCGCACTGCGGCGACGCCCGGCACGACGGGGTCTGGTCACGGTCGTCAGTGATGCGGAACCATATCGTGCAGCCGCCCCGATACCGCGGGCAGCGCTGCCACCGCGACGACCACGGTCACTATCCCGACCACCCATGCGGTCCAGGATGCGCCACTGAAGCCGCTGAAGTCCATGACCCACGGGGACAAGAACATCAGCACGCCGAGCAGGCCCATCGCATAGTCGGCGGAGGCCATCTCGGAACGGTACATCTGCGCCAGACCGGTCAGTGCGATGAGCACACCGAGCACGATCAACGACCACATGGCCCGATCATTCGTCTCCACCCAGAGCGGTGAGAGTGCGGCGAAGACGCCCAGCACCACGGCCAGGAAATCTTGCGCACGGCTTTCGGTGAACATGTATGCCTCCTTGCATTCGGCGGGGTGGACAGGCCCGAAAATCTGTCCTGACCTCGGTATAGACCTGATTGACCGGCCGGTCGATATAGGAACGGCCACGATTGCGCGGCAATCGATGGCACGGTAAAGGTGACGGTCCTCACTACAGCACCGACCAAGCGGACGTTAGGGTGAACTGTCTTCACAGTCAGTGGTGGCCGAGACGACGGCCCGAAGGAAGGGATGCCCGCATGACTGCTGCGCCGATCGTGATCGTGGGCGCCGGGCTGGCCGGTTTGCGCACCGCCGAGGAGTTGCGCCGCGCGGGATACGAGGACGAGCTGATCCTGCTCGGCGACGAATCCCGTCCGCCCTACGACCGTCCGCCGCTGTCCAAACAGTTCGTCCGCGGCGAAACCGACGACACCACCCTGCGGCCCGCGGAATTCTTCACCGAGAAGAAGATCGATCTGCGGCTGAACCAGGAGGCGGTGGGCGTCGACACCGAGACCCGCCGCCTACGACTGGCCGACGGAACCGCGCTCGACTACCGCGAGCTGATCATCGCCACCGGGTTGCGCCCGCGCAGGCTGCCCGGCCTACCCGACCTCGGCGGTGTGCACGTGCTGCGCAACCACACCGACGCCGCGGCCCTGCGCGCGGAACTGGTCGCGGCCAGGGTCGCGCTCGTCATCGGCGCCGGATTCATCGGCTGCGAGCTTGCCGCCAGCTTCCGCGCCTCCGGCGTCGAGGTGGTGCTGGTGGAACCGCAGCCGACGCCGCTGGCCTCGGTGCTGGGCGAGCGGGTGGGCGCATTGGTCGCGCGGATGCACCGCGACGAAGGCGTGGATCTGCGCTGCGGGACCGGGGTCGATTCGCTGCTCGCCGATGACGAGGGCCGGGTGCGTGGGGCGCTGCTGACCGACGGGTCGGAGGTTGTGGCCGATCTGGTGGTCATCGGTGTCGGCTCATCGCCGGTCATCGAATGGTTGGCCGAGTCCGGTATCGCACTGGCCGAAGCGTCCGCGGGTGGCGGTGTGCTCGCCGACGAGGTCGGCCGCACGTCCGCCGCCGGAGTGTGGGCTGTCGGCGATGTCGCGGCATGGCTGCACGACACCGGCGCGCGCAAGCGGGTCGAACACTGGACCAATGCCGGTGAGCAGGCGAAACTGCTGGCCTGCGCACTGCTCGGCGCCGAACCACCGACCGCGGCGCGGGTGCCCTACTTCTGGAGCGACCAGTACGACGTGAAGATCCAGGCCCTCGGCACCCCCGGCGCGACCGACGAGGTGCGCATCGTCTCCGACGACGGCCGCAAGTTTCTCGTCTACTACATCCAGGACGGCATACTCACCGGTGTGGTCGGCGCCGGGATGACCGCGCAGGTGATGAAGACCAGGGCGAAGATCGCGGCGGGTGCCCCGGTGGCGGAGCTACTCGGCGCGAGCTAATACCTTTGGTGGTGTGATCGTCGCGCTCATCGATTCCGGTCTCGGCTCCCTGCCGACCGCCGCTTGGCTGCGCAAGCTGCGCCCGGATGTGGATTTGGTGCTGCAACTGGATCCAGACGGCGCCCCGTGGGGCCCGAAACCGGAAGAGTGGGTCGTCGAACGAGTGGTCGACACCGCCCGTGCCTCGCTGACCATGGGCGCCGAGGTGATCGTGCTGCCGTGCAATACCGCGAGCGTCACCGCGCTCGACCACGTCCGCGCCGACGTGGGCCCCGATATTCCGGTGATCGGCACCGTGCCCGCGATCAAACCGGCCGCAGCGGCCTGCCGGTCGGTGGCGGTATGGGCCACCGCGGCGACCACCGCGAGCCGCTACCAGGCCGATCTGATCGCCCGGTTCGGTGGCGAGGCCACGGTCACCGGCGTGGCCTGCCACGGTCTGGCCGACGCCATCGATGCGGGTGATCTGGTGGCCGCGCGGGCGGCGATCGCGGCGGCGGCCGAGCAGACTCCCGATGACGTCGAAGGCGTCGTACTGGGCTGCACTCACTATCCGCTGGTGGTGGACAGTATCGTGGCCGCGCTACCGGACGGTGTGCGCCTGTTCGACAGCGCCCAAGCCGTTGCCGCACAGACGATCCGGCGCATGGACGGGCTCGGTCGACCGAGCACCGGCAACGGTACGGTGCAGGTGTTCAACAGCGGTCGTCCGGGTGAACTGCCCGCGGCCGCCGCCGCTTTCGAACCCGGACGGGCGCTCGGCGCGACAGACTGACCGTTCGGCCACCGCGATCGGAAGGCTGGTTCGATGACCGATGATGCCGCAACCGCCGACCAGGTGCGCGCCGCCCTGGCCGAACTCGCCGACCCCGCCGACGCGAAGCAACTGCAACGGTTCTTCAAGACCGGCCCCGGCGAATACGGCGAAGGCGACGTCTTCGCCGGTGTGCGGGTGCCCGCCATCCGTTCGGTCGCCAAACGCCATGCGACACTGCCGCTCACCGAGATCGATGCGTTGCTGGACAGCCCTGTGCACGAGGAACGCTTCGCGGCGCTGATCATCCTCAATGCCCGGTTCGAGAAGGCCTCGAAGCCACGCACTTTCGACGACGCCGCCCGCGCCGAGATGGTGCGGTTCTATCTGGATGCGGTGCGCCGCGGCCGGGTGAACAATTGGGACCTCGTCGACGTCTCCGCCGAACGGATCGTCGGTCCCTGGCTGCTCGACAAGCCGCGGGACCTACTCGTCGAGCTCGCCGATTCGAATTCGCTGTGGGAGCGGCGAGTCGCGCTGCTGTCCACTTTCGCCTTCATCAAGGCCGGTGACGCCTCGACCACGGTCGCGCTCTCCGAACGCCTGCTCGGCGACCGCCACGACCTCATCCAGAAGGCGCTGGGCTGGATGCTGCGCGAGGTCGGCAAACGCATCGACCGACAACTACTGACCGACTTCCTCGACCGCCACGCGGCCGAGATGGGCCGGACCGCACTGAGTTACGCCACCGAGCATCTGGACCCCGACAGCCGAGTCCACTACCGCGCGATGCGCTGAACCTTCGACCGAATCCGCCTCGCCGTCAAGGCGCGTCGAGGAACCCGACGACATCCGGCACGAAGCGCTCGTGCTTGATCGCGCCCATATGTCCTGCACCGGGATAGATGATCAGGCGGGCGTCCGGGATTCCGTCGGCGGTGCGCCGGAAGTTCGCGACGGAATAGGCGGCGTCCTTGTCGCCGCCGATGACCAGGGTCGGCACGGTGATCTCGCCGAGGCGGTCGTCGAGATCGAAGGCGTCTTCGGCGTGCACGAAGGCGATGGGATCGGCGGGGTTCTTCGGGCGGTCCAGCGGATCGAACAGCCACATCGCGCCCGCGGCCACACGCGCGGCGACGGGATTGCCGACCGAGATGGGTGCCAGGTGGTGCAGTGCGCGTTTGCCGGCGGCGAGCGCCTGGGCATAGCGCAATTGGCCTTGTTTCGCAGCCGGATCGAGGCGATAGCCGGAGGATGCGATGACCATTCTGCGGACGACTTCGGGGTGATCGACAGCCAGCTGGAGCGCGACCGAACCGCCCGATGACATGCCGAGAATATCGACCGGTTCACCGAATTCGGCGTGCAGCGCGGCGGCATGCGTTGCGGCGATATCGGCCATGGTGGTGCCCTCGGCCATGCCCGGCTCCCGGTTCACCGCGTACACCCGATAGTGGCGCGCCAGCGGGGCCAGGGTCTTGATCTCCGAGTTCCGCAGCCAGCCGGTGGGATTGGTGTGATCGGAGGTGAACCAGCGCAGGAACACCAATGGGCGTCCGGCGCCGAGCGCCAGGTAGGGCAGATCCCCCTTCATGGTGCCTTCGGCAATGTTCAGATCCGCATCCGCAGACATATCCGCGCTCCTCGCCCAGGTCGGTGACGTGGATGCACACTATCGGACGATACCGACAAAACGGGCGGTGAAAGTCGCCACGGATGGGCGCCGGATGCGGCCGCCGACGCGCCGAATGACGGTCCCCTCGGGTAAGAATGACCTCATGGATGCCGATTACAACGGTCTCGGAGATGGACTTCGTGCCCGCCAGGAGGGTTTTCACCGCACCGAACGGGAGCCCGTCGAACCGGCCGCAGCCATGGCGGCCGGACTGACCGGTGCGGACACCAGCAGCAACGGGGCGATCGCCAACGGGTCCCTGCCCACCAGAACTGCCACCCAGCCCTCCGCCTTCGATTGGTCCCCCGCGCCGTTGCCGCCGATGCCGGAGCCGCGGCGAGCGGCCCCCGCACCGGCGGAACCCGAAGCGGCGCAGGGCATCGGGCTGACCGGAGTGGACAACACCGTCGACGCGCCCGCTACCTCGTCGATCGCGGCCCCCGCCGCCGCTGCGCCCGCCGAGACCCCAGCTCACGCTCCGAACCCGGCACCCGAAACCCCCGCGCCGAACCCGGCGCCCACACCACGCCCCGCGATCCCGTCGCGCCGCGCGGCCCGCGCCGCCGCGGAGCCACCCGTCGAAGCACCCGCCGAACCGCCCCTACCGCTGCCGACCGCCGACGGCGGCGTCGACCTACACCGCATCATGCGACTACTGCTGGCCAGCGACGAACTCAACGCTCTCGCCGATAAGGCCGAAGCGGGCAACCTCTCCAACGAGGAGGTCATCCGCACCGCCCGCCGCACCCGCGCAGCGGCCGTCGAGGTCGTCTCCGCCTGGTACGGCGGCTCCACTCAGATGGTGCAGTTCGCCCAGGCGCTGTTACAGGCCGCCGGCGAATCGGACTGAGCAGTCCATGGTCGCACCGGCCGGCCGTAACGGATCTCGATAAGCGAAACGGCGCCGCCCTGATCAGGGCGGCGCCGTTTCGCGTAGTCCGCCAGACCATAGGCGATCCGTCATACGCCGGTAGACGGATATCGCCACAGTGGCTATATTCGGGTAGGGATATATAGCCACTTTGGGAGGATGTCGTGGACGTCGGAGTACGGGACCTGCGAGACCATCTGAGCCGTCACCTGTCCGCGGTACGCGCCGGTCGGACCGTCACGGTGACCGACCATGGCCGACCCATCGCCCGGATCGTTCCCGTCGACCACCTGACCCCGCTGGAACGACTACGGGAAGCAGGTCGCATCACGCCTGCGCGAACGCCGAAAGAATCCGCACCGGAACCGATCCAGGGCCTCGGCATTGTCAGCGACCTTGTCGATGAACAGCGCCGGTGATCGGCTACCTCGACACGTCGGCCTTCATACCGCTGCTGATCGGCGAGCCGAGCAGTCGAGCATGCCGTAGGTTCTGGGACGTCGCCGACGCCGTGGTCTCGAGCCGACTGCTCTATGTCGAATCTGCCGCAGCACTGGCCCAGGCCGAACGGATGGGACGTATCCGTAAGGCGCAGCACGCAGCGAGCCGAAACCTGCTCGACAGCCTGTGGAGTCAGATCGAGATCGCCGAGGTCGATGAGCCCTTGGTGCTCAGTGCCGCCGAACTCGCCGAGACCCTCGCCCTCCGTGGACACGACGCGGTCCACTGTGCGGCCGCTGCTCAGCTCGACGCCCCCGACCTGGTTGCCGCTTCCGGTGACCAGCGACTGTTGGGCGCTTGGAAGTCGTTGGGCATCGCGACTTTCGACACCAACGCACCTGACGAGTAGTCGGATCGCCATTCGAAATACAAAACGGCGCCGCTCCTTTCGGAGCGGCGCCGATTCGGCTGCTACGTCAGAAGATCAGTTGACGATCTTGGTGACGCGACCGGCACCGACGGTGCGGCCACCTTCGCGGATCGCGAAGCGCAGGCCCTCGTCCATGGCGACCGGCTGGATCAGCTTGACCGACATCTCGGTGTTGTCACCGGGCATGACCATCTCGGTGCCCTCGGGCAGGGTCACAACGCCCGTCACGTCAGTCGTACGGAAGTAGAACTGCGGACGGTAGTTGTTGAAGAACGGGGTGTGGCGGCCACCCTCGTCCTTCGACAGGATGTAGGCCTGACCCTCGAACTCGGTGTGCGGGGTGGTGGTGCCCGGCTTCACGACGACCTGGCCGCGCTCCACGTCCTCACGCTTCAGACCACGAACCAGCAGACCGACGTTGTCGCCCGCCTGGCCCTGGTCCAGCAGCTTGCGGAACATCTCGACACCGGTGACGGTGGTCTTGGTGGTCTTCTCGCGGATGCCGACGATCTCGACTTCCTCGTTCACGTTGATCACGCCACGCTCGACGCGACCGGTGACCACGGTGCCACGACCGGTGATGGTGAAGACGTCCTCGATCGGCATCAGGAACGGCTTGTCGGTCTCACGGACCGGGTCCGGGATGGACTCGTCGACAGCGTTCATCAGCTCGAGGATCGACTCCGACCACTTCGCGTCGCCCTCGAGCGCCTTCAGGCCCGAAACGCGCACGACGGGGGCGTCCTCGTCGAACTCCTGCGAGGCCAGCAGCTCGCGGACCTCCATCTCGACGAGCTCGAGGATCTCCTCGTCGTCGACCATGTCCGACTTGTTCAGCGCGACCAGGATGTAGGGCACGCCGACCTGACGGGCGAGCAGCACGTGCTCACGGGTCTGCGGCATCGGGCCGTCGGTGGCGGCGACCACGAGGATGGCGCCGTCCATCTGCGCCGCACCGGTGATCATGTTCTTGATGTAGTCGGCGTGACCCGGGGCGTCGACGTGCGCGTAGTGGCGCTTCTCGGTCTGGTACTCGACGTGGGAGATGTTGATCGTGATACCACGAGCCTTCTCCTCCGGCGCCTTGTCGATCTGATCGAAAGCGAAGCTCTCGTTCAGGTCCGGGTACTTCTCCGCCAGCACCTTGGTGATCGCTGCGGTCAGCGTGGTCTTGCCGTGGTCGACGTGACCGATGGTGCCGATGTTGACGTGCGGCTTTGTCCGCTCGAACTTCGCCTTCGCCACTGTGTGGTCCTCCTGGACTTGTTGGTGCTTGCAGTTGCAGCAGTGCGGGGTTCTCCCCACATACATGGGGAACTTTCGGTTGTACAAACTCCCGGGAGATCCGGGGCGGGTGAGCTACCCGCCCCGGAGGGGTACTTACTCTCCGGTCGCCTTGGCGATGATCTCCTTCGACACGTTGGCCGGAACCTCCGCGTACGAATCGAACACCATGGAGTAGTTCGCCCGGCCCTGGGTCTTCGACCGCAGGTCACCGATATAACCGAACATCTCCGAGAGCGGAACCAGCGCCTTGACGACACGGGC
This sequence comes from Nocardia cyriacigeorgica, assembly GCF_029868385.1. Lineage (GTDB taxonomy): Bacteria > Actinomycetota > Actinomycetes > Mycobacteriales > Mycobacteriaceae > Nocardia > Nocardia cyriacigeorgica_F. Next base: position 154,319 of record NZ_JARWNX010000039.1, on the reverse strand, counting down.
ACCACTGCGTTCCTCCATGGCCTGGATCTGGCCACGGCGGGAGTTCAGATCGCCGATCACATCGCCCATGTAATCCTCGGGCGTGATGACCTCGACCGCCATGAGCGGTTCGAGGATCACCGGACCGGCCTTACGGGCCGCTTCCTTCAGGGCCTGCGAACCCGCGATCTTGAACGCCATCTCCGAAGAGTCGACGTCATGGTACGCGCCGTCGAGCAGGGTCACCTTCAGGTTGACCAGCGGGTAACCGGCGAGCACACCGTACTGCATGGCGTCCTGCGCACCGGCGTCGACCGATGGGATGTACTCGCGCGGCACGCGGCCACCGGTGACCTTGTTCTCGAACTCGTAGGTCGCGCCGTCTTCGCCGACGAACGGCTCGACCGCGATGATGACCTTCGCGAACTGACCGGAACCACCGGTCTGCTTCTTGTGCGTGAACTCGAGCTTCTCGACCTTCTTGGTGATCGTCTCGCGGTAGGCCACCTGCGGCTTACCGACGTTCGCCTCGACCTTGAACTCGCGCTTCATCCGGTCGACCAGGATGTCGAGGTGCAGCTCGCCCATACCGCCGATGACGGTCTGGCCGGTCTCCTGATCCAGCTTCACCGAGAAGGTGGGGTCCTCTTCGGACAGCTTCTGGATCGCGGTGCCGAGCTTCTCCTGGTCGGACTTGGTCTTGGGCTCGATGGAGACCTCGATGACCGGGTCCGGGAAGGTCATGGACTCGAGCACGATCTGGTTGTTCGGATCGCACAGGGTGTCGCCGGTGGTGGTGTCCTTGAGGCCGATCACCGCGTAGATGTGGCCCGCGGAGACCACGGGAACCGGGTTCTCCTTGTTGGAGTGCATCTGGAACAGCTTGCCCAGACGCTCCTTCTTGCCCTTGGTCGCGTTGATGACCTGGGCGCCGGAGTCGACCTTGCCCGAGTACACCCGGATGTAGGTCAGCTTGCCGAAGAAGGGGTGCACCGCGATCTTGAACGCCAGCGCGGCGAAGGGCTCATCGGCACTCGGCTTACGAGTGATGAGCTCTTCTTCCTTGCCGGGCACATGACCCTGCACCGACTCGACGTCCAGCGGCGAAGGCAGGTAGTCGACGACGGCGTCGAGCATGGGCTGCACGCCCTTGTTCTTGAACGCCGAACCGCACAGCACCGGGTAGAGCTCGGAGTTGACGGTCATCTTGCGGATGGCGCCCTTGATCTCATCGATCGAGAGCTCCTCGCCGCCGAAGAACTTCTCCAGCAGCGCCTCATCCGATTCGGCGACGGTCTCGAGCAGCTCCTGGCGGTACTGCTCGGCCTTCTCCTTCAGATCCGCGGGGATTTCCTGGACCTCGTACTTCTCACCGAGCTTGGTCTCGCCGGTCCACACCTTGGCGTTCATCTCGACCAGGTCGACGATGCCCTCGAAGGTGTCCTCGGCGCCGATCGGCAGCTGGATGACCAACGGCTTGGCACCGAGGCGGTCCTTGATGGTCTGCACGGTGAAGTAGAAGTCCGCACCGAGCTTGTCCATCTTGTTGACGAAGCAGATGCGCGGCACGTCGTACTTGTCGGCCTGACGCCACACCTGCTCGGACTGCGGCTCGACGCCTTCCTTGCCGTCGAAGACGGCGACGGCGCCATCGAGCACGCGCAGCGAACGTTCCACCTCGACGGTGAAGTCCACGTGGCCCGGGGTGTCGATGATGTTGATCTGGTTCTGGTTCCAGAAGCACGTCACCGCCGCCGAGGTGATGGTGATGCCGCGTTCCTGTTCCTGTTCCATCCAGTCGGTGGTCGAGGCACCGTCGTGGGTCTCACCGATCTTGTAGTTCACACCGGTGTAGAACAGGATTCGTTCGGTTGTCGTCGTCTTGCCCGCATCGATGTGGGCCATGATGCCGATGTTGCGGACCTTGTTCAGGTCGGTGAGCACGTCCTGTGCCACGGAAATCTTCCCCGCTCTGCTCTGTTAGCGATCAGCTAGTTGGGATTCTCGGGGACGACCGGTGCGGTCGTCACTATGTCAACGCCGGAAGCGGCACCGTAGTGCCGCCCCCGGCCGTGATGCTGCCGACCCCACCAGCGATGGGCCGGGCAGTCGTCACCAGCGGTAGTGCGCGAAGGCCCGGTTGGACTCGGCCATCTTGTGGGTGTCCTCGCGACGCTTCACCGAGGCGCCGAGGCCATTGCTGGCATCGAGCAGCTCGTTGGCCAGACGCTCGACCATGGTCTTCTCCCGACGAGCGCGCGAGTAGTTGACCAGCCAGCGCAGCGCGAGGGTGTTGGAACGACCCGGACGAACCTCGACCGGCACCTGGTAGGTGGCGCCACCGACACGACGGGGCTTCACCTCGAGGGCGGGCTTGACGTTGTCGAGGGCACGCTTGAGGGTGACGACCGGATCGGTGCCGGTCTTCTCGCGCGCCTGCTCGAGCGCACCGTAGACGATGCGCTCGGCGGTCGACTTCTTACCGTCGAGCAGGATCTTGTTGACCAGCTGAGTGACCAGCGGCGACCCGTAGACCGGGTCGTTGATCAGCGGACGCTTGGGAGCGGGGCCCTTGCGTGGCATATCAGCTCTTCTCCTTCTTGGCGCCGTAGCGGCTGCGGGCCTGCTTGCGGTTCTTCACACCCTGGGTGTCGAGCGAACCGCGGATGATCTTGTAGCGCACACCGGGGAGGTCCTTCACACGACCGCCGCGCACGAGCACCATCGAGTGCTCCTGGAGGTTGTGGCCTTCACCCGGGATGTACGCCGTGACCTCGACCGCGCTGGTCAGGCGAACACGCGCGACCTTACGCAGCGCGGAGTTCGGCTTCTTCGGGGTCGTGGTGTACACACGCGTGCACACGCCACGACGCTGCGGGCTCCCCTTGAGGGCCGCGGTCTTGGTCTTGGAGACCTTGTCGCGACGACCCTTGCGGACCAGCTGGTTGATGGTTGGCATAGACCGGCTTTCCTTATTGGTTAATGCGGTGTCGTATACGTGTCATCGAGCATTCACTCGCACGTCCGGCCACGTTTCTCGCGTCCCGAGGTCGGGCGTGTCGCGCGCAGGTCAGCCGCCCGATTTCAGGGCACGCTGGAACTGTCGGCCGCTCTCGCTGGCCTACGTTCTGCGCTCGAACTTGCCCGCATGCTTCCGGGCACAGCGATCCACGATACTCGGGTGCTCGAGCATGGGCAAAGCGGGGTCGGTCACGCGGTGCACGTCGAGGCGCTCACCTGGCCAGATTCAAGGTCAGCTCCACCAGCTTCTTCGCCGCACCGCAGGGGTCGGGGTGGGCGCTGCCCGCCCGGTAGTTCACCCACCAGCCGATGATGCCGCTATCGGCCGCGCTCGCGCTGACCCCGCAGGAATCCGGATCGCCCGGCCGCCGCGTCTCCAGCGCGCTGCGCCCCTGCACGGTGATCGTGGTGGTGGTGTAGCCGAGTTTGTCGTTGTTGGCGCGCTCGTTGTTCAGCGAACCGATCTCGTACCAGTTCAGCGACACCATCCCGCCGCCGGTCGCGCCGCCTTCCAGATCCCACATGCAGACCGCGCCGTAGAACGACGGCATGGCCATGCTCGTCTCATCGACGACCTTCGCGATCTGGTCCTGGGTGACCACATCGCATTCGCGCAGCAGTTTGTCGAAATCGGTGTTCACCGTGCCCGCCTCGGCGGCGCCCGCCGGCTGAGCCGAACCCTCGACCGTGCGGCCGCATCCGCCGAGCGTCAGCGCGACGCCCACCGCGGCCGACATCGCCACCATCGCGCGTACGCGCCTGCCCCCGCCCGTCATCACCGCTCCCCTCATTGCAGCCTCTGCACGGTCAGCTCGGCCAGTTTCCGCATCCGGTCGCACGGGTTACCGCCACCGGTCTCGAACAATCCGTACGACATCGACCATTCGAAGAAGTCGTCGCCGATCTGCACGGCCAGATCGCAGACCGATCCGCTGGGCTCGAGAGCCTGGAATCCGGTCTTGCCCGCGACCTCGATCGACTGCGGATTACGGCCCTGGGTGGTGACCCAGGCGCGTTCACGTTCGATCGGACTGCCGCGGAAGGAGGCGAAGGTGACGCTGGTCGATCCGCCGCCGGAGGCCTGCCAATTGCAGCCGGTGGAGTTGCGGAACACCTGCGAGATCTGCGGCATTCCGGCGACCTCGCGTATCTCGTCATCGGTGACGTGGCCGCATTCGCCGACGAACGGGCCGAGCGTGGCGACTTTCGGCGGCGGACGATGGGTGCCCCCCGGCGGATCGCCCTCCTCGCTGGAGCCGCACGCCGACAGCAGCAACGTCAGGGCCGCCACCGAGACGAGGACCGACGGGATTCGCATGCGATGAACTCTACCGACCGCCTCGCGAGTCGGCCTCGGCTACAAATTCCCGCGGGCGTCCTGTTCGCGCTCGATGGCCTGGAACAGGGCCTTGAAGTTGCCCTTGCCGAAGCCGAGGGAGCCGTGCCGTTCGATGAGTTCGAAGAACACCGTCGGGCGGTCGGTGAGCGGGCGGCAGAAGATCTGTAATAGATAGCCGTCCTCGTCGCGGTCGACCAGGATGCCGCGAGATTGCAACTCCTGCACCGGAACCCGGACATGGCCGATGCGGGCGCGCAATTCCGGGTCCTGGTAGTAGGCGTCGGGAGTGGCCAGGAATTCGACGCCCTCGCGGCGCAGGCTGTCCACACAGGACAGGATGTCGGCGGTGGCCAGCGCGATGTGCTGGACGCCTGGGCCGCGATAGAACTCGAGATATTCGTCGATCTGGGAGCGCTTCTTGCCGACGGCCGGTTCGTTGAGCGGGAACTTCACCCGGTGATTGCCATTGGCCACCACCTTGCTCATCAGCGCCGAGTACTCGGTGGCGATATCGTCGCCGACGAATTCGGCCATATTCGTGAAACCCATGACGCGGCGGTAGAACTCGACCCATTCGTCCATCCGGCCCAGCTCGACGTTGCCGACCACGTGGTCGATAGCCTGGAACAGCCGGGCGGGTGCGCCCGGTCGCGGCTGGAACGTCGAACGGCGCGCGACATAGCCGGGCAGATAGGGGCCGAGATAGCCGGAGCGGTCGACGAGGGTGTGCCTGGTCTCACCGTAGGTGGCCAGCGCGGCCGAGCGGACGGTGCCGAATTCATCGCGCTCGTCATGCGGTTCGACCAGGATGGTGGCGCCGTGCGTACGCGCCCATTCGACGCAGCGGTCCACATCGGGCACCTCGAGCGCGATATCGACGACGCCGTCACCGTGCCGATCGTGATGGGCGATCAACGCGCTCTCCGGGTCCACCGCACCCTTGACCACGAATCTGGCGCCGCCACTACGCAGTACGAACGCCTTGTGATCGCGGTTGCCGGTCTCCGGGCCGGAATAGGCCTCCAACCGCATGCCGAACGCCGATTCCAGGAAGTGTGCGGTCTGGGTGGCGTTGCCGACCACCCACACCAGCGCGTCCCAGCCGATCACCGGAAACGGGTCGACACTGTCGTCATGATCCACCAGGCCGACCAGAGTGCGCAGCTCACCGTCGGTCGGGGTGCCCGCGCGGCGGGCGTCCGGCATCTGCTCGAGAGTCATGCACCAAGGAAATCGCCGACCGAACCGGTAGGCAACCAGTGGCATTTTCAGTAGACACAGTGGCGGATCAGTCTAGTAAAGAGCCTCTGATGCTGAGCATATTGACTAGCATTGGGGAACCACGCGTAGTCCCGAACGGAGGCCGCCATGTCGCGCACATCGGCGAAACTGGATGAACTCGATCTCGCGATCCTCACCGCGATGCACGAGTACCAGAAAGCGGGAATTCTGGAGCTGTCCCGGCGTACCCGGGTCGCGCGCGCCACCGTGCAGTCGCGGATCGCGCGACTGGAGGAGGCCGGGGTGATCGCCTCCTACGATCCGCAGATCGATGTGACCGCCGCCGGTTTCGAGGTACAGGCCTTCGTCACCCTGGAGATCGCCCAGGGCGCGCTCGACGCCGTCGCCGCCGAACTGGAGGCGATACCCGGCGTGCTCGAGGCGTATGCGACCACCGGATCCGGTGATGTGCTGTGCCGGATCGGGGCGGATTCACACAGCGGGCTCCAGGAGGTGCTGTTGAGCATCGACCGCACCAGCCCCGTGGCTCGTTCGCACAGTGTGATCGTGCTGTCGACGGTGGTCGAGCGACGCACCCTGCCACTGCTGCGCACCCTCACCCCGGCGGGCACCAGCAAGGCGCCCGCCTATCGCGAAGGCAGATAGCGCGCTTGTGCTGTGAGCTCAGCGCACGGTGACGACGACCTTGCCGGTCGCGGTGCGATTGTCCAGCGATGCGACGGCGTCGGCGGCCCGCTCCAGCGGGAACAGCACCGGCTGCGGCGCGGTGATCGCGCCGGAGGCGAGCAGCGGCTCCACCTCGGCCCACTGTTCGGCCAGATAACCGGGATGGGTCATGACCCATTCGCCCCAGGCCGCGCCGATCACCTCGACGTTCTTGAGCAGCAGCCGGTTCACCTTCACCGTCGGAATCTCACCGGCGGTGAAGCCGACGACCAGCAGCCGACCCGCGGAGGCGAGGGAGCGGACGCTGTCGGTGAAACGGTCGCCGCCGACCGGATCGAGCACGATATCCACCCCGCGCCCGCCGGTCAGCTCCTTCACCGCAGCCAGCCAGCCGTCGGCGAGCACCACATCGGTGGCACCATTGGCCCGCGCCACCTCGGCCTTCTCCTCCGTGCTGACCACAGCGACGGTGCGGCCCGCGCCGAGCGCGGCCGCCATCCGCAGCGTCGAGGTACCGATACCGCCCGCGGCGCCGTGCACGAGCACCGTCTCCCCCGGCGCGAGCCTGCCGCGGTTGCGCAGGCAGAAGTGCACGGTCAGGTCGTTGAACAGGATCCCGGCACCGGCCTCGAGCGACACGTTGTCCGGTAGCCGGAACACCATCTCGGCCGGAACCACGGCCACCTCGGCCATGGCATTGCCGAGCAGCGTCAACGCCACCACCCGGTCACCGGGGCGCACATGCGCGCCCTCGGGCGCCTCCCGCACCACACCGGCGACCTCACCGCCGACGACGAACGGCAGCTGCGGCTTCATCTGATACAGCCCGCGCGTCATCAGCACATCGGGAAACGCGACCCCGGCGGCGTGCACATCGATGACCACACCACCGGCGTACGGCGCGGGTTCCGCGATGTCGACGACCTCGATCGATTCGGGTCCTTCCAGCTTGCTGACCTGGGCTGCGCGCATATGCCGACCTCTTTCGTCTCTGCGGCGCCGTCGCCGTCGGCGACGCCGAACCCCAACATAACGGGCGCGGCCGGGCTTCGTGTGCTCTGGTCGAGAACCCTGTTGCGCACCAGCGCCTTTGTTAAGCTCACCCACAGTTGCATCGGGAGGGAAGGGGGATTCCGTGAGCGGTAACGACGATACGAAGACCGTCCGCGTCGATCCGGAAGTGTTGCGCGGCTTCGCACAGCAATTGAGCGGGGAAGCGCAGAACGTGACCGGTCTCGGCACCGCCGAGGACGCGAAGATCAGCGGTGCGGTCACCGCACTACCCGGCACGACCTTCGGCACCGCCGCCCAGCACGCCTGCGATGCCACCGACACATGCCTTCAGCGCATCAGCGACCGGCTCACCACCGTCGCCGACAGCCTGCGCAATACCGCTGGCGCCTATGAACTCACCGAAGCCGATTTCGAGCAGAAGCTGAAGACGATCGGGCTGACGCAATGACACTCACCATCCCCGACGTCGAGCAGTGGCAGCCCGACCAGCTCACCACCGCAGCCACCAACGCCGCCACGATCGCCACCCGCCTCGACGGCCTCACCACCTCGGGCCGCACCGATACCGAGACGCTCGGATGGAGTGGCCCGGCCGGTACCGCCGCCAAGAACCGGATGGATACCGAGAAGACCCGCGCCGGTGCGGTCAGCAAGGCCCTGCTCGAGCTTCAGACGGCGCTGAACGTCGAGGTCGGCAACCTCACCGAGACCAAGAGCAAGGTGTTGCAGCTGCGCGACGGCGCCCAGGCGCCCAACGGTGAGATGCCCGGATTCCAGGTTGCCGCCGATGGCACCGTCAGCGCGCAGGCTCGCATGGACTACCTGCGCAAACACGCCGAGGGCAAGGCGAACGTCGAGGGGGAATGCCTCGCCGAGCAGTATCTGGCCGCCGTGCACCAGTGGCATATCGCCAATGCCCTCAAAGCCGCCGCCGATGCCGCCGAACGCGCCCGCGTGCAGGTCGACAATGCCGCGAACAAGCTCGACCAGGCCTTCACCGCCCTCGGCGATCCCACCCTCAACGTCGCCCCGCCCGCCGTACCGGCCACGACCACCCCGGCCTCGACGCCGGCACCGGCGAACGACACACCCGGCAAACCGAACAACTCCAGCCAGCTGATGTCCGGGTCCGGCGGCGGTTCGAGCTCGTCGGGCGGGGACGGCAGCTGGTCGCAGAGCGCACTGCAATCCGGTGGCCCGCCGTCCAAGATGCCGACCGGCGAGCAGGCGCAATGGATCCAGGAAGCCATCCGCACCCTGCGCGAAAACGGCTACAACGTTTCCGATGCCGATGCCGCGATCATTGCCGCGATCATCGAGAAGGAGTCGGGTGGCGACCCGAACGCGATCAACCTGTGGGACAGCAATGCCGCCGCGGGAATCCCGTCGAAGGGCCTGATGCAGACCATCGACCCGACCTTCAACTCCTACAAGCTGGCCGGGCACGACGACATCTGGAACCCGGTCGACAACATCATCGCCGGATCGCGATACGCGATCGAACGCTACGGCTCGTTGAGCAATGTGCCCGGCATCGTGGCGATGGGGCAGAACCAGAGCTACGTCGGCTACTGACCGCGGCGCCGGAGCGGGGCGGATCGACCGATTCACACGGCGGCTGGCAGGCCGGGGCAGGGCCCCGACCTGGCGGCTCGGCGTGAGGGTGTGACGCACGCCCCGTAAAGTCGTGTCACAAGAAGCACCGCATGAGAACGCGGCACACCGTGCAGCGCGAGGAGCACAAGTGTCACTCGATCAGCCACTCGCCCCGCTTCCCCAGGAGGACATGGGCTTTGCCTCGGCGTGGCCCGTACGAGCAGGCGATGTGGATCCGTACAACCGTCTGCGATTCGACGGCATCGCCCGCTATCTGCAAGACATCGCCTGGGAACAGCTGCAACAGACGTTACTGGAGCACACCGATCCGAGCTGGATCGTCCGGCGCACCGTGATCGATGTCGTCCGGCCGATCATGTGGCCCGATCAGGTCCGGCTGGTGCGCTGGTGCTCGGCCATGTCGACCCGTTGGACGAATATGCGGGTGCGGATCACCAGCGATAACGGCGGTCTGATCGAGACCGAGGGTTTCTGGATCAATATCAGCGAGTCGAACAACCGCCCGGCCCGCATCAGCGACGAGGGTCTGTCCTATCTGGCGCAGACCGCGCAAGAGCACCGGTTGCGCTGGCGTCCGTGGCTCACCGACGCCACCCCGCCCGAATCGGACACCGACCTGCCCTTCCCGGTCCGCGCCACCGATATCGACCAGTACAACCACGTCAACAACGCCTGTTACTGGCAGGCCGTCGAGCAGTATCTGGTCGACTATCCGAAGCTCGTCGCGGGGCCGCACCGGGCCGTCATCGAATACGTGGCCCCTGTGCTCGCGCGCGAGCACATCACTGTGCGCAGTCGTTACGAACCGGGTGACGGCGCCGGTGCGCCGACGCTGCGGCTGTGGTTCGTCGTCGGCGGCACCACCACGACCATTGTCCGGGTCATGCCGCTGCCCGCCTGAGCGAGGGGCACACGGGCGCAGCGCCCATGTGCCGCTCGGGCAGGCTCGGGCTCAGCCGTTGGCGGCCTTGAGCAGATCGGGGCGGGTGGTGAACTTGACCCGCGGCCGACCGGCGGATTTGCCGGCGGTGCGTTCGGCCTGGTCGATGGCACGCCAGCCGTCGCGGTCGACCAGATCGGGCTGACGCTGCTGAACCAGCGCCCGCAAGGCGGCCCGGTCGGCGCGCGGGGCGGCCAGTTTGCCCGCGATGAAATCGGCGATCAGACCCTCGATGGTCTCCTCCGAGTCGACCCGGTTGGAACCGATCACACCGCGCGGGCCGCGTTTGATCCACCCGCTGACGTATACGCCGGGCATCGGCGTACCGTCCGCGCCGATGACGCGCCCGTGCTCATTGGGCACCACGGCGCGCCGCTCGTCGAACGGCAGATCGGCGACGGGCTCACCCCGGTAGCCGATCGAGCGCAGCACCAACGACGTGGGCAGGCTGCCGGTGCGGTCGGTGGCGCGCGCGATCAACTGCCCGCCCTCGCTGAGCAATTCGTTGTGCGCATATTCCAGCGATTCCACCCGATCGCTGCCGGTGAGCCCGGTGGGCGAGGACAGGTAGCGGAACACGATCCGCTTGTTCGCCGGATCGCTCGGTGCGGCGGCGTATTCCTGCGCCAGGGTGTATTTGAGTGCGAGCGAGGGCTCCACCTCGGGATCGTCGAGTACCGCCCGACTGGCCGGATCGAGTTCCAGTTCGGCCGGATCGATGACGACGTCGACGCCCTTCAGATGCGTCAGCGCCATGAACTCCGGTGAGGAGTAGGCCGCCTGCAACGGGCCGCGCCTGCCGAGCACCACGACCTCGCGGATATTGCTGCGGCGCAACGCGTCGAGGGCGTGGTCGGCGATATCGGTCTCGGCCAGTTCGTCGGGGTCGACGGTGAGCACCCTGGCGACGTCGAGGGCGACATTGCCATTGCCGACGATGACCGCCCGCTCACCCGACAGATCGAATTCGCGATCGGCGTAGTCGGGATGGCCGTTGTACCAGGCCACGAACTCGGTCGCGGAATGGCTACCGGGCAGGTCCTCGCCGGGTATGCCCATATGGCGGTCCGAGGCCGCACCGACCGCGTAGAGCACGGCGTGATGATGCTCCAGCAACTCCTCATGTGTGATGTGGTTGCCGACCTCGACGTTGAGATAGAACTGGAGCGCGTCCCGGCGGAACGCCGATTCGAACATGCTCGACACACCCTTGGTGCCCGGATGGTCGGGGGCGACACCGGCGCGCACCAGACCCCACGGCGTCGGCAGCCGGTCGAACATCTCCACTTCGACCTCGGAGCGGCGCAGCAGCTCATCGGCGGCGTAGCAGGCGGCGGGCCCGGCGCCGATGATGGCCACGCGTAGCGTGCCGAGATCCTTCGGTGGGCGCGTCGGCGCCGCGATCGGGTCGAAGTTCGATTCCAGCGGATGGCGCTGGAAGTAGGCGGCGTTGACGTCGCGGAACCGCGCCAGCGATGCGCTCAGGTCGTCTTCGGAGAAGATGGCCTCCACCGGGCACGCGTCGACACAGGCTCCGCAGTCGATGCAGGTGTCGGGGTCGATGTAGAGCATCTCGGTCGTCGCGAACTCCGGCTGGTCCGGGGTGGGTCGGATGCAGTCGACCGGGCACTCGGAAACGCAGCTGGCGTCATTGCAACAACGCTGCGTGATTACGTAGGCCATAGTGTGCAGATCCTCGAAAACTGTGTGGGCTGTGACCACCCCGGGGTTGCGGGTGGTGCGGCGTCACGGTGGGGATCACGGAGTGACCGGTGGGCCTCCATTATGTGACGCCGCTTTCAGTTTGCCTCGAGTGTGGCCGCGGTCTCTGCACGGGAGGGCTTACGGTGGTGCCATGGTGCGGACTCTGATCCTCATGCGGCACGGCAAATCGGCCTATCCGGACGGCGTCGACGATCATGAACGCCCGCTCGCGCCGCGTGGACTGCGCGAGGCGGGCCTGGCCGGACAGTGGCTGCGCGAGACCCAGCCGCCGATCGACGCGGTGCGCTGTTCGACGGCCACCCGCACCCGCGAGACCCTCGCCGCCACCGGAATCACCGCGCCGGTGGTCTACGAACGCGGCATCTACGAGGCGTCGCCGCAGACGCTGATCGAACTGGTCCAGCTCAGCGACGAGGAGGTATCCACCCTGCTGGTGATCGGGCACGCACCCGGGATGCCGTGGACGGCATGGGAGCTGGCGAGCAATCGCGACTCGGCGCCCGCGACCGAACTCAGCCGCAAGTTCCCCACTTCGGCGCTCGCGGTATTGCGCTTCGACCGGCCGTGGACGCAGATCGACCCGGGGACCGGCGATCTGGTGAGCTTCCACGTGGCACGTTGACGACGTAGCGGCCCCTTACTCGGCCCGGCCGTCTCAGCGCAGCAGTTTGCCGCCGTACACGGCGACGCCGCCGAGCACCACCAGCAGCACCAGCGCCGCGATTCCACCGAACAACCACCACACGACACCGAGCGCCAGCGCGAACGGCGCGAGGGCGACGGCGGTGATCACCGGGCTTTCCCTGACCGTGGCCCAGGCCGAACGGGCCCGGACGCGGTCGATTTCCTTACCTGGCATGGCTCCAGGGTAGGCCGGATCAGGCGAACGTGTCGGTGGTCGGTGAGATGCTCGTCACATGGATTGGAAAATAGAGCTCGTGGCCATCCCGGTGACCGATGTCGACCGTGCCAAGGACTTCTACACCAAGATCGGTTTCAACGCCGATCACGATCATTCCCCCTCCGAGGACATCCGTTTCGTGCAGCTCACCCCGCCGGGCTCCGGATGTTCGATCTGCATCGGCCGCGGTATCACCGAGGCGGCGCCGGGCAGTGTCGAGGGCATGCAGATGGTGGTGGCCAGCGCCGAGAAGGCCTATCAGCAGCTGATCGCCGCCGGAGTGGAGGCGACGCCGGTGCAGGATCTCGGCTGGGGCCTGTTCACTTTCTTCGCCGATCCCGACGGCAACAAATGGGCGGTACAGGAACTGCCGGATTACGCGGCCGGTTCGCCCAGCTGATCGGTTTCTGGCACACGGTGGTGGTCGCCCTCTCGATTCGTGTTTGCTTGGAGTGCACTCCAGGTGACTAACGTCGTCGGCGTTCGGCGAGAGGGACGATCAGATGAGCGAAACCGCACGTCAGAATGTCGACAGCGGCGATAGAGAGCGGCCGCGGTATTCGATCGGCGAGGTCGCCGATCGGTGTGGACTGAGCCGGGACACGCTGCGCTGGTACGAGCGGATCGGGCTGATGGACTACATCGGCCGCGATCACACCGGCAAACGCCGGTTCAGCGACCGCGATCTGGACTGGCTCGAGCTGATCGGCCGCCTACGCCTCACCGGCATGTCGGTGGCCGACATGGTCCGATACGCCGAACTCGTGCGCGCCGGGGACGCCACGGTGCCCCAACGGCTGGAGATGTTCCGGGCCACCCGCGCAGACACCCTGGCCAAGATCGCCGAACTACAGCGGACCGTCGCCGTGCTCGACTACAAGATCGGGCTCTACGAAGGCACGTCGACGACGGTCCGGCCGATCACGTCTATCCACTGTGAAGGGACACCGGAATGAGCAGGACCGATACGTTGGCGACCACGACCCTCGGCACCAACGGCATCCGGGTGGGTATCCAGGGCCTCGGCTGCATGGGGATGAGCGAGTTCTACGGCGCCACCGATCCCGCCGAGGCCCGCGCGACCCTGGATCGGGCGCTGGAACTCGGCATCACGCTGTTCGATACGGCCGATATCTACGGATCCGGCCACAATGAGGAATTCCTCGGCGATTTCGTGCGGGCCAACCGGGAACAGGTGGTGCTGGCCACGAAATTCGGCATCATCCGCAAGGCCGACGATCCGACCTATCGCGGTTTCGACAACTCCCCCGGCTATATCCGCTCCGCGGTCGAGGCCAGCCTGCGCCGACTCGGCATCGACACCATCGACCTGTACTACCTGCACCGGCGCGATCCCGCCGTGCCGATCGAGGACGCCGTCGCCACCATGGCCGAACTCGTCCAGGCGGGCAAGGTACGCGCCCTCGGCCTGTCCGAAGTGACCGGCGACGAACTGCGCACCGCGCACGCCGTGCATCCCATCGCCGCGGTGCAATCGGAATGGTCGCTGTTCTCCCGCGATGTGGAGAACACCGCCGTTGCGGCCGCCGCCGAACTCGGCGTCACATTCGTGCCGTACTCCCCGCTCGGCCGCGGCTTCCTCACCGGATCGTTCGGCTCGGCGAACGAATTGGGCGACACCGCCGATTTCCGCAACCGGATGCCGCGCTTCACCGGCGACAACGCCGCCCACAACGCCGAACTGCTCGCACCGTTGCGCACCATTGCCGAATCGCGCGGGCTGACACCGGCACAGATTGCGCTGGCCTGGGTGCATGCCCGCGCGGCGGTGCACGATCTCGCGGTGGTGCCGATCCCCGGCACCCGTAAGCGCACCAGGCTGGCCGAGAACGTGGCCGCGGCGGGGGTCGCGCTGTCGGCCGAGGAGTTGGCGACCTTGGAGCCCATCGCCGGTCGGGTCGCCGGACCCCGCTACGCGGATATGTCGTTCACCTCCGCGGGTCGCGAGTGAACGGCTCGGACTAGCATCCGAGACAGTGGAGCCGCCCACGTACCGCACCCGCACCGGTGCGGTACCTATCGGCGCCGCGGACTGCTCGACCTGATCGGTGCGAGAGGAGACGGATCATGACCGACTCGACGGTGGCGACGAAGGTCGTCCACAACGACGGCGAGAACCGCTACGAAGTCTGGTACGACGACGACCTCGCCGGATTCACCGAATACGAGGAACGCGGCGACGAAACGGTGTTCGTCCACACCGAGATCGGTGCGGCGTTCGGCGGTAAGGGCCTCGGCACCGTGCTGGCCCGTCAGGCGGTCGAGGATGTCATCGCGCGCGGCCGGGTGATCCGGCCGGTCTGCCCGTTCATCAAGGCCTACCTCGACAAACATTCCGAATACGACGAACACGTCGTCGGCAAAGGCATCAGTCGATGAGGCTGCGATCGGTGGCGACGGCGCGCCGATCGAACGAACCGCGTGCCGGGGCGAGCTCATGAGTGATCTGGACCCGCACCCCGACGAAGCCCTGTGCGAGCCCTCGCCCGGACCGGGCCCGGTCGTCGAGCTGTATCCGGCCCGTGAGGTCCCGCTGGGTGGGGTGCGTGGCGTCTTCGTCGAACGGGTTCTGCCGCAACGCGATCTGCCCACGGTCGGCGCCTGGTGCTTTCTCGACCATTTCGGCTCACCCACCGTCACCAAGACCGGAGCGCCGCCGGATATCGATCCCCATCCGCATATCGGATTACAGACGGTGACCTGGCCGTTCGAGGGAAAGATCCGGCATCGCGATTCGGTGGGTTCCGATGTGGAGATCGAACCCGGCCAGCTGAACCTGATGACCTCGGGGCGCGGTATCGCACATTCGGAGTACGGTGTGGCGGGTGCGCCCGCCGGGCACGGTCTGCAACTGTGGATCGCGCTGCCCGGTGAGTCCGCCGGGGTCGCACCGCATTTCGAGCAACATCGTGAGCTGCCGGTGTACGACGCACCTGGCCTGCGCGCCATCGTCCTGCTCGGCACCCTGGCCGGTGTCACCTCGCCCGCGATCACGTACACGCCACTGGTCGGGGCCGATGTGCGGATCGACGCGGGCGCACGGGTGCGCCTTCCGGTCGAGCGCCGCTTCGAATACGCCGTACTGGTCGTCGAGGGCGAGATCTCGGTCGCGGGGACCGAACTCGGCCCCGGACCGCTGCTGTATCTCGGCACCGAACGCGCGGAACTCACCATCACCAGCGGCGCCGGTGCGCATTTCGCACTGATCGGCGGTGAGCCGTTCGATGAGGATCTGGTGATGTGGTGGAACTTCGTCGGCCGCAGCCATACCCAGATCGTGGCCGCCCGTGCGGATTGGGAGAACCACGACGTCGAGCGGTTCGGCGATATCGCGGGGCATCCACCGCAGCAACGCATTCCGGCCCCACCGTTGCCAGGCTTGCATCTCAAACCGCGTAAGCGCCGGTTCGGCGGACGCTGATCCGGTAGTCCGGAGTGCGGGCCGCGGCGCTGATCGAGGCGCCGCGGGCGATACGCGCGACGACGTATCGCATCCGATGCGGCGGATTCGGTGGCCGGGCACCGTCTCCCACATGGGCTCGCACGCCCCGACTTCGCGTACCGGTGTCCAGCCCAATGCCCGGTGCGGCAGGCACCGAACACCAGACGACCCGGCGCCGCCATCGCGGCCCGGGTCGCCGGACACTGCGCTCGC
Organism: Nocardia cyriacigeorgica; assembly: GCF_029868385.1. Lineage (GTDB taxonomy): Bacteria > Actinomycetota > Actinomycetes > Mycobacteriales > Mycobacteriaceae > Nocardia > Nocardia cyriacigeorgica_F. The sequence goes on along the minus strand of NZ_JARWNX010000039.1, from coordinate 138,199 downwards.
TCAGGCCGATTCGGCCAGCAGGGCGTCCAAGGCGCGGTAGCTGTCGTTGAGGCCGTGCTCCATGCCGGATTCCAGCATGCCGTCACGTTCGGCCCTGGTGTGGAACTGGCTGTCGGTGACCACCTTGGTGCGGCCGTCGCCCAGGTCGACGAAGGTCGTGGAGTCGATGGCGACGTGGGCGGGCATACCGTCCCATTCGAAGGACTGCACGATCCGCTCCTTCGGGGCGATCTCGCGGAAACGCCCCTCGAAGCCGTAGGACTCACCGCCGTCCTGTTCGATGAACCGCCAATGCCCGCCCTTGCGGAACTCCCAGCGTTCGATATCGAGCCGATGTCCGCGCCCCCACCAACGGGCGAGCTGCTCGATCCGGCTGTAGGCGTCCCACACCCGGTCCAGCGGCGCGTCGAACACCCGCTCGATATGGATCTCGGTCTCCGAGGCCGTGCTGACAACGGCGTCGTTCGTGGTTGCTGTCATTGGTTCTGCTCCGTTTCCGTTCGTTCGAGGAATTCGCCGAGACGGTCCATCCGGGCTTCCACCATCCGCCGATAGCCCTGCATCCAGGCCACCTCACGGTCGAAGACGTTCTCACCGAGCCGGCAGTACCTGACCCGACCACGCTTCTCCGTCGCCACCATGCCCGCGTCCTCGAGTAGGCCGATGTGCTTCTTGATGCCGGTGAGGGTCATCTCGAAACGCTGCGCCAGCTCGCTGACCGTCGCGGGTCCGCGACCGAGGTGCTCGAGAATCCCACGCCGAGTGGGGTCCGCGAGCGCTCCGAAGGAGGCGTCTAGAAAGTCATACTGAACCATCTAGTTCAGTGTCGCGAATGCTGTGGGCCGATGTCAATACCCCGGCGCGAACTTCCGACCACGCACCGGTTGTGAGGCGCCACGAAACCACGCCGTACCACCGGGTTTGGTTTCTGAAACCGGATCGGGCCCGGTATGGTCTTCGCAACCCGAACCGGACATTTCGCCGATGGCGCCAGCACCCATAAGGACACGATGAGGCTCACGAGGATCACTGCGACGGCCCTGCTGACATTGGCCGCCACCGGCGTCACCGCCGGGCTCGCACCGGCGGCGCCCACCGCTGACGAGGCGACGCTGGATCTGTCCGGGTCCGTCCAGCAGATCGACTACCGAGTCAGCGCCGACGAGGACCGGCGCTCGGCGGTGACCACCATCGACGGCGGACGTTTCGAACTGGTCGCCGACGATCGCGTCGTCGCCCTCACCGATCGCGCCGGACAGGTGGTCGCCGCGTTCCCGATGGCGATCCACGTCGGCGACAAGCAGGTCCACCTCACCCCGCTCATCGAGGCCGACGGCACCAGCCTCACACTCACCCCCGCCGAATCGGCCTCCGCCAGCACCCCGCTGCGCGATATCAATGCCGAGGAACGCTTCTTCGCCGAGGTCGAGCGGCATAAGCCCGCCATCATCACCGGCGCGGTGATCGGCGGCGCCATCGGTTTCGTCCTCGGCCTGCCGCTCGGTTTGTTCGTCCTCGATTTCATCACCGTCCCGGTCGGCACCGTCGTCGGCGCGGCCATCGGCGCCTTCGCCGGACTGGCCCACTCCGGCGGCCAACCCGCCATCGACGCCGCCGTCGCCTACTTCAACCGCACCCCCTGAGGCAGACGCCGCGAACCGGCCCCTGACCGGCTCGACGCGCCTGAAGCCGTCGTCATCGGCGCGAACGCCTCGAGCGCGGGACGCTACGGGCCGACTATGGTTCCACGCCAGATATGCGAGTAGGGAGTGATGGCGTGCGGGTGCTGGTGTCGGCGAGTGGGTCGCGCGGCGATATCGAGCCCACCCTCGGGCTCGCGCTGGGGTTACGGGAGTTCGGCGCCGAGGTACGGATATGCGCGCCGCCGGATTTCGAGCGGCGCTGCTCCGAACTCGGCGTGCCGCTGGTACCGGTGGGACCACCCATTCCTGTTCTGCGCGGCGCGAATACCTCGCCCGCGGATCTGTTGGAATACACCCACCAGTGGCCCACCGCCCAGTTCGGCACTATCCCCGCCGCCGCGGCAGGATGCGATGCGGTGATAGCTACCGGGCTGATGGAAGTCGCCGCCCGGTCTGCCGCGGAAAAGCTCGGCATCCACTACCAGTACGCGAGCTACCAGCCGACCAGCCTGCCCTCACCGCATCATCCGCCGATGCCACGGATGCCGGGCGATCGACCGGCGCCAGAGGCGATCGGCAACCGATTGCAATGGGAGATCGACGCCCTTGGCTGGAACGCACAGCTCGGCGCGGCGCTGAATTCCGGCCGGGCGGGGCTCGGGCTGGGGCCGGTGGACGATGTGCGCGCCCACGTCATCACCGACCGCCCATGGCTGGCCGCGGACCCGGTGCTCGCGCCATGGCCGGAATCACCCGGTATGGACGTCGTGCAGACCGGTGCCTGGATCGTTCCCGATGAGCGCCCGCTCCCCGATGACGTGGAGTCATTCCTGGCCGCGGGAACTCCCCCGGTGTACATCGGCTTCGGCAGCATGCGGGTGCACAACGACATTGCCCGGATCGCGATCGACGCGGTCCGGGCACACGATCGCCGGGCGATCCTGTCTCGCGGCTGGGCCGAACTGGCCACCGTCGACGACCGCACCGACTGCCTTGCCGTCGGCGAAATCAACCATCAGGCGCTGTTCCCCCGCGTTGCCGCCGTCCTGCACCACGGCGGCGCGGGCACGACGACGACCGCCGCTCGGGCGGGCGCACCACAGGTGGTGGTCCCCCAGATGATGGATCAGCCGTACTGGGCCGGCCGAGTCACCGATCTCGGCATCGGCGCGGCGTGCGCGGACCACGCCCCCGACCTGCCCGCGTTATCCGCAGCCCTCGACACGGCGCTGACCTCGACCACCCGAGACCGCGCGCACGCCATCGCCGGGATGGTCCGCACCGACGGCGCGAGGCTGGCGGCGAAATTGCTGATCGAGGCGATCGGCTAGGGCTCCGCCGAAACACCAGCACACGCATTCGGCCCCGCTCCGAAACCGGAGCGGGGCCGAATGTCGTTTACTGCCTACCGAATTACCGGTAGTCGCTGAAACCGTAATCGTCCAGCGGGACCGCGGCACCGGTGGTGGTGCCGAAGCCCTCCGGGCTGTAGTAGGTGTCGTCGTAGGACGGCACCGCGTACGCCGCGGCACGAGCCTCTTCGGTGGGCTGAACCTGGATGTTGCGGTAACGGTTGATACCGGTACCGGCGGGGATCAGCTTACCGATGATCACGTTCTCCTTGAGGCCGATGAGCTTGTCGGAGCGGCAGTTGATGGCCGCATCCGTCAGAACTCGGGTGGTCTCCTGGAACGACGCCGCCGACAGCCACGAATCGGTGGCCAGCGACGCCTTGGTGATACCCATCAGCACCGGACGTCCGGCCGCGGGCTCGCCACCCTCGGACACGACGCGACGGTTGGCCGCCTCGAACTCGGCACGCTCGGTGAGCGAACCGGGCAGGAACTCGGTGGCACCGGAGTCGATGATCGTCACGCGACGCAGCATCTGACGCACGATGGTCTCGATGTGCTTGTCGTGGATCGACACACCCTGCGAGCGGTAGACCTCCTGGACCTCGTGGACCAGGTGGATCTGCACCTGACGGGGGCCCATCACGCGCAGCACCTCGTGCGGATCCGCCGCGCCTTCCAGCAGCTGCTGGCCGACCTCGACGTGGTCACCATCGGAGAGCAGACGCTCGGTGCCGTCGTCGTGCTTGAACACCCGCAGCCGCTGACGCTTCGAGAGCTTGTCGTAGACGACATCCTCGCCACCGTCATCCGGGATGATGGTGATCTTGTAGAAGCGGTCGTCGTCCTCGAGCCGCACGCGACCCGAGACCTCGGCGATCGGCGCCTTGCCCTTCGGCACACGCGCCTCGAACAGCTCCTGGACACGCGGCAGACCACCGGTGATGTCATCACCCGCGACACCACCCTGGTGGAAGGTACGCATGGTCAGCTGGGTACCGGGCTCACCGATGGACTGCGCGGCGACGATACCGACGGCCTCACCGATGTCGACCAGCTTGCCGGTCGCCATGGAGCGGCCGTAGCAGGTCGCGCACACGCCGGTGCCGGTGGTGCAGGTCAGCACGGAGCGGACCTTCACCTCGGTGATACCGGCCTCGAGCAGCGCCTCGATGGCCGGGTCGCCCAGGTCGGCGCCCTTGGTCACCACGACGTTTCCGTTGGCGTCGACCGCGTCGGCGGCCAGCGTACGGGCGTAGGTGGAGGTCTCCACATGCGCGTCGCGGATGATCGAGCCGTCGAGCTGCTTCTCGGCGATCGGCACCAGGATGCCGCGCTCGGTGCCACAGTCGTGCTCACGCACGATGACGTCCTGCGAGACGTCCACCAGACGACGGGTCAGGTAACCCGAGTCGGCGGTACGCAGCGCGGTGTCGGCCAGACCCTTACGGGCACCGTGGGTGTTGATGAAGTACTCGAGCACGGTCAGGCCCTCACGGAACGAGGACTTGATCGGGCGCGGGATGAACTCACCCTTCGGGTTCGTCACCAGGCCCTTCATACCGGCGAGGGTACGGGTCTGGGTGAAGTTACCCGTGGCGCCCGAATCCACGATCGTGATGATCGGGTTGTCGGCCGGGTAGTGCGCGCGCAGCGCCTTACCGACCTCTTCGGTGGCCTCCTGCCAGATCTTGACCAGGGCGTTGTTGCGCTCCTGGTGATCGAGCGCACCACGCTGGTACTTCTTCTCGATCTGATCCGACTGCGCCTCGTAGCGCTCCATGATCTCGGCCTTCTCCGGCGGAACCAGAACGTCCGACATGGAGACGGTGACACCCGAACGCGTGGCCCAGTAGAAACCGGCGTCCTTGAGCTTGTCGACGGTCTGCGCGACCACGATCATCGGGTAGCGCTCGGCGAGATCGTTGATGATCGTCGCCTGCCGCTTCTTCGGCATCTGCTCGTTGATGAACGCGTAGTCCGCGGGCAGCAGCTCGTTGAACAGCACCCGGCCCAGCGTGGTCTTGGTGGTCCACGCATCGCCACGGCGCCAGCCGTCGGGGAACAGCTCGGCCTCGACGTCCTTGGGCGGACGCTGGTCGGTCAGCCGCACCTTGATCAGCGACCGCACGGTCAGCTCACCACGGTCGACCGCCATCTGCGCCTCGGCGGGCGAGGAGTACACGCCCTGCTCCGGCGCGTCCTTGGTGGCCGGCTGGTACTCGCCCTTGGCGCCCTCGTGCAGGCGGGTCAGGTAGTACAGACCGGTCACCATGTCCAGACGCGGCATGGCCAACGGACGACCCGAGGCGGGCGACAGGATGTTGTTCGAGGACAGCATCAGGATGCGGGCCTCGGCCTGCGCCTCCGCGCTCAGCGGCAGGTGCACGGCCATCTGGTCACCGTCGAAGTCGGCGTTGAACGCCTCACAGACCAGCGGGTGCAGCTGGATGGCCTTACCTTCCACCAGCTGCGGCTCGAAGGCCTGGATACCGAGGCGGTGCAGGGTGGGGGCACGGTTGAGCAGCACCGGGTGTTCGGCGATGACCTCTTCGAGGACATCCCACACCTGCGGCCGCTGCCGCTCCACCATCCGCTTGGCGGACTTGATGTTCTGCGCGTGGTTCAGGTCCACCAGACGCTTCATCACGAACGGCTTGAACAGCTCGAGCGCCATCAGCTTCGGCAGACCACACTGGTGCAGCTTCAACTGCGGGCCGACCACGATGACCGAACGGCCCGAGTAATCGACACGCTTACCCAGCAGGTTCTGCCGGAAACGACCCTGCTTGCCCTTGAGCAGATCCGACAGCGACTTGAGCGGACGGTTGCCCGGTCCGGTGACCGGACGGCCGCGGCGGCCGTTGTCGAACAGCGCGTCGACCGACTCCTGGAGCATCCGCTTCTCGTTGTTGACGATGATCTCGGGCGCACCGAGATCGATCAGTCGCTTGAGGCGGTTGTTGCGGTTGATGACGCGGCGGTACAGGTCGTTCAGGTCGGAGGTGGCGAAGCGGCCACCGTCGAGCTGAACCATCGGACGCAGCTCCGGCGGGATCACCGGGACGGCGTCGAGCACCATGCCCATGGGCGAGTTGCCGTTGGCCTGGAACGCGGCGACGACCTTGAGTCGCTTGAGCGCGCGCAGCTTCTTCTGGCCCTTACCGCTGCGGATGGTCTCGCGCAGGTTCTCGGCCTCGGCCTCGATGTCGAAGTTCTCCATCAGCTTCTGGATGGACTCCGCGCCCATCGCGCCGGTGAAGTACTCGCCGTAGCGGTCGGTCAGCTCGCGGTAGAGCACCTCATCGACGATGAGCTGCTTGGGGGCCAGCTTGGTGAAGGTGGTCCAGATCTCGTCGAGCCGGTCCAGCTCACGCTGGGCACGGTCGCGCAGCTGCTTCATCTCACGCTCGCCGCCGTCCTTGACCTTGCGGCGGACGTCGGACTTGGCGCCTTCGGCCTCGAGCTCGGCGATATCGGCCTCGAGCTTCTGGGCGCGGGCCTCGAGATCGGCGTCGCGCTGATCGGCGACGGCCTTCTTCTCGACCTCCATCTCCGCCTCGAGCGTGGACAGCTCGTTGTGCCGGAGCTCCTCGTCGACGCTGGTGATGACGTAGGCGGCGAAGTAGATGATCTTTTCCAGATCCTTCGGCGCCAGGTCGAGCAGGTAGCCCAGGCGCGAAGGCACGCCCTTGAAGTACCAGATGTGAGTGACCGGTGCGGCCAACTCGATATGGCCCATCCGCTCACGACGCACCTTGGCGCGGGTGACCTCGACGCCACAGCGCTCACAGATGATGCCCTTGAAGCGGACACGCTTGTATTTACCGCAGTAGCACTCCCAGTCCCGGGTGGGACCGAAGATCTTCTCGCAGAACAAGCCGTCCTTCTCCGGCTTGAGCGTGCGGTAGTTGATGGTCTCCGGCTTCTTCACCTCACCGTAGGACCACCGGCGGATGTCTTCGGCGGTGGCAAGGCCGATCCGGAGTTCATCGAAGAAGTTGACGTCTAGCACGTAACTTCCTTTCCCCTGTGCGGGTCTCGAATTCGAGCAAAAGTTCACTAGTGAGTCGAGCGCGGAGGCCGGATACCGTCCGTGAACGGCATCCGGCCCACCGCCTAGTTCGCCAAATCGTCGACGGTGGCCGCTTCGTTCCTGGACAGGTTGATGCCCAGGTTGGCCGCCGCCCGCTCCAGATCCTCGTCGTCGCCGTCGCGCATCTCGATCGCGGCACCGTCGGAGGACAGCACCTCGACATTGAGGCACAGCGACTGGAGTTCCTTGAGCAGCACCTTGAACGATTCCGGGATGCCCGGCTCCGGAATGTTCTCGCCCTTGACGATCGCCTCGTAGACCTTCACACGGCCAACCACGTCGTCGGACTTGATGGTCAGCAGTTCCTGGAGGGTGTAGGCGGCGCCGTAGGCCTGCATGGCCCAGCACTCCATCTCACCGAAGCGCTGACCACCGAACTGCGCCTTACCACCGAGCGGCTGCTGGGTGATCATCGAGTACGGGCCGGTCGAACGGGCGTGGATCTTGTCGTCGACCAGGTGGTGCAGCTTCAGGATGTACATGTAGCCGACCGCGACCGGGTACGGGAACGGCTCGCCGGAGCGGCCGTCGAACAGGGTCGCCTTACCGTTCTCGTCGACCATGCGGTCGCCGTCACGGTTGGGCAGGGTCGAGCCGAGCAGACCGGTCAGCTCCTCCTCGCGGGCGCCGTCGAACACCGGGGTGGCGATATTCGAATCGGCCGGTGCACCGAGCATCTGCTCCGGCAGGGCGCTCGCCCAGTCGGGGCGGGTGCCGTCGGCGGCCACATCGACCTGCCAGCCCGCCTTGCCGATCCACCCGAGGTGGGTCTCCAGGATCTGGCCGATGTTCATACGACGGGGCACACCGTGGGTGTTCAGGATGATGTCGACCGGGGTGCCGTCGGGCATGAACGGCATGTCCTCGGTGGGGAGGATCTTGCCGATGACGCCCTTGTTGCCGTGGCGGCCGGCCAGCTTGTCGCCGTCCTGGATCTTGCGCTTCTGCGCCACGTACACGCGCACCAGCTCGTTGACACCGGGAGGCAGGTCGTCGTCGTCATCGCGCGAGAACACGCGGATGCCGATGACCTTGCCGGACTCACCGTGCGGCACCTTCAGCGAGGTGTCGCGGACCTCACGGGCCTTCTCACCGAAGATGGCGCGCAGCAGCCGCTCCTCCGGGGTCAGCTCGGTCTCACCCTTCGGGGTGACCTTGCCGACCAGGATGTCGCCGTCGCGGACCTCGGCGCCGATGCGGACGATGCCGCGCTCGTCGAGATCGGCGAGCACCTCATCGGAGACGTTCGGGATGTCCCTGGTGATCTCCTCGGCGCCCAGCTTGGTGTCGCGGGCGTCGATCTCGTGCTCTTCGATGTGGATCGAGGTGAGGACGTCGTCTTCCACGAGGCGCTGCGACAGGATGATCGCGTCCTCGTAGTTGTGACCCTCCCACGGCATGACCGCGACGAGCAGGTTCTTGCCCAGCGCCATCTCACCGTTCTCGGTGCAGGGACCATCGGCGAGGACCTGGCCGGTCTCGACCCGCTGACCCTCGTCCACGATCGGACGCTGGTTGGCGCAGGTGCCCTGGTTGGAGCGGGCGAACTTGCGCATCCGGTAGGACTTGCGGGTGCCGTCGTCGGCCATCACGGTGACGTAGTCGGCGGAGACCTCCTCGACCACACCGGACTTCTCGTTCACCACGACATCACCGGCGTCGACCGCGGCGCGCAGCTCCATACCGGTGCCGACCACGGGGGCCTCGGAACGGATCAGCGGCACGGCCTGACGCTGCATGTTCGCACCCATCAGGGCACGGTTGGCGTCGTCGTGCTCGAGGAACGGGATCATGGCGGTCGCCACCGACACCATCTGGCGCGGCGAGACGTCCATGTAGGTCACCTCGGCAGGGGCGACGTACTCCATCTCCTCGTTGCCCTTACGGGCGAGCACCTTGTCCTCGAGGAAGTTGCCCTCGGCGTCGACCGGCGAGTTGGCCTGGGCGCGGACCTCGCGGTCCTCCTCGTCGGCGGTGAGGTACTTGACGTCATCGGTGACCCGGCCATCGACGACCTTGCGGTACGGGGTCTCGATGAAGCCGAACGGGTTGACCCGCGCGTACACCGACAGCGAACCGATCAGGCCGATGTTCGGGCCTTCCGGGGTCTCGATCGGGCACATGCGGCCGTAGTGCGAGGGGTGGACGTCACGAACTTCCAGACCGGCGCGCTCACGGGACAGACCACCGGGGCCGAGCGCGTTGAGGCGGCGCTTGTGGGTCAGGCCCGACAGCGGGTTGTTCTGGTCCATGAACTGCGACAGCTGGGAGGTTCCGAAGAACTCCTTGATCGCGGCGACGACCGGGCGGATGTTGATCAGGGTCTGCGGCGTGATGGCCTCGACATCCTGGGTGGTCATCCGCTCGCGGACCACGCGCTCCATCCGGGACAGGCCGACCCGGATCTGGTTCTGGATCAGCTCGCCGACGGTACGGATACGACGGTTACCGAAGTGGTCGATATCGTCGACGTCGACCGGGACCTCGGCGCCGCCGGGCGCGGTCATCGCGCGATCACCGGCGTGCAGGCGCACCAGGTACTCGATGATGTTGACGATGTCTTCCTTCGTCAGCACCGAGCTGGTGACCGGCTCACCGAGGTGGACGCCGAGCTTCTTGTTGATCTTGTAGCGACCGACGCGCGCCAGGTCGTAGCGCTTCTCCTTGAAGAACAGGTTCTCCAGCAGGGTCTGCGCGGATTCCTTGGTGGGCGGCTCGCCCGGACGCAGCTTGCGGTAGATGTCCAGCAGCGCCTCGTCCTGACCGGCGGTGTTGTCCTTCTCGAGGGTGGACATCATGATCTCGGAGAAGCCGAAACGCTCGACGATCTCCTCGGTGGTCAGACCGAGCGCCTTGAGCAGCACGGTGACCGGCTGACGACGCTTGCGGTCGATGCGAACACCGACGGTGTCACGCTTGTCGACGTCGAACTCCAGCCACGCGCCACGGCTCGGGATGACCCGCACGCTGTGCAGATCCTTCTCGGTGCTCTTGTCGACGGAGTGGTCGAAGTACACACCGGGCGAGCGCACCAGCTGCGAGACGACGACGCGCTCGGTGCCGTTGATGATGAACGTGCCCTTGTCGGTCATCATCGGGAAATCACCCATGAAGACCGTCTGGCTCTTGATCTCACCGGTGTTGTTGTTGATGAACTCCGCGGTGACGAACAGCGGAGCCGCGTAGGTCATGTCCTTGTCTTTGCACTCATCGATGGAGGCCTTGACCTCTTCGAAGCGTGGGTCGGAGAAGGACAGGGACATCGACCCGGAGAAGTCCTCGATCGGCGAGAGCTCCTCGAGCACCTCCTCGAGCCCACCGACCAGGCCGACGTCGCCGCGGGCAGCTGCCCGCTCACGCCATTCGGGCGACCCGATCAGCCAGGCGAAAGATTCCGTTTGTAGATCGAGAAGCCCGGGGACCGCGAGCGGCTCCCTGAGCTTCGCGAAAGACACCCGCAACGGGGCCCCGGGGATAGACCCCGCAACTCCCGACTTCGAATTGGCGCTTGTCTGGGTGGAGACTGCCAAGATGCGTCCTTCCAGCACCTCACGCGCGTCGCGTGGTGGTCCGCGACCGTCGCTTGTCTGCTACGAATTCCGCTGGTTACAACCCGAACGAAACTCGAACAGGCACCAACGGAAGTAACACCGGAAGGGTGGAACTTTCGTGTGCAAATCGAGGTATGGACAGGAGGCAGCCAGCGCAACGTCCAAACTTACACCTACTGACACGAAGGTGTCAAAGTACCACCCGTGCGAATTCTCGCGTGGCTGGCGCGCCGTGTCCGGCCCACCCCGCTCCGGCCGTGTCCGATTCCGCTGGCTGCGTCGTGAACCACGGTGAGCCGAGTGTCATATGTGACGGATTACCGCCACGGTGACAGCTGCCGCTGCTGTGAATAGCGTGACGGGTCCGGCGAGACTCGTCAAGTGGCAGCACCGGGCCGACAGTCCGCGAGATCGACTGCCCCGCTGTGCTTGTCCGGGCCTGCCGACGGCGCGGATCAGCAGGTCGTCACCGGTCGACGATGTCTTCGGCCAGCCAGCGGCCATCCACCTTCCGCATCTGCAACACCACCGGGCCGGCGACGCTCTGCTGTGCGATGCCGTCCTTCTCGGCACTGACCACGAGGTTGACCAGGACCTCGGCCCGGTCACCGGACAGCAGGGTCACACCCACGGGCTCGACATGGGCTTCGGTGCTGGTCCCGGCCTGTTCGATGGCCGAGATGGTGGTCGAGGCGTAGCTGTCGAGTTCCGCGCGCATCTTGCCGGTGAGCACCTCGGAGACGGCCGCCTGATAGCCGCCGATGTCCTCGACCCGATAGCCGTAGACGGTGCGCAGCGCGTGTTCGGCTGCGGCCCGCACCTCCTCGGTGGCGGCATTGTCGACGAAGGCCGCGTTGTCGTCGGGGACGCCGGGTCGTAGCGCGGCGACGACGGCGAATGCGGCCAGCGCGAGGGCGGCCACACCGGCGGCGACGGGCAGCACCCAGGAGCTGGCGCGGCCGGATCGCGGACGTCGGCGCGGGAGAAGACGGCGCCGGTCACGGCCGGTGGGCGCCGGGCGGGACAATCGGGTCGCGCGGGCCGCCTTCGCGCGCGGGGCACGGTTGGCGTTGGCACCGGCCTTGGCGGTGGGTCCGCTGCCCGCACCGCGCGAACTCGCCGCGCGAGAGCCGGACGCGGTGATCCCCCGAGTGCCTGGCGACGGAGTGCCGGTGCGGCGGACCGTGCGGCTCGGGCGGTCGACCGGGCGGCGCGAGGAGACCTTGTTGACGGGTCGGCGTTCGGCCATCGCTGCTCCTCCTAGGGTTCGGGTGTCGGCTGCGGCGCGGGCCGGGGACCGGCCGGCGCGTCGCTCGGGACCGGCACCGCGCCGGACGCATCGCTACCGGACGCGGGTCCGGTGCCAGGCGCTGCCGGTGCGCCGCCGCCCTGTCCCGGCGGTACCGGGTCGGCGGGGTTCGTTCCGGTGTCGTTCAACGGCACCGGCTGGCCGAGCGAGGCCACCTGTTCGGCCTTCCAGGTGTCGCCGTCCTTGGCCATATCGAGGCTCCAGGTGTACCGGTATCCGGTCGGCCCCTCCCCCGGCTTCGCCTCGGTGACCCGCAACACCACCAGCGCCGATGCCCGGTCGCGCTCCGAGTTCAGTGCGGTCAACGCCGCGCCGAGCACCGTTGATTCCATCCGCACCCCCGCCTGCGTCGCCATCGCCTCGGCCTGCTGCCGATGTTCGGTGGCCGAGGCCAGGATGGGCCCGGTCATCGACGACCGCGCGATCGCCAGCGATCCGGGCACGTCATCGAGGTTCATCGAGGTCATATTGATCGCCGCCTGCTGCGCGGCGTCCAGCGCCGCATCACGCGCCGCCGCGCGCGGGCCATCGGTGAAGTAGGCCGCCCGCACCCACCCCGCGCCGAACCACGCGGCCGCGGCCAGCGCGATCACCAGCGCACCGATGGCGGCCACGGTGACGAACCGCGGCGGACCGCCGCGATCAACCGACCGTTCGCCGGTCTCGCGATCGGCGACCGAAGGCACCGGGTCGACGGAACCGGCGCGGGGACCGCGGTCGTCGGGTCGGGATGGGCGCTCCAGGTTCTCGTCGGGTTCGAGCGGGTCGAGATTCACAGCTACACCTCGCGTCATTCGGTCAGCGTTTCGGCGTTACTCCCAGCAGGGTCGAGAGCTGGACGGCGATCGGAGTCAGGTTGAGCTTGTCCGGGTCGACTTTCGGGTTGTCGTCCCACGGCTGTACGACGGCTGGATCGGCCAGGTCGGCGCGTTCGCCGCCGCGGACGGCGGTCGGATTGCCGAACGGCACGGTGCAGGTGGCCTCGGTATTGAAGGGGAATTCGTCGCGGGTGTCGTCGAAGTCCGGGTTCTGCGCCTTCATCCGGTCGAGAATCGCCTGGGTGCCCTCGTAGCCGACGGTGCAGGCCGGCGGATTGTTGGTCTCCAGCACGAGCCCGAAATGGCTGGTGCCATCGCCGGGCGCGGTGGCCGAGGCGCCGATCGACAGCTGCGGCAGCATCTGGAGCAGCGGTTTGACCGCATAGAACTGCGGGGAGACGGCCAGCAGCAGCGCACGCAGATTCGTCAGATCGGTGGTGAGCGCGGCGCCGCTCTCGTCGAGCAGGGCCCCGATCTGCTGGCCGGCGTCGGCGCCGGTGCCGATCAGTCGGCGCACGGCCGGGTCGCTGGCCCGCAGCTGGGCGGCGAGCTGATCGAGACCGGTGCTGAACTCGCGGATCTCGGCCGATTGGGCGGCCTGGGTACCGAGCGCGATCCGGCCGTCACGGATCAACTGCACGGTCTGTGGCAGGGATTCGCGGAACGTCTCGGTGAAGGTGCGCAACGAATCGAGCAGACCGCGCAGATCGCCGCCCTTACCGTCGAGCGCACGACCCAATTCGGTGACGGTGGCGCTCAGCGCCGTCAGATCGATGGTGCTCGCGAGGGTGTCGACGCTGCCGACCAGCTCTTCCACCGGCACCGGCGTGCTCACCGTGTCGATGATCGACCCGTCCCGCAGATACGGTTCGCCCACGGTGTCCGGTTGCAGATCCACATACTGCTCACCGATCGCCGACCGGTTGGCCACCACCGCCCGCGCCGACGACGGGATCGGTGGTGCGCTCGAATCGATCACCAGCTCGAGCAGCACACCGTCCGCGGTCAGGTCGAGTCCACCGATCCGGCCCACCGGCACCCCGCGATAGGTGACCTCGGCGCCGGTGTACGCGCCGCCGGTGTGCTCGGCCCGCACCAGCACCTCGTACTGGCCGAATCCGAGCATGTGATCGAGCCGGATATAGCGGGCACCGACATAGACCACGCCGAGCACCGCGACGATCGCGAAGGCGATCAGCTGGTACCGCACCATGCGGGTCATCGCCCACCCCCGAATTGCTCGAGCAGCGGCCCGAGCTGCGGCGGAAGTCCCGGCACTCCCGGCTGCCCAGGCGCGGGCACCACCGCCATCGTCGGCGGCAAGGGCAGCAGCGAGACCGTCGGCCAGCCGGGCCGTGGCCCGTTGCCGTCGTAATACGGGTTGGTCGGGTCGACATTCACCGGCGGCCCGATCGGCGGGATGTACACCGGATCGGGTTTGCCGACGCCGAGGTTGCTCAATGTCACGCCGATCTGCTGATCCACCGACAGCCAGGTGTTGACCTGCCCACCGAAGGTGCCCTCCAGGGTCGAATCCGGGAACGGGTAGGTCGGGATCAGCGGCAGCGCGGTCACCAGGTCCGGCGCGGCGCGGCCGAGTTCCTGCAAGGTGGGGCGCAGGGCGCGCAGATCGCGGATGAGATCGTCCTTTGCGGTGTCGATCACCTCGAACCCGGCTCGGCCCACCCGATCCAGCTGGGCGAGCAAGGCGATCAGCTGCGGACGCTGTTCCTCGAGGATGCGGATACCTTCCGGGAGCTCGTCGAGGATCGCGGTGAGCTGACCGGTCTGCGCCGCGACGCGATTGCTCAATGTCTCCAACCCATCGAGGGCCCGCGTGATGTCGTCCACCTGCTCATCGAGCCCACCGATCAGCGTGTTCGCCTCCTCCAGCACCGCGCGCACTCGATCCTCCCGGCCGCCGAGCGCGGTGTTCAGCTCGCTGATGATCGGTTGCAGCTGCGCCACCCCGCCACCGTTGAGCAGCAGCGACAACGCGCCGAGCACCTGCTCCACCTCGGTGGCGTGCCTGGTATTCGTCAACGGGATCACCGCACCGTCGGCCAGCCGTGGTCCCGCATCGGCGCCTTCCGGCGCGGACAGTTCGATGAACTTCTCGCCGAGCAGATTCGATTGCCGTACCTCGGCCGACGCGTTCGCGGGCAGATCGATCGAAGAATTCACCAGGGTGGCGACATTCGCGGTCCAACCGTCCTCGGCGAGGGTGATGCTCTCCACCCGCCCGACCGGCACACCTTCGACCTTCACCGCGGACTGCGGCACCAGATCCAGCACATCGTCGAACCGGATATCGATGTGCATGGGATCGGAGCCCACGTCCGCGCCGCCGGGTAGCGGGATGCTGTAGATACCGTCCGAGGAACACGACCCGAGCAACACTCCGGCCAGCACCACGGCCGCCGCGCCCGCGATCCGGCGACGCATCATCGCCCACCTCCCTGCGAGGGCGGCAGTCGATCCGACGGTGTCCCCGGCACCGTGCCCGGTACCGGGGCACGCTGCTGGTTCTCCCCGCTCAGGATGCCGAAGGGCAGGATCAGCGTCGGAGTCTGCACGCCCGCGGTGATCTGGTCGGCGATGCTCGCGCAGTGTTCGAGCAGCGGCCGCATCTGTTTGCCGATGGCCTCGAACTTCGGGTCGCCCGGCATGAGCTTGCTCAGATCGAGCATCCGGCAGATCGCGCCGAACGGGTCCTGGAGATCGGGGAAATTGGCGCGCATGTCCAGCGTGCCGGATTCGCCGTTATGGATATTGATGAGATTGCTCAACGCCACCGGCAGCACCGGCAACGCCTCGGCCAGGGCGTCCCGGTGGTCGGCGAGAGTCTGGGTCAGGGTGATCAGCGAGTCGGCATTGCCCTGGATCAGCTGGCGGTTGGCATCGATGAACCGGGCCACATCACCGAGCGCGATGGACAGCAGGTCCAGCGCGTTGCCGAGATTCTGCCGTTCACCGGCCAGGAACGACGACAGATCCGCGAGCTGGGTATTGAACTGGCGCACCTGCTGGTCGTTGCGGGCCAGCATGGTGATGAACGACTGGAGGTTCTCGACGGTGTCGAAGATGTCACCGCGCGAATCCGACAGGGTGCGCGCCGCCGCCGACAGTTCGGTGATGCCGTCGGCGATCGCGGCGCCATTGCCCGCCAGGTTCTGCGCCGAGGTCTGCACCAGCTCGTCGAGAGCGCCGTCGGCGTTGGCGCCGTCCGGGCCGAGCGCCTGCGACAGTTCGGTAATGCTGCGGTAGAGCTGATCCACCTCGACCGGGGTCACGGTGCGCTCACGCGGAATCGTCGCGGTGCGCGCCATGGTCGGACCGCCCCGATAGACGGGCGTGAGCTGGATGAACCGATCCGATACGACCGACGGGGTGATCTGGGCGGCCCGCGCATCGGCGGGGATGTCGTAGGAGCGGTCGACGCTCATCACGATCTTCACCTGATCGCCCATCGGCTCGACCGAATCCACCGACCCCACCGGCACACCGAGGATCCGCACATCCGAGCCCTCGTAGATGCCGACCGACCGATCGAAATATGCGGTGATCGTGGTGGTGTGCCACCGGTCGAACAGCCACCACAGCGCACCACCGGCCACCAGCGCGATGACCGCGATCAGTGCGATCGCGATCTTGCCGCCGCGCCGCATCGCCATCAGTTGCCTCCCAGCGTGCGCACGGGCGGGCGATAGCCGGGAATCTCCGGCAGACCGGGCGGCGTGACATTCACGATCACCGCGTCGAACCAGCGTCCGGTGCCGAGCACATTCGCGTAGACCCCGTAGAACGGCGCGGCCAACTCCAGGGTCGTGGCGATATTGCGCTGATTGGCATTGAGCAGATCGATCGCGGCCTGCAAATTCGTCAATGCCGGACCGATCTGTTTCTCGTTATCGGCCACCAGCGCGCTCAACTCGGTCGACACCGTCTGCGCCCCCGCCAGCAGCTGCGATATGGCCTGCTGGCGGATGTTCAATTCGGCGAACAGCTGTCCGCCCGAGGTGAGCAGACGCTCGAATTCGGTATTGCGGTCGGCGAGCACCCGGGTGGTCGTCTTGGTCGCCGCGAACAGTTTGCGCAGTTCGTCATCGCGTTTGGCCACCGTGTTCGACAGCCGGGTGACGCCGTCGATGGCGCCGCGGATATGCGGCGGCGTCGCGGTGAAGGCATCCGAGAGCACCCGCATCGAGGTGGCCAGCTGGGTGGTGTCGATATCGTCGAGGGTGCGCGCGGCATCGCTGAACGCGTCGATCACGTCGTAGGGAGCGACGGTGCGCGACAACGGGATCCGCTCGCTCGGATCGGCCACCCGCGATCCCTGCGGATCCAGCGCCAGATACTTCTGCCCGAGCAGCGTCTTGATCTGGATGGAGGCGGTGGTCTCGTCACCGATCCAGGTGTCTCTGGTACGGAAATCGACCAGCACCCGATCACCGTCGAGCCGCACGCCCGATACCGAACCGACTTTCACCCCCGCCACCCGCACCTCGTTACCGCGTTTGAGACCGGCGGCCTCGGAGAATTCGGCCGTATAGGCAATACCCGCCCCGATGATCGGCAGTCGGTCGAGGAAGAACGCCGACATAGTCACCAGCAGCACCATCACCAGCCCCAGCACGCCGATGAAGGCGGGGCTGCGTTGTCCGAGCAGTACCCGATCGTCCATCAGCGGCCCCCTTCCCCATGGCAGCGCGGCGCGGCATTGGTGTAGAGCGGCTGATTGATCGTCGGCATCCCGGCGGGCAGATTCAGTTGGGGCGCATCGGGGACACCGGGTCCGGCGACGATATCGATACCGCACAGATAGAACTGGAACCAGGAACCGTAACTGCCGACGCGACCGAGCTTTTCCATCTTGATGGGCAGATTCACCAGCGCCTGGTTCACTTCCGCGCTGCGTTCATCGATCACCCCGGTGAGCTGGCTCAGCCCGGCGATGGTGCCCTGGAGCGAGGGTCGGGTCGGCACCAGCAATTCCGAGGTGGCGGTGGCGACGTCACCGAGCGAGGTGACCGCACGGCCGATGGTGTCGCGTTGTGCGGCAAGGCCATCGACCAGCGCCGCGGTATTGACCACGAGCTGATCGAACTGGTCCTCGCGCGCGTTGATCGTGTCGAGCACCTCGGTCAGATCCCGCACCAGCTCCCCGATGACGGCGTCCTTGTCGGCGATCCGGTTGGTCAGGTTCGCGGTGCTGGCGACCAGATCCGCGATGGTGCCCTGTTCACCTTGGAACACCTGAATGATCTCGTAGGACAGTTTGTTCACGTCCTCGGGCTGCAATGTCCGAAACAGCGGCCGGAACCCGTCGAACAGGGTGGTCAGGTTCAAGGCGGGCCGGGTGCGTTCCAGCGGGATGGTGGCGCCCTCGCTCATTTTGCGGCCCTGCTCCCCCGGTCCACGCTCCAGCTCGATATAGCGTTGTCCGACCAAGTTGCGGAAGCGGATGGTCGCGGTGACGGAGGCGGGCAGCCATTCGCGGTCGGTCAGCTCGAATTTCACCTCGGCCACGCGCCGGTCCACGATCGAAATGCCGGTGACCTTGCCGACGCGCACACCGGCGATCCGTATCTCATCACCCGGATTGAGCGAGGTGACATCGGTGAACCTGGCCTTGAACAAGGTCCCGCCGCCGGTGTAGTTGGCGATCGACAGCCCGAGGAACGTCGTCGCCAGCAGCGTGACCACCACGAAGATCGCCAGTTTGGTGAGCGGCCCACCCAGACCGCGCAGCTGCCCCTTCATCGCACACTCACCTCGCTGCCACGGAACGCCGGTGCCGCGATCCTGGTGACCCAGCCCGGCACCCGATCCGGCGAAACCCCCTGCGCGGCACCGTAGATCGCGCCCAATGTGCGCTGTTCCCCCGGCGAGCCCGCGAGGGTCGGAGTATTGCCGGCGGGGAAGACCCCGAACTGCGGCGGCTGCATGGCGCCGATCTGCTGATCACCCGGATTGCGGCTGGGCACCTGATAGGAGCCGTCGTTGTTCGGCCCGCCCGGATACTGTCCGGCATCCACGCCCACCGGGAACTCGGCGAAACAGGCGGGGCCGCGGGTGTCGAGCCAGCGCGGTTCGTCCTGATTGGGCAGGTAGCGGCCGCGGGTGTTGACCAGTTCGATCGTCACCCGCGAGCCGGGCCGATCGGTGCCCATGCCGAAGAGCTGATCGATGCGCGGGCGCATCTGCGCGAAATTGGCCATCGTGCACACATAGGTCGGCGAATAGGTGGCCAGCAGTTCCAGCGCCGGACGGGCGTCGGCGGCGATATCGATGATGTTGTCGTGGTTGGCGATCAGGAAATCGGCGGTCGCGGCCGAGGTGGGCGTCAGGGTGGCCAGCAGGACGTCGATATCGGTGCGGCGCTGCACGATCGTCGCATTGGTGGTGCGCAGATTGTCCAGGGCGTCGATCAGCTGCGGGGCAGCGTCGGCGTAGGTGACGGCGGTCTCGGCGAGGCTGCGCAGCCCCTCGCGCAGCTCGGGCAGCACGGCGTTGACGTCGGTCAGGATGACGTCGAGTCGATCCAGGGTCGCACCGAGCCCCTCACCCTGCCCGGACAGCGCCTGCGACAGCGCACCGAGCGTGGCCGCCAGATCCTGCGGTGGGATCGCCTGCAACAGCGGCAGCAGATCGTCGAGCAGTTGGCTCACCTCGATCGCATTACCGCTCGCATCCTGATGCAGCGTCACGCCCGAGGTCAGATGCTCCCGGCTCGGATCGTCCGGGATCACCAGATCCACGAAACGCTCACCGAACAACGTCTTCGGCAGCAACCGCGCGGTGGTGTTCACCGGAATCTGTTCGGCCCGATCCGGATCAATGGCGAGTTCGAGGGTCACCGCATCGCCCTCGGCGTGACTCGAACGTACCTCGCCGACAGTGACGCCACGCGCTTTGACATCGGCATTGCGGGTCAGCGCGTTGCCGACGCTGTCGGTGATCAGCTGCACGTCGACGGTGCGCACGAACTGCTTGTTGTAAATGGCCACCGTGGTCCACAGAAAGAGCGCGACGAGCACGAAGAAGGCGATACCGAGCAGCCTGTTCCTG
Organism: Nocardia cyriacigeorgica; assembly: GCF_029868385.1. GTDB lineage: Bacteria > Actinomycetota > Actinomycetes > Mycobacteriales > Mycobacteriaceae > Nocardia > Nocardia cyriacigeorgica_F. Next base: position 118,359 of record NZ_JARWNX010000039.1, on the reverse strand, counting down.
GCCTTGGCCGTCGACCGCCACCACCGCACCCGGCTGCTCATCCGGCCACCCGCACCGTCGTCGTGGTACCCCAGATCGCCAGGCTGAGAAAGAAATCCAGCACATTGACCAGCACGATCGCCGCGCGCACCGCCCGCCCCACCGCCACCCCGACACCCGCGGGCCCACCGGTGGCATGGAAGCCGTAATAGCAGTGCACCATGATGATCACGAATGCGAACACCAGCACCTTGAGGAACGAATACAGCACATCCTCTGGTGGTAGGAACAGTCCGAAATAATGGTCGTAGGAACCGCTGGATTGGCCGTTGAACCAGATGCTGATCATCCGCGAGGCCAGAAACGTCCCGAGCAGGCCGACGATATAGAGCGGGATGACGGCGAGAAATCCGGCGATCACCCTGGTGGTCACCAGGAACGGCACGCCAGGCACCGCCATCACTTCCAGCGCGTCGATCTCCTCGGAAATACGCATGGCGCCCAATTGCGCGGTGAAACCACAGCCGACCGTCGCCGACAAGGCCAACGCCGCCACCAGCGGCGCGATTTCCCTGGTGTTGATATAGGCGGTGAGAAAGCCGGTCAGCACCGAACTTCCGAGCGAATCGAGCGCCTTGAAACCCTGCAACCCGACAACCACACCGACCGAACCGGACATGAACACGATGACGCCGATCGTTCCGCCGATCACCGCGAGCGCACCGCTACCGAAGGTCACCTCGGCCAGCAGCCGCATGACCTCCTTGCGATAGTGCACCGCGGTCCGTGGAATCCAGGCAATGGTGCGGGAGTAGAACGACATCTGCTCGCCCGCCCGGTCGATGACGTTCAGCGGCGCGCGTGCGATATTTCCGGCCCGGCGGGCCGTTTTGGCAAGGGCGGGATTGCGGTAGCGGACAGCCACCGGTCAGGAGCCCTTAGCGGGAACAATCTGCAAATAGATCAAGGTCAGCACCAGGTTCACGAAGAAAAGCACCAGGAACGTGATCACCACTGATTGATTCACCGCGTCGCCGACTCCTTTCGGCCCCCCGCTCGGATGCAGCCCCTTGTACGCGGCGATCACGCCAGCGATCAGACCGAAAATCGCCGCCTTGATCTCACCGATCCACAGATCGGGCAGCTGCGCCAGCGCCGAGAACGAGGCGAGATAGGCGCCCGGCGTACCGCCCTGCAACAAGACGTTGAAGAAATAACCCCCGGCGATGCCGACCACCGACACCAGACCGTTGAGCAGCAACGCGACCAGCATCATGCCGAGCACACGCGGTACGACCAGCTTCTGCACCGGATCGACGCCGAGCACCTCCAGCGCGTCGATCTCCTCCCGGATGGTGCGCGAACCGAGGTCGGCGGCCACCGCCGAACCGGCTGCGCCCGCGATGATCAGCGCGGTCACCACCGGCGCCGCCTGCTGGACGGTCGCCAGCACACTGGTGGCGCCGGTGAACGATTCGGCACCGAGCTGTTTGATCAGTGCCCCGGTCTGCAATGCGACGACCGCACCGAATGGAATGGCCACCAGGGCACTGGGCAGGATCGAGACGCTGGCGATGAACCAGGATTGTTCGATGAACTCCCGCCACTGAAAAGGGCGGCGAAACATCTTGCGCGCCACATCGAGAAACAGCGCGAAGATCTTCCCGGCCTGGGCGAACCCGGACTCGACCGGAGTCCGTAAACGCGCGAGCGTTGGGTTCACGATCGCCGATGTTACCTGCGTTACACCTGTGGACGGCTGCGCATAACAGCCGTGTCGCCGGGTTGTCCGCGCCGAAACGCGAATGCCGCGCCGGAGATCCGGCGCGGCATTCGCGAGAACGTACCGTTATACGTTGGGGGTCTGGTGGTGCGGCACCGTGGCGTCGTAGGGGCCGCCCTGGGCGAGTTCGGCGGTGTTGTACGACATCACCTGGGTGTCGTCGTTCTCCTCCAGCGACTGCTGGATGGCGACCTGTGCCGCATGCGGCAGGGTGTGCATGATCTCGCGCACCCGCTGCTTGCGGCGGTGCACCGCCTGACGGACCGGCATACCGGGCTGGGCCTTCATCTGCGGGATGATGCCCTCGATCTCCTCGGCGCCACCGTGATGGTGCCCGGCATCGACCATGGCCTGCTCGCGGGCCATCTGCGCCTCGTCCTTCTCCTCGGACATACCGATCGGGCCGATCATGCGGCCGTTGAGGAACTGCTTGACCACCGGCTCATCGGAAGTGAGCAGCACTTCGCGCGGGCCGAACATCACCAGCTGACGGCGGAACAGCATGCCGATGTTGTCGGGCACGGTGCGGGCCAGGTTGATGTTGTGGGTCACGATGAGGATCGTGGCGTCGATCTGGGCGTTGATGTCGATGAGCAGCTGGCTCAGGTAGGTGGTGCGGACCGGGTCGAGACCGGAGTCCGGCTCGTCGACGAGGATGATCTGCGGATCGAGCACCAGGGCACGGGCCAGACCCGCACGTTTGCGCATACCGCCGGAGATTTCGCCGGGGAGTTTGAACTCCGCGCCGAGGAGACCGACCATCTCCATCTTCTCCATGACGATCTTCTTGATCTCCGACTCCGACTTCTTCGTGTGCTCACGCAACGGGAAGGCGACATTGTCGAACAGATGCATGGAGCCGAACAGCGCGCCGTCCTGGAACAGGACGCCGAACAGCTTGCGGATCTCGTAGAGCTCCTTGTTGGAGCAGGTGGTGATGTCTGTGCCGTCGATGTAGATCGAGCCGCGCTCGGGGCGCAGCAGGCCGATCAGCGATTTCAGGAAGACCGACTTACCGGTACCGGAGGGGCCGAGCAGCGCACTGACCTCCCCGGACGGCAGGGTGATCGAAACGTCCTGCCAAATCCGCTGGGAACCAAAGGACTTGGTAATGCCTTCGGTCCTGACCTCGACGCCCACGCCAACCTCCACATTTCTCAGCGAGCCGCCCCACCGGCGAACCGCGTCTGCTCGACATCGCGGTGTGTCACGTCACAGTGGGTGCGGTCACTCTATCGCATGGGCAACTCGTCGCACAGCCCAACCTGACCGAAGAGTAACTATCGAGTGGTCGCATTATTCGCACGACCCCCGACTTATCGCCGGGAAAACGAACGGGCGGCCCCTGTAAAAGGGACCGCCCGTTACGGCGTTTCGCTCGGAAATTACTTGACCGAGACCGAGGCGCCGGCCGCTTCCAGCTTCTCCTTGGCGGCGTCGGCGGCGTCCTTGGCGACCTTCTCCAGGATCGGCTTCGGGGCGCCCTCGACGAGGTCCTTGGCTTCCTTCAGGCCCAGGCCGGAGACGATCTCGCGGACCACCTTGATGACCTGGATCTTCTTGTCGCCCGCGCCCTCGAGGATGACGTCGAACTCGTCCTGCTCCTCGGCGGCCTCGGCCGGAGCGGCAGCGCCACCGACAGCGGCGACGGCGACCGGAGCAGCAGCGGTGACCTCGAACTTCTCCTCGAACTTCTTGACGAAGTCCGACAGCTCGAGCAGGGTCATGTTGCCGAAGGTCTCGAGCAGTTCGTCAACGTTGGCCATTGTTGTTTCCTTTCGGTAGGTGATGTCTGGTGTGGGCGAGCCGCAAGCGATTCACCCGGTGATGGGTGGCGCTTATTCGGCGCCTTCGGCCCGCTTCTTGTCTTCGAGCGCGGCGGCCAGGCGGGCCACCTGCGAAGCAGGAGCGTTGAACAGGCCCGCGGCCTTGGCCAGGTTGCCCTTGAGCGCACCGGCCAGCTTGGCCAGCAGCACCTCGCGGGTTTCCAGGTCGGCGATCTTCTCGACCTCGGACACGGACAGCGCATTGCCGTCCATGTAGCCGCCCTTGATGACGAGCGACTTGTGGTCCTTGGCGAAGGTCTTGAGCGCCTTCGCCGCGTTGACCGGCTCGCCCGTGATGAAGGCGATAGCGGTCGGTCCCACGAACAGCTCGTCCAGGCCCTCGACGCCCGCCTCTTCCGCGGCACGCTTGACCAGGGTGTTCTTGGCGACGGAGTACGTGGCGTCGGCACCGAGCGCACGACGCAGTTCGGTGAGGGCACCGACGGACAGGCCACGGTATTCCGTGACAACGGTGGCCGTCGAGCTCTTGAACTGCTCAGCGATCTCCGCGACCGCGGTGACCTTCTCGGGTTTTGCCATACTTCGCCTCCTCTCTGATGTCGGTTCGGACCCGAACTACCGACCAGGGGTGGCGATACGACAAACGCCCCGGACGCAGAGCGTTCCGGGGCGCAATTGGATGAACCGATCCGGGCATGAACCCTTGATCGACTCCCAGCCTCGGCTCTCCCTGCGTGGGCCGCCAGCTATTGCCGGACCTTCGACCGAACCCATACGGGATCGGCGACCAACGGTCTTCGGTAGAACGGATTGGGTAGTGATCGAACACGTCGATAACTTCGCTTCAGCGTACCGGTAGGTCCACCATCTGGCAAAACGGGGTGCCCTTGCCCCGCGTCCCCACCAGTTTCGAGGGCCACGGCGTCGGCTGAGTCCTTTCGCAGACCGCAGCGGGCACCTTGCCATGGCCGGTCCACACCGAGGATGCAGCCGCTCCCGCGTTCGCCCGACCCGCGCTAACTATTCCGGGCGTCGTTCAACTGCTGCATCAACACCTTGCTGCCACCCTGAAGGTCGGGATGGGGGACCTTCGTCAGGGCACGATGGACTTTGTCCCGGCGCTCCCGTCCGACCGCGCGGAACAACTGTTCGGCCCAACTGCCGGATACCGGCGCAGGGTCGTCCTTATCAGTCAGCCGTGCTTTCATTTGCTCGTTTTCCCGCTGCAACTCGTCCAGGTCCTCCCGTAGTCGCAGGTTCTCCGCCAGCAGGCTCTTGGCTGCGAGATCCAGTGCTTCATACTGTTGCCGCCAGCCCTCGGCATCGCCGGACTCCGCAGCCGTTGCCTTGGTCGGCCCATCCGCCCCGGCGGCGCGTCCTGCACCTACCACACAAACCTTCGCTCCGGCCTGTTCGAATTTTGCGCAGAGATCCGCGACATCGGCGGAGACGCGCCATTCACGCTTTTCCGGATCAAATTTGCGATTGCTATGTGGAACATTCGATTTGAGTATCTCGAGGAGGCTTCGGTTGTACGCACTGAAGGCGACCAGCCAGTCCTGCCCAATCGGTGTGACGGTAACCGTCACCATGCGTATCCCTCTCGTGCACGTCGCCGCTCTCCCCGACGGAAAGCTCCGAGCTATCACACCCTGACATCATGGGCACACCAGTCCACGCAGCTCCTGGTCCGAACCCGGTGGGACGGGCCGATTCCTTTTTGCGCGCGCGGCACCGGTGCACACAGACGTCCGTCGGAACCCGGTCATCACCTCCATTCAGCAGTGCCGGTCCAGGAAGTGACAGACCCGGCCGGCTTCGTTGCTCCCGGTCGTCGACAGGCGCAGCAGCGGGAAGCCGTAGTGATGGCAGATCTCGTCCTTTACTGCGTCGCGGGCGAGCTGTACCGGGTCGGCCTCATGCGTGCGGAAGCCATCCACTTCGATGGCCACCAAGGTGGCATTGGTGATTCGATTGAACAGGACGAAGTCGAATGATGCTCTGTTGCGGATGAATTCGCGCTGCCGCGGATCGAGCCCGTTTAGATCTCGGCGGAAGACATTCGCCAGCAGTACCTGCCGCTCCATGCTCAGGTGCTGGTACTGCGGCGCGCCAAGGATCTCCTCGAGCAACGCAAGAGCGATATCTTCGGAGGGCACACCCGTGCGGCCCCATGTGATTTGGGGGTTCCTGCGCCGACGCTCGTTGTAGTCGCTATACAGCAGGTCGAAGATCGACACCACGTCGCTGTCGACGACTGCGTTATCCGGATCCCGGTGTCGTATATAGCCGATCAGATCGCGGATATGCCGGCTCTTCGGCAGCTCCGACGGATGCGTGACCAGGATGAACGAGCGCATTGCCCGGGAAACGGCCACATTGATCAACCGTGGATCATCGGCGAACTTCACGACCTCGTCACCGGCCCGATCGTCGAGCACCGTGGACATGACGACCGCGTCCTTCTCCCGGCCCTGGTACTTGTGGACGGTGTCGGATTCGATGTCCTGGATCAGCGCGTCGGCGGCTTTGTCGGCCTGACGGCGAAAAGGAGTGGTTACCCCGATCTTGTGGGGCGGGATATCCGCGGCAATCCACGGGAGAGCTTCGTGCAGAATGACATCGATCTCGCGCTGGTTGCTCCGGCCATTCGACGAGGGATCGTTGTAGCGCTGCCGCATGTGATTACCGGGGCTGGTGCGCACCACTGCCATCGGAGTGATGCCGGGTGCCGGTTTCGTATAGGGAATCAGCTCGTCGGCGTAGAACTTCCGGTTGCAGAACTCGATGATGTCTGGAGCGCACCGATAGTGTTCGCGCAGCATGGTCCGGGGCACCTCGTCGCCGTACCGGTCGATGACCGTGGCGAGAACGCTGTGGGTGTATTCGAAGACCGGATCGGGTGCGGGCGGTACACCGGCCGGTTTGTTGTCGACCGGCGCCAGCTGATTCAAATCGCCGACGACGACGAGATTCCTCGCGCGGGCCAGCGCCGGGGCAACGGTCACCAGGTCCACCTGTGAGGCTTCGTCGACGATCAGATAGTCGAGCAGCGTCGAGGGGCCGATGCTGTTCGGTAGCGAATGGCAGGTGCTCAGGATCAGTGGATAGTCCTGGCTGAACTGCCTGAAGTTGTGCCGATACCGGGACGTATGAACAACCCGGGTGAGCGACCGGTATCGGGTGCGTAATGCCGCGGCGAGCAGATCTCGGGACAGTTTCGTATGGTTGGTGCGCAGGCTGTCGAAATCCCGGCCGTCGAGGGCTCTGGTGAGACTGTCGACCCGGCGCTCTAGCTCGGCGATCTTCTTGTCGTAGTACAGGCGTTGAATTTCCAGGATGATTTCGACGTCATCGGCATCGACCTTGCGCAGCGCCCAGTATTTGACGTACCGGTTCATGGCGGCGGCCAGCCGTCCCCAGCCGCGGTCGCGGATCCAGTCGGGATCGGTGTCTGCGATGAAATCGAGCAGCTTGTTCGCGCTGTAGCGGCGCAAGAGCGGTAGCTTATCTGCGCCCGGCAACTCGTGACGGTCGAAGAACGCCTGGAAGTGCCGCTGTTCCAATCGGTATGCGTGCAGTTGATTTCGCAGCTCGGCGCGGTCGCGCTCCAGTTCGAGGAGCACGGTCAGCTGCTCGGTCATGGTGCGCAGGCTCTCCGCCGCCTGCTCGTCACGTTCGGTGCCGGTGCGCAGCATGGCGTCGACGGCCGCGTTACGGGCGACCTGGCCCTCGAAGAACTCTCGCCGTTTGTCGGCATTGCCCAGGTTCGCCGCTACCATCCCGAAGCGTTCTCCGGTCAGCTTCTCGAATACGTTGTCGACGGCGGAGTTGGTGAACGAGACCACTCCGACGGTCGCCCCCGGTCGGCAGATCACCGAGGCGATGATGTTCAGGATCGTCTGTGTCTTACCGGTGCCCGGTGGGCCATCGATCACCGAGAGCCGATACTGCAAAGCCTTCATGACCGCCTGGCTCTGGCTGATATTGGTGCGGAACGGGTACACCGGCAAGGGAATCTCGTCACCCGGCCGGAGCTCGATCGGGCCTCGTTCGAGAATCCTAGCGAGTGCGCTGTCCGGATGAACGAAGCTCAGCCCCCGATGGTTTCGCAGGAGGGTGCCGGAGTCGCCGGTCAACCGCCCTGCAACATCGCGCCAATAGGCCAGAACATTTTTGGCGCTGGCGGCACCGGCAGCGTTCCGCATTACCTGGGCCCGGGCTGCGCCGCAGGCGGTCCATGCGCCCGCACGGTCCAGCACATGCCACCACGACCCGATGTGCGGCGGGCCGGTGAAAAGATACGCCTGGCGCGCGTCGGCGGGAGAGCCGTCGATGAGAAGTACTTCGTGTGGTCGCATCGAAATCTGTTGGGGCTCGCGCAGAACAGTTACTCGGTCCCACCCGAAGGGGTACTTCTTGACGCCGCCGAACCGCACGAAGACCCGCTCGGGCCGAGGATCGAATTCGGCGATATCCAGGGTCTTGTCCTCGTGGCCCGGGTTGTCCTTGTTCCGGATGACAACCGCGATAACCCGCGGATCGAGCATCTACCCCCCTGGTCTGCACGGACGGCGCGCGCCGCAGTCGCCTGCGCACCGCTCGGATCATGGCCGGTCCGTCGGAGCCAGCCCCCGCATGTAGAGCCGACGCCGGTGAAAGTTATTGAATGGAAGTATTATTCGTGACTCCGCGCGGACCCGCAAGGCGATGCGGCGACTACCCGATTGGTACACACCGGCCGAATTCCGGTCGCATCGCCCGGCCGGCCACCAGGCCGCAGCTACGCCCGCAGGAGGGTCACCGCGAGCGCCGACGTGGTGATCAGATTGAATCGGTGCATGCTCGCGCATGGTTGCCGTGTCGATGCGCTAGAGGACGGATGCGGCGCCGGTCGTGGTGGTGCGGCTACACTCGGATGTGAACGCACCCGGCCCGACACGGCACGCGGTCCACATCCGCCCAGCAGCTTCGGCCGAACAAAGTGGCACACATCACAATAATGTCCAGCAGTGAGCGAGATCGCTCCCATTAGGTGTTACTCAAAGTAACTGTTACTGATTAGCTGCTGGCATGACAACCTTCACAGTCGATCCACCGGTGCTGCTGGAACGACGCGCGCACCGATTCCTCGCGCTCGCGGTGATCTGCCTGGCAGAACTGCTGGTCGTACTCGACAACACCATCGTCAACGTCGCGCTGCCGTCCATCGGTGTCGAATTGTCCACCGGCGTCAGTGGCCTGCAATGGGTCGTCGACGCCTACACCCTCACCTTCGCCGGCCTGCTGCTGGCGTTCGGCAATCTCGGTGATCGCTATGGCAGGCGCCGGATGATGATGATCGGCCTGGTCGGTGTGGGCGCCATGTCGGTGGTCGGTGCCCTGTCCACCTCGCTCGACGGCGTCATCGCCGCCCGAGCGGCCATGGGCGTATTCGCCGCCGCGGTCTTCCCAGCGACGTTGGCGCTGGTCACCAATATCTTCACCGACCGAAAGGAACGGGCGCTGGCCATTGCCGCATGGACCGCGATGGCCGGCTTCGCCATCGCGATCGGCCCGATTTCCGGCGGTTGGCTGCTCGAACACTTCTCCTGGCACTCCGTCTTCTGGATCAATGTGCCGGTGGCCGTGGTCGCGCTGCTGGCGACGCTGCTGTGGGTGCCCGAGTCCCGGTCGTCCGAGGTCGGCAGGCTCGATCTGCTCGGCATCGCGCTGTCCATCGCCGGTATCACCGTGCTGGTCTGGGCGATCATCGAAGCGCCGCGCTACGGCTGGCTGTCGGCCACCACCCTCGTCGCGGGCGCCGCCGGGCTATTGCTGCTCGCCGCGTTCATCGCCTGGGAATTGCGTACCCGCACACCGATTCTCGATATGCGTCTGTTCCGCAACCGCCGTTTCTCGCTGCCCGCCTTGGCGATCGCGGTCGGCTACTTCTCGATGTTCGGTTTCCTGTTCCTGATCACCCAGTATTTCCAGGGCGTGCGCGAATACTCGCCACTCGAATTCGGCATCGCCTCATTGCCATTCGCGTTCTCGGTGGCCGTCGGCGCACCGATGGCGACACTGCTGGCCCAGCGGCTCGGCACGACGCCCGTCATCGTGTTCGGTCTGCTGCTCACCGGGCTCGGCCTGTATCTGGGCGGACAGGTGACCGTGGACAGCGGATATCTCACCGAGGTGCTGCCGTCGATGGTGTCGATGGCACTCGGCCTCGCCATCGTGCAGGGCCCGGCCACCGAATCGATCATGTCATCGCTGCCGTTGAACGAGGCGGGCGCCGGATCGGCGGTCAACGACACCACCCGCGAATTCGGCGGCACGCTCGGCGTCGCGGTACTCGGCTCGATCGTGGCGTCCTACTACACCACCAAGGTGGCCCCGCTCATCGATCGGGTCCCCGAGAGCTTGATGTCGAACAATGAGAAGGATTTCGCCAAGGCGACACCGCTGAGTGTGCTGGAGATGCGTAAGCGCGAACTCACACCCTTCTTCGAATCCCAGCGCGAGAACATCATCACCGCGATGAAGGCGGCCTGCCTCGAAGGTTCGCATGCGGCGTCGCTGGTCGCCACGGGCGCGGTGGTGGTCTGCGCGGTGGTCGTCGCCATCTTCCTGCCCTGGGGTGTGCAGGATGGGGAGTCGGTACTGCTCGGCTGGCGGAAGAATGGGGACGGCGAATCGGATTCGGTGCGGTAGTGGAGGGATTCGGCACAGCGCCGACCCGACGTCACACACGCCGTCGTCCCGGGTCCGGCTACTTGCGATGCCGTCCGGTACGTGTGCTCGCCGGTGGCGGATCGGAACGGTCGTCCCCGCCGCGGTCCTTCTCGCCGTTGCCGGAAGGTTCACCGATACGGCGCGGTTTGGGCAGGTGGTGGATGCCGACGGCCGGGGTATCGTCCCCGGTGCGTTTCCGTCGCGATTCGGCGAGATCATCGACGACGCTGCCGTCCTGGTCGGCGCTGTTCGGGGCGGTCGCCGCGGTCGGCGACCAGGTCGCAGCGGGGGCGACCGGCCACGCACCGGTTTCGAGTTGTAGCTCCGAGCGCAGCACCGGTCGGGTCGGCGCCGGATCGTGGACGGTGCCGCCCTCCGAACGCCAGGTTTTCGCCGACGGCGTCTCGGCCACTCGGCGAGGGCGCCGTGGCAGTGGAATGACCTTCGCGGACCGCCGGTCCGGTACTTCCTGATCCGACATCGAGCTAGCAGCCGCCGATCGCCGCGGTACCGGGCGGGGCACTGAGTCCATGTCTGATCCTTGTGCTGAGTCCGTCGCTCACATCCCTATTCTCCCTCAGGATCGCCGCGACGCCCAGAACGGGTGCCCGGCCTGGTAGGCACGGGTCCTCGGCCTGGTCGGCCCGCGCGAGCGGAGGATACGGGTCGCCGAATACGAAACGGCGGGAACGCATTGCGTTCCCGCCGTTTCGGGTCCTACTCAGGTGCTGCTCACGCGTCCTCGTCGAGGAGGTTGCGGGTGCGGTTCGGGTCCACCGGGATGCCCGGTCCGGTGTTCGTCGAGACCGTCACCTTCTTGACGTAGCGGCCCTTGGCGGTCGACGGCTTGACACGCAGGATCTCCTCCAGCGCGGCGCCGTAGTTCTCCACCAGCTTGGTGTCGTCGAAGGACGCCTTGCCGATGACGAAGTGCAGGTTGGCCTGCTTGTCGACGCGGAAGTTGATCTTGCCGCCCTTGATGTCGTTGACGGCCTTGGTCACATCGGGGGTGACCGTGCCCGTCTTCGGGTTCGGCATCAGACCACGCGGGCCGAGGACACGCGCGATGCGGCCGACCTTGGCCATCTGGTCGGGGGTGGCGATCGCGGCGTCGAAGTCCAGCCAGCCGCCCTGGATCCGCTCGATCAGATCCTCGGAACCGACGGCGTCCGCACCGGCGGCCTCGGCCTCGGCGGCCTTGTCGCCGACCGCGAACACGATGACGCGGGCGGTCTTACCGGTGCCGTGCGGCAGGTTGACGGTGCCGCGGACCATCTGGTCGGCCTTGCGAGGGTCCACACCGAGACGGACGGCGACCTCGACGGTCGCATCGGTCTTGGTGGTGGCGGTCTCCTTGGCCAGCCGCGCTGCGGTCAGCGGGGAGTAGAGCTTGTCGCGATCGACCTTCTCGGCCGCGGCGAGGTACGCCTTGCTTCGTTTTGCCATGTTTTCTCTGTCCTTAGCTGTGGTTCAGAAGTGGTTATCGGGCCTGGCCGGCCCTCCCACCTGTGCAGTGGAGCTGAATCAGCCCTCGACCGTGATACCCATCGAACGAGCGGTGCCGGCGATGATCTTCGCGGCCTGCTCGATGTCGTTGGCGTTCAGGTCTTCCTGCTTGGTCTTGGCGATCTCGCGCACCTGGTCCATGGTCACCGTGGCGACCTTGTTGCGGTGCGGCTCCGCCGAACCCTTCTGCACACCAGCGGCCTTGAGCAGCAGCTTGGCGGCGGGCGGGGTCTTCAGCTTGAAGTCGAACGACCGGTCCTCGTACACCGAGATCTCGACCGGGATGACGTTGCCACGCTGCGACTCGGTCGCGGCGTTGTACGCCTTGCAGAACTCCATGATGTTGACGCCGTGCTGACCGAGCGCGGGGCCGACCGGAGGGGCCGGGTTCGCCTGGCCGGCCTGGATCTGCAACTTGATGATCCCGGCGAGCTTCTTCTTCTTGGGGGGCATCTTTCTTCCTTGGTTTCGGTTCCTTACGGTTGCCGTAAGCATTGCGCGGGTTGTACGCCCGCAGCCGAACTACTCGCGATCAGATCTTCGCGACCTGGGTGAATGCCAGTTCGACGGGGGTTTCGCGGCCGAAGATCGACACCAGCACCTTGAGCTTCTGCTGCTCGGCATTGACCTCGGAGATGCTGGCGGGCAGCGTCGCGAACGGGCCGTCCATGACGGTGACCGATTCGCCGACCTCGAAGTCGACCTCGATGACCGGCTTGGCGACGGCCTCGGTGGCGGTCTCCTGGGTGGCGGACGCGGCGGCGGCAGCGGCCGGGGCCTTCTTCTGCTGCGAGGCCGGGACCAGGAACTTCACCACATCGTTGATGGTCAGCGGCGAGGGCCGCGAGGTCGCGCCGACGAAGCCGGTGACGCCGGGGGTGTTGCGCACCGCGCCCCAGGACTCGTCGTTCAGTTCCATCCTGACCAGGATGTAACCGGGCAGCACCTTGCGGTTGACGTTCTTGCGCTGACCGTTCTTGATCTCGGTGACCTCTTCGGTGGGCACTTCCACCTGGAAGATGTAGTCCTCGAGGTCGAGGTTCTGCACACGGGTCTCGAGGTTGGCCTTGACCTTGTTCTCGTAGCCCGCGTAGGAGTGGATGACGTACCAGTCGCCGGGCGCGCGGCGCAGCGCGGCCTTCATCTCTTCCACCGGATCGGCGGGGAGTTCCTCGGCGGGGGCTTCGGCAGCGGCGTCCTCGTCAGCGGGCGCGGAGTCGTCGACGACCACGGACTCCTCGGCGGATTCCTCGACGGAGTCGATGGCCGACTCAGCCACCGCGTCGTCGACCGGGAACTCGTCGTTTGTGTCGTTCTCCGGGGTGCTCACTGGGGCACTCGCTTCCTGTGTCGTCACGTACATCCTCTGCGTGCCGGGGCCGGACACGGTGAAAAATGGTCCGTCCCGTCCCGGGGGTCGGCTTCCGGCGTCGGCTTCGACTAGCCGAACAGCCAGTCGACACCTTTGACGAACGCCACATCCAATCCCGCGATGAACGCGACCATGAAGACCACGAACACCAGAACAACGCTCGTATAGGTGACCATCTGCTTCCGGTTGGGCCAGATGACCTTGCGCAGTTCCGCGATCACCTCGCGCAGGAACTTGATCAAACGCTTGATCGGATTACCCGACTTCTGGCGTTCGGCCCGATCGGAGGTCTTGGTTGCCTTGCGCGCCGGACGGTCGATCGTGGCGACCGATCCGTTGTCGGCCGACGAACCGGCACGGGCCCGCCGGGCGGACCGCTTGCCGCTCGGCCGACTCGCTGCGGCGGTGCCATCGCCGTCGTCGCGAGTGTCCCGCTCGTCGGTCACGTCAACCCTCTCTCGTCGCTGGCATCCAGGGCAGGGGCGACAGGACTTGAACCTGCAACCTGCGGTTTTGGAGACCGCTGCTCTGCCAATTGAGCTACGCCCCTTCGGCTGGACGGTGGTGCTGATGCCCAGCCACATGTGCTGTATTCAGTTGTGCTGTTCTCTGGTGTCACACAACACGCGCGCCGCTCCGGCAGTTGCCGGCCCCGTCAGCGGAAGTTCCGGAGCTGCGCCCCGGGCCGCCTGGAACCAGCCTTGCAGAGCAGCGCGCATCGGCTGGTGACCCCAGAAACCCGAGTGTACGTGAAGACCGGTGGCATTAGCCAATCCGGGGCCACCGGAGCCGATCAGGACAGCTGGACCGTGGCGGTCGCGCGCCCGAAGATCTTGCGACCGGCGGATTTCGCGACGATGGCGATGACCGCGGTCCTGGTCTCGGGATCGACCGATTTCACCTTGCCGGTGAATTCCACCTCGGCCGGTTCGTCCACGCCCACGTACACCGGGCTGGTGAATCGCACGTTGTATTCCTTGACCGCGCCGGGATCGCCGAGCCAGGAGGTGACGAATCCGCCACCGAGACCCATGGTCAGCATGCCGTGGGCCACCACGTTGTCCAGGCCGACGAGTCCGACGACTTCGTCACTCCAGTGGATCGGGTTGGCGTCGCCCGAGACTCCGGCGTAGTTCACCAGATCGCCGCGGGTCAGGCGGACGGTGCGCGGGGGCAGTTCGTCGCCGGCGCTGATCGCGTCGAAGGCGATGGCGTGCTTGCTCGGTGCGACCTCGGGCACGCTCGCCACCGGCGCGGGGGCCGCGGTGGGCGCGGTGCGCGGATGGTGGTCGGGGGTGTCTTCGCCGAGACCGTGCATGAGCACGTTGCGGACCGCGCCGGCCAGGTTCGGGTCGATATCGCCGCCGCTGCGGCCGATGAGTGTGGTGTAGGTGGTGAGCACCAGTTCGTCGCGCTGATCGGTGACGATGTTCTTGGTGACGATGATGTCGCCGCCGAAGGCCTGCCGGAACGAATGCAGGTAGACATCGCAGGTCAGCTGGTCGCCGACCTGGATCGGCCGGTGGAATTCCAGGATCTGGTCGGTCTGCATGATCTGGCTGAGGTCGTAGCCGGTGACGACCTCTTCGAAGAGTTTGCGCTGGGCCAGGATGCCGACGAGGGAGATGAAGGTCAGCGGCGCGAGCAGGCCGTCGTAGCCGTATTCCTGCGCGGTGTCTTCTTCCCAGTGCACCGGGTGGTAGTCCTGCACGGCGCGGGCGTATTCGCGAACCTTCTCGCGGCCGACCTCGTAGTAGTCGTCGACGCGGTAGTGGTGCCCGACCATGGCCGCCGCGTGTTCTGCGGGGTCGAATGTCTCGCCCGACGCGACCGCTTCGTCTGTACCGGTGTTCATTGTCACGGGAGGACTGTACCTATCTGACCCCGCCGCGGGCAGGGTCGGTGGAGGCGTTCGCCACCGCTAGATGAGGAGCCGTGAAAAGCAGTCGGGCCGGACATCGCGTCCGGCCCGATGGCTTGTGTCACGGCGGTTGTGTCCCGGCTCGTGAGGCCGGGATGATGTCCCGGCGCCGATACACGCGGTAGCTACACGCGTGGATGGCTAGCGGGACTCGCGGTGCGCCCGGTGCGTGCCGCAGTTCGGGCAGAACTTCTTCAGTTCCAGCCGGTCCGGGTCGTTGCGCCGGTTCTTCTTGGTGATGTAGTTGCGATGCTTGCACTGCTCG
Source organism: Nocardia cyriacigeorgica (assembly GCF_029868385.1). Classification (GTDB taxonomy): domain Bacteria; phylum Actinomycetota; class Actinomycetes; order Mycobacteriales; family Mycobacteriaceae; genus Nocardia; species Nocardia cyriacigeorgica_F. The sequence continues at coordinate 103,029 of NZ_JARWNX010000039.1, read as the reverse complement.
CAGGCCAAGGTGATCTTTGGCCGGACATCGGTGGACTTCGCGGCCACGATATGCCTTCTTTCCGGAACTGGGCTTGATCGGTTGTGGTAGCGATGGCCGGACTTGAACCGGCGACACAACGATTATGAGTCGTTTGCTCTACCGACTGAGCTACACCGCCACGGGTCGCATTGCCGCGGCGCCGCGCCCAGCCCTCCAACAAGCGGGAAGCGATGCCGAGTCGGTCACCACCGGCAATCCGGCGAGCCCCCTAACGGAATCGAACCGTTGACCTTTTCCTTACCATGGAAACGCTCTGCCGACTGAGCTAAGGGGGCATGACCTCTTGCGCACCGGGACTCGTCTTTCTCGACCCCGGCGCTTCGAAGTCTTGAACGAGGTTACACACTCACCGGTCTACACACCAAACCGGCTGGTCAGAGCCGGTATTTCCGATATCGGAAGTGGTGAACACAGTCGGTACCGACTGTTCGGCGGCCACAACGCAAGAACCCCCGTGGATCATTCGATCCGCGGGGGTTCTCGGTGGCAGATGTAGGATTCGAACCTACGTAGGCTTGCGCCGACAGATTTACAGTCTGCTCCCATTGGCCGCTCGGGCAATCTGCCATCGCGCTTCTCGGCGCGCACAGCAGAATACAACGAACCCACACCCGGAATGCAAACCGGCTGCACAGCGGCATGAACGGACGTGCAAGCGGCAGGTCGGGCCCGAACGCTCGCGGCCGGGTCCGATCACGCCGACGGCGACACAGCCCGCGTCCGGGGACTAATCTCGTGCCGCCGGGTAGAACTAGGTGGGTGCGGCGAACCATCCGGCGTGACCTCGAACGCCGGACCGTCAGGACAGGAGCGCAGTGTGGCCGATTCGTCTTTCGATGTCGTCAGCAAGGTCGATCGCCAGGAGGTCGACAACGCGTTGCATCAGGCGGAGAAGGAGCTGAACACCCGCTACGACTTCCGTGGCACCGGCGCCGCGATCGAATGGTCCGGTGAGGAGAACATCGTGATCAGCGCCGAGGCCGAGGAGCGGGTCAAGGCCGCACTCGAGGTGTTCAAGGAGAAGCTGATCCGCCGCGACATCTCGCTCAAGGCGTTCGACGCCGGGGATCCGGTGGTGTCGGGCAAGACCTACAAGATCACCGGTTCGCTGGTGCAGGGCATCGACTCCGAGCACGCGAAGAAGATCTCCAAGAAGATCCGCGATGAGGGCCCCAAGGGTGTCAAGGCCCAGATCCAGGGCGATGAGCTGCGCGTGAGCAGTAAGAAGCGCGACGATCTCCAGGCCGTGATCGCCCTGCTCAAGGGTGAGGATTTCGGCATCGCGTTGCAGTTCGTCAACTACCGGTAGACAACCCCTCGACGGCGTGCGGCCGTGGCGCCGCCACGGCCGCACGCGTTCCCGGCGCCGGATCAGCCCTGACGCGGGCGTCCGGCGAGTTCCTCGAGGCGGGCGATGCGGTCGGCCATCGGCGGGTGCGTGGAGAACCAGCGGGCAGCGCGCTCACCCGGACGGAACGGGTTGGCGATCATCAGATGCGACTGGGCGGTGAGCTGCGGTTCCGGTGGCAGCGGCGCGGCCTGCACACCGCGTTCGAGTTTGCGCAGCGCCGAGGCCAGGGCCAGCGGATCGCCGGTGAGTTCGGCGCCGGACTGATCGGCCTGATACTCCCGTGACCGGGATACCGCCAGCTTGATGAGTGTGGCCGCGATCGGGCCGAGCAGCGAGACCAGGATCACGCCGATGATATTGGGCCCGCCCTCGCCACGGTTGCCGCCGAAGGCGGTGGCGAAGAAGGCCAGATTGGCCAGGCCGGAGATGACCGCGGCCAACGCGCCCGCGACCGAGGAGATGAGAATGTCGCGGTTGTAGACGTGTGAGAGTTCATGGCCGAGCACCGCGCGCAGTTCGCGTTCGTCGAGTATTTGCAGGATGCCGCTGGTGCAGCACACCGCGGCATGCCGGGGATTGCGGCCGGTGGCGAACGCGTTGGGGGCGTTGGTGGGGCTGATGTAGAGCCGCGGCATCGGCTGACGGGCCGCGGTGGCCAGCTCACGCACGATCCGGTAGATGACCGGCGCCTCCAGCTCGCTCACCGGCTGTGCGTGCATGGCCTTCAACGCGAGTTTGTCGCTGTTGAAGTAGGCGTAGGCGTTCATGCCGACGGCCAGCAGGATCGCGATGACGAGGATCGTCGGGCTGCGGAACATCGCCCCGACGAACACGATCAGCGCGGACAACCCCACCATCAGCCCGAAGGTCTTGATTCCATTCGCATACCCGTGCCCGTGCATAGCTCTCCTTGCCGCTCCCCCGTTCGTTGCGTGCTTCTCGGAAGGTCAACGAATCAGTCCAGAGGCAAAGTTCCTGGTAGCTATCCCACGCGTTCGATGGTGTAGCGCACGAGGCGGACCAGCGCGTCGTTGGCCGGGCCGGGCGGCAGCGCCTCGAGTTCGGCGTAGGCGAGGTCGGCGTATTCCTGCAACTTCTGCTTGGCCTGCGCCATGCCGGGCGAGCGACCGAGCAGTCGCAGTGCCTCCTCCACCTCGGCGTCGGTCTCCAGCGGACGCGCCAGCAGGGTGCGCAACCGGTCGCCGTCGGCGCCTTCGTCGCGCAGGGCGTAGAGCACCGGCAGGGTGTGCACGCCTTCCCGCAGATCGGTGCCCGGTGTCTTGCCGGACTGGGCGGATTCGGAGGAGATGTCGATGATGTCGTCGGAGATCTGGAAGGCGGTGCCGACGGCGTCGCCGAGACGGGCCAACCGCTCGACGTGTTCGGTATCGGCGCCGGAGAAGGTGCCGCCGAAACGTCCGGCGGCCGCGATCAGCGAACCGGTCTTCTCCCAGACCACGCGCAGATAGTGGGCCACCGGGTCCTTGGCCTCGGCGGCGCCCATGGTTTCGCGCATCTGCCCGGTGACCAGTTCGGCGAAGGTTTCGGCGATGATCCGCACGGCGTCCGGGCCGAGCGTGGACACCAGCCGTGATGCGTGGGCGAACAGATAGTCACCGGCGAGGATGGCGATGCTGTTGCCCCAGCGCGAATTCACGCTCGGCGCACCGCGACGCATGGTGGCCTCGTCCATGACGTCGTCGTGGTACAGCGTCGCCAGATGCACCAGTTCGACGACGGTGCCCGCGGTGACGAGATCGGGATCGGTCGGGCGCGGGCCGAGCTGTCCGGTGAGGATGGTGAACAGCGGACGGAACCGCTTACCCCCCGCTTTGGCCAGGTGCAGCGCCGCCTCCTGGAGGAATGACGCGCCGTCGGACAGCTCTTCGATCAGCAGCTTCTCGACGTCGGCCAGGCCGTGACGCACCGTCGCGGCGAGCTCGGTATCGCCGAGATCCACCCCGGCCACCACCGTGCTCTCGTCGCTCACAGCAGATGTGCTCATTTCTTCTCCCAGCGATGCGTCCGACCCACGGTCAAAGAACCTAGCGTGTCCACGCTAGACAACCCCATGAACACCGTCACTCCCGGCAATATCCAGTGGGGTGCACCGCACACCTTCGCACATCGGGGCGGGTATCGAGCGCAGCGCCCGGCGCCACGTCCGCCGCATGTCACACGGCACCGGCGTCGACATCGTCGCGGGCGCGCTGCGAGGATGGGACCCATGGGCGCACCGGATGTCACACCAGCGGCTGACGAACAAGCACGCGCGGCGGTACCCGAGCATGCCGATGTGCTCGTGGTCGGGGCCGGACCGGCCGGATCGGCGTCGGCGACCTGGGCCGCGCGAGCGGGCCGCGATGTGCTGCTGGTCGATTCGGCGGTGTTCCCGCGCGATAAGACCTGCGGTGACGGCCTGACCCCGCGCGCCACCGCAGAGCTGGAGCATCTGGGTCTGGGCGACTGGGTGCGCGCGCACACCGTGAATCACGGTCTGCGGATGACCGGTTTCGGGCGTGAGGAGCTGCTGCCATGGCCCGGCGGATCCTTCCCCACTTACGGGAGCGCCGTGGCGCGCACCGAACTCGACGACAAGCTGCGCGAGACGGCGGTGAAATCGGGCGCGCGGATGCTGGAGGGCACCAAGGTCGTCGACGTCACCCGCGACGGCGATCGGGTCACCGGTGTGACGGTGCGCACCGGTGAGGCCACCCGTTCGATCTCCTGCCGGACCCTGGTCGTCGCCGACGGGGTGCGCTCACCGGTGGGCAAGATCCTCGGCCGCGCCTGGCATCGGCAGTACGCCTATGGTGTGGCCGCCCGCGCCTACATCGCCTCCGGCCGCTCAGATGATCAATGGATAACCTCCCATCTGGAACTGCGCGACGCCGACGGTGAGCTGGTACCCGGTTACGGGTGGGTGTTTCCGCTGGCCAATGGTGAGGTCAACATCGGGGTCGGTTCGCTGGCCACCGAGCGCAGGCCGTCTCATATCGCCCTCAAACCGCTGCTCGAGCACTACACCGGGTTGCGGCGTGAGGAGTGGGAGTTCACCGGTTCGCTGCGGGCGGTGGCGTCGGCGCTGCTACCGATGGGTGGTGCGGTATCGAATATCGCGGGTCCGAACTGGGTGTTGGTCGGTGACGCGGCCGGTTGTGTGAATCCGCTCAATGGCGAGGGCATCGATTACGGGCTCGAAGGCGGGCATATGCTCGCCGATCTGCTCGATGAACCCGATCTGAGCAGTGTGTGGCCGCAGCTGCTGCGGGACCGCTACGGGCGCACCTATTCAGTGGCGCGCCGGATCGCCGGTCTGGCCACCCATCCCAGGATGGTTCCGCTGGGCGGACCGCCGGTGATGCGCTCGAAGTTCTTGCAGCGCACCGCGGTCCGGGTGATGGGCAATCTGGTGACCGACGAGGACGTGGATCTGGTCGCGCGCGCCTGGCGGACCGCCGGACGGCTGTCGCGGCGGTTCGACGAGCGTCCGCCGTTCTGCTGACCGGTTTATCCGGCGCCGCGGATATCACCGCGCTCCGACCGCACCGGACCGCCGACGACGAACCGATTTACAGTGGCCTGGTGACTCGACCGGTACCCGAAGACCTGCTCCCGCATCTGCGGCGGGCACGGGACCTCGCCGATCGCGAGTACGCGCAACCGCTGGATCTGGATGGTCTGGCCGCGGCGGCGGGTGTCTCGAAGTACCACTTCCTGCGGTGTTTCGCGGCGACCTACGGTAAGACACCGGCGGTGTATCTGGCCGAGCGACGCATCGAGCGGGCCCAGGATCTGCTCCGCGCCACCAATGTCACGGTGACCGAGGCGTGCATGTTGGTCGGCTACAGCAGTCTCGGGTCGTTCTCCCGGAAGTTCACCGAGCTGGTGGGAATGTCGCCGTCGGCGTATCAGGCGAAGTTCGCTGCCGAAGGGGCTCCGCATATCCCCGGTTGCTACGTGTTCATGCACGGACTCTCCGATCGCAAACCGCGCCCCGACAGCGGGCTGTAACCGCGGTCCGACACAGCAATTCGATCCGGCACAGCGCAATTGATCCGGCAGCGCGCAATGGGTCCGGCAGTGCGCAATGGGTCCGGCAGTGCGCAATTTCGGAGAAGCCGACACGGGATCGGCCGACCTAGCCTTGGTTCATGACTTCGATTACGCACGTTTCGCTGGTCACCGTGTATGTGACCGATATGGACGAGGCCAAGCAGTGGTACCTCGACAAGCTCGGATTCGTGGAGACCGCCGATGTGACGATGGGCGACGGCGGGTTCCGCTGGCTCACCATCGCCCACCCCGATCACCGCGAACTGGAGGTGACGCTGATGGTGCCTGGTCCGCCGCTGGACGACAATCTGGCCGAAGCGACCCGGCGGGCGCTGGCCAACGGTACGCACGGCGCGCTCGGGCTGGCCACCGACGACTGTCAGAAGGCGTATGAGGAACTGTCGGCCAAGGGGGTGGAGTTCGTGCAGCCGCCCTCGGATCGGCCGTACGGCGTCGAGGCGGTGATGCGGGACAACTCCGGCAACTGGCTGGTGCTGGTGCAGAAGAAGGCCTACGACCCGAGCGATTTCGCCCAATAGCGGCCGGAGGTGGATGCACGCCGGCCGTGGTGTGCATCCACCGCTGCGATCAGGCCGAGGCCTGCCCGGCGAACCACTTCTCGATGAACTTGCGTTCGCTGTCGAGGACGCGGTGGTGCAGCTGTTCGGCCAGCGGCTCGATGGCGCCGCCGACCAGCGGGACCTTCACCTTGACGGTGCCCACGACCTCGATCTCGCTGCCTTCGGCGGTCGGGCGCAGCTCGTAGGTGCCCGACATCTCCGAGTTGACGCCGTTGGAGGTGCCTTCGAAGCTGCCCTTGGCGATCTCACCGGTCAGGGGCTGCCAGGTGTCGGTGCGGGAGACGACCAGATCGCTCTTGAGGACCTTGCGCACGATGCCCGGAATCTTGTCGGGGCGGATCTTCTCGCTCATCGCGAGCCGGATGGTGCCCTCGCCGCCGGGGTGGGCCAGATCGAGGGTGGCCGTCTCGGCGCCGGAGAAGCGCGCCTGCCACAGCTCGTCGCCGGTGAGTGCCCGGTGCAGGTCTTCCACCGGAACGGTGTAGGGCACCGTGAAGCTGAATTTTCGGGACATGCGCGTCACCCTAGTCAACGCGGCGGGGTGCGGCTCGGCATCGGCGGCGCGGGCGGGGGTACGCGCGGCGCGGCTGCCCAGTAGCCTGTGGCGGTGTCGGAAACCAGTCAGCCACAGCGGCGTCCGCAGCGCCTGCGGCGCGCCAGGATCGGCGTGCTGACCGCGGCGGCGGTGATCAGCGTGCTGGTGGGGCTGCTGGTGCTGGCGGCCTGGCGCAACGACTACCTGATCACCTCGGATATGGGCCGGACCACCGGTGAGGTGCTGTCGGCGGGGCGGCTGCGTTCGGCGGTCATGTACGTGACGCCCGACGGGGTGACCCACAATCCGAAGGTCGGCATCCTCTACCCCACCAATCTCACGGCGGGCGAGCACATCAATGTCGAATACAACCGCGCCGACCCCGACCTGGTGCGGGTCGCCGGACGTGACGTCCGGGTGGCCGTTCCGCCGGCCCTGTCGGTGATCGCGGTGACCTGGGCGCTCGCGCTGCCCACGCTGTGGATTCTGCGACGGATCGGGCGCAGACCGGTCACCGTATCGACCGCGAAGGTCTGACCTCGGCCTACGCCGTGCGCTCCGGTGAGGTATTCGCCGGAACTTCGCACGCGCGTCATATGGGTGTGGCCGAGCCGAGAGGGCCGGTGGCCAGACTGGCCCCGTGCGCGTAGCCATTGTGGCGGAGTCGTTCCTGCCGAATATGAACGGCGTGGTCAATTCCGTGCTCAGGGTGCTCGACCATCTGGACCGGCACGGCCATGAAGCGCTGGTCGTCGCGCCGGACACACTGCGCGGGCAGGCTCCGGCGCCGCGTTTCCACGGGCGGTTCCCGGTGCATCGGGTGCCTGCGGTGATGGTGCCGCGCATCAGTTCGCTGCCGGTGGGGCTACCGCAGCCGGGGATCGTGCGGGCGATCGCGGATTTCGACGCCGATGTGGTGCATCTGGCCTCACCGTTCCTGCTCGGCGCCGGTGGGCTCGCGGCGGCGCTGCGACTGGATCTGCCCGCGGTGGCGGTGTACCAGACCGATGTGGCCGGTTTCGCGAAGAGCTATGGGCTCGGGCTGGCGAGCCGGGCGGCGTGGGGTTGGACCCGGCGGATCCACGAGGGTGCGGCGCGCACGCTCGCCCCCTCGTCCGCGGCGGCCGCGGATCTGGCCAGGCACGGGATTCCGCGGGTGCATCGGTGGGGGCGCGGGGTCGATATCGCGCGATTCACCCCGTCGGCGCGCCGGACGTCGTTGCGGGACGCGTGGCTGGGTGGTTCATCGAAGACGATCGTCGGTTTCGTCGGGCGGCTCGCGCCGGAAAAGCATGTCGAACGGCTGGCGGTGCTCGCCGACGATCCGGGTATCCAGCTGGTGATCGTCGGCGACGGGCCGGAGCGCGCCAGGCTCGCGCGGTTGCTGCCGCGGGCCGTCTTCACCGGTGAACTCGGCGGCGACGAACTCGCACAGGCCTATGCGAGCCTGGACGTGATGGTGCACGCGGGCGAACACGAAACCTTCTGTCAGGGCGTGCAGGAGGCGCTGGCCTCGGGTGTTCCGGTGATCGGCCCCGACGCCGGCGGCCCGCGCGATCTGATCACGCACTGCCGCAACGGCTATCTGCTGCCGGTGGACCGGTTCACCGAACTGCTACCGAGCGCGGTTGCCGCCCTTCGTGATCCGGCGCTGCGCTCCAGGTTCGCCACTGCGGCCCGCGCATCGGTTCTCCATCGCACCTGGCCCGCCATCTGCGATGAGCTGATGGTGCATTACGCCGAGGTGACCGGCCGAGAACCCCGGCTCGCGCGCACCGCGTGATCCGGTACGTCCACGTCGGGCGGGTGCTCATCGGTGCTTCAGAACAGGCCGCGCAGGGCCAGGAAACGCAGGCCGCCGACCGCCGCCATGACCGCGAGCACCGCACCCGCCCTGGTGATCTCGCCGAGTCCGGGCGCCATGAACTCCAGACCGGCCAGGGTTGCGGTGCTGACCGCGAGCCCGATCAACGCCAGTCCGCCGCCTTCCCACTGCGCGGTGAACCAGCCGACCCGGCCGGTCGCGCGGAAGGTGAGCCTGCGGTGCAGTTCGTTCGCGATCATCGTGCTCACGATCGAGCCGACGACATTGGCGACCAGCGGGCCGCATCCGGCGCAGGCGAGAAACAGCAGCAGGTAGGCGATATTGCTGGCGCCGCCGACCAGGGCGAAGCGCAGCAACTGCGCAAAAGCGTGATCGCCGAGCAGAAATTGCCGCACACCGGCGCGCCGGAACGCTTCCGTGCGCGGCATCGATACCCGGACGGGACCGGCGGACGGGGCGGCGAATGCGGTGCTGTTCACGAGAAGAACGGTCGCCGCCGCCGCTGACGGCGACCTGACGCCGGACTGACACATCGCTGGCACGGCAAATGCCCCGGCGCTGTCAGCGCGGGTGTCAGGGCGGTGTCAGCCCGGTATCAGTCGCACCGGCGACGGTAGTTGCCATGAACAGCACAGCAATCGCCGCCTCCGGGCTGCGGAAGAATTACGGAGACAAGACAGTCCTCGACGGCGTCGACCTCACTGTCGGTGCGGGCTCGATCTTCGCCCTGCTCGGTCCGAACGGCGCGGGTAAGACGACGACGGTCAACGTCCTGACCACCCTGCTGAAGGCCGATGGTGGCACGGCACGGGTGGCCGGTCACGATCTCGCCACCGAGACCAAGGCGGTGCGCAAGGCCATCGGGGTCACCGGCCAGTTCGCGGCGGTGGACGGTCTGCTGACCGGCGAGGAGAACCTGCGCCTGATGGCGGATCTGCACCGGCTGCGCGGCAATGACGGCAAGCGGGTGATCGCCGAACTGCTCGAGCGATTCGACCTGATCGAATCGGCGCGCACACCGGCGGCCAGCTACTCCGGTGGTATGCGCCGGAAGCTGGATCTGGCGATGACCCTCGTGACCAAGCCGCAGATCGTCTTCCTCGACGAGCCGACCACCGGCCTCGATCCGCGCAGCCGGCGCACCATGTGGGAAATCGTGCGGGAGCTGACCGCCGACGGCGTGACGATCTTCCTCACCACCCAGTACCTCGAGGAAGCCGACCAGCTGGCCGATCGGATCGCGGTCCTCGACCACGGCCACATCGTCGCCGAAGGCACCGCCGACGAACTCAAGCGCCGCGTGCCGGGCAGCCACATCCGGCTGCGCTTCACCGCCGCCACCGAATTGGCGACGGCGGCGCAGATCCTGCCCGACGCCGTCGCCACCGACGACGACCCGCTCGCCCTGAATGTCCCCGGCGACGGCAGCTCGACCACCCTGCGGGCCCTGCTCGACCGGCTCGCCGACCATGCGATCGAGGCCGAACAGGTCTCCATCCACACCCCCGATCTCGACGACGTTTTCCTTGCCCTGACCGGGCACGCCACCACGGAGGCCGAAGCACGATGAGCACCACCACCGCACCGATCACCCAGTCCGCATCCAATCGGCTGTCGGCCGCAATGTACGACTCGTCGGTGATGTTGCGCCGCAACTTCACCCACATCACCCGCTCGCCCATCGCACTGTTCAATGCGGCGCTGATGCCCGTGATGGCGATGCTGATCTTCGTCTACGTCTTCGGTGACGCATTCGACGTCGGCGAGAACTACATCGACTACGCCCTGCCGGGCATGCTGATGCTCGCCATCAGCTACGGGCTCTCGGGTACCGCGGTCGCGGTCAGCTCCGATATGACCACCGGTGTGATCAACCGGTTCAAGGTCATGGATGTGTCGCGTGGCGCGGTGCTCACCGGCCATGTGGCGGCCTGCATCGTGACCAATGTGGTCGCCATCGTCTCCGTTGTCGGCGTCGGAGTCGCACTCGGTTTCCGCTCCCCCGCGACCGCGGTGCAGTGGCTCGGCGCGCTCGGTGTCCTGTTGGCCGCCTCGTTCGCCGCCTCCTGGCTCACCGTCGCCCTCGGTATGGCCGCCAAGACCGCGGAAGCCGCTGGCATGTCGTTGGTGCCGCTGATGATGCTGCCCTTCGTGAGCAGCGCGATCGTGCCCGCCGACAAGATGGGCCCCGGTGTCCGCCAGTTCGCGGAGTACCAGCCCTTCACCCCGATCATCGAATCCGTGCGCGGTTTCCTGAACGGGCAGCCCTCGGCCGGGTACACCGCGGCGGCGCTGGCCTGGTGCGTCGGGTTCGCCGTAGTCGGCTACCTGTGGTCGCGTGCCACCTTCACGAAGCGAGCGTGACCGCGACCAGCTCGGCCCGGTCCGCCTCCGCACCCTCCCGCATCGCCTCGGTGAACCCCTGGTCACCGAGGCGATGTCGTGCTTTCTGCTCGATGCCCGCCGCATCCGGATGGGAACGATCGGGCAGACCGCGCACCGCGGTACTCGCACCGAGCAGCCGTGCGGCCTGCTCGTACTGTTCGGCGCGCACCGCCAGATCGGCGATGCCGACCAGGACGTCGGCGACCAGGGGCGCGTATCCCGCGGTCGACGCCGCCTGGAAGGCCGTGTCGTAGTGTGTCGCCGCCACGGCGAGATCCTCGGTCAGGCCGCCGAGCAGTACATGCGTCATCGCGCTGAGACTGGGCTGCTCGGCATCGCTACCGAGCACCGTCCGCGCGAGTTCGACCTGTTGGAGGGCCAACGCGGTATCGCCACCGCACCGCGCCAGATCCGCGCGCACCATGGCGACCTCGGCCAGTGCCGCGGGCCAGCCGGTGTGATCGGCGCGCCGTTGCGCTTCGGCCAGCGCGGCGGCGCTGTCCTCGTCCCGGCCGAGCAACCGGTACAGCTGTGCCTGCCGTGCGCGCATGGCGACCACATCCTCGATCGCGCCGATTTCGGTGACCACCGCGATCGCCTCGTCGAACAGTGCGATGGCGCGGTCGAATTCGCCGCGCATCGCGATCCGGTTCGCCAGTTCGGTCAGCGCGAACGACATACCCCATCGTTCGCCGAGGGCGCGGAACTCGGTGAGCGCCTGCGCGAGGTATTCGTCCGGCTCCGATCCGGCATGGCCGAGCAGGGTGCGCATCTTGCCGAGCTGGAGCCGGGCCAGCGCCCGCACCCAGGGATCGGAATCGGGCAGCACCGCTTCGAAGGCGGGCAGATATTCGTCCGGTCGACCGAGCATGCGTTCCAGCGCACCGGCGAGCCGCAGGACGGGATGGCTGCCGTCCACCTCACGCCCGGCCGCACAGGCCTTGTGGATCCAATCCGCGACATGCTGTTCGTCATTGCGGCCCGAGATGACGAAATGTACGACCAGCCCGTACACGAGTGCCTTGGTCTCGTCGTCGACCTCGCCGGGTAGCTCGGCCGCCGCGATGACGAACTCGGTGCCCAGGCCCTTGTGCCCGCCCAGCCACCAGTACCAGCCAGCGGCCGCGGCGAGCCGCATCGCGCCGTCGGCCTCGCCGCGGGCGAGCGCACCGCGCATCGCCGCGGTGATGTTGTGGTGTTCGGCGTCGAGGACGGCGAGCCACTCCAACTGCTCGGCGCGACGCAGATGCGGTTCGGCGGCGGCGGCGAGCCCGGTGAAATACGCCAGATGCGCGCGACGCGCGGCATCCTCGTCGCCGGACTCGACGAGCCGTTCGGCGGCGTATTGCTTGATCGTCTCCAGCATGCGGAAGCGTGGGTTGCCGTCTTCGATGACCTGGAGCAGTGATTTCTCGGTCAGCGCGGTCAGCAGCTCGAGTACCTGCCACTGCTCGACCACACCGGAGTCCGCGCAGACCTGTTCGGCCGCTTCCAGACTCGCGCCGCCGGCGAATACCGCGAGCCGGCGCAGCACCAGCCGTTCGTCGTCGCTGAGCAGTTCCCAGCTCCAGTCGACCACCGCGCGCAGGGTCCGATGCTGCGGGATCGCGGTGCGGCTGCCACCGGTGAGCAGCCGGAACCGGTCGTCGAGCCGGTCGGCGAGCTGATCGACGGACATGGTGCGCAATCGGGCCGCGGCGAGTTCGATCTCCAACGGAATTCCGTCGAGGGCCCGGCAGATCCGGGCCATGGTCGCCAGTGTGGCCGCGTCGGTGCCCAGATCCTTGCGGACCGCACTCGCCCGATCCCGCAGCAGGGCGACGGCCGGGGAGGAGTCGATCGCATCGGCGTCGGCGGCGGTGTGGGGCAGGGCGAGCGGGGCAACCGGCCACAACGCTTCACCGGTGATACCGAGCGGTTCCCGGCTCGTCGCGAGGATCCGCAGCTGTGTGCACTCGCCGAGCACCCGATGCGCGAAGGCCGCCGCCGCCTCGATCACATGTTCGCAGTTGTCCAGGATCAGCAGCGTCTGGCGGTCGCGGATCGCCGCGATCAGCCGATCGGCCGGTTCGGCGTTCGGGGCGCCGCCGAGCAGCGCGTCACGGAGCCCGAAGGCGGACAGCGCCGCCTGTGCCAGATCGCCGCTGCCATCGGCACCGGCCAGTTCGACCAGCCAGGCGCCGTCGGGGAGATCGCCGAGCATCGTCCGCGCGGTCTCGACGGCCAGCCTGGTCTTGCCCGATCCGCCCGGTCCGGTCACGGTGACGAGCCGATGCGCGGCGAGCAGTTCACGTACCACGGCGATATCGGTGCTCTTGCCGACGAAGCTGGTCAGCTCGGCGCGCAGGTTGGTGGTGCGTTCCTCGGGTCGCGCCCCGATCTCCCCACGCAACAGCGCGACATGCAGTGCCGACAGCTCCGGTGACGGGTCGACGCCCAGTTCGTCGGCGAGTGCCTCCCGCGTGCGCTGGTAGACCGTCAAGGCTTCGGGGCCACGGCCCGCCGCACCGAGCGCGCGCATGAGCGCGGCCGCGAGCCGTTCCCGCAGCGGGTGCTGGGCGAGCAGATCGGTCAGTTCGGCGACGAGTTCCGCCCCGCGGCCGAGCCGGATCTCCGCCTCGTACAGATCTTCTGTCGCGGCCAGGTGCAGCCCGTCGAACCGGGTGATCACCGCGGCGACGTCGGTGCTGTCCCCGAGATCGCGCATCGGCGCACCGCGCCACAGGTCGATGGCCTCGCGCAGCAGCCGGGCCTGATGCGCGTCATCGCCGCCCCGCGCCGATTCCAGCAGCTGATCGAACCGCACCGCGTCGACGGCATTCGGTTGCACGGCGAGCCGGTACCCGCCGGCCTGCACATCGAGGCAGCCCTCGGGTAGGACCCGGCGCAACCGGGAGACCAGCGCCTGCAACGCGTTCGCCGCGTCGGCGGGCGGCTGCTCCCCCCAGATCCAGTCGACCAGCTTCGACTTCGACACCGCGCGGCCGGGTTCGAGGGCCAGCGCGATCAACAGCGCCCGCAACCGTGCTCCCGGTATCTCTATCGAGCCACCGCTCTCGGTTCGAACTTCCAGCGGCCCAAGGATCCCGATCTGCACCGGCTCATTCTGCACGGGAGGGCGCGAGATCGTCCTCCGACGATGGGAAAGGCCGGTATCAGACCGAGCATCAGGTCGGTGTCAGGTCCGTATCAGCGGCGCCGGCGACAGTAGTCCCATCAACGAAACAGCGACCGCGCCACACAGGGCGCGGGAGCCGCACCGACGAACTCGAGGAGACACCATGTACACCTTCCAGACCCCGCAGCCGATCGCCGTCACCGTCGATGTCCTGGCCGCCGACCTCACCGTCACCGCCTCCGATCGCACCGACACCGTGGTGGTGGTCCGCCCCGCCGACGAGTCCAAGAAGGCCGACGTCCGCGCCGCCGAGCAGACCAGGGTCGAATTCACCGACGGCACACTGCGGGTGATCATGGCGAAGACCTGGCGCACCCACACCCCGTTCGGTGGCAACCCGGCGATCACGGTGACCATCGAGGTGCCGACCGGCTCCGAGCTGACGAGCAACACCGGCGTCGGCCAGGTGCGTGGCGCGGGCGCTCTCGGCCCCTGCGATCTCACGGTGGCGCTCGGCGATATCACCGTCGAGCGTCCGCAGGGATCGGTGACCGCGAAGACCTCCAAGGGCGATATCCGCATCGGGGCCGCAGTCCGCGGCGACATCCGGTTGGAGACGTCCGTCGGCGAGCTGGAGATCGGTATCCACCCCGGCAGCGCGGTGCATCTGGAGACCGACGCCACCACCGGGAATGTGCGGAACACACTGGCTGTGGTCGGGCCGGAGCCGGTGGACACCGTGCGGGTGTTCGCGCGCAGCGCGCTCGGCAATGTCACCGTTCGGCACGCCGATGCCGCGTAGATCGCACGCCGATGCCGGGTAAACCGACGACGGTATCGGTGGAGATGGGCTGCTCGGCTCGTCTCCACCGATACCGTAGCCGTGGGTCGATGAATCCGAGTTCCGCACTCGATACGGATTGCACGGATTGCTACAACACGGTTCGCCACAACACGATTCGCTACGACAGGGATCGCTACGACACGATCTCTGCGGCACGGTTCGCCACGACACGGTTCGCTACGACACGGTTGCCACGACACGGTTCGTCACGGCAGGGATCGTCACGGCAGGGATCGCAACGTGCGGGTTCGTCGGCGCCGACGGTTAGACAACCTCGTCGGCGGCTGTCACATAGACCCCTCGCGCGGCCGCCTCGGCCGCCGATTCCGCCGCGGTGCGGGCGGCGAAGTCATCGATCGGGTCACCGCTGGCGAGCAGCCGGTAGTACAGCGGGCCGGACACGGCGGTGAGAACCGCGCGGGGATCGGTGCCGGGTGGGGCCTCGCCGCGGGCGATGGCGTCGGTGATACACGGCGACCATTCGGTCAGCCGGATGTCGTAGAAGCGGCGCAGGGCGGCCGCGGTGGTGTCGTCGCAGGTGGCCGCGGCGATGACGGCCCGGAACAGGCGCCCTTGGCGTGGATCGGTGAGCGTCTTCGCGACCAGGCGGGCGTTGGCGGTGAGATCACCGAGCAGTGCGCCGGTGTCCGCGCGGGGCAGTGATTGTTCGGCCATATCGGTCAAGAGGTCGGCGATGAGTCCGGTGGGGGTGCGCCAGCGCCGGTAGACCGTGGTCTTGCCGACCTCGGCGCGCGCGGCGACCTCGGACAGATCCAGGTGCGCGAAGCCGTGCTCGGCGAGCAGATCACCGGCGGCGTCCAGTACGGCCGTGCGGACGCGAGCGGTGCGCCCACCTGGGCGAACCGACCCCGGAACGGTCGAATCTTGCGTCATAACGGGACTCCAGTTTCATTTATGACCGAAAGGGTGTACGTTCTGAGTCGTTAACGGAACTATAGACCCTTTAGGAGTCAAAATGGAGTACCGGCGGTTGGGTGCCTCGGGCCTGCTCGTCCCGGCGTTGAGCTTCGGTGCGGGCACTTTCGGCGGACGCGGCGAACTGTTCAGCGCCTGGGGTGACACCGATGCGGCGCAGGCGCGGCGCATGGTCGATATCAGCCTCGACGCGGGCGTCACCATGTTCGACACGGCCGATGTGTATTCCGACGGAGCGTCCGAGGAGGTCCTCGGCGCGGCCATCCGTGGACGGCGCGATCAGCTGCTGCTGTCCACCAAGGCGAGCCTGCCCACCGGCCCCGGCCCCTTCGACGCGGGCTCGGGTCGCGCCCGGCTGATCGGCGCCGTCGAGGCCTCCCTGCGGCGGCTCGGCGTCGATCACATCGACCTGTTCCAACTGCACGCCTTCGATGCGCACACCCCGATCGACGAGGTGGTGCGCGCACTCGACGATCTGGTGCGTGCGGGCAAGATCCGCTACCTGGGCGCATCGAACTTCGCGGGCTGGCAGCTGATGAAATCGCTGGCCGCCGCGGACCGCAACGGCCTGACCCGCTATGTCGCCCACCAGGTCTACTACTCACTGGTCGGCCGGGACTACGAATGGGAACTGATGCCACTCGGCCGCGCGGAGGGCGTCGGCGCGGTGGTGTGGAGCCCGCTCGGCTGGGGCAGGCTGACCGGCAAGATCCGGCGCGGACAACCACTGCCGGAAGGCAGCCGCCTGCATCAGACCGCGGCAGCCGGACCGCCGGTGAACGACGAACTCCTCTACGACGTGGTCGACGTCCTCGACGAGATCGCCGCCGAGACCGGCAAGACCGTCCCGCAGATCGCGTTGAACTGGCTGCTCAACCGTCCCACCGTCGCCACCGTCATCGTCGGCGCCCGCAACGAGGAGCAACTGCGCCAGAATCTCGGCGCCATCGGCTGGCAACTTTCCGCCGACCAGATCGCCCGCCTCGACAAGGCCAGCGCCCTCACCCCGCCCTACCCCTACTACCCGTACTACCGCCTCCCCGACTTCACCCGCCTCAACCCACCGGCGGTCTGAACCGCCGAGAGCGCAGCCCTGGAACGGCTTCTCTCGCCAGGGGAACTGCGAGTACGCATGGCCGAGGCACCGCGCGAGCAGACCCCCTCGCCAGTACTACCACTCACCAGCGCGAGGCACCGCGTGAGTGGCACTTGGCTGCGGCGTTGTGTGAGTAGGCACCGCAGCCGGGTGCCACTCGTCGCTCGGGCTCGTCAGTAGACGTCGCGGACGTAGCGCTTCTCGGTGACGAGTTGCTTCTTGAAGGCGAGGGCGGCATCCTCATCGAGTTTGCCGTGGATTCGGGCGATCTTGAGCAGGGTGTCGTCGACGTCCTTTGCCATCCGGGCGGCGTCGCCGCAGACGTAGAAGTGGGCGCCCTCGCGCAGCCAGGACCACAGTTCGGCGCCGTGCTCGATCATCCGGTGCTGCACGTAGATCCGTTCGCGCTGATCGCGGGAGAATGCCAGATCGAGGCGGGACAGATGTCCGGTGCGGAACATGTCTTCGAGTTCGGCGCGGTAGTAGAAGTTCTGCGCGGCATGCTGATCGCCGAAGAACAGCCAGTTGCGTCCGGTGGCGCCGAGGGCGCGCCGCTCGTGCAGGAACCCGCGAAACGGTGCGATACCGGTGCCGGGGCCGACCATGATCATGGGCACGCTCGGGTCGAGCGGCGGCCGGAAATGCGGGGCGCGCTGCAAGAAGATCGGCACCTGTCCGGCGTCGGCGCGGTCGGCGAGGAAGGTCGAGCAGACCCCGCCGCGCCGAGCCGCCGAACCCGTGGCGGCGGGATCGCCGTAGCGCACCACGCCGACGGTCAACTCCACCTCATCCGGGCTGACCAGCGGACTCGACGAAATCGAATACTGGCGAGGCTGTAGCTTTTTCAACGCACCGAGCCATTCGACCAGATCAGCGCGCACCGGGAAATCGCGCAGTACGTCAACGGCCTGGCGATCCCACAGGTACCCGGCCAGCTCATTGCGATTATCGCGGCGCAGCAGTTTGGCCAGCCGCTTGTCCGGATTGCGTTCGGCGACGAATTCCAGCAGATCGTGGGAGATCTTGGTGATGTCGTAGTGGGTGCGCAGCGCCTCGGCCAGCGGCAGTTCGGCCGAATCCACCTCGACGTTCCAGCGGCCGTCCAAACCGGTCGCGTCGAGCCATTCCTGGACCAGTGCCGGACAGTTCGCCGACCACACGCCCAGCGAATCACCGACTTCGTAGGACGCGTCGAGACCGCTCAGGTCGAAACCGAAGCGGCGCACCTCTTTCGAGGAGTCCGCGGTGGTCAACACCTCATTGCGCACCAGCGGCGCGCGCAGCGGGGCATTGCGGCTGAACGGTGCTGGCACGCGCCGGGTGGGCTGCGGCGCAGGGGCGGTCGTGGTGCGATCGAGCACGGCGGTGGCGGCGCCACCAGACCCGGTGGGCGTCGGTAGCCCGACCGAATCGGCGGGGCCGCCACCCGATGATCCGCCCGACGGATCGGTTTCGGACCCACCGAGCGCCACCAGCACCTCATCCAGCCATGCCTCGCCGGTCTCGGCGAAATCGGGTTCACAGTCCACGCGCGGCAGCAGCCGGGCGGCACCGCGTTCGGCGAACTTCTCGTCCAGTTTGCGGCCGTGCCCGCAGAAATCGTCATAGGACGAATCGCCGAGCGCAAACACCGCGTAGCGCATTCCGGTGAACCGGGCGGCGCTGTCGTCGAGGCGGGTCCAGAAGTCGGTGCCGTTGTCCGGCGGTCCCCCGTCGCCGAAGGTGCTGGTGATCACCAGCACATCACCGGTCAGCGCGCCCAGTTCGCAGGAATCCATATCGAGCAGCCGCGGGTCGAACCCGGATTCGGTCAGCCGTTGCGCCGCCAGCGCCGCGAACTCCTCGGCATTGCCGGTCTGCGATGCCCACAGAACGGTCACCGTTCGCGGTTCGGCCGCGGGCTCGGCGCTCGGCGCCGAAGTACCGGCGACGCCACGCGAGTACATGCCAGCGAGCATCCCGTCGACCCACAACCTGCTCTGCGACGACAGCGGCGCCGACGCGGGCAGCACCGGCTGACCGGTGACCGGAAGGGATTGCAGGGCGGCCAGATAACCGCCGAGGTAGATCCGTTCGGTCTCGCTCAGGGTCGGCGTGGCGGGTGCGTCGAGGCCGAGCATCGCGGCCAGCGGGTGGGCGCCACTCGTCAGTGCCGATGTGGGCTGCGCGATCGGCGTTTCCCGACTCGGCCGCGCGACCGGAGCGACCCGGCGCAGGGCGACCGCACACGCTTTGAACTCCGGTTGCAGGGAATCGGCGTCGACGGCGTCGTTGGTGACGGCATTGATGGTCAGATACTCACCCTGTTCGTCGTTCCAATGGAAAGGTGCGAAACAGTCGCCTGGACGCACCCGGTCGCTGATCCGCGCTGGCAGCACGGCCCGGCCGCGGCGCGAGGTGATCTCGAGCTGATCGTCGGGGGCGAGGCCGAGCGCGCGGGCATCGTCGGGGTGGATCTCGACGAAGGGCTCGCCGGTGAGCTTGTTGAGCTTGTCGATCCGGCCGGTCTTGGTCATCGAATGCCACTGATGTTGTAGGCGGCCGGTATTGAGCAGGAACGGATAGTCGTCGTCCGGCATCTCGTCGGGCAGCAGATGCGGACGCGGCCAGAACACCGCGCGTCTGCTCGGCGTGGGGAACGCCAGGCGCGGACGGTGTCCGTCGGGGTCGACGAACGCGGTCTGACTCACCCCGTCGTTGCGGTAGCGGATCGGATTGCGGCGCTGCTCGGGGTCGGGGCACGGCCACTGCATAGGCCCTTCGCTCAGCCGTTCGTAGCTCATGCCGCTCAGGTCGTAACCGGTCGCCGGATTGGCGAACCCGCGCAGCTCGGCGAAAACTTCCGCGCTGGAGCCGAAATCGAAGCCGGGGAAACCCATCGCGGTGGCTACCTGCGCGATGAGCTGCCAATCCGGGCGTGCCTCACCCGCCGGTTCCACCGAACTCCGCAGCAGGGTGACGTTGCGTTCGGAGTTCACCATCACCGCGTCGGCCTCGGCCCACAGGGTGGCGGGCAACAGCAGATCGGCGTAGGCGTTGGTGGCGGTCTCGGTGTAGGCGTCCTGGGTGATCACCAGCTCGGCCGCCTCCAGCCCCGCGATGACCGTCTTCCGATTGGCGACGGTGGCCACGGGATTGGTGCAGATGATCCAGGCGGCCTTGATATCGCCGGTGGACAGCCGCCGGAACATCTCGATGGTGCCCGGTCCCGATTCCGCGCGGAGGGTGCCGGGTTCCACACCCCACGCCGTTTCCACGAAGTTCCGGTCGGCCTCGGACAGCACACTGCGCTGTCCGGGCAGACCGGGGCCCATATAGCCCATCTCCCTGCCGCCCATGGCGTTCGGCTGCCCGGTCAGCGAGAACGGCCCGCTGCCACGACGGCAGATCGCGCCGGTGGCCAGATGCAGGTTGATCAGGGCATTGGTATTCCAGGTGCCGTGGGTGGACTGGTTGAGGCCCATCGTCCACAGGCTCATCCACTCGCCCGCTTCGCCGATCCAGCGGGCCGCGGTGCGGATATCGTCCTCGGCCAGGCCGGTGATCTGCGCGACCCGGTCGGCGGTGTAGTCGGCGAGGAATTCCGGCATGGCCGCCCAGCCCTCGGTGTGCTCGGCAATGAACTCGGCGTCGATATCGCCCGCTTCGACGAGCAGATGCAGCAGGCCGTTCAGCAATGCCAGATCGGTACCCGGTGCGATCTGGAGGAACAGATCGGCGCGCGTGGCGGTATCGGTGCGCCGCGGATCCACCACGATCAGCTTCGCGCCCGATTTCAGGCGGTCGGCCATCCGCAGGAACAGGATGGGATGGCAGTCGGCCATATTCGCGCCGATGACGAAGAACAGGTCGGCGTGATCGATATCATCGTAGGAGCCGGGCGGTCCGTCCGCGCCGAGCGACTGTTTGTATCCGGTGCCCGCGCTGGCCATGCACAGTCGTGAATTGGCCTCGATGTGCACGGTGCGCAGATAGCCCTTGGCCAGTTTGGTGGCCAGGTACTGCGCTTCCAGTGACATCTGCCCGGAGACGTAGAGGGCGATGGCGTCGGGGCCGTGTTCATCGAGGATGGCGCGTAGCCGGTTGGCGGCCTCGGTGACGGCGGCGTCCACCTCGATGGGTTCGGGCGTCTCGTCCCGGCCGTCGCGGCGATAAGCGGTGCGCATCCGGCCGTCGGCGTGCATGAGGTCGGCGTGCGTGGCGCCCTTGGTGCACAGTCGGCCCGCGTTGGTCGGATGCAGTTTGTCGCCGCTGACCTTGGCGATCACCGTCGCACCAGAAGCATCGCGTCCGGTCTCGACGGTGATACCGCAGCCGACACCGCAGTACGAGCACGCCGTTCTGGTCGTGCCCGGCTGCCGGTTGGTCGCCGCATCGGACATACCACCGATCATTGCGGGGCCCGGTTTCGGCAGGTTTGCCCGATGTTATCGGCAGATGACGTTTCCGCTCACCGCCGAAATCCTCGGCTGTGAGCAGTGAGCCAGGTCTCCCTCACCCCAGTTTGTAAGCGCGATGCAAGGCGACCGCACCCAAACTCAGATTGCGCCATTTCACACCGGACCATCCGGCGTCGGCGATGCGCAGCGCGAGCTGCCGCTGATTCGACCAGTCCGGAATGGACTCGGCGAGGTAGGCGTAGGCCTCGGGATTGCTGCTGACCAGGCGTGCGATCTGCGGCAGAACCTTGGTCAGGTACAGGACGTAGACACCGCGGAAGGCACGCACCACCGGCGTGGAGAATTCGCAGATCACCAAGCGCCCGCCCGGTTTGGTGACGCGCAGCATCTCCAGCAACGCCAGATCCGGGTCGGCCACATTGCGCAGGCCGTAGGAGATGGTGACCGCGTCGAAGGAGTCGTCGGCGAACGGTAGCGCCATCGCGTCACCGGCCACCATGGGGAGGTCACGGAACCGGCCCGCCGCCAGCATGCCCTGCGAGAAGTCGGCCGCCACACACCACGCACCCGACTTGCTGAACTCCGCCGTGGACACCCCGGTGCCCGCGGCCAGATCGAGCACCCGCTCGCCGGGACGGGGCGCGATCGCCTTGCGCGTCTCGCGCCGCCAGTACCAGTCCTGCCCGCCGGAGATCAGGATGTTGGTGGAGTCGTACTTCTGCGCGACCTCGTCGAACATCGCCGCGACCTCATTGGGCTGCTTGTCCAGCGAGGCCCGGACCGAGTGTGTTTTCGCCACGCCATCGACACTAATGGGCGTCGACGAGCCGCCGGTCTCCGCGTCTGTGTTGCCTTGGTTACCCGCCCGGCTCACCACAGCTCCCCGTAGTGGATGCCAGCATCGACCAGCAATGCGATGCCGAGAACGATGAAAACGACGCGGACCGAAGTGGGTCCGTATCGGGTGAGAGTCCGCACCACCTTCCGGTAGACGCGCTGCGCGGTCGGTGTGCGGCGGGTGCCGAGGATCAGAACGAGCAGTGGCGGCAGCAGGGCGAGCGCGCAATAGGCGACGATGATCAGCGGCCACAGCGTCGGCAGCGGATCGCGGGCCGAGATCATCGCCAGCCCGGCCAGATACGGGATGGCGGTCGGCGCCTGCGCGAGTCCGATCGCGACGCCGACGATCCCGAACAGCCAGGGTTTTCGCCGGAACGTCGTCGCCCAGGCGGGCGGTTCGGCGCGGGCGCCGGCGGGCAGGCAGGCGACGGCGATCAGCGTGAGACCGATCGCCAGCTCACCCCAGGCCCGGATGGTCGGCGTCAGCTGGAAGCTCACCAGGCCGGTGAGGAAATTGATCCCGAGTACAGCGAGCAGCCCGAAGGTCGTGGTCACCGCGAATACTCCGGCGATGAAACTGATCCCACCGGCCACCGGGGAACGCCGCCCGAGCCTGCTGTCGAGCACGATCGCGGTGGTGACGCCGACGAGCAGCAGGTCGAGCGAATCGATGAATGCGAACCCGGCGAGCGCGAGAAGAAGGGTCAGCATATCGCCGCCAGCGTACCGGCGGCCCGTTCGCTATCTGGTGGGGTGCCGACGACGGCAAGTCCGCGCACACAACTCCGGGGCACTACCCGATCGGGCGAGAACCTCGGCGGCCCGACGCTGCCACGGACACATGCACTACCGACAGGAATTGTGCGGCCCGATAGCGCCTCAGACCGTCGAATCCGCCGGGGCCGTCCAGTTCGCCGTACGTCCGGTCAGCGCCAGCAGCCGGTCCAGGCGCGGGGCATCGCCCGACACCAAGACCACCGGGCCGAACAATCCGGGCGTTCCCTCGGCCGGGGTTTCGCGCAGGAATTCGAGCAGGATGTCGATATCGGCGTCGGCGACCGTAAGGTCCTGGCCGGTGGCGCGGGCCAGATCCCAGGCGTGGATCACCAGCTCGTCCAGCGCCACTCGGGCCATGACGGCGGCGGGCATGCTCACCCCGCCCGCTTCGGTGTCGCCGTCCCAGGCCGAATCCACCCGCCAGCCCTCGACCAGCGCGTCGAGCTGCCGGGGAATGCGCACCCGCCAGTCCGCGACGAGCGGATTCTCCGGCCCGGTCGTCGGTGCCGCCGAACTGCCGACGGCTTCCTTGGTCGCGGCCTGCCGGAAGGCTTCGGTCAGATCCACCACATGGGCCAGCAGATCGCCCACCGTGGTGTCGGCGCACGGGGTGGGGGCGGACAGCTGTGCGTCGGCGATACCGGCGACGACGGTGGCGAGGGCGGCTGCGGCCGGTGCGAAATCGAACTCCGGTGTCATCGTGTCTCCTGGGGCGAGGATGGGCGTCCGGTTGTTGAGACGACGCCACACGCCCGGATTCATCGCACCGCGCGAAACCGCCGGATATCGGGGCGGTTGCCGGATCGCGGTAACCGGAGCATGCTCGACAGCGTTGGACTGTTGTCCGCCCCGACGCGGCACCGCGCGGGGCATACGCGGAGAGGAGCCCACGATGATCCCGAGCACCCCCGACCCGGTCCCGGCCGCCGATCCGGCCGATCTGGCCGAGCAGTCGCTCCAGGTCGAACCCGAGGACGAGACCGCCCCCGAGGAACTCCGCACCCGCGACAACTGGAACGCCGACCCGGCCGATCTGGTGGAACAGTCGATTCCGGTACCGCTGGACGACGAATACGACGAGGAGAGCGAAACTCCAGCCTGAGCACACCGACGCGAGAGCGATCGCGCTCGACGCTGGCTCCGGCGGACCGATCGCCCTGGGTCGGCACCGCCAGCCTCCCCGGCGGCGGTCACGATCGAACCGGTCAGCCTTGGATCTTGCCTCGCACTGTGGCATGCAGCTCCCGCAGGCTCGACCGCTCGGTCACCACCTCGAGCACCCGGATGCCGTGCGCGTTCCCGCCCAGCTCGACAGCCAGCTTCTCGGGCGTGACCTGCTGATGCGGTATGCGGTATGCCGCGCACAAGGCCGCCAGATCCATGCCGTGCGGGGTACCGAAGACCCGCTCGAACACACCCGCGTACTGCGGGTCGCCCTGTTCGAGCAGTTCGAAGATGCCGCCGCCGTCGTCATTGGCGACGACGATGGTCAGATCGGCCGGCCGTGGCTCGCCGCGCCCGATCAACAGGCCGGCGGCGTCGTGCAGGAAGGTCAGGTCACCGATCAGGGCGATGGTGCGGCCGGGATGATGCAATGCGGCGCCGACCGCGGTGGAGACGGTGCCGTCGATACCGGCGACGCCGCGGTTGGACAGCACCCGCACGCCCGGACGGGGCGCCGAGACCAGCGCCGCGTCACGCACCGGATTGGAAGCGCCCAGCAGCAGCTGATCGCCCTCGCGCAACGCGTCCATCACCACGGCGGCCACATGCAGTCCGGTGGGCTTCGGATGACACGCCAGTTCCTCGCGCACCACCTCGCCCGCCTTGGCATCGAGATCGCGACAGTGCGCCAGCCACTCCGGACGCGGCTGCCCGGTGGTGACCGCACGGGTGCCGGTGCCGACGACATTGCCGGACACATCGGGCCAGCGCGGCCCGGTGGTCAGCGCGAACACCGTGACGTCCGGATCGGCCAGCACCTTCGACACCTGCCGATGCAAGGTGGGCCGCCCGGTGATGATGGCCTGCCGCGGTTTCAGCAGCGGCAGAGCCAGGGGATGCAGGGCCGGGCCGTGCATGGGCGCGGTCGGTTCGGCGACGGTCGGCAGCTGGGCCAGTTCGGGACGCAGCCCGGCGCCGTGGCCGGAGATGACGACGGTGTCCGGGGTCAGGTCGATATCGAGCGGCACATCGAGGGTGGCGTAGCGGGTCGCGGTCCAGGCGCTGCCGTCGGCGCGCCCCTGCGGCAGCGATTCCCCCTGTGCGAGATCGGGAACCAGCGGTTCGCGCAGCGGGATATCGAAATGCACCGGCCCGGCATTGCCGGATCGGGTACCGCGCGCGGCAGCGAGCACCCGGCAGACCGCCGAGCGCCAGACGCTGTTGTGCTGGTCGTACCCGCCATTCGAGTCGTCGGTTTCGGCCAGTCCGAGACTGATCGTCGCGCGCACCTGGCTGCCGAACAGGCCCAGCTGTTCGACAGTCTGATTGGCGCCGGTGCCCAGCATCTCGTAGGGCCGGTTGGCGCTGAGCACGATGAGCGGAACCCGCGCGTAATTGGCCTCGAGCACGGCCGGTCCGAGATTCGCCACGGCGGTGCCGGAGGTCATGACGACGGGCACCGGACAGCCGGAGGCGATGGCGAGTCCGATCGCGAGGAATCCGGCGGTGCGCTCATCGATGCGCATATGCAACCGCAGCCGGCCCGCGGTATCCGCGGCCTGTAGCGCGAAGGCCAGCGGTGCGTTGCGCGAGCCGGGACACAGCACGACATCTCGCACGCCCCCGCGCGCCAGCTCGTCGACGACGACCTGGGCCTGTGCTGTTGACGGGTTCACGTCTCCAGACTCTCAGACCAGATACCACCGCGGTGCGTCAGCCTGCTCACACCCGAGGCAATTTAGGCTTTGCTAACCTAAGCCGCATGGCCAAGCGCACCAAATACCTCAAGCCCGAGGAACGGCGGATCTGCACCGCCGAGGTCGTGGCGAGCAAACGGGTGAGCCCGCATTTCGTCCGGGTGACCGTCGGCGGCGCCGACCTCGCCGACTTCACCTCGATGGGCTACGACCAGTGGTTCCGGCTGTTCCTGCGCCGCCCGCAGCAGAGCGAACTTCGCCTGCCGACGGCCGCCAACAACCTCTGGTACGCGCAGTATCTGATGATGAGCAAGGACACCCGGCCGCTGGTGCGCAACTACACGGTGCGTGAATTCCGGCCCGTCGGTGCGGGTGAGTTCGGCGAGCACGCCGAGATCGATATCGATTTCGTATCGCACGGCGACGACAGTCCGGCCTCGGCGTGGGCCAACAATGTCAGCCTCGGCACCACGATCGGCCTGTTCGACGAAGGCGTGATGTATCAGGCGCCGGAGCACGCCAACTGGTCGCTGCTGGTCGGCGACGAGAGCGCACTACCCGCCATCGCCGGTGTGCTGCGGTCGGCGCCGCGGGATCTGCGTGGCGCGGCCTATATCGAGATTCCGCATGCCGATGACATCCAGGAACTCGACGGACCCGAAGGGGTTCAGGTGCATTGGCTGCCGCGCACCGATGAGGCGGCCAAGATCGGCGAGTTGGCGGCCGCCACGGTCCGCGAGGCCGAGGTGCCGGGCACCGGCGTGTACGGATTCATCGCGGGTGAGCAGGCGCTCGCCTCGGGAGTGCGCAGGCATCTGGTGAACGACCGGGGAATCCCCAAGGCCGACATCACCTTCACGGGCTACTGGCGGTTCGGCAAGGCCGCACCGAGCTGATCCGGCCCGGAAGTCCACCGCCGACAGACGAATTCGGCGGCACTCCGGCCGATACGACGAGCCGGAGGCCACAGACATCACTGACGCCGCGAGACACGGCGTGCGGTACCGCCGCGAGATCCGCGGCGGTACCAGGGCGAATCAGCCCGCGTGCCGCTGCACCAGGTCGCCGACGCGCGGCAGCGCCTCGATGACGTTCTTCTTGGCCGAGGAACGCATCGAGGAGTAGACCTTCTTGATGGCGGGCCGGGTGGAGCCTTCGGCCCGCTCGTCGGTCACCACGAGCAACGCCTCGGCGACCTCGTCGGACTTGGCCACGAGCAGGTCGGCGAAGCTACCCGAACCGGCAGCGGTGTACTCCTGCCAGTACGGCTCGAGCTGCGCGAGCAGCTTGGGCGCCAGCGACTCCAGCGCGTCGGGCACGATGGACGGGCTGATCTTCTTGACCGCCGCGTATCCACCCTTCACAGCCAGGCCGGACGCACCACCCTTGTCCGAGACCTCGGCGTCAAGCACCTGGACGGCGTCAGCGAGGAAGGCGGGGCGCTTGGCCTCGTCGAGCAGGGATTCAGACAGTGCTGCAACCACTTTCAGGGTCCTCCGGATCGTTATTTCGATGGACGAGCAGCCGCAACTATACGCACCGTCCGCGGCCTTGCGTGGGCTATGGCTGCCAGGGCAGCAACTGCACCATCAGCCCTTCACAATCGGCGAGCACCGCGCCCTGCTCATCGGCCAATTCCGCGGTGATGAACGTTTTGCGACCTTCGATTCGTTCGACTCGCCCGCGCACGGTCAGCGGGGTCTCCAGCGGAGTCACCTTGCGGTAGTTGACATGCAGGTAGGCGGTGCGACTGATCGGCCGTCCGGCGTAGTGCACGATCATGCCGAGCAGATCGTCGAACAGCAGCGGCAGCACCCCGCCGTGCGCCGCGGCATTGCCGCCGAGATGGAAGCGGCGGAAGACGCCCGTCATCACGATGCCGTCCGGTCCGGCCTCGACGGTGTGCCATGGAAGCAGCAGTAGGCTGCCGCGCCCCGGCAGTTCGACCGCGCGCCCGGCGGGCCCCTGCTGTTCGGGTGCGCGGTAGGGCTCGAGCAGTTCGATCATCCGGCGCGCCTGGTCGAGTGCGGCGCCGTAGACCTCGTCCGGCGCGTCGACCGATACGGCGAGATCCTGCAAGGTACGCATGGCCTCGACGAAGGGGCCGAAGTTCGCCCCGATCCGCGCGGGCGTGATCTTGGGAAACCCCCCGTGTTTCGCATAACGAGACTCGTCGACCGCTGTTTCGGATCGGCGGTCTCCCGGCTCTCTCCGTGGTGACGCAGGCTGCCGCCTCCGATCGTGTCGCTCGTCCGCCGGGTCGTCGATAACCGGTTCCACTCGCTTACTCATACCTGCACGCTAACGCGATTTTTTACACCGTCAAGTCGATGCGTCCCATGGACCGGGAGTCCGACGGCTCACACCTGCGGCCGAAGTCGGTGACCGCGGGGCCATAATCACTGGCGTGACGTTCACTCCGACGCTGTGGCGGCCCGTACCCGGGTTCGAGAACCTGACCGACATCACCTACCACCGGCATATCGAACAGGGCACCGTCCGGATCGCCTTCGATCGGCCGGAGGTGCGCAACGCCTTCCGGCCGCATACCGTCGATGAGCTGTACCAGGCACTCGACCACGCCAGGATGACCTCCGACGTCGGCGCCGTGCTGCTCACCGGCAACGGCCCGAGCCCGAAGGACGGCGGTTGGGCCTTCTGCTCCGGCGGCGACCAGCGCATCCGCGGACGCAGCGGATACCAGTACGCCAGCGGTGAAACCGCCGATACGGTGGATCGCGCACGGGCCGGGCGGCTGCACATCCTCGAGGTGCAGCGGCTGATCCGGTTCATGCCCAAGGTGGTGATCGCGCTGGTCAACGGCTGGGCCGCCGGTGGCGGACACAGCCTGCACGTGGTCTGCGATCTCACCCTCGCCAGCCGCGAGCACGCCAGGTTCAAGCAGACCGATGCCGATGTGGGCAGCTTCGACGGCGGCTACGGCAGCGCGTACCTGGCCAAGATGGTCGGGCAGAAGTTCGCGCGCGAGATCTTCTTCCTCGGCAGGCCCTATACGGCCGAGGAAATGCATCAGATGGGTGCGGTGAACAAGGTCGTCGACCATGCCGAGCTGGAGGACGTCGCACTGGAGTGGGCGGCCGATATCAACGGCAAGTCACCGCAGGCCCAGCGCATGCTGAAGTACGCGTTCAACCTGGCCGACGACGGCCTGGTCGGCCAGCAACTGTTTGCGGGCGAGGCGACCAGGATGGCGTACATGACCGATGAGGCCGTCGAGGGCCGCGATGCCTTCCTGGAGAAGCGCGCACCCGACTGGGGCCCCTACCCCTGGTATTTCTGATCTGCCACCGCCCGGCTCCGGGCGCGACGGCGCGGACCCGACCTCGAGGGAGACGGATGGACATCCTGAGTAGCCGAATCCTGCTGCGACCGGCCGATTACGATCGGACGCTCGCCTTCTACCGCGACGATCTCGGGCTCGCCATCGCCAGAGAGTATCCGGGTGGCACGGTCTTCTTCGCCGGGCAATCCCTGATCGAGATCTCCGGGCACGGCGGCTCGAGCGGACCGTCCGACTTCGGCGGAGCCCTCTGGATGCAGGTGCGTGACGCCTCGGCCGCCGCGGTGGAACTGGCGCTGAAAGGGGTCACCATCGAGCGGGCGCCGGTGCGGGAGCCGTGGGGGTTGATCGAGATGTGGGTGCGCGATCCCGACGGTGTGGCGATCGTGCTCGTGGAGGTGCCCGACGATCATCCGATTCGCCGAGATAACCGCAGGCAGCCGGAATGAACGGGGTCGCGGCCCGCGATCGCGGGCGGGGAGCCGAGTTGCCATTCGGACAACCGAGGGGAACGATAGCGCTCGGATGGCCGCCCGACCGTCGATGCCCGGGTGACCGTAGCCCGCGTACATCCGACGAACGAATCGCAGTTTCGATGTTTGGCCAATCCGAGCCTTGTTTTTCCATAGCGGTCGCAGCCGGTACGCACCGTCACGGCAACCCGTTCCACACCCACGCACGCACGCATGACACGATCCATATTCGTGAGCGAGGGCAGCGAGCGAACCATCAGCACAGCGACTTCGCACGTGACGGAGCCGAGCGCCCGGCGAGGCGGAGTCGTGAGCGAGCAGTCCGCGGTAACAGCGCCGGTGGGATCGACCCAGCCGAGAATCAGCGAGGCGCGGTCGTGAGCGAGCGTGCCACCGCGTGCTCGCCCGGACCCCGCACCTACGAGGTGGAGTCGTGAGCACATTGCGTACCCTGCCGATGCCGACCGGCTCGGGAATGGGCGATGTCCTGCCGCATCTGCGCGAGGCGCTGGAGGGCAACGGTCCCGCATGGCTGCCGATCCCCACCAGCGACCGCCGCGAGGCGCGCAGGCTCAGCAGTGCGCTCTCGCCGGGTGAGCCGATCGAAGACGATATCGCGCTGGTGGTCACCACCTCGGGCACCACCGGCGTACCCAAGGGCGCGATGTTGAGCGCGGCCGCCCTGCGCGCCAGCGGCAACGCCACCCACGACCGGCTCGGCGGACCGGGCAGCTGGTTGCTCGCCCTGCCCACCCACCACATCGCCGGTATCCAGGTGCTGTTGCGCAGCATCCTGGCCGGAATCGAACCGACCGTGCTCGATGTGTCCGGCGGTTTCCTGCCGGAGGCGCTGGCGGGCGCTGTCGCGAGTATGCCGGGCCCGCGCCGCTACACCTCCCTGGTGCCGACCCAGCTGATCAAGGCACTCGACGCCCCGGCCGGCGCGGCGGCGCTGGCCCGGTTGGACGCGGTCCTGGTCGGCGGCGCGGCCACGCCGATTCCGGTGTACGAGCGCGCCAAGGCGGCCGGTATCAACGTGGTCCGCACCTACGGCATGAGCGAGACCTGCGGTGGTTGCGTCTACGACGGCGTGCCGTTGGATGGCGCCCAGGTGCGGATCGAGGACGGCCGGGTGCTGCTCGGCGGCGCGATGTTGGCCTCCGGCTACCGCGGCCTGCCCGATCACCCCGCCTTCGCCGAGCCCGGCTGGTTCCGCACCGAGGATGAGGGCACCTTCGACGACGGCGTGCTCAGCATCAGCGGACGGCTCGACGAGGCGATCATGACCGGCGGTCTGCTGGTCATTCCGCAGGTGGTGGAGGCCGTGCTGGTCACCCATCCGGCGATCAGCGAATGCGTGGTACTCGGCCTGCCGGACGAGCGACTCGGCCAGCGCGTCGCGGTCGCGGTGGTGCCGGTGCGCGGCGCCACCCCGACCCTCGACGAACTGCGCGACCATGTGCTCCGCGAACTGGATCCGATCGCCGCGCCGAGAGAGCTGGCGGTCCTCGACGAGCTGCCGCTGCACGGTCCAGGCAAACCGGATCGCACCAAGCTGCGCGAGATCCTGCTGTCGGAGTCGGCGCATCAGCCATAGTCGCGGCTCGCGGCCAGCACCTCAGCGGCCGTGGTTGGGCGATCCATCGCCCGTCCGTCGGCGGCATCGGGCAGCGGCGTCGGCGGCCGTGAGCCACACGGTGGCGACCAGGCAATCAAGCGGGATACGGCACGCGTTCCCGGGCCGTGCGCAGCGCGTCGGCCCACCAGAGCAGCTGCCGCGCCATGACGTGCAGGGCGTCGGTCGCGGCTTCGTCCGGGTAGCCGTCCGCCGATTCGGCGACCGATTGCCACGGATTGTGCAGGCTGACCGTCTCCCGGACGGTCACCGCGTGCAGTTCCGCCAATACCGGGCGCAGCGCCTCCACCGCGCGCAAGCCACCGGACAGTCCGCCGTAGGAGACGAATCCGACCGGTTTCGCGCGCAATTCGTCGCCGAGCATGTCGATGGCGGTTTTGAGCGGTCCCGGATAACTGTGGTTGTACTCGGGGGTGATCACGATCAGGGCGTCGGCTCGGCCGATGCGTTCGGTGAGGGTGGTGAAGTCCTCGTGCGCGCCCATGGTGTGCGGGATGGTCGCTTCGGCGAGATCGATGAGGTCGACGTCGATGCCGGAGCCGGTCAGCCGGTCGTGCACCCAGGCACCGATCCGGGCGCCGAATCGGCCGTCGCGGACGCTGCCGATGATGGCGGCTATGCGTAGGTCGCTCACTGCGGTCTCCAGGTTCATCAGATACCTTCGCTGGTAGGGGGCTTGTTCGACGGTTTTCGACCGTCACCGGCAACGGTAGAAGCTCAACAAAAGTTGAGGTCAAATCGACGGGCGCGCATGCGCTTGCGTCCCGCTTGCACGGCCCGCGCAACAGCCGTGCAAGCCGGGTGCAAGAACCGGCGCGCACAGTCGTCGGCATGACTGATTACGCATCGACCGGCCCCCTCGCCATCGAGGCCGATGGCCTGGTCAAGATGTTCGGCGCCCAGCGCGCCGTCGACGGGGTGAGTCTGGCCGTGCCGCGGGGCGCGGTGTACGGGGTGCTCGGGCCGAACGGTGCGGGTAAGACCACGACCATCCGCATGCTCGCCACCCTGCTGCGCCCGGACGGCGGCAGCGCACGGATCTTCGGCCGCGATGTGCTCGCCGAACCGGATGCCGTGCGCTCGCTCATCGGTGTCACCGGGCAGTACGCCTCCGTCGACGAGGATCTGACCGCCTCCGAGAATCTGATGATCTTCTCCAGACTGCTCGGCCTCTCGCGGGCGGATGCCCGCCGGAAGACCGCCGATCTGCTCGAGGAATTCGATCTGGCCGAGGCCGCGGACAAGGCGCTGAAGAATTTCTCCGGCGGTATGCGCAGGCGGCTGGATCTGGCCGCCAGCCTGATCTCGACCCCGCCGCTGCTGTTCCTGGACGAGCCCACCACCGGCCTCGACCCGCGCACCCGCGCGCAGATGTGGGAGACCATCCGCAGGCTGGTCCGCGAGGGCGCGACGGTGCTGCTCACCACTCAATATCTGGACGAGGCCGATCAGCTGGCCGATCGGATCGCGGTGATCGACCGCGGCCGGGTGATCGCCGACGGCACCGCCGACGAACTCAAATCCTCGGTCGGACAGTCCTCGCTGCATCTGACGCTCGCCCAACGCGATCAACTCGCCGACGCCTGCCGCATCATCGGCGATTTCCTCGGCACCGACGCCGCCGTCTCCCTCGAGGCCGGTCGGCTCACCGCGGCGCTGCCCGATCCGGGTGTCACCGCCGATCTGCTGATCCGGTTGCGCGAATGGGAGATCGGCGTCGAGGAGATCTCGGTCAGCAAGCCGAGTCTCGACGAAGTCTTCCTCACCATCACCGGCCATCCGGCCGAAGACAACACCGACGACACCGAACTCGAACGGAGTGTGGCATGACCACGACTCTCACCGCGACACCCGCGCGCACCCGACCACTGCCGGAGCCCGCAGGGCCCATCACTCTGAAACAGACCTTCGACAACACCCGCACCATGGCCTACCGCGGCCTGCTGAAGATCAAGCACAATCCCGAGCAGCTGTTCGATGTGGTGATCCAGCCGATCATCTTCACGCTGATGTTCACCTACATCTTCGGCGGCGCCATCTCCGGCGATGTGCACAGCTATCTGCCGGTCATCATCCCCGGCATCCTGGTGCAGACGGTCATCATGACCTCCATCGTCACCGGTGTGCAGTTGAAGGAGGATATGGAGAAGGGTGTCTTCGACCGCTTCAAATCCCTGCCCATCGCCCGCATCTCGGCGCTGTCGGGAGCGCTGACCGCCGATATGGTCCGCTACGGCATCGCCTCCGTGCTGACTCTGGTCATGGGCGTGATCATGGGTTTCCGCCCGAATCCGCTCGGCGCGCTCGCCGGTGTCGCGCTGGTGATCGTCTGCTCGTTCGCGACCAGTTGGATCTGGGCGTTCTTCGGCGTCATCGCGAACAAGGCCTCGGCCGTGCAGGGCTATTCGATGCTGGTGATGTTCCCGCTCACCTTCGCCTCCCCCGCATTCGTGCCGAAGGAGACCATGCCCGGCTGGTTGCAGGCGTTCATCGATGTCAACCCGGTCTCGCATCTGGTGTGGGCGTGCCGTGACCTGATGAACGACGGGCATATCGGCTCACATGTGGTCTGGTCACTGGTCGGGGCGGCGGTGATCATGGCGATCTTCGCGCCGTTGACGGTGCGTGCCTATATGCGGCGGGTCTGAATCCGCACCGTCCTCGACCGGGCACGCTCGCGCGTCATCGTGCGGGCGTGTCCGGTCGATCCGCGATGACTTTCAGCAACGTCATGATCCGGTCGGCGGCCACGAGCTTGCGCAGTCCGGCCGCCTCGGCCGTCGCCCGATCGATGCGGTCCACGCCCACGGTGTCGCGGTGCAGTTCTCGATGCCGCGCCAGCGCCATGACCGGATAGTCCTGTCTCGCCTTCGCGGCCGGTGCCAGGGCGAGCAATTCGAGACCGGCGGGCGATCGCGGTTCGACGGTGAGCCGGTGCGATCCCACTGCACAGGCCACCGCCCCGATCTGCGGCACATCCCAGAACTGGATGAGGCGTTCGACCGCGATACCGGCGAGTTGCTCGGCCATCGTCGTGACCTGCGCCGCCCGGCCGTAGAGGGTGTTCGCGTCGAGCATCGCGCTGCACAGCATCAGCACGCCTGGGCCGGGGACGAATTCGTTTCCGGGCCAGCCGACGAGTTCGAGCGAACGATGGAAGAGCCAGAGACCGCGATCGGTATCGCCTTCGGCGAGTTCGATTTCGGCCAGGCTCGCCGCGATCGTCGACAGCCGGTGATTACGCCGGACCCCCGGATCGTCGAGCGCTGTCAGCCGGGGGGCGCCGGAATCGGTGAGGCCGACCGCGAGGTCGAGTTCCCTGCGCGCGCGGTCGGTCTGCCCGGACGCGGTGAGCGCCGCGGAGAGGAAGCTGCGCATCTCCGAGCTTTCCTCGTACGCACCCAGTCTGCGCAACTGCTCGGCGGCGAGTTCGTAATATCCGGTCGCTTCGCGGTAGCGGCCGTTCTGACCGGCCAGACCGCCCAGATGCTGGTTGATCATGGCACCGGCCCAGACATCGCGTTCGGTGATCTCCGCGGCCGCGGAGACCGCGTCCCGCGCCGAACCATGCAGCTGACCGTGGTTCTCCCACGAATTGGCGCGGATGACCAGGGCCGACACCTTGGTATCGCGGTCGGTCGAACGCACGCTCGCTGCGAGCAACCGCGCCAGCGCCCAACCGTCGACGGCGCAGGTGATGAGCCTGCCGAAGAACCGCGCCAGCTCACCGAGCCCGCTGTCACGGCGCAGCAGCCGCCGCGCACGGACCCGGACCAGCGCCGCATCGCGGATGCTCGACTCCATGTACATCAGGTGCAGCCCGCTGTACACATACCCGATCATCTCCAGCTCGGCCTCGGTGCCGTGGCTGGCCGGTGGCTCCATGGTGAGCATCCGGCGCACCCAGCCGACGAGTTCCATATGCGCACCGCGCATCACCCAGAGCATGGCGGCGACCGGGAAGACCGTGTACATGGTCCGCGCGTCGCGGCGTTCCTCGGCCAACCGCAGCACCGCGGTGAGATTGTCGATCTCGGCGGCGACGGTGAGCACCAGTGTCACCTGGTCCTCGTCGCGGTAGCGGCGGATGGCGGACAGGGCAAAATCGCGGGCCCACCCGCACATTCGGTCGGCTACCAAGTCCGCTTCGGTGCGTGCCTCGCCGCCGCCCCTCGATGCGGCGAGTTGTTCCTCACCGAATTCGCGGACCGTCTCCAACATCCGATAGCGCAGCGGGAGGCTGACATCCGGGTCAGGGCGGTCGTCCTCGAGCACGGTGAGCAGCGACTGTCCGACCAGACCCGCCACCGCGTCGACCACATCGCCCACTTCGGGACCGCCCGCCACGAATTCCGCGGCCTCCAGGGTGAATCCGGCCGGGAAGCGGCACAGTCTGCGCAAGGCGATCTGCTGCGGTTCGTCGAGCAGATTCCAGCTCCAGGCGATCACTGCGTGCAGTGTGCGATGCCGTTCCGGTGAGGAGCGGTCACCGCTGCGCAACAGGGCGAATCGGTGCTCGAGCCTGGTGTCGATCTCCTCGACGCTCATCGTTCGCACGCGCGCGGCGGCGAGTTCGATGGCCAGTGGCAGACCGTCGAGGCGGTGGCACAGCCGGGCGACCACCTCGGGGTTGAGCCGCGCGGCCGGGCGTACGGCCTTGGCCCTGGCGATGAACAGCTCGGTGGCGGGTGAACCGGCGGCGTCGATCGCCAATGGCGCCAGCGGATATACCGCCTCGGCGGTGATCGCCAGTGGTGAGCGGCTGGTGGTGAGGACCGTTAGCTGATCGCAGCTGCCGACCAGGTCCGCGACCACCTCGGCCGCGGCGTCGACCAGATGTTCACAGTTGTCCAGGATCAGCAGCATCGGCCGCTCCGACAGGGCGTCACGCAGCCGCTGCCGCAGTTCGACCCGGATACCCGATCGGATCAGCACCGGGTCACGCGCGAAATCACCGAGCCCGAGCATCGCACCGATCGCCGCCTCGATCTCACCGCGCGCCTCGCCCGCCGCTCCGCCATCGGCCCGCACCGAAGCCAGCTCGACCAGCACCACCGGTTGCTCACGCGCCGCCCGCGCACCCAGTTCATTGGCCACCCTGGTCTTGCCGGTGCCGCCCGGCCCGAGCACGGTGGTGACGCGGGAGGTGTGTAGCAGGGTGGCCAGCGCGGTGAGGTCTTCGGCGCGTCCGAGCAGCGGGTTCGGCGCGGCGCGAACACCGGTGGCCGTCGGGCGCCGCGTGGACCTCCGGTCGGCCGTCTGCGTGGTCGGGCGCGTATTCGCCAGATGTTCGGCGGTGCCCCACGCATTCGGCGGTACCAGGGGATCAGGCGACAGAACCTGCGTGGTGTCGGGATTCGCGAGGTTCTCCGACGCCGCACCGGAACCGAAGCGATCGGTCGAGTTCCGTGACAGGGGATCGACGCCCGGCGGTGCCGCGGTGGTTATCTCACCCGATACCCGGCCGTGCGGCGACGCCTCGGCACCGCTGCCGGGCCCGCTGTCCGGCGGCGCGGATCCAGCGGACGGCGTGGCCGCCGTGGGGAAATCCCCACGGAGGATGGCGGTGTTCAACTCGACCAGCGCCGGACCCGGATCTGTTCCGAGGTGGTCGGTCAAGGCGGCTCGGATGGTGGCGAAGACGTCGAGGGCAGCATTGGCATCGCCCGCGAGGGCCAGCAATCGCATGAGGGTCCGCGCGGCGGGTTCGCTGAGTGGATCGGCCGAAGCGGCCGCGCGGGCGAGGGCAAGGGCGCCGTTCACGTCTCCGATGGCTTCGCGGGCGGTGAGTTCGATCCCGTCCAGTTCGGCCCAGCGGTCGGCGGCGGCGGTGGCGAGTTCGTCGGCGAGTGGGCCGGGGGTGAGGTCGGCGCCGGGTTCGCCGCGCCACAGCGCTCGTGCCCGCGCCACCAAGTCGAGGCAGTGGGCGTAATCGTGCGCGGCGCGGGCGGCACGAGCCTGATCGAGCAGCGTCGATACGGCGGTGAGGTCGATCTGCTCGGCCGTCAGCCGCAAACGGTAACCGGCCGGACCGATCTCCACCGCGCCCTCGGGCAGCGCGGCGCGCAGCCGCGAGACCTGGGTGTGCAGTGCGTTCATCGGGGCACGTGGCGGCTGCTCGCCCCACACCTCGTCGATCAGCGCCTGTGCGCTGCGGCTGCGACCGGGTGTCACCGACAAGGCCGCGAGCAGTGCCCGCGCCCGTACGCCCGGCACCGGCGTCAGCGCACCGTTCCGGCGTAGCGCGACCTCGCCCAGCAGGGCCACCACGACCGAATCTGCGGGCGTCACCACTGGTACTCGGCCGCTCGGACCGCTCAGCTCGGAAACCATGCCGACGTCATCGTATGCGCTGGTCCGGCCGCGAAGCGCGCCGATTCAGCTGCGGTCCGACCGGTCGGTCGCTTACGCTGGGCCAATGGCCGAATTCGAGGTGGTGCGCCAGATCGTGATCGCGGCCGAACCGGCACGCATCCACGCGCTGATCAACGACTTCCACCAGTGGATCGAATGGTCGCCGTGGGAGGACCTCGACCCCGAACTCCGCCGCATGTACAGCGGCCCCGATGCGGGCGTCGGCGCACGCTACGCGTGGGAAGGCAACCGCAAGGCGGGCCGCGGCACCATGGAGATCACCTCGAGCACCGAGCACGAGATCAGGATCAGGCTCGACTTCGAGAAGCCGTTCAAATCCACCAACAATGTGGTCTTCACGCTGGCCCCGGCCGAGGGCGGCGGCACCCAGGTGGTGTGGCGGATGAACGGTGAACAGCGCGGGCTGATGGCCCTGATGGGCAAGGTCATCTCGATGGACAGCCTGGTCGGCAAGGATTTCGAGAAGGGTCTCGGCCGGTTGCGGGTGGCCGCCGAAGCCGCGCCCGCCTGACCGCCCGATTAGGCTGCGGTCATGGCTACCGCAGCGCAATGGATCGAGGGCGCCCGGCCCCGCACCCTGCCGAACGCTATCGCCCCCGTCATCGCGGGCACCGGCGCCGCCGCCTCCATCGACGGCATGGTGTGGTGGAAAGCGATTCTGGCGCTGCTGGTCTCGCTGGCGCTGATCATCGGCGTGAACTACGCCAATGACTATTCCGACGGCATCCGGGGCACCGATGACGAGCGCGTCGGCCCGCTACGCCTGGTCGGCTCGGGCCTGGCCTCCCCCACCGCCGTCCGCACCGCCGCCGTCATCAGCCTCGCCATCGGCGCGATCTTCGGCCTGATCCTGGTGGCCCTGACCGCATGGTGGCTGATCCTGATCGGCGCCGCCTGCCTGGCCGGAGC
The DNA here is from genome assembly GCF_029868385.1 of Nocardia cyriacigeorgica. Classification (GTDB taxonomy): domain Bacteria; phylum Actinomycetota; class Actinomycetes; order Mycobacteriales; family Mycobacteriaceae; genus Nocardia; species Nocardia cyriacigeorgica_F. The sequence continues at coordinate 64,688 of NZ_JARWNX010000039.1, read as the reverse complement.
TTGGTTCTACACCGGCGGCAGCAAACCCTACGGCTACAGCGGTTTCGGCGAAATCGCCGTCTTCGTCTTCTTCGGCCTGATCGGCGTCCTCGGCACCCAATTCGTACAAGCCGAGCGCATCGACTGGGTGGGCGCCGCGCTCGCCGTCGCCGTCGGCGCATTCTCCAGCGCGGTCCTGGTCGCCAACAACCTGCGCGATATCCGCACCGACACCGAATCCGGGAAAGTCACCCTCGCCGTGAAGCTCGGCGATCCGCGCACCCGGACGTTGCACCTGGTGTTGCTGGCGGTGCCGTTCGTGGTGACATTGTTGCTGGTGGCGCGCTCGCCATTCGCTTTGGTGGGCCTACTGGCGATCCCGCTCGCGGTACGCGCCAATGCCCCGGTCCGGTCGGGCCGTGGTGGACTCGAACTGATCCCGGCATTGCGCGATTCCGGGCTCGCCCTGCTCGTTTGGTCCATCCTGACTGCGCTCGCACTCGGCTTGGCGTCTCTGTGAGCTGAGCTCGATCGGCGTGACCGTCCCGCCCAGTGTTGGTCGGGTGCGATTCATTGTTCGTGCTCGTTGTCGTCAGCCGACCGTGGCTCGACATCGATGACCGGCACGCCGACCTGAGCAGGAAGCCCCCGATGCAGAACGAATGCCGCTGTTGGCCTGTGTTTTCGACACATATCGCTCGGAAGCCCGGCGACTCCGGATAGCGCCTCCGAGTGGCGGGTTCGCCCGCAGCCTGGTCGGAGGTCAGCCGGTGGCGGGGTGAACGATCGCACCCCGAAAAGCGGGGTCGGGTCGTACTGTTGACGCAGGGGCGAGGGATCCGGCGGCACGGTGCTCTGTGGCCCCGCCATTTCTAGGAGGGACCATGTCGGACGCCGGTGACCGTGAGAGGGCCGAGCCGCCAACCGATTCGTCGGCGGGGCAGGCTCCATCGATGCCGGGAGGGGCGGAACCGCAGCGGTCTACCGGATCGAATCCGCAGGTCGCGTCTGGTGAGGCTGTGGACGGTTCGAGTCCGCCGGTTGCGTCGAATACCTTGCCCGAGTCGCCCTCGCCTACCGCGCCGAACGCCGAGCCGGAGATCCCGAGGGAGGACGGTGCGCGGGACGTAACAGAACGCATTGTTCCGCAACAACTTCTGAGTAATGCGGGCGCATCCGCAGGACCGAACCAACCCGCGACACCACAACCGCCGACGCCGACACACCAGCCACCCGACGCCACCCCACCACACCGCGAAACGTGGCCATCTCCTCCACCCGCCGCCGGACCGAGTCGATCCGCGATTCCGCAACCACCGACCCCGGCGTATCGACCGCACGGGCAACACCCGCCCACAGCACAACAGATGCCGCCGACCGGCACCTACCAACCCGCGGCGCCCCCGGGGTACCACCCACACCCCAACGCGCCGCACACCGGCGCGTTCCAAGCTCCGGCACAAGGCTATTCGGCGCCCAGCCCGTACGGACCGCCAGGCGGTCAGATGCCAGGCGGCGGGCAGTTTCCGTCGGGATACGGGTTCGGCCCGCAGCCTGGCAGACCGCTGCCGACGGGAGGCCGCTCGCGCCGACGACCGTGGATCATCGCGGCACTGGTGTTGATGGTGGTCTGCGCGATCGGGGTGGGTGGCGGAGTCGCGATCATGCAGTTCGGCGATCGCGGTGCGAGCGCCGAGCAGCGGGGTCGGGCCGCGCTGGCGACGGCGCAGCTGCGGCTGTTGGATACGCCCGCTGCGCATTTCACCGGGACGGTGAAGCCGACCGGCGCATCGAGCAGACGGCTCGAGGTGGATCTCACCGTCACCAATGTCGGTGATGCGACGGGGACGATCTCGGTACGTGACGGCGTCGACATGGACTATCTCGGTGTCGGCGGGAAATCCTTCCTCCAGGGCGACGAACAGGCCTGGCTGGCGTTCGGCGAATCCGCGGAGAACGCCGCCCGATACGCGGGCGTACCGGTGATGATCGGCCCCGAACGCTTCGGGTTCGATCTGGCGAGCACGCTGGCACCGGCACGGCTCGCGCTCGCCCTCGACCCCGACGCGGAGCGCAGTGAAGACGTCACCATCGGTACGCCGATCGATATCGACGGCCACGAGTCCACACCGATCACCAGTGGTTCCATCACCACCTATCTGAGCAATCTCGACCCGACGGATGAACCGAACACCGGTGGGTCCGACGAGCCGGTGATCGACCGCATCGTCAGCGCGTCGTCGTCCGGTGAATCCGGCGGGGGCGATCCGGAACTGCCCGAATTCTCCCTCGACCCGGCGCCCGAGGAACCCGACGATGCCCAGGGCATCTACGAGGAGTTGCCCGGCCGGGTGGACGGGCTTGGCGATGCCGTCGATTCCCGGGTAACGCTTGGCGGCAATGTCAACGGCCAGTTCTTGCAGAACCCCTGCATGGGGACCTGCACGATCCAGTTCGTCATCAGCAATACGGTCAGCACCTCGCGCGATATGCGAGTCACCACGGTCGCTTTCGATTACACCGTCTCCATGCAGTCGTCGGTGCCGATCGCGCTCGGCGCCGGATGCAATGGCAGCGGCACCATGCCTGCCAACGGGTCGACCACACTGTCGTGCAGTGCGAGCTACAACCCGCAGCTGATCCCGGCCGGGCAGACCCGGCCGATCACGGCCACCATCCAGGTCACCGTGCGTGCGCTCGATCCGCAGCAGGTCACCGAGCTGCACGACCGCACCGTCGACCGTGGCCGGAAGGTCAGGGACATCGCCGAGGAGGCACCCGACAGCTACCGCCGCTACGCCGAAACCGGTGGCACCCTGCCGCAGCCGAAGTGGACCCAGCGCTACGACCGCGCGAACAGTTCGGCACAGGAGCGCGGCGGTGCCGGACAACCGATGCGCGAGGATCAGGTCGCGAAGGTGTCCAGCGTGCTGGATCGCGTCGGCATGTCCGCGACGGATAAACAGCGCACCATCCAGGCGCTGGGCAATGCGCGGAGCACGCCGATGGGCGCCGAGGCCGCCGACATCATCGGGAAGGGACATCTGGCGGGCGCCGAGGGTTTCAAGGATCTGGTGTCCAAGTTCCGTGGCCCGGCGGCGGCCCGGCCCGCGGCCATGCAGGAGTTGCGCCTCGGCGACGAGTTGCACCGGCGGGGCAGTCGGGAGCTGGTGTTCGGGCAGACGCGTGAGGGGCAGGGGCGCTACGACATCGATGTCGGCGTCAAGGGTCCGGATGGTCGGGTGCTGTTCGCCTATCAGGCCAAGGAGGTCTCCTCGATCAAGGGCATCCGGTCGGCCTCGGCGTCGGTGGTCAAACAGCTGGTGGACGCACCCGCCGAGCGAAAAGTCGGCGTGCTGGAGGTGGCCGCGCCGTCGACCGCGCTGGATACCGATACGCTGCGATCGCTGACCGATAGGTCCACCTCCAGCGGTATCGCCTTTGTCCTGCGCTTTTCCGATGGCAAGGAGTTGACCATTCCCGACGGTGCGAAAGTCTTCCCGGAATGACGGCCGGACCGCTGCGCGCTCCGGCGTTCTCGTTCGCCTGGACCTGGTGGCCGACCGGCGTCGGGCGCGGCGTGGCGGCCCAATTCGAGTTGGCGGCGCGGCTGGCGATCTGCGCCGAACGGCACCGCCTCATGTCACCGTCGCGGGTGAGTTGCCGCTGGCTGATCGAGGGCCGGATCGTGCCGGACGCGCACACCACGGTCGCGGTGGCCGAGGGTCTCGCCGACCCCGCCCTGACGGCACTGCTGGAATCGGCTCGCCCGGCCGGGATCCCCGTCCACGCGACGATCGGCGCGATCACCGTCACCGGTCCCGGAACTCGCTTCGACGCTCTCGGCGCCCCCCACCCCGAGAACGATCTGCTGCGCCTCGGCGTGGATCTCACCGGCGCCGAACCCACTGTCGATCTCGAGGTCTACCACGATATCTGGCTGACCCACGACTTCCGCGGCCATCCACACCCCGAAGTCCACCGGTACAACGCCCCCCGTTTGGCCGCCATGCTCGCCGATGTCGATGCGGCGCTGGCGGTCGCGGTCGAACCCGGACCGCCCTCGACCTTCGGCACCCCGCAACCACGGGGCATCGAGCCCCCGCTCGACGATGACGGCGAACCCATGGATGTCACCGATTGGTTGTGACCAGCCGCCGGGCTCGCTTCCGTGACGGCACTGGCTCACGTCCGCAACCGGTGGCCGAGGCCGTTCGCCGAGCACGGCCCGTGCTCAGTCCCGGTCGGGCACCAGCACACCGAGCAGCCAGTTCACCACCGTGACGATCAGCGCACCCCAGAACGCGGCCCAGAAGCCGTCGATGCGCAGACCGTAGTCGGTGAACTCGGTGATCCACGCGGTGAGCCAGAGCATGAGGGCGTTGACCACCAGCAGGAACAGGCCGAGCGTCACGATGACCAGCGGTAGCGACAGCAATTGCACTATCGGCTTGACGAGTGCGTTCACCGCGGTGAACACCGCCGCGACGGCCAGCAGGGTGATGATCTTGGCGCCGTTGCCCTGATCCTCCGGACTGATGATGTCGATCTTGTCGATCCACGTCGCGGCCAGCCAGATGGCGAAGGCGTTGATGATCAACCGAAGCACAAGCTGCATGGAGCCATGCTAGAGCCCGACGCCCCGCTGCGGGCGCTACCGAGCCGAACCTGCGCGCTTCGGATCGCTTCTCACGGACGGACGAGTGCCTACATTCTGGTTGCGGCAAGCCGACCGTGCTGGGGTCGGCTTGGCGAGTAAGTCGTCGCCGAGCCCTCCACCGAGATCACCGATCCCCGCATCGGCGGGACTGCGCGAGTCCACATGGGCGGGCAGCCGCTGACCGGATTCGGCGCGCGGGTCCGAGTGCGCCCATGTTTGCGGTCGATCTAGGCGGCTCGATCGAGCAGCGCATGCACCCGGGTACGCAGCGTCGCAACGGATTCGGTACCACCGATCAGCGCCGTTGTCGTGGTGTTCGGTGCGCGGAGAATCCCCAGGAGAATGTGACCGGATTCGATGCTCTTGTCCTTACGCGCCAACGCCTCCCGCAGGGACAGCTCGAGCGTCTTCTTCGCCTCGCGGGAGAAGCGGATATGGCCGACGTTCATCCCACCGCGTCCGAAGAGCCCGCGCCGTTCCCGTTCCGGCGGTTCGGCCCGGTCGAGTGCGTCTTCGCCGAAAGTCGCCTCCAGGCTGTCGCGTACCGCATCGAGGTCGATGCCGATGGAGCGCAGCGCCTCGGCGTCGCGGTCGCCGAGCGGTTCGTTCTTTCCGTCCTCGGCCAGCGCGGTGATCACGGTGTCGTGGGTGAGTCCGACAGCAGTCAGCATGTCTTTCATGGCGGGCTCGGCCTGCGACAGCACACCGAGCAGCACATGCTCGACGCGAATCTCCGGCGCGTGCAGTTCTCGCGCCTCTTCCTGCGCCATGACGACGGCCATTCTGGCGTTCTTGCTGAACCGTTCGAACATCAGCGGCCCCTGCCTCTCCGGTTGTATTTCTGATGCACTGCCTGCTTGCTGACCTCGAGCGCGTCCGCGATCGCCTGCCACGACCAGCCCTGATCCCTGGCATTGGTCACCTGGATCGCTTCCAGCCGTTCGAGCAGCCGCCGCAGCGCCAGCACGGCCCGCAATCCGACTCGCGGGTCCGGGCTACCGGCCGCTGCCGCCAGCGTGGTTGCTTCCGTCATGTCGTCAATTTTGATTGACGACACCGAGGTTGTCAACCAAAGTTGACCATCGAGGCACAAGGAAACGCCCCGGCCGAATCCCGATGCTCGCCGCCGCACACCCGAAGGTGGTGCGGCGAACCCGGAGGCCGGGGCGCTGCCGATCCCGCGATCAGCCTTCGGCCACCTCACCCAGCTGCTCACGCAGGCGGTACTTCAGCACCTTGCCCGAGGCATTGCGCGGCAGCGCCTCGACGAACTCCAACCGCAGCGGCACCTTGTATCCGGCCAGCTCACCGCGTGCGAATTCGCGCAGTTCGTCCAGCGTCAGCGAGGCGCCGGGCGCGGTCGCGACCACGGCCGTCACCGCCTCACCCCACTTCTCGTGCGGCAGCCCGAGCACCGCGACCTCGGCCACCGCCGGATGCCGGTAGAGCACGTTCTCCACCTCGGCCGGATAGACGTTCTCCCCGCCGGTGATCACCATGTCCTTGACCCGGTCGACCACATAGACGAAGCCGTCCTGATCGGCCTCACCGATATCGCCGGTGTGGAACCAGCCCTCGGCATCGATCACGGCGTCGGTGGCGGCCTTGTTGTTCCAATAGCCCTTCATGACCTGCGGTCCACGCACGCAGATCTCGCCGCGCTCGCCGTCGGGGACCGGATTGTTGTCCGGGTCGACCAGCCGGACATCCGACAGCGGCAGCACCTTGTGCCCGGCGGCGCCGATCCGGGTCGCGACATCGTCGGTGGACAGCACCAGCGCCAGTGGCGCCGTCTCGGTGAGGCCGTAGCCCTGCGCGAAGGGCACCCCGCGCTCGCCGTACCGGGTGATGAGCGCCTCCGGCACCGGCGCGCCACCGCAGATGAAGGTGCGCACGCTCGACAGGTCCGTCGTCGCGAACTGCGGAACCTGCGCCATGAACAGGTACATCGCGGGTACACCGAACATGGTGGTGACCTTGTATTCGGCGATCAGCGCCAACGCCTGCACCGGATCGAACGCGGGCATGAGCACCAGATGCGCACCCTTCTGCAACGCCACCAGCGTGGTGACGTTCAGTCCGCCGATATGGAACAGCGGGGCGCAGACCAGGGAGACGTCCTGCTGACTCGTATCGAACGACAGCAGCGCGTTCACATTGTTCCAGAACAGGTTTCCGTGCGTGAGCATCGCGCCCTTCGGGCGGCCGGTGGTGCCGGAGGTGTACATGATCACCGCGACGTCCTCGGTGTCGGGATGCTGCGGCTCGGCGATCGGTGCGCGGCGGGCCAGCAGCTCGTCGAGCGTCTCCCAGCCCGGCCGGGCCGCCAACGCAATGCCGCGGCGCACCCCGGATTCGGCCAGCACCGGATCGACGATCTCGGCGCGTTCGGCATCGGCGATGAGGGTGTGCACCCCGGCGTCACCGAGGATGTAGCCGAGTTCGGCGGCCGCCAGCCGGAAGTTGAGCGGGACGAACACCGCACCGGCGCGCGAGGCCGCGAACAGCGTGACCAGGAAGTCGGGATGGTTCGCCCCCAGGTAGCCGACCCGATCGCCCGGCGCGACCCCACCGGCGATCAGTTCGGCGGCCAGCCGATCGATGCGCTCGAGGAATTCACCGTAGGTGAGCGTCTGTCCTTCGAAGGTGATGGCCGGACGCGTCGGGCTCGACGCGGCCCTTCGCCCGATCCAGGATCCGAGGTCGGTGGGTGGAGTGATCATCGTGGCTCCTTCGCCGTGCCGAGGTGGCGGTGTGGGCGCCGCCGGACCGCCTCGAATTTCGCGACAGCCTATTACGGACGGCAGCCGTCGTAAATAGGGAAATGAGACCGGTGCCACAATGTGACCGTGGTTGAGACGCGACGCGCGGGACGGCCGAGGGACCCGGAACTCGAGACCCGCGCACAGCAGGCGGCCCGCGCGGTCTACGCCGAACGCGGCTGGAGCGGTTTCACGCTCGACGAAGTGGCACGGCGATCCGGTATCGGCAAGGGCTCGCTGTATCTGCGGTGGCCGTCGAAGGAGGCGCTGCTGGTGGAGTCGGTGCGCTCACGGATCCGGTTCATCGCCGATATCGACACCGGTGACCTGCGCGCGGACCTGATCGAATTCGCCACCAGCTGGATGGAACACGAAAGCACCGATGACGGCTCGCTGGCCAGACAGCTGTCGGCCGACGCACACCGGGTGAGCAAGCTACGCGATGCCGTCGCCGGAGATCCCTACCCCGAACACCTGCGAGCGACCCGCGCGATCATCCGGCGCGGAATCGAACGTGGGGAACTGCCGCCGGGAACATCGGTGGCACTGGTGGCCGATTTGGTCGCCGGAGCGGTATCGAACCACGTCACCGCGACTCCGCCGCACCTACGAGATCGGGCCAAGGCCGAATCCGCCACCTACATCGTGGCTTTGGTGGACACGATCGTGGCAGGGGTGCGCGCCACTGTCGCGTGAATGCGGGCGCGCTAGCCCCGCCAGATGCCGGTGGCGGCGAAATCGTCCAGGATCGCTGTGGGCTCGATGAGATCTATCCCCTGCTCCGCGACCCAGGCATCATCGAAATACGTTCCCGCGTACCGATCACCGCCATCACACAGCAGCGTGACCACACTGCCGGTGCGCCCTTCCGAGAGCATCTCCGCGATCAGCGCGAACGCACCCCACAGGTTGGTGCCGGTCGAGCCGCCGACCCGTCGGCCGAGGACCCGGCTGGCGTGACGGGCCGTGGCGATCGAGGCCGCGTCCGGCACCTCGATCATCCGATCGACCACCTGCGCAATGAACGACGGCTCGACCCGCGGGCGGCCGATGCCTTCGATCCGCGAGGACATTCCGGTCTGATATCCGGGATCGCCGGTTTCGTAGCCGCCGTAGAACGCGGAGTTCTCCGGGTCGACGATCGCCAGTTTCGTGGCATGTCTGCGATACCGGATATAGCGCCCGATGGTGGCACCGGTACCGCCGGTGCCCGCGCCGGTGACGATCCACTCCGGGACCGCATGATTCTCCAGCCGAAGCTGCTGGAAGATCGATTCGGCGATGTTGTTGTTACCGCGCCAGTCCGTGGCCCGTTCGGCATGGGTGAACTGGTCCATGTAGTGGCCGCCGCATTCCTCGGCCAGCCGCGCCGCCTCGGTGTACATCTCCGGCGGGCGCTGGACGAAATGGCAGCGGCCACCCTGCGCCTCGATCAGTGCGATCTTCTGTGGCGAGGTACTGGCGGGCATCACCGCCACGAAATCCAGGCCGAGCAGCTTCGCGAAATACGCCTCACTCACCGCCGTCGACCCGGACGAGGCCTCGACCACCGTGGTGTTCTCGGTGATCCAGCCATTGCACAGGGCATACAGGAACAGTGAGCGGGCCAGCCGATGCTTGAGGCTGCCGGTGATATGGGTGGATTCATCCTTCAGATAGAGCTGGATATCCCATTCGACGGGCAGTGGATACCGCAGCAGATGGGTGTCGGCGCTGCGCTGGGTATCGGCGTCGATCAGCCGGACCGCATTGTCGACCCAGGCACGCGGCGCGCTCCGGTCGACGTACTTCACGCCTTCGACCCGCCTTCATCGCCCGGTTCGTCACCGCGTAGCCGGGCCCGCAGCTGCGCCTTGTCCTGACGACGGCGCTCGTCGACCACGGCGATGTCTTCGTTGACTTTGGTGCGCAGCCCCTTGAACAGGACCAGCGACAGCGGCATCGCGATGATGAGCGCGAACAGCGCGGCGACCACCAGCGGAATCTGCACATCGATCAGTTTCGCCGCCAGCATGATCACCGCGGTGATGACGGCGACCAGACCGAGCCGGGCCACCGTGTAGAGGCCCAGGTTGCGGGCCAGGCGCCCACCCGCCGAACCACTGGTTTGCCGGGCGGATGCCCCTTCCGGTCGCGATGCGTCACTCACGATGTCCAGAGTAAGCGGCGGCCTCGCCTGCGCTCGACCCGGCGCACCAACGGACCGCGTCACTCAGCGCTCCAGCGGCTCGCGACCACCCCGGCACCGGTGTGCACAATATCCGTTTTGTCTATTACCTCCCCTTTACCAACAGTAGGTCATTCGAGTACCTGGGGGTCGCGGTGCGAGTATGGCGGCATCTTGATGAGGGATAGTTAGTGTCGAGAACGGAGAGTTTGCTATGACCGCGATCACCGTCGGCGGCCAGGACACCCTGCTGACGCCCGGCCAGGTTGCCGCCCTGTTCCACGTCGATCCGAAGACCGTCACCCGATGGGCGCATGCCGGTCGGCTCGGATCGCTGCGCACCCCGGGTGGGCACCGCCGGTTCCGTGAGTCCGAGGTCATGCAGCTGCTGAGGTCGCTCACCACGGAGGCCACCGCCCGCTGATCGGCCACCGACCGCCTGCCACGCGCCCGACCCACCGAGGGTCGGCGTGGCCGGTATCGGATGTCTCGATGCGCTCCCGCCCGCACCGGGTCTACCCTCGGTAGCAGGAGGTGAGCGACGTGACGTACCTGTTGGCACTGATCGCGGTCGTGGCGATCGCGGTGCTGTGCTGGAAGGCGTTCGGCCCCGATCGAGGCGCGGGCAGTTCCGCACCCATTCGGCGCGCGCCCAAGCGCGTGGTCGGCCCGGATGACGACCCCGAATTCCTCTGGCGCATCTCCCGCCAGCAACACCGGGACGGCGATCCCGGCCCCACCGAGCACTGAGCGCGTCTGCCGGTTCAGTCTCCCGCGTGGTCCTGCCGCGGTACCGCACGGCCGTCCGCGTCCGCGGTCCGGGCGGGTCCGTCACCACACTCCCGGAGATCGCCCGCGTCGTCGAACAGCGGTAAACCCTCACTGACACGCAGCCGATCGGCGATCATCGCCAGATACCGCTGTGACTCCTCCGACAGCCCGGTCGCCGCCCGCACCAAGCGCGCCAGCGCGCCCTCGCCCTGGATATCCGATACCCCGACCCGGCCCCCCAAGAAGTTTCCAGCATCCACGCGTAACCCTCCTCGAGCTTCCGCGCGCACCAGCACAGCGCGCTATCCGTAGGACACCGTCACCCGGACCATCGGCACGCCCCTTGGTCAGTGATACATGTCACTCACGGTCGCTGATACCTCCGCCAGATATCGCCGTCTCCTCCTGATCGCCGTCTCCGACCAGCGGCGCACAGACCGATATCGCCCGTCCGTACTCGTCTCAGCGGGAACTCTTCTCTGGTTCGGCGCATCGACCCGCATACCGCTACTCGACCTGCTCGGACGCGAACCAGGCGGCACCGCACCGGAAGTGCGGTGCCGCCATCGGCCTAGCGCGCCCCGATCGGCTTACCGAAGAACGAGGCGAGGGTTTCGCCGACCACCGAACCCATGAAGTCCAGCTGACCGGGAGTGCCGAGCATCGAGGGCGCATCCGTTGTCGCGCAGCCAGGGGCAGCGGGCACACCATTGAGACGGTCGCGCATCCAGAGCAGCGCGGACGGACCGCCGGTCACTTCGGCGACGATGTGCTCACTGGCGTGATCGCGGGTGTATTGCACCTGCGCGGCCGGGTCCTGACAGTAGGTGCCGACCAGCTGATCGGTGGAGTGCAGCGGAAGGATTTCATCCCAGGCGGAATGCCAGATGAACATGGGCATGCCGGGGACGGTGCGACCCATGCGGGTGTCGTCGAGCATGGTCGCCACCGCCGGATCGCGCATCGGGTCGCCATCGGTGCGCATCATGCCCTTCATGTTCAGGAAGGGGAACAGGCTGGACTGATACTGCACGCACAGTGGGGCTTTGAGCGTCATCAGGGTCTTGCCGAGCGGGTCGAGATTGCGGTCGAGGAACGCGGCGAACTCCGGGTACTCGCGGGACAGGCCCATCACTGCGGCGAATACCAGGCCCGAGGTGGCCTGGTTGTTCGACATCTCCAGCGCCGCACCGAGATCGGCGCCGACACCGCCCATCGCGGTGGCGGCGATATTCAGTTCGGGTGCGTACGACTCGTGCAGTTCGGCGGCGTGACCGGTGGCGATGGAACCACCGGAGTAGCCGTACATCCCGACCGGCGCGTCCGGCCCCACCTCCAGCGGCGCGAAGGAGGTCGCCGCGCGGATACCGTCGAGGGTGATGCGCCCGGCCAGCGGTCCGGCCGCGTACGCCGAGTTCGGGCCCTGATGATCCGGGATCACCACCGCCCAGCCCTGCTGCAATGCGGCCTGCGCGAAGACGAACTCCGCGGGCGCGACGATCTGCCCGACGAACGGCGCCACCGAAAGATGTTGCAGCGCATAGGAGGGGGTGCAGTAGCCCGCCGTGGAGTCCTCGGCGATCTGCACCGAGAGCAGTTTGCGCGGGTTCGGCGCGACGCCGCGCGGCTTGATCAGGGTGGCGACGGCGGGGATCGCCTCGTCGCGGCTGTTGTTGGACCGGTAGGAGACCTGCCACGCGTCCACATTGAGTGGGATCAGACCGAAGTTGGCGACGTTCACCTGCCGGATCGCGATGATCTCACCGGGCGCCTTGGCCCCGACCACCTCGGCGGGCGGGTGATAGAAGCCGGGATCCAGTTCCGGCGGCAGCGGCAGCACCCGCGCGGGTTCGATCACCGCGGGCTCCGGCTCGGCCCAGGCCGGTGTGCCGACCACGGCGATCACGGCGACGGCACTGAGGGACAACGTACAGATCCGGCGGACCCACCCCGGTTTGGTCTTCATCGACCCACATCCTTTTGAGCATTTTGAGACGCCTACGTCTCAACTTCGCGGCCCACTATGGCACGGATGTGTCCCAGATCGCAATCAGCCCGCGGCGGTGCCCGGCAGCACAAGGGCGAGCAGCAGGGTCGAGAGCACCTCGAGCAGGTCGTCGACCGGTGGCCGCGGATGCTGCTGACTCCATCGGTGCACCGCGCCGTTCACCGCACCGATGAACGCCGCCATGGCCAGACCCCAGCCGCCGGGCGGTGTCCGCACACCCGGCACGACGGCCGCCGTCGCCGCGATCGCCTCGCCCCAGTCGTCACGCATCTGCGCGCGATGATGCTCGACGGCGTCGCTGACCCCGACGATCTCCACGAACGCCACCTGCACTCGGCGCGGATCGTCGGTGATGGCATGGACATAGGCGCGCATCGCCGACCCGATCAGCACCCGAGCATCGAGACTCCCCGCGCTCGCCAACCCTTCCCGGAACGCCGCCCGCGCCTGCTGCTGCACATGGTCGTACACATCGACCAGCAGCTCTTCCCGCCCGGAGTACTGCTCATAGAACTGCCGCCGCGACAATCCCGCCGCCGCACACACATCCGAGATCGAACTCGCCGCGTAGGTCTTGTCCGCGAACACCATGAGCCCCGCCTCGAGAAACAGCGCCCGCCGCTCGGCCCGCCGCTCCGCCACCGATCGCCCGGCATAGTTGTGCCTGGTCCGCGCCGTACTCATCGCCAGCGCCCGACCTCAGTTCAGACCGGCGTAGGAGTGCAGGCCGGACACGACCATATTGATGATGAAGAGGTTGAACAGCATCGCGACGAAGCCCGCGATATTGATCCAGGCGGCCTTGGTGTCGCGCCAGCCGGAGGTGGCGCGGGCGTGTAGGTAGGCGGCGTAGAGGACCCAGGCGATGAACGAGCAGGTCTCCTTCGGGTCCCAGCCCCAGAACCGGCCCCAGGCGGCTTCGGCCCAGATCGCGCCGAGGATGACACCGGCGCCGAACAGTGGGAAGCCGATGATGGTGGTCTTGTAGGCGATCCGGTCCAGGGTGCGCGCATCGGGAAGGCGGCGGGCGATGGCGCCGAAGACGTTGTCCGACTCCGCGCCCTGCGGCTGCCGGATCCGGTACAGGAACAGCAGACTCGCCACCCCGGACACCATGAACACACCGCTGCCGACGCTGACGATCGTCACGTGGATCGGCAGCCAGAACGATTTGAGCGCGGGCACGACGGGCGCGGCGTCGGCGTAGAGCACGGTGCCCGCGAGGAACATCAGGATCAGCAGCGGGACCAGTAGGAACACCCACATGGCCCGATACTTCTGACCACGCAGGAACACCAGCCCGACCACCGTGGTCGCCGCGGTCGCCATGGTGACGAACTCGTACATATTGCCCAGCGGGAACCGATGGGTCGCGAAACCGCGCAGGACGATCGAGAGCACATGCAGCCCGACCGCCACATACAACACCGAGAAGGCCATATTGCCGAGCCGCTCCGACAGCGGCAGCCGCGGCGCCTCGACGACCTTGCCGGGAACCGCGGGATCGATCGTGACGGTGCCACCGCCACCGGCGTGCACCAGTTCCCGTTCGGTCACCTTGCGGGTTCGCACCGACGCGTACTGCACGATCAGCAGCACGAGCACCAGCGCGTACACGAAGATCGCGGACATGTACGCGAAGTCGCTGTAGCGCGCGATGGTCTCGTCGATCTGCATCATCAATCTCCCGTGGTCTTCACATTCGGTGACGGCGTCGGCGCCTCGGGCGCGGCATCGTCGAGCAGACGTGCGCGCAACCGATCGAACTCCCCGCCCCACCCGGCCTGATCGGACCTGGCGAGTCCACCCATCTCTACTACGACGCGTCGTTGGTCAACGGTACCCGCTTCGTCGGTGGCCGGGTAGACGCGCAACCAGATCCGCCGCCGCGACACCAGCAGCGATACCAGCAGTCCGGCCATCATGGTCACCGCGCTCACCAGCACCCACTGCTGCGCCGGATCATGCGAGACCTGGAGATTGACGAACTCCTCCGCACCATCGAAGGTCACCACGGTCCCGTTGGACAGCGTGGTGGACTCGCCCGGCCGCAGGTTCACCCTGGCTTCCTTGGTGAGCCGATCCTGGCGGATCAGTTCCTGATCGAGGGCGAACAGCGATTGCGGACGTCCGGTGTCGAGGCCGGTGTCACCGCGATAGACGTCGACGGCGACCGCGGGGTCGGTCATCTCCGGATAGGAGGAGCTGAGCAGGGTGCCGTGCAGATTCGCGGTCGGCGCGAAAAGGCCCTCGATCGCGATCTGGTTGTTGCGGCGCTCCTCCTCGGTCGGATAGAGCCCGCCGGGTGGGTCGATGCGCAGCACACCGCTGGACAGGAAGGTGGTGGCGTCGTCGGGTCGCCACTGGACGGTTTCGGTGCGGGTCGCGCCGTTGGGGAATTTCACCGTGAACGTCGGCGCGTAACCGTGGCCTTGTAGGTAGATACGGTCGCCCGCGACGCGCAGCGGATGGTTCACCCGGATCTCGGTATCGCGCCAGGTGCCCGCCGCCAGATCATCGCCCGCCTGATAGGCGATATTGGAGCGGAACATCTCGGCCTGACCGTTGTCCAGATAGTCGGCGTGGAAATCCTTGACCCGCACGCAGATCGGCGTCATCCCGGTGCCGTCGTTGGCCGAGCCGGTGCGGAACGAGTCGAATGCCGCGGGCGAGGTGCTACAGAAACCGGGACCGTCGTTCGCGATGACGATGACGCTGCCCTCGTAACCGAACACCTTGCCCACCGCGATCGACACCAGCAGCCCGACCAGCGCCAGATGAAAGACCAGATTGCCGAATTCGCGCGAATAGCCCTTCTCCGCCGACAGCGTCACCTCACCGTCGCGATCACCCGGCCGGACCTCGGTCCGCCAGCGGCGCAGCTGCCCGCGCGCATTGGCGATCACCTCGTCCGGTGTTCCCGCGACCTCGCCGGAATAGTGGTGCGGCAATCGCTTCAGATTGCGCGGCACCCGCACCGGCGGGGTACGCAACGCGCGGTAATGGTCGACGGTGCGCGGCAGGATGCAACCGACCAGCGAGATGAACAGCAGCACGTAGATCGCGGTGAACCACGAACTGGAGAACACGTCGAACAGCTGGAAGCGGTCCATCCACGGCCCGAGCGTCGGCCGGTCGGCGATGTACTGGGCGACCTTCTGCTCATTGAGTTCACGCTGGGGCAGCAGGGCGCCGGGGATCGCGGCCAGCGCCAGCAGGAACAGCAGCACCAGCGCGGTGCGCATACTGGTGAGCCCACGCCAGGCATTGCGCACGAAAGCCAGGGCCCGACCTGGTAGCGATTGGCGCGGCGGACGCGCCGGAGCGTCGGGACGGTCGATCACGGTCATATCGGCAGGGTCACCTCGGAGACGAACGCATCACGCACCCATGCCACGAACTGATCCCAGGCGCCGGTGACCAGCGCGATCCCGACGGCGACCAGCAGCAGACCGCCGATCACCTGGATGGTCCTGGAGTTGCGCCGCAGCCAGCCGACGCCACGCAGCGCACTGGCCGAGCCGAACGCGAGGATCACGAACGGCAGCCCGAGCCCGAGGCAGTAGGCCACGATCAGCGCCACCCCGCGGACCGCGGTGGTGCCCTCGGTGCCCGCGGCCACGGCCATCACACCCGACAGCGTCGGACCGAGGCACGGGGTCCAGCCGAGCGCGAACACGCCACCGAGCAGCGGCGCACCCGCGATGCTGGTCAGCCTGCGCGGTTCCATCCTCGTATCGCGCTGCAACGCCGGGACCAGGCCGATGAACACCAGACCCATCAGAATGGTGACCACACCGCCGAGCCGCATCAGCAGCTCACGGTTGACGTTCAACGTCTGGATCACACCGAATACGGTCGCCGTCGCGAGCACGAACACCACGGTGAATCCCGCGACGAACAATCCGGCCGCCCCCGCGACCCGCATCCGGGCCACCCGGACGGGACTGCGTTCGACGACGCCGACGGCCGTGCCGGACGCGGATGTGCCCCGCGCTTCGGCCACTGTCGCGGGCGGCGCCTCGGCACCGACCAGTCCGGCCAGATACGACAGGTAGCCCGGTACCAGTGGCACCACGCAGGGCGAGGCGAACGAGACGAGTCCGGCGAGCAGGCAGGCGCCCAGTGCCAGCAGCAGCGGCCCGGTGGCCGCCGTCTGCTGGAACGATTCACCCACCCCGGCCAGCACCGTCACGTCTGCTCCGGCTCGGCCGATGTTTCGGCCTCGCGATCCTCATCGGGGCGTGGTGTCACCGGAACGGCGGGCGCGGTGCGGTATTCGAGCACCCAGTGCCCGAGGGAGGAGCGAACCATCACCTCCGCGCGAACACCGCGGGGCGGACGGGTCGACGGGTAGCGGCGGCGGACCGCCGTCCGGCTGCGGACCGGTTTCATCGTCTCTCCTGTGTGGCTTCCCGGAGGGTGTTCATCGGCCCTCCGGCGCTTGGTTGACGGTCCCCCCGGCAGGTTCCTCGCGAGCGACGCTCTCGACGACAGGCTGTAGATCTTCGGCCAGCAGCGCGCGCAGGAAGACCGCGGCGACACGATGCTGACGATCGAGGACCAGCGTCGTCGGGATGACGCTGGTCGGGAAATTTCCGCCGAGCGCGAGCAGGGTGCGCATGGACGGGTCGTAGATCGACGGATAGCCGACCTTGTTGTCGACGACGAAATCCTGCGCCTTATCGCGCTGGGCGTCGCGGACATTGATGCCGAGGAACGCGACCCCTGAGTCCCTGGTCTGCTCGTAGACCTGCTCGAGCGCCGGCGCCTCGCCCCGGCAGGGACCGCACCACTGGCCCCACAGATTGATCACCACGACCTGCCCGGCGAAATCGGACAGCGCGATATCGGAGCCCTCGTTCATCAGATCGGGGCCGGACAGCTCCCCGAGGGTGCCGCGTGAGCTGGGCGGATCGTAGAAGATCTCGGTCTTACCGCCCGGTGAGACGAATTCGAAGGTGCCGCCGGAAGCCACCGCGTCGTCCCCGGTCGCGCACCCGGTGAGCGCAGCGGCGAACAGGGAAACGCAGGCCAGCAGGACCGGCAGCAGCCGGGCCCGCGATGGCGACACCTTCCTTCTCATGCCCCGTGCACCGTTGGGTCCGAACCACCGGCGGGTTCGGAGTAGACGATGTCGACGAGGGTGTCGCCCTGATAGACCAGCGAGGTCAGCGAGGCCAGCGAGCACTGGCGCTGGCGCGGATCGTGCCACAGCCGCTGCCCCTGCAAGAACCGGCGCAGGGTCCACACCGGCAACTGATGCGACACCAGCACCGCTTCGCGGCCGGTGGCCTCGGCGCGGGCCTTGTTCACCGCGGCCAGCATGCGATGGGCGATCTGGAGGTACGGCTCACCCCAGGACGGGGTGAACGGATCGCGCAGCTTCCACCAGTGCCGCGGCTTGCGCAGGGCGCCGTCACCGACCGATACCCGCAGACCCTCGAAGGTGTTACCGGCCTCGATCAGGTTCTCGTCGGTGCGCACGATCAGCCCGTGCTGTGCGGCGATCGGTTCGGCGGTCTCCTGGGCGCGCTGGAGCGGCGAGGCGATGACGGCGGCGATATCGTGATCCGACAGCGCCCGCGCGACCGCACCGGCCTGCGACCGGCCCGATACCGAGAGCCCGAATCCGGGCAGCCTGCCGTACAGGATGCCCTTCGGGTTGTGCACCTCGCCGTGGCGCAGCACGTGCACGATCGTCTCGATGGCGGTCCCGCCGTCGTGGATGCGTGGCTGGGTGGCGGCGACGGGCGCGGAGGTCTCCGCCTCGTCGGTGGTGTTCTCGTCAGGGGTGTTCTCGTCGGCGGCGTTCTCGGCAGCGGCCACCGCGGCAGCGGCCTCGAAAGCGGCCGTCTCGGCGGCGGCCTCGGCGACCACGGCTTCGGCCACCGCGGTCTCGGCGGCGGTGGTCTGCGCGATGGCCTCGGCGACCACGGCCGGATCGGATTCCGCGGCGGCAACGGCGGCGGCGGTCTCGGCGGCCGCCTTCGCGACGACGGCGTCGGCAGCGGCGGTCTCGGCTACCGCTTTGGCCGCGGCGGCCTTGGCGGTGGCCGCTTCGACGGCCGATACCGCGTCAGCGGTGCTGTCGGTGGGTTCGCGCTCGGGATCGGGCTGGCTCACGCGCGGGTTCCTTCGGGTGTGGCGGCCGCGGCCGCGTGTGCGGCGGCGGGCAGGGCGGCGGCGATACGGGCGAAAGCGTCCTCGTCGAGCGCCGCGGACACGAACCACGCTTCGAACGCGCTCGGCGGCGCGTAGACCCCGCCCTCGAGCAGGGCGTGGAAGAAGGCGGGATAACGCCAGGTCTGGCTCGCCTTCGCGGTGGCATAGTCGATGACCGGGGAGTCGGCGAAGAACACGCTCACCATATTGCCTGCGAACTGAACCTGGTGCTCGACCCCTGCCTCACCCAGCGCCTCGGCGAACAGGATGCCCAGCCGTTCGGAGTTGCGATCCAGCGTCGCGTACACCTCGTCATCGGCCGCACGCAGTGTGACGAGACCGGCCGCCACGGCGACGGGATTACCGGACAGGGTGCCCGCCTGATAGACCGGGCCCAGCGGAGCGAGGTGGTTCATGATCTCCGCGCGGCCGCCGAAGGCCGCGGCGGGCAGCCCGCCGCTCATCACCTTGCCGAAGGTGTACAGATCGCCCGCGACGCCATCGAGCCCGAACCAACCCGACCGGCTGACCCGGAATCCGGTCATCACCTCGTCCATGATCAGCAGCGCGCCGTGCTCGATGGTCAGCTTGCGCAGGCCCGCGTTGAATCCGGGCAGCGGGGCGACGGCACCCATATTGCCCGCGGCCGCCTCGGTGATCACACAGGCGATCTCGCCGGGGTTCGCGGCGAACGCGGCCGCGACGGCGTCGAGATCGTTATAGGGCAGCACGATGGTGTCGGCGGCCTGCGCACCGGTCACACCGGGCGAGGTGGGCAGGCCGAGGGTCGCCACCCCCGAGCCGGCGTCGGCCAGCAGCGCGTCGACGTGGCCGTGATAGCAACCGGCGAACTTGATGATCTTGGTGCGGCCGGTGTAGCCGCGGGCCAACCGGACCGCGCTCATCGTCGCCTCGGTGCCGGAGTTCACCAGCCGGACCCGATCGACGGGCGCGACCCGCGCCACGATGTGCTCGGCGAGTTCGATCTCGGCCTCGGTCGGCGCACCGAACGACAGCCCGCCGGTGGCTGCTTTCTGCACCGCCTCGACGACGGCGGGATGGGCGTGCCCGAGGATCATCGGGCCCCAGGAACACACCAGGTCGACGTAGTCGTTGCCGTCGGCGTCGGTCAGCGTGTAGCCGTTGGCCGAGGCGATGAAACGCGGCGTGCCCCCCACCGAATTGAAGGCCCGCACCGGCGAGTTGACACCGCCGGGAATGACCGCAGCGGCTCGTTCGAAGAGCTGAGCGGAAACCGGCACCGTTGCCCTTGTCACGCGCGGAGAAGAACTCACGCGATCCAGTCTGGCAGCAGCACCCGATCCAGTCGACGACAGGGTGTAGTGGAGTGACCCACACCGCAGCGCGACACGCCACGGCGGGTCCGGGCCGAATGATTCATTCGACGACGTCGGCTGCGTAGGGTGGCAGGGCATATCGCACCACTTCCATCACCTCGGCCGGGAGGCCCGCCGTGCGGATTCGCTCCATCAGCGCAGTTCTGTTCCTGGCATTCGCCACCGCGGCCGTCTTCGGCGCCGGGTCGGCGGCGGCCGCCGATCCGATCATCGATCCCGCGCAGTCGCGCGTCGGCGTGCACCTGAATCACGCGGAGACCACCGCGTTGGCCGGTGGCCCGATCCCGGCGCTGGTCACCATGGTGGTACCGGCCAATCGGATCGGTGCGGGCCTGGACAACGACACCAGGATCTACCGGGACGAGAACGGCGCCGTCCACGCGACGCTGCGTCAGATCGTGTCGGAGGCGGCGAGCATGCCGGATGGGACGGTCACGATCCTGGTCAATGCTCCCGGCACCCGCAACGGGCGGGTATTCGACGTCTATCAGCAGTGGAACTGATCGCAGCCCGACGTCCGGGTCGCGATCAGTTCGTCAGCACTCCGGTCAGGTGTACATGCACGGCACGGATGCCGAAATGGTGTGCAGCCAGCACATGAGGTTGTTGTAGACGCCCGCCGAACCGGTCTCCGGTGCGAACACCGCGGCCGGTGGCGCGGGCTCGAGCGGCAAGCCGGGCGCGGCGCCCACGGGCGCGGCGGCGAACCCGATCGCCGCGACAGCCACCGCGGCGGCACAGGTTCTCGTTACCAGCCGATTCATCATCTCATCCTTCGCTGCGTCGTCCCCCGGCCCAGACCGTAGCCGAATCCGTTTCTGCCGCAAAAACATTCCGGTCGGAATCACCCGCCCGCAGACCGCGCACGAGCCGGGTGACCAGATCGATCACCGCCAACCCGGCGACCGCGATCAGTGCTGCCGCCAACACCAGCCACGGACCGGAATAGCGGGTCGCGGTGTAGCCGGGCACCTCCCCCATCGGCGCGAAGTCCGTCGTCTGCACACCGTGACGCCAGCTCAGCACGGCCACGACTACGCACAGCACCGCGAGCACAGCGTCGACGGCCATCAGCACGGTTCGTCGGTTCATCGGTCGGCTCCGTTCTCACCGGGACCGCTCGGCCGTGGTGTCGGATCGGCGGGCCCGTCATGGTTTCGCACAGCGTCTCCTTCGTACCCGTCGCTCGGCTGTGCCGGATCTGCGGCCTCCCGGTGCACTCCGTGGCCACCCGCGCCGCCTCCTCCGCGCCCGTCGGCCGGTGGCGGTGGCGGCTCGGGTGTCCGATCCTCCAGTGCCGCCGTCAATGCGGCGCGTAGGCCACGATGATCGCGGGCCCACGTCTGCACCACAGCGCCGTCGGTGCGCCGCAAGCCGATGCCGGTGCGGCGGCGCGGGATACCCGACAGCTCCCCCAGCGCACGCGCGGACTCCCACGGCTCCTCATCCCAGTTCTGCTCATCGGGTTCGCCGAGAACCGCCTCGATGGCGTCCAGCGGCAGCGTTTCGGTGCCGTTGCGCAGGGTGTCGGTGGTGAGTTCGACGCCGACATGTCTGCGCGCGGCGACCACCTGCAATGCGACGAAGGCGGCGATCAGCGCGCCGCAGAAGAGAAGGGCGAACCAGTGCGGAGAACTACCGGTCGCGATTTCCAGGATCAGGATGAACAGGCACAGCGCGGGCCCGTAGGCGACCGCACGCCACCGTCCGCCGGGTTCGGCGAACAGGACGGTCGCGGATGCACTCGTGACGGCACCGCTCATGACAGCAGCGGCCGGGGTCGGATCAGCCCAGCAGGCCGGGGATCAGCAGGACGG
The DNA here is from genome assembly GCF_029868385.1 of Nocardia cyriacigeorgica. Classification (GTDB taxonomy): domain Bacteria; phylum Actinomycetota; class Actinomycetes; order Mycobacteriales; family Mycobacteriaceae; genus Nocardia; species Nocardia cyriacigeorgica_F. Next base: position 43,001 of record NZ_JARWNX010000039.1, on the reverse strand, counting down.
CGACGGTGACCAGGCCGAACAGGATCAGCAGGCTCAAGACGACGAGATCTCGCCGAATGCTCTGCGGCTGCTGGATCACCACTCGCATTACTGCCTCCGATCCTCCGGAACAGTCTGCGCGGCGTCCGTTTCTCAACGTCCGGGCGACAGCTTCCGGTTCCCACTCCTGCTGTGACAACCCTCACGATACATGCCGCCGTAATCGGTACAAACTCGGCGCCGGCGCCGCGAACATTCACCGGCGGTTCATCTGGAAGTACCTGGTCGAGTCCGGACGGTAACTCAAATACATCGCACCCGCGGCGAGTACACCCTGCACGATGGCCGCGCCCCCGGCCACGAGCGAGGCGATACCGCTCACCGCGTCGAGGGCGAACAGCGAGCCGACGGCCATGATCACCAACCAGACACCCGCGAAGGTCAGGACCATGCGCGCCCAGCTCTTACCCCGCGCGAGCTGATGCACGACCAGGAGGCCGATCCCGGCGATCACCAGGCCGAACACCACGACGAGCGCGAAGGCGATCGTCACCATCAGATCGGCGGTGGCCGCGCTGAACTGCGGATCGGTCGCGCGGGCCTGTTCGAGCATGTCCTCGGTGAAGGTGGACCGCTGCTCGATCGCGGTGATCACCGAGGCGATCAACTGTACGAGTCCGACCGCGATGGCACCCCACCACAACTGGCGTGCCGTGCCAACGTCCTCCGGCATGACGGGCGCCGGATCGACATCCGGCGGTTTCGGCATATTCACGACAACCAGTGCGCCGCCTCGGCCGCCCAGTAGGTGAGCACGATGTCCGCGCCCGCCCGGCGGATACCGGTCAGCGATTCGAGGATGGCGGCCCTGCGGTCGATCCAGCCGCGTTCGGCGGCGGCGGTGATCATCGCGTACTCGCCCGAGATCTGGTAGGCGGCGACCGGAACGGTGGAGCGGTCGGCGACGTCGCGCAGGATGTCGAGATAGGACATGGCCGGTTTCACCATCACCATATCGGCGCCTTCGGCCAGGTCCAGCTCCACTTCGCGAATCGACTCGCGGCGGTTGGCCGGGTCCTGCTGGTAGGTGCGCCGGTCACCGTGCAGCGACGATCCGACGGCCTCGCGGAACGGGCCGTAGAAGGCCGAGGAGTACTTCGCGGCGTAGGCGAGGATGCCGGTGTCGAGGTGACCGGCGGCGTCGAGCCCGTGCCGGATCGCGCCGACCTGACCGTCCATCATGCCGCTGGCACCGAGCAGATCAGCGCCGGATTCGGCCTGGGCGAGCGCCATATCGACGTAGCGGGTGAGGGTGGCGTCGTTGTCGACGGAACCGTCGGCGGCGAGCACACCGCAGTGTCCGTGGTCGGTGAACTCGTCCAGGCAGGTGTCGGCCATGATCACCGTCGAGGAGCCGACCTCGTCGGCGAGTGCGCGCAGACCACGGTTGAGGATGCCGTCCGGATCGCTGGCCCGGGTTCCCGCGGCGTCCTTGTCTTCCGGACGCGGCACACCGAACAGCATCAGACCACCGACACCCGCGGCGACCGCTTCCACCGCGGCCTTGCGCAGCGAATCCATCGAATGCTGCCGCACACCAGGCATCGAGCTGATCTCGCGCGGCTCGTCGATGCCGTCGGCCACGAACATGGGCAGCACAAGATGCCGCGGCTGTACCGACGTCTCCGCCACCAGCCGCCGCATCGCAGGGGTACGCCGCAACCGACGCGGACGTTCCATTCCCGTCATAACCCGCACCATACGCCTGCGCGTCGCGTCGCGTTCGGCCGCGTCCTACCCCGAGTGGGCGGGCAAATCCGCCGGTCACGGCAGCGAAAGCCGTTGCGCACGGCCGAATTTGTCGGTGCCCGAGAGTAGAATCGAAGACATGTTCGAAGGGGCCGCGTGCCCCGGATCACCACGGGAGGGATTCACGGTGGCCACGAAGTCCGCTCATATCGACCACGTCCACGTCAGGTCGGCGCGCACGCCGTTACCCGCGGGTCGGCCGCGCTCCTGGTACATCCGGCACAACCGCCGCCGCAAGGCGATGCGCCTTGCCATCGCGCTGCTGGATTCGGGTGTGTACGCACCCGGCTACGCCACCGATCACAAGATCCGCGCCGCCGCCGAGGTCGCCGGTGTGCGGCAGCCCTCGGAGGCCACCTGCGAGTTGGTCCGCACCTTGTTACGGGCGCACCGGTGATGTGCCGGGGCCTGCGCCTCGGCTGTGGCGCAGGCCCCACGACCGATCATCACCTGCTGTCGGCTCGCCGCTCGGCACAGTTCGGCGGGTGGGGTTCCGGCATGGCAACGACCAGATCAGGTGATCGGCAGCGGTAGTCGGCACGCGCGCCGCTGATCTGTACGGCGCCGCACCACCCAAACCTGCCCAGCGCTGGTGAATCGGCGTCGAAATATGCGTCCCGGCCGGAGTTTTCGGCGTACAACACCTGTCGGCCCGGCTACGCGCTGACTACCATCGGTCTCCGTCCACGAGCCATCGCTCGCCCACACACGAATTCGGATCAACGATGACATCCGCAGACGCCGTACACGCCATGCTGCTCGGATTCGCCGGTCGGATCCCCGACCGGCACCTCACCGACCTTCGCTACAGCCTCGGCCTCGGCGATCGGCGGGAAGTCGCCTTCGCCGTCGAAGCGATCGCGCGCCGTCGCAAGGTGGCGCTACGCCCCGCCGAGATCACGCTGCTGGCGGACATCCTCGGTATGCGTTTCAAACGCTGGGACACCAGATCCGAGCCAGCGCCCGCACCGACGGATCGGGTGCCCTTCGAATTCACCCCGCTGCTACCGGAAGCCGTCGAACGCGCCGGAGCGCAGATGCCGCGCGCCCTCGACCTCACCGGCGTCACCGGGACCGGCGGTGCGGAGTATCCCACCGACGCGACAGATACCGCCGTGGTCGAGGCCGCCCGCGAACATCCGGGGGTGATCGGCGTCTGGCGGTCGTGGCGACATCCGGTACAGCCGGATCAGCAGGGGTGGCAGACCGATCGGCGGATCTACCTGATCGAAGTGCGCGCTGGTGCTCGGCCGTGGGTGATCGCCGCCGATGCCGCCGCTGTGATGCACGGGTGCGGTGAAGCCGACAGCCAGGTCGAGGTGTACACCACCGGCGACGCGCTGCCGCGCTATCAGCTCTGCGCCCGCGCGCGATCCTGTCTGCTGTGGGCCGCCGACGACACCGCACCGCGCGTACCCACACCGTTCACCGAACACCCGGTGCGCTTCGCCGCGAACCATCCGCGCCTCGACGAGGGCGGCGCCGCGGTGCGTTATCTGCGCACCGCACCGGTGGTCTGCCGGGCATCCGGCGGAGTGCCCGACACGGTGGAGCCGGAATCCACCACGGCGGTACCGATGACGATTCGCACCGACGGCCGGTGGGTGTGGCCGGAGGCGGTCGCGCACTATCTCGACGAATACGGTCTTGCGCCGGATCCCGACCTCACCGAATATCTGCGCACCGCAGGGCCGCCACCGACGTTCGTCGACGGCGTCGCCCAGTTCCGGGCCGAGCTGGTCGGGCGGGAGCTGCCGGGGCCGCGGAGCATGATCGGCGTCGAACACGCACCGCCGCAACGTCATCGGTACGCACCGGTGCCCGCCATGGCGCTGCGGGTTGCGTGGGCGCGGCTGCCGAACCGGCTCGATCTCACCGAGCGCACCGGATTCGATGATCTGGACGATCTCCTCCTCGACCGCGCGGATCAGACGATGCTGGCCGCCGTACGCGATCTCGGTGCGGCCGTCGGCCTGTGGCGCGCCTGGCGGTATCCGGCGCATGAGCCCGCCGGGCGCGGCCACCGGCACTATCTGGTGGAAGTGAGTTCGATGAACGCCTTCCACCGTGCTGGCGGCGCCCGCTGGATCGAACGGACGACGTTGTCGGCCAACCGGTTCGATGGGCAGCAGGCTGTCGTCGAGGTGCATGCCACCGGCGCACCGCGTTCGACCGTCCAAGCCCGTATCCACGACAACGGCGCGCTGCTGTGGGCGCGCACCCGCCCCGAATCGAGAACGGTCACCCGGGTCCGCGCCTTCGTGACACCGACCGACCTCCAAGACGGCGTTCTGCGTTTCCGCGCGGAGGTCGCGGCACAGGAGCGGCGCACACCCGCTGCCGCCTACTGGTCCGAACTGCGCCGTAACCGCCACGCCGTCGGCGATATCGAACCGCATCGGGAACCCGAATCCGACACACCGGACCGCTCCGACACAGCGCCGCGCCGGCCCACCGGCGAGATCGTACGCGGTATCGGAAAACTGGTCCTGCGTTCACTTTTCGCGCTTCCCCTCGCCATCCTCGGCTGGGTGCTGCTCGCCGACCACCCGACCGCCGCACGCTGGTACCTCTACGCGGTCTGCGGCTGGTTCGCCGGATCGCTCGTACTCGGTCTGGTACTGCTGGAACTGGGCTCGCATCTGCAACGCCGTCCGCATGAGGCCGCCGCCCGGCTCCGCAGACGGGCCGCCGCCGAACGCACCCAGCGCCTGGAGAAATGGCAGCGCGCGGCAACGGGTTCGGTCATCGAACTGCCCGCCTCCCTGGCCGACCTGTACGCCGAACTGCGTCACACCAACCGCGCCCTCGCCATCCACACCCGCCCACATCACCTCAGCCGAACCGCGATCGACCATGGCGATGCCGGTGCGGCGGGCGGTTACTCAGCCGTCGAATACGTCGGGGTGTCCGGGGACCATCGCCCCCGCGATGGCGGTGCCGACGCCGCTCGAAGCGCGGACGCCCGCAGCGGAACGGGCGGGTACAGCCGGGGCACACACAGCAGCGGCAGTCCACGCGATGGCAGTTCACACAGCGGTTTCTCGGCAGGCGCGGGCCTGCGCACCGGCGGCGGTCGCGGCGGCGTAGTACGGAGCGACAGGTGGTACAGCGGCTCACGGGGCGGGGAGTCGGGGCGCGATAGCAGCGGAAGCGGCTGGAGCGGCGGGGATTCCGGGGATGGCGGGGCGGGTGGATCATCGGGCGGGGGCGGGTGGAGCGGCGGTGACTCCGGTGGCGGGGGTGGTGGAGGTGGAGGCTGCGGCGGTGGATAGCCACCCCATCCCAGCGGGCGGCCACACCACAACTGTCGCCGCCCTGAGAGCGCCGGCGCGCGGTGCGGATCGGCTGTTTCGACGCCAGCGGCAGCACCCGCACCCACGGCGGAATCCGATGCCGACCGTCGATGAGACGTCGCGGCGCCGTTCGACACCGGCGACCCCGCCGACGGCACCCGCAACGGAGCGGGTTGCGGTGGTGGCACTCACGCCGAACACACCAGCAGCGCGATCGGTGATCGCGCTGCTGGGTCGAACCGTGCTATCGCCTGCGGCCGCAGGGCTAGCGGCTGCGGCGGCTCTTCTTGCGCGGCGGGGGCAGCAGGCCCTCGGCGCGCAGGCGGGCGGCGTGCTCGGCCAGCGCCTCCACCAGTGGGCCCACCTGGGCGGTCTCGGGCTGCACATCCACGCGCAGGCCGAACTCGATCGCGGTCTCGGCGGTCTTGGGGCCGATGCACGCGACGATCGTGCGCGCATGCGGCTTACCCGCGATACCGACCAGGTTGCGGACCGTGGAGGACGAGGTGAACAGGACCGCGTCGAAACCGCCGGTCTTGATCATCTCGCGGGTCTCCGCAGGCGGCGGCGAAGCGCGCACCGTGCGGTAGGCGGTGACGTCATCGATTTCCCAGCCGCGGTCGCGCAGACCCTCGGCCAGGGTTTCGGTGGCGATATCGGCGCGCGGCAGCAGCACCCGGTTCACCGGATCGAAGACGTCGTCGTAGGGCGGGAAATCGGCGAGCAGGCCCTCGGAGGACTGTTCACCGCTCGGCAGCAGTTCCGGGTTGATGCCGAAGGAGCGCACCTTGTCGGCGGTGGCCTCGCCGACGCAGGCGATCTTCACACCGGAGAACGCGCGCGCGTCCAGACCGAACTCGGAGAACTTCTCCCACACCGCGCGCACCGCATTGGTGGAGGTGAACACCACCCACTGGTAGCGGCCGTCGACCAAGCCCTTGACCGCGCGCTCCATCTGCGCGGGGCTGCGCGGCGGCTCGACCGCGATGGTCGGTACTTCCATCGGGATGGCGCCGTGGGTGACCAGGCGTTCGCTCATCTCGGCGGCCTGGTCCTTGGTACGCGGCACCAGCACGGTCCAGCCGTACAGCGCCCGCGACTCCCACCACGACATCTTCGACCGCTGCGCAACCACCTTGCCGATGGTCACCACCAGCGGGCCGACCAGCTCGGAAGCGGCGCTGTTGAGGGTGGCAAGGGTGGCTTCGATGGTGCGCTGCTGGCGGGTGGTGCCGCGCACGGTCACCGCGACCGGCGTCTGCGGCGCCATACCGTGTTCGACCAGCGCGCTCGCGGTCTCGGCGAGATGACCGGAGGTGGCGTGCAGCACCAGCGGCCCCGGTGCGGCGGCCAGCGCCGCCCAGTCGACCTCGCCGCGCACATCGGCCTCGGTGTGTCCGCCGCCGAGCGCGATACCGGCGTAGCTCGGCACCGCCGATCCACCGGGCAGACCGGGCAGCACCTCGAAGACCATATGCGAGCGGGTCACGGTGGTGACCTCGGCGATCACGGCGTCAGTGGTGAGCGGATCACCGGCGACCACGCGCACCACATCGTGTCCCGCGCGCGCCTCGGCGATCAGCGTTTTGGCGACCTCGGCCGGTTCACCGAGCGCGGGCCGCACATCGACGCCGGACTCGCCGTCGGGGCCCGGTTCGACGGCGGTGCCGATCAGGGCGAGCACGCCCTTGTCGACATCGGGATCGGTGAAGGCGAGCGTTGCCCGGCCGAGCACTTCGCGCGCGCGCACGGTGAGCAGCGCCGGATCTCCTGGACCCGACCCGACGAAAAGGATCCGACCGGGATGCTTCTTAGCGGCTCGACTCATCGGTTGTTCTCCATTGGACTGGGATCGGTGACGTCTGAGGGGGCGGCCACCGCCGGGGCGGGTTCGACGGCGAGCAATTCGCGCGCGCCGAGCTCCAGCAGCTCGCGGGCCAGCGCCCGCCCCAATTCGGCGGCATCAGCGGGCGCACCCACCACCGACGCGCGCAGCACGTCGGAGCCGTCGATAGCAGCCGCGCAACCGCGCAGCGAGAGTTCCTCGACGATGCGTCCGTCGTCGTCGAGGGATTCGACCACCTCGGCGATGGCGCCGACCGGTGCGGTACATCCGGCCTCGAGTTCGGCCAGCAACGCCCGTTCGGCGATGACGGCGACCCGAGTGGAGAAATCGTCGAGGGCGGTGAGCAGCTCGATCAGCTCGGCATCGTCGCTGCGGCATTCCACCGCGAGGGCGCCCTGCGCGGGCGCGGGCAGCATCTGCACCGGTTCCAGCGCTTCGGTGACGGCGTCGAGGCGGCCGATACGCGACAGTCCGGCGCGGGCGACGACGATCGCGTCGAGTTCGCCCTCGCTGACCTTGCGCAGCCGGGAGTCGAGGTTGCCGCGCAGCGGGACGATCTCCAACCCGAGCCCGAGCGCCCGCAGCTGGGCGCCGCGGCGCGGGGCCGAGGTGCCGACGACGGAACCGGAGGGCAGCTCACCGAGCACCAGGCCGTCGCGGGCGACGAGGGCGTCGCGCGGGTCTTCACGCTGCGGGATGGCGGCGATGGTGAACCGCTCGTCCGGCGCGGTCGGCAGGTCCTTGTAGGAGTGCACCGCGATATCGACGGTGCCGGCGGCGAGTTCGTCGCGCAGCGCGGAGGTGAACACGCCGACGCCGATCTTCTCCACCGGATCGGAGGACAGATCGCCGGGCGTCTTCACCACGATCAGTTCCGCGGGCCGCCCGGCGGTGATCAGCGCATCACGCACGGTGCCCGCCTGGGTCAGCGCGAGCAGGCTGCCTCTGGTACCGATCCGCAACGGGGCGCGCACCTCCGAAGCCGACCTGGTGGTGGCCGTCATCGAAGCATTCATGCTGTCTCCTCTTGGGCGCCGTCGCCGGCCGTTGACCCGCTCACGCCGTCTGCTCCTCTTCGTCGCCGAGATGACCGGCGGTGAAATCGTCGGCCAAGGTGATCTCGCTGTCCTCGGCGGCGAAGGTCGCGCCATTGCGCTCACCACCGGCCGGGAGCGCATGGATCTCCATCGGCGCGGCAACCGCCTGCGCCGCACCGGGTTTGAGTTCGAACAGTTCGCGCAGCGCCTCGGCATAGCTGTCGCCGCCCGGCGTCGAGGCCAGCTGCTTGACCCGCACCGTCGGCGCGTGCAGCAGTTTGTCCACCACACGGCGCACGGTGCGCGCGACCTCGTCGCGGTCGGGATCTGCCAGGCCGGGCAGCCGCGAATCCAGCCGCATCAGTTCGGCTTCCACCACTTCGGCCGCGCGCTGACGCAGCGCCGCGACGGTCGGGGTGACCTCGGCCATGCGCTGTCCGGCAAGGTATTTGGCGAGTTCGTCGGCCACGATCGTGCGGGCCGCGACGGTGTCGTCGGCAGCCGCGCCGGCGGCGGGATCGCGTTGCAGGGTCTCGATATCGATGACGGTGACACCGGGTAGCCCGGCCACCGCGTGCTCCACATCGCGGGGCAGGCCCAGATCGCAGAACACCAGCGGACGCTCACCCGCACGGTTGCGGTCGGCCAGTGCGGTATGGGTGTCGGCCAGCGTCACGACGGCGCCGACCGCGCCGGTACAGGTGATCACCACATCGGCCACCGACATCGCCTCGGTCAGCCGGGACAGCTCCATCGCTTCCGCGGTGACACCGTGCGTCTCGGCGGTGGCGGCCAGGCGCGCGGCCCGCTCCATGGTGCGATTGACGACGATGATGCGGTCGATGCCGGCCCGCGACAGGTGCGCGACGGCGAGTCCGCCCATCGCACCGGCGCCGACCACGACCGCGGTCCGTCCGGCGAGCGGTCCGAGCACCGTGTTCGCGCGATCGAGCGCCACCGACACCACCGAGGCACCGGCCCGGTCGATCCCGGTTTCCGAATGCACCCGCTTACCGACCCGCAGCGCGTGCTGGGCGAGTTCGTGCAGGGTGCGCCCGACGGCCTGCTGGGCGTCGGCGGTGGCGTAGGCGCTGCGGATCTGGCTGAGCACCTGCTGCTCGCCGATCACCATGGAATCCAGGCCGCTGGAGACCGCGAACAGATGTTCGGCGGCGGCCTCGCTGTAGCGCACGTAGGCGTGCTTGGTCAGATCCGGCAGCGGCAGACCGGAGTGCTTGGTGAGCAGGTCGCCGACCTCGGCGAGACCACCGTGGAAGGCGTCGACCACCGCGTAGACCTCGACCCGGTTGCAGGTGGAGACGATCATCGCCTCGGAGACATGGCTCGACGTCAGCAGCCGGTCGATCAGCTTGGGCCGATCGGAGTCGGTGATCGCGACCTTCTCCAGCACCGAGACCGGGGCACTGCGATGGGAGATGCCGACGAGAAGAACACTCATGGTGTGACCACCGATCCCTTGCTGGTTGGCTCCGTTGCCGAATGCGAGGTTGCCGGATGCTGTGGGGTTGCCGGATGGGCGCGGCCCGGATGCGCGGGCTGCGGATGCGTATTCGACGCCCGGCGTGCCGACCGACCCGGCCCGAGCGGATGGGCGACAGGGATCGAGTCGCCGACCGCGGCCTGTTCGGTCTCGGCATTGCGGACCCGCTCGAACGACAGCATCTGCATCTCGACGGCGAGATCCACCCGGCGCACCTCCACCGTGGCCGGAACCACCAGCTCACAGGGGGCGAAGCTCAGTATCGATTGCAGCCCGGCGGCGACGAGCGCATCGCAGACCTGCTGGGCCGCGTCGTCGGGGACGGCGATCACGGCGATGGTCGGTTCGAGGGTGGTGACCGCCGTGGCCAACTCGGCGGCGTCGTGTACGCGATGTCCGGCCACCGACTGCCCGATCACCGCTGGATCGTTGTCGAACATGCCGACCACGGTGAAACCGCGGCGCCGGAATCCGCCGTAACCGACCAGCGCCCGCCCCAGATTCCCCGCACCGACCAGCACCACGCGGTGGCCCTCCGACAGGCCGAGCACGTCTTCGATCCTGGTCCGCAGCTTGGCGACGTCGTAGCCGACGCCACGCACACCATTGGGGCCGAGGAACGACAGGTCCTTGCGCAGCTTCGCGGAATTGACACCCGCCGCGACAGCGAGTTCCTCACTCGATACGATGAGCACACCGTCGTCGGCCAACATGGCGAGGACTCGGAGGTAGGTGGCCAGCCGCGCCACCGTCGCCTGCGGAATGTCCTTATGGGTACGATTGGCGGCCTCGTGGTTACGCGAGCTGCCGCCCTCGGGCCCGTCGCTCGATCGCAGAGCCTTGGAGACGCCACCCGGCGCCTCATGTTGCTCTGTCACGTCCTCGGCTCCTCGCCCGTCCTGAACATCAGGTCCGGTTCGTCTGTGACCTCCGTCCCGGGCTGCTCCGGTGACGGGATCGAATGTCGGGTTGATTCACCGCGCGCCAGGCACACTCGAGAACGCTGCTCGAGAAAGCTCTCGAGAATCCTCGGCCCGCGGGTCGCGTGCCACCACCGTAACCGCTTGTGAAGCCCTGCACAAAGTCGGTGAAATTGGCCTCATTTTCCCCCGCGACCAGCGCAGCGCCGCCCGACGCGCCGATCAACGGCTCAGGTCGGCCCGCAATCGCGCTTCGTCGACGTCGAAATAGCTGTGCTCACGACCGTTGAGCAGCACCACAGGAAGCCGGTCGCCGTATTCCGCGCGCAGGCCAGGGTCGGTGGCAGCGGCGGCGTCGACGTCGACGACGGCCACCTCGATACCGAAATCGGCGCAGATGAGGCGCAGCTGTTCGAGTGCGATACCGCACATTCCGCAACCCGCCCTGGTCAGCAGGGTCACCTCCGGACGCGCACCGGATCCGGCACTTTCTGTGGGATTGGTCATGGACGTTATTAAATCCCCTCGCCACGCGAGTGCCGCTGCGCACGGTCCTGGGGTCTGGCGGGCGGAATCCGGTTACTGTTGGACGTGGCTTGCGCCTGGCAGGTCACGGCCGGGCGGCAGTGGAATCTGTCACCGCACGGGCCCGGTCAGGCGCGATCCAACACGGCGGTCGAGCCGACGGGACCAGAGGCCCCTCCGACTCGACAGCGGTCGAGCGACGGGCCCGGAGGAGGCAGCTTGCGTAACCACGCAGGGCACCGGGAGACCGCAAATTCGGCAGAGCGCGACGGGCGGAGGTACTGGTGCCGGAACGATCGAGGGTGGCGAGGACCGGATTCATCGCTGGACGGTTCGGCGAGTTCCCGGCGCGATGGAACCTGGGCCCACTCGGCCAGGGCCTGACCGATCAGCTCGCCCGCATCTCGCGCAGCCCGTTCGGCCCGAGCGAGGAGGAGCTGCGGGCCAATCTGGCTGGTGAGGCCAGTGCCGATGCGGCGCTGGCGCTCCACGACGCGGAGCTGGCGTCGGCCGCCGATGAGGAGACCGAGGGGCCGGAGGTTCCCCGCGATCTGACGGCGGCGGCGTTCTTCGATGTCGACAACACCATGGTGCAGGGCGCCTCGATCGTGCATTTCGCTCGCGGTCTGGCTGCCCGCAAATACTTCAAGACCTCCGATCTGGTCGATATCGCCTGGAAGCAGGTGAAGTTCCGGGTCACGGGCAAGGAGAACAGCACCGATATGGCCTCGGGTAAGGAGAAGGCGCTGGAATTCATCGCCGGCCGCCCGACCGCCGAACTGGCCGCGCTCGGTGAGGAGATCTACGACGAGATCATCGCCGACAAGATCTGGCCGGGCACCCGCGCACTCGCCCAGATGCATCTGGACGCGGGCCAGCAGGTGTGGCTGGTCACCGCGACGCCGGTGGAGCTGGCGCAGGTGATCGCCAAACGTCTCGGGCTCACCGGCGCGCTCGGCACGGTGGCCGAAAGCGTGGACGGCAAGTTCACCGGACGCCTGGTCGGCGACATTCTGCACGGGCTCGGCAAGGCGCATGCCGTGCGCACGCTCGCCATCCGTGAGGGCCTGAACCTCAAGCGCTGCACCGCCTATTCCGACAGCCATAACGATGTGCCGATGCTGTCGCTGGTCGGTACGGCCGTCGCGATCAATCCCGATTCGGATCTGCGTGAGGTCGCCAAGAACCGCGGCTGGGAGATCCGCGATTTCCGCACCGGCCGTAAGGCCGCCAAGATCGGCGTGCCGACCGCATTGGCCGTCGGCGCGGCCGGTGGAGCCGTGGCGGCGGCGATCACCCGACGCCGTAGTGTCTGATTGCCGCTGGCGTGGCGTGTTCGCAGCCCTCTGGTGGCTTGTGCTTCCGGGCCATTGTTCACCTTCGGCATGCGCAACCGCCCCGGAAATCCACCAGCCGGGCCGCGAACGGGCTCCTCGAGGCCGCCCTGTCCAGCGGGCAGGTGTGCGCTCTACCCCGTAAACGGGTTGCGGCGCTTGGTGAGCAGTTTGTAGAGGGTCTGCTGGATGGTTTCGCGGACCTGGTCGGTGACCTCGAACATCGTCATCGGATCGTCGGCGGCCTCGGGCTCGTAGCCGGTGGTGGCGATCGGCTTGCCGAATTCGATGTACCACTTCGACGGCAGTGGCACCGCGCCGAGCGGGCCGAGGTGCGGGAAGGTCGGCGTCACCGGGAAATAGGGCAAGCCGAGTAGTCGGGCCAGCGGCTTGATATCGGCGAGCTTGGGGTAGATCTCCTCGGATCCGACGATCGAGCACGGGATGATCGGCACCCCGGTGCGCACCGCCGCCGCGACGAATCCGCCGCGACCGAAGCGCTGCAATTTGTACCGGTCGGCATACTGCTTGCCGACGCCCTTGAAGCCTTCGGGGAACACACCGGTCAGCTCACCGGAGCGCAATAGTCGCTCGGCGTCCGGGCGGCAGGCGAGGGTGTGTCCGGCCTTGCGGGCAAGCACGCCGAGCACCGGCGTCTCGAACACCAGATCGGCGGCCAGCAGGCGTAGTGCGCGCTGTTTGGGGTGATGGTCGTGGATGGCGAGCTGGAGCATGAGCCCGTCCAGCGGAACGGTGCCCGCGTGGTTGGACACGATCAGCGCGCCACCGACCTCCGGAATGTTCTCCATCCCGCTCACCTGCACCCGGAACCAGAAATCCGAGAGCGGGCGCAGTGCGGGCAGTATCACCGATTCGAGCAGATGCTCGTCGAAGCCGAATTCGTCGACCTGATAGTCGCCGGTCAGCCTACGGCGGGCGAATTCGGCGGTCTTGCTGATCTGCGTGCCGAGCGCTCCGCGCACCAGCTGCGCCAGCGATTGCGGTGCGGCGGGCGCGGCGGCGGCCAGCCGTTCGGTCAATGAGGTGACGGCGGGGACCGCGGTGCTCCAGTCCCGTGGCGGCGCGGACCGCGGGCGCGGTTCCACGGCGAGATCGTGCAGCTGAATCACTTTCGCTACATCGTTCATGTATGTGCTCCCGTACCGGCCTTTACCAGGCCGAGCAGTTTGTTTTCCGCGGCATCGATCCAGGTGGGATCGATAATGGGCCGCAGCGCTGCGCCCCCGATGAAGTCGTCGAACGCCTGCACCGTCGTCCAGCGCGGCTCGAATCCGAGCTCGGTGCGCATACGCGTGGTGTCCAGGCCACAACCGAAATGGAAGTAGTCGAGCTGTTCAGCGCTGAAATCGCGCATCACCGGACCCATGAGGGTGCGGCCGATGGTGCGGAAGAGCCCCCACGGGACCGGCATAGCGACCCGGCCCGCACGGCGAACCGCTTGCGACAGCGCCAGAGCCCCGTCGCCCGCGATATTGAACGTGCCGCCCGGTGCACCGAGTGCCGCATGCACCAGGGCGGCGACCGCGTCTTCTTCGTGCAACAACTGCATACGTGCGTCACGACCGAGCACGGTCGGCGTGAGTGGTGAACGCAGGAACTGTGCGCCGCGCCCGGCCAGCCGTGGCCCGACGATCGGCGCGAAACGCAGGATCGGCGCGGCGATATCGGGACGGCGCCGGGCCAGTCCGCGCACGAAACCTTCGATCTCGATCATGTCGCGGGCGAACGCGCCGCTCGGCGGCGTGCGCGCGCCCATCTCCTCGGTGAATTTGGCCGGATCCTTCGCGCTGCCGCCGTACACGGCAGACGAGGAACGCAGCACGACCCGCCGCACCGCAGGAGCCTTCTGGCACACCGCGAACAACTGCATGGCGCCGAGAACGTTGAGATCCTTCATGGCGGCGCGGCTACCGCCCGCGGTGGGATGGGAGAGCACCGCGGTGTGCACGACGGTGTCGACCTCGTTGCCCGCGACCACCTTGCGGATCAACGGATTACGAATATCGGCGCGGATGAATTCGGCCCGGCCCATACGCCTGCGCAGTTCCGGGCTCGGGGTGAGTGAATCCACCGCGATGACGCGCGAGATCCGCTCGTCCTTGGCCAGACGAGAGACCACGTTGCCGCCGAAGAACCTGGCCGCGCCGGTCACCATCACCACGTCGGGCAATCGTGCGCCCCTACTAGCCTCAACGTCCATACGCACCGGGCCGTCCCACCTTCGAGCCCCCTCGGTTTTATTCCCGTTCCAGACTAACTGCTGCCCTACCCGCTGCCGGGAGATTTAACCGGCTTCTAACGATGACTTCAGTCACCGGAAACACGCCAGGTTTCAAATCTCGGTATTTCAAAATGAAGGACCCGCCACCTGACAGGTGACGGGCCCTTCTGCTGTCATCAGTGCTTACTTGCCGAGTTTGCGCCGCTGCACGCGGGTACGACGAAGCAGCTTGCGGTGCTTCTTCTTCGACATGCGCTTACGGCGCTTCTTGATCACAGAACCCATAGGGTGTTCCTCGCGTTCTCTCTACTCGGCGCGCACGCACTCACGTACGCCAACTGTCCGGTCGCTCGGCAAGCCTCACTCCCAATGTTCGCGCCACCTGGGCCACGAACATGCGGTAGCCGCGGTGCGTGAACACGAACCGAGGGTCCATCGTACCGGCCCGGACACAGGCGCCGGTAATCGACTCATCCCGCGTCGAAGTAGGACGTCTCGAGATATTCGTGCACCGCTTTGGCATGCACCCGGAACGACCGGCCGACGCGTACCGCGGGTAGTTCACCCGAGTGCACCAGCCGATACACCGTCATTTTCGACACCCGCATCAGATTTGCTACCTCGGCGACAGTGAGGAACTGGGTTCCTCCACCGAGCACGGGTTGTCCCTGTGGCGAACCGCCACCACTTGGAGACATCTTGTTCGAAGACATCATCGCACCACTGACCTCCGGCACGTCCGCGCCGCCGGCTTCCCCACCGGCGGAACAGACACGCACGTGCTCCTTGAAGCTTAGCGGGACCAGTGGGATTGCTGCGACGGGAGTGAGAAATCGGTTCGTATGCTGGGAATGTGCTGGCTACTCCGCGGCCATGCCCTGTTCCATCGACCGATGCTTGGCCGCGTGCAGGGCTTCGAGGAACGCCGAACGCACACCGCCGCGCTCCAGTTCGCGCAGCGCCGCAGCCGTGGTTCCGGCCGGTGAGGTGACCGCCGCGCGCAGATCGGCGGCATGCTGACCGGATTCCTCGAGCAGGGCCGCCGAGCCGACCATGGTCTGCACCACCAACTGGGTGGCGACGTCGCGAGTCAGGCCGAGGCCGACGCCCGCGTCCACCATCGCCTCGACGACAAGGAAGAAGTACGCGGGCCCGGAACCAGATACCGCGGTCACGGCGTCCATCTGCGTCTCCGGGACCACCGCGACCTTGCCGACGGCGCCGAGCACATCGGAGACCAGATCGAGCTGGTCGGCCTTGGCGTAGCGGCCGGGCGCGACGACGCTCATACCCTGTCCGACGAGCATCGGGGTATTCGGCATCACCCGTACCACCGGGAATCCGGCGGGTAGCTTGTTCTCCAGCCGTGCGGTCGGCACGCCAGCGGCCAGCGAGACCAGCACCTGATCGCGATCGCCGCCGAGTTCGGCCTTACCGAGGTCGACCAGCACCGAATCGATATCGCCCGGTTTGACCGCGACGACGAGCAGATCCGCGCCGACGGCCGCATCGGTCACCGAATCGGTCACCCGGATCCCGAACCGGTCGGCGAGCACCTCGGCCCGATCCGCGTGGGTCTCCACGACCACCAGATCCTTGACGGCCCGCCCGGACTCGAGCAACCCCGCGATCAACGCTTCGCCGATCCGCCCGCCACCGATCACAGCAATTCTGGTCATGAGCCATAAGGCTAGACGGCCGACGAGACGTACTGCCAACAGTCCGGCCGCGGACGGCATGGACCGGTCGCGACGAGCGCCTGCGCCGCTACCGGCGTGGAGTCGGCATCAGGGCGAGCTGGCGGCTCTGCGCCACCACCGCGCCCGTGGCATCGATGACGAGCTGATCCTCGTCGAACATCCGGCCGCCGACCTCGTGTGTGGTGGCGATGATGCGCAGCCAGCCCGGCGCGGGCCTGCGGCGCAGATAGGTGGTCATCTGCACGGTCGGCGCCCAGCCGAAGGTGCCGAGGTTCGCCGGGACCGGTGGGCTCATATCGGCGGCCATCATGGCGAAGTACATCGATACGTCCGGGTCGTTCTGATCGCCCTCGCGCGGGCGCATCCACAGCCGCAGTCGCGGTTCGCCGGTTTCTCCCGCGAGGAACCTGGCCCATTCGCCGTCGATGCACAGATCCGCGCCCTGTGCGACGTGCACGATCCGGCCCATCGACGAATCCGGGTCGTACGAGATGGCGGTGGCGCCGGGCTCGGCGGGCATATCGGTGTGCGACGGGGCGTAGGCGGGTGGGGTCTCGGCGTCGTCGAGATGACCGAAGGTGAACGCGGTGCGCACCATGGCCCGCCCGCCCTGACTCAGCGTCGCGTCGAGCAGACAGATCTGGCGACCGACCTTGCGCACGCTCACCTCGTACTCCACCGCGCCGGGCTCCGGGGCGCCGAGGAAATCGGAACTCGCGGCGATGGGCGCCATGGCGGTGCGTTCGGGGTCGACGGTGCGCAGCCAGCTGGTCGCGGCGGCCGCCGACGCGGCGACCATGGTGCCGCCGTGCACCTTGGGGCCGATCGTCCAGATCGGGTCGATGGTGCCGGCGTAGCGCCCCGTGTCCTGATCGGTGGTGGTGAGTTCGGTGAGCGCACACACCTGGCCGAAGGGGGCGGCGGTGGCCTGATCGGGATCGGCGGTCAGATCCGTCGTCATCATCACTCCTGTCGTGCGGCCTCGTCGTTCGTACAGCGTACAAGTCGGTACCGGCACATCGATATTCCCCCACAAAGAGGAACTGATCAGACGGATTCGCTGCGCGGCGACTTCGGCGCTGGCGTGGGGAGCCCGTTGAGATGTTCACGGGCGAAGGCCAGCGTCCGGCCGAGCATGGCCGCCCGGTCGGCGGTGGTTCGCGCGTTCTGGGTGTTGATCTCGGCGACGGCGTGACCGGAGAACCCGGATTCCACCAGCGCGGCACACACTTCCACGCACGGCTGCGTCCCGTCGCCGGGAACCAGATGCTCATCGTGGGCCGCGCCACGTCCGTCGGCCAGATGCAGATGCGCGAGGCCGGGCCCCATGCGCGCGGCCAGCGCGAGCGGATCGGCGCCCGCTGTCGCGGTATGCGAGAGATCGAGGGTGTAGTGCTGGAAGCCGGTGTCGGTCGGATCGTAGGACGGGCTGAACGCGGTCAGGGCGAGTCCGGGACCACCACGCCGTTCCAAGCGCTTTGCGGCACCGCCACGGCGGCCGAACAGGGTGTCGGCGCGCATGGCGAACATGTTCTCCACCGCGACCACCACGGAGCTGTCGGCCTCCAGCTCGGCCACCTGTGCGGGAAAGTTCTCGGCATAGCGGCGCTGCCAGCGAAACGGCGGATGCACCACGACGGTGTCGGCGCCGAGCGCCTCCGCGGTGCGGACACTGCGCTCCAATTTGGCCACCGGGTCCGGGCCCCATACACGCTGGGAGATGAGCAGGCAGGGCGCGTGCACGGCGAGTACCGGCGTGCCGTACTTGCGGACATAGGCCTGCACGGTGGCGATGCTCTGGCTGGCCGGTTCGGCCCAGACCATCAATTCGACGCCGTCATAACCCAATTCGGCGGCATAGCGGAAGGCTGCCTCGGTGTTCTGCGGATACACCGAAGCCGTGGACAGACCGACGCGGATCCGGCCGCGTTCGGGCGCGGCATCGGAGTCCCCCGCCGCGCCCGTATGGCCCGGCACCACGCTGGTCTCGTCCGCCTGCCCGATATTCCCCACAGCCGCTCCCTACTCAGTTCGTACTGAGAAGAAAGGCTAGCGGGCCGAGCGTCACAAAGATGCCGACGACGACGGCGATCACAGTGCTGAGGATGTCGTCGGTGCGCCGCAGGATCCGCACCAGCGCGACGAGGCCGAGGATCACGACCATGGCCAGCGCGAGCGCCACCCAGGGCAGCATCTCCCACATCCGCTCGAAACCCTTGAACAGCAACATGCCCGCGACCGCCGCGCCCGCGCTCTGGCCGCCGAGGATCATCCACTGCCGTTTGTTGGCATCGTGCTCGGCCTTGCGGGCGCTGCGCGAACCGCGGGCCGCCGCTACCGCACCGGCGGAGGCGGTCGCGCCGGTGGTGGAACTCTTACCGAGCGTCGTGGCTCTACCGAGCGTCGCGGCCTTCGCACCGGCGAGGGTTTTCACCTTGCCGAGAGCGCCCGCCTTGCGTCGGAGTGAGCTCGACGTGCGGCTCAGGGCCGCGGTGCGGCGACCCCAGGACGATTCGGCCTCGTCGTCGTCCTCGTCATCGAGGTCGTCGTCGAGCAGGTCATCGTCGTCGTAGAAGTCGTCGGCCTCGTCGTCCAGATCGTCGTCGGCGGGGGCGACCGGACGGTAGACGTCGGTGCGCTGATCATCGGGCTCGGCGACGGCCGCGCGGCCGCGACCCTTACGGTCTGCCTCGGCCCGTTCGACGCCGTCGCGCAGCAGATCGCCCGCCACGGTCTGACCGGAAACCAGCTGCTGGTCCTGACTGGCCAGCGACCATGCGGCCGTCGGAATACCGCCGGTCTCCGGCCCGGAGCCGGGGCGATGCCTGCGCGCCGACCAGGCCGGCAAACCGTTCTCGCCCTGCGCCTCCCGTCGGCGCGGCAGTTCGGGACGGGTATCGCGGGCGGGTGGTTCGGGTGCCGCTGTGGGGCCCGGTGCGAAACCGTTGGCGGTCGGTGACCAGGTGACCGTCGCCGGGCCCTGTTCGGCGGGCGACTGCGGTGTCGGGGAGTAGCCGTTGACCGGCGGAGGGGTCCAGGCCGCCGTCGCCGGGCCAGGGTCGGGACGGTTCGGCGGGGCGGGCGGGCCGATCTGCTCGGTGGGCTGCCACTGCTGCTGTGGAGTTGGCCCGAAACCGTTCACCGGCGGGGTCCATGGGGGCGGAGCGTCCGGTCGTGCGCCTCTGGATCGGGTAGCGGGGGCGCGGGACGCGGTTTCCGCATCTGCTGCGGCGCGGGTTCGGGCTGCGGCTCGAGCTCGAGCTGCTGCCTCGGCTTGTGCCGCGGCCTCCGCTTGGGCTGCGGCTTCGGCGGCGGCCCGAGCCTCGGCGGCGGCCTGGGCTTGCGCAGCGGCTTGCGCTTGTGCGGCAGCCTGGGCGTCGGCGGCGACCTCGGCTTCGGCCTGCGCCTCGGCGGCTTCGGCTGCCCTGCGGCGTGCTGCGCGGCCGCTGACCGAACTGTCCCGACCGTTGGAGGTCTCGGGGACCGGCTGCCAGCTGCGGCGCATCGGGTCGGTGGCATTGGGTACGGCCGGTGCCTGCGGTTCGGCGTCGTACTCGTCGTCGGGGTCGGCGCGCCTGCGGCGGCGTCCGGCCCGGCCGGAACCGGCAGCGTCGCCGGTCGGCAGCGGCTGACCGGCGACAACGGGGCCCGCCTCGGACTCCGGGGCGCTGTGGCGCGATCGGCGCCGCGGTTCGGTGTCGGTGTCACCGGCGAGCGGATCGAATCGGGTGATCGGGCCGGACATGGGCGACAACGCCTGGTCCGGCTCGTAGGAGGTCGGGGATTCGTAGGAAGGAGCCGAGAAGTGGGCGGGCGCCGAAGCGGATCCGTATCCGTTCGCGCCATACGATCCGTTGACGCCGTTGACGCCGTGCGCACCACCGGACGCGGGTGCTTCCGGTTCGGCCGCGTCCTCGTCGGGCGCCGAATGTGCGGAACGTCCACCATCGATCACCGGCAGATCGCCGGTCAGTTCGGCGACCGAGAGGCCGCGTCCGCCCCGGCGGCGGCGTCCGCCGCCGGACGAGGCCGCGCCCTGCTGGCCGTTACGAGCCAGCAGTTCGGCGACCGATAGCTGTTTGGAATCCTCACTCATGAAGGCACCGTTTCGATCGGGCCCGCCGACGTCGCGCCGCCGGGTGCTGGCGCGCTGCTGTCGGCGGCCGTACCCGGTGCGCGCGTGACAAGCGGTCCACCGTTCATATCGGTATCCAGTTTGCGCAGGATCAGTCCCTCCCGCAGCGCCCACGGACAAATTTCGATGCTGTCCAGCGATAGAGCCCGCATACTCGCCTCCGCGACCAGTGCACCGGCCACCAATTGCTGGGACCGGTCCGAACTCACGCCCTCCAGCTCCGCCCGGTCCGAGGCGGTCATCCTGGAGATGAAGCCGATCAATTGACGAAGACCTGAGCTGGTGAGTGTACGACGCACCCGCGGCCCCGCGCCCGACGGCGCCGCCCCGGTGAGGCGCGCCAGCGAACGGAACGTCTTCGAGGTGCCGACGGCCAGATCGGGTTTACCCGCATCGATCACCTGTTTGGCGGGGGCGACCAGTTCCGCGTCCAGCCAGTCGCGCAGTACCGCGACCCGGCGCTTGCCCGGCGGGTCCTCGTGCAGCCATTCCCTGGTCAGCCTGCCCGCGCCGAGCTGCAATGACAGCGCGATGTCCGGGTCTTCGTCGCCGCCGTTGGTCAGTTCCAGTGAGCCGCCGCCGATATCGAGGTTGAGGATGCGGCCCGCACTCCAGCCGTACCAGCGGCGGACCGCGAGGAAGGTGAGCCGGGCTTCATCCTCGCCGGACAGCACGCGCAGATCGACGCCCGCCTCCGAGCGCACCCGCGCGAGCACCTCATCGGAATTGGTGGCGTCGCGCACCGCGGAGGTGGCGAACGGCATCAGCTCGACGCAGCGCGACGTCTCGGCGATGCTGGCGAATTCCTTGACCGTCTCGATCAGCCGCTGCGCACCGGCCGGAGTGAGTTTGCCCTGGTCATCCATGTTTTCCGACAGCCGCAACGTTGCTTTCGTCGAACTCATCGGCATCGGATGGCCACCCCGATGCGCGTCCACCACCAGTAGGTGAACGGTATTGCTGCCCACATCGAGTACCCCGAGACGCACATGAACACGGTACTCGTGGTCGCGCGAGGTGGCCGGGGCGGTGGCGCACCGGTGGAGGCGAGCTTCAGGTCAGGCGACCGAACTGTTAGCGTCGACAGGTGTGACGGCAGGCGCAGCGGCAACCGGCCAGACCCGGCCGCGACCAGCGGGAAAGATGGACCCGACCCCCGAAGTCGACCTCGATTTCCCGCGTGAGTGGATCGAATTCGTCGATCCGGCAAACGACGAGCATCTCATCGTCGCCGACCTCACCTGGCTACTGTCGCGGTGGACGTGCGTGTTCGGCACGCCCGCCTGCCAAGGCATCCTCGACGACCGACCCGATGACGGCTGCTGCTCCCATGGCGCCTTCCTCGCCGACACCGACGATCGCAAGCGCCTGCAAAAGGCTGTGAAAATGCTCACACCCGAGGATTGGCAGCTGATGGACCAGGCCCGCAACGACGAGGGCAAGGTCACCAAGAAGGGCTATCTGGAACTCGACGACCTCGAAGACGAGCCCGCCCTGCGCACCCGTCGCTACGACGGCGCCTGCATCTTCCTCAATCGTCCCGGCTTCGAGGGCGGGGTCGGCTGCGCGCTGCACACCATGGCGCTGCGCCGCGATATCGAACCGCTCGAGGTGAAACCGGACGTGTGCTGGCAGCTGCCGATCCGGCGCACCCAGGACTGGGTGGATCGCCCCGACGGCGTGCAGATCCTGCGCACCGTGATCACCGAATACGACCGCCGCGGCTGGGGCCCCGGCGGTGTCGACCTGCACTGGTACTGCTCGGGCTCACCGGACGCGCATGTCGGCGCCCGACCGGTCTGGCAGTCCTACGGCCCCGAACTGACCGAACTGCTCGGCAAGCCCGCCTACGACGAACTGGCTCGACACTGTCGCCGCCGCGCCGGACTCGGGCTGATCGCCGTACACCCGGCCACCGTGCACGCCGACCGCATGCGCACCGACCCGCCCGCGACCGAACAGTCCGCGTAAAGCCCGAGCCCGTTCGGTCGCTACCGGGCGCCCGCGCTCAGGCCTCGAGCTTGTAGCCCAGCCCGCGCACCGTCACCAGGTGTTCCGGCCGGGCCGGGTCGGCTTCGATCTTCGAGCGCAGCCGCTTGACGTGCACATCGAGGGTTTTGGTGTCTCCCACGTAGTCTGCGCCCCAGACCCGGTCGATCAGCTGGCCGCGGGTCAGCACCCGGCCGGAGTTGCGCAGCAGGTATTCGAGCAGGTCGAACTCCTTGAGCGGCAGCGTGACCGGTTTGCCGTTCACCAGCACGGTGTGCCGGTCGACGTCCATGCGCACCGGGCCCGCCTCGAGCACGCCGTTCTCGTTACCGCCGTCGAGTTCGTCACCGGCGCCGCGGCGCAGCACGGCCCGGATGCGGGCGATGAGTTCACGCGCCGAATACGGTTTGGTGACGTAATCGTCGGCGCCGAGTTCCAGGCCGACCACCTTGTCGATCTCGCTGTCGCGTGCGGTCACCATGATCACCGGCACGCCGCTGCGGGTGCGCAGTTGCTTGCATACGTCGGTGCCGCTCATACCGGGCAGCATCAGGTCGAGCAGCACGATATCGGCACCGGACCGGTCGAACTCGGCGAGCGCGGACGGGCCGTCACCGACGACGGTGACCTCGAAGCCCTCCTTCTTGAGCAGGAAGGCGAGCGGGTCGGCCAGCGACTCCTCATCCTCGACGATCAACACACTCGTCATCTGCGTGCCTCCACACCATTGGTTCGGCCCGGCGCTGTTGGACGCGGGCTGGTTTCCTTCTTGCTCATCACCACGCCGCCGGATTCTTCTTCTCCGTCGGTCTCGTGATGTGCCGGTATACGCAGGGTGAAAGTCGAGCCGGTGCCCAACTTGCTCCACAGCGTGATCTCACCGTTGTGGTTGGCGGCCACGTGTTTGACGATAGCCAGCCCGAGGCCGGTGCCGCCGGTCGAGCGCGAGCGCGCCTTGTCCGAGCGGAAGAATCGTTCGAACACCCGCTCCTGGTCTTCTTTGGCGATGCCGATACCGCGATCGGTCACCGCCATGGCGACGTGCTCACCGCGCAGCGAGCGGCTCACCGAGACGTGCGATCCGGCCGGTGAATACGCGATGGCGTTCTCGACCAGATTCGACAACGCGGTGACCAGCAGCGTTTCATCGCCGAGCACCTCGAGCCCGCTGGGCCGATCCGTGCTGACGGTGATGCCGGCGGCTTCGGCGGTGGTGCGGGAGCGGTCGACGGCGTGCATCACCACGGTGTCGACGTCGACCACCTCGAGCTGCGGTAGCTTCTCCGCGCCCTGTAGCCGCGACAGCGCGATCAGTTCGGTGACCATCTTGCCGAGCCTGCGCGATTCGCCGAGGACCCGCTCCCCGAAGTGGCGTACGGCGTCCGGATCGTCGGCCGATTCCAGCATCGCCTCGGCGAGCAGGCTCATCGCGCCGACGGGGGTCTTGAGTTCATGGCTGACATTGGCCACGAAATCGCGGCGGGTGGCCTCCATCCGAGCCTGTTCGGAGTCGTCATCGGCGAACAGGACGGTGAAGTTGGTCTCCTCGCGTGACAGCGGCCGCGCCACCCCGCGCACCGCGATGCGGCTGCGGCCGGGCACCGGATGTTTGGCGGTCAGATCGAACTCGGCGGATTCACCGTTGGCCAGCACCTTCTCCACCGCCGCCCAGGCACGCTCGTCGAGCAGCCGGTTGCGGACCAGGCCGAGTTCTTCGGCGCGCGGATTGACCAGCACCACGTCGCGGTATTCGTCCACCACCGCGATACCGCTTTCCGACGCCAGCACGATCAGATCGAGCACCTGCGACATGGTGAGCCCGGATTCGGCCTGCCTGCGGGCGGCTTGCCTGGCGTTCATATACGGGATGAGCAGCCCGCCGATGGCCAGCCCGACAACAGCTGCCAGCACTGCCAGCAGCACGGCCTGGGGAACACTCACACCTTGAATCGTACGGTCGCCAGCTGCGCTCGTGACAGCAGGTCCGGGAAGTTTCACGCAGGTCACAGCCGCTTACGGCGACGTTAGCCAGGCGTTCACTTGCTGTTCGGCCAAAGTGACGCTGCGCCCGAGCGACCCGTGCATGACGGCGTGTCGCCGACCGGCCGCCAGCACCGGCCCCATCGAGGCGAGCAAGGGACGACCGGCCGCGGGCACCGTGCGCTGATCCGGCAGACGAGAGCGGGCCGCGCGAGCGGTGATGCTCGCGCGGCCCGCACAGCCGGGAGCCTGACGGCTCGGCGATTCCCCTCCGTGATCGCCGCGCCCGGCTCGGGCTCGGTCGACGGCCGGGATCACCAGCCGGTGTTACCTCGCACCGGGATGTTGACGAAGCTTGGCCGCTGTGGGTCCAGCTGCACATGCTGGGGCTTCAGACCGGTATCGACGAGCATGGGCAGGATCGGCAGACCCTTGGGGAAGTTGCCCGCGTAGACGTCGACGCGCAGCCGGTGGCCGGGCTGGAGCAGCGCCTCGGTCGCCGGGAGGCCGATATCGAGGGTGGTGGCCTCGCCGGGCACGGTCGGCTTGCGCTTCTCGATCGAGGTGAACGGGCGCGGGTCGGTGTAATCGCCGTTGGCCGAGCGGGTGCTGCCCGCCTCGTCGACCTCACGCAGCGAGGCCATCAGCTGCCCGGACGAGAGCACCGTCGACCGGCCGTCGGGCGCCACATCGTTGACCGTCACCACCCAGTAGCCGTCGGTGGCGTCCTGAACGGTATTGAGCCGCACCGCGATCGGGCCGGAGATGATGGTCGCCTCGGCGACCGGTGCGCTGGTGAAGGTCAGCCCGTTGAGTTCCTGGATACGGGAGTCCTTGGCGCATCCGTCGATCACCGACAGCACACCGGCGCTACCCTGCGCCGCATCGTTGGAGCACAGGCTGGTCAGGCCGGGCGCCACCGTCAGGCGGGCGGTGTCGCCGACGGCGGGGGTCAGCGATCCATCGTGCACGCTCTGCGCGGTACCGCTCGGTGCGGCCGACAGATACATGCGACGGTGTTCGGCCCGCTGATCGGCGGGCGCCGACGTACCGAAACCCTCGCGGGTGACCCAGCCCGCGCCCTGCTGGCGCAGTGTCACCGGGCCGTAGCCGTCGATGCCGTTGTCGACGCCCTTGAGCCACTTGTCGAACCAGGCGCGTTGCAGCACATCCAGGCGCGGCGGCAGACCCGGCTTGCCGTACTCGTTGCCGGAGTTCACGTGATAGGTGTTGCCCATCAACAGCTGTTTCTGCCCCGGCGGCACCGAGATCTTGTTGTAGATCTTGGATTCGGAGTAGGTGAACAGGTCGTGCCAGCCGCCGACCACGAAGGTCGGGATCTCGATCCGCATCGGATCACCGAGCCAGGCTTGGCGTTCCGGGCTGTTGTGGGCGAGCATGCCGTGCAGCCGCGGGTCGATATCGGCGGTGTTCACCTTGGTGTAGGCGTTGAGGAACACGTCGAGGTAAGTCAGCGGGGATGCCTGACGATCGGCCAGCCACTGCTGATCGAAATTGCCGGTGACCAGCGAGGACACATCGGGCACCCATTTCAGCCCGTTGATCGCGGTCAGCCACAGCGGAATGAAGTTGAAGCCGAAGCCGCCGCCGGGCATGAGCACATCGTTGGCCAGATCGCTGCCGGGGACCACCGGGAAGATCGCCTTCAGCGCGGCGGGCTGCTTCTCGGCGGCCTGCACCTGGTTGATGCCGGAGTAGGAGATGCCGTTCATGCCGATCTTGCCGGTCGACCACGGCTGACGCGAGGCCCAGTCGATCACCTCGATGGTGTCGCGCTGCTCCCGATCGCGCAGCATGTCCCAGACACCCTGGGAGAACCCGGTTCCCCGGACGTCGACCACGACCTGCGAGTACCCGCTCTTGATGAGCTGGCGGTCCACGGTGAAGTTGCGCAGCTCGCCACCTGCGAATGCCTTGGTCAGATCGGTGACGCCGGACAGCGGGGTGCCGGTCATATCGATCTGGCGCAGCAGCTCGAACAGCGCGTCCGACAGTCCGGGGATGGACTGGGCATGATCGGCCAGATTCGACACCAACTTGGTGTAGGGCGTCATGTTGACGATGGTCGGCGTCTTGGTGTCGACCGGCCGCCCCGACTCGTCGGCGGGCCGGTAGACGTTGCCTTTCAGCACCGTTCCGTCGTCCATCGTGATGGGCACATCCCATTCGATGTGAATCTTCGGGTACTGCTGGGCTCCGTCGTGGGTGGCGGCCCAGCTCGCGCCCGCCGCGCCACCGTCCGGGCCGGCCACCGCCGGTGCACCGAGCGCGCTCTGTCCCAGTAGGGGAACGAGCAGCACCGTCGACACCAACACCACGACGGCTCGTAAGACGTACTTCATCGGACGTGACCCACCTCTCCACCGGTCAGACGCTCAGCAGCCTACACACCGCTTACCGGGGAGTAATAATCGTCAGTCACTTAATGCGCTCGCGGCCGGTCGCGCGGTGGGTCCGCACGGGCCTGTCGGTGCCGACCGACCCAGACGGATGGTGGTTTTTCGGGCCGAAACACCGGAGTACACCTACGATTTCGCCGAGGGGCGCAGGCCCGGCACTCCGCGCGGCAGTGAAACAACTGCGCCACGCCTCCCCAGTGGAGAGACGCAGCGCAGAGGTCGGGACAGAGGTAGCGAGTGACCTATTTGCCACCCTGGCTCGCCACGGCGGCCGCACCGGCGGCGGCGGCTTCCGGGTCGAGGTATTCGCGCGGACGCACCGGACGCAGGTTCTCGTCGAGTTCGTAGCGCAGCGGGATGCCGGTGGGGATATTGAGACCGGCGATATCGTCATCGGAGATCTGGTCGAGGTGCTTGACCAGGGCACGCAGCGAATTACCGTGCGCGGCGACCAGGACGGTCTTACCCAACAGCAGCTCCTTGGAGATGGTCGACTCCCAGTACGGGATCATCCGGTTCACCACGTCGAGCAGGCATTCGGTCTGCGGGACCTCGATACCGGCGTAGCGCGGGTCGCCGTTCTGGCTGTACTCGTTGTCGGCTTCGATCGGCGGCGGCGGGGTGTCGTAGCTGCGACGCCACAGCATGAACTGGTCCTCGCCGTACTTGTCCCGGATCTGGGCCTTGTTCTTACCCTGCAACGCACCGTAATGGCGCTCGTTGAGCCGCCAGTCGCGCACCACCGGGATCCAGTGGCGGTCGGCGGCGTCGAGCGCGATATTGGCGGTGCTGATCGCGCGACGCAGCAGCGAGGTGTAGACGATATCGGGCGCGATGCCGTGCTCGGCCAGCAGCTCACCGGCCCGCTTGCCCTCGGCGATGCCCTTGTCCGTCAGATGGACGTCCACCCAGCCGGTGAACAGGTTCAGGGCATTCCATTCGCTCTCGCCGTGGCGCAGCAACACGAGGGTGTACGTCATGCGGGCCATCCTGCCATGGTCGGCTTCGCGGCGTGCGTGCACCTCGAGGGGTCGGACCCGCCGGTCGGAGGCACCCATCCGAGTTCGGGCGGATCAGCGAACCGTGCGCCCGATCGTCGGTGTCAGCGTGGCCGAGAACGTCCCGCCACGCGCCGGAGCACGGGCGGGCGGGCTGGTTCCACGCGGTGCGAGAGTCCGATGCGGTCGGGCAGTCAGAGAGTGGGGGGGACTACGCCGCAGCGCACCGCACAGGCGAGCGACTGGCGCGGCGCTGCGCGAGCGAGTCGAGAAGGCACAGCGCAGCGCGGGCAGCTCGGGAAGGCACAGCACGGCGCGAGCGACTCGAGAAGGCACAGCACGGCGCGAGCGACTCGGAAAGGCACAGCACGGCGCGAGCGACTCGGAAAGGCACAGCACGACAGGGTGGGAAGGCGCGCGGCCGCGCAGCGATTCAGCGCGGGGCCGGCAGATCGGCGGCGAGGATGGCGGCGCCGACCAGGGTGGCTCCGTCGGTGAGAGTGGACAGTTCGACTCGTAGATCGCGGATGAAGTTCAGGCCCGCGTGCCGGGCGATGGACGCGCGCATGGGGCCCCACAGCGGTTCGCCGGAATGGGCGAAGCCACCGCCGATGACGACGGTGTCGACATCGAGCAGCGCCGCCGCGGAGCTGATGGCCTGGCCGAGCGCGGTCCCGGCGCGGGCGAGTGCGGCGCACGCGATCGGATCGCCGATCGCCGCCGCCCGCGCCAGTTCGACCCCGTTCTCCCCCACCCAGCCCTGTTCCCTCGCCCAGCGTGCCGAGGACATACCGCTCGCGACCGCCTCGACACAGCCGAACCCACCGCACGCGCAGGGCACATCCCAGCCGGGCACCACGATGTGGCCGATATGTCCCGCGTTCCCCGTACGACCGGTGCAGACCGTGCCATCCACGAGCAGGCCGCCGCCGATTCCCGACGACACCGTCATCGCCAGGGCGTTCCGCACGCCGCGCAGCGCACCCGAATGTTGTTCGGCCAGTGCCAGACACGCGCCGTCGATCGCGAATCGCACGGTGGCGTCGGGAAACAACGCACCGACTGCGGCCACGACCGCGAATCCGTCGCGCCATTCCCGGATGTTCAGCGGACCCGTGATCCCGCCCGGCACGTCCACCGGCCCGGCCGATCCGATCCCGACCGCGGTCACCGACGCACCATCGGCGACCGTGAGCAGCAGCGAACGGCAGACCTCCCACACTCCGTTCTCCGGCACCGCCGCCCGCCGCACCGCATGCACCTGCCCGGCGGCGTCGACCAACCCCGCGGCGAACTTCGTCGCCCCGATATCCAATGCCAGCACCGCCACCGACGCCTCCCAGGTCCAGATCCGCGGGCCCCGATTGTCGCGCACGTGACGCGCGGCGCTGCGCCGCGGACCCCCGCGTTCGGTAAAACTCACTGGCCGGCCGGTCATCGGCCGATACAAGCTGAACCTATGCCCGGCGCCGACCTTCGGCATGTGAGCGTCTGACACGCGCGTGAGCACCAGGCGCGGAACTGTATCCGAGCGGCGCCAACCCCTACCCGCCCGGCCCGCAATGGCAATGGGCTCCGGGGTCCGACGCGGGCGCATGAGCGGCTGACACGGCCAGGCGAGGCGGCGGAACGGACCGACACAGCGAACCGGCGGGTCGTACTCGCACGACCCGCCGGTTCACTCGTCTCTCACCGGACCGCGGAACCCGTCAGGCCATTTCCGGCACCCGCAGATGCGCTAGCGCCAGTTCGAACTCGCGGACGTCGAGCGCTTCGACACCGGTTTCCCGTGCGGCGTCGACCCGAAGGGAAGCCGACTGCTCGCGGCTGCGGCGCATGGCTTCGGCATTGTCGTAGGTGGTGCAGGAGACGGCTCGGCCGGATTTGCGGTTGATCATCAGGCTCGCGCTACAGAACCCGTCGAGGTCCTCCATCGCGGGCAGGGTGCTGGCCTTGTAGACCTCGACGGCCGCATCGATACGGCTCGGATCGGTCTTGACCCAGGTGGCCCGCACGCACGCGCCTTCGCTGGACAGATGGGCCCGGTGCAGACCGGCGATCTCCCATTCTTCGACATGTGCGCTGCCGCCGAACAGGGCGATCGCGCGTTCCCGGATCGGCCCGACCCGGTCCATGCTGTCGCGCATGGCCGCTTCCGATTCCCAGGACGTGGTGGCGATGCACCGGCCGCTGGCTCGGTCCACCATCAGCGACAGTCCGACGCATCCGGGTATTTCTTGGACTTCAGGCAGCACGACATCACGCATATGCGCGATCCCGGCGTCGATAGCGGAGGGTTGCGCCTGAATCGTGGTAGATCGCGCGAACACGACCCACCCCCTCTCTGCTCGGGGCAGCGCCCGGCGGCGCCACCGGTGCCCTTCACCATGCTCCCTCGTGGTCACCGAGGCAAGGGGCGATCCGGCGGCGCCGAGATCCGCGTGACTAAGCGTTCGCGGGGTAGTGCCGATCGAGCCACTGCTCGAAGGTCGGGCCCGCGATGATCGCATCGGGGCCGGGCAGCAGGGCGCCACCGGCTTGCAGATCCCGGTTCGGGTCGTCGGCGTCGATGATCTCCTGCACCCGCGCCGGTGCGCCGCGGCGGGCAGCCAGGCGTGCGACCGCCGCCGCCAGATTCAGTTCCTCCGGACCGGCGATATCGGTGGTCTCGGGGGCCGAATCCGCGAGCGCGATCCGCGCCAGCTGCTCGGCCACGGTGCGCGCGGCGACGAGGTGGGTGCGCATCGCCGGGACGTAGGCGCTGTCACCACGGGTGGTCCACTCCAACATCATCTCGGTGAACTCGTGGAACTGCGCGGCCCGCAGGATCCGCACCGGCAGCGGACCCTCTCGGTAGGCGCGCTCATGCGCGAGCTTGCCCGCATAGTGACCGGCGGTGAACGCATCGATGCCGATGATCGACACCAGCGCGATCCGCCGCACCCCCGCCGCGGACGCCGCCTGCTGCACATTCCGGGCGATGGTGCCGAAGAAGTCCTGTACCGCAGCGGTTTCGGTGGTCGACGCGTTGGTCGCGTCCACCACGACGTCCGCTCCGTCGAGCGCCGCACGCAACCCGGCGCCGGTGTACGCGTCGACCCCCGCCGTCCGGGTCACCTCGGAAACCTCGTGCCCCTGGTTCGTCAGCACATCCACGACCTCACGGCCGATCCGCCCGCTGGCTCCGAGCACTGCAATCCGCATCACTGCCTCCTCGATCAGGTTCCCTTACTCATCCGATCGACGAAGTAGGCCCGGCGAGTGTGACATCGCTGCCGAGGTTCCAGGCCGCGGACGGCAATCCGCAGCTCACGCAAAGTGTGGACGAGGAACTCCACCTTCCGAAACCGACTGCGGAGCCGTCTCCCCACGGGGCGATCAGGCAGCGGGAACCAGGGTGTTGTGGCGGGCGGCGACCCACCAGCGCTCGCCCTCCTTGACCAGAACGTAGAGGGCGACCATGGCGGGGTCCTGATCGATGAGCGTGCCGTCGGCGGTGGTGGCTCGCGCCGCCTTGTGCGCGACGGCGACGTCCGGGCGGAGGAAGGTGATGTCGGTGATCTCGTAGCGGACGTACTCGTTCTTCAGGAAACCCGCCAGCCCACGACGCCCGGAGTCGAGCAGCGCGTCGCGGCCGGTGATCACCATGCCCACCGCATTGCCCGCCGCGGCGTTCGCGGTGAAACCGCTGATCATCAGTTCGGCATCGTTGGTGTTGTAGCCGGTCTCCACATCGGCGATCAGCCCTTCGATCGCACTGATATCAGCGGCATGGTCGGTAGTGGTGTCCTCGACGACGGGCGGTTCGGATGCAATCGCACTCATGACCACCAGCCTGCTACCTCAACCACACTTCAGGTCAAGGCGCGCCAACCGACCCCGTGCGCGAACCCGCGAGCGGCACCCGGCTGCGGCGTTTCGCGAGAAGCGCCCGCAGCCAGGAGCCACTCGTCAGGTGCGGCGGGCGAAGCGGCCCGGATCGGCCTGGTCGCGGGGTTTGACGATGATCTGGTCGAGGTTGACGTG
Source organism: Nocardia cyriacigeorgica (assembly GCF_029868385.1). GTDB lineage: Bacteria > Actinomycetota > Actinomycetes > Mycobacteriales > Mycobacteriaceae > Nocardia > Nocardia cyriacigeorgica_F. The sequence continues at coordinate 11,264 of NZ_JARWNX010000039.1, read as the reverse complement.
TGGTGGGCGGGAGGCGGTGAAGGCGACGATCTCGGCGATGTCCTCGGCGACGAGCGGGTCGATGCCTTCGTAGACCTTGGCGGCGCGCTCCTCGTCGCCCTCGAAGCGGACGAGGGAGAATTCGGTTTCCACCGCGCCGGGGGCGATTTCGGTGAGCCGGACCGGTTTGCCGAGCAGTTCGCCGCGCAGGGTGCGGTGCAGTACGGCCTGGGCGTGCTTGGCGGAGGTGTAGCCGGAGCCGTTGTCGTAGGCGTGGAAGGCGGCGACCGAGGTGATGGTGACGATGAGCCCGTCACCGGAGTCGATCAGCTTGGGCAGCAGTGCCTTGGTCACGCGCAGGGTGCCGAGGACATTGGTCTCCCACATCCAGCGCCAGTCATCGAGATCGGCGTCGGCGACGGTCGCGAGGCCCTTCGCCCCGCCCGCATTGTTCACCAGCACGTCCACCCGGTCGATCGCGTCGGTGAACGCGCGCACGGAATCCTCGGAGGTCACATCGAGTTCGAGTGCGGTACCACCGATCTCGGCGGCAAGCCGCTGGAGCCGGTCGAGCCTGCGCGCCCCGACGTAGACGTGATACCCCTGCTTCGCCAGCTCCCTCGCAGTGGCCTCGCCGATTCCCGAGCTGGCTCCCGTGACGACAGCGGTGCGCGCGCTCATGCCCGCACCTCGCCCACACTCGGCCCCGGCACGCGCACGCTGGTGGCAGCGTTGATCGTTGGCTCGCTCATGCGCCAAGCCTAAACCGGCCCGTACCGAACGCCCGGTCAGAGCCGCGACCGACACCGGCGAAACGCTAGCCTGACGGGCATGGCTATTCGGGAAGTCGTCAGTGCCGACGGAACACGCATCGTCTACCGCGTCCTCGGTCCGGCCGAGGGCAGGCCGCTGGTGCTGCTGCACGGCTGGTCGGCGAATCTGCGGTGCTGGGGGCGGGCGGCCGATGATCTGGCCGAGCGGTACCGGGTGATCGCGGTGGATCTGCGTGGGCACGGCTACTCGGACGCACCGGCGACCGGCTACGACGATCCGAAGAACTGGGCCGCCGATCTGGCTGCCGTGCTCACCGCCGAATCCATCGAATCCGGCGCAGTTCTGCTCGGCTGGTCCTATGGCGGCATCGCGATCAGCGACTATCTGACCGCGTACGGAACCGGCGCGGTGGCGGGTGTGATCTACACCGGATCGCTGGCCAATATCGGTCCCGACATCCCCGGCGCCGCGGTCGGCCCGGCCATGGAGACCGCGATTCCGTCGGTTTTCGAGGAGAGCGCGGGCCGGGCAATGCGCGGATTCGCGGCCTTCGGCAACTCGAATACCGGGCCGGGCGCGGACAAGGGCGGCGACGCCCAGCGACTGTTCGGCGCGAGTCTGTCGACGCCGCCGTTCGTGCGCAAGGCGCTGTTCTACCGCACGGTGGACAACTCCGAGACCCTGCGCGGCCTGGACATTCCGGTGCTGGTGCTGCACGGCACCGCCGATCCGGTCGTGCCGATCGACAACGGCCGATACATCGCCGAACTGGCGCCGAAATCGCGCACCTCGTTCTGGGCGGACGCCCAGCACGGCCTGTTCATCGAAGACCGCGAACGCTTCGTCGGTGAGGTCGGCGAGTTCATCGACGACCTCTGACCCGGACCGGCGCCGCCCGGCCGCTCGGGCATGCGCGACCGACCCAGACCCCCGACCGGTCACGGCGACCACCGCCCCGACACCGACCGCGCCACGCGGACCAGCGACCCCGCCGCGGTCCGCGTGACCGCCCTCACCACCGGTTTGTGATGGCTGTCACTCGCCGGGAAGCGGGCACCTGAACGCGGCGTTACACCATGCAGTATGGACATTGTGAGTGAACGCCCGGAACCACGGCCCCGTCGGATCGCGGTGTTGTCGGTGCACACCTCACCACTCGCGCAACCGGGCACCGGGGATGCGGGTGGCATGAATGTCTACGTGCTGCATACCGCCATCGAACTGGCCCGTCGCGGCACCGAGGTGGAGATCTTCACCCGCGCCACATCGTCGAATGTCCCGCCGGTGCAGGAAGCCGCCCCCGGCGTACTGGTGCGCAATGTGGTCGCCGGTCCGTTCGAGGGCCTGGACAAACACGATCTGCCCACGCAGCTGTGCCCGTTCACCGCCGAGGTCTTGCGGCAGGAGGCCCGGCATCTGCCCGGCCACTACGACCTGGTGCATTCGCATTATTGGCTGTCCGGCCAGGTGGGCTGGCTGGCCCGCGACCGCTGGCGGGTGCCGCTGGTGCACACCGCGCACACGCTCGCCGCAGTGAAGAACGCCGCACTGGCCGATGGCGACTGTCCAGAACCGGCGACCAGGGAGATCGGCGAGAAACAGGTGATCGCCGAGGCCGACCGAATGGTCGCCAATACCGGTGAGGAGGCGCGTCAGCTCGTCGAGCTGTACGGCGCCGATGCCGACCGCATCGATGTGGTGCCGCCGGGCGCCGATCTGCGCCGCTACTGTCCGGGTGACAAGGCGGCGGCGCGCGCCGAGTTGGGGTTGGCCCGCGATGAGCAGATCGTCGCGTTCATCGGGCGGATCCAACCGTTGAAGGCGCCCGACGTCCTCGTGCGCGCGGCCGCCGCGGCCATCCACCGCGAGCCGCACCGCAGGCTGCGGGTCCTCATCGTGGGCGGGCCGTCGGGCAGCGGGCTCAAACGCCCCGACGCACTCATCGAACTCGCCGCCGAATTGGGCATCGCCGATCGGGTGACGTTCCTGCCGCCGCAGTCCTCGGACCGGCTGGTGCGGATCTATCGCGCGGCCGATCTGGTCGCGGTCCCCAGCTACAACGAATCCTTCGGTCTGGTCGCGCTGGAGGCGCAGGCCAGCGGCACCCCGGTGCTCGCCGCCGATGTCGGCGGGCTCGGCACCGCGGTCCGCCACGGCGATACCGGCCTGCTGGTTCCCGGCCACCGCACCGACGACTGGGCCGACGCGCTGACCACCCTGCTCGATACGCCGACCAGGCTCGAACAGATGGGTGTCCGTGCCGTCGAGCACGCCGCGAAATTCTCCTGGGCGCATACCGCCGAGGGCCTGTTGGACAGTTATTCGGCCGCGCTGTCGCGCATCGCCGCCGACCGCGCCGGAATCGGCGCCCGCGCGGTCGCGCCGGGCAGGCCGACTATCCTCGGCGACAATCAGGCCAGATCGCGGGCGCTGTGGCGGCGCCGGACAGGAGCACGCCGATGAGTTCGGCAACCGAGGCGGCGAACGTCATCGATGCGACGCTGGCCGAGCGCGAGATCGAGTACACCCGCCCCGCCGACGACACCTTCGTCGTGGTCCTGCCCGGTGAGCGCAAGCTGAAGACCACGCTGATGCTCAGCGTCGGCAAGCACGGTGTGCGCATCGAATCGTTCGTCTGCCGCAAGCCCGACGAGAACTTCGAAGGCGTCTACAAATACCTGCTGCGCCGCAACCGCAAGCTCTACGGTGTGGCCTACACCCTGGACCGGGTCGGTGACATCTATCTGGTCGGCCGGATGTCCACCCACGCCGTCACCCCCGACGAGCTGGACCGCATCTTCGGCCAGGTGCTCGAGGCCGTCGACTTCGACTTCAACACCCTGCTCGAACTGGGGTTCGCCGAATCCATCCGCAAGGAATGGAAGTGGCGGGTCTCGCGCGGTGAATCGCTGAAGAACCTGCGCGCATTCGAGCACCTCATCGAGGAATCCCCCGACACCCCTTAGGTTTCCGATCGCAGTCCGCCGACCCGGACGACCGCTGGCGCTATGTCATCGACAACCCGCCCGGAAGCGGCTGAACCGGTCGACTCAGCGCCCGCCCGCCGGTTGCGGGGGTACCGGGGTGGCGGAGACCGTCGTGGTGGGTTTGCCGGTGAGCGCCGACATCGACTTCCAGGTCTCCCAGTCGATGGTCCAGTCGTAGAGATCGCCGTCCGCCGCCGACAACTCGATGCGGGTGCCGGTCACCTCGACCGGATCGCCGTAGCGGGCCGTCGGGAAATAGGCCTCCGCATCGGCGGGTGAGAGGTTGATGCAGCCGTTGGTGACATTGGCCGCGCCCTGCGCCGACAGCGAGGCCGGGTTGGCGTGGATGAACTCGCCGTTGTTGGAGATGCGCACGGCCCAGCGTTCGCGGACGTTCTCGTAGTACGGCGGATTCGACATCATGAAGTCCTCGTACTTCTCGGTCACCACATGGATGCCCGAGCGGGTGACATTGCGCGCCTCATTGCCCTCGCCGTAGCTGACCGGGAAGTCGAAGACCACGGCGCCGTCACGCACCACCTGCATCCGGTGGCTCGGAGCGTCGGCCTTGACGATCTGCGCGCGGCCGATGGTGAAATCGGAGGTGATATCGGAGTCGCCGTACTTACCGTCGCCGAGGTCGAGCCCGTAGAGCATGGCCGCGACGTGCACGGTGGTACCGGGCGTCCAGTACTCCTTGGGACGCCAGTGCAGGCGGGAGCCGCCGTTGTCGTCGGGGAACCAGGCCCACGCGCCCTCGGTGGGCGGATCGGTGGTGACGGTGAGCGCCTTCTCCACCGCGGCCTTGTTCTGCACCGGCGCCTTGAACTGCACGATGATCGGCGCGGCGATGCCCACTTCCTGACCGTCACCGATATTGAGCGTGGCCGGGACGGTCGCCTCGGGGGCGAGCGTGCTGAAGGTGCCGTCGATCGGGACGGGTTTGCCGTCGGTGCCGATGGCGGTGCCGGTCCAGGTATAGGACGAGTCGTAGCCGAGCGGTTCGGTGGTGCGGTAGCTGCGCTTGTCCGGCGACATCTCGCCCTTGACCTGCCTGCCATTGGCGTTGGTCAGGGCGATCTGGTTGATGGTGCCGTTCTCGACGGTCACCGAGACGGGGGCGGTCGGGCCCACATCGGTGGCGTCGGCGTCGGGGGTCATGGTGACCGCGGCGACCGGACCGTCGGCGGCGGGCCCGGAACCTTCACCCCGGTCGATCGTGCATCCGGCGACCAGCGCCACCACCGCGAGCAGCACACCCGCCACAGCGGCAGCCGGACCGAACGTGTCTGGTCGGTTGCTCACTCCATCGAATCTACGCCCGGCAAATCGGTCGGCCGACCATGACAGCGCTGCCGCGGTGTGGGATCGCCCACGTCGGCGTCGGCGGACACTTCTCGACAACTCGGCGCTGACAGCAATGTTTCAGCTATCGACGGGATCGCGGCTCGGCAGCGACTGCGACCTACACCGCGACGCCGACCGTGACCGGTTCGGGCACCAACCGGACGCCGAACCGCTCGGCCACGCCGTCACGGACGGTGCGCGCCAACGACACCAGATCGGCGGCGGAGGCGGTTCCACGGTTGGTCAGCGCCAATGTGTGTTTGGTCGACAACCTGGCGGCGGCCTGCGGCCCAGGAAAACCCTTGCCGAAGCCGGCGCGCTCGATCAGCCACCCCGCCGACAGCTTCACCCCGTCCGGCGCGGGATAGGTGGGGATCGCGGCCTCCCCCACGTGCGCGCGGATCTTCGCGAGCACCTGCTCGGCGTCGGCCTGCGCCACCACCGGATTGGTGAAGAACGAGCCCGCGCTCCAGGTGTCGTGGTCGGTGGGATCGAGCACCATCCCCTTACCCGCGCGCAGCGCCAGCACAGCCGCCCTGACCTGCGCGGCAGGCTTGGATTCGGCCTCGGCCGCGCCGAGCGTGCGGGCCAGCTCCCCATACCGAAGGGGCGCGCTCGCACCACTCGGGTCGAGCGCGAATTCGACCGCGAGCACCACGGCCCGATCGCTGTGCTTGAGCACGCTGGTGCGGTAGCCGAAACCCAGCTCGGACGGTTCGACCCAGCCGATATCGCCGGTGGTGCGGTCGAGCAGCTGGACGCGGCGCAGCAACCGGTCGACCTCGACCCCATAGGCACCGACGTTCTGCACCGGCGTCGCCCCGGCCGAACCGGGAATCCCGGACAGGCATTCCAGCCCGCCGAATCCGGCGTCGACGGTGGCCGCCACCACCGTGTCCCAGTTCGCGCCCGCTTCGGCGAGCACACTGTCGGCGCCGAAGGTGACCGCGGTGGTGGCAACCCGCACCACCACACCGGCGAAACCGGCGTCGTCGATGAGCAGATTGGACCCACCGGCGAGCAGCAGCAGCGGCACACCGGCCGCGTCCAGCGCGCGCACCGTCGCCACCAGGGCGTCGGTGCTCGCGCATTCGGCGACAATGGCCGGGCCGCCGACCCGCAGCGTCGTCAGGTCCGCGAGGCGCACCCCGTCGCGGACCGTCGCATCGGTCCCCGACAGCAGGTCACGCACTTGTTCCGAGGACACCAACCGTGAAGTTCGCACAGCCAGACGGTAGCGTGTCCGACCATGGCTACACCCCTGGCGTATACGGCCCGCTACACCCATCCGGTCGCTGCCGTGCGCGCGGCGTTCGCCGACCAGCAGTACTGGAAGGACCGGATCGCGGCCGTCGGCGGGCCGAACGCCCGGCTGGAGTCGGTCACCGTCGACGGTGACCAGGTACGCATCGAGGTGGTGCAGGCCATCGCCGCCGAACTGCTGCCCGCGGCCATCACCGCGGTTCGCCCCGGCGATCTGATCATCCCCCGCACCGAGAGCTGGACCGGCGATTCCGCGACCTTCGAGGCGCGGGTGGAGGGTGCGCCCGCCGAGGTCCGCGGCACCATCGCCCTCAGCAGCGTCGACGCGGGGTCGACGGCCGTGGTCGACGGCAGCATCGAGGTCAAGGTTCCGCTGTTCGGCAGCAAGATCGAAGCCGCCATCGCCGAACGCCTCACCGAACTGCTCGCCGAGGAGACCGAGTTCACCAACGCCTGGATCTCCGAGAACTGACGCACTGTGACGCCGACGGCGTCGTGCGGGGACCGGTTGTGGCCGGTCCCCGCTTCCACCGCCCGGCTCGGTCCTGACAACCGGTCCCGGTAACGTAACCGCCCATGGCTCGCCGACTGGACTACTCAGCCCGCTACCCGCTGCACACCACCAAAGAGCTGTACGCGGCGCTGTCGAACCGGGACTACTGGGAGGCCCGGATCGAGGAGATGCGGAAGTACTCGCCCAACGATGTGGTCAGCCTCGAATCCGATGACGACGGTATCGAGGTGGTGCTGCACCACATCCTGCCGCGCGAGACGCTGCCCGAGATCGCGCAGACGGTGATCCGCAAGGACATGGTGATCACCCGCAAGGAGAGCTACGGCCCGTTCGGGCCCGAGGTCACCGGCAAATACTCCGCGTCCATCCCCGCCGGTCCCGGCAGCCTCACCGGAACCATGCATCTGTTCCCCACCGAGACCGGCTGCACCATGCGTTTCTCCTCCGAGGCGAAGGTCTTCATCCCGATGGTCGGCCCACGGCTCGAGCAGCTGATGCTGGTGAACCTCGTCGATCTGTTCCGTGCCGAGGCCGAGGTGACCCAGACGTGGCTGGAAGAGCAAAACCCCACCAGCTGAATCCGGTCGGCACGATCACCCGCGGCACCACCGGCGTCAACCGATTGCGCCGCAGCGACCGCTGGCTGATCCACGACGAATTGGTGACCGCCAGATTGCACGCGGCCACCGACCCACTGGTGGTCGATCTCGGCTACGGCGCGAGCCCGTGGACCACTTTCGAGCTGGCCGAGCGGCTGCGCACGGTGCGGCCGGATGTGCGCGTGGTCGGTCTGGAGATCGACCCGGAACGGGTGGTGCCCGGACGCGACGGTGTCCGTTTCGCCCGCGGCGGTTTCGAACTCGCCGGACTGCGGCCGGTACTGGTGCGCGCGTTCAACGTGCTACGTCAGTACCCGGAATCGGCGGTCCCCGACGCCTGGTCGACGATCCTGTCCGGTCTTGCCCCCGACGGCCTGCTGGTCGACGGCACCTGCGATGAGCTCGGCCGCCGCTGTGCGTGGGTGCTGCTCGACCACACCGGTCCCCTGTCGCTGACGCTGGCCTGGGATCCGTTCACCGTCGAACGCCCCTCCGATATCGCCGAACGTCTGCCGAAGGTGTTGATCCACCGCAATATTCCCGGCGAAGGCGTACACACGCTGCTCACCGCCGCCGATCGCGCCTGGTCACATGCCGCGCCGCTGGCGCCGTTCGGGCCGCGGGTGCGCTGGCGCGGCGCAGCGAAGCTGTTGCGCGAACAAGGCTTTCCGGTCCGGGACTACCGCAGGCGAATGCGTGACAACGTGCTGTCGGTGCCGTGGGCCGCGGTCGCACCCCGATAACCTCGGGCCCAGGCTCAACCGGCGGCGAGCGCGCGCCGTACCCGCACCGACGCCCAGGTCCCGAGAGTTTCTCCCGCCGCCCGGATCTCGTGGGCGTCGCAGCGGTGGATGGCGAGAGCGTCGGCCACCACCTCGTCCAATGCGGACTGCGCGATATCGGATTCGGCGAGATCGAGCACCGTGCGCACGGGGGTGGTCACCAGGAACGGCCCGGCGGATTCGAGGTCGACGCTCGGTAGCCGCCTGCGCAGCACCACCACCCGCTGGGTGACGGGCGGGCGCCCGGCCGCCGCGGAAAGATGCAGGAAACTCGGATGCAGGCGCCCGATCCCGTGCAGATCAGCGGCGCTCTGATGCGAGACCGCCACCGCACCGTCGAACCAGGCCGCCCACATCGCGCATTCGTCGAGCGGACCCTCGGGCCAGTTCGCCATGCGCAACATCCCGACACCGGTCCTGGTCACCGAACCGTTGCCGAGACAGGCACGCACCCGATCCGCGCATCCGGTGCGCAATACCTGCCGCGTGGTGAAGAACCCGGCATGGCGACCGGCCAGCCGACACAGCACCCGCCAGCCGCGACCGGAATCCCCGCTTGCGGGCGCGAGTGGATCGGGAAGGAATCCTGGAGTGCGCCTCGCCGCATCACCGGCCATGGGAACCAGGCTACGCGGCAAACTTGTGGCACATGTCACAATTGGCGGGTCTCGGCTACAAGACATCCCTCACCGCACCCTCAGAGCCGACACAGAAACGTCGGGAAGAATCTGCTCCATGCCCACGAAGATCCGCTCCGCACTGACGGTCAGTCGCCGCACCCTGGTGATCGCCCTGATCGCGGTGGTCGCGCTGCTGACCACCGTGCTGGTCGGCGGTGAGGCCTACGCGCGTCATTCGGTCGCGAGCTGTGTCAGCCGACAATTCGAGAAGGAGATGGGCTCCAAGATCGACGTCGGCTTCGGCGCCAAGCCGATGCTGGTTACCTGGGTCGACGGCAAGCTGCCCGAGGTGAACGTCAACAGTGACGACGTGAAATTCGGCCCGGCCGTCGGTATGCGGGTGCACGCGAAGTTCCACGACGTCGAGGTCACCGACAACGGCCGCGGCGGCGCCGCGATCGGCCGCTCCACCGCGGACATCACCTGGAGCAATGACGGTATCGGCAAAACCCTCGGCGGCCTGGTGAGCGATGTCGCCTCCTCACCCACCGAGGGCAAGCTGACCCTCGACGTCCTCGGCGGTGTCGCCCAGGTCTCGGTGCAGCCGCGGGTCGCCGCCGACACGGTGCAGGTCGAGATCGAATCGGCGCATGTCCTCGGTATCGGTCTGCCCACCGATCTGGTCCAGGAGATCGCCGATCTGCTGTCGCAGAGTTTGCAGGTCTACCCGTTCGAGATGCGGCCGACCGGTGTGCAGGTCACCGATGACGGCCTGCGGGTACAGCTGGCCGGTGGACCGGCCCAGATGCCCGCGGGGACCGAAGGCAGCTCGTCCTGCTGAGCATCGCCACCGCGTATCGACCGCGCACCGGTGCCGCCCTCATGCGTTCAGGCCGCGAAACCCTCCAGCACCGCACGAGATCGGGACAATCCGAGACGCGTGGCACCGGCCGCGATCAGCTCGGCCGCCGCCTCCGCGGTACGGATGCCGCCGCTGGCCTTGATACCGAGCCGCCCACCGACGGTCTCGGCCATCAACTCGACCGCATGCACACCGGCGCCTCCCGCAGGGTGGAATCCGGTGGAAGTCTTCACGAAATCAGCGCCCGCACGTTCGGCGGCCAGGCACACCTGCACGATCGCCTCGCCGGGCAGGGCAGCGGATTCGATGATCACCTTCAGCAGCGCCCGATCACCGACAGCCTCACGCACCGTCACGATATCGGCCAGCACGCCGGTGTAATCCCCGGCGAGAGCGGCGCCGACATCGATGACCATATCCACCTCGGCCGCGCCCTGCTCGACAGCGAGCCTGGCCTCGGCGCCCTTGACCAGCGAATGATGTTTGCCGGACGGGAATCCGGCCACGGTCGCCACCACCAGTCCCGGCGCCCGCACCGGCAGCATGGACGGCGAGACACAGATCGCGTACACACCGAGTTCACGAGCCTCGCGCACCAACTCGGCCACATCCTCGGTGGTGGCCTCCGGCGCCAACAGGGTGTGGTCGATCATGTCGGCCACTTCGGCCCGGGTCAGCGACGCGGAATCTGCCATGGGCAGAGTCTGGCATATCGGCGTCGAGCCCCGACCCGCGCGGGAATCGGATTGCGCACCAGGGGTGGTTCACGCACACTTCGTATGGTCGGAAAGAAAGGACAACCGTGCTGATCCGACGCGAACGCGCCGACGACACCGATGCCATCGCCGCGGTCCACCGCAGCGCTTTCGGCCCGCAGTACACCGGCCGAGCCGCCGACGAACCCCCCGAAGTCGATCTCGTCGACCGCCTACGCAGCGATCCGGGCTGGATACCGACGCTGTCGATGGTCGCGGTGCAACACGACGCCGTGATCGGACACGTCTGCCTCACTCGCGCCGCCGTCGGCCCGTTCCCGGTCCTCGCACTCGGCCCGATCGGGGTGCTGGCCGGCCATCAGGGCGAGGGCGTCGGCGCGGCGCTCATGCACGCCGTCATCGGCGCGGCCGACGCACTCGACGAACCGCTCATCGGCCTGGTCGGCCACCACGACTACTACCCGCGCTTCGGTTTCGTCCCCGGCACCCGCCTCGGCATCGCCCCCGACGAACCGAGCTGGGCGAGCCACTTCCAGATCCGCTCACTCACCGCATACGACGCACAGATCCTCGGCGAATTCCATTACGCCGAACCGTTCTATGTCTAATTGCGGCGCCTGCGGCGCCGCGGTTCGCGGCCCCCTGGTGTCTCGTGTCTCCCCGAACCCGGGGTTCCATCGGCGTGCGCAGCGCTAGCGGGGACACGAGACGGGCCGCGAACACTATGCGCGGGCTCGCGTCGCTCGAAAAATGTGGTTGGGGCCGGCCCAATGTCTCCATCGGCGATCTGGTGGCCGGTACGGTGCAGGCGCTGACCGCCG
>NZ_JARWNX010000038.1 GCF_029868385.1 Nocardia cyriacigeorgica | reverse complement strand
GGTGGCGTTGGTGGTGTCGACGTCGCTGGGTGATCAGTTGGTGGCTTATGTGGTGCCCGCGCCTGGTCACGGTATTGATCAGGCGGGGTTGCTGGCGGCTGTTTCCGAGTCGCTGCCTGCGTATATGGTGCCCGCGACGATCGTCGCGTTGGACGCTTTCCCGCTGAACCCGAGCGGCAAACTGGATCGAAAGGCCCTGCCGGAGCCGGTGTTCGAGATGCGCGCCTTCCGTGCGCCGTCCACACCGGTGGAGGAGATCGTCGCCGGGGTGTTCGGTGAGGTACTCGGGCTTACCCGCGTCGGCGCCGATGACGACTTCTTCGCACTCGGCGGCAACTCGCTGGTCGCCACCCAGGTCGTCGCGCGGCTCGGTGCGGCGGTCGGTGCGCGTATCCCGGTGCGCGCGCTGTTCGAGACCTCCACGGTGTCGGCGCTGGCCGGTGCGATCGATTCGCATGCCCACACCGAAGACCGGATCGCGCTGGGCAGCATCCCGCGTCCGCCGCAGCTGCCCTTGTCGCTGGCGCAGCGGCGCATGTGGTTCCTCAACCGCTTCGATCAGGGCGAAGGCGCGGCCGCGGGTTCGGCGGCCTACAACCTGCCGTTCGCGCTGCGGCTGACCGGTTCGCTCGACACCGCCGCGCTCGGTGCCGCGCTCGACGATGTGGTCGCCAGGCACGAAGTGCTGCGCACCGTGTATCCCGAGACGCCGCAGGGGCCGGTGCAGGTCGTGCTGCCCGCCGGGCAGGTGGGTCTCGATGTGGCGGTGCGCAGGCTCGCGCAGGTCGATATCGCGGGTGCGGTGTACGCGCTGGCCGCCCAGCCGTTCGATGTGACCGAAGAAGTGCCGGTGCGGGTGCGGCTGTTCGAGATCTCCGATACCGCGGTGGGTTCCGCGCCGGAGTATGTGCTCGCGGTCGTGGTGCATCACATCGCGGGTGACGCGTCGTCGATGGGGCCGCTGGTCCGGGACGTGATGGTGGCGTACGCGGCGCGGGTGGCCGGTGCGGCGCCGTCCTGGGCGCCGTTGCGGGTGCAGTACGCGGATTACGCGCTGTGGCAGCGCGCGGTGCTCGGCGACGAATCCGATCCCGAGTCAGTGGCCGCCCGCCAGATCGGTTTCTGGCGTGAGCAACTGGCCGGGCTGCCGGATGTGCTGGAACTGCCCGCCGACCGCCCGCGTCCCGCGGTCGCGTCGATGGCCGGTGGCCGGGTCGAGGTTGCGATCGACGCGGATACCCATGCGGGACTTGTGGACCTGGCGCGCGGCCACAACGCGACGCTGTTCATGGTGGTGCACACCGCGTTCGCGGTGTTGTTGTCGCGTCTGTCGGGGTCCGGCGATATCGCGGTCGGTACGCCCGTGGCCGGGCGTGGTGAACGTGAACTCGACGATGTGATCGGCATGTTCGTCAACACCGTGGTGTTCCGGACGCTGGTCGATGGCGGTGAATCGTTCGAGGAACTGCTCGCCCGTCAGCGTGAGGTGGATCTCCAGGCGTTCGCCCATGCCGATGTGCCGTTCGAACGTCTGGTGGAGGTGCTGAACCCGCCGCGCTCGACCGCCCGTCATCCGCTGTTCCAGGTGGGGCTGTCGTTCCAGAATGTGGCGCGGGCCGCGCTGGAACTTCCGGGTCTGAGCGTCAGTGGTGTGGACGCCGACCTGGATGTGTCGCAGTTCGATCTGCATCTGATCGTCTCCGACGCCTATGCCGAATCCGGTGCGCCCGCGGGCATCGGTGGCTTCTTCACCTACGCCACCGACCTTTTCGACGCCTCGACCGTGCGTGCTTTCGGCGCGCGACTCACCCGTCTACTGGCGGCCGTGGTGGCCGATGCGACCGCATCGGTCGGCGATATCGATATCCTCGACGCCACCGAACGCAGCGATGTCCTGACCACGTGGAACGACACCCGCCAGGTCCTGCCCGACGCGGATCACGCCACCCTGGTGACACTGCTGGACCGCACCGTCGCCGCCACCCCCGACGCGGTCGCGATCGTTGCCGATCAGGACGGTGAGCTTGCCGAGCCGGGCCGCCCGTCGTCCGGGGACCTCCCCGCGCTGACCGGTTCCGCGGATGCGCCGCACGCCGCATTCGGCGACCGGGCCGCGTTGTCGTCCGGCGATCGTGCCGCGTTGACCGGCTCCGCGGATGCGGCTCACGCCCCGTCCGGCGATCGCGCTGCACTGACCGGTTCTGTGGACGCGGCTCACGCCCCTTCCAGCGGCCGTGCCGCACTGACCGGCTCCGCGCGGGCGGCCGCCCACGCACCGGCCCGCTCCGCGACGCTCACTTACGCCGAACTCGACGCCAGGGTCAACCGGCTCGCCCGGCATCTGCTCGCGCTAGGGGTCGGCCCGGAATCCCGTGTCGCGCTCGCGCTGCGCCGTTCGCCGGAGCTGGTGATCGCCATGTACGCGGTGGCGCGGGCGGGTGGTGCGTATGTGCCGCTGGACCCGGATCAGCCCGCCGAACGCACCGGCTACATCCTCGATACCGCGCGACCGGTCTGCGTACTGACCGACGCCGCCACCGGTTTCACCACCGCCGAGGCGCTGCTGGTGCGCCTGGACGAGGTGGACCCGACGATCTCCGCGGCTCCCATCACCGATGCCGAGCGCGTCGCGCCGATCCGTCCCGGCCACACCGCCTACGTCATCTTCACCTCCGGTTCGACCGGACGGCCGAAGGGTGTTGCGGTCCCGCACGGCGCGATCGTCAACCAACTGCAATGGAAGACCGCCGAATTCGGTCTGCGCGCCGATGACGCCGTGCTGCTGAAGACGGCCGCGACCTTCGACCTGTCGGTCTGGGAGTTCTGGTCGGCGGCCGTCAGCGGCGGCAGGCTCGTCATCGCCGCACCGGACGGCCACCGCGACCCCGCCTATCTGCACGATCTCATGGCGCGCGAACAGGTCACCACGCTGCACGTGGTGCCGTCCATGCTGGACGCACTGCTGGTCACCGCCGCCGCCGCGCCGCCGGCGCTGCGCCGGGTGCTCGCCATCGGTGAAGCGCTGCCCGCCGGGCTGGCCCAGCGTTTCCGGTCCGCGAATCCCGAAGTGGCGCTGTACAACCTGTACGGCCCCACCGAGGCCGCGGTCTCGATCACCAGCCACCGCGTCACCGACGCCGACCGTACAACGGTTCCGATCGGCGGCCCGGAATGGAACAGCCGCGTCTACGTCCTCGACGCCCGGTTGCATCCGGTGCCCGCCGGTGTGCCCGGTGAGCTGTATCTGGCCGGTGCGCAGCTGGCCCGCGGCTACTTCGGCCGCGCCGACCTCACCGCCGACCGGTTCGTGGCCGATCCGTTCGGTGACGGCGCGCGCATGTACCGCACGGGTGATCTGGTCGTGTGGAACAGCTCCGGTGAGCTGGAGTACCGGGGCCGCACCGACTTCCAGGTGAAGATCCGTGGCTTCCGTATCGAGCTGGGTGAGATCGAGTCGGCGCTGCTCGCGCTGCCGGAGATCGCGCAGACCGCGGTGCTGGCCACCTCGGACCCGCACACCGGTGACCGGCTGGTCGCGTATGTGGTGCCGTCCGCACGGGTGGACGAGGTCGGGTTGGAACGGCTGACCGACGCACCGGCACTCGATCTGGTCCGGGTGCAGTCCGCGCTCACCACCGCACTGCCCTCCTATATGGTGCCCTCGGCATTCGTGGTGCTCGACGCGTTGCCGCTCAACGTCAACGGCAAGCTCGACCGTAAGGCGCTGCCGGAGCCCGAATTCGAGGCGCGCGAATTCCGTGCGCCCGCGACTCCGGTCGAGGAGATCGTGGCCGCGGTGTTCGGTGAGGTCCTCGGCATCGACCGGGTCGGCGCCGACGACGATTTCTTCGCTCTCGGCGGTAACTCGCTGCTGGCCACCCAGGTCGCCGCCCGCGTGGGTGCGGCGCTGGAGACCAGGGTCCCGGTGCGCGCGCTGTTCGAGGCCGCCACCGTCGCCGGATTCGCGGTGAAGGCCGAACACACCGCCGCCGACACCGCCCGCGTGCCGCTGGTCGCCCGGCCGCGGCCGGACCGGATTCCGCTGTCGTTCGCCCAGCAGCGGATGTGGTTCCTCAACCAGTTCGACACCTCCGCCGCCGTCTACAACATCCCGGCCGCCATCCGCCTGTCCGGCGATCTCGATGTGGCCGCGCTCGGGCAGGCCGTGGGCGATATCGTCGCCAGGCACGAAATCCTGCGCACCATCTACCCGAACACCCCCTACGGTCCGGTCCAGCAGGTGTTGGCGCCGGGCGAGGTGCCGATCGACCTGACGCCGGCGCAGATCGGCGAGGAACGCGTCGGGCACGAGGTCGGCCTCGTGGTGGGCACCGGATTCGATGTCACCGCGCAAGTGCCGTTCCGCACCAGGCTCTTCCAGCTCGCGGGCAGCGAGTACGTGCTGGTGTTCGTTGCGCATCACATCAGCGCCGACGGCTGGTCCATGGGCCCGCTGACCCGCGATCTGATGCACGCCTATGCCGCACGCAGCGGCGGCAACGAGCCGAGCTGGACCCCGCTGCCGGTGCAGTACGCCGATTACGCGCTGTGGCAGCGCGAGGTGCTCGGCGAGGAGGGCGATCCCGCATCGGTGGCAGGCGCCCAGCTCGCCTACTGGACCACCGAACTGGCCGATCTGCCCGATGAGCTGAATCTGCCCGCCGACCGGCCGCGCCCACCGGCGCAGAGTTTCGCGGGCGGCAAGAGCGAATTCGTCGTCCCCGCCGACGTGCACGCCGCGCTGACCGAACTCGCTCGCACCCATAACGCGACCCTGTTCATGGTGGTGCACACCGCCCTCACGGTGTTCCTGTCCCGCATGTCCGGTACCGACGACATCGCCGTCGGCACTCCGATCGCGGGTCGCGGCGAAGCCGAACTCGATGATCTGATCGGCATGTTCGTCAACACCCTCGTACTGCGCACCAGGGTGGCGCCCGAGCTGACCTTCGACGAACTGCTCGCCGCCAACCGCGATACCGATCTGCGCGCCTTCGCCAATGCCGACATCCCGTTCGAGCGCCTGGTCGAAGCGCTGGACCCGGAGCGCTCCGCCGGACGTCATCCGCTGTTCCAGGTGGCGCTGTCGTTCGAGAACCTGGCCGCGACCAGTTTCGAACTGCCCGGCCTCGCCTTCACCGCGCTCGACCCGGCCGCCGACGCCGCCAAGTTCGATCTGCTGCTCACCGTGCGCGAACAGCGCGACGAATACGGCGCCGAAGCCGGTATCGCCGCCGAATTCACCTATGCGCGTGACCTGTTCGACGAGTCGACGGTGGCGGGATTCGGTCACCGCTTCCGTCGCATCCTGGCCGCCGTCGCCCGCGACAGCGCCCGCGCCGTCGGCGATCTGGACATCCTCGACGATTCCGAACGCGTCGATCTGCTCAGCCGTGCGGGCGCTCCTGCCGAACCGGTGCGCACACTGCCCGAACTGATGGCCGATGCCGTCGCCGCCAATCCCAGTGGGATCGCCGTCGTGGTGGGTGAGCGTTCGTTCCGCTACGCCGAACTCGACGCCGCCTCCGCCCAGCTGGCCCGCGCGCTGATCGACCGCGGCGCCGGACCGGATGTGCTGGTCGCGCTGGCGCTGCGCCGCTCGGTGGAATCGGTACTCGCGCTGTGGGCGGTGGCCAAGACCGGCGCCGCGCTGGTGCCGATCGACCCCACCTATCCGGCCGACCGGATCGCGCATATGGTCCGCGATTCCGGTGCGGCGCTCGGCATCACGATGAACGCCGAACTCGACGCCCTGCCCCCGATGACCGGCGGCGGCTGGATCAGGATGGACGATCCCGGTTTCAC
The DNA here is from genome assembly GCF_029868385.1 of Nocardia cyriacigeorgica. Taxonomy (GTDB): domain Bacteria; phylum Actinomycetota; class Actinomycetes; order Mycobacteriales; family Mycobacteriaceae; genus Nocardia; species Nocardia cyriacigeorgica_F. Next base: position 232,689 of record NZ_JARWNX010000038.1, on the reverse strand, counting down.
CACCGATGTCGCCGGACGGTCCGATGCGCCGATCACCGCCGCGCAGCGGCGCGGGCCGATTCGCGCCGCCAACGCCGCCTACGTCATCTACACCTCCGGCTCGACCGGTCTGCCCAAGGGCGTCGTGGTCACGCACGCGGGTCTGGCGAACTTCAGCGCCGAACAAGTGCAGCGCTATCGTCTCGACACCGCCACGCGCGCCCTTGCTTTCGCGTCACCGTCGTTCGACGCGTCGATGCTGGAGCTGCTGCTCGCGCTCGGTTCCGCCGGCACCCTCGTGGTCGCACCGCCGCTGATGTTCGGCGGTGACGAACTGGCCGAACTCATCCGGGCCGAAGGCGTGACCCATGCCTTCATCACCCCGTCGGTGCTGGCCTCGCTGGATTCGGCGGCCCTGTCCGGGATGCGCGGCATCGTCGCCGGTGGTGAAGCGGTGCCCGCCGATCTGGTCGCCAAATGGGGCGGCGCGGGCGAGCGCGCCTTCCACAACGGGTACGGCCCCACCGAAACCACCATCATGACCAACATCAGCGAGCCGCTGCGGCCCGGCGATCCGGTGACCATCGGGGCGCCGATCCGCGGTATGCGCGCGCTGGTACTCGACGCCAGGCTGCGCCCGGTGCCCGAGGGCGTCGCCGGTGAGCTGTACCTGGGCGGAATCCAGCTGGCCCGCGGCTATCACGCCCGGCCGGGCCTGACCTCGGCCCGATTCGTCGCCGACCCCTACGGCGCGCCGGGTGAGCGGCTCTACCGCACCGGCGATGTGGTGCGCTGGCGCGGCGGCGAGGTGGAATACGTGGGCCGCAACGACTTCCAGGTGAAGGTGCGCGGCTTCCGGATCGAACTCGGCGAGATCGACAGCGCCCTTGTCGCGCAGCCGGGTATCGATTTCGCGGTCACCACGGGCCGCGACACCGCGGCGGGCGCCACCATTCTGGTGTCGTATGTGCTGCCCGAACGCGGTGTCACCCCCGATGTCGCCGAACTCACCGCCCAGCTCGGCCGGGTGCTGCCCGAGTACATGGTGCCGACGGCGATCGTGGTGCTCGACGAGATCCCGCTGACCCCCGTCGGCAAACTCGACCGGCGTGCGCTGCCGGAACCGGTGCTCGAGACCCGCGCCTACCGTGCCCCGCGCAGTGCCGCCGAACAGGTGATCGCCGAGGTCATCGGTGCGGTGCTCGGTGTGGAGCAGGTGGGCCTCGACGACGATTTCTTCGCCCTCGGCGGCGACAGCATCGTCTCCATCCAGGTGGTGTCACGGGCCAGGGCGAAGGGCGTCGATTTCAGCCCGCGTGATGTGTTCCAGTCCAGGACGGTCGAGGCACTGGCCGCCGCGGCCACCGTCGCCGCGGCCCCCGGCGACGAAGCGGGTGAGCTGCCCGCCACTCCGACCGCGATCCGGCTGCTCGAACACACCGGCACCGGTGTGGAACCGCGCGCCATCGTGCTCGATGTGCCGAGCAGCTGCCCGGCCGAGGCCGTGGAGACCGCGGTCGGGGCAGTGCTCGATCAGCATCCGATGCTGTGGGTGCGCCTCGACCGCTCCGGCGCCGCACCGCGTTTGCGCATCCCCGCCGCCGCCGACCGGGTCGATCGCCAGTTCAGCTGGCTCGACCCCGAACTCGGTGAGACGACGCTGCCCATCGACGATGTGGTCGGCGCGGCCATCGACGCGCTCGATCCCGAACAGGGCCGCAACATCCACTTCGTCGCCACCGGAACACCGGAGGCCTTCCGGCTGGTGGTTGTCGCGAACGCGTTGGTCGTCGACGATCAGTCCTGGCGGACCATCGTCGATCAGCTGACCGCCGCCTGGAACCGCGGCCGCCATGCCGCGCCCGCCGCACCGGAATCCGGTCTCGGCGCGCTCATCCGGACGCTGGCCGAGCGGGCGCATTCCCCGGAGATGCTCGCCGAGGCGCAGTGGTGGCAGCAGCGGCTGGCCGCCGCCACCCGCGACGATCTGCCCACCGGGGCCGCGGATCTGCGTTCACGTCGCCGGGTCTCGCTCACCATCACCGCCGAGGGCACCGAAGCCGTGGCGACCGTGGCCGAGGCCTATCACGCGACCGTCGACGAGGTGCTGCTCACCGCGGTCGCGCTGGCCCTGCACACCGGGCAGCGTGAATCCGTCACCCGCGCGGTTGGTTCGGTCATCCGGCTCGACGCCGACGGCCGCGCCATCGCCGATATCGACGCGAGCAATATCGTCGGCGGTTTCCGCACGGCCTATCCGCTGTCGTTGCGCCTGGACGGCGTCGACGTGCCGGACGCCCTGGTCGGCGGCCGGTCGGCGGGCACCGCACTGGCCCAGATCAAGGAACTGCACCGATCGGTGCCCGATCGCGGTGTCGGCTACGGCCTGCTCTGCTATCTGAACCCGGAGGCCGCCGCCGGGCTGCGCGATTTCGGCCGCGGCCGGTTCGCGCTGCGCTACCGCGATCTGCGCCCCGCCCGAGTGCATACCGACGCTCCCGCCGATGATCTGCTGCTCGCGCTGACCGTCGACGCCACCGATGACGGCCTGCTGGCCCGATTCGACTATGCGGCAGCGGTCTTCGCCGCCGACGAGGTGAAGACCTTCGCCGAGCACTGGATCCGGGCGCTCGGCGGGCTGGCCGAGCACGGTCTGCGCCCCGACGCGGGTGGGTTCACACCGTCGGATTTCCCGCTGGTCTCGATGCGGCAGGACGATATCGACCGTTTCGCCCGCGACTATCCGCGGCTGTCGGATGCCTGGCCGGTGACGCCGCTGCAATCGGGCATGCTGTTCCACGCATTGCTGGCCGATGCTTCCGTCGACGTCTACACCACCCAGTTCGTCCTCGATCTCGGTGGCACCGTCGATCCCGCGCGGATGCGGGCGGCCGCGCAGGCACTGCTGGACCGGCACGCCAATCTGCGCGTCGCCTTCGCCGATGACGCCGCCGGTGCTCCGGTGCAGATCGTGCAGGACGGGATCGAGGTCCCGTGGCGGATGATCGATCTCTCCCATCTGGATCCCGCCGCCGCCGCGGCCGAGGCCGAACGGATCAAGACCGCCGATCTGGCCGACCATTTCGATATGCGGACGGCGCCGCTGCTGCGTTTCGCGCTGATCCGCACCAGCGCCGCCGGAATCGGCGCCGAGAGCGCCTATCAGCTGCTTGTCACCAGCCATCACATCCTGATCGACGGCTGGTCCATGCCGCTGCTGATGAAGGATCTGCTCACCCTCTACGCCCTCGGCGGCAACTCGCGGCATCTGCCGCAGGTTCCGTCGTACCGGGACTACCTGTCCTGGTTGATCGCCCAGGACGCCGATGCCGCGCGGCAGGCGTGGCGCACCGCGCTGGCCGGGATCACCGAGCCGACACCGCTGGCGCCGGTGGATCCGGGCCGGGAGATCTCGGCCGGGGTCGGCGAGGTCGGATTCGAACTGTCCCAGGCCGATACGACCGCGCTGACCCGGCTGGCCGCCCATCTCGGCGTCACGGTGAACACGGTGGTCCAGGCCGCGTGGGGCGTGCTGATCGGGCGCAGCGTGGACCGCGACGACGTCGTGTTCGGTGCGACAGTGTCCGGTCGCCCGCCGCAACTGGACGGCGTGGAAGCCATGGTCGGCCTGTTCCTCAACGCCATCCCCGTGCGGGTGCGCCTCGGCGCCACCGACACCCTCGGTGGGCTGCTGCGCCAGTTGCAGGCCGAACAGGCCGATCTGCTCGACTACCACTACCTGGGTCTGAGCGATATCCAGGACGCCGTCGGTGTGGAGGGTCTGTTCGACTCGCTTGTGGTGTTCGAGTCCTTCCCGGTGGACCGTGAGGGGCTGGCCGAGGCCGGTGCCATCGACGGGATGAACATCACCGGTGTGGGTGCGGTGAACGGTACGCACTACCCGGTAACGGTCATGGTGGTGCTCGACCATCAGCTGCGGGTATCGGTGAAGTATCTGCGCGATCTGTTCGACGCCGAGGCCGCCGATGCGCTGGCCCGCCGGCTGGAAGCCATCATCGGCCGGTTCGTCACCGAACCGCAGGCCAGGGTGGCCGATATCGATGTGCTGCTGGCCGCCGAGGCCGCCGAACTGGCCGCGCGCAATGCGACCGACGTGCCGCAGCTGCTCGACGACGCCACGTTGATGTCGCTGTTCGACGCGCAGGTGGCCCGCACCCCGGACGCGCCCGCCGTCCGCTACGGCGCGCGGTTGCTCAGCTACCGCGAACTCGATGCCCGCTCCCGTGCGCTGGCCGCCGAACTGGCCAACTTCGGTGTCGTCCCTGGCACCCTGGTCGGCGTCGCCATGCGGCGCGGGATCGACCTGGTCGTCTCGATCTACGCGGTACTGCGCGCGGGCGCGGGTTATGTGCCGATCGACCCGGATCATCCGGCCGAGCGCAGCGAATACGTGCTCGCCGGCGCCGCGCCGATCTGCGTGCTCACCACCACCGCCGACGGATTCGGCACCGATACCGGTGTGCCGGTGGTCGCCGTCGACACGCTGTACCTGGCGCCCGCCAACCGTTTCGACCGCGCCACCACGCGGCCCGACGACATCGCCTACGTCATCTACACCTCCGGCTCCACCGGCCGCCCCAAGGGTGTGATGATCACCCACCGGCAGATGGCCAACCAGTTCCGTTGGGCGCAGCGCACCTACCCGCACGACATCTCGGATGTGGTGCTGCACAAGACGCCGATCACCTTCGACATCTCCACCTGGGAGCTGTTCTGGCCGCTGCACACCGGCGCGACCATCGTGATCGCCGAACCCGACGGTCACCGCGATCCGGCCTATCTGTCCCGCACGATCGGCGAATACGGCGTCACCACCGTGCATTTCGTGCCGTCCATGCTCGACGCGTTCCTCGATCCGGTGGTCAGCGGCGCCGCCGCGGCCTATCACCCGTCCCTGCGCCGGGTGTTCGCCGCCGGTGAGGCGCTGTCCGGGGAAACCGCCGCGACCTTCCGCGCGGCGCTTCCCGGCACCGAACTGATCAACTGGTACGGCCCGGCCGAGGCCACCGTCGTCACCGCCCATCCGGTCACCGATACCGCGGTCACCGCGATCCCGATCGGTACGCCGGTGGCCAACACCAGGGTGCTGGTGCTGGATCGGCAGCTGCGTCCGGTGCCGCCCGGCGCCGCCGGTGAGCTGTATGTCGCGGGCGTGCAAGTGGCGCGCGGCTACCACGACCGTCCCGCGCTGACGGCCGAGCGCTTCGTCGCGGGCGAGGGTGGCAGCAGGCTCTACCGCACCGGCGATGTGGTCCGCTGGAGCGGCGACGGTCCGGCCGCCGCGCTGGAATACCTGGGCCGCAGTGACTTCCAGGTGAAGTTGCGCGGTCAGCGGGTGGAACTCGGCGAGATCGAGACGGTGCTGCTCGGCCATGAATCGGTACGCCACGCCGCGGTCTCGCTGGTGCGCGCGGCCACCGGCGAGCGGCTGGTCGGCTATGTGGTCGCCGCACCGGGCCGCACCGTCGACGAGCGCGAACTGCTCGGCCACGCCCGCTCCGCCTTGCCGTCCTATATGGTGCCCTCGGCGATCGTGGTGCTCGAGCGGATGCCGTTGAATGCCAGCGGCAAACTCGATCGCAGGGCGCTGCCGGTGCCGGAGCTGGCCGGACGCCCGTTCCGCGCGCCGACCACCCCACTGGAACGCACCATCACCGAGGTGTTCGCCGAAGTGCTGGGTGTCGAGCGGGTGGGCCTGGACGACGATTTCTTCGACCTCGGTGGCAACTCGCTCATCGCGACCCGCGCGGTGAGCAGGCTGCGCACCCGCACCGGCGCCGAGATCCGGGTGCAGTGGTTCTTCACCGAGTCCACCCCGGCCGATATCGCCGCCAGGATCCTGGCCGTGCTGGCCGGTGAGCACGATTACGATCTGGACTCCAATGCCGCGCTCGGCGTGGTGCTGCCGATCCGTACCAGGGTGCCGCACGACACCGACGCCGCCGACCCGGTGTTCTGCATCCACCCGATGTACGGATTGTCCTGGTGCTATGCCGGATTCGCCAGATACCTGCCCGCCGAGTACCCGATCTACGGTTTGCAGTCGCCCGCGCTGTCGGAGGACCGCTATCTGCCCGGCTCGCTGACCGAAATGGCGCGCCGGTACGCCACCGAGATCCGCGCCGTCCAACCCGAGGGTCCCTACCGGCTGCTCGGCTGGTCGCTCGGCGGTGTGATCGCGCACGCGATCGCCACCGAATTGCAGACCGCGGGCCACGAGGTGAGCCTGCTGGCGATGCTGGACAGCCATCCGGCCATCGACGTCACCGATTTCCGCGCCGCCATCCGCGACGCGCTCGCCGAACTCGGCATCGGTGACGCCCAGCTGCCCGACGGCGATATCCACGACCTGTCCGAGGAGGCGCTCGCCGCACTGCACGCCACCATCCCGGCGGATATGGCGGTTCTCACTCCCGAGCGGGTGCGCCGCATCTACCGCAGCGCCGTCCGCTCGGCCGAGCTGATCGCCGAACACCGACCCGGCGTGTTCCGCGGCCGGCTGGACTACTTCAGCGCCGCGGGCCACGAAACGGCGGCCGGCAACTGGGGCGCCTACGTCGACGGCACCATCGCCGACCATCCGGTCGCCGCCGATCACGATCAGATGACATCACCGGAGGCGCTCGGCGACATCGGACCGGTACTGGCCGACCGGCTGGATCCGGCCCGAACGGCGGGTCGATCATGATCAGATATGAGCGGTTCCGGCATGATGGTGGCAACGGTGTGGTAACGATGCCCTGTGTCGTCACGACTACATAGACCGTATGGTCGGGCGTGACGCGGCGGCGTCTGTCCGGCTCGACCCGGTAGCCCGCCGACAACAGTCGTCATGGGAATGCCCGATGAAATCTCGAGAAGAAGCGAAGGTGCGAAATTGACACGTCGACTCACCCGGCGCGGCGGCACTCGTGCCGCGGCGATGATCGCGGCAACGGCAGTTCTCGCGGGAGTCATGTCCGGACTCGGCGCATCCCCGGCGGCGGCAGCTGACCCGATCATCGACAACCGGAGTCTGCTCGCCGACCCGACAGCGCCCGACGGGTCCCGCATCGTCAAGGCCGAGTACAAGGACGACCGCAATATCCGGTTGCACGTGTACTCCGCCGCGATGGACGAGAACGTCCAGATCGACGTGCAGCGTCCGGCCGACGCCTCGGTGCCCCGCCCCACCCTGTACCTGCTCAACGGTGCGGGTGGCGGCGAGGACGACGCCTCGTGGCAGGTGAAGACCGACGCCCTCGACTTCCTGTCGGACAAGAACGTCAATGTCGTGCAGCCGGTCGGCGGTAAGTGGAGCTACTACACCGACTGGATCGCCGACGATCCGGTGCTCGGCCGCAACAAGTGGAAGACCTTCTTCACCGAGGAGCTGCCCCCGCTGGTCGACGGTGCGCTCGGCACCAACGGCACCAACGCCATCGCGGGCCTGTCCACCTCCGGCACCACCGTGCTCGCACTGCCCATCGCCAAGCCCGGCCTGTACAAGGCCGCCGCCGCCTATAGCGGCTGCGCCCAGACCAGTGACCCGGTGGGCTCGGAGTTCGTGAAACTGACCGTCGAGACCTGGGGCGGCGGCGACACCATGAACATGTGGGGTCCGGTCGGCTCGGAGGAGTGGGTGAAGAACGACCCGTACGTCAATGCCGAGCAGCTGCGCGGCCTCGACCTCTACATCTCCACCGGCAACGGCCTGCCCGGCCAGTACGACACGCTGAACGGTCCCTACGCGCTGCCCGGCGCCTACGGCCTGGCCAACCAGATCGTCATCGGTGGTGTCATCGAGGCGGGCACCAACTTCTGCACGAACAATCTGAAGGGCAAGCTCGACTCGCTCGGCATCCCGGCCACCTACAACTTCCGTAACTCCGGTACCCACTCGTGGGGTTACTGGCGTGACGAGTTCCAGCGCTCCTGGCCGGTGCTGGCCAAGGGCCTCGGGATCTGATCCCTTCCGGCATACGACGGCCGCCCCGGTAGCTACCGGGGCGGCCGTCGCCGTTTCGCTAGACCCAGTTCTCGATCCAGTACCGCCACAGGACCGGTGCGTAGGCCTCCAGCGGTGGCACCGCGATACCGCTACCGGCCAGCGCGGCGGTGGTGTGGCGGCAGTCGAACCAGCAGCTGAACTCGCTGTGTTCGAGGATGTCGAGCGGAACGCCGACGCGGGGGAGTGCCCGCTGAGCGCCGGGCAGGCGCAGCATCATGTCGAGGGTGCGCTTGGGCATGATCTCCACCAGATGCGGTGCGCCCGCCTCGTCGGCGAACAGATTCAACGCCGTCACCGCATCGCGGCGCCGCGGATCGACCAGATGGAAGGTCTGCCCGGCCGGTCCGGGCAGATGGGCGAGATGAGCCAGCGCCTGGGCGGCGAAATCGACCGGGACCATATTGGTCTCGCCCAGCTTCGGCACCAGCACCGGCAGCAGCCGCGGTAGCTGCGCGGCCATCCGCAACAGCCGGAAGAAGTAGTAGGGGCCATCCACGCGGTCGTTCACCCCGGTCACCGAATGCCCGACCACGATCGACGGCCGGTAGATGCGCCAGTTCAACCCGGATTCGCGCACGGCCTGCTCGGCAGCGAAGGCGGCGCGCTGCGCCGGTGTGACGCGCGACTGACCGACGTCGAACATGTCCTCGGCGAACAGCCCCTCGAAGCGACCGGCGACTTCGACCGTGGACAGATGGTGCAGCGTCGAGGCCCGCAGATCGGCCGCCAGCTCGACGACATTGCCGGTACCACTGGCCGCCTGGCGACCGGTCCGGTCCGGCGGCCGATCGTCCTCGGTCCGGTACCGGTGTTCGTCGTAGCCGACGCCCAGATGGAAGACGTGGTCGATGCGCCCGCGATGCTCGGCCAGCCACATCGGATCGATGCCGAGACACGGTGCGCCGAGATCACCCGGCACCGGCCGCACCCGCTCACCCGCCGACCATTCCCTGGCGCAGTAGTCGAAGCGTGCGACCGAATTCGGCCCCGGTCGCACGACCACATGGATGTCATCGGCCCGTTTGAGTAGTTCGGGGATGAGAAACCGACCGATGAACCCAGTCGCCCCGATAACCAGGTAAGTCATAGCCGGACAACATAGTCGCTGGCCTTCGGGGTGGAGCGACCGGTGCGTGCTAACCGGAGAAAACGGCCTTGCGCTTACCGAGCATGGCGGCCGCACCCTCCCGGAAATCGGCCGAGTCCAGCAGTTCCACCTGACCGGTCTTCTCGGCGGCGAGCACCTCGTCCAACGCGGCGAGGGTGGCGAGATTGAGTGCCTTCTTGGTGAGTTCGAGCGCACGGCGCGGGCCCGCCGCGATCGTGCTCACCGCCGCCTCGACGGCACCGTCGAGTTCGTCGACCGGAAGCGCCGCGGTGAGCAGACCGGCATCTTTCGCCGCCGTGGCGGGCAGTCGCTTGCCGAGCAGCGCCATCTCGTTGGCCAGTGCGCGTCCGGCGGCCGCCGCGACCAGGGCCGCCGCGCCGCCGTCGGGCATCAGGCCGATATTGATGAAGGCGAGCAGCAGATAGGAGTCGTCGGCCGCGTAGACGAGGTCGGCGGCCAGGGCGATACCGACGCCGATACCGGCCGCGGCGCCGCGCAGACGGGCGATGACCGGCACCGGGGCGTCGACGATCGCGCGCACCAGGCGGTTGGCGGCGTCCATCGTCATCTCGGGGGTGATGCCGTCGGTGTCGGCGGCCAGGTCCGCGCCGGTGCAGAAGTCTCCGCCCTCGCCGGTCAGCAGGACCACCCGCACGGTCGGGTCGTCGGCGAGCGCGCGGAAGGTATCACCGAGCGCGACCATCGTCTGATAAGAGATGGCGTTCTTGCGACCGGGGTTGCTGAGGGTGATCCGGAGAATCCGGCTTTCGCGCACCGCGGTGAACCCGGCGGCCGCAGATGATGAATCGTGGCTGACCATTTCCGCTCCCTGTACGGCGATTCGGCGGACACCGGCCGTGAATCGTGGTTAACTTTGCGAATTGTGGTTAACTTAGGATGATTTGTCCGGCGCTGTCAACCGGTGGTGCCGCCGCAGAACGGAGAGCAACATGGTCGCCGATCGCAGCGAGGTCGACCTCGTGCGCACGCGGTCGGCGGGCGGTCGGACCGTGCGCCGCAGGCCCAAGGATCGCAAGGTCCAGATCATCCGGGCGGCGGCTCGCGCATTCAGCGAACGCGGGTACTACCCGGTCGGGGTGGACGAGATCGCCGCCGAGGTCGGCATCTCCGGTCCGGCGCTGTACCGCCATTTCGCCAACAAATACGCACTGCTGGTCGCCGCCGCGGAAGAGGGGGCCCGCCAGCTGCTCGAGGTCGCCACCGCCGCCGATGATCCCGGCCTCGACCCGGCCGAGCGCCTGGACGCGCTGATCCGCGCCGTCGCCGATCACACCATCGATATCCGGCGCGAGGCCGGTCTCTACCGCTGGGAGCGGCGCTACCTGGAAAAGGACGACCGCGCCCGGATCAGAACCCTCTACGACGGGCTCAACGCCACCTTCGCCGCACCGATCACCCAACTGCGCCCGGATGCCCCGCCGGACGACGTGGCCTTGCTGGCCGCCGGTGTGCTCAGCACCATCGGCAGCATCTCCGCCCATCGCACCGCCCTGTCCACTGCCCGGCTGCTGCCGCTGCTCCAGGACATGTCCACCGCGATCGTGCGCGCCGAACTGCCGCCCGCGCCGAGCACCGCCGATCCGGCGCCGCAGCCACGCGGACTGCCGGTCACCTCCAAACGCGAACAGCTGCTCACCGAGGCCATCCGCATCTTCGGCAGACAGGGCTATCACGAGGCGAGCATCGAGGAGATCGGCTCGGCGGTCGGGATCAACGCCTCCAGCGTCTACCGCTATTTCAGCAGCAAATCCGATCTGCTGGCGGCGGCCTTCCACCGCACCGGCGACCGCCTCGCCATCGCCATCAGTGAGGCGCTGGCGGAGGCCACCGGACGCGCCGACGCCGTCGACCGCATCGCCGATCGGTACGCGCGGCTCAGTTTCGCGATGCCGGAGATCATGCCCGTCTACTACGCCGAGTTCAGCAATCTGCCGCAGGCCGAACAGCACAAGCTGCGCGCCATCCAGCGGCAGAACGTGCTGGAGTGGGCCAATCTGCTCGACGGCGATCCCATCGAGGCCCGGTTCCGGGTGCACGCGGCGATCGGTCAGGTCATCGATGTGGGCAGGCTCGTCCGCTTCGACGCACGCACCGAGCACATCGCGCGCGTACACGCGCTGATGATGGCGGTGCTGCTCGGCTCGTCACGCTGACCTCGCTTCGGTATCCGCGCCGCATACGGCGGCGCTGTTCGGTCGGCCCGGTCGGGCGTCGGTTCAGCGCCCGTGCCGCAGCTGGAAAATCGTGCGGGCCAAGCGCAGCTGGCGCGGATTGCGTTCGAAGGTGGTGAGTTTCAGCGGCGCCCGATATTTGGTGCGTGCGATGGCGAGGGTTCGGGTGAACTCGAGCAGGCCGAGTTCACCATGGCTGTGGCCCTGGCCGTATTCGCCGACCCCGCCGAACGGCAGGGCCGGAATCCCGGTACACGCGGTCGCGGAGTTGATCGTCACCACGCCCACCCGCAGACGTTCGGCGAAGGCTTCCACACTGGCGATATCGCGGGTGAACACCGATACCGAGAGCCCGCCGCCCACGGCGTTCACCCGCCGCACCGCCTCGTCCATATCGGCGACCTTGTTCACCACCAGTACCGGGCCGATGGCCTCACCGCTGACGACCGAACTCTCCTCCGGCACATCGGCCAGCACGATCGGTTCGACATACGGTTCGCGGATCGAATCGAGCCCGCCGACCACCGCGCGCCCGCCGCGGGCCAGGGCATCGCGCACCTGCCTGCGGACCACATCGGTCTGCTCCTCGAGGATCATCGGGCCGTAGGAGGCGTGTTTGGCCGCGCCGGGCCGTAACCGCCGCGCATGTTCCACCACCAGCTCGAGGAAATGGTCGTACACCGACTCCGCGACGTAGGCGCGCTGCACACCGGCGGCGTTCTGGCCCGCGTTCGCCATCGCGCCGAACACGGCGGCCTCGGCGGCGTCGTCGAGTTTCGCGTCCACCTGCACCACCATGGCGCCCTTACCGCTGTACTCGACCACGACCGGCGTCAGGGTCTGCGCGCACATCTCGATCACCCTGCGGCCCTCGGCTTCCGGGCCCGCGTAAGCGATCTTGTCCACCCCGGACCGGCACAGCGCGGCCGTGGTGGAACCGTCGCCGGTGATCGCCTGGAGCACCGGCTGATCGGGGGCCAGGTCCAGCCAGGTCTGCGCCAGCCACACCCCGACACCGGTGGTCAGTTCATGCGGTTTGAACACCACGGCGTTCCCGGCGGCCATCGCGTAGGCGATCGAACCCATCGGTGTGAAGACGGGGTTGTGCCAGGCCCCGATCACTCCGATCACTCCGAGCGGCAGATAGCCGACCGAAGCCCGCTGATTGCGAGTCAGCCAGGTGGAGTCGATGACGCGTCTGCCGAGCGTGCGGCCCGCATTGCGGGCGGCCCAGTCGAGGTTCTCGATGGCGAGCATCACCTCGATGGCGGCATCGGCCTCGGGTTTACCGGTTTCCACGCGCACGAGGTCGATCAGTTCCCCCGCGCGCCGGGAGATACTGCGTTTCCAATCCAGCAGCCAACGTTTGCGGGCGCCGAAACTCAGTTGCGCCCACCATTTTTCGGCGGCACGGGCCGCGCGAATGGCGCGTTTCAGTTCACTGGAACCCTGGACGGCATAGCTGCCGACCGTCTCTCCGGTGCGTGGGTCGTAGGACGTAAGCACGCTCGGTCGGCCCGATCCTCCCGAACGCGCCGCCACATCTGGCTGCGCGGACTCGGCCATGGACCCAAGAGTATGGGCGCGGTCACCGGCCGACAAGGTACCTGCGCTGCCATACCACTGCCGAATACCCGCCGTACCTGCGCCTATTCGACGCACTGCGGATAGTGTGAGTAAGCGCACAGCCGCAAGGGTCGGTGTCCGGTGCGGCCGGACCGGTCCGAGGGATATGCCAGGGCCGGTAACATCGCGCCCGGCGGTACGGATCACCAAGCGGGACGTCGCTGCGTGCGCTCCGACAACCTGCCCCTGCCCGGCCGATAGTGGAGAGTTGATGCCGAGTTCGAATCAAGTCGAGTCGCCCGCGAGCGAACCCGCGGTCCAGGTCACGGACGTGCGGAAGTCGTTCGGTGAGGTGCACGCGCTGCAAGGCATCAGCTTCACCGCCGAGCGGGCCAGCGTGCTCGGCGTCCTCGGCCCGAACGGGGCGGGTAAGACCACCACCGTCAAGATCCTGTCGACGCTGTTGCGTCCGGATTCGGGCACCGCGATCGTCGCCGGACACGATGTGCAGAAGGATCCGGCCGGTGTGCGCCGGTCCATCATGATGACCGGCCAGTACGCCGCACTGGACGAGAACCTGTCCGGCCGGGAGAACCTGGAGCTGTTCGGCAGGCTCATGGGCCTGACCAAATCGGCCGCCCGCAACCGCGCCGATACGCTGCTCGAGGAATTCGACCTGGTGAGCGCGGGCCGTCGCGCTGTGCGCAACTACTCCGGCGGTATGCGCAGGCGCGTCGATATCGCCTGCGGTCTGGTGGTGCGGCCCGAGGTGGTGTTCCTCGACGAGCCGACCACCGGTCTGGATCCGCGCAGCCGTCAGGGCGTCTGGGATCTGGTCAACGCGCTCAAGGCCCAGGGCATCACCGTCCTGCTGACCACGCAGTACCTCGAAGAGGCCGATGTGCTCAGCGACAACATCATCGTCATCGACAAGGGCACCGTCATCGCCGAGGGCACCGCCGACGAACTCAAGGAGAAGACCGGCGGCAGCTACTGCGAGGTCGTCCCGCTCGACCCGTCGGATCTGGCCGGGGCCGCCACCGCACTCGGTGATCTGGTGCCCGCGGCGGTATCGGCGGAACTCGACGGCGGCGACCGGTTGTCCATCCCGGCGCCGGAAGGGGCGACGACCCTGGCCGAGGCGCTGCGCAGGCTGGACGCGGCCGGGATCGAACTGGCCGATATCGCCCTGCGCCGGCCCTCGCTCGACGATGTGTTCCTCTCCATCACCGGCCATTCGGGCGGCCACGCGTGACCGCTGCTGCCACCACCGAGGCGGGCGGCACACAACTGTTCGCCGAACTGCCCGTCGCCAAACTGTCCTCCTTCGCCCAATGGCGCGCGCTGACCGGCCGCATCATCTGGACCATGGCCACCAAGGGTGAGCTGATCGTCGCGATCATCACCCCGCTGGTGTTCACCCTCGGCTTCTACCTGCCGCTGCGCTATGTGATGGGGTTCCAGGGCCTCGATTACGCGCAGTTCGTGATGCCGATCATCGTGTTGCAGACGATGGCGTTCACGATGATGTCGAACGCGCAGCTGTCGGCGTTCGAAGCGCTGACCGGGCTCAGCACCCGTTTGCAGACCATGCCGATCGGTGCGGTCGTACCGTTGTCGGCGCGGATCTCGGCCGGGTTGGTCCGTTCGGTGTGTTCGCTCACCGCGGCCTTGATCTACGGCCACATCATCGGGTTCCGATTCGAGGCGGGCTGGGGACAGTCGATTCTGTTCTGTGTGTTCTCGCTGGCCGTCAGCATCGTGTTGTCACTCGGTGCCGATGCGCTCGGCTCGTTGACCAAGAGCCCCGAATCGCTGAGCCAGGCGCTGACCCTGCCGACGCTCATCTTCGGCATGCTGTCGTGCGGGTTCGTGCCCGAATCGGGATTCCCGGAGTGGATCCGGCCGTTCGTGCGCAATCAGCCGATCTCCCAGCTGTCGTTCGCGCTGCGCGATATGGCCGCCGACGGCGTCACCTGGCAGGTGTTGTGGGTGCCGCTGGTGTGGTTGATCGGCGCCGCGGTGGTCTTCGCGCCGCTGGCGGTCTGGGCGAGTGTGAGGCGGTCATGAGTTCGGTCGAGACAACAGCGGCGGTCCAGCCGTCGCAGGCGCCGGAGACGGGCTGGAACACCCCGCTGCCGACCGTGCAGGCGCGATCGGAGAGTTCGTTCGGTAACTGGGCCGCCCACAGCCTGATCCAGTGCAAACGGTTGCTGCTGGTGTGGGCCCGCGATCCGGCCACCACCATCCAGACCATCCTGTACCCGGCGCTGACGCTGCTGATGTTCTGGATCGTGCTCGGTGATTCGATCACCGCGGCCACCGGTAAACCGAGCGTCTACGGCACCGTCCCGATGATCACCCTGGTCGCCGCCATGGCGGGCGCGGTGGTCAGCGCCCTCGGCTTCAAGACCGAGAAGGCCACCGGGCTGCTCGGCCGGTTCTGGACCATGCCCGTGCACCGGGCGGCGGGCCTGACCGGGCGACTGTTCGCCGAGGCCATCCGCGTGCTGGTCACCACCGTGTTCGTGATCGCGGTCGGCTACACCATCGGCTTCCGGTTCGATCAGGGTCCGTTGGCCGCGCTCGCGCTGATCGGCATTCCTGTGCTGTTCGGCGTCGGGTTCGCGGTGTTCGTGACCGCGCTCGCCACGCTCACCGAGGGCGTCATGCTGGTCAATGTCATCGGCATCATCAACACCCTGCTGATGTTCTTCAACTCCGGTTTCGTCCCGGTGTACGCCTATCCGGTCTGGTTGCAGGGCATCGTCGCCAACCAACCGATGAGCTGCGCCATCGACGCCATGCGCGGACTGTCCTACGGCGGCCCGGTGGCCGAACCGATGGTGAAGACCCTGCTGTGGACCGTCGGTATCGTGGCCGTCTTCGGCTATCCGGCGGTGCGCGGTTACCGGCGCGCGGCCGAGTCCGGGGCCTGATCTGCTCGGCTCAGCCGATGCGCCGGGGTTCGCGGGTGGGCGCGGGTTCGTACTCGTAGCCCACCCAGCGGTTGCGGTTGGTCCAGCCGACCAGGTCGTAGCGCCACCGGAACGGCCAGGTATGGGCGACGGTATTGACCAGGACGGCGCCGAGCGCGGCGTAATCGTCATGGGCCGACAGCAGTGCGCGCTGGCCGCGGGGTGAGGCGGTGAAGAACGCCTCGAACATGGCGATCGACTGCTCGGTCGTCAACCGTCCCAGCCCCCACAGCCCGCGCATTCGCATCCAGTAGACGAACCGGGCCCGCGGTGTCCACAGCGCGGCGACCGGATCGCGACCCTGCCGAATCGCGTCGACCGCGGTGTCGACCAGGGCCAGCGAGTCCGCGACGCTGTAGCCGGTGCACGGGTGCATCATGCCGCCGCGGGAACCGAACGGCACGACCCGGCCGATGCCCTTCTTCGGCGGCGGCTGATCCAGCGGATAATGGGCCGCCTCGGTCGGTTCACCGCCGGTGAGCCGGATGCCGTGCGCGGCGAGCCGGTTGAGGGTGCGTTTGCGCAGTTCGTGCTGCGGCATCCCACCGCGAAGGCCGAGGCTGGTCTCCTCGAAGATCACCGTGCCGTCGCCGAGGGGCACCGAGTACAGAAACGACGGCGGTTCCTCATTGCTCGCGCCGTTGTCCGGCCGCCAGTCCAGCAGCAGGCCCTCGCCGTCGGACACCATCGGCGCCGCGGTATCGGCGTCGACGAAGATGCCGTGCGCGCTGGCGGCGCGACGCGTGCCGAGGGAGGGCAGCCCGCGGGTGTCGACCACGACCTCGGCGGCGATGAGCGAACCATCGGCCAGTTCCACCACATGCGGTTCCACCCGCACCGCGCGCCCGGCGCGGACGGTGGCCGGGTCCAGTGGCAGCGCATCACGCAGTCCGGGTTTGGACAGCACACAGTACGGCCGTGGAATGCGGTGTCGGTTCCTGGCCCAGACGGTGGGCGCCTCGATCCGGGTGGCGATGGCCGAGGCGGGCAGCCACTCGGGCAGCTCGTCCACCCAGCAGGAGAACGTCGGCGGCCACAGCCGGTCCGGACGGGGATCTATCGCCGCGACGGTCATGCCAGCGGTGGCGGCGCGATGGGCCAGCGCCCGGCCCGCCGGGCCGAGACCGACGACGCATACGTCGACGTTGTGGACCGCGCTGACTCCCATAGAGGCATTCAAACCGCATCAGACGCGCCGACGCAACCATCCGGCGTACGTGCCGGGATATATCGAAGGGCAAAGTGCCGGTGTTACAGAAAATTTCGCAGTGTTCCGATTCCCGCCGACAGCGCGTTCCGCGGTGCCCCTACTTCTGGTGTCCCCGCAATTCCAGTCGTGAAAGTTGTTGTGCCGCAACATAGCGTTGCTCTCGGAGCATCGAGATGTTCCACTGTGAAGAAGGGACATCATGAGAGGTCGTTACCTCCGGCAGCTGGGCCTGCTGGCCGCTGCCGTCACCGCGGCAGCGATTCTGCCCGTCTCGGCACACGCCGAGCCGGAGGATTCCCCTGCGGCGTCGTCCATTGTTTCGGTGTCCGAGCGTGACGCGCGCAATATCACGATCACCGTGCGTTCGGCCGCCATGGAAGCCGATATTCCGGTCGAGGTGATGCGCGCCGCCGATACCGGCGTGCCGCGGCCGGTGCTGTACCTGCTGCTCGGTGCGGGCGGCGGTGTCGACGGTTCGAATTGGGGGACCAAGACCGATGTCCTCGAGTTCCTCGCGGACAAGAACGTGCACGCGGTCTCGCCGATCGGCGGCATGTTCAGCTACTACGCCGACTGGCGCAATGACGACCCCCGGCTGGGCAAGCAGAAGTGGAAGACCTTCCTGACCAGCGAGTTGCCGCCGCTGATCGACGACTATCTCGGTACGAGCGGCCGCAACGGCATCGCCGGATTCTCCATGTCGGGCACCAGCAGCCTCGCGCTGGCGGCCACCACCGGCGATCTGTTCGCCGCCGCGGCCGCCTACAGCGGATGCGCCCAGATCAGTGATCCGGCGGGCCAGGAGTTCGTCCGGCTCACCATCGAAGAGTGGGGCCTGGCCGAGAAGGACAATATGTACGGCCCGCCCGGTGATCCGGCCTGGGCCGCCAACGACCCCTATGTACAGGCCGAGGGCCTGCGCGGTAAGGCGCTCTATATTTCCAGCGGCAGCGGCCTGCCCGGTATGTACGACCAATACGGCGGCAAATACTCGCTGGAGGGCCCGTGGCTGTTCGCTAATCAAATCGTGCTCGGCGGAATCATCGAAGGTGCGACGAATTACTGCTCGCACAATATGCAGACCCGATTGAATGCTCTCGGTATTCCGGCGACCTACAACTTCCGGCCCGACGGAACCCATTCCTGGGGCTACTGGCAGGACGCGCTGAAGGATTCCTGGCCGACGTTGGCTCCGGCATTGGGAATATGACATGCGTCTCGGAATCCGCACCTTCGGGCAGGCCGTCCGCGGGGTGAATCGCCTCGCCTTCGTGGTGACGACCATCGCATTCGCGGTGATCACGCTCGCACCGTCCGGGACGGCGCAGCCGCTGTTCCCGCCGCTGGCCGGAGCCAACGACACCGCCTGCGTCACCGGGCCCGACCGGGTGCCGGTGGTGCTGGTGCACGGCTCCGGCACCGACGTCACCCGCAGCTTCGGTGTGCTCGCCCCCGCCCTGCACGCCGACGGGCACTGCGTGTTCGCGGCGAATGTGGGGCAGGGGCCCGCACTGGTCGACGCCGTCAGCGGTCATGCCGGATCCTCGATCGGGATCGGCCCGGTGGGCGCGGCGCTGTCCGGTCGTCCGGTCTGGGGTGTGGCCTCGATCGAGAACATGGCGGGCGAACTCGCGGCCGTGGTGCGCACGGTGCGGGAACGCACCGGCGTGGCGCGTATCGCACTGGTCGGTCATTCCACCGGCGGCACCGTGATCCGGCAGTACCTGCGCGAGCACGGCGGTGCCGATATCGCGACCGTGGTCACGCTCGGCACCCCCTATCGCGGCAGCACCTGGGACGGGCTGCGGGAGATGTTTCCCGATCTCGCGGCGCTCGGCCTGACCGACGCCCAGATCGCCACGCAGACCTTCGGCGCCCCCGGCGCGCAGCAGACGGTGGGCTCGCCGCTGTTGAGTCGGCTCGGCGCGGGTGGCGAGACGGTTCCCGGTATCCGCTACACCGCGATCGCCTCCCGCGCCGATGCGGTGATCACCCCGGCGAGCACCGCGTTGCTCGAGCGTCCCGACGCCGACGACCGCAATGTCTGGTTGCAGGACGGCTGCCCGGCCGATATCGCCGATCACAGCGCGATGCTCGCCGACGCCCGTGCGATCACGGTGGTCCGCAACGCCCTCGACGGCGGTGACCGCCCGCTGCCCTGCTGAGCCGCTACTTCGGCGTGACCCAGGTGGTGATGTCGGCGTGGACGACCTCGAGGCCGTGCTTGTCGTAGATCGACACCGGAACCACGATCTCGGTGCCCTCGACGATGGCGCCGAAGTCGGGGAGTTCGGCCAGCTTGGCGATCGCGCGCAGTCCGGTCTCGGCCTTGGCGAGGTACTGCACATTCATCGCCTTGGGAATCCAGCGGTGCGTGGCGGGCACCGTCGCCTCGCTCAGCATGCCCATCGCGACCTCGGCCAGATTGCAGGCGGCGATGGCGTGATAGGTGCCGAGATGATTGTGGATGCCGAACCATTTGGGCGAGGTGACCTCGCACAGTCCGGGTTCCAGCCGCACGACGTTGGGCAGCACGGTGCCGAAGTAGGGCACCCGCGCGACCATGCCGAGCGAGAACAGGGTGTGGCCGAGCCGATTGTCCGGCAGCTTCTTCCAGCCGCGGTAGGTCGCGGTCTCTTTTGTCATGGGCGAATATCTTACTCTTCGGTAAGATAGCTGGGTAGGGCGCGACGACAGTGCACGTCAGCGCCGTATTCGTGGGTGTGCGGACCCCGATTTGATCGGGCCTGACGTGTCGGGCATACTGTTCGGGTTGCCTTGCACCGGCCCGTGCCCGTTTCGTTGAAGCGGTCGGTCGGGTGGGGCAGGCAGTACGAATCGTGTACCTCACCGGATTCCGGTGTGGGTACGTCCGGGACAGTGTTCCGAGCCCGATATGGATGTATTTCCGGGGCCGAGGAATGAGCGGATGGGCGACACGCCCGACCGCGTGGACCGGAGAACCATGACAGATGAACAGCGGCGAAGACTGGGTGTGTCCCGGTCGTGGTCTCACCGGGGATCTCAACGCGTGTTCGGACTGTGCAAATGAAGGTGGTACGGACGTCGGCGCAAACCGGCTTCCGGATCACGGAACGTAAGCGGAGAAAAGGACACTTAGCGTGGCGGGACAGAAGATCCGCATCAGGCTCAAGGCCTATGACCATGAGGCGATCGACGCGTCTGCGCGCAAGATCGTCGAAACGGTGACCCGCACCGGGGCCCGGGTCGTCGGGCCGGTGCCGTTGCCGACCGAGAAGAACGTGTACTGCGTCATCCGTTCGCCGCACAAGTACAAGGACTCGCGCGAGCACTTCGAGATGCGTACGCACAAGCGGCTGATCGACATCCTCGACCCGACGCCGAAGACGGTCGACGCACTCATGCGCATCGACCTCCCGGCCAGTGTCGACGTCAACATTCAGTGACGGGGACTCGAGACATGACTGATAATAAGAACAGGCCAGCGGCGGGCATCCTGGGCACCAAGCTCGGTATGACCCAGGTGTTCGACGAGAAGAACCGCGTCGTCCCCGTGACCGTCATCAAGGCCGGACCGAACGTCGTCACCCAGATCCGCACCGAAGAGCGCGACGGCTACAGCGCCGTGCAGCTCGCCTTCGGCGCGATCGACCCGCGCAAGGTGAACAAGCCGGTCTCCGGCCAGTTCGCCAAGGCGGGCGTGACCCCGCGTCGCCATGTCGCGGAGATCCGCGTCGCCGACGCCTCCACCTTCGAGGTCGGTCAGGAACTGTCCGCCGAGGTGTTCGAAGAGGGCACCTACGTCGACGTCACCGGCACCAGCAAGGGCAAGGGTTTCGCGGGCACCATGAAGCGCCACGGCTTCGCCGGTCAGGGCGCCTCGCACGGTGCGCAGGCCGTGCACCGTCGCCCGGGTTCCATCGGTGGCTGCGCCACCCCCGGTCGCGTGTTCAAAGGCATGCGCATGTCGGGCCGCATGGGTAACGACCGCGTCACCACACAGAACCTGTCGGTTCACAAGGTCGACGCCGAGAACGGCCTGCTGCTGATCAAGGGTGCGATCCCGGGTCGCAAGGGCGGCGTCGTGATCGTCAAGAGCGCCGTGAAGGGTGGTGCGCACGCATGAGCGCTGTGAGCACTGAGAAGAAGACCAACCTGACCCTGCCGGTCAAGGAACTCGGTGGCAAGAGTAACGGCACCGTCGAACTCCCCGCGGAGATCTTCGACACCACCGCCAATATCGCGCTGATGCACCAGGTGGTCATCGCGCAGCTCGCCGCCGCACGTCAGGGCACGCACTCCACCAAGACCCGCGGCGAGGTCCGCGGCGGTGGTAAGAAGCCGTACCGGCAGAAGGGCACCGGCCGCGCCCGTCAGGGCTCGACCCGCGCGCCGCAGTTCGCCGGTGGTGGCACCGTGCACGGCCCGAAGCCGCGCGACTACAGCCAGCGGACCCCGAAGAAGATGATCCGCGCCGCGCTGCGCGGAGCACTGTCGGACCGCGCGCGTAACGAGCGGATCCACGTGATCACCGAACTGGTCGCGGGTCAGACCCCGTCGACCAAGACCGCGAAGACCTTCCTGTCCGAGCTGTCGGACCGGAAGAAGTTCCTGGTCGTGCTCGGTCGCGAGGACCTCGCGGCCTGGAAGAGCGTGCAGAACCTCGAGTTCGTGCACCCCATCGCGCCGGATCAGCTCAACACCTACGACGTGCTGGAAAGCGACGAAGTCGTGTTCAGCGTCGAGGCCCTCAACGCCTTTGTGCACGGGCCTGCTGAGGCGGCACAGGAGGAGAGCAAGTGACCACCATCGCCGACCCCCGCGACATCCTGCTTGCGCCGGTCATCTCGGAGAAGTCCTATGGGCTGATCGAGGAGGGCACCTACACCTTCCTCGTGCACCCGGACTCGAACAAGACGCAGATCAAGATCGCCGTCGAGAAGGTTTTCGGCGTCAAGGTCACCAGCGTCAACACCGCCAACCGTCAGGGCAAGCGCAAGCGGACCCGCTTCGGTTACGGCAAGCGTAAGGACACCAAGCGCGCGCTCGTGACCATCTCGGCCGACAGCAAGCCCATCGAGATCTTCGGAGGCCCGGTCGCGTAAGCGTCTGGGAATCCAGAAAGCAGAGAAGAACTCATGGCAATCCGTAAGTACAAGCCGACTACCCCGGGCCGCCGCGGGTCGTCCGTGTCGGACTTCGCCGAGATCACTCGGTCGACGCCCGAGAAGTCGCTGATCCGCCCGCTCACCAAGAGCGGCGGCCGCAACGCCCACGGCCGGATCACCACCCGGCACCGCGGTGGCGGCCACAAGCGCGCCTACCGTCTGATCGACTTCCGTCGGCTGGACAAGGACGGCATCCCGGCCAAGGTCGCACACATCGAGTACGACCCCAACCGGACCGCGAACATCGCGCTGCTGCACTACCGCGACGGCGAGAAGCGCTACATCATCGCGCCCAAGGGCGTGACGCAGGGCACCCCGATCGAGTCCGGCCCCACCGCCGACATCAAGCCGGGTAACAACCTGCCGCTGCGCAACATCCCGACCGGTACCACCATCCACGCGGTGGAGCTGCGTCCCGGTGGCGGTGCCAAGCTGGCCCGTTCGGCCGGTATGAGCATCCAGCTGCTCGGTAAGGAAGGCCCCTACGCCACGCTGCGTATGCCCTCCGGTGAGATCCGCCGCGTCGACGTGCGCTGCCGCGCCACCGTCGGCGAGGTCGGCAATGCCGAACAGTCGAACATCAACTGGGGCAAGGCCGGCCGTATGCGCTGGAAGGGTCGCCGCCCCACGGTCCGTGGTGTCGTCATGAACCCGGTCGACCACCCGCACGGTGGTGGTGAGGGCAAGACCTCCGGTGGTCGCCACCCGGTCTCGCCGTGGGGTCAGCCGGAAGGCCGCACCCGTAAGCCCAACCGTCCGAGCGACAAGCTCATCGTCCGCCGTCGCAAGACCGGCAAGAAGCGCTGAAGGAGGAGGTAAGAAATGCCACGCAGCCTCAAGAAGGGCCCGTTCGTCGACGACCACCTCCAAGCGAAGGTGGACGTGCAGAACGACAAGGGCACCAAGCAGGTCATCAAGACCTGGTCGCGTCGTTCGACCATCACCCCGGATTTCATCGGTCACACCTTCGCCGT
Organism: Nocardia cyriacigeorgica; assembly: GCF_029868385.1. Taxonomy (GTDB): domain Bacteria; phylum Actinomycetota; class Actinomycetes; order Mycobacteriales; family Mycobacteriaceae; genus Nocardia; species Nocardia cyriacigeorgica_F. Next base: position 209,521 of record NZ_JARWNX010000038.1, on the reverse strand, counting down.
CCACGACGGCCGCAAGCATGTGCCGGTGTTCGTCTCGGAGAACATGGTCGGGCACAAGCTCGGTGAGTTCGCGCCGACCAGGACGTTCAAGAGCCACGTCAAGGACGACCGGAAGAGCAAGCGGCGATGACGACCGAAACTCAGAACCCCACCGCTCGGGCGACGGCCAAGCATGTGCGCGTCACCCCGATGAAGGCTCGTCGTGTCGTGGACCTGGTCCGCGGCAAGCGGGTCGAGGACGCACTGGCGATCCTGAAGTTCGCGCCGCAGGCCGCGAGCGAACCGGTCGCCAAGGTCGTGGCGAGTGCCGCGGCGAACGCCGAGAACAACCTCGGCCTCAACCCCGACACGCTGGTCATCTCGACGGCCTACGTCGACGAGGGCGCCACCATGAAGCGTTTCCAGCCGCGGGCCCAGGGCCGTGCGTTCCGGATCCGCAAGCGCACCAGCCACATCACCATCGAGGTCGAGAGCATCCCCACCGCCGGTGGATCCACTCGTAACCGCCGGAAGGGAGGGGCAAAGTAAATGGGACAGAAGATCAATCCCCATGGCTTCCGCCTCGGTATCACCACCGATTGGAAGTCCCGTTGGTACGCCGACAAGCAGTACGCGGACTACGTGAAGGAAGACGTCGCGATCCGCAAGCTGCTGTCCACCGGCATGGAGCGGGCGGGCATCTCGAAGGTGGAGATCGAGCGCACCCGTGACCGGGTTCGCGTCGACATCCACACCGCGCGTCCCGGCATCGTCATCGGTCGCCGTGGCGCCGAGGCCGACCGCATCCGCGCCGAGCTGGAGAAGCTCACCAAGAAGCAGGTTCAGCTGAACATCCTCGAGGTCAAGAACCCCGAGTCCGATGCCCAGCTGGTCGCTCAGGGTGTGGCCGAGCAGCTGTCCAACCGGGTGGCGTTCCGTCGCGCGATGCGTAAGGCCATCCAGTCGGCCATGCGTTCGCCGAACGTCAAGGGCATCCGCGTGCAGTGCTCGGGCCGCCTCGGTGGCGCCGAGATGTCGCGCTCGGAGTTCTACCGTGAGGGCCGGGTGCCGCTGCACACGCTGCGTGCCGACATCGACTACGGCCTCTACGAGGCCAAGACCACCTTCGGTCGTATCGGTGTGAAGGTCTGGATCTACAAGGGCGACATCGTCGGTGGCAAGCGTGAGCTGGCCGCCCCGAGCGCTCCGGCAGGCGATCGCCCGCGCCGCGAGCGTCCGAGCCGCCCGCGTCGTTCCGGTTCCGCTGGCACCACAGCGACCAGCACCGAGGCCGGTCGCGCCGCCACCGCCGTGGCGGAGGCACCGGCAGAGACACAGGAGGGCTGACGCATGCTGATGCCTCGCAAGGTCAAGCACCGCAAGCAGCATCACCCCGGCCGGTCCGGTATGTCGAAGGGCGGCACCTCGGTGGCGTTCGGTGAGTACGGCATCCAGGCGCTCGAGCCTGCCTACGTCACCAACCGGCAGATCGAGTCGGCGCGTATCGCGATGACCCGCCACATCAAGCGTGGCGGCAAGATCTGGATCAACATCTACCCGGATCGCCCGCTCACCAAGAAGCCCGCCGAGACCCGCATGGGTTCCGGTAAGGGTTCGCCGGAGTGGTGGGTCGCGAACGTCAAGCCCGGTCGCGTGATGTTCGAAATGTCTTACCCGAACGAGGAGATTGCTCGTGAGGCCCTGCGCCGCGCGATGCACAAGCTCCCCATGAAGTGCAGGATCGTGACCAGGGAGGAGCAGTTCTGATGGCTACCGGAACACCGGCCGCAGAGCTCCGTGAGCTCACCGAAGAGGAGCTCGTCGCCCGCCTGCGTGAGTCGAAGGAAGAGCTGTTCAACCTGCGCTTCCAGATGGCGACGGGACAGTTGGACAACAACCGTCGTCTGCGTGTGGTGCGTCACGAGATCGCGCGTATCTACACGGTCATGCGTGAGCGCGAGCTCGGTCTGGCCACCGGACCCGCTGGCAAGGGAGATGCGGCATGAGCGAGAAGGTCGAAGAACAGCGCAACAGCCGCAAGGTTCGCACCGGCTACGTTGTCTCGGACAAGATGAACAAGACGATCGTCGTCGAGCTGGAGGACCGTCACCGGCATCCGCTCTACGGCAAGATCATTCGCACCACCTCCAAGGTGAAGGCGCATGACGAGAACGAGATCGCCGGTATCGGCGACCGCGTTCAGCTGATGGAGACCCGTCCACTGTCGGCCACCAAGCGCTGGCGTCTGGTCGAGGTCCTGGAGAAGGCCAAGTAAGCCTCTCTCTTCGGCTCGAGTCTCGAAGGCCCGCTTCCTTTCCGGAAGCGGGCCTTCGTCTTTTCTTGCCGGTATGCCGGGAGCGCCCCGAATGTGATGAAGCCGAAACACGATATGCCCGTGGTGGGTTTGGCGTGTCGCGGGTATCGGGGGCTAACGTGGACGGGCTATGAGGGATGCTGCGACGACGACATCGGGAGCCTGGCGGATCGACGACGGCACGGGGGTGATGTTCCGGGACGCAACCGTGGCGTGGGCGCTGGCCGCGCATGAGGTGCTCGCCGAAACCGCCACCGGCTATGGGCATTTCGTGACGGTCAAGGAGCTGGCCGAACGGGTGCAGACCATGACGGGCGTGCGTACCGACGCGCCGACCCGCACCTGGATGGACGCGATCCTGCGCAAGGTCGCGCGCCGCTGCCACAAGGCGGGCGAGCCGCCACTGACCGCGCTGTGCGTCAAGCAGAACCACAAGGTGAGCGACAGCTACAAATACGTCCTCGAACTCGCCGCCCTGCCCATCCCCGCCGATATCGAATCGCACGCCGCCTACGCCCGCTGGGCCTGCTACGCCGCCCACGGCGCCGACGTCCCCGCCGACGGCGGCATCCCGCCCCTGGTCCCGCGCGGAGGTGCGGCCCGCCGTGGCACCAGCACCACAACCGCCGCTGCGAAGTCCGACCCGGAAAGTCGTGTGGTGGTGTGCTCCAGCTGCTTCATCCAGCTGCCTGCCACCGGAATCTGCGAGCACTGCTGAGATTCGGTAGCGCCGACGTAGGCATGTTCGCAGGATAGAATGATACTGGTATCAGTCCTGGTATCATTAGGCCATGGCTTGGACGATGCGACTCTCAGAGGAAGAAGAGGCGGCGCTGAGCGCGCAGGCGGACGCGGAGGGCCGCTCGAAGCAGGAAATCACGCGGGATGCCGTTCGTGGATATCTGATGCGGAATCGTCAGTGGAGCAGTCCGCTCGTCCGTGATGACGAAACGTTCGACCTGGGCGGTCCGATCGGCAAGGACGACATTCGTAACGCCATGAACCGATCCGCATGATCGTTGTCGCAGACACCTCTGGGATCCTCGCGCTCTTCAACCGCACCGACCCGGAGCATTTCGCGGTGCGTCGAGCAGCGGATGAGGCAAGTGCGCTGGTGATCAGCCCACTTGCCCTGACCGAGGTGCATCACGTGGCCAGTGTGCGGGCGGGGCGTAAGACTGCCGACTCTATCCTTGGAGTGTTGGCAGAACGTATTGCATCGACCCGGGTGGCCGTCGCGGATGTGACTGCCGCTCAACTCCGGACCGCGGTGCGGGTTCGAGCGCAATACGACCGGTTGAATCTCGATATCGTCGACGCAATGTGTGTCACGGTGGCGGATGAACTCGATACCGATGCGATCCTGACGCTCGATCGCCGTGACTTCCCAGTCATTCGACCGCTGCGCAAGTACCCGGCATTTCGCGTTCTGCCCGACGACTCGAATTACCGATAGTTACCGGAGCGCTCTGGATCGCGGCGGCGAGAAGGTCACCCTCGCCATCGCGGCGAAGTACGCCGACTACACCAACTTTGACGGCACGCCCGCCGGCCTCGCGCACAAGTCCGAGATCCTGCGCAAGCACTGCGCCGAGGCCGGGACCGATTTCGAGGCCATCACCCGCACCGCCGACTACAACATCGCCATCGGCCGCACCGAGGCAGAGGTGCAGCAGCGCCTGGAGAATCTGCGCGACCATCTGGCGCGGTTCGCGACGCCGGAGCAGGTGGATGCGTCGCTGAGTGCCTTCCGCGGCATGCCCGGTGTCGGCACGGTCGATCAAGTGATCGCCAACCTGTCCGAGCTGCGTGAGGCCTGCCGCCGGGCCCGACCGGCTCAGGCGATCGTGGTCTGCCAGACGACGGCGGCGGCCAGCGCACCAGCGCCGTTGACCGACCAGTGCAGTGCGATGGGCGCGAGCAGGCTGCCGCTGCGGTGGCGCAACCAGGTGAACACCACCCCCGCCACCGCGGTGGCCGCCACCGCCAGTGCGATGCCCGCGATCTGCCCCGCGACGCCGCCGCCGACGATCTCCGACAGACCCCGGTTGCCCGCGGTCAGCCCGAGGGAGGAGGCGATATGCCAGAGGCCGAACAGCAGCGAACCGGCCGCGAACACCCCTCTGGCGCTGTAGACGCGCCCGAGGGTGCCGTGCAGGACGCCACGGAACGCCAGCTCCTCCGGGATCACCGTCTGGAGCGGGATGATGATCATCGACGCGATGAGCGCGCCGGAGATGGTGGCGTACCGGTCGGCCATGAAGAACGGCCGGGTGGTCGGCAGCGCCGCGCCGATCGCGACGACGGTGAGCACCACACCGACCGCGGCGAGCGCGTAGAGGGCCCCGCGCTTCCAGTGCCGCCGGGACAGTCCGAGTTCGGTCCAACCGAGACCGCGGCGTCGCATCATCGTCAGCAGGACGAGTGCCGCGACCGGCACGGTGACGATATTGGCCCATGCGGTGGTGAAATGCGCGATCAGATTGGTACCGGCCAGCACCGCGATCACGACGGCTATGTCGAGGTAGGCGTGGATCTTGTGGCGGCGGACCGGTTCCGCGGCGTCGAGGACGGTGGAAGACATCGCCGATAGTGTACGGATCGAACCTGTGTGTTCCCGTGGTGGCGATACCTGCCGCATATGGCTGATCCATACGCGGATCATGGCTCTGAGCTGCTGTTCACCCGGCTCGCGCGCGCACGGCTGCGGCGCGGTGTGTGAGGTATGTCGCTGATGGAGCGGTGCCGGGGCGCTGCTCAGTCGGGTGTCGCGCCGCGCGCCCACCCCTCCGGGTCGGTCCAGGCCTGCAAGGTGCGCCGGGTATCGAAGCGGCACGGCAGCCCGGTGATCGGGTCGGTGAACTCGATGGCCGCGGCCAGCAGTTGGAGTGGCCTGGTGAAATCGCTCACCGGTTTATCGGTGAGGACGGGATAGAAATCGTCGCCGAGGATCGGGATGCCGAGCGAGTTCAGATGCAGCCGGAGCTGATGGGTGCGCCCGGTATGCGGGAAGAGCCGATAGCGGCCGAGCCCGTCGCGGTATTCGGTCAGCTCGACGTAGGTCTCCGCATTGGGCTCACCGGGAACCTCCTGCGCGGCGAGCACCTGCTTCTCCTTGACGATCCGGCTGCGTATGGTCCGCGGCAGCTCCAGCGACGGGTCGTAGGGTGCGATCGCCTCGTACTCCTTGCGGACGGTGCGCTCATGGAACATCGTCTGATAAGCGCCGCGCCGGGCGGGATCGATCACGAACAGCACCAGGCCGGCGGTGGCCCGGTCCAGGCGGTGCGCCGGGATCAGATCCGGCAGATCCAGCTCGCGGCGCAAGCGCACCAGCGCGGTCTGCAAGATGTGCTGACCGCGCGGAATGGTGGCGAGGAAATGCGGTTTGTCGACCACGAGTAGATGATCGTCGCGGTGCACGATCGGTAAGTCGAAGGGCACCTCGGTCTCCTCCGGCAGATCCCGGTGAAACCACACCGCACCGCCGGGGACATACGGCGCGTCCGGGGCGATCGGCCCGGACAGATCGACGATGCCGCCCTCGCGCAGCAGTTCATCGATACGGGCGGCGGGCACTCTCGGCAGACGATGCACCAGATGGTCACGGATCGTCGCCCACTCGCCGTCTTCCGGCAGCCGTAGACGGGCCGGATCCAAGCCGTACCGCTTCGGCAGCGGAGGTTGCTGCCTTCTTCTCATCGGTATCGACAGTAGTGGACGATGCGGTGCGGGCCCGCCGACCGCCGCGGCTCAGAAACCGCGCAGTCGATCCGGGGTGATGCGGATCGGCACCGAGTACTCCTCGAAGAACTGATCCCTCGTCATGGAGATACTGACCAGGCCCTCGGTGTACTTCTCGACGTAGGCGTCGGTCTCCGCCGGTGCGGGATCGGTGTCGTCGATACGTGCGGCGCCGGTGAGGACCACCACATCACCGCCCGATTCGGTGCTGTTCAGATGCAGTGCGACCCGCGGATTGCGGGCGATATTGCGCAGCTTCGGCCGGTCGGGCTGGCTGAAGAGCAGGAATTCGCCGTCGCGCCACAGAAACCACACCGGATTCGGCTGCGGGGTCCCGGTGGGTCCGACGGTGGTCAGCCAGACGACCTGCTCCTGCTCGAGCCGCTTCGCGACTCCGGCACCGAACTCGGTGGAGGTATCGATGAGTTGTGCGGATCCGGTGGTGGTCATCGTGATCTCCTCGGTTGTGGTGGTCTCGTGCAGCGACAACGCGGTGATCTACGGCACCATTCCCCGATCGCCGGGGTGTGCCGCGTTGCTCGATCGTATGTTGTTCGCCGACAAGGAAATCGGATTCCGTTCGAGATGCGCCCCGGCGGCGGATGCGTATGCTCGGTGCGGTGGAGCAGGGTATGAGTGGGGCGCCCGGCGCGGAGTTTCCACCGCTGACGCGGATGTTGCTACAGGCCGATGGATCGACGACGCTGATGCTGGAAGCGCTGTTGGAGGCGCCGCTCTCGCTGGTCCTGCTCGAACAGCGCACATGTTCGGCGGTGGCGCTGCCCGAGCGGGTGCGCCGTGGCCTGGCCAGCGTCGATGGTGATCAGGTGGTGCGCCGCCGGTCCGAATTGCACACGGTGACCGCTCGACCGATATCGCGCAACGAGGTGACGGTCAGCTGCCGCAACGCGGAACTGGCCTCGATCCTCACCGACACCCGGGTGCCGATCGGCCACGGCCTGCTCGCCGCCCGCCGATTCCTCGGCCGCACGGTGCTGGCCACCGGCCTCGGCTACTGGCGCGACGCGGACGGATCGGTGCAGGGCCGGTGCGCCTACAAGGAGTATCTGCTCCGTGACGCCACGACGGTGGTCGCCCATATTCGCGAGCAGTTCGATCCCGAGGTCGTGCCGGTCGCCGCTGTCCTCGTTCCGCAGGGGGCGCCGCGATGAAGGTGCTGGTGGTCGGGGCGGGTATCGCGGGGTTGACCACCGCATTGAGCCTGCATGCCGTGGGGATCGATGTGCGGGTCATCGACGGTGTGCGAGCGTTGCGACCCTTGGGCGTCGGGATCAATCTGCTGCCGCACGCGGTCTCGGAACTGGCCGCGCTCGGCCTCGGTGACGCACTCGCCGCCACGGCGATTCCCACCGCGGCGGCCGTGCACTACGACCGGTTCGGCAACCGGATCTGGAGTGAACCGCGCGGTCTGGGCGCCGGTCATGCCTGGCCGCAGTACTCGATCCATCGGGGCGAATTACACACGATCCTGCTGCGAGCGGTGCGGGATCGGCTCGGCGTCGACGCGGTGCGCGAGGGGATGCGGTTCGAGGCGATGGCCGAGGACGGCGATCTGGTCCGTGCCCAGGTGCGTGACCGGACCACCGACGCCGTCGTCGAGTCGACTGCCGATGTGGTGGTGGGTGCGGACGGCCTGCATTCCGCGGTCCGCGCGCATCTGCACCCGGACGAACCCGGCCCCCGATGGAACGGCATCCGCATGTGGCGCGGGACCGCCGAGACCGAGCCCTTCCTCGACGGCCGGACGATGATCCTGGCCGGTACCAATCAGGCCGCTCGGATCGTCGCCTATCCGATCTCCGCGTCGGCGCAGCGGCGGGGCCGGGCGCTGGTCAACTGGGTCGCCGAGGTGCGCGTCGACGACGGCGCCGCCACCGACCCCGACTGGAACCGCACCGGTCGGCTGGAGGATGTGCTGCCGCACTATGCGGGTTGGCGCATCGCCGGAGTGGATATCGCCGAACTGCTCGCGGCGAGCGGCGAGATCCTCGAATATCCGATGGTGGACCGAGACCCGCTGTCGCACTGGGGCACCGGCCGCGCGACCCTCGTCGGCGACGCCGCGCATCCCATGTATCCGATCGGCTCCAACGGTGGTTCGCAGGCGGTGCTCGGCGCGCGTGTGCTCGCCGCCGAACTGGCCGCGGCCCCGGACCCGGTAACCGGCCTGGCCGGCTACGAAGCCGCCCGACGCGATCAGGCCAACGCCATCGTCCTCGCCAATCGGGATATGCCGATGGACCGCATCCTGCACCTGGTCACCGAGCGCGCCCCCACCGGATTCACCCGCATCGAGGATGTACTCACTCCCGACGAACTCGCCGCCATCGCCGCCGCCTACCGCCGCACCAGCGGTAGCTCGGCAACCACGGGCGGGCCGCAAGGCAGTCGCGCACAGCGGTAAAGCTGGGCGGCACCACTTGCTCCCGCTTGCCGGGACGCTGCGGGGAGTGGGCACCCTCTGGTCGGATAAGGTAAGCCTATGCAAACATGGCCGGGCCGTTCGCGCGGTACGAATGGCGTCGGCATCGCCCCGGCTCGACGAGCGTATCGGTAGCTGGTCGGTGGCTGGATCACCGGCGGTATCCCGTGGTCGTCGGATATCGGCGACAGCGGTCGGCCGAACGGCCGTCGAGAGAGTGGAGAACCAGTGGACAGACTTCTCGTTGTCGGTGCCGGACCGAAGGCGATGGCCGTGGCGGCCAAGGCGCATGTGCTGCATACGCTCGGGCTGCCCGCGCCGTCTGTGACCGTGGTGGAACCGCATGCGGTCGGTGGCAATTGGCTGGCGAGCGGCGGTTGGACCGATGGTCGGCACCGGCTCGGCACCAGTCCCGAGAAGGATCTGGGGTTCCCGTATCACTCGACCTGGGCGCGCGGCCACAACCAGGCGATCAACGAGGCCATGATGGCGTTCAGCTGGACCGCGTTCCTGGTCGAACGCGGTACCTACGCCGAATGGGTCGACCGTGGCAGGCCGAGCCCGCAGCACAATGTCTGGGCCAAGTATCTGCAATGGGTGGCCCGCAAGATCGACCTCGACCTGGTCACCGGCAGTGTGCGCAAGATCTCCGCCGCGGCCGACGGCTGGTTGGTGACCGTCGCCGACGCCGACGGGGTGAGCTGTGAGATCGATGCCGACCGGCTGATGATCACCGGCCCCGGCAACAGCGGCCGCGCGCTCGCCGATCATCCGAAGGTGCTGAGCATCGCCGAGTTCTGGGATCTGGCCGGTAAGCGCAAGCTGCCGGTGTCTTCGCGGGCGGCCGTCATCGGTGGCGGTGAGACCGCGGGCTCGGCCATGGACGAGCTGGTCCGCCACGATGTGCTGACGGTTTCGGTCATCTCACCCGGTGCGACCATCTACACCCGCGGCGAGAGTTATTTCGAGAATTCCCTGTTCAGCGATCCCGCGAAATGGCGTGCGCTGAGCATCGAGGAGCGCAGGGATGTGCTGCGGCGCTGCGATCGCGGCGTGTTCTCGGTGCGGGTGCAGGAGTCGCTGCTGGCCGACAACCGCGTGCACCACCTCCAGGGCCGGGTGGTGCGGGTGGTCGACCAAGGCGAGGGCGTCGCGCTCACATTGCGCAACGAATTGCGTCCGGATCAGCAGCACACCTTCGACCTGGTGGTCGACGCCACCGGTGGACAGGCGCTGTGGTTTCTCGATCTGTTCGACGCCGATGCCGCCGATCTGGTCGAACTCGCCATCGGCGGTCCGATCACCCAGGCCAGGCTCGAGGCCGCGATGGGGCACGATCTGGCCGTCGACGGGCTCGACGCCAAGCTGTATCTGCCGAACCTGGCCGGGTTGGCGCAGGGCCCCGGATTCCCGAATCTCAGCTGCCTCGGCCAGCTTTCGGATCGGGTGCTGGCGACGGCGGCGACCAGCGCGGTCGCGGTGGGCGCCGGGTCCGCGCGGTCGGCTCGCCCCTGAGCGGCCACCCATTTCTTGTAGGCTAGGCTTGCCTTACTTGGCATCGAGAATGAAGGTTTCGGTTTTATGCGCATCGTGTCGTTCGGCTTCCAGACCTGGGGCCGCAAGACCCTACAGGCTCTGATCGATTCGGAGCACGAGGTGGTGCTCGCGGTCACGCATCCGGCCAGTGAGGATTCCTATAAGGGCATCTGGTCGGATTCGGTGGAGGAGCTGGCGCGTGAGCACGGCATCCCGGTGCATCTGACCGAACGCGCCGATGCCGAGACCATCGACCTGGTCAAGCGGGCCGAACCGGACGTCATCGTGGTGAACAGCTGGTACACCTGGATGCCCGCCGAACTCTATGAGATGCCCACCTACGGCACCCTCAACCTGCACGACTCGCTGCTGCCCAAATTCACCGGTTTCTCGCCGGTGCTCTGGGCGCTGATCAGCGGTGAGCGCGAGTTCGGCCTCACCGTGCACCGGATGGACGAGCAGCTCGATACCGGCGACATCCTGGTCCAGCATTCGCTGCCCATCGGCCCCGAGGCCACCGGAACCGAGCTGGTGTTCGCCGGTATGGAGCTGATTCCCGGCGCGGTGCGGGAAGCGCTCGACGCGCTCGCCACCGGCACCGCGGAATGGAAGCCGCAGAACAAGGCCGAACGCACCTACTTCCACAAGCGTTCCGAACGCGATAGCCGTATCGACTGGCAGTGGCCCGCCGCGGATCTGGAGCGTTTCGTGCGCGCGCTGTCGGCGCCGTACCCGCGCGCGTTCAGCCACTACCGCGGCGAGAAGGTGGAGATCCTGGCCGCACGTGTCTCCTCGGCTCGGTACGGCGGCACGCCCGGCCGCGTCATCGTGCAGGAGGACGGCGGCGCGGTGGTCTGCGGACCCGACGCCTTCCGCGGTGGTAACCACGCGCTGGTGATCACCCGGGTGCGCACCGCCGACGGCGCCGAACACGATGGGGCCGAATTCTTCCGTCGCGGTGGGTACCTCACCGATACGCCCGCCTAGCGGGCGACGGGACAGTTAGTCCAGCGGCGACGATTCAGCGCGGGGCCGGAGGAACCATGTCGAGGATTGCCAACGACGTCGCGAGCCCGCGTGCGCGCCGGGCCGATCTGCTGCGCCGGCACGGCGACAGCGGAGTCGTGAGCCGGACGCCGGTGAGCGTGCCCGGCCCACGACGGCCGCTGACGCCGGGGCAGTCGAGAGCCTGGTTCCTGCATACCCGGCAACCCGAGGACGCCTCGCTCAATATCGGTGTGGCCTACCGGCTTTCCGGTGCGCTCGAGGTGGCGCGGCTGCGCGCGGCCGTGGCGGCGGTTACCGCCGAGCACGACATCCTGCGCACCAGTTATGGCAGCGGTATCGATGGCGAGCCCTATCAGGTGGTGCGCCAGGAACTTTCGCCCGCCTGGCTCGAACACGATCTGTCCGAGCGGTCGGCGGCCGGGCTCGCCCGCCGGGTCGAGGTGCTGGTGCGGCGCGAACTCGGCCGCCCGTTCGACCTGTCCGCCGACGCACCGCTGCGGCTGACCCTGATCCGCACCGGCATCGACGAATTCGTGCTCGTCCTGGTCGCGCATACGATCGCCTGGGACGACGAATCGCTGAGCGTGTTCACCTCCCAGCTCGAGGCCGCCTACAACGGTGCCGCGCCGACGCATCGCGCGGTCACCCGGTTCGGTGAGGCCGCGGCCCGCCGCGCCGATGACGGCGCCGGCCTCGAATTCTGGCGGCGCACCCTCGACCCACTGCCCGAACTGCTGGAACTTCCCGGCAGTCCGGTGCCCGGCGGCGCGGATACTGCCGCCGAACGCCTCGGTCGTGAGCTGCCCGCCGAGTTGATGTCGCGGGTGCGCGCCTTCGCCGATGCGCGTGGTTCGACCATCGGTGCGGTCCTGTTCGCCGCGTATGCCGCGCTCATCCACCGCTATACGGCCGCGACCGACTTCCTCGTCGCGATGCCGGTGACGCTGCGGGACTCCGCGGCCGCCGCCCGCATCGGCTATTACGGCAATACGGTGCTGCTGCGCGCCACCCCGCGCGCCGATCGCACCTTCACCGATTTCGCCGCCGCGGTCGCCGAACACGTGGCCCATGCCTCGGCGCACAAGCACATCGGCATCGACCGCGTCGTGCACGCCGTCAACCCGGACCGCACCGCCGCCCGCGACGGGCTCGAGCATCTGGTGCGGCTCGGTTTCGGAGTCCGCACCGGCGGCGCGGGTGTGGCGCTCGACGGTGTCACGGTGACCATGCTCGAACTCGGCGGTCCGCGGTTGCCGGTGCCGCTGCGGTGCACCGTCACCCTCGATCCGGCGGCCACGCGCGTCGATATCGAGTACCGGCCGGAGCAGGTGGACGCCGACACCGCGGCACAACTACTCCGCCATTACCTGCAATTGCTCGACAGCGCGCTCACCGATCCCGGGCAATACCTCGGTGAGCTGGACATGTTCGGCGCCGAGGATCGGGCGCGGCTGCTCGAGATCTCGCGCGGTGAGCAGGTCGAGACCGAACCGCAGACGCTGGTGTCGCTGTTCGAGCGGCGGGTGGCGGCCGCACCGGACACCGTGGCCGTCATCGCGTGTGCCGAACGCCCGGCCGACGATCTCGAGCTGACCGGCGCCGCACTGAATCGACGGGCGAACCGATTGGCGCACTGGCTGATCGGCCATGGCATCGGCACCGAGGACGTCGTGGCGCTGCGGATATCGAATTCCGTCGAATTCGTCGTCGCGGTGCTGGCCGTGCTCAAATCCGGCGCCGCGTATCTGCCGATCGATCCGGCCTACCCGCAGGAGCGCATCGACTTCCTGGTCGCCGATGCCCGGCCCCGACTGGTGCTCGGACGGGTCGAGCTGGCGGCCGCCGAGGAATCGGCCATCGCCCATCCCGAACACGATCCCGCCGATACCGACCGGCTCCGGCCGCTGCACCCGCAAAATCTGGCCTACCTCATCTACACCTCCGGCTCGACCGGTACGCCGAAAGGTGTGCCCGTCGCCCATGCCGCAATCGCCGATCATCTGCTCGGATTCAGCGCGCAATGGGGTATGACGGCGCAGGACCGGCTGTTGCAGTCGTCATCGGTGAGTTTCGACGCCTCGCTGCTCGATATCTTCGTCACCCTCACCCTCGGTGCCCGGCTGGTGATTCCGCGTCCGGACGCTTTCCGCGATATCGGCTATATCGCCGATCTGATCAGCCGCCACGGCGTCACGGTGTTGCATATGGTGCCGTCGATGCTGAGCGCATTGCTGTTGCTGCCCGAGGTGAGCCAATGGCGCGCACTGCGCCATGTCCCGGTGGGTGGTGAGGCGCTGCTCGGTGAGGTCGCCGACCGGTTCGCCGGTGTTTTCGACGCCGAGTTGCGCAACCATTACGGACCCACCGAGGCGGTGGTGTCCGCGACGCATATGCCGGTGCGGGGTCCGCAGGGGACGCGGATCGTCCCGGTGGGCGTGCCCAACCGGAATGTGTGCGTCTATCTGTTCGACGAACGGCTGCACCTGGTGCCCGCCGGTGTCGTCGGCGAGATCTACCTCGGCGGCGATCAGTTGGCCCGCGGCTACCTGGATCGGCGTGGACCGACCGCCGAACGTTTCGTGGCCGACCCCTTCCGTCCGGGCAAACGGTTGTACCGGACCGGTGATCTGGCGCGGCGCAACAGCGCGGGTGAACTCGAATTCGTCGGCCGGGCCGACGAACAGGTGAAGGTGCGCGGCTACCGGGTGGAACTGGGCGAGGTGCAGGCCGCGATCGCGGGGCATCCCGGTGTTGCGCACTGCGTGGTCGTTTCCGCCGCCGACCGTGCGCTCGGCACCACCCTGGCCGCATACCTCGTGCCCGCGGGCGATGAACTCGATCTGGAGGATGTGCGTGAGTTCGCGGCCAGGACCCTGCCGGATTTCATGATCCCTTCGGCCTTCGCGCAGGTGGACCGGATTCCGCTGACCGAGCACGGCAAACTGGACAAGCGCGCGCTGCCCGAACCGCGCCGCATCGGCGCCCGGACCCGGCGGGAACCGGCCACCGTCACCGAGGTTCGGCTGGCCGCGCTGTTCGGTGAGATCTTCGGACACGCCGAGGTATGCGCCGACGATTCGTTCTTCGCGCTCGGCGGGCATTCGCTGCTGGCCAACCAGCTGGTGGTGCGTATCCGGGCCGAATTCGGGGTGGAGATCGATGTGCGGGCGCTGTTCGACACCCCGACCGTCGCCGGACTTGCCGCATTGATCGAGTCCCGGCCGGTGACCGTGGGTACGAACGGTCTACCGCCGCTGACGAAACAGCCCCGCCCCGAACGTATTCCGCTCTCGTACACCCAGCAGGCCGAATGGGCGGCGGGTGCGACGGGTGTGGTGCGGGCTGCGGTCCGGCTGACCGGTCCGCTGGACGAGGCCGCGTTGGCCGCCGCGCTCGGTGATGTGATCGATCGGCATGCGGCGCTGCGCACCGTCTTCCCGAGCGATGCCGGTGAGCCCTGCCAGTCGATCCGTCCCGTCGGCGAGATGCGGATTCCCCTCACGTCGGTGGGGGAGGACGCGGTGGCCGAATCCGCCGTGCACGCCTTCGATCCGGCCTCCGGCCCATTGCTGATCGCACGGATATCCCCGCCGGACAACGGCACTCGCGTGCTGTCCCTGGTCGCGCACCGCCTGATCGCCGATGATCGTTCACTGCGTACCGTGCTGTCGGATCTGGCGATCGCCTACCGCTGCCGGGTCGGTACGGGTCGTTCGCCGGAGTGGGCCGTACCGGCGATCGACCATGCCGACTACACGCTGTGGCAGCGCGCGGCGGCCGAATCCGCGGTGACCGGCGACGCACCGTCCGCGGAGCGCGAACTGCCCGCACCGGTTGCCCTCGCCGCCGATCGACCGGACGCGGCGACGTCGTCGGACGCGCACACAGTGACATTCGGCCTGCCGTCCGGTTTGCGCCAGCGGCTCGCAGCGCGGGCGCAGGCCTGCGGTGCTTCGGAATTCATGCTGTATCAGGCGGCGGTCGCGGCTTTGCTGCATGCGCTCGGCGCCGGCGCCGATATCGCCATCGCGGTACCGGTTGCCGGTCGCACCGATTCCGCGGCGGCCGATCTGGTGGGACCGCTGGCGCAGCTGCGGCTGTTGCGTACCGACCTCTCCGGTGAACCGAGTCTGGCCGAGGCGCTCGATCGCATCCGGACCGCGGCGCTGGCGGCCTATCAGGATGCCGATCGCCGATCGCTCACCGGTGACCGGGCACCGCACGCGGTGGTCCGCTGCGAGGACGCGGCCGGGTTCGGCGAAGCGTGGCTCACCGATGACCTGCACATGTCGTGGCTCGCGCCCGAGCCCGTCGCGCCGCCGACCCTGACCTTCGCCTTCACCACCTCCGGCGACGGTGAGGTCGATGCCGGTGTGATCGCCGATGCCGGACGCTACGATCCGGCCACCATCGCCATGTTGGCGCGCTATCTGCTGCATGTGCTCGAACAGTTCGCCGAGGTGCCCGAGCGCGGCGTCGGCGAGGTGCGGTTGATGACCGCGGCCGAGCGGGAGCGAGTGCTCGGCGAATGGTCCACCGGTGTCGAGCCGTCCGATATACGCGGCCTCGCCACTCTGTTCCGGCACGGCCGGGCCGTCCCCGGTATCCGGGTGGCCCTGCGCCACGGTGCGGAGGTCCTCACCTTCGGTGAGCTGTTCCAGCGGCTGGACGACCATGCGCCCGGTGGACATCGCGCGGAAGACTCAGCGGTGGATCGGTTGATCGACGCGCTGGCCGAACTCATGCCACCGGCGCCCGCGCCGATCAGGGTGGGCGCCGATGTCGAACCGACGATCACCGCCCCGGCGCCGATGGTGACGGTCGGTGCGTCGACACTGCCCGCATCCGCCTGCGCGGCTGCCGTGGCCGACCGACGCTGTGTCGCCGCCGATCGCCGCAACACCGGATCCGATCCGGCGCGGCGGCGTCCGGACGTGCGCCTGTTCGCGCTCGATCCCCGTGACCCGCAACTGACCCTCGACCTGCTCGCCGCGTTGACCGACGGCGCGACCCTGGTGCTCGCCACCGCGGCACAGCGCACGGATGCGGCGGCGCTGGCCGAGGTCGTCGCCGAACATGCCGTCACCCAGGTGATCGCCTCGCCACGTCTGCTCGCCGACCTCGCCGCGAGCGATATCGAGCGGCTGCCGACGGTACTTCGCTGGGATGTCGCCGGAACCGATGTGACCCTTGACATTTCCGTGCGGCTGCGGGAGCTGGCGCCGGAATCGGTCGCCACCTTCGCCTACCGGGTGCCCGGATATCTGGGCGCCGCCGCACGTGGCCCACTGCGGGGCACCGGTCTGGCGCGTCCGGTGCCCGGTGCGACGATCCTGCTGCTCGACGAGCGGCTGCGGCCGGTCCCGCCCGGCGTTCCCGGCGATGTCTACGTCGGCGGGATCGCATTGGCCGTGGAGTTCACCGACGGCCCTGTGGCAGGCCGATTCATCGACGATCCGTTCCAGCCCGGATTCCGCTTGCTCCGTACCGGCGACACCGCGAGATGGACCGCCGATGGCCGTCTCGCGTTTGCGGGAGCTTAGCCTTACCTACAATCATCCGAGGTGGTCGGGTTGAACCGCGAGGAGTACAGAATGAAATTGGCACGAACGACAGCGCGGCGCGGTGTGCTCGCGCGGTTGGGCATGGCCGTGATGGCGACGGCGATGGCCGTCTCGGTGGCGGCCTGCGGCTCCGACTCCGGCGGTGAGGGCGGCGAAGGGGTCACTGTCAAGCACGGTCTCGGCGAGACGACCGTCGAAGGCACACCCGAACGTGTGGTCACCATCGGCAACCAGTGGCTCGACGCCACCCTTTCGCTCGGTGTGACGCCCGTCGGCTACGCCGATAACGTCTCGATCCTCGCGGGCGGCAAGAAGGTGCCGTGGGAGCCGGATTCGCTGTCGGAGGCCAAGGTGCTGAAACAGGGCTCCGATCTCGCCGAGCAGATCGCCGCCCTCGAACCCGATCTGATCCTGGTGCCCGCCTTCCTGGTGGATCAGGCGATGTACGACAAGCTCTCCAAGCTCGCGCCGACCATCGGTCCGGTCACCGAGGGCGCGCAGGTCGACCTGTGGACCGATCAGGTGACCACCCTCGGCAAGGTGCTCGACAAACAGGACGAGGCGGCGGCGGTGATCTCCGGCGTCGACACCAAGGTCGGCGATGTGTCGGCGAAATATCCGAACCTGGCCGGTAAGACCTTCCTGACCTGCATGCTGACCGGTCCGTCGCAGCTCATGGTGCTGGCCGACCCCGAGGACGGTTCGGCGAAGCTGTTCTACGATCTGGGCCTGAGCATTCCGCAGAACATCGTGGCCGAGGCGCCGACCGGCGGACGGCTCGCGCTGTCGCCGGAGCGGCTGAGCGATCTGACCTCCGACATCCTGATGTGCGGCGCGATGCCCGAATTCGAGCAGAAGTTCAAGGAACTCCCCGGCTACAACGATCTGCCGTCGGTGAAGTCGGGCGGGATGACCTTCCTCGACACCATGACCATCAGCGCGATCAACACTCCGACCGCACTGTCGGTGCCGTATGTGCTCGAGCAGCTCGACCCGGTCTTCGCCGCGGTCGGCAAGTAGGACGCAATAAGGCTGGGCGCATCCGACATCGGATGCGCCCAGTCGCGTTTATCCTCCCCGATCTCGAGGAGAGAGTGGGAGTCAGCTCCAGGGCACCTTGGCGAAGATCGACCCCAACGCATCGACATTGCGGGAGCAGGGGTTGTCGGCCGGGGTGACCGGCGCCGGGCCGGGGGCCGGTGCGCGCAGAATGACCGTCACCTCGCGGTTGGCGCTGTAAGGGGCGGTGATACTGCAATATTCGGCGGTTTCGCCCTGATGGGGGAGGAAGACCTGGAACGGTCGGCCGAGCTGCTGCATCAGGCGACGCGCAGTGGGGTCGTCAGGATTCTGCGGGAACTGTTCGACGCGCTGGCGGATCCAGAACATCACGCCGATCCGCTCGGCGTCGCCGGTCATCCAGCTACAGCCGTCGGAATCCTCCAGATACTGGCCGGGGGCGATGCCGGGCTGTCGGATCGGTTGAATTCCCGGCACATTGCTGAGCCGATCGGCCACATCCTGCGGAACCAGGCCACATGGATCGAGGCCCTCGAACGCCGCGGGTGCGGGCACGACGGGGCCGTTGGTATGGCTCGGAATGGCGGAGGCCGGGCCCGCGGCAACGCCGATGGCGATCGCTGCCGCGGAGGAAACTGCGAATCCAGTGAACGCCTTGTGAAGCAACGAAATCCCTTCCTGGGCGGCCGGTGGTCGCCGCCGGACCCGCACAGACTACGCCCAACCCGGTTTCGGCGATACCGAACCGGGATCATTGCGTGAATTCGACGCCCTGGTCGGACGGACTTCCTAGTGTAGGCTAACCAAAGTTTACGGCGGTGATCTCGGGGGATGTCGGCCGCGGTCCCCGCGCTCGGTGTGCACTGACCCCGCTCGAATGCTCCGTCGATGCGGTGCCGAGTCGGCCACGTGCCGACATACCGGATGGAGGACGAGCAACAGATGGCGCGCAGAGGTTTCTCCGCGGTGGTACTGAATGCGTTCGGCATCCAGTACCACAACGCGACGGTGCTGAGCACCGAGCAGACGACGCCGCGGATGCGGCGGGTGTGGCTCAGTGCCCCCTCGCTGTTCGACGAGATCGATATCGAACCCACCGCCTGGCTGCGCATCTGGTTCCCCGACCCCGCGGGCTCGGACACCGAATTCCAACGCGGCTACACCATCGCCGAGGCCGATCTGGAATCCGGGCGCTTCGCCATCGATTTCGTCCTGCACGAACCCGCGGGGCCGGCCTCGGCGTGGGCGCAGGCCGTGGCGGGTGGCGAGACCATCGAGGTCGCCTCGTTCGGATCCAAGGGCTTCTCGGTCGTCGAGGAACAGGCCGGATACCTGCTGATCGGCGATTCCGCGTCGATTCCGGCGATCAACTCCATCCTGGCCACCGTGCCGCCGCAGATGGCGGTCGAGGTGTACCTGGAACAGCACCACGACGACGATCTGCTCATCCCGTTGACCGCACACCCCCGTGCGCGGGTGCACTGGGTGCCGCGTACCACCGAGGAGTCGTTGGCCGCCGCGCTGGAGGCGCGCGACTGGTCGGACTGGTACGCGTGGGCGGGCCCGGAATCCAAGGCGCTCAAACACGTCCGCGCCCGGTTCAAGGAATTCGGTTTCCCGAAGAGCGAGGTCTACACCCAGGCCTATTGGATGCACGGCCGCGCCATGGGAAAGCGACGTGAAGCCGCCGACGTCGAGGCCCTCACCCCGGAGTCGGCCACCGAGATCACGACGGTGGTCCCGATCGCCGCCACCGACACCACCGCACCGCACCCCGCGACGTCGGATGCCGCTGCGGCGGAGACCATCGCCCCGGAGACCATTGCGGCGCCGCCCGCGCCCGCCGCGCCCGGCAGCTGGCGTTCGCAGGCCGCGAGCAGGCTGTTCGCCGAAGTGCGCCCGAAGCTCTACGTCGCCGGTGTACTGCAATTGCTCATCACGCTGGTCCAACTCGCGCCGTATGTGCTGCTGGTGGAACTGGCGCGCAATCTGCTCGACGGCAGCGACGAGTCCACCCTGTGGGCGCTCGGCCTGTGGGCGCTGGCGCTGCTCGGACTCGGCGCGCTGCTCGAACTGGCACTGCAACTGTGGTTGCACACCGTCGACGCGCGGTTCAGCCGCGATCTACGCGGGCGGCTACTGGCCAAACTCGCGCGACTGCCGCTGGGCTGGTTCACCGCGCGCAGCTCCGGGCAGATCAACAAGCTGATCACCAATGACACACTCTCGCTGCACTATCTGGTGACGCACGCTGTCATCGACGCGGTGGCCGCGGTCGTCGCGCCGCTGGCTGTGCTCGGCTATCTGCTGTGGGTGGACTGGCGGCTGGGGCTCGTACTGCTGGTGCCGGTGCTCGCCTACGTGTTCATCATGTTCTCGATGGTGGCGCAGTCGCGGTTGAAGATCGGGCAGGCGCAACGCTGGGCCGAGCGGATGAACGGCGAGGCCACCTCCTACCTGGACGGTCAGCCGGTGATCAGGATCTTCGGCGGCGCGGCGGCCTCGCCGTTCCGGCGCAGCCTCGACGACTACATCGCCTTCCTCGACGGCTGGCAGCGGCCCTTCGTCAACAAGAAGGCCGTGATGGACATCGTCACCCGGCCCGTCACCTTCCTGTGGCTGATCCTGCTGGTCGGCACCGCGCTGGTGGCCACCGACCGGCTCGATCCGGTGAATCTGCTGCCGTTCCTGTTCCTCGGCACCACCTTCGGGTCCCGGCTGCTCAGCATCGGCTATGGGCTGTCCGGGCTGCGGGAAGGCCGCCTCGCCGCGCGCAATATCCAACTCACCCTGGACGAAGCCGAACTCGATGTGCGCCCCGACGGCACGGGCGCGGCGGAACCGGCGGGCCGCGTGGTGCTCGACCGGGTGACGTTCGGGTACCGCCCCGGCGTCCCGGTGATCGACGAGGTCTCGCTCACCCTCGAACCCGGCACCGTCACCGCGCTGGTCGGCTCCTCCGGCGCGGGCAAGTCGACGCTGGCCGCGCTGCTGGCCCGTTTCCACGACCTCGGCGGCGGCAGTATCCGCGTGGGCGGCCGCGATATCGCCACGCTCACCCCTGACGAGCTGTATCAGCACGTCGGATTCGTCTTCCAGGACGCGCAACTGGTGCACGGCACGGTGCGGGAGAACATCGCCCTCGCGGTGCCCGACGCCGCCGACGACGCGGTGGAGCAGGCCGCGCGCGACGCTCAGATCCACGAGCGGATCCTGCGCCTGCCGCAGGGCTACGACACGATGCTCGGCGCTGATACCGCGCTGTCGGGCGGTGAACGCCAGCGCCTCACCATCGCACGGGCATTGCTCGCCGACACCCCGGTGCTGATCCTGGACGAGGCCACCGCCTTCGCCGACCCGGAATCGGAATACCTGGTGCAGCAGGCCATCAACCGCCTGACGGTCGGGCGCACCGTGGTGGTGATCGCCCACCGCCTGCGCACCATCACCGCCGCCGACCGCATCGTGGTGCTCGAGGGCGGTCGGGTCGCCGAATCCGGGACGCACCCCGAACTGCTCGCAGCCGACGGCCGCTACCGGCAACTGTGGGAAGCCGGTGCGGTGGCCGCCGATCTGAAGGAGAACGCCCGATGATGCGCACGCTGCTGAGCCTGCTGCCGCCCGAGCGCCGCGGGCGCTTCGGCGGCTACCTCGCGCTGATCATCGTCTCGACCGTGCTGCGCGCGGTCGGCGTGGTGCTGATCGTGCCGCTCGTCGCGGCGCTGTTCGGTGACGATCCCGCCGAGGCCTGGCCGCTGGTCGGTGCGCTGACCGTCGCCGTCGCCGCCGGGTGGATCGTCGACGCCATCGCCTCGCGGGTCGGTTTCGATCTCGGCTTCACCATCCTCGACCACGCTCAGCGCGATGTGTCCGCGCAGGTCGCGCGCATCCCGTTGCGCTGGTTCGACGAGAACAACTCCGCAGCCACCCGTCGCGCCATCGCCAGCACCGGCCCGGATCTGGTGGGCCTGCTCGGCTACCAGGTGACGCCGCTGGTGCAGTCGATTCTGCTGCCGTTCGCGATCGGCATCGGGCTGGTGCCCATCGCCTGGCAGCTCGGCGTCGCCGCGCTGCTGGCCGTTCCGCTGCTGCTCGGCGCGCTGTGGGCGAGTGGTCGGATCAGTCGTCACGCCGACGAGGTGGCCAAGGATTCGAACAGTGCGCTCACCGCGCGCATCCTCGAATTCGCCCGCACCCAGGCCGCTTTGCGCGCCGCCCCCCGGGTCGAGCCCGCGCGCAGCCAGGCCGGTGCGGCACTCGCCGCCCAGCACGGCGCCACCACCCGGCTGCTGCTGTTGAACATTCCAGGCCAGATCCTGTTCAGCGTGGCCAGCCAGATCGCGCTGCTGCTGCTCGCGGGCACCACCGCCTGGCTCGCGGTCAACGACACCATCGGCGTGCCGGAGGCGATCGCGCTCATCGTGGTGGTGGTCCGGTTCCTCGAACCGTTCGGCGCGATGGCCGATCTGGCGCCCGCGCTGGAGACCAGCCGCAGCATTCTGCGCGATATCCGCGCGGTCATCGACGCACCCGAACCCGCCGCGGCGACCGTCGACGAGCCGACGGCCGCCGCGGCGGGAACCTCGGAGGTCGTCCTGCGTGGGGTGTCCTTCGACTATGGGCACGACACCCCACCGGTCCTCGACGGTTTCGATGTCGAGTTCCGTGCCGGTGAGGTCACCGCCGTGGTCGGGCCCTCGGGCTCCGGCAAGAGCACCCTGCTCGCGCTGGTGGCGGGACTGGAGAAGCCGACGGCGGGGCAGGTCCTGGTGGGCGGCGTCGATCGCGGTGCGCTCGATCCAGCCCAGCGCCCGGTGGTGACCAGCATGGTGTTCCAGCAGCCGTACCTGTTCGCCGGCACCATCCGGGAGAACGTGCTCGCGGGCAATCCCGCGGCGAGCGAGGCGGAAGTGGCCTCGGCCCTGCGGTTGTCGCGGGTCGAGGAGTTCGCGAACCGGTTGCCCGAGGGGCTCGACACGCTGGTCGGCGATGCGGGTACCGCGCTGTCCGGTGGTGAACGGCAGCGGGTGTCGATCGCGCGTGCGCTGCTCAAACCGTCGTCGGTGCTGCTCGTCGACGAGGGCACCAGCGCGTTGGACACGGAGAACGAGGCGGCCGTGGTCACCGCGATCACCGATGATCCGCAGCGGCGTACCCGGGTGGTGGTGACCCACCGGCTGTCCACCATCGCGGGCGCCGATCGGGTGCTCTTCCTCGAAGGCGGGCGCATCGTGGAGGACGGCACGGTCGAGCAGTTGCGGGCCGCGCAGGGCAGATTCGCCGAGTTCTGGGCGCATCAGCACGAGGCCGCCGATTGGCGGATCACCTCGGATCCCGCAGCGGTGAACGCCGATTGAGCCGCGGGGACCTGCGCCGCAGGCGGCGGACGGTCCCCTGGACGCGTTTCGGATTTCTCCCGCGGAGCCGCCCCTAGCGATCGGCTGGTTAGTGTAGCCTAAGCTTGCCTGGGGTCCAATTCGAGAGCGGCGGTTGTTTGTCACAGTCGCAGCATGCTTGTCGTGCGGTCGCAATTGGCTATGCTCTGTTGGCGAGTTAGTGCACCCTAATTTTTTAGGGTGCACTAACAGGGCAGTTCTTGATCTGCGAGAGGCGTTCTGATGGTGGTTGCTCGTCCAGAGCTGGGTACGGAGATCGATCTCCGCGCGGAGATCGGATCGGTACTCGGAATCTCGGCCGCCGACGTCGATCCCGGCGCCAACCTCATCGAGCAGGGTCTCGACTCGGTCCGCATGATGCGTCTGGTCGGCCGGTGGCGCAGTCTCGGTTACGACGCCGACCTGGCCCGTTTGGCGGCCGAGCCGACCATCGATGCCTGGGCCGCATTGCTCGGTGACTGCCGGATCGACGACAGCGATGCCACCACCTTCGATTTCGACGACGCGGATCTGGCCGCCGCCTTCCCGCTGGCGACCACCCAGCACGCGTACTGGACCGGACGCTCACGCGATGACGCGCTCGGCGGTGGCGCCGCGCATCTGTACGTCGAATTCGACGGCCCCGCCCTTGACCCGCAGCGCTTCCGTGCGGCGGTGGCGGCGTTGCTGGAGCGTCACCCGATGCTTCGGGTCCGCCCCCTGGACGACGGCACCCAGGTCATCGCGGCCGCCCCGGCCGACTTGGTGGCGGTACACGACCTCAGGGAGAACTCGCCGACCTCGGTGGCCGAGACCCTGGAACAGCGGCGACAGCAGGGCGCTCAGCGCAGTCTGCCGACCGATGACGCCGCCGTACTGCACGCGGAGCTGACCCTGCTGCCCGAAGGGCGCGGGCGGGTCCACCTGGCTGTCGACATGATCGCGGCCGACGCCATGAGCTATCGCGTACTCGTGGACGATCTGGCGCGGCTCTACCTGGGCGAAGACCTGCCGGAGCTCGGCGCCACCTTCCCGGCGCTGTCGGCGCGACGCCGCGCCCGCGAAGCCGATGTGGCCTGGTGGAAGGCGCGGATCGCCGATCTACCCGGCCCGCCCGAACTTCCGGTGAATGCGACCGGCGCCGATGCGGCCCCCGCGACGCTTCGCCTGCATCATCTGATCGACGCCGCCGACCGGCAGCGGCTCGAAGACGGCGCCCGCAAGCGCGGCGTGACACCCGCGGCCGCGATGGCCGCCGCGTTCGCCGAGGCCGTCGGTGCCTTCTCCGCCAGTAGGCGATTCCATCTGACCGTGCCGCTGCACGACCGGGACGCGGTGCACTCCGGCGTCGACGAGGTGGTCGGCGCGTTCACCTCGACCATCGTCGTTGACGTCGACCTCGCCGAGGAGCAAGCCCTGGCCGAGCGGGCCAGCGGTATGCGCATCGCGATGCACGAGGCGGCGGGCCGCGGTATCGCCGGTGGCCTCGATGTGCTGCGCGAACTCGGCGAACCGGTGGTGTCACCGGTGGTGTTCACCAGCGCGCTCGGGCTCGGTGAACTGTTCTCGCCGGTGGTGGCCGAGGTGCTCGGCGAACCGTCCTGGATCGTCTCGCAGGGCCCGCAGATGCTGCTCGACGCGAAGGTCGTCGAGGTATCGGGCGGATTGCTGGTGAACTGGGGCGTACGCACCCCCGATCTAGCGCCGAAGACCGCGCGGTCGATGTTCGACTACTACGTCCGCCTGCTCGATCTGCTGATCGCCGGCGAATGGGACAGCCCGGCACCCGGCCCGCAGAACGTGGCAGCGCCGGTGTACCACTTCGAATCCCGGCCGATGGATATCGAGCGTGACGCCGTGGTCGCCCACGGTTGGCTCAACCATCCGAAGTCGGCGTACTGGGGCATGCTCGACAGCAGTGTCGACGATGTGAAGGAACTGATCCGGGAGGCGGGCACCGATCCCGATCCGCGCTTCGGCATGCGCATCGGCTATTTCGAGGGCCAACCGCAGTTCCTGTTCGAGCTGTACAACCCCGCGACGAGCGATCTGGCCGAACCCGGCACCGGGTACGAGCACCAGCCGGGCGATATCGGCATGCATCTGCTGGTCGCGAGCGCCGATCGCAGGCTGCCCGCATTCACCGGGAACGTGATGCTGCACATCATGCGGACCGCGTTCTTCGAACTCGGTGCCGAGCGTGTGGTGGTCGAACCGGATGTGCGCAATCTGGATGTGCAGGCGCTCAACGCCGCGGTCGGATTCGTGGTCGCCGGTGATTATCCGGTGGCGGACAAGGTGGCTCGGCTCAGCTACTGCACGCGGGCGAGTTTCATCCGCGTGACGGACAACGGGCGGTCGCTGGCAGCCGTCGATCAGCGTTCCAATCTCTGAGAAGGCAGCGTTTTGAGTAGTACCGAGGCTTCGGCCCACCAGCGTTCGTTCTGGCAGACCTACAACGCCAGAATCGCGAAGAAGATCCTGTCCGAGTTCTGCCATGAGCGTTTCGTCCACCCGGTCGAACTGTCGCCCGGTCTGTACGTGGTCTATTCCGATGACGGCCGCACCGAGTACCGGTTCCGCGCCGAGGTCCTATCGCTGGACAGTTGGAGTATCGACGAATCCTCGCTGCGCCGAGTACGCGATGGCGCGGAACTGCGGCTGGACTCGATCGACCTGATCATCGATCTCAGTGACTCCCTCGGCATTTCCCCGGAAGTGCTGCCGGAATACCTGGAGGAGTTCACCAATACGCTGGCCATCAGCACGAATCGTCCCGATGGGCAGCGCATTGCCGCGGCGGAGCTGGCCGAAGCCGATTTCCAGACGATCGAGCGGACGATGACCGAGGGGCACCCCTGCATCGTCGCCAATGCCGGACGGCTCGGCTTCAGCGCCGACGATGTGGAGCGCTACGCACCCGAATCGGGTGGACGATTCCCGCTGACCTGGGTGGCGGTGCTGCGGGAGAACACCGATGTCGCCGCGGTGTCCGGCCTCGACTACGACGGTCTGGTGCGCGCGGAACTCGGCGCGGAGACGCTCACGCGTTTCGACGCCGTGCTCATCGCCCGCGGCCTCGACCCGGCGTCCTACTTCTATATGCCGGTGCATCCGTGGCAGTGGGTGTACAAGATCGCCCGCATCTACGCGGTCGACATCGCCGAGCACAAGATCGTGAAGGTCGGCGACGCACCGGATCTGTATCAGCCGCAGCAGTCCATCCGCACCCTGTTCAATGTGTCGAATCCGGCCCGCCACTACGTGAAGATGGCGCTGTCGATCGTCAATATGGGCTTCACCCGCGGTATGTCCGCCGATTACATGCGCACCACCCCGCTGATCAACGACTGGGTGCGCGCCCAGGTGAACGGCGATCCGTACCTGAAATCGCTCGGCTTCGAGATGCTGTACGAGGTGGCGGCGATCGGCTACCGCAGCACCACCTACAACGCGCTCACCGAGCCGGGTTCGGAGTACCGCAAACTGCTGTCGGCGCTGTGGCGGGAAAGCCCGGTTCCGCTGGTGCACGATGACGAGCAGCTCACCACCATGGCCGCGCTGCTGCATATCGACCACAACGGTGATCCGCTGGTCGAGGCGATCATTCGCCGTTCGGGTCTGTCCGCCGAGGAATGGCTGTCCAGGTACCTGCGCTGCTATCTCCAGCCGATCATGTATCTGCTGTACAAGTACGAGTTCAAGTTCTCCCCGCACGGTGAGAATCTGATTCTGGTGCTCGACGGCGGTGTGCCGGTGCGCGGCATCCTCAAGGACATCGGCGAAGAGGTCTCCATTTTCGCGGCGCCGGACGGTATTCCGGACACCTGCCGTCGGGCGGTGACCGAGGAGCCCGACGAGATCCGCAATATGGGCGTGCTCTCGGACGTATTCGATGATTACCTGCGCCATCTCGCGCTGATCCTGCATGCGCGCGGACTGGTCGCGGACCAGGATTTCTGGGCGATCGTTGCGCGCGGGGTGATCGAATTCCAGCAGCAGCATCCCGATATGGCGGAGAAATTCCGCAGGTGGGATCTGTTCGCACCGACCTTCAAAGCGATCCATATGAATCGTCTTCAGCTGTCGAACAACCGGCGCATGGTGAATCTCGGCGATTCGTATTCGACCCTGGTCGACGCCGACCACGAATTGGTGAACCCGATCGCGAGCCATCGGCCCTCGGCCGATGCGGTGCGCGCCGAGGAGGTGGCGGTCTCGTGACGACCGGCAACGCCGTGACGGCAGACCTGGAGATCATCCGCGATGCGCAGGGCATCCCGCATATCGTCGCCGATTCCGCCGAGGGCGCGCTCTTCGGCCAGGGGTACGCATGCGGCATCGACCGCGCCTGGCAGCTCGAGTTCATCCGTCTGCGGGCCGAGGGCCGCAGCGCGGAGGTCTTCGGCGCCGATGGCATCGGCTGGGACGAATTCGCTCGTCGCGCCCAGCTCGATCGGGCCGCCCGCCGGATCTACGAGGCGTCCTCGCCGCGTTCGCAGCGGCTGATCCGCGCTTATGTCGCGGGCGTCAACGCCACGGTCGACACCGCCGACGCCATCGAGTTGACCGAACTCGACCATCGGCCCACCCCGTGGCAGCCGTGGACCCCGATCTCGGCGTTCCTGTTGCACCACATCCTGTTCGGGCGCTTCACCACGAAGCTGTGGCGTCTGCACGCCGTCCGCGCGCTCGGCGCCGACGCGCTGACGCTGTTCGACTGCGAGGGCGTCGACGCCACCTCCGAGACCGTGCCCGACTATCCCGACGAGGCCTTCCTCACCGACCTGCTCGCGCAGTTCGCCGGGGATGCGCCGGGGACCGAGGCGCCGCGCGAATCGTTCGGTGAGCCGCTGTCCGGGAGCAACGCGTGGGGTGTCGCCGCGACCCGCACCGCGACCGGTGCACCACTGATCGCGGGCGATCCGCATCGCTTCCTGGAACTGCCCGGCATCTACCAGCAGTTCCACCTGGCCTGCCCGGACTTCGACGTTGTCGGATTCTCCTTCGCCGGTGTTCCCGGCGTTCCGCACTTCTGCCATTCCGGCACGGTGGCGTGGGGCATCACCAATGCCATGGCCGACTATCAGGATCTCTATCTGGAGCGGCTCGACCGATCGGGCGCCGAGGTGCTCGTCGAATCGGTCGACGGTGTCCGCGCGGCCGATATCCGGCACGAACAGATCCTGGTGCGCGACGGCGATCCGGTCGACCTCGAGATCATCGGCACCGGTAACGGTCCGGTGCTGTTCGGCGGGCCGGAGGAATCCTTCGCGCTGAGTCTGCGCAGCCCCATGCTCAACGATCCCGAGGTCACCTTCGACGCCGCGCTGGACGTGCTGTTCGCCAAGAACGTCGGCGATGTCGAGCAGGCCATGCGGGAATGGGTGGAGCCGGTCAACCGGATCGTCATCGCCGATACCAGCGGGCGGGTGAGCAACCATGTGGTCGGCAAGATTCCGGTGCGCGCGCACGAGAACTACTGGCTGCCGGTACCGGGCTGGGACGCGCGGTATCAATGGCGCGGCTACGTCACGCCCTCGGTGACCGACGACGGCTTCGACGCGGGCGTTGCCGACTATTCGGTGATCGCCAATCAGCGCATCGCGGATTCGCTTCCGCTGCAACCGGTCACCACCGAATGCGCGGCCGCGGCGCGCGGGGCGCGGATCGGTGAACTGCTCGCCGCCGACTCGGCGGTGTCCGTCGACGGCTGCGAACGCATCCATGGCGATGTCGCCAACGAACAAGCCGACGTCATCCGCGGTCTGCTCCCGGCGCTGACCGGTGTGACCGCGGCCGGTGACGAGGTGCGCCGCAGACTGCTCGCCTGGGACGGCGCCATGCGCGCCGACAGCACCGACGCCTACGTGTTCGCCGAAGTGCGTACCCGCCTGGTCCGCGCCATCGCCCGCCACGAGGCCCTCGCCGGATTGGCCGCGCCACACCTGTTCTCGCCGGTGCTCAACCCGTGGTTCGTGGTGGAGACGCGGCTCGCGGCGGCGCTGGATTCGGTGCTGCACCGGGCGCCCGGCGTCGGCGTGGATATCGACCGGCTGCTCACCGAATCCGTCGAGGCGGTCGCCGCTCATCTCGCCGAGCTGGCGACCGTGCCGACCTGGGGCAGCGTGCACGTACTGCATCCGCTGCACGGTATGGATCTGGCCGGGATCTCACCGAAGCATCCCGAGATGTCCGCGCGGGTGCGGCCGAGCCGGTTGCCGCTGGGCGGTGATTCCGAATGCGTTTTCGCCAATGCGAGCGCGGTCGGGTTCTCCCATGCGTGCAGCCTGGGCTCGGCGGCGCGATACGTCTGGGATCTGGCCGACCGTGATGCGAGCCGCTGGATCGTGCCGCTGGGCGTCAGCGGTGATCCGCGCTCGCCGAACTTCGAGGATCAGGCGCCGCAGTGGGCGCGCGGGGAACTGATTCCCGTCCTCGGTGATTGGGCGAGCCTGCGCGCGTGCGCCCACCGCCGCGAGGTCTTCGACCGGGCCGCGGCCTCCGCCGATACCGATGCCGCGGCCTACCGGCTCGCGCGGACGGATCCACCGCGATCGGCCGCCGACCCGACGCTAGGAGGAGCATGACCGTCTCGACCTACGCCCGGCCGGAACATGCGCGTCAGCGGGTGCGCTCGGGTGCGCGGGCGGCGGTGGTGCCGCTACGGCCGGGGTAGCCACGGCGAGGTGATCGTGCGGGTCGCCGCGAGCATGCTCGCGCGCGCAGACCATCTCGGCCGACAACAAGTTCGTTCTCGAAGTCATTCAACGTAGTGGGGCTTTCCGTGTCACATGAATCCACTTCCCCTTGGGGAAGGTCATCCAAGTTCGCCGATCCGGGCGACGGTTGGACCGCCGCGGGTGGCGGACTCGCGCAGCTGGCCGCGGCGGTCGAGGACAGCCGCCACCACCGGTCGCCGCTGCCCTCCGGTGAACCCGCCGAAGTGCTCGATATCGTCGCCCGAGCGCTCGGCCCCGAGCGCATCCCGGCTACCGGAGTGGGCGAAGCGGCCGCCTTGGCGCAGCTGGCCGATCTGATCGCCGCCCACGGCCTCGACCTGACCCACAAATTGTGCGCGGCGCATCTCCAGCCGCCGCCGCTGACCGTCGCTGTGGTCGCCGACGCGCTGGCCAGCGCCACCAATGCCTCACTGGACACCTACGACTCCGGCCCGGCCACCCTCGCCATCGAGAAGTGGACCGTGAGCGCGCTGGCCCGGTTGGCCGGTCTGCCCGAGACCGCCGGTGGCGTCTTCGGTCCCGGCGGGTCCTACTCGAACCTGTTGGCACTGCTCATCGCCCGCGACTACAGCGCGGCGCAGCTCGGCATCGATATCCGGCAGAACGGCGTGAGCGCGCTACCGCGTCCGGTGGTGCTGTGCTCGCGGGTGGCGCATTTTTCGATCCACCGCGCCTGCGCCACACTGGGGCTCGGTGAGGCGGCGACGATTCCGGTGCCGGTCGACTCCGAGCACCGGATGATCCCGGAAGCCCTCGATCAGCTGCTGACCGAACTCGCCGAGAGCCACACCCCGGTCGCGGTCGTCGCCACCGCGGGCACCACCGACTTCGGTTCGATCGACCCGCTGCCCGAGATCGCCGAGATCACCACCCGGCACAAGGTGTGGTTCCACGTCGACGCGGCTTACGGCTTCGGTTCGCTGTTCTCCGACCAGCTGTCCGATCTGCTGACCGGCATCGAACGCGCCGACTCGGTGACGCTGGATCTGCACAAGGTCGGTTGGCAACCGGCCGCCGCCAGCGTGCTGCTGCTGGCCGATCAGGAGCGTTTCGCCTCGCTGAATCGTTCGGTCGCCTACCTCAACCCCGATGACGATGTGGAAGCCGGTTTCGGCGGTCTGCTCGGCCAGACCCTCCAGACCACCCGTCGCCCTGATGTGCTCAAGGTGGCCGCGACCTTCCTCGCCTACGGCCGCGAGGGCCTCGGCGATATGCTCGATACCTGCCATGAGCTGGCCCGCTTCGCCGAGCGCCGGATCGGCACCGAACTCCAGCTCGAGCTGGTGGCGCCGGTGACCCTCACCACCGTGGTGTTCCGCTACCGCTGCGAGGATCTGGATCTGGACCAGGTGAACGGTGAACTGCGGCGCCGCCTGATCAGCTCGGGCAAGGCGCTGATCGGGCGCACCCAGGTACGAGTGCATGGCGAGGGAGAACCGCGCACCTGCCTGAAACTCACACTGCTCAACCCCGAATCGACCGAGCAGGACATCGATTCGCTGTTCGACGAACTGCTGCGCATGGGCCTGGAAGTGGAGTCGGAAGGTCTGCGCAGTGAACGCGATGAGATGGTGAATGTTCATGAGTGACATCCAGAAGGTCGACATCCTGGCGATCGGCTGCGGTCCGTTCAATATCGGCCTCGCGGCGCTGGCCTCGACCGTCGATGACGTCGAGGTGCTGGTGGTCGACTCCGTCGAGGAGTTCCGCTGGCATCCCGGCCTCATGTTCGAGGAGGCCAAACTTCAGGTCAGCTTCCTGTCCGATCTGGTGACCCTGGTCGATCCGACGCATCCGATGTCGTTTCTGGCCTATCTGGCCGATGTCGACCGGCTGTACCCGTTCCTGGTGCGTGAGGATTTCTTCCCGACCCGGCGCGAGTACGAGGCGTACCTGCTGTGGGCGGTCGGCAAGCTCTCGTCGCTGCGGTTCTCCACGACCGTCGAAGCGGTTCGCTGGGACGAGCAGGCACAGCATTTCGATGTGTCGGTGACCAGTCACGGCAAGGCCTCGGTGATCCACGCCGGTCACGTCGTGGTCGGGGTCGGCACCGAACCGGCCATCCCGCGCGAACTCTCGACCACCTCGTCCGCGCTGGTGCACAGCTCGCAGTACCTGTTCCATCAGGATGCCGCGCACAAGGCCGATTCGGTCACCGTGATCGGCTCCGGCCAGTCCGGCGCCGAGATCGTGATCGATCTGCTCGAGGCGAACCTGCGCGGCGGTCCTTCGGTGCAGTGGTGGACCCGCACCCCGTGGTTCGCGCCGCTCGACTTCACCAAGCTGTCGCTGGAAATGACCACCCCGGCCTATATGGATTATTTCCACAGCCTGCCGGAGGAGACCCGCGACCAGGTGCGCGCCGGTCACTGGCAGTTCCACAAGGGCATCTCCAGCGAGACCCTTGCCCGGCTGCACGATCTGCTCTACCGGCGCAGGCTGCTGGAGAAGTTGCCGCCGGTGCAGCTGCGCAACGGTGTCGCGGTCGAGGGCCTCGATACGCTCGACGGCGGCCGGTTGCGTATCCGCGGACGGCATCTGGACACCGGATCAGCGCTGGCGCACACCGCCGATCTCGTCATCGCGGCCACCGGGTACCGGGAGCGCAAGACCGATTTCCTCGCCCCGGTCGCCGACCGGTTGCGCCGCGATTCGCGCGACCGTCTCGTCATCGAGTCGAATCACGCGGTCGCCGCCGATGAGGCGCTGTCCGGCCGGATCTTCGTGGCCAATGCCGAGGCGCATGCCGTCGGTGTCTCCGCGCCGAACCTGGATATCGGCGCGGTCCGCAACGCGAAGATCCTCAACTCCGTGCTCGGTCGCGAGGTGTATCGCCTGCAACGCGATACCGCGTTCACCAGCTTCGGCGTGACCGACGAGGAGGTGTTCGAATAGGACACCCACCGGCGCCCGCGTCCACCGGACCACGCGCCCGCACCCGCTGACCACGCACCCGAGCGGTGCGCTCGCCGAGGCCATGCCCGGCACAAGTAATCGTTTCGTCTCCGAGGAGTACCCGATGTCCGATCACATCCGCGACACCCTGAACAGCATTCTGGAAGAAGATCTCGACCTGCCACTCGCCGACGTCAGCCGGTCGTCGCTGCTGGTCGAGGATCTCGGCATCGACTCGGTGGCCTTCGCCATCGGCGTCGTCGCCATCGAGGAGCGGCTCGGCGTGCAGCTGACCGAGCGGGAGATGTCGGAGGCCGCCTCGGTGGGCGATCTGGAAGACCTCATCCGCTCGAAGGCCGACGCTGTCGCTCGGTAGTCGCTGCCATCGATCCCACGTTTCTGTTCCACACTGCTCACTGAAGGTTCCCATGACAAAACTCATCAAGGTCGCTGTCGTCTCGGTGCTGGCTGCTCTGCTCGGTCTCGGCCTGGCCCATCCAGCTGCCGCCGATATCTCGATCCGCGACGCCTCCGCCGCCGACCTCTACATTCGCGACGAGGTCCCCTCGCTGGAGCAGCTGGAGCGGCTGTACGCGGCGTTCTACAACCCCAACGTCTCCATCGATCAGAAGGTCGAGGTCAGCTACGGCGGCGACAAGGTGCGCCCGGTCGTCGAGCAGGCCATGTCGTTCAGCCAGGCCTACGACTTCTTCACCATCCAGGGCCGTGCGGTCGGTCCGGTGCAGATCGACGGCGACCGGCTCACCGTCCGTGGTGAGGGCCTCATCGCCGGATTCCCGGCCACCTCGGCGACCTACTACCTGGTGCGCGATGGCGGGCTGTGGAAGTTCGACTGGAAGGCGTTCTGCCAGAACGTCGACTGCGCGGGCGATCCGCAGTTCGATTACTGATTCCGCCCTGCGGGCTCATGTCGGCCGGGTGGTTCCCGGTGCCGGCGACCGGTGCGACCGGCCCCGCCCTCCACGGCTAGGA
Source organism: Nocardia cyriacigeorgica (assembly GCF_029868385.1). GTDB lineage: Bacteria > Actinomycetota > Actinomycetes > Mycobacteriales > Mycobacteriaceae > Nocardia > Nocardia cyriacigeorgica_F. The sequence goes on along the minus strand of NZ_JARWNX010000038.1, from coordinate 175,907 downwards.
GAAGCATGAACGTACTGACCGACGCGCAAATGGAACTCATGCGACGGCGACTCGCCGACGCGGGCATCGCGGGCGATCAGAGCGCGACCGCCGCCGAGCCCGCGCGGTCGGAGCCGTCGGACGGCGGCCTCGGCATCGCCGAGCGGCGGATGTGGAAGATCTACGAGCTGGACCCGGATTCCATTTCGCACAACTACGGGGTCCTGCTGGAATTCGACGCCTCCTACACCCTGGAGGAGGTCGTCGCCTCCTATCAACGGCTGGTCGACGCCTCCGAGGTGCTCAGTTCGGTCATCACCGTCGGCGACGACGGCGTGGCACGGCGCGAGTCCAAGCAGTGGGACGGCCGCTGGATCGTTCCCGGTCAGGTCTGGGAATGGGGCTCGATGCCCGCATCCGAGGAATCCACCGAGGGACGCTCGCCTGAGCAGATCGTGCGCGCCGCCGCCACCGCGCTGTCGACCGCGTCGTTCCGGCTGCGGCAGGACCCGCCGATTCGCGCGCGCGCCTACGCGCGCGCCAGTGGCGGCGTCGACATGGTGCTGGTACTGCATCACCTGGCCGGCGATGAGACCGCACTGCCCCCGATCCTCAGCGAGCTGGTGGCGCGGGCGGATTCGGCCGCGACGGCGCCATCCACGCCCCAGGCTCCCGCGCGTCCGGTCGCCGCACTGGACCGGGCGGTCCGGCACGCGGTGCAGACCTGGGCGGCCGAGGGGATTCGCTATCCGCTCTCCGGTGAGTTGCCGCAGACCACGCCGGAACAGAGCTGGTTGTCGGTGATGGGGGAGGGGCCAGGCGCCTACCTCACCCGCCCCATCGACGAGTCCGATGTGACCGCGCTCGCCGGCGTCGCCCGCGAGGTCGGTGCGACGCCCAATGCCGTGTTCATCGTGGTGTCCGCCCTGAGCATCGCCGCGCTGACCGGCGCCGACGACTATGTGCTGCTGGTGCCCGCCGACAACCGGCAGCCGGGCGAGGCGGCCGACAAGGTCGGCTACTGCGGCAACGTGGTGCCGATGCGGTTCACCTTCGATCCGGCCGCGAGCACGAAAGACGCACTGCGCGCGGCGGTCTCGACGGTGTACGGGTCGATGGAATTCTCCTCCGTCGACTACGGCCCGATCCTCACCGCGCTGCGCGGCGACGGCAGGCGCTTCCCGGTGGCCGAGGTGATGGCGCTGGTGAAGAACACGCCGCTGCGCGGTGTTCCGATTCCGGGTGGCGCGCACGTCACCTGCGAGACCGTTTTCAAGGGCGTCGTGCACTATCCGCTGGCGCTGGCCTTCGAGATCGGCGAGGACGAGCGGGTGCGTCTCGAGGTCGAGTACCGCACCGACATTCTCGATCAGCCATATGCGGAGCGCGCCGCGAAGGTGGTCGCCGAACTCGTCGCGCGCGTACCGGAGGCGCTGGATTCGCCGCTATCGGACCTGTTCGGTGCGCTGCGTGCCGCGGCGGACGCATAGGAGCGGGCGCCCATATGGGCAGGCCCGGGTCGCGCAGGGCGCGAGATTTCATCGTGTTAGGCTAGGCAAGCCTAGCCTAACTAATAGGTTTTGATCTGAGGAGTCACGTGATTTCGAAAGACCAGCTACGCGCTGATGTCGCGGCCTTGCTGGGTGTTCCCGGTGAGTCCATTGGCGACAGTGACGATCTGGTCCGCCTGGGCCTGCACTCCATGCTGCTGATGAAACTGTCCGGCACGTGGCGTCGCCAGGGCTACCGGGTGCAGAGTTCGCAACTGGCGCTGGAACCGACGATCGAGGCATGGGCCGGGTTGCTGTCCGGCGGTGCACCCGCCGCGGAGCCCGCCACCCCGGCCGACACCGCACCGGCTCCGGCCGAAGTCACACCGGCGGCCGAGCCCGCCGAGACCGACGAATTCGCCTTGGCCACCATGCAGCACGCCTATTGGGTCGGACGTCAGTCCGGGCAGGCCCTCGGCGGTGTCGCGGCGCATCTGTACGTCGAGTTCGATGGTGCGGGCGCCGATTCCGACCGCTTGGCACGCGCTGTCGCGCAGGTCGTCTCGCGGCACGACCAGCTGCGGTCGGCCTTCGGTGAAGCCGGTGGGCAGCGCATCCTGGCGCAGCCGCCGCAGTCGGTGTACCGCGTGGTGGATCTGCGCGAGGCCGCCGATGCCGACGCCGAACTCGAGCGTATGCGCGACCGGATGAGCCACCAACTGCTCGACGTGGCCTCGGGCCGGGTGGTCGAGTTCGTGCTCACCCTGCTGCCCGGCGACAAGCACCGCCTGCACCTGGACGTCGATATGCTCGCCGCCGATGCCATGAGCTACCGGCGCATCCTCGACGATCTCGCCGCCGCCTACGAATCCGATGGCGCCCTGCCGCCGGTCGGCTACAGCTTCCGGCAGTACCTGGCCGAGCGCGGCGACCGCATTCCGGCCGATGAGCACGAGGCCGCTCGCCGGTGGTGGACCGAGAAGCTGCCGAGCCTGCCGGAAACCGCCGAACTGCCGACGATCCCGGAGGCCAGGCGCACCGACCCGTCACGCAGTGTGCGCTTCCACCACCGGCTCGAGCCGGAGGGCAAGACCCGGCTGTACGCCCTCGCCCACGGCCACGGCCTCACCCCCGCGGTGACGCTGGCTTCGGTGTTCTCCGAGGTGATCGCGCGCTGGTCGGCGCGCCAGCGGTTCCTGCTGAATCTGCCGCTGTTCAACCGTGAACCGGTGCACGACGAGATCGACCAGGTGGTCGGCGATTTCACCAACTCGGTGCTGGTCGATGTCGATGCCCGCGCGAGCGAATCGCTGGTGGAACGCGCCCGTCGTTTGCAGCACGAACTGCACAGCTGTGCCGCGAACGCGACCTACGAAGGCCTCGACGTACTGCGCGATCTGGGCAAACTGCGCGGTTCGGCGGTCACCCCGTCGGTGGTGTTCACCTCCGGCCTCGGCCTCGGTGAGCTGTTCTCCGAGCGTGTGACCCGCCTGTTCGGCAGCCCGGTGTGGATCCTGTCGCAGGGCCCGCAGGTCGATCTGGACGCCCAGGTGGCCGAGGTCGACGGCGGACTGCTGGTGAACTGGGACACCCGCCGCGACGCCCTGCCCGAGGGCGTCATGGAGTCGATGTTCGCCGAGTTCCGCGCCTTGCTCGACAGTCTGCTCGCCCCCGGCGCCGACTGGAACGCCCCGCTGTCCATCGCGCTGCCCGCCGCGCAGCTCGCCGCCCGCGCAGCCGCTGAGACCACCTCGGCGTCGATCGCGCCACGCAGCCTGCACGCCGAGTTCTTCGAGCAGGCGGCCCAGCGCCCCGAGCGCATCGCCATCGTGACCGCGCAGGGCGAGGAACTGAGCTACGGCACGGTCGCCGAGCAGGCGCTCGCGCTGGCGAAGGCGTTGACCACCGCGGGCGTGACTCCCGGCGACACCGTCGCGGTGATCGTGCCGAAGGGCCATCAGCAGGTGATCTCCGTACTCGGCGTGCTCGCCGCGGGCGCGGTGTATCTGCCGGTCGGCGCCGATCAGCCGCTGGCGCGTCGTGATCGGATCCTCGCGCGCGGTCTGGTGCGCGCCGTGATCACCGGTGCGACGGTCGAGGTGCCCGAAGGCATCGAGCGGATCGTCTTCGACGAATCCATCACCGGCCCGCGCGCCGAACAGGCCGTCGTGCCCGATCCCGATGCCCTCGCTTATGTGCTGTTCACCTCCGGGTCCACCGGTGAACCGAAGGGTGTCGAGGTCAGCCACCGTGCGGCCGCCAACACCATCGACGCGATCGCCGAGGAATTCGGGCTGAACGCCGACGACCGCACCATCGGCCTCTCGGCGCTGGAGTTCGACCTGTCGGTGTTCGATATGTTCAGCCCGCTCGCACTCGGCGGCGCGATCGTCTGCATCGACGCCGACAAGGTGCGCGATGCCGCCGCCTGGGCCGAACTCGTCGCGGCGCACCGGGTTTCGGTGCTCAACTGCGCACCCGGCCTGATCGGCATGCTGCTCGATTCGGCCACCGCCGAACAGCTGCGCAGCCTGCGCGTGGTGATCACCGGCGGCGACCGCGTGGATGCCGGTGTGGCCGCCCGGATTCGGGCGCAGGTCCCCGGACTGCGTTTCGCCGGTCTCGGCGGCACCACCGAGACCGCGATCCATTCCACCGTGTACGAGGTCACCGACGAATTCCCCGCCGAATGGACCGCCGTGCCGTACGGCCGCCCGCTCTCGGGTGTGCACTGCCGCGTGGTGAACGAGCGCGGCGAGGATGCCCCCGACTGGGTCACCGGTGAACTGTGGATCGGCGGCGTCAGCGTGGCCGACGGCTACCGTGGCGACCCCGAGCGCACCGCCGACCGGTTCGTCACCGCGAACGGTATCCGCTGGTACCGCACCGGCGATCTGGCGCGGTATCTGCCCGGCGGCACCATCGACTTCCTCGGTCGCGCCGACCATCAGGTGAAGATCCGTGGCTACCGCGTCGAACTGGGTGAGGTGGAGGCCGCGGCCAAGACCCTGCCCGAGGTCGGCGAGGCGGTGGCGGCGGTCGTCGCCGGACGGCTGAGCCTGGCCGTGGTCGGCGCGGAGTCCGGACAGGTGGTCGACACCGTCGCGGTGGCCGCCGCCCTGGCCGAGCTGCTGCCGGAGTACATGGTTCCCGACGTCCTGCACTTCCTGGAGCAGGTGCCGCTCACCAGCAACGGCAAGATCGACCGCGCGGCCATTCGCGCGGTGCTCGAACGTGAGACCGAGGGTCGGGCCGAGGCCGAGTACGTGGCGCCGGAGACCGCGCTGGAGGCGGCGGTCGCCTATATCGCCGCGCAGGTACTCGATATCGAGCGGATCGGCGTCACCACCGATTTCTTCGACGCGGGCGCCAATTCGATCCTCGCCACCACCTTCGTGGCGAATGTGCGCGGTCTGTTGGCCGTCGACGGTGTCGGCGTCACCGATGTGTTCGGCGCGAAGACGGTACGTGGCTTCGCGGCCCGGCTCGTCGAACGTGAGCAGGTGCCGGGCCAGCTGACCCAGGTGGCGCGAATCCTGTTGGAGGTCGCCGGAATTCCCGATCCGTCGGCCGATCTGGCCGCGGCGCGAGCCTGACCGGCGAGGGACGATCGACGTGGCGTCATTAGAGGACCTTCAGGCCGCGATGCGGGCCAGGCTCAGCGATGCGGGTATCGCGGCCGCTCCCGGTGTCGCGCCCCGGCGCGATCCGGGGCGGGCGCCGCTGTCGTTCGCCCAGCGGGGTGTATGGGATTACCAGCGGCGAACGCCCGACAGCACGGCGCACAATCTCTGTCTGGCCTTCACTTTCACCGGCGAGGTGGACGGTGCCGCGCTGCAACGCGCGTTCCTGGCGCTGGTCCGCAGGCACGAGGTGCTGCGTACCACCTACCACGCCGACCAGGACGGCACACCGTACCAGCGCATTCACCAGGATCTACCGCCGCGTACGGAATCGCTGGATCTGCGTGCCGAACCGGACGCGGACGCGCGGTTGCGTGCGGTGATGGCCGCCGCCGGTACCGAGCCCTTCGATCTGGCGGCCGAATCGTCGCTGCGGCTGACCTACGTCGAACTGCCGCCGGACGATTCGGGGCGGCCGAAGATGGCCGTGGTGATGGCGTTGCAGCACATCGCCTGGGATGGCATGACGCTGCCCGTCCTCTCGCGTGACCTGGAACGCGCCTATGCGCGCGCGAAGGAAGGTCCGGGTTCGGAACTGGATTTCGCGCCGCTGTCATTGCAGATCGCGGATTTCGCCGAATGGGAACAGCAGCGGTTCGCCGATGCCGATCACGGCGACGATATCCGTTTCTGGGAGCGGCAATTCGACGGACTCGAACCGCTGCGCCTGCCGTACGACCGGCAGCCCGACACCGTCTCCGAACGCGGCGGGCGCTGCGATCGCACCTTGAGTGTGGCGGCCGACAAGAATCTGCGCGCACTGAGCACCACCCTGCGCACTCCGGCCTTCTCGGTGTTCCTCGCCGCGTACTACCTGACACTGCGCCGGATCACCGGTCAGCGCGATATCGTCATCGGCACCGCGGTCGCCAACCGTGAGGAGTCCGGGATGGGTTCGCTGATCGGCAATCTCAGCAATTCCATCGCCTTGCGCATCGGCGCCGACGAGGTTTCCTTCGCCGATCTGGTTGCGCGGGTTCGCGCGGTCACCGACGCCGCGTTCGGCCACCGCAGCTTCCCCTACGACCACATCGCCGAGGCCGCGCGGCGGGTCGGCGGGCGGACGAGGCCCTACGAATCGTTGGTGCTGTTCCTGGAGCAGAAGATCGACGGCCCACAGTTGCCCGGTTGCACCACCGCCTGGGAACTCGCGGAGAAGGGTTACGCCCTGCTCCCGCTGACCGTGGAAGCGTTCCTACACGCCGACCACACCGATGTGCAGATCGCCTATCAGGTCGATCTTTTCGACGAGCAGACCGTTGTGCGCATTCATGAGGAACTCGACCGGGTCCTCGCGAACGCGGCCGCGGACCGGCAGGACAAAGGGCTCACCAGTGACTGACAATTCCTATGACGACGTGCTCGCCAAGGCTTTCGACGACCGTGTGGTCGCCTGGACCGAACAGGCCGAGCTGGACAAGAGGTTCCCGCGCCACCTGCTCGAGCACCTCGGCGCCGCCGGTGTGTTCGCGCGCAAATGGGAGGGCCGCAAACTCACCGAGCTGGAGCATCACTTCGCACTGGCCCGCGAACTCGGCACGCTCGGTTCGGCGGCCATCGGCGTCGGGGTGAGCCTGCACGATTCGGCCATCGCCATCCTGCGCCGCTTCGGCCGCAACGACTTCCTGCGCAATCTGGCCGAAGAGGCCATCGCGGTGGAGAAGGTGCTGTGCATCGGCGCGTCCGAGGAATCGGGCGGCTCGGATCTCCAGAACGCACAGACCATGATCGCACCCGAGGGCGACGGCTACCGGGTGGTCGGCCACAAGAAGTTCGTCTCGCTGTCCCCGATCGCGGACTACATCCTCGTGGTCTGCCGCGATGCGAGCAGCGGCTCGGCCGGGGAATCGGGCAGCGTCGCGCTCGCGGCCGTGCCCATCTCGCAGGTGCAGGTCGGCACACCGTACGAGAAGTTGGGCGCGGGCCCGCTGGACACGGCCCCGGTGACCATCGACACCTGGATCCCGGAGGAGGCGCTCATCGCCCGCCCCGCGACCGGTCTCGCCGTCATCAGCTGGGGCCTGGCCCACGAACGCTATTCGGTGGCGGGCCAGATCGCCGCGGCCTGCGAGGTGATGCTCGGCGTCACCCTGGCCCGGATGTACGACCGCACCCAGTTCGGTAAGCGCCTCTACGACCATCAGGCCCTGCGGCTGCGGGTCGCGGATCTGCAAGCGCGGGTCGACCAGCTGCGCTACGCCCTCGACGGTGTCGCCGCCGAAGGCAAGATCAATCTGCGTACGGCCGCCTCGCTGAAGGCTTCCTCGGCGAAGCTCGGCGAGGAAGTGGCCTCGGAGTGCCTGCACATCTTCGGCGGCATCGGCTATCTGCAAGTCGGCCTGCCGTTCGAACGCTGGTACCGGGACATGAAGCTGGCCCGCGTCGGCGGCGGCGCCGACGAGGTGCTGCTGGAACTGGTCGCCGCGGCCATGAAGCCCGATAACGCACGCTATGAGCAGATGCTCGCGAAGGTGGAACAGCCATGAGCACCGAGACCACATCCGCCGTCACCGAGCTGACGCCGTCGGATCACACCTATTTGCACCTGGATACCGACAGCCGCCCGATGCACTGGTCGATGCTGCTGGAGCTGGCGCCCGATGGCCCGCGGCTGGCGGTGGCGGATGTGCGCGAGCGGGTACGTGAGCGCAGCGAACTGTTCGAGCTGTTCCGCATGGGCATCCTGAACGGGCGGTGGCGCAAACCGCAGGTGGTGCTGGCCGAAAAGGTCGACGTGGACCGGCATCTCGCCGCCGTCGACTACGCCGACGACGCCGATCTGCGCACCCGGATCGCGACCCTGCTGGAGACGCCGCTGCCCCGGCCCGAGCCGATGTGGCACATCACCATGTTCACCCCCCGCGGTGACGGTCCCCAGTTCTTCCTGCTGCGTGTGCACCACGCCGTGTCCGACGGCATCGCCGGTGCGGCCTTCGCCGCACTGCTGGCCGACGGCACCCCCGAAGAACTCACCGAATTCGAACGGTTCGCGACCAGTCCGCGCTTCCGAACCCCGGCCGTCGAGCCCGAGGTGCTCGAGGAATCCAAGGCCGCCTTCAATGAGCAATGGGCCGCGGGACGTAAGGGTCGCGGCTGGCCGAAGCTCACCAAGTCCGGCAAACGCGAGTACGCCCTCTACAGCGCGTCCACCCGCGATCTGCGCCGCGCCGCCAAGAAGAACGGCGCGACCGTGCACGAGTTCCTGCTCGCCGCGGTCGGCCGCACCGTGAGTATCGCGCCGCCCGCCGCCGCGAACCCGGCCGAGGTCATCCGGGTGACGCTGCCCGTCACCAACGATCCGACCTTCCGGCACACCGGTAACGCCGTCCTGGTCTCCCCGCTCAACCTCCTCGGCAACGAGGCCGATCTGGCGCGCCAGATCGAGCGGACCCGGTCGGAGCTGGCCACCATCGAACAGCGCCGTCCCGAACTCGCCACCGCGGCCCCCACCACCGCTCCCGGTCTGCCGTGGGCGATGCAGCGGGTGATCGCGGGCGCGGGCATGGCCCATATGAGCCCCGACATCCACATCGGCGTCAACCCCGGCTTCTCGCGGATTCGCGCCGTGCTCGGCCAGACGATCGCGGAACTGACCCCGCTGTCGCCGCTGGCCGGATATTCGCTGTCGGTGACCGCGCTGATCCTCGGCAACAAGACCTCCTTCGGCATCGTCATCGATCCCGCCGCCCTACCCGCGGGATACGCCGACACCTTCGCCGAGCATTTCGACCGGGTGCTTCGCGAAGCGGCGACCTCGGAATGATCCGGCCGTACCCCGGCGTCGGCGGACCCGAAGCGCCGGAACCGAACCAGATTCGACGCCGTGGTGCGCCGTGTGCGCAACCGCAGTGCGGGAAGAGAGTGGAACACCAATGAGCAGAATCACCGAGTTGCTTTTCGAGCAGCCCGCTTCCGAGGTCAACGGTCTGTGGAGCGGTATCGAATCGTCGGATCTGACGTTTCGATCCTGGGACCAGGTGCGGTCGGTGGCCCGCCGGGTCGCGGGCGGTCTGGCCGAAGCCGGTGTGGTGCCGGGTGATTCGGTCGCCATCCTGGCGGGCACCCCTGGCGACGTGGCCGTGACCGTGCAGGCGATCTGGATGCGCGGCGGCGCCTTCACGATGCTGCATCAGCCCACCCCGCGCACCAACCTCGAGACCTGGGTGGCGGATACGCGCGCGGTGATCGAGATGCTGAACGCCCGCGTCGTCGTGGTCGGCGCACCGTTCACCGAGGCGGTGCGGGGGCTCGATATCGGCGTCCCGTTCATCTCGATCGACGAGCTGGCCGCTCGCACCGAGGAACTACCGCATGTGTCCACCGATGAGGAGGACATCGCGATCCTCCAGCTGACCTCCGGCACCACTGGCGTGCCGAAGGCCGTGGCCATCTCGTATGCGAACATGCATCAGAACCAGGTGGCGATGGTCACCGCAGCCGAGATCGCGTCCGACGATGTGATCGTCAGCTGGCTGCCGCTGTACCACGATATGGGCATGATCGGCATGCTGATGACACCGATGTTCGCGCAGGCCACCTCGGTCATCATCACCCCGCTCGGCTTCCTCAAGAATCCGCTGTCGTGGGCCGAACTCATCACCCGCTTCGGTGGAACCCTCACCGCGGCACCCAATTTCGCCTACTCACTGCTCGCCCGCCGGTTGCGCCGGGCTGAGGACGGCGCCTACGACCTGTCGTCCATGCGTGTCGCGGTCAACGGCGCGGAGGCCGTCGATGAGAGCACCCTCGTGGAGTTCGTCGGCGAGGCCGAACGTTTCGGCTTCCGTGCCGAAGCGCTGATGCCGTCCTACGGGATGGCCGAGACCACCCTCGCGGTGTCGTTCACCGCCGCCGCCGAGCGGTACACGGTGGACGTCATCGACGCGGAGCGGGTGGAGGCCGATGGTGTCGTGCAGCGCGAGGACGTCACCCGCGCCCGCACCATGATGCGCCTGGGCGTCCCGGTCCCCGGGATCGAACTCAAGGTGGTCGACGACAACGGCCAGGCCCTGCCCGACGATCACGTCGGCAATATCCTGGTGCGCGGTGAGGCCGTGACCAAGCGCTACCTCGGCCCCGACGGCTACGTCTCGGCCAATGACGCCGACGGGTGGCTGTCCACCGGCGATCTCGGTTACGTCGTCGCAGGCACCGGTGAGGTCGTGGTGTCGGGCCGCAAGAAGGACGTCATCATCGTCGCGGGCCGCAATATCTCCCCGACCGTGGTCGAGCGGGCCGCGGGCGTCGTCCCCGGTGTGCGGCCCGGCAGTATCGCGGCCGTCGCGGTCCGGCTGTCCCATATGGCGAGGGAAGGCATCGCCGTCATCGTCGAATCGGATGCGGCGGCCGACGGCGATGAGAGCGAGCGCATCCGCAAAGAGGTCGCCCGCGCCGTCTACGACGATGTGGGCATCGCGCCCACCGTGGTCACCGTCGTGCACAAGGGCGCACTGCCCAAGACCCCGTCCGGCAAGCTGCGCCGCTCCTCGGCGGCAAGCCTGATCCCCGCCTGACGGAAGGTCTTTCCGCACCACCTACCAGGATTTCTCTCATGATCAGCGTTCGCGGCGTTTCCAAACGCTTCGGCGAGAACGTCGCCGTCGACGATGTCAGCTTCGAAGCCGAAGCGGGCTCGATCACCTATCTGCTCGGCCCCAACGGGGCGGGCAAGACCACGGTCATGCGCATGATCGCCGGTCTCACCCGGGCGAGTTCCGGTTCGGTCCGCATCAACGACAAGGGACTGCTGGACTTCCGGGACACGGTCGGCGAGATCGGGTTCGGTCTCGGCGCCTTCGCCCGCAATCCCAAGCACACCGCGCGCCAGCATCTGCTCTGGCAGGCGCGGCTGGGCGGCGTACCGGCGGGCAATGTCGGGCGGGTGCTGGAACGGGTCGGGCTCGAACCGGTGGCGCGCCGCTCGGTGGGTAAGTTCTCCTACGGCATGTTGCAGCGGCTCGGTATCGCGTCGGCGCTGCTCGGCGATCCGCGCACGCTGGTACTCGACGAACCCGCCAACGGTCTCGATGTCGAGGGCACGCTGTGGTTGCGGGAACTGGTCGTCGGGTTGGCCGCGGAAGGCAAATGCCTGCTGATCGCCTCACACAATCTCACCGAGGTAGAGATCACCGGTGACCGGATCGTCGTCATGGGCAAGGGAAAAGTGCTCTCCGATACGAGTAAGGACGAACTGGTGGCCAAGGGATCAGGTCCCCGCCGCCTGGAATCGGCCTACATCGCCCTCACCCGCGCCAGCGTCGAATATTCCGCGGGCGGGGGTGAGCGCTGATGCTCGGCACCTACCTCGCCCGGTCCGTGCGCAGTGAACTGGTCAAACTCTCCTGGCGGAATTCACTGTGGTACACGGTCGTACCGCTGGCGATCCTGATCCCGGTGCTGATCAATTTCGGTATCGCGAAGGCCACCGAGGCGCAGTCGTTCAACGGCAGCGGCGGTATGGAGACCAACAACTCGACGTACTGGATCCTGATCTTCGCGACCTTCATCCTGATGTCGGGCGGGGTCACCTCGCTGTGCGCGGAGTTCAAGGACAAGACCGTCGAGATCGCCTTCGGTATCCAGCCGCGGCGCTGGCTGCTGCCGGTGGCCAAGCTGATCGTGTTCGGCACGATCACCGGCGTGGTCGCCCTGGTGACCACCTTCATCCTGCTCGGCGGCTTCCCACGGATCTTCCCGGAGATCTGGGGCAAGGTCGACGCGTTCTCCGGCGAGGGCGTCCGCCTGCTGATCTGCGTGCCGATCTTCGCCATCCTGATCTGCGCCCTCGGCCTCGGCCTGTCGGCCCTCATGCCCAAACCGGGACTGGTGGTCATGGTCGTGCTGCTGTGGAAGTTCGGCGTCGAAGTGTTCGTCACCTTCATCCCCGGCGACCCAGGCATCCTGCTCCAACGCCTGTCCCCATTCAAGAACGGCGAACTCGGCGTCGGCCAGATGTCGACCATCAAAACCCTGTTCGGCGGCGAAACCGGCTCCCTGCTCTACTTCGCCGCGATCTGCCTGACGATCTTCGTGATCGGCACCGTACGACTCGCCATGGGCGATACGAAGACCGACTAGTCCGGCGGCTGATCCGGCGACCTCGATGTCGCGTGCACTGTTCACTGCGCGACGCGCTCCAGTGTGCTGCCGGTGCGTAGTCTGCACGCGTGGGGCGCCGCGGATGCCGGTTCGAACCGTCCGCACCGGCGACGCGGCGCGGACGGTCGACCGGCAGAGCTCACAAGCTGACGCGCTGATCCTTCGGGAGGAACAGCTCGTCGCCCTCCTTCACTCCGAACGTGGTGTAGAACTCCTCGATATTGCGCACCACCTGGTTGGCGCGGAATTCGTTGGGGGAGTGGGTGTCGGTGGCCAGCAGTCGCTCGGTGACCTCGCGGGTCTGCATGTCCCGCCAGCCGCGGGCCCAGGACAGGAACATGGCGTGGTAGTCGGGATTGTCCACGCCGCGGCGCTTTTCGGCGATCCGGAAGGCCGCCAGCGCGATCTGGAGGCCGCGCAGATCGGCCAGGTTCTCGCCGACGGTGAGTTCACCGTTGACGTGCTGTTCCGGGTCGAGCCCCTCGGGCACGAGCACGTTGTACTGGTCGATCAGCTGCTGGGTCTTGGCGTCGAAGGCGGCGCGATCGGCTTCGGTCCACCAGTCGCGGCGATTGCCGTCACCGTCGAATTTCGAGCCCTGATCGTCGAAGCCGTGGCCGATCTCGTGGCCGATGGTCGCGCCGACCGCGCCGTAGTTGACCGCGGCTTCGGCGTCCTTGTCGAAGAACGGCGGTTGCAGGTAGGCGGCCGGGAAGGCGATCTCATTGGTGGCGGCCATGTAGTAGGCGTTCACGGTCTGCGGCGACATCGCCCACTCGGTATCGTCGACCTTGGTGCCCAACCGGTCGAATGCACGCTTGACCTCGAAATCGTTGACCGCGCGCAATGATTCGATGAGCTTGCCCCGAGTGATCGTGAGCCCCGAATAATCGACCCACTCGTCCGGATAGCCGATCTTGGGATTGATCTTGTCCAGCTTCTCGAGCGAGGCCTGCCTGGTCTCCGGCGACATCCACGAGGAGTTGGTGAAATTCTCCCGGTAGGCGGCGAACAGATCGTCCACCATCTCCATGGCCCGTTCCTTGGCCTCCGGCGGGAAATGCTTGTCCACGTAAAGCTTTCCCAGCTGTTCGCCGAGATTGGAGTCCACCGTGCCGACCGCGGACTTCCACTGCTCCGGACGCTCCTGGAGCCCGGCCATCAGCCTGCCGTTGAAATCGAAATTGGCATCGGCGAACGTCTTCGGCAGGAACCGCGCGTACTGGCGCAGCAGGGTCAGCTTCAGATAGTCGCGCCACAGGGCGATATCGGTCTCGGCCCAGATCTTGCCCGCCTCGGTGACATACGACGGCTGGTTCACCACGATCTCGGCGAACAGGTCCTTCGGCCGGTCGGTGGTGGCGTCCAACCACGGATCCCAATCGAATTCCGGGGCGAGGGCCTTGGTCGCATCCCAGCTCATCCGGTTGTAGGTGGCATCGGTATCGCGGTTGCGGACATTGTCCCAGTGCGCCGCGGCGATCCTGGTCTCCAGATCGACATTGCGCTGCGCCAGACCAGCCGGATCGGGCAGACCGGCCGCGGCGGCGAGCCGCTCGTTGAAGGTCCGGTACCCGGCCAGCTGCTCGGCGTACTCCGGCTTGCGGTAGTACTGCTCGCTCAGTCCGAGACCGGATTGGCCCACCGAGGGAATGTAGGCGTCGGAGTTCTTGCGATCGATGCTGATACCGAGTCCGATCAGCCCGCCGATCGGCAGCGCGCCCATCACCCCGGCCAGTTCGGCCTTGGTTTTCGCGCCATCGATCTCGGCGAACATCGGCTCCAGCGGGGTGAGGCCGAGCTGCTCGATCTCGTCCAGGTTCATTCTGGCGTCGTACAGATCGCGGATCTGCTGCGCCTCCGAGCCCGGCTCCGGATCGGAGATGGATTCGATGATCTCGCGCAGTTGCTGTTCGGTGCGCTCATTGGCCTCGCTGATGGCACCGTAGGACACCTTGTCCGGCGGCAGCTGATACTCACGCAGCCATTTGCCGTTGACGTGCCGGTACAGATCGTCCTGCGGCCGGATCGCGGGATCGCCGCCGGTCAGATCGACCTGTTTCAACGGCTGCGGCTCGTCCTCGGCGCAGGAGGCCAGCAGCGCCGCCGCCGGTACCACCCCGAGGGCGACCAAGAACGCTCGGCGGTCCAGCGTGAACGGACGACCCGACGATGTCACAAAGCTTCCTCTCCCCGATCAGACAATGCGGCCGTCGGCGCCGGGATGCGGGCCGAGCGGTCGGCTCGAGGCTACCGGCGCGGCGGCGGCAGGTCGATCCGTACGTCGCGCCGGGCAGGCCGATGGCCCGCATTCGGCAGTGAATGCGGGCCATCGGCGGCGAACTCACATGAGGCTGGTCGGGTCCACCGCCTTACTGCGCTCGGGCAGGAAGATCATTGCCGCGACCGCGCCGACGGCCGCGATGGCGGTGCACACCCACAGCATGGCCGCGACGCTGTCGACGAATGCCCCGGTGACCGATTCCACCAGTTCCGGCGAACCGAGCCGGTATGCCACCGACATCCCGCCCGACGCGCTGGAGCGCACCGATTCGGCCAGCTCACCCGGCAGCCCCTCGGTGTCGACTCCGCCGCGGTAGGCGGCGTTGACGACGGTGCCGAGCAGTGCGATGCCGACCGTGCCGCCGACCTGACGCATCGCCTGGATCAGCGACGATCCCGCACCGGCCCGGTCGGGGTCGAGCTCACCGAGCGCGGCGTTCATCGCCGACGGCATGGCGAATCCGGCGCCCGCGCCCGCGATCGCGATCCACATGGCGACATATCCGTAGCCGGACTCGGCATCGGTCAGCGTGCCCATGCCCAACCCCACGGCGAGGATGACGAATCCGATCGCCACGGTGATCCGGGTTCCGGCGGCGGTATCGACCGGGGTCGCGAACTTCGCGCCGATCACCATGCCGCCGATGAACGGCAGCAGTTTGAGCCCGGTGCCGAGCGCATCCGCGCCCTGGATGGCCTGGAAGAACTGCGGCATGGTGAACAGCAGGCCGAACATGGCGAAGACGGCCACGGTGATCAGCACCGTGCCCCAGACGAACGAGCGCGAGCGCATCAGATGCAGATCGACCAGCGGGGTCGGCGTGCCCTTCCGCCCGAATCGGCCTTCGACCAGGGCGAATACGCCGAGCAGTACCGCAGCGGTGATCATGAGGGCCACGGCCCACGCATCGCCCCAGCCGCGTTCACCCGCCAGCGTCACGCCGTAGACGAGCGCGGCCAGCGCCGCCGAGGAGATCAGGATGCCGGTGTAGTCGATGGTCGGTCGCACCGAACTGCGTGATTCCGGAATCAGCACGACGACGGCGGTGACCGCGATGATCGCGACCGGCACATTGATCCAGAAGATCGACGACCACGAGAAGTGATCGAGCAGCAGTCCGCCGACGATCGGGCCGAGCGGCAGCCCGATGCTGTTGGACACCACGAAGAAGTTGATCGCCTTCTTGCGCTCGTCCTCGGACGGGAACAGCACCGCGATCAGTGACATGACGACCGGGACCAGCAGTGCGGCCCCGATGCCGAGGAAGGCGCGCGCGGCGATCAGCTGGTTCGCCGAGGTCGCCAGCGCGCAGACCACCGATCCCGCGCCGAACAGCACCAGCGCGATGGCCAGCATCTTCTTGCGCCCGAAGCGGTCGCCGAGCAGACCGGCGGGCAGCAGCAGGACGGCGAGAACGAGGTTGTAGGAGTTCGCGATCCATTGCAGTTGTTCGGTCGAGGCGCCGAGATCGACCGACAGCGTCGGCAGCGCGACATTGAGGACGGTGGTGTCGAGGCCGACGACCAGGACCGCCAGGCACAGTGCGGCCAGTACGCCGAACCGGCGTCTGCCCGACAGGCCGGTCGCCGCGGCGTCGGCGGTGGGTGGTGGGTCAGGTGTTGTGGCCGTATCCGGTAAGGCATCGGTCCATGGGTCGCTCGTCATGAATCAATATTATTACTTACTTCTGATAGTTGCAATAGATGCGATGGTGCCCGGTATTGTGGCGTCATGGCTGCGCCGATACCGACCACCGCCGACCCCGGCCAGGAGCGAGCCTTCGTCGAACGCCTCGGCTCGGCAATGGCCGCGACCGGGGTGCCGCCGATGGCCTCGCGCGTACTCGCGCGCATGTTGATCAGCGAATCGGGCGTGATGACCTCGGCCGAACTGGCCGATGCGCTGGAAGCCAGCCAGCCATCGATCTCCGGTGCGGTGCGCTTCCTGTCCCAGATCGGATTCGTCACCAGGGAGCGGGTCCCGCGCACCCGCAAGGACCAGTACCGCATCCGCGAGGACGTCTGGGAAACCGTGCTCGGCATCCGCAACAGCTCGCTGGACGGCTGGAAAGACGCTCTTCGGTTCGGTATCGGCGTGGTCGGCGAGGGCGGCGCGGCAGGCGAGCGCCTGTCCGAAGCGATGGAATTCTTCGATTTCGTCCAGAGCGATATGGATCAGTTGATCGAGCGGTGGCGCGAGTACAAGAGCAAGCGCGGTTAGCTCCCACCCCGATTTGGGTCCGACCTGGGCATTCACCTACACTAGACCGGTTGCCTGCGGCAGCTGTGCCCGCAATCCGGCCGCGAACCCCCAGTGGTTGGTCCATCAGGATCGAAGAAACCGCTGGCAGGCGCGCGTTCGGGTGGTAACGCGACCATGCCCGTCGGGTCGGAAATCCGGCGTGCTTTTACGTCCAGGTCAAGGAGGCTGAAGTGATTCAGCAGGAGTCGCGACTGCGCGTCGCCGACAACACGGGAGCGAAGGAAATCCTTTGCATCCGCGTTCTCGGTGGCTCGTCACGTCGCTATGCCGGTATCGGCGATGTCATCGTCGCCACCGTGAAGGACGCCATCCCCGGCGGCAACGTCAAGCGGGGTGACGTCGTCAAGGCCGTCGTCGTGCGCACCACCAAGGAGCGCCGTCGTCCGGATGGTTCCTACATCCGTTTCGACGAGAACGCCGCCGTGCTCATCAAGGCGGACAACGATCCGCGCGGCACCCGCATCTTCGGCCCGGTCGGCCGCGAGCTGCGCGACAAGAAGTTCATGAAGATCGTCTCGCTGGCTCCGGAGGTGCTCTGACATGAAGGTGCACAAGGGTGACACCGTGCTCGTCATCTCGGGCAAGGACAAGGGCGCCAAGGGCAAGGTCATCCAGGCCTACCCGGCGACCGAAAAGGTCCTCGTCGAGGGCGTGAACCGGATCAAGAAGCACGTCGCGAACTCCGCCAACCAGCGCGGCGCCTCCTCGGGCGGCATCGTGACCCAGGAAGCCCCGATCCACGTCTCCAACGTGATGGTCGTCGACTCCGATGGCAAGCCGACCCGTATCGGCTACCGGACCGACGAAGAGACCGGCAAGCGGGTTCGGATCTCCCGTAACAACGGGAAGGACATCTGACATGACCACGACTGAAAACGTCCAGCCCCGGCTGAAGCAGCGCTACCGCGAGGAAATCAAGGACGCGCTGAAGAACGAGTTCGACTACGCCAACGTGATGCAGATCCCCGGCGTGGTGAAGGTCGTCGTGAACATGGGTGTCGGTGACGCCGCGCGCGACGCCAAGCTCATCAACGGCGCGGTCAACGACCTGGCCCTGATCACCGGCCAGAAGCCGGAGATCCGCAAGGCCACCAAGTCCATCGCGCAGTTCAAGCTGCGTGAGGGCATGCCGATCGGCGCGAAGGTCACCCTGCGCGGCGACCGCATGTGGGAGTTCCTGGACCGCCTGGTCTCCATCGCGCTGCCGCGTATCCGCGACTTCCGTGGTCTGTCGCCGAAGCAGTTCGACGGCAACGGCAACTACACGTTCGGCCTCAGCGAGCAGTCGATGTTCCACGAGATCGACGTGGACTCCATCGACCGCCCGCGCGGTATGGACATCACCGTGGTGACCACGGCGACCAACAACGAAGAAGGCCGTGCCCTGCTCAAGCACCTCGGCTTCCCGTTCAAGGAGAACTGAGCACATGGCAAAGAAAGCTCTGGTCAACAAGGCGAACGCCAAGCCGAAGTTCGCCGTCCGCGCCTACACCCGCTGCCAGCGCTGCGGCCGCCCCCACGCGGTCTACCGCAAGTTCGGCCTGTGCCGCGTGTGCCTGCGCGAAATGGCGCACCGCGGCGAACTGCCGGGCGTGCACAAGAGCTCCTGGTGAGCTCGCGCTCCTGGTGAGCGCAACCGCCTAGGCGAAACCTGAACGAGGGCACGGACTCTGGTCGAGTCCGTGCCCTTGCTCGTTATTGCGGGGTCACCAGGGCAGGCAGCCCGCCAGCTTCAGCCGCGTCGCCAGCCCGGACCCGATGGTCGTGCTCGACCCCTGGCCGGTGGTCAGCGCCAGCAGCAGGTCCACACCGAGCCCAGCCCCGATCGAGCACCCCAGCAGGTTGATATCGATCGTGATCCGCTCCTCCGGCGCACCGGGCAGCGGCTCGTCGGCCTGCGCGGGACCCGCAACGGCCACAGTTGCCGCCGCCACCGCCAGGGCGGCAATGCCGGCTTTGATGGATCGCACCTATTCCTCCTCGCCTGCGCCATCGGGCGCGATTGGTGTCCGGGAAATATGCCCTCATGCGGATGCCCGCCGTCCCGGCGCGGCGGCCGCTGCCTACTTGTTGACCGGGCAGATGCGGCGAAAACCTCGAGTGGCGCAGACCTCGGTGCGCTGTGCCATCGCGACGCCGTGCCCTACCGTTGGTGGATGAGGCTCATCGCGCTGGGGGCGGTGTCATCGGGGGCCACGATGCTCGCATTGTTGATCGGGTCGGGTGCCGCGCTCGCGCAGCAACCGGCGGATCTCCAGGTGAACGCCGGATGCGGATACCCGAGGAACCATGTGGTCACGGTGCGCAACCACGGCCCCGCACCCGCATACGACGTCACCGTCCGCTACTGGTCCGCCTTCGGCCCCGCGGGCGAGCGCCACGAAGCCGTGATCGAACCGGGCCGCACCATCACCTACGACCTCGGCCCCATGCGCACCCTCGAACTCGCCGCGGCCGCCGCCACGAGCCGCACACCCGACCCCGCCCCGGGCAACAACCAGGGCATCTTCCCCACCCTCCACCTCGGCATCCACCCGATGCCATGCTTCCTGTGGTGAGCAGCCGGAATCAGGCAGAGATCTGGCATCGACGACGACCTACATGTCATCGGGCATGAGTCGAAACGCCGTGTGCGCGGTAAGCGGTGTGAGGGCGCGAAAATCCCGGCGGTCGAGAGTGAGGATGGAGTCGGTCTCGTATTCGGCGGCCAGCGCGACGCCGACCGCGCCGGCGAGGTCGAGACGTAGCGCGGGGTAGAGCGTTCGGACCGCGTTCGCCTGATCGAGGACCTCGGTCGTCAAAACGGCGATTTCGAACATCCCTGAACGCGCTTGAGCGGTGATGTCCTCGATCATCGAGATCGCCCGAGCCTGCCCGAGCGCACGCCGTCCCACATGATCCAGTTCGGCGAGAATCAACGGCGATACGACGACCAGGCCAGCGGTTTCGAGGACGGTGGAGCCCCGATTTTGCCCTGTTCACGCCCCCGTCTACACTAGACCGGTTGCCTGGGCACCTCTGTGCCCGCATGCGGTCTGTATGTGGGTGGCTCGGGCGATACGAACTCATCCGGTCGGCAAGGGTCGGCCGGACCAGCCGAATTGTTGTAGGCCCACGATCTGTAGGCCCGAAAGGGTCGCGGGTGCTGTATGGGAACCGCAGCGAGAAAGGTGTCGAGGTCGAACTATGACCATGACTGATCCGATCGCAGACTTCCTGACACGTCTGCGCAACGCCAACTCGGCGTACCACGATCAGGTGAAGGCTCCGCACTCCAAGCTCAAGGCGAACATCGCCGAGATCCTGAAGCGTGAGGGTTACATCGCCGATTACCGCACCGAAGACGCGACCGTTGGTAAGAACCTCGTCGTCGATCTGAAGTACGGCCCCAGCCGTGAGCGCAGCCTCCAGGGCCTGCGCCGCGTCTCGAAGCCGGGTCTGCGTGTGTACGCGAAGTCCACCAACCTGCCCAAGGTCCTCGGCGGCCTCGGCGTGGCGATCATCTCCACGTCCACCGGCCTGCTGACAGATCGTCAGGCGGCCAAAGCCGGCGTGGGCGGCGAAGTCCTCGCCTACGTCTGGTAAGGGAGGTAGAGACATGTCGCGTATTGGTAAGCAGCCCATCGCCATCCCCTCCGGCGTCGAAGTCACCATCGAGGGCCAGGACGTCGCAGTGAAGGGCCCCAAGGGCCAGCTGTCGCTGACGGTGTCCGAGCCGATCGTCGTCGCCAAGGGCGATGATGGTCAGCTCGCGGTCACCCGTCCCGACGACGAGCGCCGTAGCCGTGCACTGCACGGCCTGACCCGCACTCTGGTCGCCAACATGATCGAAGGCGTCACCAAGGGCTACGAGAAGAAGCTCGAGATCGCCGGCGTCGGTTACCGCGTCGCGCTCAAGGGCCAGAACCTCGAATTCGCCCTCGGCTACAGCCACCCGGTCGTTGCCGAGCCCCCGCAGGGCATCACCTTCGCGGTGGAATCGCCCACCAAGTTCTCGGTGGCCGGTATCGACAAGCAGTTGGTCGGCGAGGTCGCCGCCAACATCCGCAAGTACCGGAAGCCGGAGCCGTACAAGGGCAAGGGCATCCGCTACGCAGGCGAGAACGTTCGCCGCAAGGTCGGAAAGACGGGTAAGTGATCATGGCGCAAACCGAGAATCAGAAGGCCAAGCGCATTCCGCTGGGCAAGGATGCTTCTACCCGGCGTCGGCTGTCGAAGACCCGTCGCCACTTCCGCCTGCGCAAGAAGGTCGCCGGTACCACCGAGCGTCCGCGTCTGGTCGTGCACCGCTCCTCGCGGCATCTGCACGCCCAGCTGGTCGACGACTCGATCGGCAAGACCATCGCCGCGGCCTCCAGCATCGAGGCCGATGTGCGCGCGCTCGACGGCGACAAGACCGCCAAGGGCAAGAAGGTCGGCGAACTGCTGGCCGAGCGTGCCAAGGCAGCCGGTGTCGACGCCGTCGTGTTCGACCGTGGTGGCCACGACTACCACGGCCGCATCGCCGCGCTGGCCGATGCCGCTCGTGAAGGCGGGTTGAAGTTCTGATGACTGCAAACATTTACGGAAGGAACGTCTGATGCCGGGACGTCAGAGGCGTGACGGCGGCAACGGACCCGCCGGACAGCAGAACGGTGCCGCCGGTGGTGGCGACAACCGCGACGGCCGCGGTGGCGGTCGTGACCGCCGCGGCGGCGGTGACCGTCGGGACCAGCAGGCCGACAAGAACCAGCTCGAGCGCGTCGTAGCGATCAACCGTGTGTCGAAGGTCGTGAAGGGTGGTCGTCGCTTCAGCTTCACCGCCCTCGTCATCGTCGGTGACGGCAACGGCCTGGTCGGCGTCGGTTACGGCAAGGCCAAGGAAGTTCCCGCGGCCATCCAGAAGGGCGTCGAGGAAGCGCGCAAGGGCTTCTTCCGCGTGCCGATGATCGGCTCCACCATCACCCACCCGGTGCAGGGCGAGGCGGCGGCCGGTGTGGTCATGCTGCGTCCGGCTTCCCCCGGTACCGGTGTGATCGCCGGTGGCGCCGCGCGCGCCGTGCTGGAGTGCGCCGGTATCCACGACATCCTGGCCAAGTCGCTCGGTAGCGACAATGCGATCAACGTCGTCCACGCGACCGTTGCCGCGCTCAAGATGTTGCAGCGTCCCGAAGAGGTCGCGGCCCGTCGTGGTCTGCCGCTCGAGGACGTCGCTCCCGCGGGCATGCTGCGTGCCCGTGCCGGACAAGGAGTCTGACGATGGCAGATCTCAAGGTGACCCAGATCAAGAGTTCGATCGGCGCCAAGCAGAATCAGCGGGACAGCCTGCGCACCCTCGGCCTGCGGGGCATCCGCAAGTCGGTGGTCCGTGAGGACAATGCCCAGAACCGTGGGCTGATCAACGTCGTGCGCCACCTCGTAACAGTTGAGGAGGTCTGACATGACCATCAAGTTGCATCACCTGCGTCCCGCCCCCGGGGCCAAGACCGCGAAGACCCGTGTGGGTCGCGGTGAGGGCTCCAAGGGTAAGACCGCGGGCCGTGGTACCAAGGGCACCAAGGCTCGTAAGAATGTCCCGGCCGCCTTCGAGGGTGGGCAGATGCCGATTCATATGCGGCTGCCCAAGCTCAAGGGCTTCACGAACCCGTTCCGGGTCGAGTACCAGGTCGTGAACGTCGGCGCCATCGCCGAGCTGTTCCCGCAGGGTGGCGAGATCGGCAAGGACGAGCTCGTCGCCGCCGGTGCGGTCCGCAAGAACCAGCTGGTCAAGGTTCTCGGCGAGGGCGAGATCGCCGTCGCCGTGCAGATCAGCGCGGACAAGTTCTCCGGCGCTGCCAAGGAGAAGATCACCGCGGCCGGTGGCACCGTCACCGAGCTCGGCTGACGTTAGGAATTCCACAGCGGCACCGGACGAGTGAAGAACTCGTCCGGTGCCACTGTTAGAGTTCAAGTGTTGTCTGCCAAGACTCGTCATGGGGTCGGCGTCGCAGGACCGGGACACCATATTCCGGGCCACCGCTGAAAATTCCATGGCATGACCATGTCGTTCGCCAGGAGGATCTGTGCTTTCCGCCTTCGTATCGGCCTTCCGGACTCCGGACTTACGGCGGAAGATTCTCTTCACGCTGGGGTTGGTCGCGCTGTACCGTGCCGGTGCCGCGTTGCCGTCGCCCGGTGTCGACTACAAAGCGGTGCAAGAGTGCGTCGATCTGGTCTCCGGCGGTGAGAACGCCGGTATCTACCAGCTGATCAACCTGTTCTCCGGTGGTGCGCTGCTGCAATTGTCGGTCTTCGCGATCGGCATCATGCCCTACATCACCGCGAGCATCATCATTCAGCTGCTGACGGTCGTCATCCCGCGGTTCGAGGAACTGCGTAAGGAAGGCCAGGCCGGTCAGACCAAGATGACGCAGTACACGCGTTATCTGTCGATCGCGCTCGCCGTGCTGCAAGCCACCGGTCTGGTCGCGCTCGCGGCCCGCGGTCAGCTGTTGCAAGGCTGCCAGCAGGACATTCTCGCAGACACCAGTATCTTCGGCATGATCATCATCGTGCTGGTCATGACCGCCGGTGCGGCCCTGGTCATGTGGTTCGGTGAGCAGATCACCGAGCGCGGTGTCGGCAACGGTATGTCGCTGCTGATCTTCGCCGGTATCGCCGCCCGCATCCCCACCGAGGGCAAGGCCATTCTGGACAGCCGCGGTGGCCTGGTGTTCGGCCTGGTGTGTCTGGCCGCGTTCGCGATCATCGTCGCGGTGATCTTCGTCGAACAGGGTCAGCGTCGGATTCCGGTGCAGTACGCCAAACGTGTGGTCGGCCGCAAGATGTACGGCGGATCGTCGACCTACCTGCCGTTGAAGGTGAACCAGGCCGGTGTCATCCCGGTGATCTTCGCGTCCTCGCTGCTGTATCTGCCGAATCTGATCGCGCAGCTGACGGGGTCGCAGAACAACCCGGACCCGAGCTGGTGGCAGGAACTCATCCAGAAATACCTGGTGAACCCGGGCAACCCGGTCTATATCGCGATCTACTTCGGTCTGATCGTGTTCTTCACCTACTTCTATGTCGCGATCACCTTCAACCCGGAGGAACGCGCCGACGAGATGAAGAAGTTCGGCGGCTTCATTCCCGGCTACCGTCCCGGTAAGCCGACCGCCGATCACCTCAGTTTCGTGCTGAGCCGCATCACCCTCCCCGGCTCGATCTACCTCGGTCTCGTGGCCGTCCTGCCGAACCTGTTCCTCGATATCGGCAACAGCGGCGGTGTGCAGAACCTGCCGTTCGGCGGTACCGCCGTGCTGATCATGGTGAGCGTCGGTTTGGACACCGTGAAGCAGATCGAAAGCCAACTGATGAATCGAAATTACGAAGGGTTCCTCAAGTGAGAGTTGTACTGCTCGGACCGCCGGGTGCCGGCAAGGGCACGCAAGCCGTTCTGCTGTCGGAAAAGCTCGGCGTGCCACACATCTCCACGGGGGACCTGTTCCGTGCGAACATCAGCCAGCAGACCCCGCTGGGTCGCGAGGCGCAGAAGTACATCGATGCCGGGGATCTGGTCCCCAGCGATGTGACCAACCGGATGGTCGAGGCGAGGGTGGCCGAGCCCGACGCGGCGAACGGTTTCGTGCTCGACGGTTACCCGCGCACGGTCGATCAGGCCGATGCGCTGGAGAAGATCCTCGGCGATATGGACAAGAAGCTGGACGCCGTCCTCTGCTTCGTCGTTCCCGAAGAGGTGCTCACCGAGCGCATGCTCGCGCGCGGCCGCGGCGATGACAACGCGGACGTGATCCGCAACCGGCTCCGGGTGTACCGCTCGGAGACCGAGCCGCTGCTCGAGCACTACGACGGCCTGGTCGTCACCGTCGACGGTGTCGGCGAGATCGACGAGGTCAACGCCCGCGCCCTGGTCGCGCTGGGACACTGATCATCCACTCGACGATGGAGCACTGAGGCGCCATGGTTTTCGGCCGCAAGCGCAAGAAGGTGGTGCCGTTCCGCACGGCGGGTGAAGTGGACGCGATGGCGGCCGCGGGTGCGGTCGTCGGCTGCGCCCTGGTCGCTGTACGGGACGCAGCT
This sequence comes from Nocardia cyriacigeorgica, assembly GCF_029868385.1. GTDB lineage: Bacteria > Actinomycetota > Actinomycetes > Mycobacteriales > Mycobacteriaceae > Nocardia > Nocardia cyriacigeorgica_F. The sequence continues at coordinate 151,053 of NZ_JARWNX010000038.1, read as the reverse complement.
GTCGCGGGGGCCTCGACGCTCGACCTCGACCAGGTCGCCGAGCAGGTCATTCGTGATGCCGGCGCGGTTCCGTCGTTCAAGGGGTATCAGGGGTTCCCGGCCTCGATCTGTGCCTCGGTCAACGACCGGGTGGTGCACGGTATCCCGTCCGCCGAGGAGATCCTCGCCGAGGGCGATCTGGTATCGATCGACTGCGGCGCCATCCTCGACGGCTGGCACGGCGATTCGGCCTGGACCTTCGGCGTCGGTGAACTCACCGAGGCCGACCGGCTGCTGAGTGAGGCCACCCGACTCGCGATGGAATCCGGTATCGAGGCCATGCTGCCGGAGAACCGGCTCTCCGATGTCTCCCATGCCATCGAACTGGGCACGCGGGCGGCGGAGAAAGCGCACGGCCGCGCCTACGGCATCGTCGACGGATACGGTGGCCACGCCATCGGCCGCGAAATGCATATGGAGCCGTTCCTGCCCAATGAGGGCGAGCCGGGCAAGGGCCCGTTGCTGGTGGTCGGTTCGGTGCTGGCGATCGAGCCGATGCTCACCCTCGGCACCAGTGAGACCGAGATCCTCGACGACGACTGGACCGTGGTGACCGCGGACGGCACCCGCGCCGCGCACTGGGAGCACACCGTGGCCGTTACCGAGGACGGGCCGCGCATCCTCACTCCGCGCCCCGAGTAGAACCTCGAGTTTTCGGCGGAGGCCCGTGCGCTCGCACGGGCCTCCGCCTTTTCGTGGAACCGGGTGCGCGGGGTGGTGCCGATGCGGGTCAGCCCTCGAGGAGCAGGGTGACCGGGCCGTCGTTGGTGAGATCGACGTGCATGTGGGCGCCGAAGCGGCCGGTGGCGACGGTGGCGCCGAGGGCGCGTAGGGAGTCGGCGAAGTGGTCGACGAGGGGTTCGGCTGCCGGTCCCGGCGCGGCGGCGGACCAGGAGGGGCGTCGGCCCTTTCTGGTGTCGGCGTACAGGGTGAACTGACTGATCACCAGGATCGGCGCGTCGAGATCGGCGGCGCTGCGTTCGCCGTCGAGGATGCGTAATCGCCACAGCTTGTCGGCCAGGGCGGTCGCGATGGCCTCGGTGTCGTCGTGGGTGACGCCGACCAGCGCCACCAGGCCGTGTGGTGCGCCGTGGGCTGCGGGATCGATACTGCCGACGACTTCGCCGTCGACGGTCACCCGGGCCGCTGTCACGCGCTGAAGCAGGACTCGCACACCCGTCATCATCGCAGGCGGGCCTACGACCGCGGATGCCGCCGCCCGTCCGGAACGTTCGGTATTGATCCTTTACGGCGTCGGCCCGAACCCGCGTGCCACCACCGCGCCACCTCCGATTCAACCAGTCGCAACTCGGGATTCGTGATCGGCTGCCACAGTCGCAGACGAGCAGATGGAGTGCGGGGGTCCGCACGGGCGGTGAGGAGCGAGCATGGGTGCCGACAAGGTCGATGTCGATCCCGACGATTTCCGCCGGGCCGCGGAGAAGACCGGTGGGGTGCGCGACAGGGTGCAGGGCATCCTCGACGAATTGCAGACCTCGATCGCCTCGCGCGGCGCGCCGTGGGGCAATGACAAGATGGGTGCGTCGTTCACCGATGGCGAGAACGGCTACTTCGCCGCCCGCGAGAGCCTGACCGGCAATCTGGACAATGTCGTCAACTCCTTCAACAACTTCCGCAGCGGTCAGGCGCAGACCGTGACCGAGTTGAAGAAGATGGAACGCGGCAACGAAGACGGCTTCCAATGATCGGGAGCCGCTGATCCGATGCCGAACGAACAAGCGAAGGCCCAGCTCGCGAGCCTGGTCGATGAGGTGACCCAGCAGTTCCGGGATATCGCGCGCATCCAGGAGGAGCGCAATCAGCTCACCGCGAGCGCGACCGTCCGGCGCAAGCGGGTCACCGTCACCGTGAACGCCGACGGCACGGTCATCGACACGAAATTCGGGCCGAATATCGAGGGACTGACCTATCCCGAGATCGCCGCAGCCGTCACCGAAGCGGCGCAGAAGGCGACCGCCGAGGTGATGCGCAAGGGCCAGCAGTTGATGAGCCCGCTCGACGACAGGCGGGCCAGGCTGCCGAAACTGTCCGATCTCATCGAGGGGATGCCGGATCTGACCGGGCACTTGCCGACGCCGCAGCGCGCCTCGACCGCCTCACCCGCCGCGCGGAACCGTGCACTGGTCGACGACGGCAGCGCGGCACCGGAATTCGAGAATGCCGAGGTGCTGAACAAGCCGGACGAGGACGGTGGAGTCACCGCTTCCGGCTGGTGAGCTGATCCAGGCGCGCGATGGCGATCGATTTTCCCAGCGTTCTGGGGTGGGTTGTCGGCAGCGAGTGGCCGGACGGCAATGAAGACGATATGTGGCTGCTCGCCGAAGACTGGCGGAAAGCGGCCAAGGAGCTAGAGGACGTCATCGCCGATGTCCGCGCGGCCAAAACGGCGTCGCTGAACGCGTATCCGGCGGGCGAGGCGCCGACGGAGATGGCCAAAGCGTTCGATTCGATGCTGTACGCCACCGAAGGCCATGACAAGGGTTCGCTCGAGCAGTTGATCGAGGGACTCGAGAGCATGGGCGAGTCGGCCGACAAAATGGGCACCGAGATCGAATACGCCAAGCTCATGTTCATCTCGTCGCTGGTCCTGCTCGCGGCCGAGCTGGCGCTGGCCTGGGTTTTCCCGCCCACCGCGCCCGCGGTGCAGGCCGCGGCCATCGCGCTCACCCGGATCGCGGCGCGCGTCATCTCCCAGCGGGTCATGGCCGCCATCCGCAGCATGGTGCTCGCGCTGGCTCGTAAGAAGTTCTTGCAGTTCATGGTGCGTCACGTGGCCATCGACACCATCATCGGCACCGGTCAGGATCTCGGTATCCAGGCCTATCAGGTGTCGCAGGGGCATCGCGACAAGGTCGACTGGACTCAGGTCGGCGTGACCGCCATCAGTTCGGCCGCCGGTGGTGCCGCCGCCGGGCCGCTGGCCAATCGGATCAGCCGCGGGCTGGGTGCGCGTTATCGTCCTGATGGCACCATGATTCGTCCGCCACGGGTCGGCAATGTCATGAACGGGATGCTCAGCGGTGCGGGGGCGGGCCTGGCCGGTTCGGTGGCGGGCTACGGTGCGAGTCTGGGTGCGCAGTTCGGCGCCGACTGGGCCAAAGAAGGTTTCAGCGCCGAGGGCTGGGACAAGGCGAAGGACAACCTCGGCAACGCGATCAACAATTTCGATCCACGCGCCATCACCGCGGGTGTCTCGAATGGCGCGATGAGCGGTGCGAACAAGGCGCGGGCGAACCAGTTCTGGCAGAACCATCGGCCGGGGCTGTTCAACGGGAACAGTTTCCAGTCGCGGATCGATTCGGTGATCTTCGGTGGCAGTGATCCGGGGAGGGGTGGATTCGGGCCCGGTGGAACGAATCCAGGGCCCGACCCGACGCGACCGGGTGGGACCGATCCCGGTGCCGGGCCGTCGACACCCGGTAGAGCGGATCCTGGTGCTGCGCCGTCGAGGGGCGCGGGGCCGAGTAATTCTGGTGCTGGGCCGAGTAATTCGGGTGCGGGGCCCAGCAGTTCAGGCGGCGGGTCCAGTAACTCGGGTGCAGGGCCCAGTAATTCGGGTGGCGGCCCCACCAACTCGGGTGCCGACCCGAGCAATTCTGGCGCGGGTCCCGGCAGCGACAACGGTCCGGCCGATCAGCGGAGCAGCTCGGGTGAGGATCGCTCCGCACCTGGTCGTGACGACCACCGCGCCGACGACGGTTCGCGACCCGCGCCGGGCGATAGCGATCGGCACGGCGAAGGCGGCGACCCAGGGGCCTCCGCGTCCGACAGCGGTCGCGGCGAGAACGCGGACAGCGGCGATTCGGGCCGCGCCGGTGATGCCGCCCGCGGCGGTGAGGGTGCAGGCGATCGCTCCGGTGAGAGCCGCGCGGGTGCCGCGCCGTCGGGCAGCGACGGTATCCGGGCCGATGGCGGGTTGCAGGCTCAGCCCCGGGCCGGTGATGACGGCGTCATCGGGTTCCACGGCGAGCCAGGCATCGTGCCCGCGCAGCACGGCGAGACCGGCGTCGCCGACGTCGAGGTCCAGTCCGGCGATCCGATACCGTCCGCGGCGGCGCCGACCCCGGTGGCGCCTGCGCCGGGCGCACCCACCCAGAACCCAGCGCCCGGGCCAGTGCAGTCCGGTGGCGAAAATCGCGGTGGTGCAGCATCTTCCAGCCCGGCCAGGCCCGCTTCACCCATCGACGGCCGCCTGCCATCCGCTGACGCGCCGACCGGAGCCGATCGGCCACCGGTAGGCGATGTTGCCGCGCGTACCGACCCCACCGGCCCGGTGCGCGACGAGCAGGTCGCACCACCGGAAACTCGTGCGGGAGCGGTTGATCGGCTGGTAGTCGGCGGTGACACCCACCAGCCCGGCGTTCAGGCAGGCACACGCGACGATTCCGTGGGCGACGCGGCGACGGGCGATCGTGACGCTGCGAGCAACCGGGTGGCCGACGCCAACGATCCGGCCGACCGTGGCGTGGCAGGGCGGGATGCGGTAGGCGATCGTGACGTATCAGCTGACCGGGATGGCGTGGGTGATCGTGACCGGGCGGCTGGTCGTGACCGCGTGGGCGATCGTGCGGGGCAGGCCGATCGTGATGTGGTGGGTGATCGACACGGGGCTGCCGACCGTGACCGGGTAAGCGACCGTGATCAGACAGCTGACCATGACTCGATAGCCGATGGTGACCGGCCCGCACGAGCGGGTGGGCCGGTGGTTCGATCCGAGTCGGGGAGCGCCGAGGGGCAGACTTCCGCGCGGGACGCCGGGGATGCGGACGCGCGGCGTACCGCCGATGACAACCGCGCGGCCGCCGCCGGAGAGCAGCGGGCCGGGGTGCCGGACCCCGACGAGCTGCGGGCGCGCGATCACTCCGATATCCGTTCCGACCGCGTCGATGACGAATCCGCTCCGCCAGCACCGATGTTCGTCATTCCGCCCCCGGATCTGTCCGGCTCCGGTGCTGCGGGGCGCGACGACAACCGGGGTATCAACCGTATCGGCCAGCGCGACGACACCTCGGTCACCGATCGGCGCGGCGACGCTGCCCGTGCCGAACGGCCCGAGAACATGCCCGCCGGTGTCGGCGACGGCCGGATATCCGATGAGCCGAGTGCCCCGATCGACTCCGGGCGCCGTGGCAACGATCTGTTGCTGAGCAACGGGCGGCGGATGGATTCCTATCTCCCCGATACCGAGATCGTCTCGCGCGTCGACGCTCAACTGGCCGAGGTCACTCCGCAGACCGCGCACGCCTATCTGTCCGATCTGGCACGGCACCACCAACCCGGACTCACCATCCGCGATACGCCGCACAATCGCGCCGAGCTACCCGGCGCCGAGCTGCCCCGGCCGATCCGTGGTGATCTGGTGCTGGAAGTGCCACCACAGCACACCGATCCGCCGACAGCGGTGCTCGCGGCGGCCGAGCGGCTCGGTATCACCATCCGGGACACCGACGGCCACATCTACGAACTCGGTGACGATGCGGGCGCTCACCACGGCGGGGACGCCGCACGCCGGGGTCGCTGTGCCGAACTGGCGCTGCGTCTGCTCAAAGAGCTCGTCGGGATCGACGCGATCACCCCGCCCAAGCGTCTGATCGGCCCGGACGGCATGACGGCGAGTGAGGTCGAGGCGGCGGCGGGCGGGCGGCTGCGCCCCTTCGCTGGCCATCGGTCCATCGCGCAGCGGCTGATCACACTCGGCGACGGTGCGTCGGCGCTGGTCGTCGACAACTATGCGGGCGCCACCGATCGCTATCGGGTCGGTGCGCATGCGTATGCGCTGGTCAATGAGAACGGCACCATCGTGGTGCGCGATCCGGGCGCCGGGCGTGTCGAGGGCTTCCCGCCGACCTTGCCGCGTGAGGTACGCGAGGTGCGTGCCGTCCTGTACACCGCTGACCGTACTCCGGTCGAACCGCTCGGCGACGCCGCGCCCGCGGGGACCGGCCGCGAGACCGGGGAGCGGATCGGGCAGCCGAGCGACGCGACTCCGGTAGGGCCCCAACCGCATCCCGCGGGGGCGCCGGTGCCTGCGGGGATGTTCGTCGGCAGCGATGGGTTCCTGCACCGGCCCGGTGATCGTCCCGACTCCTACCGCGATCCGGACGGCACCTGGCATCACTTGATCGACCGTCCGAACACCTTCCGTGACAAGAACTTCCAGCTCTCCGGGCCGCGCGGATGGATTCCGGATCCGCTGGTCGCCGCCGGGTACCTGCACCGGGCGGACCCAGGTCCGGGGACGGACTATCAGGTCACCGACCCGGCGATCATCGATCAGCTGGCGAAGGCCTCCGCCGCCCGGCTCGTGCTACAGACTCGGCGCGACGGGGTGCGGGTCTCGCTGCGCGGCCCGATGGCGTCTTTCGGCATCACCGATATCCACGATCTGGCGCCGAAACGGCTCGGTGCCGAGATGCAGAATCAGCAACGCGGGATAGCGGCCGATCGCTCGCTGTCGGAAACCGATCGGGTGCAGCGGTTGAAGGAGCTGCACAAACTGCGCACCCTCGCCGAGAAGTACAACACTCTCGGTCAAGAGATGGTCGCCACCTCCAAGCTCCTCGGCGAACTCGGCGGGACCGCCTTTGCCATGGACCCGGTGCTGCGGCCGGGCGCGGTCCAGATCACGCCGTTCGACGGCGCCTTCGACGGTGCGAACGTCGTCGATATCGCGGTACTGGTGCCGGGAACGGACGGCAACCCGCCGACACTGGTGGTGGTCGAGGCCAAGGGCGTCGGATCCACCCTCGGCGGATCGAAAACCGCCAGTGCCCAACAGGGTTCGGCCGAATACCTGCGGCGTACGGTCGCCATCGATCAGAACCTGGCCGCCATTCTCACCGAGACGCCCGACCAGATGCGGGCACGCGGCATCGATCCCGACAGCCCCGACGGCCGTGCGCTGACCGCAGCCAAGGATGAACTGCTGCGCGCCCACCACAACCGCACCCTGCGATTCGAGTACCACCTCGCGCACACCTCCGAGACCGGCGAGGTCACGGTGAGCAGATTCCGGATCGACCGCGCGGGAGTCCCGGTCGATATCGACGTGATCGGTGGGATCGAGGCCACGACACCGGCGGACGAGCGAGGCCCGACCGAGCCCGTGGACGGTGACGCAGATCGGACGAGTGGCTCGGACGATCCGACCGATCATGTTGTGCCGCCCGTCGATAACGACCATCTGGGCGACCGAGAAGGCCGTGACGACGCCGGTCGGGACGACTCGATCACGCAACGCCCGGAGAACACCGACCCGCTGGGCGGACCCATCTCCGACGACTGGACGGCGCTGTCCCCGCTCGAGGTCGGCGAACACCTGCGCGAGCGGCTGAGCAGCCTGCTGGACAATCCCGATCTGGAGGTGTTCGGATTCGACCGCTCGGATCTGGACGCAGGTGTCGCGCGTGAATTCGCCAGGGCCATGGTCGATATGGCCGGACGGTATCCGCAGGTCGATATCCGTCGCGTCGGTATCGGTGAGCTGCCCGCGGGCGTGATGGGGATGACCCGGCCGTTCACCGATCCCGCCACCGGTGCGATGCGTGCCGACTCGCTCACCCTCAGCAGCCGCTACGCCGCGGACGGGGCGGCGTTCCGGCAGTGGATGAGTGAACGGGTCGACTCGGGTCGGTTCCATCCGTCGGTCATGGACCGGCCGGTCTACGCCGCCGCGGTGCACGAGTTCGCCCACGCTGTCGACTACGCGGGTCGCCGTGCCGCACGGCTCGCACTCGATGACGACCTCATCGACGTCTACGTCAACAATCGGCTCGGCGCGGGCACCGTCGACGGCTATGACGACTGGCTGCGCAGCCAACTCACCGGCTACAGCTTCGACAAGGCCGGCGTTCTCGATCCGGGTGAGGCACTGGCCGAAGCCTTCGTCGATGTCGTGCTCAATGGCCGCGACAACGTGAACGTCGCGGTGGGCGCGGCCTACGACCTGCTGACGGGAACCGCGGAACGCGCGCACCCCGACCGCACGGCGGAGGCTGGAACCGAGCTGCGGGGCGCCGCCGCATCGCGTGGCCCGGACACGCCGCGTGACCAGGACACATCGCGAGATCGGGACACGCAGCGTGGCGACGACGTGCCACCCCGTCGAGGCGCCTCGGATGGCGACGGTGCGATGCGTGCCGAGGATCCGGTGCCCGACGATGCGGACCGGCTCGGCGACCACGATGCCTCCGATGGTGACCCGGACCGGATGTCCACCGGCCCCCAGTTGCGTCCACCCGGCGACGACATCACCCTCGACGATCACGACGCCGAGATACTCGGGTTCACCGATACCGACGAGTGGTCGAACCTGGATCCCCGCGAAGTGGGGGAGCGGCTGCGGGATCAGTTGCGGGAGGGGATGGGCAATCCCGACTTCGAGGTGTTCGGCTTCGATCTTCCGGGCCTCAATCCGCAGGTGGTGCGCGAGTTCGCCCGGGGCATCACCGATATGTACGCGCGGCACCCGCAGGTGGATCTGCGCTCGGTCGGCATCGGTACGCTCGACCACGGGGTGCTCGGCGAAACCGTCGGCCGGATCGACCACACGACGGGGGCGGTGTACTCGGAGTCGATCACTCTCGACTACATCCTCGCCTCCAGCGCGTACGGATTCCGTGAGCAGGCGCGCGTCGGCATCGCCAACGGCCAGTTCACCCAGACGATCCTGCGTCGCCCGGTGTACTTCGTCGCGGTACACGAATACGGGCACGCCCTCGACCACGGCGGCAACGGTGCGGCCAGACAGCAGGCCGAAGGGTTGCTGCTGCGGCTGGCCGAGGAGGATCCGAACGGCGATTTCGGCGAATGGTTGGGCCAGCTCAGCGGTTACAGCCTCGATGACGGCCTGCTCCGGCCCGGTGAAGCGCTGGCCGAGGCGCTCGCCGAATACGTCGTCGGTGGTCCGGAGGCCGCGAACACTCCGGTCCGGATCCTGCGCGACCTGCTGATCAGTTCTGCCGAGAACCGGTTGAACGAGGGCGATCCGGGAACCGCGGGATCCGATCGAATCGACACCGCACCACGGACACCGGGCGACGCCGATCCCGGCGAGCCCGAAGCCGGTGCCGGAGGCGGCGCGAAGAAGCCTCCCGCCGATCCACCGCGGTCCGCGTCGGAGCCCGGGGGTGTCGAGCCGGGCGACGAGAAGACACCACCGGTTGCGGGCGAGCCCGAATCCGGCGGTGCGAAGAAGCCGCTCACCGACCCGTCGACGCCCCTTGCGGACGAGTCGGAAACCGGCGGCGAAGGGTCGGCAACAGGCCCACCGCGGACGTCGCCGCTACTCGGAGAACCGGAAGGGGCTGATACACGGCGAGATTCGGGCACCGACGATTCGATCGAGCCCGATTCGATCGTCCCTCCGCCCCAGGTCACCATCGACGTCGACGGCGAGCAGGTCCGTATCGACGTCGTCGCGGACGGGCCGGACCGCTGGCGGGTATTCCCGGAGCGCACCGGACCCGATGCGGTCGATACCCGGTCGCGAGCGCGCCGCGAATGGGATGCGGTGCGCGAGATGATGCCGGTCCGCGAGGTGCAGCCGAAGTATCCGTCGGGGTCTCTGGTCGGTGACTCGGCCGGGCAGGCAGCCATTCGTGACGGCGTGGCCGCGGCCCCTGACCTGTTCGGTCCGCCACCTCCCGCGCCGCCACCCCCGCCGCCGTCGGATCTGCCTCGGTTCGAGGCTCCGCCAGCGGGCGGCGAACCGGATCCGACGCTGTTGCGGATCGGCCAGCAGGCCCCGATCTGGATCCAGAACCGCGAGCTGATCCCGATCTTCGGTGAGCTTTCCGGGCGTATGCGTGACGCTGCGGGCGAGCATCTGCCGATGCGGACCCCGGACGGTCAGGAGTATCGCCCGGAACTCACCGACGGCGACCCGGATCTGGTGCGCGAGCAGCTGATATCGGATCTCGATGTCAGGCGCATCACCCCCGAGACCGCGCGCGACGATCTGCTGCGGGTGTTCGAAGGCGCGAATGCCGAACAGCGGCAACGGATCATCGACGATCTGGTGGAGCGCGACCTCATCACCGCCGAGGAAGCCGACCGGCTCGCCGATGAACCACCGGCCGACGCCACCCCGCCCGAACCGCCCGGTCCGCCGCCGGAGGGCGAATCGCTCACCGATGCGGCGCGCCGCCTGCTCGACGTCGAATTGCCCGACGAGAGCTACCAGACGCTGCGCGACCTCATCGACGAGCACCAGTACCGCGTGGTGCGCGCCGCCGCGTCGATCGAGGGCCTCGCCGCCGCGGCGCAGCGCTTCCATGAGGAGCAGACCCTCCCGTTCACCCGTGCGGAGTGGGACGCAAGCCCCGATGCGAACGCTCCGGGACTGGATCGGGGCGCCGACCCGGCTCGGCTCGACGGACCGGCCCGCCGCCGCGACGACACCGACGATGTCCTCGACGACGACTACCTCGACGACACCGACGATCCCGAGAGCGGCCGCCGCCCGAGCCGGTTCGCCGAACCCGATCCGGCGGGCCGCGCGGTGCCGTTCGACGGCTCGGTCAGCTTTATCGACCAGAACCCCATGGGCCGCTTCCGCAACGAGATGATCGCGGCATTCGGCCACCCTCTCGGCCTGCTGGACACGGTGCCGATCGGCAATGGCGCCGACCCGCTGCCGGAATGGGGTGACGGCGACGAACTCGGCCGCGACGAGGGCCTGCGCAAGTTCTTCGAACACGCACTGCGCCGCGATCAGCTGCGCGATGAACTGGCCACCTGGGCGGCCATGCGCGATCTCGACGTGCGCCAGCTCGCCCGCGACCTGGTGGACGACACCCTGAACGCATTGCGCGAGGCCAATGTCGCGCGTTCGGCTCGCGTGGCGGAATTCGCCGAGCTGGCGCGGCAGCGATTTCCGGAGGCGGACCGGGGTGCGCCGGTCGGGGATTCGATCGGCGATCAGGCCGTCCGGATACCGATGTCGGACGGTCCGGACCGTCTGGTCATCGTCGACGGTGCCCGCAGCAGACATCAGGTCCTCGCCGACGCGCTCGCAGGCGATCCGCAGCTGGTGCATGACCTCGCCGACGGGCGCCTGACCGTCGACTATCGGGCCACGCGCACCGATTGGACCGGCCGCACCCAGCTCGAGCCCGTCGATACCCCGCAGGTTCTGCATCGGCAGGAAACCGTCGACGGTCGCCAACTGAACGTGACCCTGATCCGTGAGGGCGACGGTCCATGGCGTGCGGTGCCCGAATCGGACTCACCACCCACCTCGACGGCCGAGGGCGCCGACCCCGTGACCTCCGCGCCGCGGCCGCGCGCGGAGATCGTCGCCGACCTCGTCCGGGTGATGCACGAACTCGGGCTCGGCCCGGCCGATGTGCATCCCGACATGATCGACCGGACCGCCGCCGATCAGCTACTCGACAACGCCGTGCGGGCCGCGCAGATCGAAGGCCTCGCCGATTTCATCCGCTCCGCCAACGACATCCAGACCTTCCACGAGGTCGGCGACGCCCGCAGCAGGCTGGCGACCAGGCTCGGCATACCGCAGGCCGACCTCACCGGCGACACCATGGGTGCCGCGCTCAGCGACACCGCCCAGCGTCGAGCCCTGCGCTCACAGCAGCTCGTCGACCTCGCCGGATACGCCAAACAATTGCGTGAGGTCGATGCGGGGGCGGTGGACGCCGCACGGAACCGGCTGGCCGAACGGCTCGTTTCCGATTCGGTCGCCCGGGCGTTGACCAAGCAGAAGTTCGCCGATCGGGCGGGAGTCCCGCTCGTCCATGCTGCGCTGATGCCGCCGGGCCGGGTCGATGTGCCCGGCAAGGGCCGCAAGTTCGCCGTCGATCCGTCGGCTCTGTCACCGGTGAAGCTCAGAACGGTGATTCGTGATCTGGAGGCCACCGGTAAGGGCGAGCTGGTGCGCGAGGCGCTCACCGAATACGCGAACGCCCTGCTGGCCATCGACCCGTACGCGGGCGTGGCGCGCGGCGATACCGACGCCGATCCGCGCGTCATCGACGGCAAGTTCCCGATGCACGACCGGGACTCCATGACGGTGCTGCGTGAGATCATCACCGATGCGGTACGGGCCTGCGGCGCCGATGATTTCGCGCGCGCGGTCGCCGAGGCGGCACGACGTCCCGACAGTGGGCCGCTGCCGAGCGATGATCCGGCGCGGCGGCCGACCGCCAACCGTGATTGGGCCCGGATCGTCGGCGTGGACATCACCGACGCCGACGACGCCACCTTCCGCAAGGTGTACGAGGCCTACCGGGACGGGCGCATCGAGAAGCACGAGGGGCTCAGCCCGGAGAAGCTGGCCGCCGAACTCGCCGCCCTGCGCAACGAAGTCCGCGACCGCGCCCAGCGCATCAGAGACCTCGTCCGCCTCGCCGACGAATTCGCTCGCGCGATGCGGGAGGCACAGGGCGCGGCGGGGAGTCCACCCGATCCGATCGCGGGCGCGAACGGTGCGAAGGCGGAGGAACCGACGGATGGTTCGGGGCCCGAGGCGACCGCCGGTGGTGCTGCTCCGCCCGGCGGCCCGCCCTCGGGTCCGCCGAAAGCGCCGTCGTCGCCGGATGATCCGGGGGATGGTGATGGTGATCCCGCTGACGATGTTCTGCCCGGTGACAATCCCCCCGGCGACGGAACCGGTGCGGTGAAACCCGCTGACCTCGCGGGTCTTCCATCGGACTGGTACGAACGGCAGCAGATCATCCAGGCCGAATGGGAAGCCAGGATGGCCGCCGAACATGCCGCCTTCCTGCGCGCCCAGGCCGACGCGCACCCCGACGACCGCTGGGCAGGCCTACGCGCCGACCAAGCCGAATGGTCGGCCCGTATGGCCGAGGAACGCGTCCAGTGGTTGCGCGACACCGCGATCCACCCGCACCCCGAACCCCCGGACTCACCCCCCGACCCTGCATCCGGACCGAAGGGCCCGCAGCCCCCCGAAGGCCCCGGCTCCGCACCCACCGACCCGAACACTCCGCGCCGACCACAGGCACCGAACGGTGCAGAGCCACCCCAGAATCCACCACCGCACCCGCCGATGCCGTCGTATCCGCCGATGCCGTCGTATCCGCCGCCCGCACATCCGGCTGGGCCGCCGAACACCGCGGGCCCGGATCAACCGGTGCCGTCCGGGAATCAGGCGTCCCCGAGTGCGGATGTGTCGAATGCGGGTCGGGACGCCGAGCGCGGTGGGGCCGATCGGGAGTGGGGTGCTCGGCCGTTCGCCGATATCGTCGATTTCCTGCGCGAGGTCGCATTGCGGAATCAGACCGATCCGGTGCCACTGTCGGATCGGGAGTGGCGTCATGTGGATCGGTTGGCCGAGTCGCTCGGGTTGGGGAAGCGGCTGACGGAGCATCCCGATCCATTGGGTGCGCTGGCCGAACTCGCCGAGCTGGCGGATCTGCACGGGCACCTCGGTGCGGCGCTGCATCCGGACGCGGGTCCGCTGCGCCCGATGCGGTTCCCCGAGGACTTCACCTATCCCGCGACCGACCGGCCCGGTCTGTGGTTCCCGCCGGAACCGGGACATTCCCCGCTCGCACACACGCCCGATCCGGTGGGCGAGGGTGTCGCGCGTAGCGGCAATGTGCTGATGCCGCGGGTCAATCCGATTGCCGAGGTCGCCGCCGAGCTGGCCCGCAGGTATGGACTCGGCGCCGATGATCTCGAGACCGCGCGGCTGGCGGATACCGTCACCGCCGAGCAGTACCGCAATCTCCTGCGGGCGGCGGCGGTCGAAACGCTGGCCGAGGCCCTCGCCCGGCTCGACGCCGTCACCGACCCCGACGAGGTCGCCGCCGCCACGGCCGAACGAGACCGGTGGGCCGGACGCCTTGACGTCGACCCGAGCGACCTCACCGATCGCCCCGATCAGACCATCGACCGGCTTCGCGGCGACGTACTGCGCCGCGTCACCGATATCGATGACCTCGCCGACGCGGTCCTCGCGGACCGGCAGGAACAAACCGGGCAGACCGACGCACGCCGCTATGTCATCACCGTCGAGGGCGACCGCGTCCCGGTCCGATTGGTCGATGACGGCGACGGCGGCTGGCGAGTCGAGGCGCCGGAGCGGTTGCGCCCGCCAGCCGAGCGGCCCGAACCGCCCGCGCCCAAGGAGATCGAGAAGAAGCGCTCGTGGTTGCGTCGCGTATGGGATGCGCTGCGCGGCGGGTACGGCGGCGCGAATCCGAAGTACCCCTCCGGGTCCGGCGTCGACGGCGCCGGTCAATCGTTCCTCGGTCACGGTTACCTCCCGATCGACCTGACCAGCACCAAACCGGCCATCACACCGGGCGGTTCACCGACCGAGGAACTCACCACCAAATTCAACCCCGCCCGCATCCTCAAAGAGGGTGTGACGATGTGGCGCAGCCGGGAACACATTCCGCTGCTGCGCCATCTCACCGGGCGGCTACCGACCCGCACCGGTGATGTCGCGCCGATCTTCACCCCCGACGGCGACGAGTACGCGCCGTGGATCGATGAGGCGGATCCGAAGCTGCTGCGCGAGATCCAGGCGGATCTGGAACTGGCCGGGCTCGACGGCGGCGCACCACCTGTTCGCGCCGAGCTACCGCCCGGCGATCCGGTCGACCGGCCGGGGGAGGTCGAAGGTGGTGAGCCGCTACCGGATTGGGCACGCGATCTCGCCGACAACCTGCGCCTACGTGCGGCCGATGCCGCCGAGCTGCGTCGGCTGGCTGGTCTGCTCGGTATGCGCCTGTCCGATCTGGATCCGGAAACCCTGCGCCGGGCGGGCGCCGACGCACGTTACGGGTTCATGCGCCGCGCCGGTGCCATCGAAGGTCTCTATGCCGCGTCCCGGCGCTACAACGCCGAGCACGACGCCGTCCCCTACGCCGATTCGACCAGCTTCTTCGATGAGGATCCGCTGGGACGTTCGCTGATCGACAGGGCCCGCGCCCGCGGTGAGCGCACCGAGATGCTCGAATGGGAGGGCGTCAACAACGGCGGCGAACCCGGCCTCGACTGGGGTCCGGAGGTGCCGCCGGAGCGGGACAAGGGCAACAGCCTGCATTTCCAGGACGCATTGCGGCGCGAGCAGATTCGCGATGAGCGCGGCGTGTGGGCGCAGGTGCTCGGCATCGACCTCGGCGAACTGTCACCGTCGACGCGGCTGGACGAGACGATTCGGGCGCTGCGCGACGGACTACCCGCACGCGCCGACCTGGTCGGCGAATTCACCGATCGAATCCGCGCATTCCTCGCCGCCGATTCCGCCGACCGTGTGGTCCGCGCACCCGGTGAGCCGCCGCGGATCATCGTCGTCAATGGCAGCGGCGACCACGAGGTGACACTGGCCGATGCGCTGGCCCGCGATCCCGAGCTGGCCGGGCAGGTCGACCGCGGTGAGGTGGAGGTCGAGTTCCACAGCGCGTTCCTCGACCGCGACGGCATCGTCCATATCGTGCAGCTGGACACGCCGGAGGTCCGGCACTTCCGCGGGGAGATCGACGGACGTCCGGTCGCGGTGACGATGGTGCGTGAGCCGGACGGTGCTTGGCGCGCGGTCCCCGATCCCGTCCCTGCTGACGGGGTGCCCGGCCGGGCCGATCGGGTGCCTGGCGGGGCCGATGGGATACGTGGCCCGGCTGATGGGACAGCGGACCGCGCTGATGGGGTATCCGGCCGGACCGACAGGGTGCCTCCCCGTGCTGAGGGGGTGCCTGACCGGGCTGACGACGTGTCCGGCCGGGCCGACGGGGCGCCTGCCCGCGACAACGGAGCGTCCGGCCGGGACCACGGGAGACCCGGCCGCGTGGATGGAGCGCTTGGGCGAGATGACGGGACAACCACCGACGCCGACGGGACACCGGGGCTATCTGATCGGTCAACCGGCCGGGTCGAGGACGTTTCCGGGGCGGCCGATCGGGCTCCCTCCGCCGAACCGGCCGATCCCCACACGACCGAGGGCGACGCCGGGCAGGCCCCGACCCCGCGCAGCGCCGAAAGCATTCGCGCCGAACGTAATGCGCTGGCCGGGCAACTCGGTATCGCCGATCCCGATGCGCTCACACCGCAGCAGTGGGCCGACGAACTCGCCCGGCGATGGCAGGACAATGTCCTGCGCGCCACGCAGATCGAGGGCCTGCTCGACGTCACCCGCAGTGCCGATGCGATCGACCGGTACAACGCGCTCGACAAGGTGCTCGGCCATCTGGCGAACCGGCTCGAGGTCGGTCGCGCCGAGCTGACTCCCGAACTGGTCGCGCGGATCATCGCCGACCCCGTCACCCCGGACTCCCGCAGACTTCAGCAGCTCGAGGACCTGGCCGAGTATGCCGAACAGCTGCGGGAGTTGAAGAAGAGCACGGTCAACGCGGCGGTGCAGCGGTTGGCCCAGCGGCTCGGTGTGCCGCCCGAGGAGTTGTACGACTCGAGTTTCACCTCCGACCTCAGCCATCGGGTGCCGAACCCGGACAGCCTCGATCCCGCGGGAATGCGGCGGGCGATCAACGCCATGGTCTACTCGATGGCCGACCATCCGGCGGTGGTCGACGCACTGGCCGACTTCGTGCGCGCGCTCGGCGAGGTCGACCCCTACACTCGCGATCTGCGACGCGATCCGAGCGCCGATCCGCGCGTCGGCGGCAGTGAACTCCCCGTCCACGACCCCTCCTCGCTCGCCTTCCTGCTCGACATTCTCGGTGACACCGGACTTTTCGCGCCGCTGGGCAGCGGCGCACCCCCGGATGCCTCCGGCCGTAGACCAAGCCGCGACTACCTGCGCATCCTGGGTGTCGATATCACCGATGCCAGCGACGATGCCTGGGACGAGGCGTACACGAAGTTCCGCGACGGCCGCCTCGACCTGCACGAACGTCTGAAGCCGGCCCAGCTCGCCGAGGTGCAGGCCGCCCTGCGCGAGGAGATCCGTCAACGCGCCGCCGACCTCCGCCACCTCGCCCGACTGGCCGACGATTTCCACAACGCCACTCCCACCCCACCCCTGGACCCGCCCCATCCCCGCAACCCCGACGGCTCCTGGCGCCCCGGCGACGACCCCGACCCCACACCACCCGTCCCCGGCGACACGCCACCCGCACAACCCCCCGCCGCCCCCGGCGTCGCGAAAGCGCTACCCGCCGACCCGAACCCGGAACCGGACGGTTCCGACGCGCACAAGGGCTCCACCGCCGAGTCGGACAATCCTCCGCCCACGGACGACACGGACTCGGGCACCGAGCCGACTCCGGAATCCGGTGGGGGATCGAAGAAGCCGCCGGAGCTGCCGCCGGGCTCCGCCGAACCGGACGAGCCCGGCGACTCCGATGGTCCAGCCGATCGAAACGCGTCGCCGGATCGGGACCGCGCGGCCGATGATTCCGGCGAGAAGCCACCGCTACCCGCTGAGCCGGACGACACCGATGACGGCAGTCGTTCGGGCGATGACGGTAAATCGCCGAAATCCGAACCGGAACCTGACGGCTTCGACGAGCACAAGGATTCCGATGGGCCGGACAGCGACGCAGAGCCGGACCGGCCGGACAACGACAACGGCGAGCAGGATGGGCCGAACAGCGATCCGCGCGCTCAGATGTCGCCCGAGGTCAGAGCCGAATACGACCGTCTCGCCGCCGAGCGGGCCGAGGCGGTGGCTCGGCGTGAGGAATGGCGCGATATCCGGGATATGCGCGCCGAGCGTCAGCCCATCGATGACCATGACGACTATGCCGCGCTGAACTCGGACAATCTGCGGCCGACCATGGACGAGTTGCGGGGCCGGACCATGCGGGTCGACGAAATGCCGCGCCGCCTGGCCGAACTCGACGCGCTCGAACGTGCCGCCGAACGGTTCAACGAGACCGACGCCGACATCACCCGGTTCGACGAGGACATGGCGCGCCTGGAACGTTCGGTCACGCCGGTCGGTGCGTACGACCGGCTGGTCCAGCAGCGCCAGGACCTGGCCCGCGAACGCGAGTTCTGGCGCGCCAAACGCGATGACCGCGCCATGCGCCACGGCCTCGTCGACGACGACGGCCGCGTCGACGAGGCCGCGCTGCGCGGCGACCGGCTGGAGCCGACCATCCTGCGCCTCTACGACGAGACCGCAGCGCGGACCGTCGACGACCCCGGCGGTATCGATGAAGGACCGAGCCAGGCCCGCGCCCCACGCACCGCCGCCGAACAGGCCGAACGGCGTGCGGCGATCGCCAAACTCGCCGAGGCCGCGAGCACCTGCAACCGGCTCGACGCCGCCGTCGATCAGGTGGACCGGCAGCTCGCCGAACTCGAACGCGCCGGTGTCGGGGAGGGCAGGCCACGGTCGCAGGAGGTCGTCGCCGAACTCGACCGCCTGGCCAGACAACGCGCCGAGGCGCTGCACCGGATCAAACCGCGCCGCGCCATGCGTGACGATCTCGCGGCACGCCTGCGTGTCGTCGACGAGCACGGCCGCCCCGACGAGGCCGCGCTCGCACCGGATCGGCGCGACGAAACCCTCGCATTCCTGCGCGCCCGCGCCCATTACGACATGCTCACCGGCGTGACAGACGGCGGCCCGCGCACCCTGCTGCGTGACGTCGACGCGTTGGCCGACGCCGCCCGCGATGTGAACCGCACCCACAACCTCGTCGGCCGCATCCAAGACCGGATGGCGGGTCTCGCCGGTGCCTGGCGGGCGCAGATCGAGGAAGCGGGCGGCCGCATGGTGACCCCGCGCGTCGGCATCATCGTCGACGGTGACGCCACCCGGATCGTGGTCTTCGGCCTGCGCGATGAACTCGGCCGCCCGCACCGCAGCGATATCGACGACGCATTCGCCACCGCCGTGCGGACGAACGCGCTGATCGCGCAGTCGATGATGGACGGCGCCACCACCGTCGAACTGCGCCGGGTGCGCGCCGACCGCGAAGGTGCGTGCGAGATCGAAGAACTCGGCCTGCTCGAGGTGGAGCGGTTGAGCACCGGCTGGGTCGGCGGCGATCGTCTCGACATCACCTCATGGCGCGACGGCGAAGGAAACTGGCATCGGATCGACCCGACCCGCCCGGATTGGCGGACCGGGCGCGATACCAGCGAAACGAGTAAACCCAAGGCGGAGCGGTACAAGAAGTACACCCGCAAGGACCCGCCGGACGGTGTGAGCGGCTGGGCCATGGAGGACGTCGTCAACGACATCACCCTGCCGACCGACGATATCCCGGATGGCAAGGTCCCCGAGAGCACCCTGCCGGTGAACGCACCGCAGGCGCCGACGCTGTACAACACCTCAGGACTGGAACCGAACCAGATCTTCGGCCAGCACTGGGGCGCCGACTCCTACAACGTCGTCCGGCTGCTGCTGATGGCGGCGGAAGTGCCCAAACATCCGGCGGTGAAGGCCTGGATCCAGCGGCATCCGTGGATCGGTCGATGGGTGCAGGCCCGACCGTGGTTGCAGCGGATACCACCGTTCGGGACGGTGTTCCGCAACTACGAGTGGTTCGCGCCGCCGGAGCGGAATGTGCAGCCCATGATCCGCTCCTGGGATCCCGCCGATCATTATCCGGGTCTCGATGATGTGCCGGAATCGTTGCGGCAGCAATGGGATCGGGAAGCCGCGCAGTGGCAGGAGGTGCAGGAGTGGGCCGACGCCGAATATCAGCGGTTCCTGGACGATCCCGACGATCTGGACCGGATCGCGGCGGGTATCGAGGAGTATCGCCGGGCGCAGCAGGTGGAGCGGGCGCGGCAGGTCATCGATCGGGTGCGCCGGGAGCTGGTGGACGGGCACACCTGGATCGATCCGAGCCGTGACGTCGATGCCCAGATCCAGGCGGTGCACGCCGAGATCGACCGCGTCGCCGAGGCATTGGCAGCTCAGTTCGCCGCCGACGATCCCGTCGCCGTCCGCGACACCGTCGAGGATGTGCGCGAACTGCTCATGACCGGTGTCGAACCGGAGCTGATCGCGGGCGCCTTGGCCACGCATATGCGCGACGACGTCCCGGTGTTCACCCCGGCGCAGCTCGCGCAGATCAAACGTCACCTCATGGAGGCCGAGCCACTGGCCCGCGACTACGCCGACCCGAACGGGCCGTTCGTGCACACGCCGATGAACCGCCTCGCCGACGTCGCGGAAGCCTGGAATCGCCTGCGTAAAGGGGCACCGCTGCCGCAGGACTTCATCCTGCTGCACGATGCCCTCGCCGAATCCGATTTCCTGCGCGCGAACCCGCTCGCCACCTGGCAGGACGCCAATGCCAAAGCCATCGGCCTCGGCTACCACTGGGACGCCGACCGCCCACCCCTCACCGAATGGCGCGCCGGAATCCCCTACACCCCCACCCGCCCCACCCAGCGCCCCTTCCTCCCCGAACGCCCCACCGACCGGGAACTCCCACCCACCCAACCGAACCCACCCGCCCTCACCCCGCCCCCCGCCGACCCCGACGAAAACGGACCCACCCCCGCCCAACCCCCCGCGACCCCACCGCACACCCCCACCCCGGCATCCGCCGGTCCCGACCCGGCCCCGTCCGAAGCGCCGTCGCGTGATGAGGGCGCGGATTCGTCGGCCGGTGATGATCGCGACCGCGCACGGCGACCCATTGGTGATGGAGACCGTGGCGGTGCTTCGCGATCGGTTGGTGATGACGGCAGCGATGGTGGTGCGCGTTCCGATGGTGATGGTGCTTCGCTGCTCACCGGCGACGACGGCGGTGATGACGCGGGTCGGCCGGTGGGTGACAGTGGTAGCGATGGTGCACACCGATCCACAGCTGACGGCGATCGTGATGACGCGACCAATCCTGGTGAGCCGGAACGCCCTCGGCGCACACCCGCCTACCGTTCCCGCATCCCGAAGCTGCCGCATGACGAAGAGTTCGAGTTCCCCCGAGTCGAACCCATAGACACGGTCGACCCTGCACCCTGGCACCCGCCCCAACCTCCGGTTCCGCCGCAGCCTCCGGTTCCACCGCAACCTCCGGTTCCACCGCAACCTCCGGTGCCACCCGCTCCTCCCGTGTACCCGGAGCCACCGGCCCCTCCACACCTACCCCTGCCTCCGGTGCCTCCGGTTCCGCCGCAGTCTCCGGTTCCGCCGCAGTCTCCGGTTCCGCCGCAGTCTCCGGTTCCGCCGCAGTCTCCGGTTCCGCCGCAGTCTCCGGTTCCGCCGCAGTCTCCGGTTCCGCCGCAACCTCCGGTACCGCCACAGCCTCCGGTGCCACCCGCTCCTCCCGTGCATCCGGAGCCACCGGCCCCTCCACGCCCACCTCTGCCTCCGGTCCCTCCGGTGCTGCCGGAACCGCCCGTGCCTCCTGCACCGCCACAACCTCCGCTACCACCTGTTCCGCCGGTTCCCCCGGCGTTGCCGTTCCCTCCGCACCTACCCTTGCCGCCCGTACCCCCGGAACTCCCCGTACCTCCGACGTCCCCGATCGTGCCGCCGCCAGCTCCTACCGACCCACCGGCCCCGCCGCACCATCCTGTTCCGCCCGTTCTTCCTCTTCCGCCGGAGTCGCCACAACTACCGCAGCTACCGCACCCGCCGGAGCTACCGGAATCGTCGCCGCACTATCGGTGGGAGCCGTCCGCGCCGACTTCTGGAGAGCGGCAGGTGCAGGATCCGTCGCGGTGGCAGACGACTCTCGGTGACCGTCCAGTAGGTGCCGGAAGTACGGTTCCAGCCTCGGCTGGTGCGCCGCAGCCCGAGCAAGAGCACCAGTACCCGCCGAACGTCGGCGACCACCCGGGCAACGGCCAGGCGGCTCCGATGACTCCAGTGCCCCCTCCACCGATGCCGGGTCCACCTCCGACCAGCAATGCGCACACCGGCAACAGGCCGACCCGCCCCAGGGTCGGGCAAAGCCGCATGCACGGCCCGCTCATGGTGCAACCGTTCGCCGGTTTCGGCGTCACGGCCGAATTCGACCCGGTGACCGGCGCACTCCAGGCGGTGTCGGCGCCCGCGGCCGCCTCGGCCGGGGTCTACGGTGACCTGGGCGAGGCCAAGGTCGTGTTCTATCGCCATGGTGCGGGGCTGGCCTTGCGGACCGACGGTCGTACGATCGAGCTGGACGGGCCGGTCGAGGTCGAGTGGGGGCAGGTCGCGTATCGCACCACCCGGTTCGCGGTGATCGAGGACGGCGTCGTCGTGTTCGAGGCGATCTACCGGAGCCTCCCGCCGGAGATGGACCTGGGCGCGCTGGTGCACGGCGTGCTCGCCGACCCCGAACGCCGCGCGGCGATCTTTCCGGGACAACAGTGAACAAGGAGGCCCATCATGCGTGCGGATCACCCGTCCGACGACGAACTACGCGCCAATTTCGACGAGATGCTCACCTCGGTGTGCGGCGGTGGCGGCCTGCGCACCGCCACCGGCCTCGATATGAAGACCGAGGAGAGCCTGTGGGCGATCGCCCGCGCCTACCCGGAGGTGCCGGGTGAGCTGGTGGCGGCGGCGCGCGCGGCGTTCGCCGGGCAGCTCGACGGCACCAATGCCCGCGAGCGCAGACAGGCGGTGGCCCGCAAGCTCGCGGAACTCGAACAGCGCAGGTCCGCGCACTGACCGACGACAGACTTAGGGTGAGCACATGACGGAATGGCGCGCGTTGAGCGAAGGCGAGGTCACCGATCTGGCCACGCGACTGCGATCGCTGGAGTGGTCCTGGCAGGTGGCCGACGGACCGGAGCTGGCCGAGCGGTTCGGTTGGCGAGTGCTGCTGAGCGAACCGGAGTGGGTGCTGCTCGACACCGGGTTGGGCACGGGCAGCGGTGAGATCCGCGGCGAAGAAGAGAAAGCGGTGGCGATCGAGGTCCGGGTGACCGAATTCGCCGACGCCACCGAGCGTGCCCGCACCCGCGACGCCTTCGCCCTCATGGCCGACGCCCTCACCGACGCGCTCGGTGCACCGTCCGCGCGCATCCCCGGCGAGTTTCCCCAAATCCGCTGGGCCGGTGCGGAGTCCACGCTGGTCTTGCAGGATATGGCGGTCTCGGTGGTGCTGACCCTGGTGACCAACGCCAGGCTGGCCGCGGACGACCGCAATGCCGAACTCGAGGAACAAGGCCTGCTGTGACCGGCTGGACGGAGTTCGCCGCCGGTCTGGCCGACGAGCTGGCCGCGCTGCCGTCCGGTGCGGTGGTGAAGGTCATCGAGACGACGCGGTACGCGCAGTTCCGGCAACTCGACCACGAACTGTGGGCCGAGCTGGTCGGTGACCACTGGCTCGACCCCGCCGCACGTGCGGGCGCGACCGGTGAAGGACTGATCGCGGCGGCGGGCTGGCACCGGCCGGACGCCGATCACGGCCACAACTGGTGGGTCGAATGGCCGTGGCCGCTGTCCTCGGACCGATACCGGCAGCTCACGTCGATGGTCGTCACCGGGCTTCGGGACGGTTTCGGGATAGCCGCCGTCACCGATCTCTCCTACGTCGCGTGGCACGAGAACGCGGGCAATCGCGCACTGGATCTGCCCGCGCTCGGCCTGCCCCGCCAGCCCTGACCTGCCGATCCGGCCACTGCGCCGCGCACCCGTCACCGCGCGTTCCGATGCCGTTTCCTCGGCGGTGATAGGACCGCTTCGACCGACCCGCCCCATCGGGTGCGCAGACGAGGAGAGTGCCGCGACGTGACGAATCCACCCGAGAAGACCGGACCGGCCGACGAACAGGTACTCGCCCACGACGCCGTCGACACCCCCGACCCCGATATCGGATTCAGTCTCGACGACGCGCCCACCGACCCTGCCGAGCGCGCTACGCAGCTGGTCCACCAGGTCGCCCGCGATCTCGCCGCCGCCGCTCCACAGGGCTGGCAGCGGCTCACCGCCGTATTCGCCTCGACCACCGCGATGGAGCTTGGGCAGGTCGTCTACACCGACGAGAACCAGCAGCCGGTCCCCGGCCAGCCTTCGGCGCAGATCCTGGATCTGGTGCGCGGACAACGCCATATCTCCGCCGAATTCGGCGACGGTCCCTGGTGGCGCCTGATCCTGACCTTGACCCCGGCCGGTGAACTGGAGGTCGACTACGACTACGGCGATGAACCCTTCCCCGACGACCAGCTGTTCCCGCCGGAGGCCTATGCCGCCGATCTGCGGGACTATCCGCGCGATTCGCTGCCGGTCTGGCTGGCCGCCTACCTCACCCATGCGGGCAAGCAGCTGCGGTCCCCGCGTGAGGCGGCGGTGCAGGCTCGGGCCGACCGCGCACAGGAACGGCGTGGCACGCGGTCCGACACGGAGCTACCGGAGTTCCCACTGATGTGGGCGCGGTGGGCGGTGCTGTCGGCCGCGTTCGTGGCGGCGGGCTCGCAGTGGGGTCCGCGAATCCTGCCCGCGCTCGGCATGTTCGAGGGCTCACGGCGCAGCGGTTCGACCCTGTACGCGCTGGCGGGCGGGCGCGCGGTGCTGTCCGGCGGCGTATGGAACGCTCCCGAACTCGACGCCGCCTACAACGCGGGAGCGCAGCTGCCGCAGCTGTATGCGGGTGCGCCCGAATGGGTGGCCAACCCGGTGTTGAATCCACGCGCGTCCAGCGGGCTGCTGTCGTTCTGCTACTGGTGGGAAGGCGGCAGCTGGTACCGGGGTGAATCGCCGGGCGCCGACGGAATCGCCGAGGCCGTACCGGGTTTCTGGACCTTCGACACTGTCGTGGATGTGGTGCTGCGGCTGGTGGGCGGCGAATCGGGGGACCGGGAGCGTCGTGCGGTGGCGACGTTGCTGTCGGCGGCCGAGGTCGGCGTCGCAACGAGGGACACCCTGGTCGAAGTCTTCGGCGAGGACACCGAATTCGATATCGACGGCGCCTGCTACCAGCTCACCCTGGCCGGTGTGGCCCTGCTGCTGCCGGAACCCATGCCGCAGGAGCAGGCGATCGAGCGGGTGCGCGGCCATCTCGTGGGCACCGGGCTCGATGCCGCCGGATATCCACCGCAGGATCTGGTCGCCGAGCGGATCAGCGTCGGCTGGATGGTGTACGTGCCAACGGAGCCGGGGGAACTCGCCGTCGGCCGCACCATCTTCTATCTGGCCGACGACGGTGTCCTCGAGCAGTCCACCTCCTCGGTCGCGCCTTCGCGGTTCATCGCCGATTTCGAGCAGCGCTTCCAACAACGGCACCGCTCGGTCGACTACTGACCACCGGTGCATGCGCCCCGCCCGAACATGATTCATCGTGCGGCCACCTGCCGTTCAGTTTCTCCACGGGATGATCGCGCACCGTGAAATCAGCGTGGAATCGTCGGCGCCCCACGAGGTGGCGGCCGTGCGACGGGGTGGGGCCGGTGCGGTATCGGCACCGGCGCCGAGTGGGAAGGAGCTGAGGCGATGGCCGGAGAGAACAATCCTTGGGGCAATCTCCGCAGTCAGGCGGGCAACGGCGGTCTGGTGTTCGATCCGGGCGTCGCCAAGGACGCCGCGACCTACTGCGCGGATCTGCTCGATGTGTTCAACGTCGTTACCAGCAGCCTCGATGACATCCTGAAAATCGAAGGGCTCGGGCACTTCCCCGGCGCGGTCCGTCTGGCCGATAAGTTCGCCGAGGTGGCGGCGGAGTTCCGTGACGAGGTCATGAAGGAACACAAGCGCATCGCGACCGATCTCGGCGAGTCCTTCGTCATCGCGGGGAATCTGTACAAGGGCACCGACGGCGACGGCAAAAGCCATTTCGACGGTATGGTGCGCTCCGCCAACGCTGGTGACCTGGTCAAACATGTCCAGCAGGAGGAGATGTACGACGGTCGCTGGGTGGACATCTCACCCGATATCCCCAATCTCGGCAACTACCAGGACAAGGACAAGAAGTACGGCGGGCTTCCCGACAGTCTGCTCGATCTGGCCGGTAGCAAAGGTTCGCAGGGTTTCGCGGTGTCGGTGCCGCCCGCGCAGACCCTCAACTTCAACCAGCTCTGGTGGCTCGGCGACCAGATCCGCGGCAAACCGGCGTTCATCGCCGTGGCAGGCGGCGACTGGATGCGGATGAAACTGCAACTGAAGTCCGCGTTCTCGAACTTCGACCAGAGCATTCTCGGGTTGGTGGAATCGGAGCGCTGGAAGGGCACCGGTGCCGATAGCGCGGCCAAGGCCATCCGGATGTACACCAATAAGAGCGCCCCGCTGCTGACGGCGATGCAGCAGCTCGGCGACAACCTGGTGAACGCGTCCGGCTGGACCGCGAACACCGTCTACGGCATGCCGGACAAGAGTGTGGCCTACACCCCGGACGATCAGGAGCACGCGCAGCTCGAACTGGCCAGACAGGTTTACGAGAACTGGTACGACCCGGGGATCACCGCCTGCGCCACCGCGATTCCGATCCTGCCCAAACCGTCGGATGTGGTGGAGATTCCGTCCGACAACCCCAATGACAACCGGAACAATAACAACAACAACAACAACGGGAACAACGGAAACAACGGCGGCGGCAACGGGGGCGGCGGCACCGGTGGTGGCGCCGCGGCACAGCAGCAGGCCGATCTGGCGAAATTCGCCAAGGATCAGCAGGCCCTCGCCCAGCAGCAGCGTGATTCGGAGGCCATGCAGGCCAAGGCCGACGCCGATGCCAAGCGTCAGGCCGATGAGCTCCGCCAGCAACAGCAGCTCGCCCAGCAGCAGGCCGCCCAGCGGGAGCAACAGCAGGCCGTTCAACAGGCCGCGCAGCAGGTCCAGCAGGGCCTCCAGCAGGGTCTGCAACAGGCGCAGCAAGCCGCCCAGCAGGGACTTCAGGCTGCCCAGCAGGCGATGCAGCAGGCCGGTCTCGCCGGTTTGCCGCAGGCACTGTCGGGTCTGGGTAAGGACCTGCCCAATCTGAAGGGTGGGCTCGGCGGCGGCAAGGGCGCGGGTGGCGGTGGCGCGGGTGGCGGTGCCGGTGCGCTCGGTGGGTTGCCGAAGGAGCCCGCGCAGACCCAGGCCTCGAAATTGTTCCCGCGCGCATCGGTCGCCGGTGCGGCCGCCGGTGCCATGCGCGGTGCGGGTCTGGCGCCGATGGCGGGTGCGCCCGGTGCGCCCGGCGGTATGGGTCCGGCGGGCGCGGGTGCGGGCGGCGGCCAGCAGGGCAGCAAGGAATACAAGCGCGCCGACTACCTCGACTCCGCCGAGCACATCGAAGAGGCGCTGGGCGACGCGCCGGTGGTGGCCAAACCGGTTGTGGAGAAATGAACCGGACCTGGGAATTCAGCGATACCGAGTTCTTCGTGCTGTGGAAGTCGCTGCGGCGCGGCGGGCTGCCGTTCCCGCTGTTCTACACCGGACGCACCGAGGACCCGGAGCGATTCAAGGCCGAACTGCTGGCGGCGCAGGAGCAACTGCGCCGCCGGCTCGGCACCTCGTTCGACCCGGTGCTCGCCGCCATCGCCGATCCCGACTTGCGGATCGTGGTCAACGGCGGTGACGGTCGGGAACCGCGCGAACCGAAGGGGCTGGTGCGGTTGATCGGTGCGCGACGCCACGACAGCGGCTATCTGGTGCGGCAGCTGCCCGGTGAGACCTACTGGCACAGCGGAGGATTCACCGTCACCGAATGTGATGCCGTCGGTCTGGCCGATGCCGTGGTCGCCGCGATGCCCGAGGCGAGGGCCGGTAAACAGCGGGATGTGGTGTTACCGGCGGAAAGCCCCGGCGACGACCTCGACCACACCTATGGCGGCTCCGCGGTCCACGACTCGTTCGACGATTCCACCGCACAACGCGGCGCGGCGTTCCTCGCCGCGCCCGCGCCGAGCTACGGAACCATCGATGTGGTGCAGGGCTTTTCGATCTTCGGCCCGCGCGGTATCACCCGACACCGATTGCGCTGGCGTGATATCGAAGACGACGGCCGCTACGTCATCGGTGACGAAACGCCGCCGGTGGCGCGACCTGCCGACCGGAGATCGCTGACCAACACCATCAACACCAGGGTCGCCGCGGTGATCCGGGCGATCAAGGACGAGCGGGTATGAGGCGGCGACGAGCCGCCGGGGACGATCGGGAGGATTCGCGATGACCGAACAGGATCGAGGACCGGCCGAATGGAGCGCGACCTCGCGCACCGGCGCGATCGCGGTGCGCACCACCGAACAGGGCCTGCCGGTGGGCATTTCGATCGAACGCGCCGAGCTGCGCGGTGATCCCGACGCGCTCGCGGCGGAGGTGCTGCGGCTGTGCACACAGGCCGCGAACCGGGCCGGACTGGCCCGCCGCGCTCAGCTCGAACAGGCGGGTCTGACCGAGGACATGCTCGCGCTGATGGGCCTGCCGACCGCCGCCGAGGTGGCCGATCAGGAGATGGCCGACGAGCAGGATTACGACACCGAGCCCGCCAGTTGGCTACGCCCCGTCTGAACTGCTGATTTTCATCAGTGGGAGGACTTGTGCGGGAAAGGAATTCACCTCGTGTTTGAATCTATGGACGAGCTGGAAGCCAGCGTACGTCGCCGGTTGTATCGCATGCGCGATCTCGCCGACGATATGGCCGCGGTCCGCGCAAGCGAAACCGCACCGGACGGCGCGATGACCGTCGAGGTCGATGGCAACGGCTCGCTGGTGAATCTCCAGTTCACCAGAGCGATCTCGGAGCTTTCCCCCTCCGAGTTCGAGCAGCGGCTGGTAGCTACCGCCGCAGCGGCGGCCAGGGCGGCCTTTGCCCGGCGCGCCGAAATCGTCGTGTCATTCAACGAAGAAGTCGCCGGGTAGACACGTCACGTTCACCCTGACCGGGCATAGTTTTTCGCGACAGGCTCAAACCGAGGCCAGCTGGCCCGGTGGGGGATTCGCGCCAAACATCCAGCAGCACCGGATCGGGGAGTACGATGAGCGACCTCGTAGCAACACCTGACGCGATCCGTCGCTACGGCGACGCGGCAGCGGCGATGGCGACGAGCGTGGCCACCGCGGGCAGCGCCGACCAGGCGGCGACCATGGCCGTCGCGGCCCCCGTCTTCGGCTTGATCGGGCAGGAGTTTCTCCTGTCCTACGCCTTCGCGCAGGGCAATCATCTGTCATCGGTCATGGAACTGGCCGGTGTGCATGCCGCGACAGCGGTGACCGCCTATCAGAGCGCGGCGGCCTATGAGGCCTCCGACGCCGCCGCGATCGCCGAACTGGGTGCGGCAACCGCGCCACTGCAATGAATCCGGAGCCCGACCCCACCGTCGTCGATCTGCTGCGCGGTAGTGCTCTCGCGCCTCATATCGACCGTCCGGTGAACGACATTCTCGCGGATATGGGCCTGCCACCGTTGCCGGACCTGTCCGCGATCGCGCCCCTGCCCGAACTACCGCCGATGCCGGTGATCGACATCGCCGCGCTCGCCCGGCCGCTGACCGACCTGGCCAGCAGCTTCGGCACCGGTGTGCTCGCACCGCCACCGGGCGGCGGCCCCGATCCGATGCAGGTCTTCCAGGCGGTGAACACCGCCCTCGGCACCGCGATGCAGCTCGGTACCTCGGCCTTGCAGGCGGTGATGACGATCTGGCAGGGCATGGGCGCCACCAGCGCAGCGGGTAAAGCGGCCGACGCACAGAGCGACGGCGCCGAACTCGCCACCCAGAGCACCGCCGAGAAGACGGTGCTCGCCGGAGCGGCCACCTCGGTCGCCGTCGGCGGCGCCGAACTGACCGCGATCATCGCCAAATATCTGACCACGATGGTGGCCTCGGCCCCGCTGCTCGCCACTCCGGGCGGACAGATGTTCATGGTCGCGGCGACCACCGAGGCCTTGACCTCGGCGACGGCCGTGGTGGCCAAGACTCGCGGCGAACTGCTCGGCCACTCGGGGAATATGACCCAGGCGGGCAAGAAGGTCGCCGTCACCGGTGCACCCAAGGGCGTGGACTCGATGCAGCAGGTGATGCAGCTGCTGAACATGGTCACCCCGTTGATGACGATGGCCGGTACCGGAGCCCAGTCGATCGGTCAGCTCGCCGCGGCCAATAGCGCGCTGCTCGCGCCGAAACCCGTGGGCGGTGCGCAGAACCCGGACGGGAAGAAGGACGGCGAACCCGGCAAGGACCATCCCGGCGGGGCCGGTGGCGGTGGTGTGGGCGGCGGCGGTGTCGGTGGTGGCGGTGTCGGCCCTGTTGCCGCACCGTTGAGCCCGTGGCCCGGCACCCGCACCGCCGGGCTGGGCGCGATGCCCGGTGGGGTCGCCGGACTCGGTGCCGCCGCGACCGGCGAGGCAGGCATGGTCGGTGGCCGGTCGGCGGCCACCACCGCCGGTACCGGACCGGCCATGATGCCGATGGGCGCCGCCGGTGCGGCGGGTGCCGCCTCGGGCGCGCGTGGCGCGGGCGACTCCGGCGATATGCCGAACTATCTGGTGTCCGGTCAGCACGGCGACGAGGTCGTCGGCGATATCGAGGGGGTCTCGCTGCCGGTGGTCGGCGCGGCCGAACCGCAGTCCGAGCCACCGCCGGATAAAGAACTCACCCTCTGACGCAGTCAGCACGGTCCGATCCAGGAGGTTGTCATGGTCCGCAGTGGTGTGGATTTCGATGGGGTCCAGTTCGACGCCGCCGGTGCGCGGGCGGCGGCGCTCGAGCTCGACGGTCTGGCCGACCGGCTGGAGCGCAGCTTCAGCACGCGGGCGGCCGCATTGCAGGTCGAACCGGCCGGCGCCGACGAGGTGTCGCTGATCGCCGCGCAGACGATGAACGAGGTCGCGACGTCCTTCGGTGACAGCGCGGCCGCTGGCATCGGCGAACTGCGCAAACTGGCCGCCACGCTGCGCAGCCAGATCACCGGGTTCGGCCGGTCCGAAAGCGACAGTGCCGCGGGTTTCGAGATGCCTTCGCGCGGCGCGGCATAGGCCGCACCGGGGGAGTCGACGGAGTTCTGTGATGATCGAACCACCGCAGCCCGGGTTCACCGGCGTGGTCTGGGAGGCGCGTCAGCCCGACCGGCTGGCCCGTGAACTCACCACCGGACCGGGTTCGCTGCCATTGGCCGAGGCCGGTGCCGCCTGGGCGCAGCTGGCCGCCGAACTCGGCACGGCGGTGGTCGATTTCGAACGGGTCGTGCTCGGTCTGCGCGGGGCGTGGCAGTCGGGCACCAGCCGTGAGGTGCTCGACAAGGTCTCGCGGTTGCGCGATTGGCTCGCCGAGGCGTCCGCGGCGGCGGCGAACAACGCGGTGCGGGCCGAAACGCAGGTCGCCGCCCATGAAGTGGCGCGTCTCGCCATGCCGAACACCGCGGAGATCATCGCCATCCAGGAGATCCAGCGCCTGCTGGAGCAGGTCGGCTCGGCCCTCGGAGCGCCGATCAAAGCCGTGGCAGCGCAGACCGATACCGACGCCGATGCCGCCAAGGCCGCCGCCGCACGGGTGATGCGCGGCTACGAGGCCGCCAGCGAGCCGCTGGCCAGGCCGTGGACGCAGCAACCGCCGCCGGTGATCGTGTCGGCCGCGGCATTGGAAGCCGAACAGGTCACACCTGCCGCGGCCGCACCGACTGCCCCTGCCCTGCCACCGGTCACCCCCGGCATGTTCGCGCCGGGCGGCGGTCTCGGGCCGATTCCACGCGCCAAGACCTCGTATCAGGCAGCTGCCTATACCGAGACCGCTACCACGGAAACCGTGGAAGTCGTCGCACCACAGCAGGTTCCGTCTTCCCACGCGAACGTGCCCTTGGTTCCGGGCTCCCCGTTCGCCGCCGCCGCGGGCGCGCAGGACGAGGAATATCAGTCGAGGGCCGGTGACGCCGGGACCGATGCGCTCGGCGCCGATCTCGGCATCGTCTCCGCACCCGCCGTCCTCGGCGCGCCCGATTCGGCCGTACCGCAGACGGGACACGCCGCACCGGGAGGTGGCGCGTGACGGTCGTGACCAACGACGGGCTGCTCGCCGTCGCCGAACGCCTCGGGGTGCAGACCCTGCCGCAGGTGTTGTCGGTGGCGCCGCACCAGGATTCCTACGACGAATGGGCCGCCGCCCAACAGCGCGCGGTCGCCGATCTCACCGGCGCAGGCCTCATCGACTCCTACGGTGAGGTGGCACCGAGCCTGGCCGACGCACTGTTCACCCTGGCCCAACCCGACCGCGAATTGGTCGCCCGGGTGTTCACCGGCGGTCCACCGACCCGGATCTGTCTGGCCCGGCGCGGCCACCAGCACGCACTGGCCGTACGCACCGGCGACGACTACGACATCACCACCCTGTGGTCCGACGGTTCCGGCGCCACCCTCGCCCGGCCGGTGCTCGCCGCGCTCGGCCGCTGCGCCGCCGCCGACGTCATCGATTTCAGCGCACCCGCCGCCGAACTCGGTGCGCGGCTCGACGCCGCGCAGACCTCCGCCGAATACGCCGATGCCCTCTACGCGCTCGGCGTCGCCGATCAGGACGCACCCCGCTACGGGCTGGCCTTCGCGTCCTGCCATGCCTACGCCGAGATCGTGGCCTACGCCCACATCGACGGCGTCACGACCCGGCCGCCCGCGGCGGTCGCGGTATACGACACCGGGCACGGTCGCCTCGTCGCCGCGCCCGGGTTCGCACCGGATCAGCAGGTCTGGTCCACGGTGACACCGGGCACTGATCACCGGATCGCACAGGCGATTTCGGCCCTGGTCGAAGCGCTGCCCGGGGGAAGGTGGCTGCCGCAGTAGACCCGAAGGGCGTGCAGTAGCCCGCCACTCTCCCGGTGGTGCCGCCAGCACTTCCGGGCACGGAAATCACAACACGAAAGGTTCGATCATGGTTTACGCCGATCACGTATCCGCCGACAAGGCCAAGGACGATATGGCCAACGCCGTCGAGGGCATGAAGTTCACCCTCAAGGCCATCACCGACGAGGTCAACGCGGCCCGCGGCTGGGAAGGCGATGCCCGTTCGGCCTTCAACGCCGCCGCCGACCGCTGGAACACCGAGGCCACCGAACTCAACGGTGTGCTCAACCGGCTCACCGAACTCGTCGGTGAGGGCAGCGCGACCTTCAAGCGCATGGACGCCGAAGGCGAAGACGAGTTCAACTACATCAAGATCTGACCGCCGTCCGCGTCGAGCGCCACGGCCACCACCACTTACCGATCCCCGGAGGGTTCTGATGGAATACGACAAGGCTGCCATGACCACCCTGTTCCACGATCTACAGGGTTTCCGCAAGGCACTCACCGACAACGCGCGCGATATGTCGGATGCGGGCACCGCGCTCGCCACCGCCTGGGAAGGCAACGAGGCCAACAACAACTTCCAGCTCGCGCACAAGGACTGGGACACCAAGTTCGAGGACACCCTGGTGATCCTGGACAACGTCGCGGCCGCGGTGGAGAGCGCACTGCACCGCGCCCTCGGCACCGACGGCAAGATCGGCGACGGGTTCGCGGGCGTGTGATGAGCACCAACCCCTGACAGCCGGTCCGGACACTCCGGACCGGCTGTCGGCTCGTCCGGGCCCGTTCAGCGCGCGGCGGCGAGGGATTCGCCGATATAGCGCATCTCGTCGGGGGTGGTGACCATGTTGACCGTCGCCTCGGCGGTGGAGGTCCGCACCGTGATGAGGTTGCGGGCGGCCGGGTCCTGCGACAGGGTGACGTCGGCGTCGAAGTCGGTGTCGGGTTCATGTGGTCCACGCACCCGGACGATCGTCGCGCCACCGGTCAACGCGGTCGGCGCGACCCCGTCGAACACCACGACGGTGGCGGTGCTGAACGCCGCACCCGGCTGTGTCGTGGCCGGGCCGTGCTGATGCGCTGGCCCACCGAACCGGGCGGCCAGTGACAGCGAGTGCGGCGCACCGACATTGGCGACCATCGTCTGCCATGCCTCGGGGCGGTCGGTGTGCACCACCACATGCGCGCCGAGCGCGATGGCCCGCAGGATCACCTGCTGGGCCAGATCGAGTTCGCCGATCACCTCGAGATGGCGGGTGCCATCACCGATCAGCGGAACCGCGATGCCCTGACCACGCTGATCGGCGCCGATCAGCTGACCACAGCCGCCGGTCGGCACCGCGATCCCGGTGAGCGCGCTGAGCGGTCCGTGATAGTCGGCGGCGCTGTCGTGCACCACGGTCTGGGCGGGCAGCGTATCGAGCAGGGCGCGGAACTGCCTGCCGCGCAATGGACGCAACCCGGCCACCGGTAGCTCACCCGGATCGGTGAGAGTGTCGAAACGGACCAGCGCGCCGAGCGTGATCGGCGGTGATGATGGCCGCTGCCCCGGACCGGGGCGTTCGACACCGGGGCGCAGCCGCACCGTCACCATGGTGTTGAGGCTCGGCGTCGCCCAGATATCGGCGAAGCCGCGCGAACCGATCAGCTCCGGCCCGATCTCGTAGCTGGTGAGCCGCAGGTCACCGTGCACGAGGGCGGTCTGGGTCTCGGTGAACTGATCCAGCGGCACACCCCAGCACATCCGGCGCACCGCGGTGTTCATCTCACCCGCGGTGAGCACCGAGACCGAGATATCGCGGGCGGCCAGCCGATTGGCGACCCGCCGGGTGGCGATGATCGCGGTGCGCAGGCTTCCGGTCCGACCGCCGCCCCGGTTGTCGACCGCCTCGGCATTGGCCAGCGGATCGAGTCGCAGCACCAGCCAGACGGTGCGATGGGCGATCGCGGGCAGCGGTCCGAGGATCCGGTCGTAGAGCTGGGCCACCACACCGTTGCCCGCGGTGCGCGCTCCGGTGCTGATCACATCGATCGAGGTGAGCGTGATGTCGAACTGGCTCAGGCATTTACCGATCTCGGTGAGCGGCAGGACCTGATCGGTGCTGAGGGAACTACGTCGCAGCAGCGTCATCGCATCGGGTGGCGGATCGATCCGCAACATGGTGACCAGCAGGTCGTTGTCCCAGCGCACACCGTAACTGCCGCCCTCGGGCAGCGTCACATCGAACGGCTCCGCCCCGGAGTCCGCGGGACCTGGCCGCGCCCGGCGCCAGCGGTAGGCGAGGGCCTGGGCCACCATCCCGACCGGATTGCGTGGGTTGGCCCGGCGTACCGGCACCGCCCCGAGCAGCAGTACCGCGGCGCCCACCCCGACGGCGGCGGCGATCGGCGCATCGAAGGCCAGCGTCACCCATGCGGCCGCGGCGGCCAGCAGGGCCAGCGGAACCATGCGCCGCAGCGGTATATGGCGGAACAACCAGAATTCGGGATCATGTAATGTCGCGTTCACCGCGATGTCCGGTCGAATTTCCCCGGATGAGTTTCCCGCCGACATTTCGGCTCCGGTTTCCCTTTCGTTTACAACCACGTTCACCATTAGTCGCCCTGGGTTCGAATTCTTGTGACCGGAGTTTGTATTTCCGGGGGGATATGGAGAGTTTTACGATACCGCGCCGAAGGTGAAATCGCGGCGTGAGGATATTGCTCCGAGCGGATGATCTCGCGCCGATTGACACCGCCGTTTCTGCCGATACTGTAATTGCTCGAGTGAGGGGAGAACCCAGTTCTATGGAGGCCAGGTGCCGACACAGCTGACCACCCGGCAGCAGGTCAATGGATACCGATTCCTGTTGCGCAGGCTCGACCACGCGCTGGTGCGCCGGGATGTGCGGATGCTGCACGATCCGATGCGCTCGCAGCTGCGTTCGCTGCTGGTCGGTGCGGTACTCGGGTTGCTGGTCGTCGCCGGTGCGGCGATCCTCGCGTTCATCCGCCCGCAGGGCGCCGTCGGTGACGCCAAGATCGTGATGGGCAAGGACAGCGGTGCGCTCTACGTCGTGGTCGCCGACAGTGCCGGCGGCACCACACTGCACCCGGTGCTCAACCTCGCCTCCGCCCGCCTGATCAGCGGCAGCAACGAGTCACCGACCTCGGTCAAGGACGACAAACTGGCCGATATGCCCCGCGGCCCGCTGCTCGGCATTCCCGGCGCGCCGTCGGCGCTGCCCGGTTCGGCGCAGGGCGACAGCTCGGACTGGTCGCTGTGCGACACGGTGGAACTGTCCATCACCGGCAGCGCAGCCTCGGCCTCGGGTGTCGACACGGCGGTCCTCGCGACGCGGCCGGAACTGAGTGAACGGATCCGCGAGGCGAACCCCGACGAAGCCGTCCTTGTGCGCCGATCGGACCGCACCTACCTGATCTACCAGGGCAAACGTGCTCAGATCAATCCCGGTGACGGTGCTGTCGCACGAACGTTGAACCTGTCGGGCGTGCGCCCACGCCCGGTCGGCGCCGGTCTGCTCGGCGCCGCAACCCCCGTGCCGCCGCTGACCGTGCCGGAGATCCCGGACGCCGGTCGGCCGGGTCCGGGAACGCTGTCCGATATCCCGGTGGGCGGCGTCATCTCGGTGGCGGCGACCGGTCGGGGCGAGCGGGCCGAACTGTTTGTGGTGCTGGCCGACGGTGTGCAGCACATCTCCGAATTCACCGCCGAGGTCATCCGCACCGCGAACTCGCAGGGTATGAGCCGGATCGAGACCGTGCCACCCGATGCACTGACCGGAATCGCGGTCGTATCGCGGCTGCCGGTCGACCATTTCCCGGCGGCCGTGCCGACGATCCTGTCCGCCGAGGATGCGCCCGTCACCTGTGTGTCCTGGTCCAAGACCGAACAGGCCGAGGCCGACGCCGTCGACGGCCCCAGCGATCGCGCCTCCGCGACCATGCTCGTCGGCGCCCGCCTGCCGATGCCCGACGGTGCGCGTGCGGTATCGCTGGCGACCGCCGACGGCTCGGGCGACCGCGTCGATCAGGCCTATCTGCGCCCCTCATCAGGGGAGTTCGTGCACGTCACCGGTATGGAGCCGGGGAGCCCGCGCCGCGGCAGCCTGTTCTATGTGGCCGATAACGGCATCCGCTACGGCATCCCCGATATCGACACCGCGATGGTGCTCGGCCTCGGCGAGACACCGGAACCGGCGCCGTGGGCGATCGTCGGCCAGCTGGTCCCCGGCCCGACCCTCGCGCCCACCGACGCGCTCACCAGGCACGACGTCCTGCCGCAGCACAACTGAGCGGCAGGGGCCAGCGCCCGACGGCCTCGCTCATGCCGGGCGCAACCGCACTGGCCACCGGTGCCGACACCGGCCAGGAACAGGCCCCCGACCTGCTAGGAAACGCCGAGGGAGGCGAGCACGCCCGCCAATGCGGCCTCCATATCCGGCTCCTCGATACGCATGAGCACCGATTCGTCGACGGCCGTCAGATCCAGCGAATCGTCATTGGCCAGCCGGAACTCACGCTCTTCCTCGGCGGCCTCGATCACATTGCGGATGAAGCGGCCGTTACCGGCCAGATCGATCCCGCGACGCGGCTGCCCGCTCTGATCGGTGCGTTCGGAGTTGTAGAGCCGATCGCAGGCCTGTTCCAGCAGCCGCACCGCTTCCGGTGACAGCTCCGAATCGCGGGAGGTGGCGATGAGTGTGCCGATCCGGCCGAGCTCGGCCGGGGTATAGGACGGGAATTGCAGCCGTTTGGCGAACCGTGAGGCCAGACCGTCGTTGGCGGCGAGCAGGCGGTCGATCTCGCCGTCATAGCCCGCGATGATCACCACCAGCCGGTCGCGGTCGTTCTCCATCCGGGCCAGCAGCGTGTCCACCGCCTCCCGGCCGAACGCGTCACCACCGGATAAACCGGTCTGGATCAGCGTGTATGCCTCATCGATGAACAGCACACCGTCCATGGCGGTATCGATCAGCTTGTCGGTCTTGATCGCCGTGCTGCCCAGATGCTGGCCGACGAAATCCATCCGCTTGGCCTCGACCACCTTGTCGGTTTTCAGCAGACCCACACCGCAGTAGATCTTGGCGACCACCCTGGCGATGGTGGTCTTACCCGTTCCCGGCGGCCCGGTGAAGGCCAGATGATTGCCGCGCGGAACGCTGGCCATCCCCTTCTCGGCCCGGATCTTGGCCAGCTGCGCCGTCGCCTGTAGCTTCGCCACCTGCGTTTTCACCGCGGTGAGGCCGATCTGGCGATCGAGTTCGGCGCGGGCCTCGGTGAGGATCTTCTTGGCCCGGTCCTCGGCGTCGGCGCTGCGCAACTGCTCCACCGACGGTGCGGAGGCCGGATCCCAGCGATCGGTGCGGGCGTCGATCGATTCCTTGGTGGTGACGGTGATCCGGTAGGTCTTGTCCCGCATGGCCTCGGTATTGGCCGCGAAGTCCGGCGCCTGCGAGTACACCTGCTCGAACAGGGCCTGCGCCTCGTCCTCACCACCGGTTTCGCGCAGGCACAGGCCGCGGCAGAACATGGCGGTGGTCCGCGCGGCCGGAATGGGGCCGTTCTCGGCCTGCTCCATCCGCCGGATCGCCTCGCCGAACAGCCCGAGCTGGGCGCAGGCCGAACCGACCATGACGTGCGCGCCGGTGGCGAGGAAGGGGTCGTCCCATTCGGCCGACCCGGCGAGCACCGCCATGACATCGGGCCAGCGCTGGGTGTTGAAGTGCAGGACACCGCGGATATAGGCGCTGATCCGGTCGTCGGCCGCCCGATCGGGATCCGAGAGCATCCCGGCTCGATACCGCGCCAGCTCGTCGAGCACCTGTTCTGCCTCGTCGTACTGTTTGCCCGCGATCAGGCCCGCGGCGTGGGCGAGCCAGATCTCGGTATGACTGGCCAGCGGATAGTCGATGTAGAGGCCGGAGACGAACCGCCCTGCCAGCGCACGTGGCGGCAGCCCGAGCCTGCGTTGCTCACGGTAGAGCGTGCTCGCGCTGGTGCGGTGCAGGTTGCGCACCACCTCGTCGGTGACCTCGCCCGCCGCCGCCCGACCGAGCCAGGCGTCACACATGGACGGGTCCCATTCGGTCGCGCGCTGAAAGGCCAATTTCGCGTACTCGAGATCACGCGTCGATTCCTGGCCGTCAATGCTCAGTCCGAGGGACAGGATTCCGGCATCGAAGGCGCGCTGTGCTTGACGGTTGCCGGTCATTGCATGGAACCCCGAAATCTTCATTACTGCGGCGGACACGGACGAGTTCGGCCCGACCCCGATAAAAATCGCGTCGGCATGGCCTGTCCGATACATTATTGTTCGCTGCCGGTAGGTTGCAACGTGTCCGGCCGCAATATGTCGCCGGTGCCCGCGGAAGCGGACGCCGGTGGTTCGACGGCTGGGAATACGGTCGCGAGTGTCGGAAACGTGCGGGAAAGAACTGGGGTCGTTCGACAATTGACCGAGACGTTGAGCAGCGGCGCCGGTACCGCTGAGCCAGAACTGTGCCGGGTTTCCGTCATCGGGGGAAATACCCAGCTCGATGTCGGTCTTCCGGCGAACGTGCCGATCGCGACGTTCATGGGCGATCTGGTCGCCCTCATCGAGTCCCGCGACCCGGCGCCGGTCGATGCCGAGGACGGTGGCGCACCGCTGGAGACCGAACACTGGACACTGGCCCGGCTCGGCCGTGACGCCATCGCACCCAGCCGCACCCTGACCGAGGCCGAGGTCTTCGACGGCGAACTGCTCATCCTGCGTTCGGTGCGCGCCAAGGAAGCGCCCGCGCTGTTCGACGACGTCATCGATGCGGTATCCCGGCTGACCGCCAACGACTTTCGCGGCTGGTCGCCGACGGCGGCCCGGTGGACCGGCCTGGCGGCCTCGGTGCTCGCCGCCGTGCTGGCACTGGCCTTGTTCGCCTCGGGTCGCGCCGAGGGGCTCGGCATTGCCGCGCCGTTCCTGACCACCGGGGTCGGTATCGGTGCGGCGGTCGCCGCCGCCATCGCGGCCCGGAAATACGATGACGAACTCACCGCGGTCTGGTTGTCGTTCGGCGCTCTGCTGTTGTTCTTCGGCGGTGCGGCGCTGTTCGTACCTGGCGATCTCGGCAGTCCGCATCTGCTACTCGGCTTTTCGGTGACGCTGGTCGTCGCGGTGGGCGTCTATCGCGCCACCGGCACCGGGGCCATGTTGTTCGCCGCCGCGATCACCGTCGCGGTATGCGGTGCCGCGGCCGCGCTGGTGCGCATGGTGTGGGATCCGGCGCTGCCGAAGATCGGTGCGGGCCTGCTGGTGGCGGCGATCGTAGTGATCTCGGCCGTGCCGCGACTGGCGGCGGTGCTGGCCCGGCTGCCGGTGCCGCCGGTGCCCACCGCGGGCGGGGCGATCGACCCGGCCGATCACGAACAGCGCCCGACCATCGAGGGTATCGGCGCGATCGGTGCGACCGCACTGCCCTCGGCGGCGGGGCTCGGCCGCCGGGCCCGGGTGGCCAACCAGTATCAGTCCGGTGTCCTCATCGGCTGTTCGATCGCCGGTGTGCTCGGTGCGCTCGGCGCCGCCGACCCGCTGGGTGATCCGCGGTGGCAGGGGATCGCGCTCGCGGTGGTCACCGCCATCATCCTGTGCCTGCGCGGGCGCGCCTTCGCCGACCTCACCCAGGCCGCCACCCTGATCATCGCCGGTGCGACCATCGTGG
Organism: Nocardia cyriacigeorgica; assembly: GCF_029868385.1. Lineage (GTDB taxonomy): Bacteria > Actinomycetota > Actinomycetes > Mycobacteriales > Mycobacteriaceae > Nocardia > Nocardia cyriacigeorgica_F. The sequence continues at coordinate 110,762 of NZ_JARWNX010000038.1, read as the reverse complement.
CCGCACTGCTGACCGGACTCGCCCTCGGCGGCGCCGACCCGCTGCTCTGCGGTGGTCTGCTGCTCGCCCTCGCGGTCGCGGTGGTGGTGTTCGGCGTGGTCGGGCCGCATATCGAGATCACCCCGGTGACAAGGCGTTCCGGTGAGATCTTCGAGTATCTGCTGATCTGCACGGTGATCCCGCTGGTGCTGTGGATCATGGGCGTGTACGCGATGGCGCGGAACATCTGATGACCGACCTCGTCGTGAACCGGACCGCACTCGACGGCCGGGCTCGGTATGCCGCCAGGGGCCATGGTGTCTGATCGACCGTTCCTCTCCGACCGGCCCTCGGGCACACGATCCACCGGGCGGGCCACCGCACCGTGGACGAGACTGCCCGACCTGGCCGATACGTGGAGGATCGCGCGTATACGCGGCGCGGCGGGATCGGCGTATCGGCCCGGCGGAGCGCGGCGCGCGTCGGCGGTGCTCGCCGCCGCGGTACTACTCGGCTTATCCGGTGTCGGCGGACCCGCCCCCGCTCATGCCCTCGCCCCACCGGAGATCGATCCCGGTGCGCTCGCGGCGGCTACGGCCCTCAGCGGCCGACCGGCCCCGCTGGAACCCACCGAACAGCGGTCGGTCTGTGCCGAACCGGTACTCAACGGTGGTGCGCCGGTCGATGTACCGGTCTCCCAGGCTGTGCTCGATCTGCCGTCGGCGTGGCAGTTCAGCCGTGGTGCGGGACAGAAGGTGGCGGTGATCGACACCGGCGTGAACCGGCACCCACGGCTGCCCGCACTACAGGCGGGTGGCGATTACGTCTCCGGCACCGACGGCACCGTCGACTGTGATGGGCACGGCACCCTGGTCGCGGGCATCATCGCCGCGCGACCGAGCCAGGACGACGCCTTCGCCGGGGTGGCGCCCGAGGCGGAGATCCTCACCATCCGTCAGCTGAGCCTGGCGTTCGAGGCCAAGGACCGCCGCGGCAGCGAGGAGAAGCCCGGCGCCATTGCCAGCGGTGGATACGGCAATGTGCTCACCCTCGCCGCCGCCGTCGTCCGCGCCGTCGATATGGGTGCGACCGTGATCAACATCTCCGAAGTGGCTTGTACCGCAGCGGGAGTCGATACCGTGGACGAACCGCTCGGCGCGGCCGTGAAATATGCATACGACCGCAATGTCGTCGTGGTCGCTGCGGCGGGAAACCTCCAGACCGACGGCGCCTGCAAAGCCCAGAACACCGGCTCGGGGTGGCCCGGCGTGCAGACCGTCGCCAGTCCGGCCTGGTTCGACCCGTACGTGCTGTCGGTCGCCTCGATCGATCCCAACGGTGTGGCGTCGGAGCTGTCGCTGAACGGCCCATGGATCGGTGTCGCCGCCATCGGCCGCCAGATCGTCTCACTGGACAGCAAACCCGGTGGCACAGGACTCGTCGACGGTGTGCAGACGGCCGAGGGCATCAGCCCGATCGAAGGCACCAGCTTCGCCGCACCCTATGTCGCCGGTCTGGCCGCCCTCGTACGCGCCCGCTTCCCCGAACTGACCGCCGCCCAGGTGATCGACCGGATCGAACGCACCGCCCAGGCCCCGGGCCCGGGCCGCGACGATCGGATCGGCCACGGCCTGATCGATCCGGTGGCGGCCCTGACAGCCGAACTACCGGACCGGCCGATCAGCGAAGGCGCTGACACCCCCAGCCCGATGGCCGAGCCCTGGCGTCCGCCGGAGCCGGACCCGCTGCCCAGACGCATCGCCACCATCGGCGCCATCACCTGTCTTGCCGTACTCGGTATCGGTGCCGCGCTGTGGATTCCGTTCCGCCGCCGCGGCGAGGACGCCGATATCGCCGACCCCGATTCCCGAGCGTCAGAGGGGTAGAGGACCGCCCATGGTTACCGAAGGTTTCGTGCGCCGCCCCCGCATCGCGCCACCACGCGCGCCCGGCGGTGAAGTCGCGTTGAACTCGCCGCCGGAGATCCCGCGGCCATTGCCCGCCCCGCTGCTGATGAAGCTGATGCCGGTGGTGATGCTGGTCGCGGTGGTCGGCATGATCGCGATGATGGCGATGATGGGCCGCAACCTGTTCGCCAATCCGATGATGATGATGTTCCCGATGATGATGATCATGTCGATGGTCGGCATGATGATGGGAATGCGTGGCGGCGGCGGCCCGAAGTCGGCGGCCGAACTCAACGAGGAACGCAAGGACTACTTCCGCTACCTCGACCAGATGCGCAAGGATGTGCGCCGCACCGGCGGTAAACAGCTGGAGGCGCTGACCTGGAGCCATCCCGAGCCGATGGATCTGCGCTCGGTGATCGGCACCAGACGCATGTGGGAACGCCGCCCCGCCGACCCGGATTTCGGACACGTCCGAGTGGGGATCGGCAGCCACCGCCTCGCGACCAAACTGGCCCGCCCGGAGACCGGTCCGCTCGAGGACCTAGAACCCGTCTCGACGGTGGCGTTGCGCCGCTTCGTCCGCACCCATTCGGTGGTGCATCAGCTGCCCACCGCGGTCTCACTGCGCGCTTTCCCTGCCATCAACGTCGGTGGCGAGCCCACCGCCGCCCGCACCCTGGTGCGCGCCATGCTGATGGAGCTGGCCGCGTTCCACGGCCCGGATCACGTCGCGATCGCCATCGTCTGCGCCGACCCGGACGGACCGAGCTGGGAATGGGCGAAATGGCTTCCGCACCTACAGCATCCGACCGCACGCGACGGTATGGGCTCGGCCCGGATGATGTACGGCTCGCTCGGTGAACTGGAAACCGCACTGTCGGCCGAACTGATCGAACGCGGCCGGTTCATGCGCAATCCACAACCGACGCAGGGCAGGCTGCATCTGGTCGTGGTGATCGACGACGGATACGTCAACGGCAGCGAACGTCTCGTCAGCGAATCCGGGCTGGACTCGGTGACCGTGCTCGATCTCACCGCACCGGAGGACGGCCTCGCCGTGCGCCGCGGTCTGCAACTGGTGGTCGCCGACGGTGAGGTGAGCGCACGCAGCGCGGCGGGTACCGAGAAGTTCGCCACCGCCGACGAAGTGAGCGTCGCCGAAGCCACCGCCTTCAGCCGCGGCCTGGCCCGCTACCGCATCGCCACCGCCGCCCAGATCGTCAGCCTCGGCGACGAGACCAGGGCAGATCCGGGGCTGATGTCCCTGCTGAAGATTCCCGACGCCGCCCAGATCGAGGCCGCCAAGGTGTGGCGTCCGCGCACCGCACGCGAGCGTCTGCGGGTGCCGATCGGCGTGACTCCCGACGGTACGCCGGTGGAGATCGACATCAAGGAATCGGCCGAGAACGGTATGGGCCCACACGGACTGTGCATCGGCGCCACCGGTTCCGGTAAGTCCGAATTCCTGCGCACGCTGGTGCTGTCGCTGGTCACCACGCATTCACCGGACTACCTCAACCTGGTGCTGGTCGACTTCAAGGGTGGTGCCACCTTCCTCGGTCTCGATCCGCTGCCGCACGTCGCGGCGGTGATCACCAACCTCGAGGAAGAACTCTCGATGGTCGACCGTATGAAGGACGCGCTGGCCGGTGAGATGAACCGGCGTCAGGAACTGCTGCGTTCAGCGGGCAATTTCGCCAATGTCACCGAGTACGAGAAGGCCCGTGCCGCGGGCGCCCAGCTCGATCCGCTGCCCGCGCTGTTCGTCATCGTCGACGAGTTCTCCGAACTGCTTTCGCAGAAACCGGATTTCGCCGACCTGTTCGTGATGATCGGCCGCCTCGGCCGCTCACTGCACGTGCATCTGCTGTTGGCCTCACAGCGGCTGGAGGAGAACAAGCTCCGCGGGCTCGACTCGCATCTGTCCTATCTGATCGGTCTACGAACCTTCTCCGCCAACGAATCCCGCGCGGTACTCGGCATCACCGACGCCTACCATCTGCCCGGCATCCCCGGTTCGGGCTACCTCAAAAGCGATGCCGACGATCCGCTGCGCTTCAACGCCACCTATGTGTCCGGGCCCTACGTTTCGCCGACCGGCACCCGTGAATCCGGTGGCAGCATCGTCGGCGGTCGGTCGCCGGCGGTGTTCACCGCGGGTCCGGTGGAGATCCAGACCAGGATCGAGCCCGACCCGGAACCGGCCGCCCCGCTCGGACTGCCCGAACTGCCGCCGCCGCCCGGCGCGGATACCACGGACAAGGAAGAAGGCCTGCCTGATTCGCTGCTCGAGGTGGTGGTGAAACGCCTGACCGGACACGGACGTCCGGCGCATGAGGTCTGGTTGCCGCCGCTGGAGGAATCACCGACGGTCGACATGCTGCTACCCGACCCGGACTGGCGCTCACCGGTCAACCGGCACGGGCAGCTGTGGATGCCCATCGGCATCATCGACAAGCCCTACGAACAGCGCCGCGATGTCCTCACCGTCGGACTGGCCGGTGGTCAGGGCAATATCGCCGTCGTCGGCGGCCCGCAGTCGGGTAAATCGACCACGCTGCGCACCATCATCATGGCGGCCGCGGCCACCCACACCCCGGAGCAGGTGCAGTTCTACTGCCTGGACTTCGGCGGCGGCAGCATGACCGGCCTGTCCGGTATCCCGCACGTCGGTTCGGTCGCCGGGCGCCTGGACCGCGACCGGGTGCGCCGCACCATCGCCGAGCTGACCTCCCTGCTCACCCAGCGCGAGGAACGGTTCACCGAACTCGGCATCGAGTCGATGGTGGAATTCCGCCGCCGCAGATACGCCCAGCTGGAAGCCGCCGCCAACGGCAACCCACCGGCGCCCGACGATCCGCTCGCCGCCGACCAATTCGGTGACGTCTTCCTGGTCATCGACGGCTGGGCGGCCATGCGCGAGGAGTTCGACACCCTCGAACCGGCCGTCAACGCCATCGCCCAGCAGGGCCTGTCCTACGGCATTCACCTCATCCTCGGCGCTTCCCGCTGGGGTGAGATCCGGCCGGTGATCAAGGACCAGATCGGCACCCGGCTGGAGTTGCGCCTCGGTGATCCGTCCGATTCCGAAATGGGCAGGCGCAGTGCGGCGCTGGTGCCAGTCGGCCGTCCAGGCCGCGGCTTGACCCCCGATGAGCTGCATATGCTGCTCGCGCTGCCGCGTCTGGACTCCGACTCGGATCCCACGACCCTCACCGACGGTGTGGCCTCGGCCAAGGAGCAGCTGGTACAGCTGTGGGGGAGCAGGCGGGCGCCCGAGGTGCGCATGTTGCCGCTGGAGATCCCTCGCGACCAGGTGCTCGCCATCGCCCGTGCGCACGGTGTCGAGCAGAGCGCGACCAAGGTGGTCGTCGGGCTCGGCGAGAACGAATTGGACCCGTTCGTACTGGATTTCGATGCCGAACCGCATTTCATGGCGTTCGCCGACGTCGAATGCGGTAAGACCACCCTGCTGCGCAATATCGCCATGGGCATCGTCGAGAACTCTGCACCCGGCGCGGCCAGGATCATCATGATCGACTACCGCCGCAGTCTGCTCGGCGTGGTCCCCGACGAGCGGCTCGCAGGCTATTCGACCTCCTCGCAGACCAGTGGCCCGATGATCACCGAACTGAGCCGCTACCTGTCCAAACGGATACCGGGCTCCGACATCACCCCGCAGCAGCTGCGGGAACGCAGCTGGTGGGAGGGGCCGGAGATCTATGTGCTCGTCGACGATTACGACATGATCACTGCTGGCACGAACCCCCTGCTGCCCCTGCTCGAATATCTCCCGCAGGCCCGCGACATCGGCCTGCACCTGGTGGTCACCCGCCGCATCGGTGGTGTTTCGCGCGCCCTCTACGACCACGTCCTCGGCGGTATGAAGAACCTGTCCGTCGACGCGCTGATCATGAGCGGCCCCCGCGACGAGGGCAAACTCATCGGCGACGTCCGCCCGGCCAAACTCCCACCCGGCCGCGGCATCCTCGTCTCCCGCACCCGCGGCCAGGAAATGGTTCAGCTCGCCCACCTACCGCCGCTGTAGACGGCCTTTCGTACCGGACGCCATCGAGCGCCCGCGTATCGGGCGGCGCGCAGGTCGGCCGGTCCGGCGGCTGATGTCATCCGTGGACCGGGGTGAACACCGGTGCGCGATCGGACCGGACCGGCGCCCACGAATCGGTGCGGCGCTCGAACAACGCCCGCGACGGACCCTCGGCGGCGGGCCCGGCGATACGGGCCAGCCGGAACCCCGCCCGGTGATAGTAGGCATGCAGATCGGTGTTGGTGGTCCAGGCGTCGAGCCGCACCCAGTCCCGGCCGTATTCGCGGGCCAGGTCGGCGGCGTGCTCCAGCAGCCGGCCGCCGACCGCGCGCCCCGCATAGTGCAGGTCGACGATCATGTAGTGCACGATCACGGCGTCGGAGAGTTCCGCCGGGTTCCAGAGACCTTGGTCGGCACGATCGTTCACCGTGATGGTGCCAGCGGGTCTGCCACACACCTCGGCGATCCACGTCTCGCCCGCATCCATACAGTGCCCCACCGAGCGGGCGAAGATCTCGATCGGCAGGCCGCGGCCCGCCACCGTCCACTGGTCCGAGCCGCGCGCGCTCAACCACGCGGTGCGCTGTACCCGGAGTCGGCAGATGGTTCCGAGGTCGCCGAGGACCGCGGGCCGGATGACCACGGACATGGCTACGCGATGCCGGGGCGATAAGAGCTGCCGAGCGCCCGCCGGATCACGTCCGTACCCTCCTCATCACCCAGTTCATAAGCCAGTCGATTGCGGGTGGCGATGGAACGATGCCGTGTCGCGCGCGTGACACGTTCGTGATCGGCGCCGATCCGAAGATGGTCGAGCAGAATGGTTCCGGTGGCGACTCCGAGCACGATGGCCTCCTCGGCGGTTGCGGGCCGGGCGACGACGGTATCCCGATGCGCGGTCTCGGCGTGACCACGGTCGGCCAACCGGCGAGTCGTGCCCTCGGGAATGTCGTGGGGTGAGTCGATACCGGTGGCCTCGGCGAGATCACGCGGATAGAAGCTGACCTCCCAGGACCACGGTTCGTTGTCGAGATACTGGACGACGGTACGGGCAAGCACCCAGGAATCGGCCGGAACGCCCAGCCACTGGGCGACTTCCGTACCGGCGGGCTCCATTCGGGCACTGAATTCCTTGGTCGGTTCACGTTCGGCGGCGCGCGCGATCTCCTCGAATATGTCATGTGCCGACCGTGGACGATCCGGTCGGATATGATCGGTGACCACGGATTCGAGTACTTCCTGGTTTCGAACCAGCGTTCCCCGGGAAGTAGCTGTGTAGACAAGATTTTCGGTGACCAGAACCTGAATTGCGTTGCGCGCGGTAGTGATCGACACCTGCATCTGATCGGCGAGCTCGGCATGACTCGGCAGTCGATCACCCGGCTTCCATCTGCCTGCGCGGATCTCCTCGCGGAGGAGGTCTGCGATCCGGTGATACGTCGGACCGTCCGCCATCTTGCTCCTCGGTTGGTCGTGCAGGTAACGAAGTGTACACTTTTCGGCCCACTACGGCCCGATTACGCTTGACAGTGGTATTCCGAGGTTTATTGTAATGAACGTACTGATCCGGTGTTGTGCGGCGATGACGGCGAGGCAACCGTGGCAGGTTCGGATACAACAGTCGTAATGGCTCTTCCCGGCGCTCAGCGAAGTGCCGATCCGGTGGCGCAGACCCCGATCTCCGGGCCGCTGCCGACCTCGGATCTTCTTGTCAGAGCGTGCCGTGGGCACCGCGTTATCGGCGGTCAGCTGCTCTGGTACGCCCGTGACCTGGCGATACTCCATGAAAGACGGCTGGTCGGGCGGGGTGGCTCGATCGACACCCGGCCCGCGACCGTCGTCGAAATCGAGCGCCGCAGAGGCGAATTGGTGCTGGCGATCGACGACTGGGTGGTGCGTAACGTCCCTCAGCACCGGATGGGCGCCACCCTGCATACCGAGACCATCGGCGCGGTGATCGACCGGCTGGCCGAATCATCGGTCCGCGCTCATCACGCGTTGATGACCCTCGACGCGCACGACGATCTCCTGCATATCGCCTGGCATCATCTGGCCGAACTGGCCGACGCCTACGACGACCTGGTCCGCGATGTGCTGGCCGGGCGGCGCCGACTGCCGGAATGGTGAGCTGACGGGGCGGCTCCGGTTGTCAGCCGGCCGCCGCCCGTATCAACCCCGGTACCTGCGGTGATCGGTGGCGAAATCGTCCGCGACCGTGGCCGCGAGTTCCACATACGCCCGTTTGGTCTGCTTGTGTAGCCGGTGCAGATCGATCTCCGCGCCCTCCGACATATGCGGATCGAACGGGATGATGTGCACCGCGCGGCAGCGTGACAGGAAATACTCACGCAACTGCTGGATGCCCACGTTCGGCGAACCGGCGCGCGGAGAGTTGATCACCACCACCGCGTTTCGCACCAGATGGTCATGGCCGTGCAGCGACAGCCAGTCCAGCGTCGCGGCGGCACTGCGGGCGCCGTCGATCGCGGGGGAGGAGATCAGCACCAGCGAATGCGCCAGCTCCAGCACACCCGCCATCGCCGAATGCATCAGACCGGTGCCGCAGTCGGTGAGGATGATGTTGTAGAACCGTTGCAGAATCCGCGCGACGGAGCGGTACTCGTCCTCGTTGAACGCCTCCGACGCCGCCGGATCTCGTTCGCTGGCAAGCACTTCCAGTCGGCTGGTGGCCTGCGAGGTGTGCCTGCGGACATCCGAATACCGCTGGATCGAAGAATCCAGCAGCAGATCACGCACCGTCGACCGGGTCTGGAGCGGCACTCGCTGCGACAGGGTGCCGAAGTCCGGGTTGGCGTCGACGGCGATCACCCGGTCGCCACGGATCGAGGCGAAGGTGGAGCCGATACCCATGGTGGTCGTGGTCTTACCGACGCCGCCCTTGAGCGAGAGCACCGCGATGCGGTAATCGCCGCGCACCGGCTGCCGGATCCGAGCCACCAGCTCCTGAAGCCGGCGCTCCTCGGCCGACATCCCCGGATTGATGGCGCCGCCGGACACATGGTGCACGGCCTTGCGCCAGCCCGAGCCCGCCGCCTTCTTGGTCGCGCGGCCACGGATCGGCACATTGTCCAGCGAAGGGGACTGCCCCTGACCGCCCTGCCACTGCTCGGGCGGCGGTCCCTGATCTGCGGGCCCACGCCACTGCTGCTGCGGTGGTCCCGCATGCTGAGGTGGCACCGGATGCTGAGGCATCGAAGGATGTTGGGGCGCCCCATGCGACGGTGTGGAGTGCGGTGGAACCGGCTGCTGGACCGGTGCCTGCGCAAAACCGTGCGGACCCGGCATCTCGTCGCTCGGGGCTCGCATGCCCGCTTGATCATGCGGTCCCGGTCCAGGTAGCGGCGGGGAGTCGGGGCCCGGGGCGACCGGACTCTGCCACTGCGGAGCCTGCGGTGGCAGCGGCCGACCTTGCTGGTCGGCGGGGGGCTGTCCGGTCTGCCACTGTTCCTGCACCGGGTTCGGTTCGCGGGCCGGACCGTCGAAGGTGCGCAGCGGCTGGGCCGCCAATGCTGCTCGCAGGGCGGCATCCGCACCCGATTGCGCGGTGCGCCGCTGCTGTTTCGGCGCTTGACGCGGACCCGGCCCGGTGGTCGGTGCCTGCGGAATCCGATGGTCGAAGCCCGATGTGTGGGCGGAGGGCCCGGTCTGTGCTCGATCCGCGGTCGGGTTGTACGGCGGCACCGGGGCGAACGGCGGCCGTACCTGCTGCTCAGGCGGTTGCGGAGGTACCCCGGCACCGACGGCGGCCTGGTTCTCGGGGGAGGTGGGCGGTGGCGCGCCCTCGGACGTCAGCCGGTGGCGCCCACGCGTGACCGATGCGGCACTGTCCGCCGCGTCGAAGCGGCCGTCGGGGGCGCGGTTCTCACCCCCGAGCTGTTCGGCGGGCCCGGTCTGAGCGGCGTGGATATCGGGGCGGGCGGCTGCCACTGCGGGGCCGATCCGATCCGGTGGTTCGGGCTGGGAGATCGGTGATTCGGGCGTCGGCGAACTGGATACCGGATGCACCGTTGGGGCGGCGTCCGTGTGGGCCGCCTGCGCTGTCGTCGCGGGGCTGATCCGATCCGGCGGCGCGGGCTGGGAAACCGGTGGTTCCGGTGGCGGCGAACTCGATACCGGATGCGTCGCGGGCCCGGTGTTCGAGCCGACCTGTTGATCGTCGGTGCGTGCGCTCGCTGCCGAATCCTCGGTCGGCACGACCGAGGGCGAGTCGCTGGCAGCGATTACCGATGCCGATTCCTCAGCCGGGGCGACCGGCGACGAATCGGTCGTCGGGGTGGCCGGGGGAGCGACGTTCGCGGAAAAAGCCGGTGCCGGATCGGCAGTGGGTGCGGGAGCCTGCACGTCGGATTCGCTGGGCGCGGGCGGCAGGTCCGGCAGCCGTTGGATCGGCTGTTGAGCGGTGGGCTCGGGTGCGTGGGGGGTGGCTCCGAGCCATGACGGTGGCGCGTCGGAGCCGGTGGTCGGATCGCTTGTGGTGGACCTCGACGCGGAATCGACGGCGCGGGAATCGGTGGTCTTCGACGGCGTAGCTGTCTCGGCGGACCGCTCCGCGATCTCCGATACCGTCGGCTCCGGTGCCTGTCCGCCTCCGGTCGCCGCCTGCCCACTCTCGGTCGAAGGCTGCTTTTTCGCGGGCGGTGCTTGTCCGCTGTCGGCGGCGCGGTGGGGGCCGTCCAACCAGGACGGAGGTTCGGTCGCGGTGGGCGTCGGCCCGGCGACCGGCTCGCGATCCGTGGATCGCGGTTCCTCAGCCGTCGATGCGGATTCCCCCTGTTGGACATCGGCCTGTGGGAGTCGAGTACCGGATGTCGGTGGTGCGGGCAGGGGCAACCGTTCGGGCGATGCGGCCGACTCTGTCGCCGAGCGGCCCTGCGCCGCGGCTCCCTCGGACGGCTGCTGTTCGGAGAGGGGATCGTCGAGCCGTGCATCCGGCGCCGAGTCGGCCGGAAGCCTGGTGGACCGATCATCGCCTACCGGCGAGACGGGCTCGGCCGCACGCGCTCTCTCGGAGTTCGGCTGTTGCGGTGGGGTGCCCGGCGTCTGTTGCGGGGCGACCGGAGTCTGCGGCCGGGCAACCGGTGCCTGCTGCGATGAGACTGGTGCCTGCGGTGTATTCGGGACTTGCGTTCGGGTGACCGGCGCCTGGGGCGCGGGAGCGTGAGCCTGCGGTGTGTGCGGCGGGGCGACGGGGACCTGCGGCGCGGAACCATGGTCCTGCGGTGGCGGCACCGGAGTCTGCGGCGGGGCGAGCGGGACCTGGGGTGTGGAAGCATGGTCCTGCGGCGGGGCGACGGGGACCTGCGGCGCCGAGGCATGGTCCAGCTGCGGGGCAAGCGGGGGCTGCGCGGATGCACGGTCCTGGTGCGGCGCAGGGCTCTGCGGAGTAACCGGTCCAGGATGCGGCGCAACCGGGGCTTGTGGCGGCGGCGCTGGCAGGTCCGGGCGCGGGCCCAGATGCACCGTCGCCTCGGTCGAGATGGGCGCCCGGTCGGGCGGCGGCTGGGGTGGGCGCGGGCCGAGCGGCCGGAATTCGGCCGATGGTTCGCTCGGGGTGCGTGTGGGCAGGTTCGCGGGCGGGCGGTCGCCGGTCCGCGAAGGTCCTTGCTGCCAGGAGTTGTCGGGGGCGGGGCGGTACGGCTGCTGGGCGGGACCGGGCTGATACGGGTCGGCCGGCCGGGCGTCGGGGGAGCGGTCGGACGGCGCGTAGTCGGCCGGCGTCGGGTGCTGCGCGGGCGGCGGCGGGCTCTGCCACCGATCGGCCGACTGATCGGGCTGCTGTGTCGACCACTGATCGCCGGGGCGCGGCGCGGGTGCGGCCGATTCGTCCGCCTCGTGGCGCTCGTCGACGGGCTGATCGTCGTTCTTGTCCCGGCGCCAGCCTTTGCGGCGCTTCTCCTTGCGTGGACCAGGAGCTTCGGAGCGCTCGCTCTCCGGGGCGGGTCGCTTGAAGCGGCCACGCTTGGGTGCGGGGGTGTCCTCGATCAGATCGTCGTGCGGGAGGTTCTGGACCGGTGGCGCTTCGTAATCGATCTGCTGGCCGACCTGGGTGACCTCACTGTCGGAGAGCCACGGTGGCAGCATGGGGAGGCCGTCATTGCTGCGGCTCACGCATCCCCCTCCTGATGTGCTGGACCTCGGACAGCGGTCAGTTTACGCGACAGCCGGGTCCCCGCGTGGGCCAGGCGGCGCCGGATCGACCCGCCGAACAGGCGCTGGCGTGCCCGCCGTCGCCGAGCCTCGACCGGCGCAGATATTCGCACTGCTGGGAAGGTCGGCGGTGCCGGGTGCCGGGTGCCGAGCGAGGCTCCCGATACGCCGTTCGGGGCGCGTTTTGCCCGATCGAGCGCCTGCCGGTAAGCTTGAGCGGCGGTGCACCTATGCGCCGACTGTTCGCGTGCGATCGGTCAGAACTCCTGGTAGTTCACCACCGGCCGGTTTCATCAGAGCAGTTACCACCAATCAGACCAGGTTGAGCATAACCGGGATCGCGGAGGACATGGCGAAGAAGGACGGGGCCATCGAGGTCGAGGGTCGAGTTGTCGAGCCGCTGCCCAATGCGATGTTCCGGATCGAGCTCGAGAACGGGCACAAGGTTCTCGCGCACATCAGCGGCAAGATGCGGCAGCACTACATCCGCATCCTGCCCGAGGACCGCGTGGTCGTCGAGCTCTCGCCCTACGACCTGTCCCGCGGACGCATCGTATACCGCTACAAGTAAATCGAATGGGCGATCTCTGCTCACGGAGAGCGTTCGCCGAGGTCGATTGACTTGGTGTTTTGTGGGGGTGCAACCCCCACACCCCGCCCGGCGGGCTTCGCCCCCGGACCCCTGCGGCGGGTGGCAGCGATCCGGAGGCGCAAGGCTTCCCCAGTCGTCAGACTGGGGAAAAACTGTGTTCACACCCAGGTGCGAACACCGACAAGATTGGACGGACGTGAAGGTTCAGCCGAGCGTCAAGAAGATCTGCGAGAAGTGCAAGGTGATCCGCCGTAACGGTCGGGTCATGGTGATCTGCGAGAACCTGCGCCACAAGCAGCGTCAGGGCTGACACCAGCCAAGCACCGAACGCGGTTTCGGATTGGCACACCAAAGAAAGGGGCGAGCGCGACTCGCCCGCGAAGAACTCCCAGCTCCAGCCGTGCACTGTGGAAATTCGGGTTCACCCCCGAGGTGCGCGTGCCAACCCCCGGTACGGAGGCCGGGGCCCCGCCACGACGAGGGGACGGACAGGGAGCAGACCTCCGCAACGATTAAGGAACTGCCACATGGCACGTCTCATGGGCGTCGACCTCCCGCGCGAAAAGCGCATGGAGATCGCACTGACCTACATTTTCGGTATCGGCCGTACCCGCGCCAAGGAAATCCTGGCGGCGACCTCGGTCAGCCCGGATCTGCGGTCGAAGGATCTCACCGACGACGACCTGACCAAGCTCCGCGACTACATCGAAGCGTCGGAGTTCAAGGTCGAGGGTGATCTGCGCCGTGAGGTGCAGGCCGACATTCGTCGCAAGATCGAGATCGGCTGCTACCAGGGCCTGCGTCACCGTCGCCACCTTCCGGTGCGCGGCCAGCGCACCAAGACCAATGCGCGTACGCGCAAGGGTCCGAAGAAGACCGTCGCCGGCAAGAAGAAGTAGGGATAACCGATGCCTCCGAAGTCACGGGCCTCCGGCCCCAAGAAGACCCAGAAGTCGCGTCGCCGGGAAAAGAAGAACGTCCCGCACGGCCACGCGCACATCAAGTCCACGTTCAACAACACGATCGTGTCGATCACCGACCCGTCCGGCAACGTCATCTCCTGGGCGTCCTCGGGCCACGTCGGTTTCAAGGGTTCGCGCAAGTCGACCCCGTTCGCCGCGCAGCTCGCCGCCGAGAACGCTGCCCGCAAGGCGCAGGAGAACGGCGTCAAGAAGGTCGACGTGTTCGTCAAGGGCCCGGGTTCGGGCCGCGAGACCGCGATCCGCTCGCTCCAGGCCGCTGGCCTGGAAGTCGGCACGATCTCCGATGTCACCCCGCAGCCGCACAACGGCTGCCGTCCGCCCAAGCGGCGTCGCGTCTAACGGGAAAGGAAGGTAGACCACAATGGCCCGTTACACCGGACCCGCAACGCGTAAGAGCCGTCGCCTCCGCGTCGACCTGGTCGGCGGCGACCAGGCGTTCGAACGTCGCCCCTACCCGCCCGGCCAGCACGGCCGCGCGCGGATCAAGGAGAGCGAATACCTGCTCCAGCTGCAAGAGAAGCAGAAGGCTCGCTTCTCCTACGGCGTAATGGAGAAGCAGTTCCGCCGGTACTACGAAGAGGCCAACCGCCTCAAGGGTAAGACCGGTGACAACCTGCTTCGCCTGCTCGAGACCCGGCTGGACAACGTCGTGTACCGCGCCGGTCTGGCGCGTACCCGTCGCCAGGCCCGCCAGCTGGTCAGCCACGGCCACTTCCTGGTGAACAACCGGAAGGTGGATGTTCCCTCCTTCCGCGTCACCCAGTACGACATCATCGATGTCAAGGAGAAGTCGCTGGGCACGCTGCCGTTCCAGGTGGCGCGCGAGACCGTCGGTGACCGTCCGGTCCCCGGCTGGCTCCAGGTCATCCCTGGCCGCCTCCGCATCCTGGTCCACCAGGAGCCCGAGCGCGCCCAGATCGATGTGCCGCTCCAGGAACAGCTCATCGTCGAGTACTACTCGAAGTAACCGGCAAGCTGTGCCGCTGGTGCGTGATCGCCCATACCGGGCGATCACGCACAACCCCTGAGACGAGGCGTCAAATAGCGGGCGCCCAAAAAGGAGGATGATCCACATGCTGATTTCCCAGCGTCCGACCCTGACCGAAGAGGTCGTGGCGGAGAACCGCTCGAAGTTCACCATCGAACCCCTCGAGCCGGGCTTCGGTTACACCCTCGGCAACTCGCTGCGCCGTACCCTGCTGTCCTCGATTCCGGGGGCTGCGGTGACGAGCATCCGCATCGACGGCGTTCTGCACGAGTTCACCACCGTCCCCGGTGTGAAGGAAGATGTCACCGACATCATCCTGAACCTCAAGGGTCTGGTCGTGTCCTCGGAGGAGGACGAGCCGGTCACCATGTACCTGCGCAAGCAGGGCCCGGGGACCGTCACCGCCGATGACATCGTCCCGCCGTCCGGCGTCGTGGTGCACAACCCGGACATGCACATCGCCACCCTGAACGACAAGGGCAAGCTCGAGATCGAGCTGGTCGTCGAGCGCGGTCGCGGTTATGTCCCGGCGGTGCAGAACAAGGCGTCCGGTGCGGAAATCGGCCGGATCCCGGTGGACTCGATCTACTCTCCGGTGCTCAAGGTGACCTACAAGGTCGAGGCCACCCGTGTCGAGCAGCGTACCGACTTCGACCGGCTCATCCTGGACGTGGAGACCAAGAACTCCATCAGCGCCAGGGACGCGCTCGCCTCGGCGGGTAAGACCCTGGTCGAGCTGTTCGGTCTGGCCCGTGAGCTGAACGTCGAAGCCGAAGGCATCGAGATCGGCCCCTCGCCGGCCGAGGCGGATCACATCGCCTCGTTCGGTCTGCCGATCGAGGATCTGGACCTGACGGTCCGGTCCTACAACTGCCTCAAGCGCGAGGGTGTGCACACCGTCGGCGAGCTGGTCGCACGCACCGAATCGGATCTGCTGGACATCCGTAACTTCGGCCAGAAGTCCATCGACGAGGTCAAGGTCAAGCTGCATGCGCTCGGCCTCTCGCTCAAGGACAGCCCGGCCTCGTTCGACCCCTCCAGCGTGGTGGGTTACGACGCGGCCACCGGAACCTGGTCCGACAGCGGCAATTTCAGCGACAACGATGGCGGCGAGCAGGACTACGCCGAAACCGAACAGCTCTAGGCTGCTGGGGTAGGCGCCCCGGAACGGCCTCACACAAGGAGAACCAACAATGCCCAAGCCCAAGAAGGGTGCCCGCTTCGGCGGGTCGGCGTCGCACCAGAAGGCGATCTTCGCCAATCTGGCCACGGCGCTCTTCGAGCACGGTCGGATCACGACCACCGAGGCCAAGGCCAAGGCGCTGCGCCCGTATGCCGAGAAGCTTGTCACCAAGGCGAAGGGCGGCACTCTTGCCGACCGTCGCGAGGTGCTCAAGGTGATCCGCAACAAGGATGTCGTGCACTCGCTGTTCGCCGAGATCGGCCCCTCGTTCGAGGGTCGTGAGGGCGGCTACACCCGCATCACCAAGACGCTGCCCCGCAAGGGTGACAATGCGCCGATGGCGGTCATCGAACTGGTTCGCGGCGAGACCGTGACCAGGGAAGCCGATCGCGCTCGTCGTGTCGCCGCGTCCAAGCAGGCCGAGGCGCCCGCCGCCGAAGCCACCGAGGACAAGGCCGCCGAGGCTGTCGAGGAGACGACCGAGGCTCCCGAGGCCGAGGCCACCGCGGACGAGAAGGCCGACGACAAGGCGTGATTCGTGGTCCCGGTGCTCCGGGACCCGTATGACGCATTGAATTCGCCGAACCAGCCCGCCTACCCGTTCCCCGGGTGGGCGGGCTCGTTCGTTGTCGAGGAGAGGGCCGTGAGCGGGCAGGATTCGAACGAGGTCGAGGCCGCGGAGACCACGCGGTACCGACTCGACATCAGCTATGACGGCACGGATTTCATCGGCTGGGCCCGGCAGCCCGGCCTGCGCACGGTGCAGGGTGTGCTGGAGGAATCACTGGGCAAGGTGCTGCGCGAGACCGTCCAGTTGACCGTCGCCGGACGTACCGATGCGGGTGTGCACGCCGAGGGTCAGGTCGCGCATTTCGATACCGTGGCCGAGATCGACACCGGCAAGTTGATCCATCGTATGGCCCGCTTCCTGCCGAAGGATGTGCGCATCAAGGACATCCGGGTGGCACCCGCCGACTTCGACGCCCGATTCTCGGCCATCCGCCGCCACTACGCCTATCGGCTGACCACGGCCCGCTACGGTGCCGAACCGCTCCAGGCGCGCGGCGTTGTACCCTGCCGTCCCGAGGTCGATCTGCATGCCATGCGGGCGGCAGCGCGAAACCTGCTCGGGCTGCATGATTTTGCTGCCTTCTGCCGCAGGCGCGAGGGCGCGACCACGGTGCGTGAACTCCAGCGATTCGAGTGGACCCGCGAGGGTGATCTGCTGACCGCCCATGTCAGCGCGGACGCGTTCTGCTGGTCGATGGTGCGCAGTCTGGTGGGCGCCGTCCTGGCGGTAGGGGAGGGGCGACGCACGCCCGAATGGACGGCACAGCTGTTGAACGAGCGCAGCCGCTCCAGCGCTGTCACGGTGGCGCCGGCGCACGGGTTGAGTCTGATCGCTGTCGACTATCCGGCCGACGCCGATCTGGCGGCACGCAATGCGCAGACCAGGGAACTGCGCACGGTGCCCGTCGAGGGCGGTTGCTGCGGTAGCTGATCGTGCCACGGAAATAAACTTGCCCGCACCGTAGTTCGCTCCGGGTATGACAATCGAGGGACTCGGACGATTCGGTGCATGGCGCGGCTACACGGGCTTCACTCCCGAGGATGCGAAGGAGCTGGAAGAACTCGGCTACGGCACGCTGTGGCTCGGTAGCTCACCGCCGGCCGAGCTGCCGGTGGTCGAAGATCTGCTGGCGGCCACCGAGACGCTGCATGTCGGCACCAGCATCGTCAATATCTGGACGGCTCCCGCGGCAGAGGTCGCTGCCTCGTTCCACCGCATCGAAGCGCGGTTCCCCGGCCGCTTCCTGCTCGGAATAGGTGCAGGTCATCCCGAGTTCAATGGCACCTACCGCAAGCCTTATGACGCACTGGTCGAATACCTCGACGAGCTGGACGAGGCCGGTGTGCCGCGCAGCCGCCGCGCCCTGGCCGCGCTCGGTCCGCGAGTGCTGGAGCTGGCCGCCGAACGTAGTGCCGGCGCCCTGCCGTATTTGGTTCCGCCCGCTCATACGGCCTTCGCCAGGGAAACCCTCGGGCCCGCCGGGCTCGTCGTCGAACACAAATTCGTGCTGGACGAGGACGCCGACCGTGCCCGTGCGACGGCCCGCCCGCCCCTCCAGGTGTATCTGGGCCTCGGCAACTACGTCCGCAATCTGCGCAAGTTCGGTTTCACCGAATCCGATGTCGCCGCCCCCGGTAGCGATGCCCTTGTCGATGCTCTCGCGGTGCACGGTTCGGCGGCCGCGGTAGCCGAGCGGCTGCGCGCCCACCTGGACGCGGGCGCCGACCATATCGCGGTCCAGCCGCTCGGCTCCGACTACCTGGCCGATCTGCGCGCACTCGCACCGGAGCTGATCCGTCCGGCCTGAGCGCGACGTCGGGCCGGGTGGTCCGGCCCGACGGGTCAGCTCGAACCGGCCTCGATCGTCTTGGGACCCGAACCGCCGCTGCTGATCTCGATGCGGCGGGGCTTGGCCCGTTCGGCGATCGGCAGGGTCACCGAGAGGACCCCGTTGTTGTAGGCGGCGTTGATGTTGTCGGTGTCGATATTGTCGCCGAGCGACAGCTGGCGCATATAGGTGCCCGCGAAGCGTTCGGAGGCGATCCATTGGACGCCTTCGTCGCTGGGTGCGGTGCGCTGTGCGCGCAGGGTGAGCGTGCCGTTGTCGACGCTCACATCGACCGAACCGGGATCGACGCCGGGTAGATCGGCATTGAGGACGTAGTGGTCGCCTGCCTTGAACAGATCCATCGGCATGAAGCGCGGAGCGCGCGTGGTACCGGTCTCACCGAGCAGCTGGCGGGCGACGGTATCGATGTCATGGAACGGATCGAACCTCAGCACAGCAATCACCTCCCGTTTTCCTGTACGACGGCGATCGTCACGGCGACGGTCGCCGGAAGCTGTGCACCTCCAAAATTAGCACTCTCTACCCGAGAGTGCCAGATTTCGCGGCGATCGTCCTAAGGGAAAGTTAGGAACCGTCCGAGCCGCTTCCGTTCACCCTGTGACTGCCGACACAGTGGACTCCGATGGCGCAATGCCGCGCCGATAGAGGAGGGTCCAGGTGACAACGACACACGCCAGCGGTGAACGGCGAGTAGTGGCGAACGTGCTGCGCGGATCGATCGGCAATCTGGTCGAGTGGTACGACTGGTATGTCTACGCCGCGTTCAGCGTCTATTTCGCGAAGGCTTTCTTCCCGGACGGTGATCCGACGGCCCAGTTGCTCTCGACGGCGGCGGTTTTCGCGGTCGGCTTCATCATGCGCCCGATCGGTGGCTGGGCGCTGGGCCGATATGCCGATCGCTTCGGCCGCCGCGCGGCGCTCACCCTGTCGGTGACGGTGATGGCGGCCGGTTCGCTGATGATCGCGCTCACACCGAGTTTCCAGACCATCGGCATCGCGGCGCCGGTGCTGCTGTTGCTGGCGCGACTGTTGCAGGGGCTTTCGGTGGGCGGCGAATACGCCACCAGCGCGACCTATCTGTCGGAAGTGGCCTCGCCTGGGCGTCGCGGGTTCTACTCCAGCTTCCAGTACGTGACGTTGGTCGCCGGTCAGCTCACCGCGCTCGGTGTGCAGATCGTCTTGCAGCAGATCCTCACCTCCGACCAGATGCACAGCTGGGGTTGGCGGATTCCGTTCGTGATCGGCGCCGGTGGTGCGATCGTGGTGATGCTGCTGCGGCGCGGGATGGACGAATCGGAGTCGTTCAAGGCCGTCGCGGACGAGGCGAAAACCACCACCGACGCGGCGAACGGCACCCGCGGTTCGCTGCGGGTTCTGCTGCAATACCCGCGGGAATGCCTGCTCGTGGTCGGCCTGACCCTCGGTGGCACGGTGGCGTTCTACACCTACACCACCTATATGCAGAAGTTCATGATCAATACCTCCGGTATCTCCAAGGACACCGTGGCCTGGATCAACTTCATCGCGCTGCTGTTCTTCGTGGTGTTGCAGCCGCTGGCCGGTGGTTTGTCCGACCGGATCGGTCGACGCAAACTGCTCATCTTCTTCGGTGTCTGCGGAACGCTGCTGACGGTGCCGATCATGATGGTGCTGTCGCAGACCACCAACACGTTCGCGGCCTTCGGGCTGATGATGGCCGCGCTGGTGATCGTCACCGGCTACACCTCGATCAATTCGATCGTGAAGGCCGAGCTGTTCCCGACCAAGATCCGCGCGCTCGGCGTCGGCCTGCCCTACGCGCTGACCGTCGCGATCTTCGGCGGCACCGCCGAAATGATCGCCCTCGCGCTCAAGAAGGCGGGTCTGGAATCGCTGTACTTCTTCTACGTCGCCGGATGTATCGCCATCTCGCTGATCACCTACTACTTCATGCGGGAGACCTCGGCCGAATCCACCATCGACGCCGAATCCACCGTCGACGCCGGTCCGGCCGAACCGGAACGGGAGATGGCCGCCGTGCGTGGCTGACCGAACCGCACACGCGCCGATCCTGCTGTGGGAGGATCGGCGCGTGCGGCTGGCGGTGGTCGAGGACGACGACGGCGTAGGCGATGCCCTGGTGGAGGCGCTCACAGCGCGCGGCTACCGGGCCGAACGCATGCGCCGCGGGGCCGATCTGCTCATCGCCCACCGTGACTACGACGCCGTCATTCTCGATCTCGGGCTGCCCGACGCCGATGGTTTGCAGATCCTGCGTCAACTGCGTGAGGTCAGTGCGATGCCGGTGCTGATCCTGACCGCGCGCAGCGATGAACGATCCATCGTGCGCGGGCTGCGCGGCGGCGCCGACGACTATGTGGTCAAACCGCCGCGGATCGCCGAACTCATGGCGCGGCTGGAGACGGTGATGCGGCGCGCGGCCGTGGTGGCGCGGCAGGAGCGGACCGAGGTCGTGACCGGTGACGTGCGGGTGGACCTGCGCGCCAGGGTGGTCGAGGTGGCCGGTGCCCCGATCGCGCTCACCCAGAAGGAGTTCGAGCTCGTCGAGGTGCTGGTGGAACGGCCTGGTTCGGCGGTGAGCAGACAGCAGTTGATGGATCGGATCTGGGGCGATGCGTTCGTCGCGGTCTCCCGATCGCTCGATGTGCACATGACCGGGCTGCGGGCGAAACTGAACCGACCCGGCCTGATCACCACGATCCGCGGCTACGGGTACCGGTGGGGCGAATGATGCGGGTCTCGGGCGGGCCGAGAGCGCGGTGGCTCCGCGACTCACTGACCGGGAGGCCGGGATGCGCCGCCGCCTGCTGGTAGTTCTCACCGTCTTCGCGGCCATCGCCGTGCTCGCCTTCGCCATCCCGCTGTCGCTGACGGCGGCGACCAGTCGCACGCAGCACCTGGTGCTCGGCCGCTCCGGCGATGCGGAACGCTTCGCCACCCTGGCCGATGGCGTCGGGTCGACCGGCGGCGTGCAGGCCCTCGCCGACGAGGTCGGGCGCTATCACCAGTTGTACGGGGAGAACGTGCTGGTGGTGGACGCGCGCGGGGCGCCGATCGTCAATGCCGGGGTCGATGTGAGCGATCCGCGGATCATGGGCGCGGTGGCGGCGGCGCGGCGCAATCAGCGTCCACAGCAGGTGGATCGGTTGACGCCGTGGAGCGATCCGGTGATGCTCATCGCGCGTCCGGTCGGTACCGGTGTGCAGGTGAACGGCGCCGTGGTGATCGAGGCGTCCACCTCGGCGGCGCGGGCGGCGATCGCGCGGGTGTGGGCCGTGATCGCGCTCGGTGCGGTCGGTGCGATGGCGGTGTTCATCCTGTTGGCCCTCGTGCTCAGCCGTTGGGTGCTGCGTCCGCTCGCCGCGATGTCGGAGGCGGTCGCCGATCTCACCGCGACACTGCCCAAACCCCGGCCGGACGCGCCACCGGTCGCCACCGGCGAGCCGTCGGCCGCGCCGATCACCCGGAGGTACGGCGGACCACCCGAGGTACGCGCCCTGGCCGAATCGGTCGATGCGATGGCCGCCGCCGTCGCCGATTCCGCCGACGCGCAACGTCAACTCGTCGCCGATACCGCGCACGCCATGCGTAACCCGTTGGCGGCATTGACGATCCGCCTGGACTCGCTCGGTGCGGCCGTCCCCGAACGCGCGGCGGCGACTTTCCGTGGCGCGAGCGCCGAGGTCGACCGGCTGACCGCACTGCTGGACGCGCTGCTCGAATTGGCGGTCGCGCAGGCTCCGGTGGCCTTCGGCGCCGCCGCACCCGCCGACGATCGCTGCGATGCCAATCAGGTGGTGGCGGACCGGATCGACTCGTGGATATCCGCGTTCGACGCGGCGGATATGCGGTTGTCCGCCGGGGAGGCCACCGACGATGCTTCAGCACTCACCGAAGCGGCGATCGGTTCGGCGGCGCTGGCGCAGATTCTCGATGTGGCGCTGAGCAATTCGTGCCGATACGCGGGCTCCGGCGCGCATACCGTCGTCGACGTGCTGGCCGAGCCCGGCTGGGTGATCGTCCGGGTCGCCGATGACGGGCCCGGCGTCGAACCGGACGAGATCGATAAGCTCACCTCGCGGTTCTTCCGCGGCTCAGGGGCGGTGGCCGGTGGTACCGGTCTCGGACTGTCGATCGCACACGCGTTGACCAAGACCAGGGGCGGCACGTTGACGGTGGAGCCCGTCCGGCCACACGGTCTCGCCGTCGTGATCCGCCTGCCGGAGGTAAGCCGATGAACGGCCCGTCGATATCACGACGCCGCGTTCTGGCCTTGGCCGCGCTCGCGTCGGCGAGTGTTTTCGGCTGTGCCACGAACGACCGGACGACGGTGCGGCTGGCGTCGGGCGAGGACGGCGGCTTCTACTTCGCGTTCGCGCGACTGCTGGCAGCGACGGCCGCGACCGAATCCGATGTGGTCCGCATCGAACCCGTGGAAACCGCCGGCTCACAACAGAATCTGGCAATGCTCGCCGAAGGCACCGTCGATACCGCGCTGGCCTTGGCGGATTCGGCGGGCGATGACGGTGGGCGAGTGCTGGCGCTGGGGCGGGTGTACGAGAACTATCTCCAACTGGCCGTGCGCACGGACGGAACGATCGAGGAGGTCGCCGATCTGCGCGGGCGGCGGGTCAATCTCGGAGCCGAGGGGTCGGGCGCCGCGGTGACGGGTCGGCGGCTGCTGGCGACCGCCGGTCTCGATCCCGCGGTCGATGTGATCGTGGAACATCGCCCGCTGCGGGAGGCGGCGCAGGCGCTGACCGACGGCTCGATCGACGCGCTGCTGTGGGCCGGTGGTGTGCCGACGTCGGCGCTGACCGTGCCGGACACCATGCGTCTGGTCGATCTGGGCGCACTGGCCGGGCCGATGCGGCAACGATACGGCCCCGTCTACGACCTGGTCGCGATTCCCGCCGATGCCTATCCGGGCAGTCCGGCGGTGCAGACGATCGGCGTGGCCAACCTGCTGCTCGCCGCCGCGACCCTGCCCGACGAGGCGGCGGCGGCGATTGTCGAACTGCTGGTCTGGCATGCCGATGCCCTGGTGCCCGCCGAGGCCGCGGGCACCCAGTTCCTGGACGGGCGATTCCTGATCGGCACCGGAACCGTGCCGCTACATCCCGGTGCCGCCGAGGTCTATCGGCGCTGGCACGGCTGAGCCGTCAGGAACGCACCATCCGGGCGATGGCGTCGGTGGCTTCCTTGATCTTGGCGTCGGCTTCGGGGCCGCCCGCCACCGCCGCGTCGACGACGCAATGGCTGATGTGGTCCTCGAGCAGGCCCATCGCCACCGCTTGTAGCGCCTTGGTCATCGCGGAGACCTGCGTCAGGATGTCGATGCAGTACTTCTCCTCTTCGACCATGCGTTGCAAACCGCGGGCCTGGCCTTCGATACGGCGCAACCGCTTGAGATAGTCGTCCTTCGCGGTGATGTAACCGTGCGACGAATGGTCGTGCGTGGCGTGGTCGTGGTCGTTGTTCGACGGGCTGGGTGTCACCGACTGCCTCCTCGTTGCCCGCCTGGTCGGCGGCCCGATATCAATACCCCCCTAGGGTACACTGCTGTGCAGGTATTGTCAGGTGAGCGCGTTACCGGCCGTTCGGGGCAGTCCCGCTGCTCGGCTGCGCTGGCGCCATACCGCACATAGTCGACACCACACCGGCCCGCCGCCGTGCAGCCTGACGCATCATGGCCGCCGATCCCCGCACCCCTCGGCACCGGGTGCGGTCGAAGCGGGGACAATTGTCGTCATGAGCCCGAAGGACCGGCCCGCGATCGCCGTCATCGGCGGCAGCGGCTTCTACGATTTCTTCGACAACGAGGCCACCGCCGTCGAGGTGGACACACCCTACGGTGTGCCGAGCGCGCCGATCGCGGTCGGCGAGGTCGAGGGACGGCCCGTCGCGTTCCTGCCGCGCCACGGCAAACGGCACGAATACTCCCCGCACACGCTGCCCTATCAGGCGAATATGTGGGCCTTGCGGTCATTGGGGGTGCGCCGGATCTTCGCGCCCTGCGCGGTGGGCAGCTTGCGCCCCGAGTGGGGGCCGGGCACGATCGCCGTCCCGGACCAGATCGTCGACCGCACCTCGGGTCGTCCACAGACCTTCTTCGACGGCGGCGGAGTGCACGTATCCTTCGCTGATCCGTACTGCGACGAACTCCGCACCGCCGCCATCGGCGCCGCCGACGGCACTCTACCGATGCGGGATGCGGGAACCATGGTCGTGGTGCAGGGCCCGCGTTTCTCCACTCGCGCCGAGAGCCGCTGGTTCGCCGCGCAGGGCTGGGAACTGGTGAACATGACCGGCCACCCCGAAGCAGTCCTGGCTCGCGAACTGGAAATGTGTTACGCCGCAGTCGCTCTGGTGACCGATCTGGACGCCGGACTGGAAGCGGGCGACGGTGTGCACGCCACCGATGTCTTCGCCGAGTTCGAGAAGAACATCACCCCGTTCAAAGCGCTGATCCGGCGCGCGATCGCTGCCGTCGACGGTACCGGCACCTGTACCCGCTGCCAGGTGCACGCCGGCGTCTCGTTGCCGTTCGAACTGCCCTGACCGCCCGGCGCGCAGGTATAGGCTCGCGCCGTGGACACCCCGTTGCGGCTCGAGGTCATCGTCGCCAGCGTACGACCGGAACGGTTCGCGCCGGTGGTCGCCGACTGGTTCCTGCGCACCGTGCGCGAACGGCCGGAATTCGATACCGGCGTCATCGATCTCATCGACACCCCGCTCCCCGCCGACCTCACCGAAACACCAGAGGTACAGCGGTTCCGGGCCCGGCTCGACGCCGCCGACGCCTTCGTGGCCGTCACCTCCGAATACAACCACGGCTATCCGGCGTCGTTGAAGACGGCCTTCGACAGCGCCAAACAGCAGTGGCGGGCCAAACCGATCGGGTTCGTCTCCTACGGCGGGCTGTCGGGGGGATTGCGTGCGGTCGAGCAGCTGCGTCAGGTCGTCGCCGAAATCCATATGGTGTCGATCCGCGAGACCGTCAGCTTCCACCAGGCCAAGAGACGGTTCGACGCCGCAGGGGAAACCCAGGATGGTGCGGCCATCGACGCGGCCGAACGGATGTTGCGCCAATTGGCTTGGTGGGGGCGGACTCTGCGGTCCGCGCGGACCTCGGACCCCTATCCGGGATAACGCCGCCCGCCGACGATGAGGGCGGACGTCGAACGCCGCGCGAGGTTACTGATGCGCCATGGCGCGGCGCCCACGCGGTTGACCGATGTAGGTGGCCTCCCGCGGAATAGACACCAGGGTCAGGTCGACCTGCGCGGTACCGGTCCGCAACACCACCCGGTTGCCGATCGCGCCCGGCTGCTGGATCGACAGATCCGGTTTGGTGGCGGGCCAGCCCATCGGGTCACCGGTCACATAGATTGTGGTGACACCGGCGTGCGGGGCGGGCGCGAGCACACCGTCGACCACGGTCGCGGTGAATCCGGCATCGGACTGATGGGTTTCCACCGCGATGGTCAACCGCTCCGGATTGCCGATCGTGGTGACCAGGTTCTCCCAGGCATGCGCGCGGTCGGTGCGGATCAGGATGCGCTCGCCGACCGCGAGGGCACGGAACACCAGCTGCTGGGCCAGATACAGCTCACCGGCCAGATACACCGTCGAGATACCGGCACCGATGATGCGGACCGCGACACCGTTGCCCTCGTCATCGGAGCCGATCAACTGCCCGCAACCCGACGACGGCAGATGCAACGCGCCGATCACATCGATCGGATACTCCGACATCGGCACCGTGTCATCGACATCCGGGATACCGATCGGCAGATGCGCGAGCAGGCTGTCGCGGTGTCTGCCGTTCATCGAAACCATGCCCTCGCGCTTGGTGCGTTCGGGCAGCTCACGTGCCGTGAGTCGCCACGCCGCACCGATATTCACCGAATCGCGGCTGCTGCCGGGCCGCAACCGCACCGCGACCGTCGTACCGCGTGAGGGCGCCACCCACAGCTGCGCCAGCAGATCCGAGCCGAGCCGCTTCGGGTCGACCGCACCGCCGATATTGACGCTGTTGCCCAGCTCGGCATAACGCCAGCGTTGGGTCAGCGTGCGCGGGTCGTAGCCGGCGGTGATCTGGAGAACCGCCTTCCGGATCTCCGGCGCGGTGAGGATGCGGGCGTTGCAGTCGGCGTCCTCGAGCGCACGCATGATCCGCTGCGTCGCGACCGTCACCGCACGGGAAGCGCCGTCGTTACCGCCGCCGCGGCGTTCGGCCGCACCGGGACAGGCCACCGCGTCGAAGCTGATGGCCAACCACACCGTGCGGTGCGCGGTGGCGGGCAGCGGACCGAGTAGCGATTCGTAGATCTTGCCCGCCGGGGTGCCCGCCCGGCTGCGGTGCCCGTGGCTGATGACATCGATGCCGCTGAGCAGGATGTCGTGCTGGGTCAGGCATTGCGCCAGCTCGGGCAGCGGCAGCAGATGCGAGGCGTGCACGGTGGTGCGGGCGATGCGGGTGAGTCCACCCTTGGGGGCGAGGACCTCGACAACGGTCACCACGCGGCTGCCGTCCCAGTACAGGCCGAGTGAACGTCCGTCGGGACCGCGGAAGTCGACGGTGTCACCGATCTCGTATTCACGCTGGGCCAGATAACCGGCTCCGGTACCGATCCAATCCAGCAGCACGCGCCGACCCACCGGGATCAGTGGGATCGAACCGACCGCGACACCGATGCCGACCGCTGGCCAGACGCCGAGCCCGGCCAGCAGCGCGATCGCACCCGCGATGAGCCCCACGAATTGCGCGATCATCAGGTTGCGCAGCGAGATGCGGCCCAGAAGCGGGCGCGGTCCCGCGCCGACAGGTTCGGCCATGATCATCCCCCAAGTACCCGTATCGGCCGACTTCTGTGTGGCCGAGCTGAACAAGAGTCCTCGGGAACTGTACTGTGTTCCGCGGACGCGAGCACTGTTCGGGGGAGGAAACATGCCTTCAAAACCCACCACGCGCTGGCAGGTGAGCGGTTACCGCTTCCTGGTACGCCGGATGGAGCACGCCCTGGTGCGCCGGGACGTGCGAATGCTGCACGACCCCATGCGCTCACAGTCGCGCGCCTACGCCGCCGGGTTGGTCCTCGGCATCGTCGTACTGGCCGGATGTGGTGTGCTGGCCCTGCTGCGACCGCAGGACAAGATCGGTGACAACAAGATCCTGATCGGTAAGGAATCGGGTGCGGTGTATGTCGTGCTCAACGATGTCGTCCACCCCGCGCTCAATATCGCTTCGGCGCGCCTGGCCGCCGGTGACGCGCCCGAGGCCGTCATCGTCAAGGAATCCGAGCTGGGCAGCAAGGCGCGCGGTCCGCTGATCGGCATCCCCGGCGCGCCGGGCGTGCTGAACTTCGACAAGGGCGGTACGGGCCGGGCCTGGTCGGTCTGTGACTCCATGAAGATGGACGGCGGCCGCGACCTCACCACCTCCGTGCTGGCAGGCGACCCGGAACTGGGCGAGAAGGCCTCGATCATGGGCGCGGACAAGGCGCTGCTCGTGCAGGGCGACGACGCCACCTACCTGGTCTACGACAACAAGCGCGCTCGCGTCGATATGACCGACCGCGCCGTCACCGACGCGCTGAACATCACCGGCTACACACCGCGGCCGATCAGCCAGGGCTTGCTGAATGCGATTCCCGAAGTACTCGAGATCGAGCCGCCGCAGATCGTCGATCCGGGCGGTACTCCGGACAAGCCGGTGGGAGACTTCCGCAACGGCACCGTCGTTCAGGTGTCGACCACCGGTGAGGCCGAGAACTACGTGGTCCTGCGCGACGGGTTGCAGCGGATCTCACCGTTGACGGCCGACATCATCCGCAATTCCAATCCGCAGCCCACCGGCGACACCACGATCAACCAGACCGTGCGGACCAGGGCCGATGTCTCCAATGCCCTGCGCGTCGAGAACTACCCCGTCACCGCACCGGCCATCATCGACGCCAAGGATCAGCCGGTCAGCTGCCTGTCCTGGAAGCCGATCCCCACCGCCACCGAGGATTCCGGTAACCAGGCCGAGCTGTCGGTGATCGTCGGTATCAACCTCCCGATGTCGGACAAGGCCAAACTGGTCCCGCTGGCCCAGGCCGACGGCTCCGGCCCCAACGCCGACTCCGCCTACATCCCCCCGGCCTCGGGCGCCTACGTCCAGACCACCGGCATCGAACCCGACAGCCGCCGCAAAGACAGCCTCTTCTACGTCGCCGACACCGGCGTCCGCTACGGCATCAAGAACGCCGAAGCCGTCAAAGCACTCGGCCTGCCGGAAAACCCGGAACCGGCCCCATGGCCCATCGTCGGCCTGCTCGCCAACGGACCGAGCCTCGGCCGCGAAGAGGCCATGGTGGCCCACGACGGCGTAGCACCGGACCCATCCCCCGCCCAGCAGCCGGTGGCAGCGGGGAAGTGAGCGGCGGGTGAGCCGCGTTCACCGAGCGGCTCACACACGCCTGTCTGCCCAATCGGCGTGGTGCTGACCGGGTGTCCATCACTGTGATCCCTTGTGGGGCCATGCAAACAGGGTGTGTTGCTAATGCGGGACCGGTGAGTTCTCGTTGACACACGAATGCGGCCCGCCATGTGGCGGGCCGCATTCGTGGTTGAAGCGTCGTCCGGCCGGTGTGGCCGGATCGTCGGTCAGTCTTCGCGCACCCCGAACCGGCGGCGGATGGGGAACGACGCCAGATAGCCGAGAATCAGTCCGGTGCCGATGATTCCGGTGCCGATCAGTGCGACATTGCGCGCCAGGTTGTCGGGGGGTGGTGGGGGAGCGGGGACGGGGAGTTGGACGCTTTGGGCCGGGCTCGGTTGTTTGGCCTGTAGCGGGGTGTCGGGGACCTGGTTGGTGAGTGCAGCGACCGGATCCACTGCGCCGTAGCCGATGTAGGGATTCCAGCCCTCGGCGGGGGCGTGGGCGGTGGCCTTCAGCCGTTTCATGACATCTTGCGCACTGAGTTCGGGGAAACGCTGGCGGACCAGCGCAACCACGCCCGAGACGTAGGGCGCCGCGAAACTGGTGCCCTGAAGGCTGCTGACCTTACCCTGATCGCCCTTACCGGTGATGGTGCCGCCGCTCGTCGGGTCCAGCGAGACGATTCCTTCACCGGGAGCGGCGATATCGACCCAGGGGCCGGGGACCGTGAAGTCCGAGGGATGTCCATTCGGTCCGATCGAACCGACGGTCAACACGTAATCGTCGAACCGTGCGGGAGTCACGTTCGTGGTCAGCCTGTTCCACAGGTCGGCGGACGGGTCGAGCGGAGAGACGTCCGGATTTCCCGCCTGGCACTTCGAGGTCTGATCCATATTGCCCGCGGCGGCGACGACCACGACGTTCTTTTCCACCGTTGCGTAGCGTAGCGCCGCTCCGAGTGCCTGGTCGGGAAGTTGGTACGAGCCGGGCACGCAACTGACCAGCGAGATATTGATCACCGACGCGCCTCGATCGGCTGCTCGCCGTACCGCCGACGCCAACGCATCGATATTGCCGTAGCCGGGCAGATCTTCCGGTCGCTCTTCCCGTGAGCGACCTTTGAGCGTGAACTTGTCGCTCGTCTGCCGGATCGACATGATCTGCGCGTCCGGCGCGACGCCGGAGAACCCTTGATCGGGAGTCCTTGTGGCCGCGATCAATCCGGCGACGATCGTGCCGTGCACATCGCAGTCCTGGAGTCCGTCACCGCCGGCCTGAACGTAGTCCCCGCCGGGGATCAGCCCTGGCAGACGGGAATGCGGTGAGACTCCGGTATCGATGACCGCGACCAGCTGGCCGGCACCGGTGGAGAACTGCCACGCGTGCGGCAGATCCAGCGCCCGCTGCGGTTGCGGAATGGTTGGACCATCCCCACCGCGTTGGATGTCGGCGCAGGCCACGTTCGGTTTGGGCTCCGTCGGATCCGGCGGAGCCGCAGGATCACCCGCAGGCAATCGCCCCATATCGATCGGCGGCGGCCGATCCGCGTATGCGACGCCTTGGCCCAGGCTCAACCCGAACGACGCGCTCATACCCAGCGTCAGGGCGGCGGCCGTGACGCGCAGGCGCCCGTTCACAGCCCGCGAACGAGGGAGTAGAGCGAGGCCACCCAGAAGACCAGGGGCAGTACGGCCGCGACGAACGCGTACTCGAGCAGTTCGACGGCCCGGCGCATCGGCGGGGTCGCCGACTGGTTCGGGATGATGATGCCGAGGATCAGCGCGCCGACCAGTATGGCCATCGCCGCGCCGAAGACGGCCAGCGGCTGCTCGGCCACGAAACCCATGCCGACCAGCAGGATCAACACGATCGATGCCCCACCCGCGACCAGCACGATCGCCTGCTCGGCCCCTGCGTAGGTGCGGCTGCGGAACATGAGCACCACGGCGCAGACCAGCGCGAGGGCGATGCCCTGCCAGTAGTAGCCCGCACCGGTGGGGTCGGTGGCCGCGAGCGCGCCGATCACGGTGACCAGCGTGGTCGCGGAGACGAGGCCGCTCAGGTACATGCGGGCGCGCTCGGACTTGGCGCGCAGCACCTCCATGGTCGGCAGCGCGCGGTGATCGTCGGGATCGTCCTCGGTGGGATCGATCGGGGTGCCGGGGGAGGGCACCGGCGGCAGCGGCAGCTTCGACAGCAGCATCGAAACCCGCGGCGCCAGCGACAGTCCGGCGAGTCCGAGGGCCGCGGCGACCGCGCCGATCGCACGCACCGGTTGATCGGTGAGCAGCCCGACCAGCGAGGCCGGTACCGCGTAGATCGCGAGTGCGCTCGCGCCGATGAACAAACCGAGCCCGACCCCGGTGACCCGCCAGGCCAGGATGGCCGTCGCGCCGAGCAGCACCGAGCCGAGTAGGAAATTCGCCCAGCCGTAATGGTCGGGGACGATGAGCATGCCCGCGGTGAACGAGGTCGGCAACGCGCAGCCACCGAGGACGAGCGCGGTGGCGGTGTCACCGTACATCCGGCTGAGCACCATGCCCGCGACCACGAGCAGGATCGTCACGCCGAGCGCGATGGAGCCGGTGATCCAGCCCGCCATGGCATCCGGGGCGGCCAGCAGTCCGGCGCATCCGGCGAGCATGGTGAAGGCCGCGAGGATCGAGCCGGTGATCCGCGCGGTTTTCGGCGTCCACCCCTTGAAGTGGTCGGCGTCGGCGATCGCGACGTTGTACATGATGTCGTCGAACAGCGGCGTCGGCGCGGTATGGGCGGCGCTCTCCAGCATCAGCAATTCGCCGTCGCGGACGCCGTGCTCACCGAGGCTCAACGAGTTGGAGAACGGGGGATGGCCGATCCGCGCCAGCACCCATTCGGCGGGCTCGAAGCGTTCACCCTCATTGTCGAAATCGTTGGTGCGGCTGTGCTGGGCGACCATGTCGACCACGCTCGGAATCACCAGAGCGACCGGGACATCCACCGGAATGGCCATGTCCACCTGGGTGTGCTTGGCCAGGATGGTGACCCTGGTCAGATCGGGTGCGCGGACGATGCCGCGTGAGGATTCCTCCTCGATATGGTCAAGTCGCGCGTGCGTCAAGGCTCCCCCAACTCGGTCGCTACCTCGTGTTTTCCGCACTCCGCCGGCCCGAGCGGAGCTTGCGAACCCATGGGTCCGGGCAGCAGAATGCTGGTCGAACTGTACGACATGTCGGCGGTTGCCTCTACACTGAGGCCCGAACACCGCAGGCCAAGAGGGGGAATTCTCGTCTTATGAGCACAGTCCGGTTTCAGCGGCGCGCACGCCGGGAGATGCCGCGGACGCCAGGTGGCGAGGTCACCCTGCAACCGCCTCCCGAGATCCCCCGGGTGACACCGGGCAACCTGCTGATGAAGCTGATGCCGGTTGTGATGGTCATCGGCATGGTCGGGATGATGGCCCTGATGTTCACTCAGGGTGGCAGCAAGATGATGTCGAACCCGATGTCGATGATGTTCCCCGTCATGATGCTGTTCTCCATGGTCGGCATGTTCGCCGGTCAGGGTGGCGGTAAGGGTCAGAAGGCCGCCGAAGCCAATGAGGACCGCAAAGACTATCTGCGCTACCTCGACCAGGTCCGCAAAGACGTCGACGACACCGCCACCCAGCAGCGCGCCGCAGTCGAATGGAGCCACCCCGAGCCCGGCCTGATCTGGATGCTCGCGGGCACCAGCCGGATGTGGGAGCGCAGGGCGGGCGACAAGGACTTCTGCCACGCCCGCATCGGCATCGGCGGGCAGCGCCTTGCCACCAGGCTGATCGCCCCGGAGACGGGTCCGGTCGAAGAGCTGGAGCCGATCGCCGCCGTGTCGCTGCGCCGCTTCGTGCGCGCGCATTCCACGGTCCCGGATCTGCCGACCGCCATCGCGGTCAAGGGCTTCGCCACCATCGCACTCGACGGTGATCGCGGCGAGGCGCGCGATATGACGCGCGCGATGTTGTTGCAGCTGGCCATGTTCCACGGCCCCGACCAGGTGCTGATCGCCGTCGTCTGCGGTCCGGACACCGCATCGGAGTGGGAGTGGACCAAGTGGCTGCCGCATTCGCAGCATCCCGACGCCCAGGATGGCATCGGCACCCAGCGCATGTTCTACAGCTCCATTCGCGAGGCCACCGCGGGATTGCAGCCACTGCTGGCCAACCGGGTCCGGTATTCGCGTAATCAGCCCGCCAACGCGAACCTGGTGCATATCGTCATCGTCGTCGACGGTGGTCTGCTGGAATCGGAGGAAGATCAGCTCCGCGAATCCGGATACGAGGGTGTCACCATCCTCGACCTGTGCGGTTACGCGCCGCGTCTGGCCGTTTCCCGCGGCATCAAGATGATCGTCGAGAACGGCGAATGCGTCGGTCGCGGTGCGACCGGCAATCAGGAACGTTTCGCGATGATCGACCAGATCAGCCCAGAGCAGGCCCAGCAGGTGGCCCGCAGGCTCGCGCCGTTCCGTGCCGCGAGCCAGCGCAGCAGCGATGTGGAGGTCAGCGATACCGAGGTCATCTCGACCTGGGCCCAGCTGATGAACCTCGGCGATATCGGCACGTTCAACCCGGAGCATGCGTGGCGGCCCCGCTACGGCCGTGAGCGTCTGCGCGTTCCGTTCGGTGTCGGTGCCGACGGACTGCCGGTGGTGCTCGACATCAAGGAAGCCGCCGAAAGCGGTATGGGCCCACACGGTCTGTGCATCGGTGCGACCGGTTCCGGTAAGTCGGAGTTCCTGCGCACCCTGGTGCTGAGCCTGCTGGCCACGCATTCGCCCGACCAGCTCAACCTGGTTCTGGTCGACTTCAAGGGTGGTGCCACCTTCCTCGGATTCGATGATGTTCCGCATGTCGCGGCCGTCATCACCAACCTCGAGGACGAGGCCGATCTCGTCGACCGTATGCGTGACGCCCTGGCCGGTGAGATGAACCGGCGCCAGGAAGTGCTGCGCCAGGCCGGCAACTTCGCCAACGTCTCCGAATACGAGAAGGCACGCGCTGCGGGCGCCGACCTCGATCCGCTGCCCGCGCTGTTCGTGGTGCTCGACGAGTTCTCCGAACTGCTCACCCAGCACCCGGATTTCGCGGAACTGTTCGTCATGATCGGCCGCCTGGGTCGTTCGCTGCACGTGCATCTGCTGCTGGCCTCGCAGCGCCTCGAAGAGGGCAAGCTGAAGGGCCTGGAAAGCCACCTGTCCTACCGCATCGGTCTGAAGACCTTCTCCGCCAACGAATCCCGTCAGGTCCTCGGCGTCCCCGACGCCTACAACCTGCCCAACAGCCCCGGTGGCGGCTATCTGAAGTCCGATTCCGGCGAGATCCAACGCTTCCAGGCGTCCTATGTCTCCGGCGACTACGTCGGTGGCGGTTCACAGCGCGATATGACCATCGCGACCCAGGCCGGTGAGATCGATGTGCGCGCAAGGCCGTTCGCCGCAGGGCATGTCGACTTCCGCAACGCCGACCGGGTTCCGCTGCCCACCGCACCCACCGACGATCCGGAACCACAGGTGAGCGAGGACGGCGAACGGCTGTCCAATATCGGCATGCTGGTGCAGCGCATCAAGGATCACGGCAGGCCCGCGCACGAGATCTGGCTGCCGCCGCTCGATGAGGCGCCCACCCTCGATCAGCTCGTCCCGCGCTCGATCCTCACCGGTGAATACGCCGCGGTGGCAACGCTGCGCGCACCGATCGGCATCGTCGACCGCCCCTACGATCAGCGACGCGACCCGCTGGTGGTCGACCTGTCCGGTTCCCGAGGCAATGTCGCCGTCGTCGGCGGCCCGCAGTCCGGCAAATCGACCATGCTGCGCTCACTGATCATGTCGATGTCGCTGACCCACACCGCCGAACAGGTGCAGTTCTACTGCCTCGACTTCGGTGGCGGTACCCTCGCCAGCCTCGAAGGCATGCCGCACGTCGGTTCGGTCGCCGGGCGCCTGGACGAGGACAAGGTCCGCCGCACCATCGCCGAAATGACCACGATCGTCCGCCAGCGCGAACTCCGCTTCCGCCAACTGGGTATCGAATCGATGGCCGAGTTCCGCCGCCTGCGCTCGATGGATCCGTCCAGCAGCCCGGCCGCGGCAGGCGCACACGAAGACCCCTTCGGCGACGCCTTCCTGGTGATCGACGGTTTCGGTTCGATCCGCCAGGATTTCGACGCCCTGGAACAGCCGATCATGAACCTCGCCGTACAGGGCCTGTCCTACGGCGTGCACGTGGTGATCGCACTGTCACGCTGGATGGAAGCCCGCCCGGCGCTCAAGGACCAGATCGGCACCCGACTCGAACTGCGCCTCGGTGACCCCGCCGACTCCGATTTCGGCCGCAAGATCGCGGCGCTCGTTCCGCAGGGTCGTCCGGGTCGCGGTATGACGCCGGAAAACCTGCACATGCTGACCGCTTTGCCGCGGGTGGATGGAAGTTCCGATCCGCAGGACATCAGCACCGGTGTCGCGAACGCGGTTCAGCAGCTTGCGTCGATGACGCCCGGCCGTCACGCGCCGAAGGTGCGTATGCTCCCGGAGCGGCTGGATCGCAACGATTTGCTGGCAACCCTCGAGGGTTGGGGCACGGTTGTGCCCGGCCGGAAGAACACCAACATACCGATCGGTATCAGCGAGTCCGAGCTGGCTCCTGTGTTCCTCAACTTCAACGAACAGCCCCATTTCCTCATCTTCGGTGACACCGAATGCGGTAAGACCACGCTGCTGCGCGCTATCTGTCAAGGCATCATGGAGTCGAACCGCCCTCAGGAAGCGGCCATCATCCTCGCCGACTACCGGCGTTCACTGCTCGGCGGCGTCGAAGGTGATCACATCGCTGCGTACGCGACGAGTGCGCAGGGTCTCACCACCAATGTCAAAGACATTGCGGGGCTGCTCGCGTCGCGCATGCCCGGCCCGGACATCACGCCACAGCAGTTGCGTGATCGCTCCTGGTGGACGGGCCCGGATCTGTATCTGATCGTCGATGACTACGACCTGGTCGTCACCGGCAGCGGCAATCCGATCGCGCCGATTGTCGAATACCTGCCGCACGCCAAGGATGTGGGCTTCCACCTGATCATCGCCCGTCGCTCCGGCGGTGCGGCACGTGCCCTGTACGAGGCTGTCATCTCGCGACTACGCGACCTGGCCACCCCTGGCTTGATCATGAGTGGCACCAAGGATGAGGGAATCCTGCTCGGCAATGTCAAACCCAGTGCGATGCCGCCGGGCCGAGGCACAATCGTCAGTCGAGCCGGCACCGAACTTGTCCAGACCTCGTGGATGCCTCCGATCGCATGACTGCCGTCGAGCTGACCCTCACCGAAACGCGCCTGTGGGCACGTAGCTCGAACACCCACGCCGACCTGCCGCCGTCGGTCGCACCCGGCAGCGACGGTACGAGCCTGGTCGTCGGTGAACCGCTTGTGCCGCAGTCGATGGCATGTTCGGCAGTGCAACTGCTGACGGCCGACCGGATCGCCTATCTGCCGAGCTTGCCCTCGCCCGTTGACGCCATGTCCGCGGTATTCGGCAGAATGCTTGCGGAGCTACGGGTTCCAGCGCCCTGCGAGCGCCTCACGATAGTTACACCGACCGAATGGGGGACCAGGCGCCGTTCCGACATCGAAACAGCCGCTTCCCGCCTTGCTTCCGAAGTCGAGTTCCATTCGGCGGCGTTGCGCGCGGTGGCTGCGGATACTCGAAATCGAGATCGTCGCACGGTGGTGATCGAGTTCGGCCCGCTGTCGACAACCGCGACATCGATCATCTACGGACAACAGGGTCCCGAGATCGAGGCGTGTGAGCACGAGCCGAATCTGGCTGCTGTCGAGATCGTTCCGGACAGTTCGGGTTCGAGCGAGCTGCGTGCGCTTCTCGAACGTCTGCTGGCCGGACGATCTGCCGACAGCGCGTTGCTCATCGGTGGGTTCGACCCGAGTTTCCTCGAGCTCATCGGTTCGGCCGTCACAGAAGTCTCCGGGCCCGACACCGAACTCCGGACTGTGGCGAGCGCTGACCTGGCTCGCAACAAACAGAACGAGGCCACGCACTACCCGACGGCGGCGATTCCGCAACTCCCGCAGACGGAATGGCTACAGCCACTACGTGAGCGCGCTGCGGCAACCCGCCCGCCTCGTTCGCGCACACCGGTCTACATCGGTGCCGCCGCAGTCGCGGCGATACTGATCGCCGGTGTCGGTGCAGCTGTAGTGCTGAACCGACCCGGCGATGATGGAGGAAGCGCGACAGCGGTGGCCCATTCGTCGACGGACACCGAAACTTCATCGTCCGCGGTTGTGCCGACGGCCGCTCCGACCACCGCCAAGACTGCGCCGGAGTCCCACACTATCGGCAACGTCCGATTCGAAGTTCCTGCCGGCTGGCGGATCACCGATGCCGCAGGCGGATCCCGCATCTACCTGGTCCCCGAAGACGGCACCAAAGCTCGAATCACGCTGACCCAGAAGCAGGTTGTCCCCGGCGTGGGCTACGAGCAGGTCGCGGCCAACCTCGAGGCTCAGATAAAGCAGCGCCCCGAAGGAACCATGAGCCCCCTGCGCCGCGACGTTGTCTTCGGCGGCCGCTCCGGACTGGCCTATACCGAACGTCCAGACGACGGCTCACAGGTCGACTGGCATGTTATCGTCGAACACAGCACCCAAGTCGGGATCGGGTGCCAATATCAGACAGGGGGGCAAGACACGACAACACAACTCTGTGCAGATGTCGCAACCACGCTGGAAGTCATCCCATGACACCAGCCCAAAATTTCTTCCAAATCGATGGAACCGATTGGGCGGGTCTGTGCGTCCAATCTAGTAGTTGGAGCGAATCGGCTCGATCCACGACGGGCAGCCGAATCAAGTCACAAGAACGGAGTGCATGATGGCGGGTACCGTAAGGAATGACCTTGCGACGATGCAGGCGACTTCTGGCCATGTCGTGAACGTCAGCAACCAGATCCAGAGTGAGATTACCGGGGTCAGGAATCTGGTCGACGGCGCAACCCACTGGGGTGGTACAGCGAAGCAGGCGTTCACGACTGTGATGGCTGATTTCGACAAGGCAGCCTCTGACCTGAAGACCATCTTGGAAGACAAGATCGCCGCGAACATCAAGAAAAACGGCGTGGCGTACGACCAGCAGGAACAGGACATCCAGGCGCAGGTGCTGAAGGCGGGCGCCTCCGGTGAGCTCGGTTCCAGCCTCAACATCAAGATTTAGTCGAACCAGCTTCGACATCAACAGACAATCGCTGAAATAGGGAGATGAACTGTGGCTGATCAGGGGATCAATTACAGCAAAGAGCAGCTGATCGAGCTTGCCAACCAGATCCGCGCTAGCGAGCGGCGCCTTCAGGAAACGCAGGAAGAGCTCAAGGGCTACGTGAATGGTCTGGTAGCGGAGTGGGATGGTGCTGCTCGTGAGGCGTACCAGACTACCCAGGCCGAGTGGGACAAGGCGCAGCAGACGATCATGACCACCCTCGAAACGATCGCCAAGGTCGTCGAGGACGGTGCGATTTCCATGGACGAAATGGACATGATGAACTCGCGCTCCTGGGCGTAATTCAGCCGTTCCTCGCGAACGTACAGTGGGCTCCGGTGTCGTCATGCCGGAGCCCACTTGTGTGTCGGCGCGCGCTGCGCGCTATTTGACTCGTCCCCGGAGTGCCGGGATCGCCCTGTCGATCAGTACTGATTCGGAATCCGCTGACCAGTTGCGCAAGGCGACAACGGCAGCTGGGTCATCCAGCGCGATCACGGTCGCTGCCGATCCGGTGATGAGGTGGGGCAGCCCGGTCAGGCCTCCGCCACCGGCCTCGGAATCGCTACGAACAACCAGGATGTAGCTGTTGCGATCGGCGACCAATCTTGATGTCTCCACCGGCCGAGGCGATGGTTCATCGCCTCGCTTCTCATAGCTGAAGTTGTAGATGAATCCCAGATCCTCGAAGAACTTCGTTTGCGGCGAAGGGCTCAAATAGACTGCGGGGTAGGAGTTTTCGGTGTAATCGATCAGGGTGATCGACTTGCCCTGGAAGGCTGGATTGCTCTGACGGGCCCTGTCGAGCGGCGTTTGCGCTTCCGGGGTAGGCGAGGAAACGACTCCGGCGGCGGCCGAACCTGACGGATCGTCTCCCGACATGACGAGTGCAGTGCCGCCAACGACAAGTCCGAGTACGATCGCCGCGGTGCCGATCGCAGCGGTCCACCGCCGCTGACTTTTCTGCCGGCTCGAAGCCGACGTCGTATTCGTCGAGAGGTTCGGCTCGGAAACCGGTCGCGGATCGATCACCTGCACCGGATAGGTCGGTGAAGTGTTGCTCGAGAGCGGGTTATGGCCGGGCACAAGGGCATTCGCTGCCGCGTTGGTGAACTCGCGGCAGCTGTCGAACCGATCGACCGGCTGCTTCGCCAACGCCCTGGCGAATACTTGGTCGAGCGCGGTGGGTAGCCCCGGGTTGACCATAGTCGCCGACGGTGGCGGTTGATGTAAATGTCCCATCATGACCATGGCTGGCTGGGTGCCGGGATACGGGTTCTGGCCGGTGATCAGCTTGAACAGCGAGCAGGCGAGGCTGTAGATATCGGCGCGGTGATCGAGAGGTTGTCCGGATAACTGCTCCGGCGGAGCGTAAGCAATGGTCGCGAGCATCCTGCCGGTTCTGGTGAGGTCCGATG
Source organism: Nocardia cyriacigeorgica (assembly GCF_029868385.1). GTDB lineage: Bacteria > Actinomycetota > Actinomycetes > Mycobacteriales > Mycobacteriaceae > Nocardia > Nocardia cyriacigeorgica_F. The sequence continues at coordinate 71,362 of NZ_JARWNX010000038.1, read as the reverse complement.
CGTCATCGGTGGCCTTCGCAACGCCGAAGTCGGTGAGCAGAACGCGTTCGTCCTCGTCCGAGTCCGGCATGGAGAGCAGAAAATTCGCCGGTTTGATATCACGGTGCAGCAAGCCCCGCCGGTGCGCATAGTCCAAGCCCTTGCCGACCTCGGTAGCAATCCGAAGCGCACGCAACGGCGTCATCGAATGGGCGTCTACGGCGAGGACCTCTGATGCGTCTGTTCCCTCGATGTACTGCATCGCAATCCACAGTTGGCCGTTCTCATCCCCACGGTTGTAGACCGAGACGATGTTGGGATGGTCGAGGCCCGATGCGATATTTGCTTCGCGTTCGAAACGGGTACGGAACTCGGGATCACGCGACAACTCCGGGCTCAGCACCTTCAATGCATCCATGCGGGGCAGGCTCGGGTGCTTGGCCAGGTATACCGCTCCCATGCCACCGGCGCCGAGCGCCTTCACGATGCGGTATCCGCCGACGACTGTTCCCGGGCTCAGTGCCATGATTCACCTTCTCCTGGCTTGATAGGGGACAGCTTCGATCGCTCGCTGAGCAGGGTCGGTGGCCCGATGCCAAGAGGTCATCGTCCGTTCGCCAGGATGGAATACTGCGCAGCGGCCCGTTGGTGGACATCGACCAACTGATCGCTGGTTACTATCCCGACGTATTCGTGGTAGGCAACCATGCAGACAAAACGATCGAATCGTGTGAGTCCGTACTTTTCGGCTGTCTCCGTGCAGACAGAATCGGGGACGCTGGGCACGGCATCGGCGATCTTGGTGGCGGCTACAGGAAACAGCTCGTCGGTGATGGCTTTTCGTGCCGAATCGTAGCTTTCGGTGCGCACGACGATCGAGTCGCCCGAGGTGCCGAAACGCACGGCGTTCATCGCTGTGTAGCTCGACCGCGCCGTGCCCCGGTCGGGCGCGGCGTGCAGGATTCCGCGCAGTCCGACATTCACGGAGGAATCGCCGAGGCTCGGCTTGCCGGTGTTCAACGGGTCCATTGCACGAGCGACCAGACGATCGGGATCCCATGGTAGGGAAAGCATCTGAATATCGGTGACCGGTGGCAATTGATCCAACAGGGGGAGCTGGATGTCATACGCCTTCGCCGCGAGATCGGTCAGGGACTGCACATCGTTCGTGGGGGTTGAGATCTGGCCGGCGACGACGTAGGGGCCGTGCGCGATCGTAGACCTCATGAATGGTGACTTCGGGTTCCAGTGACTGTGAGCATTGGGGTACTTGTCCAACACAACAGGCCGGTTCTCCTCCTCGAACTGCGCGAGATCGCGATCATGGAACTGCTGCGCGGCGCGCTTCGCCGTATCCTCATCCGGGAACTGGATGATCAGAAGAGCGACTGCTGTTGCACCGGGTTCGGTTTTCGTCGGCCACTGGCCGGAAGACTGTGTGACGTACAGTGGTTTGCTACTACCGCCGGTCGCGAATGAATACAGATAGCCGTTCTCATCCGCAATCTTTCCCAGATCTGTCCCGAATTTGTCGAACTCAGAGTGGATCGGGTCGAAAGACACGTCATGATCGAGGGTGTATTTCAAGGACGGGTCGATTTCATCCGCAGTCGCGGTGAAGTCGGCCACGCGCATACCGGCGACCTGTGGCATATCGTAGAACGGGGCGCGGATCGGGTCGTCATGAGCGTCGACAGGCAGGGTCGGGTAGGTGCCCGTGTCGAGGTCCCGTATATCGATCTCACCCGGCACCGGACTTCCGGAGAGGGTGTCGCCGCAGGCGGCGGTGGACGTGGCGAGCAGGCCGATGGCCATTGCAGTGGTCACCGCTCGGCCCAAGATGTGATGGTAACCGTGTTTGCGGATCATTCTGCATTCACCAACAATGCGTATTGGGCGGAAATGCGCTGTTGGGCATCCAAGAGCTGCGATGACCAAGTGCGTGCCGCGTAACGACCATGCGATACCGAGCAATAGAATCGAAATGCCAGCATCTCTCTGCCGATGTACTCGATACATGTGGCCTGCGGGAGGGTGCGCGGTGGATCCGCGCTCCGATACTTGCGTGAAAGCTCGGTCAACCGTGCGCCGACGGTCCGTGCACTGGCAACGTCTTTGGCGCGATATAGCTCGGAACCATCGAATGCATAGCCGTCGATGCCGTTCTCGTCCACCAATCGACGTCGCTCGCCCATCTCGATCGCAAAGTGAACGGACGCAATGCCGGTGTGCGTACCCGGCGAATTCTGTGTTCCTTCGCTCGTCGTTCCAGGCAATGTGCGGCCAAGGATCCCTTCGGGGTCGGCATCGATCTCCATGAGTTTGTCCGGCGGGGTCGGCTCGAACTTCGAGATTGCCGGAACGACCGCATCGAGATTCTTCTCGACCAATCCTTGTAGCCCTGCCAGGTCGTGCCGTTCGACGTAGGACAGTTTGTAGTCGTAGACCCAGCTGTAGATCACGACCGGTCCCACGGCGTACCACGAACCGATCGATTGACTACCCCCCGGCTCCCAGTGTGCGTGGGCTTCGGGGTATTTCGGGATTTCAACCCGTTGATTCGCTTTGTTGTACTCGAAGTCGACTCGTTCCAATTCCGTCGCGGCGCGCTCTGCTGACTCCTCGGTGGGGAAGAGTAGGGCGGCGGTGAGGATGTCGATGCCTTCGTTATCGCGTTCGCTGCCAGCGGTGGTGAGGAACCCGCCGATGAAGTCGGGCGCGGCTTCAGGGAACCTTTCCGTGACGATGATCTTCTCCAACGGCTTCGGATCGATGAACGCATTGACCCACATGCCGTCGTTATGGATGAACATCGGATCCGTCGCGGCAGGTAAGGGCAGGTAGTTGCCGAGGCGCTGTGCCTCGACCATCCGGGCGTGGTCGAGTGAGGCGGGCTTGCCGAGTTCGCGCGGTTCGGTGGGAAAGCTACCGGTGTCGAGTTGGGTCAAGTCGACGACCGGGTCGGGAACGGTGGCAGGGGCGGTGGATTCGGCTTCATCCGCGCCGCAACCTCCGATACCGACGGTCAACACACCGGCTGTCAGAATTGTCCAAGCGGCCCGGAGTCCCCGTGACCTTGCTGTGGGCATTACAGACCTCCCCCTTCGATCGAGCTTGTCGTGGAACCTACTTCACCTGCGCTCGCAGGATCGGGACGAGCTTCTCCAGGAGGACCGGTTGGCTGGATGAGGTCCAGTTGCGGAAGGCGTTCACTGTGGCGGGGTCGTCGACGACGATGACCGTGGCGGTGACGTCGTTGACGTAGGGGTTGAGGCCGGACAGGCCACCGCCGCCTGCGCCCTCGTCGCTGCGGATGGCGATGAGGTAGCCGGATTTGATCTTGGAGAAGGTGGTGTAGCGGTCTTCTTTGGTGACCGGGCGGGGGGATGGGTCGTTGCCGGGGTTGGCGAAGGACGTGTTGTAGACGAAGCCGAGGTCCTGGAGGAAGGTCGCCTGGTCGCTCGGTGTGAGGTACATGGCGAGTTCGTTGTCGTACGCCTTACCGCCGGTAACGTCGACCACCGTCACCGCTTTGCCTTCGAACGCCGGATTGTTCTGGCGCGCTTCCTCGATGGAGCCGGGGGCCGCGGCAGTGGTCGAGGTGCCGGTGGGGCCGGCGGGGGTGTCGCCGCCGCTGAGGGCCCAGATGCCGATACCCGCGGCCAGGGCTATCACGACCACGGCGGCCGCGGCGCCGAGTAGGCGGTTGCGTTTGGGGGTGGATGGTGTGGACTGTAGGAGCGACAGCTGATCGGGTGTCGATCGGTGGGCTCGCGGGTCGGTGGGCGGTCGGGTCTGCTCGGCGGTGTTGTTGACGGCGTAGCGGGGCCAGCTGGGCTCTTGGGCGTGCGGGTGTGGGCCGGAGGCGTAGCCGGTGGCGGTGGGGTGCGGGCCGGAGGCGTAGCCGATCGGGCCGGGTGCCTGTGGGATCGCGCCGGAAAGCACCTGGGTGGCGGCGTCGGTGAATTCGCGGCAGGTGTTGAACCGTTCGGCCGGGTTCTTGGCCAGGGCACGGGCGAAGACTTGGTCGATGGCGGGCGGCAGGTTGCGGTTGACGGCGGTCGCGCGCGGAGGCGGTTCGTGTAGGTGCCCCATCATGACCATCGCCGGTTGGGTTGCCGGATAAGGGTTCTGGCCGGTCAGCAGTTTGTAGAAGGCGCAGGCCAGGCTGTAGATATCGGCGCGGTGGTCGAGCCGGCTGCCGGAGAGCTGTTCCGGCGGGGCGTAGGCGATGGTGGCGACGAAGCTGCCGGTCTGGGTGAGATCGGTGGTGTCCTCGGAGGATTTCGCGACACCGAAATCGGTGAGCAGGACGCGCTCTTCCTCGTCCTGTTCGGCCGAGAGCAGGAAGTTGGCCGGTTTGACGTCGCGATGGAGCAGACCCCTGCGGTGCGCGTAATCCAGGCCCTTACCGACCTCGGTGACGATGCGCAGCGCGCGCTGCGGTGTCATGGCGCGGGGATCGCGCTCCAGTTCGGCGGCGGCATCGGTGCCGTCGACATACTGCATGGCGATCCACAGCTGGCCGTCTTCTTCGCCGCGGTTGTAGACCGACACGATGTTCGGGTGGTCAAGGCCCGCGGCCAGGTTCGCCTCGCGTTCGAAGCGAGCTCGGAACTCGTTGTCGGCGCTGAGGTGACCGCTGAGCACCTTGAGCGCGTCCATGCGCGGGAGGCTCGGGTGCTTCGCCAGGTAGACCGTGCCCATCCCACCCGCGCCGAGTACACGCTGGATGCGATATCCGCCCACGATGGTGCCGGGGCTCATCGCCATCTCGCGGTCTCCTGTCCTGGCTGGGTCGGCAGCTGCGTGCCGTCGGTGTTGCTGTCCATCGGAGCATAGTGGGCGGCGCCTGCGTCGGCTCGCCCTCCGTGACCGGGTCTATTGGTACTGGCTGTTGGCGAGCAACGCGTACTGGGCGGCGGCCCGCTGCCGCACATCGACCGGCTGACCGCTCTGCACCTGCGCGACGTAGCGGTCGTAGTGGACGATGCAGACGTACTTCTGATCGGAGTCCTTGGGTGTCGAATCCTCGCTGCAACGAGCCTCCGGGACGTCCTTCGGCGCATCTATCGACGTCCACCGGCTGGCCGTGAGCCGGGTCCCGGCGAACTTCTTTGCCGCGTCGGCGTCCTTTGTCCGCCACAGATACGTCTCGTCGGCAAGGGAGATGCTGTCGACCCCGCTGTCCTGCATCGCCTGCTGGACATCGGTCGGTTCGCCCACCCAATGCAGGAGGCCGCGGGGCTTGTGCGTCGCGACCTTCCCGACCATGGGTGTGAAATAGAAGTCGTCGGAGGCCAGCGTCCGCTGGAACATCGAATCCGGATCGAACGGCAGCTCGAGCACCTCACGCTTGGACAGCGGCGCCAGTTCCTTCAGTAGCGGGATCTGGGCCGCGTAGGTCTTCTCGGCGAGTGATGTGAGCGAATCCAGATCGGAGCTCGGCCAGGTGATGAGCAGGGTTACCACGTAGCTGCCGACGGCCATGGTCGTGCCGAGCGTGGGATGGCCCGGACGCCAATGGGAGTGGGCGTCAGGGTATTTCTTCAGCTCGACCGGCTTGTTCTGATCCGGCGCCACCGCGAAATCGGTCTGATCCAGATCGCGTGCGGCGGCCTTGGCGGTCGTCTCATCGGGGAACTGGAGGACACCGATCGTGACCGCGGTGTCGCCGACCGATTTATCCGGCGACTTGGCGCGGTCGGCGGAGGTGAGGCCGAGGCCGAACATGAAATTGTGCCGTTCCAGCACCGGTCCGTTGACATCGGCGAGCAGTTCGGTCGCCGCTTCGGCGTCGGGGAAGCCCTTGACCCCGCGGTTGTACTTGATCTTCGGGTCGATTTCGAACCCGTTGACGACGTTGTCGGACAGCCGCATGATCGCCAGCTCGGTGCCGGAGTCCAGACCGTTCAGATACTCCCAGCGCATATCGAGCGGTGTGGTCGGGTAGGTGCCGATATCGAAATCGCGGATATCCGGCTCACCCGGCAGCGCGGTGCCCGACACCGACGAACAGCCGGTCAACGCGGCGGTCGCGGCGATGGCCAGGGCGGCGTACCGGAGGGTGGAGGTTCTCAGAATGCTTCGAATTCGCATATGCCGCAGTCCTACTCGGAGTTGGCCAGGATGGCGTACTGAGCGGATATCCGCTGCTGAGCGTCGAGCAGTTGCTCGGCGCCCATGAACGCGTAGTACCGGTCGTAGGCGACGTGGCAGTAGAAACGGATGGCCCCGGCGGCCGGGCCCACGTACTCCATACAGGTGGCCTGTGGCAGACCCTTCGGCGAGTCGGCGCTGCGGAAGTAGCGGCTGAGTTCGGACGACTTGTCCTTCAGCTCCTGCGCGGACTCGGCGTCGGCGGCCCGGTACAGCTCGCCTGCGTCGTAGGCGACCCGGTCGACGCCTGCGTCCTCGAGTTCCTGCTTACGGGCCAGCGGGTCGGTGGGGAAGTGCAGTGAGCCGTGCAGGTCGTAGGTGCCGGGCACGTTGAGGAACGAATCGCCCTCCGGTCGGCGCAATGAAATGGACCGCAGACCGTCGGGGTCGATCGAGGTCTGCATGAACTGATCCGGCGGCGTCGGCTCGAACTTGTCGAGGGCGGTGCTCGTCGCGGCGATGGCCTTCTCCGCCAGCGCGGACATCCCTGGCAGGTTGGATTCGCCGAGGACCTTGCTCTCATAGTCGGAGGCGATGGTGACGATCACGAATTCGTCCTTGGCCAACCACGAGGCCAGCACCTGGCCGCCGGGCTGCCACCGGACGTGAGCGGCAGGGTACTTGTCCAGTTTCGCCGGTTCGACCGGGTACTCGTCGTCGTCGTAGAAGCCCGCGCGCGACAGGTTCGCGGCGGCGTCGGTCGCCGATTTCGTGTCGGGGAAGATCAGTACCGAGGTCGACAGCGTGTAGGCGATGCTGTTGACCTTGTTCGACTGCCCGGTGGCCGAGAACCCGGAGACGAATCCCTTCGCGTCGGCGGCGAAGTTGTCTTCTTTGATCCAGCGGTGGATCGGACTCGAGTGGGCTTCGTCCGGCAGCAGGAACGGTCGCACCGTTCCCGGCGGTTGATACACCAGCTTCGGATCGATCTCCACGGGCAGCGGCATGACGTTGCCGAGCCGCTGTGCCTCGACGAACCGCGGCACGTCGGTGTTCTTCGGCTCGCCGATATCGCGCGGCAGCGTGGCGTAACCGCCGACGTCCAGCTGGGTCAGGTCCACCGTCGGCGTCGCGGCTTCGGTATCCGACCCGCAGCTCGTCGCCGCGAGGGCGCAGGCGAACAGTAGGGCGACCCCCGCCCGGAAACGATGCGGTCTCGCGGTGAGCTGCACGCTCCCCCCTTTGCTCGAGTGTGTCAGCCCGGATAGTACTGCACCGACGCGAGACGCGAATGTGGTCTCCGGTGCGCGGCCCGCCCAGGTAGCTCGCCCGGTCGCCGCGGCCGAACTCACTGGTACTGGCTGTTGGCGAGCAATGCGTACTGCGCCGCGGCTCGTTGTTCGACGTCGGCAGGCTGCCCGCTCTGGACCTGGGCGACATAACGGCCGTACCGGAGGACGCAGACGTATCTCCGGTCCGAGTCGGCGGGTGTGGAGTCCTCGGCACAGCGCACATCCGGTACATCTCGAGGTGGGTCGATCGCCATCCATCGGCTCGACACGAGCCGGGTATCGGCCAGTTTCGTCGCCGACTCGGTGTCCCGCGTCCGCCAGAGGTAGGTCCCATCGGCGATGGAGATGCGGTCGGTGCCGCTGTCGGCCATGGCCTTCTGTGTCTCGGTCGGCTCGCTCACCCAGTGCAGGATGCCGCGCGGCGTATGGAACGCGACGGCGCCGACCCTGGGCGAGAAGAAGAAGTCCGGCGAGGTCAGCGTTCGCTGGAACATCGACTCCGGATCGAACGGGAGCGCGGCCACGTCACGCTTGGACAGTGCCGGTAGCTTCTCCAGCAGCGGCACCTGCGCCGCGTAGGACTGCTCGGCGAGCGTCGTCAGCGCGTGCAGGTCGGGCGACGGCCAGGTGACCAGCATGGATATCACATAGCTGCCGACGGCCATGGTCGTGCCGAGCGTGGGAATGCCCGGACGCCAATGGGAATGGGCGTCGGGGTACTTGTCCAGGGCCACCGGCTTGTTCTGATCGGGCGAGACCGCGAGATCGGTCTGGTCCAGATCGCGCGCCGCGGCCTCGGCGGTCTTGTCGTCCGGGAACTGGAGGACGCCGATGGTGACCGACGTTTCGCCCAGCGATCTGTCGGCAGGTGCGGCGCGATCCGCGGAGGTGATGCCGAGTCCGAACATGAAATTGTGCCGTTCCAGCACCGGCCCGTTGACGTCGGCGAGCAGCTCGGTGGCCGAGTCGGCATCATCGAAGGCCTCGACTCCGCGGTTGTATTCCAGCTTCGGGTCGATCTCGATCCCGTTCACGACGTTGTCCGCCAGCCGCATGATCGCCAGCTCGACCCCGTCGAGCAGGGTGTGGTTGTACTCCCAGCGCAGATCGAGCGGTGTGGTCGGGTAGCTGCCGGTATCGAAACCGCGGATATCGGGCTCGCCCGGTAGCGCGGTCCCCGACACCGCAGTGCATCCGGACAAGGCGACGGTCGCGGCGAAGGCCGATGCGGCGCACCTGGCGGCCGATGACTTCATGATGTTTGGAATGCGCATGTCCCCGCAGCCTTATTTCGAGTTGGCCAGAATGGCGTACTGGGCCGATATCCGTTGCTGGGCATCCAGCAGCTGTCCGGCGCCCATGAACGCGTAGTAGCGGTCGTAGGCGACATGGCAGTAGAACCGGATCGCACCCTCTGCGGGCCCCTTGTATTCCATACAGGTGGCCTGGGGCAGGCCCTTCGGCGAGTCGGCGCTGCGGAAGTAGCGGCTGAGTTCGGACGACTTGTCCTTCAGCTCCTGCGCGGACTCGGCGTCGGCGGCCCGGTACAGCTCGCCTGCGTCGTAGGCGACCCGGTCGACGCCTGCCGCCTCCAGCTCCTGCTTACGGGCCAACGGATCGGTGGGGAAATGCAGTGAACCGTGCAGGTCGTAGGTGCCAGGGACATTCATGAACGAATCACCCTCCGGGCGCGCCAGCGAGATGGACCGCAGGCCGTCCGGGTCGATGGAGGTCTGCATGAGCTTGTCCGGCGGCGTCGGCTCGAACTTCTCCAGGCCGGTGCTCGTCGCGGCGATGGCCCGCTCCGACAGCGCCGACAAGCCGGGCAGATCGGATTCGCCCAGCATCTTGGCCTCGGCGTTGTAGGCGATGGTGACGATTACGAACTCGTCCTCGGCCAACCACGAAACCAGCGTCTGCATAGCGGGCTGCCACCGCACATGAGCCGCGGGGTATTCGTCCAGCCTCGCCGGTTCGACCGGGAAGTCCTCGTCACGAAGGAAGCGGGCACGCGACAGCTTCGCCGCCGCATCGGTCGCCGACCTCGCATCGGGGAAGATGAGGACATTGGTCGACAGTGTGGAGGCCAGTGCCGGCGACTTGTTCGACTGCGCCGTGGCGGAGAACCCGGCGATGAAGCCTTTCGCGTCGTCGGCGAAGTTCACCTCGCTGATCCAGCGGTGGATGGGGCTGAGGTGCGACTCGTCGGGCAGCAGGAACGGTCGCGTGCCAGGCCCCTGGTGCACGAACCTCGGGTCGATTTCCACCGGTAGCGGCATGACGTTGCCGAGCCGCTGTGCCTCGACGAACCGCGGCACGTCCTTGTTCTTCGGCTCGCCGATATCGCGCGGCAACGTGGCGTAACCGCCGACGTCCAGCTGGGTCAGGTCCACGACCGGCGGCGCCGATTCGGTGTCGGACCCGCAGCTGGTAGCAGCCAGCGCACAAGCGAACAGCACAGCGATGCCCGCCCGGAAACGATGAGATCCCGCGATGAGTCGCACGCTCCCCCCTATCTCGAGTGTGTCGAGCGGGATGGTACTGCACCGGTATGACACCCGATCGCGCCCGACCGGTGGACCGCTGCCGATCGGCGGGCCTGATCATGAAAGGTTGCTCGGTCGATCAGGGGCTGGCGGTGCGCGGACTCCGGACGAACCGCGGGTAACGGGACCGGTGATGTTCGCATTGCAATACTCTGGTCTGGTGGCGATCATCCAGCATTCCGCACCAGGGGAAGGCCGATACCGTTGAAGGATCGGCAGGTGGAGGTCGTCGCCGGGAATCACGTCGCGGCGCGGGTCGCGGGCGCTGTGGTGGTGGTCGCGCATCGGGATCGTGGTAAGCCGAGCCAGGAATCGTCTGCCGTTCGAGCGCTGGAATCGCTGGCCGAACTGGTCAGCGAGGCCGCCGAACAACAACCGACGGGCCCCGGCGCCTTGGTCGCGCGTCACGCCACGCGCTGGCTGATGAAGGACGCCGAGCAGATCAGCCCGGGGCGTCCGATCGATTTCGGCATCCTGTCGCCTGCCGAGAACGGCGGGGTGGCCATCTTTTTGCACGGTGCGGTGACAGCGGTGCTCGCGGGGGAGCAGATCGAGCGGTATCGGGGCAGCGATGCGGCGTTCACCGTCGATCGGGTGGCCTCGGTGCCCGCACGCGCGGTCGCGTTGTTCGTCGACGACACCGACGGCCGCGTTCCCGAGCTACCCACCGAACGCGGAATCGGCTGGCTGGTCGAAGGTATCGCGCAGGCCGGAGGAATGATCGTCTGGTCCGACGCGGTGCGCGCCCGCCCGGCCCGCACGGTGAACGTGGAGGCCACCGATGGCGGCTCCCATCGCCGGACCGCGCCTCCGCCGCTGCCGACCGCGCGCATCGATCAGGAGCGCTCGCCGGAACCCGTTGCGGCGCAATCGCCGCCGGTGGACCCGAATGTGACGCCCACCCAGGCGTCCACCTCGATGCTCGATCTGAGCGACGGCGAGCAGCCGCCCGCGCACCCAGAACCCATCGAACACCGCGGCACCGATCCGTCACCGCGCCCGGACCCGCAGCTCCAGCGACGATTGGAGGCGACGGCGCGGGCCACCACGATTGCGGTCAAGGTCATGGGATTCAAATGCGCCAGGGCGCATCCGAGCGATCCGCGTGCCGCGTTCTGCACCGTCTGCGGGATGCCGGTCGATCAGACCCAGCCGATGAGCGAGGTGGTGCGCCCGCCGCTGGGCATGCTCGTGCTCGACGACGGGATGACGTTCATGCTCGCCGCCGACGCCGTCATCGGACGCGACCCGGAACATTCCGAACAGGCCAGGCGCGGCCTGATCCCGCTGAAGATCGAGGACAACTCCGGCGGCATGTCGCGCGCGCACGCGGAGATCGTGCTGGTGAATTGGGATGTGACGCTGGTGGACCGGGGCTCGACCAACGGCACCCGCACCCGCGTCGCCGGATATCGCGACTGGGTGCGGCTGACCCCGAATCAGCCGATGGTGTTGCTGCCCGGCACCGAGATCATGATCGGCAACCGGGTGCTGCGCTTCGATCCGGCGGCGCCGCCACCGTTCGGCTGAGCGTCGCCGTCGAGCCGAGCGTCAGAGCGCGCGCGGGACCGTCAGGAATAGCGCGACATGCAGGTGGTCTCGCCGTTGAGCACTCCGGCGCGGAAGGCGTCCACCCGCGCGAACCCGCTGGGTACGGTCTGTCCTTTGATATCGCTGGCGGCGAGACCGTCGGTGAGCAGCCCGGACACCGCCTCGTCCAGATCGCCCGCGGCCAGTGTGATGTCGCCTTCCGACGGCGGCCGGCCCGGTTCGGCGAGCTTGCCGGTGACGACACCGGACAGGCAGGCCGAACGCAATCCGGTCTTGGCCCCGACGAGCTGCTGACCATGGTCGCGCTGCACGGCCAGGGCGTATCGGGCGATGAAGACCACGTACCCGTTGTAATCGCCGGTCACCTTCACCGGCAGCGGATCATCGGGATCGGTGTCGGAGGTGCCGCGCTCGGCCAAGCCGGGGATGTCGGTGGCGATGGTATTGCTGGCGGGGCAGTAGCTGACCGGTTCGGTCGTGGTGCCGTTGGTGCAGTCGACCGTGGCGCCGCCGTAGCTGTAGGTGGGGTCGGCATCGATCGGCAGGATCGCGGCGAGTGCCTTGGTCAGTTCGATCAGGTTCTCTTTGGTGATCGGGTATTCGCCGCGGTTGGTATCGCCCTCGAAGCTCTGCGGTAGATCGCCGCGGCGGCGCTCGATCTCGTCCATATCGATGGCCTTGCAGCCCTTGGGGCCGTCGGTGAAACCGATCTGCACCGCGGTGACCCGTTCGAACGCGGAGCCGTGCACGCTCTCCGGATCGTCGGGATCGGAGTCGCGGATGGCGACGGTGGCGGCGAGTACGGAATTGAGGCCGTCGGAGGTGTTGATGGTGAAATGCTCGGACTTGCCTTCGGCGACATGGCGCATGAACGCGCCCGCGAAACAGTCGGCCTGCTGCTCCTTGACGATCACCGGATCCTTGCGTTCGACGATCTTGGACATGGTTTGGATGGCGTGTCCGTACTCATGCGCGAGCACCATGACCACCGACATCTTGCCGAAGGTGTCCTCCATGGTCGGCAGCAGCAGCGAGCGGTCCCAGCCGATGGAGTTGTCCAGGCGGCAGTAGGCGGCATTGACCAGTCGGTAGGTGGTCTCGGTGCAGAATTCGACCGAATCGTTCCGTGTGGCCTTGGCGCTCCAGGAGATCAGCTTGTCGACCGGTTCGAACTCGCCGTCGAACTCCTTGGGGTACTCGGCCTCCCAGTAGGTCTGGATGTCCTCGACCGCGTTGAGCGCCAGTTGGTCCACCTCGCCGCCGTCACCGTTGCGTGCGGTCAGCGTGCTGTCGGTGGCGTCGGGACGCGGGCCGCTCGGGCCGCTGGTGGTCGGCAATCCCGCCACTTTGAACGGATCGTCGTAGATGGAGACGGCGCGGCCGTCCACCGATCGTGTGCATCCAGTGAGCACGGCCGCGGCGCACAGCGCGGCGATGATGACGGCGATCCCACGACGTTGCCGCATCGTTGCTCCCCCTCGTCGGCCGGTCGGTCGTTGTTTCGGTCGCCGGAACGGGGCATGGCGCATCGGGGGCACCGCCGATGTCCGGGTGATGGAATAGTATCCGCTGCATGTCTTCACCGGGGGCGCAGACCATCACCGTGCGCCATGATGGAACCGAACGAGTATTCGATTCGAGCCAGCAGGTCACGATGGGCCGCGCGCCGGAAGTGCTGCTGTTCGTGGACAGTCCGCTGGTCTCGCGGGTGCACGCGATCCTGGCCTGGCAGGGGGGCGCATGGGTGCTGCGCGACAACGGCAGCACCAACGGTGTGTTCGTCGACGCGGCCCGGCTCAGCCGTCCCGTATCGATCGACCGGCCCACCCAGGTGCGACTCGGTGACGCGATCACCGGGCCGCTGTTGCATCTGGTGCCCGCCGTACCGCAGGCTCGTCCGCCGCAGCATCAGCCGCAGCCGCCGCGCACCGGGCTGCGTCCGCCGCCCGCGCCGCCGCAGCGTCCGCAATCGGGGGCGAGCCGGATCGCCGGATTCCACAGTGGGTCGCAGCCCCAGCCGCAGGCGCAGCCGAATATCAATATGACGACCAAGGCCGACACCTCCGCGCTGCCGCCGGTGCGGGCCAGGCCGTCGACCTCGCCCATCGCCCGTGCCGACCGGCTGCCCGCCGGTGGGCTCGGTATCGGCCGTACCACCGACAACCAGATCGTGGTCAACGATCCGCTGGCCTCACGCCGACATGCCCGGCTGATCGCGGGCTCGCAGGGCCTCACGATCGAGGATCTCGGGTCGGCCAACGGCACGTTCGTCAACGGTGTCCGCCAGCAGAGTGCGGTGCTGCGTGAGCGCGACATCATCACCATCGGCAATGTCGACTTCGTCGTCCAGCAGGGCACCCTGGTGCACCGGCAGCGTCCGGTCGCCGAACAGGGCCTGCACGTGCACGGCGTCGGGTTCACCGTCGAGGGCAACAAACAGCTGCTCGTCGATGTCAACCTGCAAGCCGGGCGCGGCACGCTCACGGCGCTGATCGGCCCCTCGGGTGCGGGTAAATCGACGCTGTCCAAGCTGATCGCGGGCAACACCCAACCCTCCGGCGGTGTGGTCACCTTCGAAGGCCGCAATCTGCACGCCGAATACGAGGCGCTGCGCTCCCGGATCGGCATGGTCCCGCAGGACGATGTGCTGCACCGTCAGCTCACCGTGCGGCAGGCGCTCGGCTTCGCCGCCGAACTGCGGCTGCCGCCCGATACCTCGAGTGCCGACCGGCAGCAGGTCATCGACGGTGTGCTCAAGGAACTCTCGCTCACCGAGCACGCCGACACCAGGGTGGACCGGCTGTCGGGCGGTCAGCGCAAGCGTGCCTCGGTGGCGCTGGAACTGCTGACCGGTCCGTCGCTGCTGATCCTGGACGAGCCGACCTCGGGTCTGGACCCGGCGCTGGACCGTCAGGTCATGGTGATGCTGCGCGAACTGGCCGATGCGGGCCGTGTCGTCATCGTGGTCACCCACTCGGTGGCCTGCCTGGACATGTGCGATCAGGTCGTGCTGCTGGCGCCGGGCGGTAAGACCGCCTACGCGGGCAACCCCGCCGGTGTGGGCGGTGCGCTCGGGACCAGCGACTGGGCCGAGATCTTCGCCAATGTCGCGGCCAACCCCGATCAGGCGTTCGCGGCGTATCGCTCGCGGCAGGCGTTCATTCCGCCACCACCGCCGCCCGCGCCGATGCGGTACGGGGCGATGGGCAGCCCGCCCCAATCGAGTGGCTGGCGGCAGTTCTCCACTCTGGTGCGGCGCCAGGTCCGATTGATCCTGGCCGACCGCGGCTATCTCGCGTTCCTGGTGATCCTGCCGTTCGTGCTCGGCGTGCTGACGCTGGTGGTTCCCGGTGACAACGGGTTCGGGGCCGGACCGCAGGTGCCGGTTCCCGGACCGAACGGTGAGCAGATATTCGTCCATCAGGGTGGCGGTGAAACCCAGCAGCTGCTGGTCGTCCTCGTGCTCGGCGCCTGCTTCATGGGTTCGACGCTGACGGTGCGTGACCTGGTCGGCGAGCGGACCATCTTCTACCGCGAGCGGGCCGTCGGTCTGCTGCCCTCGGCATACGCCATGGCCAAGATCGTGGTCTTCAGCATCGCCGCGCTGCTGCAATCGGCCGTGCTCATCGGCATTGCGCTGGCAGGTAAGAATCCGCCGGGTGCGGGCGCGCTCATACCGTCCGGCAGCCTCGAGCTGTACTTCGGCGTCGCGCTGACGGCGGTGTCGTGTGTGGTGGTCGGTCTGGCGTTGTCGACCCTGGCGAAATCCAATGAGCAGGTCATGCCGCTGCTGGTGGTGACGATCATGGTGCAGCTGGTGATGGCGGGCGGCATGATCCCGGTGACCGACCGGGTGGTGCTCGAACAGGTGTCGTGGCTGTTCCCGTCGCGGTGGGGTTATGCCGCCGCCGCCTCGACCGTCGATATCAAGACCCTGTTCGCCAATGCCCAGCCCGATAATCTCTGGGAGCACAGTCCGGGCATCTGGTTGCTGAACGTGACCATGCTGCTGGTGGTGACCGCGGTCCTCTCGGCGCTCACCTGGCATCGGCTGCGACTGAAGAAGTCCGCGTCGTGACCGGGCGTGTCCTCGCCGGTAACGGCCGGTCCCCCGGTGCGGCGAGCGTGTCGCGCGCACAACAGGCACACTGATGCCTGTGACGGTGCGAGTAGGGGCGGTACATCTCGGGTGGGATGTGGTGTCCGTGGCCGCAGGCGGTGGGGGCACCCCGATCCGCCCGGTGAAGGTCGATGGAAGCTATACGACTCCGGCGTATCTGCTGGCCGACGCCTCCGGGCGGCTGCATACCGCCGGTGTGGACCGTCAACGTCCCGATCTCGGTATGGCCATCGCCGATGTGCGTGACATCCTCGGACATCAGCAGATCGTCATCGCCGGGGCGACCTGGCCCGCCGAGCTGGTGTTCCGGGCCCGGCTCTACAACCCGCTGGCCTCGGTCGGCAAATACCTGAGCGGTAGACCCGATGTGGTGGCGCTGCCGTATCCGGACGGCTGGCCGGATGAGAAGGTCGACGCCTATTGCGAGCTGGTCGAGCAGCTCGGCGTCACCGTCGAACCGCTGCCGGAATCGGTCGCGCTGTCGGGCTATGTGCGCGCGCTCGGGCTGGTCCGTCCCCCGGATCGGATCAACCGCAGGGGCGTCGGCGCCACCGGCGTGTACTCGGATGGACGCACCATGCTGGTGGTCGCGGTGCACGGCGACGACGAACAGCCCACCGAATCGGTCGACGTCGCGATCTCGCCCGAAGCCACCCGTGACGCGCGCTCCGCCGACGACGCCGTGATCGAGGTCATGGCTGCCGCCCGCGCGATCGGCGCCGATACCTCCACGGTGCTGCTGGCCGGAAACGTGTGCTTCAACGATCCGATCCGGTTTGCCTTCCAGAATCATCTCGGCCAGCGGCTGCACAGCGCGGACCATCCCATGCACGCCCTGGTGCTCGGCGCCGCGCATCTGCTGCTGAGCGAGAGCGACGGAACGGAACCGGACTCCGGCGCCAGGTCTGCCGAGCCCGCGCCGCGGCCCGAACCGGCGCCGCGTCCTGCCGCGCCGCCACGTCAGGAACCGCCACGTCAGATGCCGCAGCAGCCCGCCGCGCAGCGTCCGCCGATGCCGCAGGGGCACGCACCCGAGCCGCCGCGGCCGCAGACCTCGCAGCTGGGAGACCGGCCGCCGATGACCGAGGGCAGGCATCGGCAGAGCGCCGCACCCGGCGACGCCGATATCGCGAGGAGTGGCCAACCCGGTGGACGTCCGACGCCGGATCGCCTCGAGCCGGGCAGCCGATTCACCCGCCCGCCCGAGCCGGTGGAACAGTCCGGTCGGCCACCGGCCGCGCACTCCGGGCCGCCGCCCTACGCGTCGCCCGGCGGGGACCGGGTCGGCGCCTCGGACAGCCAGGCCGACCACCCGGACCGCAAGGCCAAGATGTGGAACAAGATGACGGGCACCGTGTTCGGCGCCCAGGCGGTGGCCGGTGCGGTGGCCCTCGCCGCATTCGCGATGGCGCCCGGTGCCGGCGCGGTCGAACTCGTCGCGGTCGACGCCGGAGTGGCGCCGACGGCCTGTTCGCGCACCCCGGAAGCGGTCCTGGAACCCCAGTCGGGAATCTCGTCGGTACGTGGCACCCCGCATGCCGAATCCGAATGTGGGCAGCCGGGCGTCAACACCCTGCGCTACCTGCTGCCCGGCCCGCCGGGCGCCGCCGACTTCGGGCCGCCGGTCGACATCTGAGCCGGTTTCGCCGCCGCCATACCCGACTGGTATCGTGGCTGGCTGGTGTGTGGCATGCCGAGGCCCGGGTCTCAACCGGCCGCCGGGAACGACCTCGACCGCACACCAGGCCGGCAGCACCGACGACAGACAGGGAAGCACTGTGCCTACGTACAGCCCGAAGGCGGGTGACGTGACCCGTAAGTGGTACGTCATCGACGCCACTGACGTAGTGCTCGGCCGTCTTGCCGTTCAGGCAGCGAATCTGCTGCGTGGCAAGCACAAGCCGACCTACGCTCCGCACGTCGATGGTGGCGATTTCGTCATCATCATCAACGCTGACAAGGTTGCCATCAGCGGCAACAAGAAGCAGGACAAGCTCATCCACCACCACTCCGGACATCCGGGCGGCCTCAAGTCGCGCACTGTCGGTCAGGTGCTGGAGTCGCGGCCCGATCGTCTCGTGGAGAAGGCCGTCAAGGGCATGATCCCGAAGAACAAGCTGGGTAACGCGATCGCGGGCAAGCTGAAGGTGTACGCGGGCCCGAACCATCCGCACACGGCTCAGCAGCCCGTTCCGTTCGAGATCAAGCAGGTGGCCCAGTGACCGCTCCCGAGGAATTCAACGAGGAATACGTCGTCGAGGACACCACCGTCGAGGTGGTCGAGGACGGCGCCGGTTACGAAGAGGCCGGTTTCGAGTCCGATGTGGCCTACGCCCCGGTCGTCATCGACCGTCCGGTGCAGACCGTCGGCCGCCGCAAGGAGGCCGTCGTCCGCGTCCGGCTGCTGCCCGGCACCGGTAACTTCGTGCTCAACGGCCGCACCATCGAGGACTACTTCCCGAACAAGGTGCACCAGCAGCTGGTGAAGTCCCCGCTGGTCACGGTCGAGCGCACCGAGAACTTCGATGTGCACGCCCGCCTGGTCGGCGGCGGCCCGTCGGGTCAGGCCGGCGCGCTGCGCCTGGCCATCGCCCGTGCGCTGATCGAGGTCACCCCCGAGGATCGCCCCGCCCTGAAGCGGGCCGGCTTCCTGACTCGTGACCCGCGCGCCACCGAGCGTAAGAAGTACGGTCTGAAGAAGGCCCGTAAGGCGCCTCAGTACTCGAAGCGCTGATTTTCGCATCGTCGACTGTTCGCTTCCGGCACCGTGCAGGTGCCGGAAGCGGTACTGTCGGCGCGGCACCTGTACGAGAGCAGGCATCCAGCATTGCTGGGCGCCTGCTCTCGTGCTGTATTGGATAGCGGCGTTCGCGGACCTTCCGTGGTCGCGCGGGCTGCCTCCTCCGGGGCCGTCGCGCACGCCGTAGAGATCTGGCTGCTGTGTGCGCGGGGTGGTCGCCGGAGCAGGATTCATCGATCGAGGGACGAGGTATGGGACGTCTGTTCGGCACCGATGGGGTTCGCGGGCTGGCCAACGAGTCGTTGACACCGGAGCTGGCGCTGCGGGTTTCCGGAGCGGCGGCGCAGATTCTGAGCCGCGGTAAGAAGCGGGCGCTTGCCGTCGTCGGGCGAGATCCGCGGGCCAGTGGTGAGATGTTGGAAGCCGCCGTCACGGCGGGGTTGACCGCCGCCGGGGTCGATGTGCTGTCGGTCGGTGTGCTGCCGACCCCTGCCGTCGCCTACCTGACCGGTCTGTACGACGCGTGTCTCGGCGTGATGATCTCCGCCTCGCACAATCCCATGCCGGACAACGGGATCAAGATCTTCGCCGCCGGTGGACACAAGCTCGACGATGCGATCGAAGACCGGATCGAAGCCGTGATGGCCGAGGCCACGGTGCGTCCGACCGGGGCGAGCATCGGGCGGGTGCTCGGTGCGTCCGGCGCCCGCGATCACGGCCTTGCCATACCCGATCAGTACAGCGTCGCCGGAACCCACGAGCGCTACGTCGAGCATCTGGTGGAGGCGACCGGCCAGGAGTTGAACGGGCTCACCGTCGTCGTGGACTGCGCGCACGGCGCGGCGTCGGAAGTCGGTCCGGCCGCATATCGCGAAGCGGGCGCGAACGTCATCGCGATCAATGCCGACCCCGACGGCCTCAATATCAACGACGGCTGCGGCTCCACCCACCTCGACCAGGTACGTCGCGCGGTCGGTGAGCACGGCGCCGACCTCGGCCTCGCCCACGACGGCGACGCCGACCGCTGCCTCGCCATCGACGCCGACGGCAATGTCGTCGACGGCGACGCCATCCTCGCGATCCTCGCGCTCGCCATGCGTGATGCCGGTGAACTCGCCGAGAACACTCTCGTCGCCACCGTCATGAGCAATCTCGGCCTGCACATCGCCATGCGCGAGGCCGGAATCACCATGCGCACCACCGCGGTCGGCGATCGTTACGTTCTCGAGGAGCTGCGCCGCGGCCGATTCACCCTCGGCGGCGAACAGTCCGGCCATGTGGTGTTCCCCGCCCATGGCACCACCGGCGACGGTATCCTCACCGGCCTGAAGCTCATGGCTCGGATGGCCGCTACCGGTCGCACCCTGGCGGAGTTGGCGTCGGTGTTGCAGACCGTTCCGCAGATCCTGGTGAACGTTCCCGTCAGCGATAAGGCCGCCGTCATGGCCGCTACCGACGTCCTCGACGCGGTCGCCGAGGCCGAACGGGTACTCGGTGAGTCCGGTCGAATCCTGCTGCGACCCAGCGGGACCGAACAGCTGGTTCGGGTGATGGTCGAAGCAACCGATCTCGCCCAGGCGCAGCGGTTGGCCGATGATCTGGCCGAACGGGTCGCGGCGGTTCAGCGGGTTTCGGCGCCGTCACACTGAGTGTTGCCGTCGTCTGCCCACCGGTGTCCCGGCATACCCGCGGCGCGATCGCAATGAACATGGCCGTTGTGCCGCATTCCGCTGGTCTGTCGGTCGGTCGGCCGTATCCTCCGACTCATGGCGTATGAGCCGTCGCCCACTCGCCGCCCGATCTTCGGGCGTCGTGCTGTAGCTCTGGTATGCCTGGTCGGGCTGGCCATAGTAGGCACACTTACGCCCCCGTTTCACTGGGCCTCGACCACACTGGTGGTACTCATCGGCCTCACGGCGCTGATCCTGGCTCTTTTTCCGCGCTCGACCGTCCGATTCCCAGCGGTTGACCGGACGGACGGAGGCGATGTGGGCGGCACATCCGACCGCGGGTCGGCGCCGGTATCCGATCGACCCGGCATGTCGACTTCTGAGGCGCCGCGGCCAGAGCGAATAGCGGGCTCGGGTCCCGCTGAACCCGGATCGATCGAGGATGTGCCCAATTCGCTGCGGGCCAAGGCAATGCGCAGGGGAGTGGTGGTCTGGTCGACGTCGCTGGCGGCAATCCTCGCCTGGCAGGTGTACGCCTATGTGCGGCAACCGGATCGGTTGATCGCGCACTACGACTATCCGACGTTGTCGACTTTGCTGGATCCGGTCATGGAACAGGGGCCGCTGCGGTTGGCAGGGTGGTTGGCGTGGCTCGCGGCCGGCTGGTGGTTGGTGCGGCGATGAGCGACAGGACGGTGGTCATCACCGGTTTCGCGATCCTTCTCGGCATCGCGCTCACTCTCACCGTCGTGGCGCACGTACGCCGCGGCAGCCTCGTGCCGCTCGGTGCAGTCGTCGTCCTGGCGCTACGAACAAGGACCGCCCGCCTGCTCATTCTGCCGTTGTGGTTCTGGCTCGGCTGGCACTTCCTGGCGCGCTGACAACGCCCGGACCGGTGCATTCGAGTTGTACCGCTTCGGTGGGCTCGGTTCAGCGGTGCCCGCCGGAGTGATCGTGGGCGCAGGTGTCGGCGCGACGGCCGTTCGCGGCGGCCTGCCCCGCGCCGTGGCCTTCCAGGGCAGCGAACGGTCCGCACTGGTGCGCCGTGATCCAGACATGGACCATCGGGTTGCCCGCACCGGGATTGACCGAGTTGGGCGGGCAGTTGCCCTCGGCGTCGGTGACACCGGCGACCACCGGGCCGTTGTCACCGCGGGTCCAGCAGAGATTGTCGTGGACGTGCCACTGCATCAGCGGCCCGCCGTAATCCACCAGTTCGGGGTCGTCGATCTTCTTGTCGTTGGCGATGTACATGGCCGAGACCAAGGTGCGTTGGGCGCCGTCGACCCGGTAGACCAGCGATTCGGGGTAGGCGGGGTCCAGGAGTCGGTCGTCGCGGATGTAGTCGGAGTTGATGTAGTGCTCGTAGCCGGTGGCCGAATCGCCGATGGAGCGGAAGCCGAGTGCGCCGATGGAGTGGACGTCGGCGAATGCGGGCAGTTGGTCGAGGGTGCTGCGGATCAAGGCGGTCGCGCGCTGCTCCTGGGCCGGGGTCGCGCCAGGGACGCCGGAGACGTCGATCGGGTTCGCCGGATCCCACGGGCGCGGCCAGGTGTCGCCGGTGCTGTGCTCATGTTCACCGCCTGCGTGGGTGTGCTCGCCGCCCGCGGTGTGGGAGTGGTCGCCGTCGCCGTGGCTGTGCACATGTCCGGCGCCGCCGAGCATCGCGGCGACGGCGAGCACACCGGCCAGACCGGCCGCCGTCGCGGCCGGGGCCGTGGGCAGCGCCGCACCCGGACGCACCAGGGCGACGGTCGCACCGGCGATCGCGAGCACACCCAGCGCCGCACAGGTGGTATCGAGGAACTGCGGCGCCTCCGCGCTGTCGAGACCATCGGGCCACGGCAACCCGGCGAACCTGGTGTACCCCCAGACCGCCACCGCGACGAGATTCACGCCGATCACCATGACCGGCACGGCCTTTCGCGCACTCACCGACGCGAGCAGCCCGGCCACACACTGCGCGGCCGCCAGCACGACCATGAGCCGGGCGAGAGTCGCGTGTTCGGTGTGCAGACCCGCGGCGAACAGGTGTAACGCCCCCGCTCCCACCGACGCCGCCCCGCTCAGCAGCAGAAATCCGTTGCGCTCACCGGCCATAGTCGATCTCCTCGTCGTTCTCAGCGGACACTACTGGACAGGCCCGCGATCCCACACCCGTGATTCATGAGGGAACTCTGTGGTTTTCGCGTTCTCAGTGCCTCCAGAACGGCTCGAGGATCGGCGGTTACCGGGGTCCGTCCCGTGTCGACCGATCGTGACCAGCTCGTCAGAACTGGCCGACCAGAAACCCCGTGAACAAGACCAGGAACCCGCCGATCTCGCCGGCGATGAGCGCGAACATGGACAGGCGCAGGGTGATGTCGATATCGCCGTGGAACTGATTGGTGGTGTCGCGCCGGTAGCCGTGCCAGGCATACATGGCGATGGCGCCGACGAAGAACGCCAGCACCACCGCATCGGCCACCAGATTCACCGCCGTCGGCCACGCGCTCAACTCCGTGAACACAGCCAGGAGCAGACCGGCGAAGGCATACATGAGGGCCGCGCGATGCGCGATATCGACATAGACGTGCGCCGCCCCATCGGCGGAGGTGCGCATGCCGTGGTACTTCCAGGTGCCGAGAACCAGCGCGGACAGGAAGATGAACCCGGTGGCGACGAGCGTCAGGCGGGTATCGATACCCAACCCGAAGTCGGTCTGCGCCCCGTGCGCCAGGAGCCGGATACCGTCGATGTCACTCACGAACTCAAACTAGCCGCCGGGTGCGTACGCCGATGAGCAGGGCGCTCGTTCCACCCATCCCTGGACTGACAGCCACCGCCCCTGCTCCGGGCATGCACCGAGTCCTCTCCGAGCACCCGATCCCAGCGATCTCCGACTCCTCGGTGCGCAGTATCCGACCCGCCGTATCCCGACCACTCATGAGACTGCCGTGTGCCTGCTCGATTCTTCGTCGATGCTATTAAGAGGCAGCATGATTCGAGCATCTGATAACCTGAACGCCGGTCGGACAGACTGCTTCGGCGTACGCGACCAGGAGGTGGCCCACGTACCACTTGCCAGTGGGAGAACCCGGATACCCGGGGGCACACGTCGCGAAGACGTGGTTGCCAAAGCCACCTCCCTCGCGTGCCGTAGGGGACTCGGTCGGCGACCTCAAAACTGTTCGAGGCCAGATGCTGCGGCCACGCCATCTCCCCGGCTGCGCGATGTGTCGGGCAGCAGAAGCCGCCGCATCGTAGTTGCTCCGGTAGGTGGGTTGCCAGCTGGACCGGTGCCCGATACCGTCATCGGTAGTTTTCGCGGGGGCGGAGGAGCCGGTCCGGGCCCGGCGGCGGCAGATATCGGGCATCGGCATAGGGGAAGATGAATCTCATGCGTAGGTCGGTGTATGCCGCGGCGGCCGGGGTGAGCGTCGTGTTGGTGCTGGTGGGGTGTGGGTCGTCGACGGAGGGGACGGCTGAGCCTGCTGGGGAGTCGGGTGGTACGTCGGCGGCCAGGCAGACGATCGCGAAGGATGTGCCCAGCGGGTTCGCGCCGTGCACCGATGTCTCGCAGGAGGTGTTGGATTCGGAGGGGCTGCATTCGACGGGCGGCAGGTCTTCCAAGGACGAGATGGATCGGGGTGACATCAAATGGCGCGGGTGTCGCTGGGTGGTATCTGACGGCTATGGCGCAGGCATCAGCACAACGAATCTGACTCTCGACATGATTCGTGAGAAGGCCAATCCCGAGATCCAGGAGGCCACGGTAAGCGGACGCACTGTGCTGTATGCCGCCGACACACCAGGGGATACCACGCAGTGTCGTCTGAATGCTCAGATGGAAGGGGGCAGCCTCGAATTCTCGATCGACAACCCGGCCTCTCGGCGAAAGACCGGAAATCAAACCGGGTGTGAGATCGCGCTGCGGCTTGCGGAGAAGGTTCTTCCCTTGATCCCGGCAGGCGCTTGAGCGTGGCTCCGTTGATGAAAATTTGGGGAGGAAATAGTCCGTGACAAAGGAAAAGCCGATGCAGGACATCATCGACGCAGCCAAGGACGGTCAAGTGTCGGTGTCGTTCAACGAGAGTGTTCGCGTCAACGCCGAAGAATTCGTTTACATCGAGCGCGACTGCCAAGCCATGAAAGACAAGATCCAAGACCTGCAATCCCTCGCTCAGGATATCTCCGGCCGTGAAAAGTGGGGTTTGGGTGAGGGCGTCGAATGGATCAAGACCGGCGGGACGCTGGTGTCATGGTTCCGTGACAAGGCGAAGGCCGATGACGGAGCCAATACTGTGCACGCCATCCTGCAACGACATTACGAAATTGTGGACAGTATCCAGTTGCTCCACCGCACCATAGCTGAGCGGTATCAACAGACCGACAGCTCGTTCGCAGCCGAGTACAACCAGGCGATGGCATCCATCCCGCAGGGCTTGCAGAGGACGTCATGAAAGAATTCGAGGACGAGCGGATCAAGGATCCGGAGAATCCGGGGAGCCAATCGCACGCCACCCTCCGCAGCACTTTCGAGGCCATGGATACGACCGCGGCGAGCCAGGCCAAGGACGACTACGACACCATCGCCAAAGACTGGGCCGACACCGTCGGTGTGTTCGCGGCACGGATCCGCCGTTCCAGCGAATCGGCGTGGGACGGTCCGGCCGCGCAGGCGGCACGGCAGGCGATCTCGGACTATGCAACCGATGCAGTCGAATTGACGCCAGCACTGTCCAAGCTGAGTTGGCGCGTGACCGAGATGGTGAACGCGGTCGGCGACACCAAGAAAAAGATGCCCCAGTACTCCGACGACCCGCAGTCTCCCTTGAATCCAGGGGACTGGTTCGACGGTGATCACGAGGGCGACCTGGAGCGGGAAGCCCAGAATCTGGTCCGAGACACATACACCTTCCAGGCGCGGGTTGCCGACAGAATGATTCCGGTCCTGCCTCAACCGCGGGATCCGGTCGCGGTCGGGTACTTGCCTCCTGGTGATGGCAAGGGCGACGGCGACGGTAATGGCAACGGCAACGGTGGCGGCACTGGTAGCGGAGGTGGTACCGGCGGCGGAGGCACCGGCGAAGATGTAACCACCGAAGAGGAAACGCCCGGTACCGAGGAAGAGACCGGCGAAGAGACCACCGACGATTCGACGACGGACGACACCACAACGCCGTCCTCGACGGATCCGGCGGCCACGACTCCGGCCAGCACCACGCCGAGCAGCACCACGACAGCGAACCCGACGACGTCGGCAGCGTCGACATCGGGATTGCCGAGCGCGGGCGGCGGCTTCCCGGGCTCCGGTGGAGGTTCGGGCGGTCCTTCGGGTTCGACCGGCCTACCCGGTGCCGGTGTTCCAGGTGCCGGACGAAGCATTGCGGGAACACCCGTCCAGACGGGCACACCTATCGCTGCGGGCGCGGCAGGCACTGGCGGTGCGGCCGGTACAGGTGCCGGACGCGGTATGCCGATGATGGGTGCGCCCGGCGCTGGACGCGGCGGCGGTGGGGGCGAGAACGAATCCGACCGCAAGACGCCCGACTACCTCATCAATG
The DNA here is from genome assembly GCF_029868385.1 of Nocardia cyriacigeorgica. GTDB lineage: Bacteria > Actinomycetota > Actinomycetes > Mycobacteriales > Mycobacteriaceae > Nocardia > Nocardia cyriacigeorgica_F. The sequence continues at coordinate 45,819 of NZ_JARWNX010000038.1, read as the reverse complement.
AGGAGAACGCTCGGGAACTGCTGGGCGAAGACCCCCGCACGATTCCCGGTGGCGTGCTCGGCGCGGACATCCCCGCTGCCCGTCCCGCAGATGGGCCTCCTCGGACCTGACCCGGAATCGCTGTGTACCGGGCGAGCATGGCTGGCAATGCTCACAGCCAGTCGATGCGGCAAAAGCGGAGCCCGGCACGCAGCACCATGACGGCCGACTGTCCTGTGCACGCAGTCGGTCGGCAAGGGGATGTGCACGTGCGCCCGGCCTCTAAGCCGGTCGACTCGGAGACATCAATCGCACATCCTTCGATGTCTCGATATCGCAAATCGATTGTGGCACTACAGGAACGGATTGACCCGAATGGCGTGGACATGGGAACCGGACACTTTTGCGGCTCTCTGGTTCGATGACGGTAACGACCGGATGCCGCCGCCGCTGCGTTACCGTAGCCGGTTCCCCACCCTCGGCGGTTACGATGCGCATTGCGCCGCCGTCAACGCCCAGTACCGCGGCGATGAGCGTGAACGCATCGACTTGCTCAAACACACCCTCGCGAACTGCGATATGCGGGTGGAGATCTTCTTCGGCTCGAAGGCTCATCGCGGCGGAGACGGTCGTTCCCGCAAGGATTTGCGTATCGTCGGCGCCCGCAACTACTCCTACGGCGCTGTGCTGAGCCAAACCGCCATCGGTGAAGACTTCGGCGACATCCGCGCGCAGTTGATTCGTGCGGATCAGCTTCCCGCTGCTCTCGCCGCGTCGATTCCGCCGTGCTCGCCGGGTCGTGAGCGACCAGCCACCTTCGATCTGCAAGATCTCAAACCCCACTCCGATACCGGATATTTCGGCGATGACGCCCGTAGCAGAGAACGTGAACGATTCGATCGGCTGGCCCTTCGCCCTGCCGATGGAGGAGGCAACGCCATCCTCCGACTCGGAAATTTCCACGCCGCGCACAGCCGTTTCAGAGCCATGCAGTGGTACGACATCACCGGTGACGGTCGGTACCTCGAGCAACGCAACCGCACGCACCTCGATGTTCGTCCCGCTGAGCCGAAGGACTTCACGAGCGCGTTCACCAGGTGGATCGAAGACGGTGTGCGGACGCTGCGTGAGAAGGAAGAGGACGCCTACTTCTGACGGTGCGTGCTGGTCGACCTGTGTTCGGCGCGGCGGGTGTGATCGACGTTCGCGTGTGCACGAGCCTCCTCCTCGGGTGCTGAACTAGTTCTCGGGTAAGCGTTTTCGCTGGTGATCGATGCTGCTACATTGAGATCGGATTCTTCGGGGCGGCATCGGACTGCATCAGCGAACCATCTGTCTCGGGGTTGTGTGATGGATGTGCGGTCGTGTGGTTCTGATCGTGCGAAAGCCCAGCATGTCTCCCGCGGCAGTGCCCATGCTCTACCCGTTTCGCGGGTCGAATGGCCCGCCCTCGATGGGGAGGACTCCATGCAGGACACCGGATCCAACTTGCCGCGACGCCAGCTCGGGAACTATCTGATGGACTGGCGGACACGTGCTGGGCTGAGTCAGCCGCACGCGGCAGAGCTGCTCGGTATCGGATCCAGCAGTTTGTACCGGCTGGAACACGGCCAAAACAACAAGGTCAACCTCGGCCATGTCGAGGCGGCGTGCGAACTCTACGGGGTTCCGGAGAGGCTGGCCGCCGCGTACACCGGGCTTGCGAAGCAGGCGAACGTCAAGAGTTGGTGGCATGAGTTCGGTGATCTGATCCCGAGGGACTTCGATGTGTACTTCGGATTGGAGTCTGCGGCAGTGGGAATCACTACGTTTCAGCCCGAGCTTGTGCCGGGGTTGTTCCAGACAGCCGACTACGTGCGCGCGTTGAACCGCGTGGCGCTTCCGAATGCCAGCGAACAATTGCACGACGCGTGGGTGCAGCTGAAGCTGAGGCGCCAGCACATCGTCACGCGCAAGCGCAGGCCGATCTCCGTCGAAGCCGTCATCGGCGAGAGCGCTCTGCGGAGGATCAACGGCGACTCGAAAGTGATGGCAGCGCAACTGAGGAAGCTCGCCGACATGTCTACGCTTCCCAATGTCGAGCTGCTCGTGCTGCCGTTCAGCGCCGGATTCCCCGCCGGTATGTCGGTCGGCCCATGCGTGATTCTGGACTTCGGCACCACGAGGGCGAGCAGGCCTGTCGACCCGCCGGTCGTCTTCGTCGAAGGAAGTACGGTGGGCAATCTGTATCTGGAGAAGCCGGAAGATGTTGCGTGTTACCGTCGAACGTACGACCGCATCCGTCAGCGATCGCTGGATGCTGTAACCAGCAGGAACCTGCTACGGCAGGTAGCGAAGGAGTACTTGGCGTGACAGCCGTTCCAACATCTGCCGAGTGGTTCACGAGCAGCTACAGCCAGGGCACGGGCGAATGCGTCGAAGTCGCCTTCCTCGATGACAACCGTGTCGGCGTCCGCGACTCCAAAAACCCGGCCGGCGCCGCCCTCACCTTCGCCCCGGCCGAATGGGCAGCCTTCACCACCGGAATCACCACCGGTAGGTTCGCCCGTCCCTGAATGACGTGCGCCTGGCGTAAGCCATCGAGTCTTACGCCAGGGCAGCCCACCGGGTGCAGCGCCGACGATCAGGAGGATGGGGAAGAACAGGCCGAGGAATCGGTCCAGAATTTGCCTTTGAGTTCGTCCCACTCGATGTTCACGTTCTGGCCGAACAATGGAAGCTTCCTGACGCTTCGGCCGCTGTGGCTCGGGGTCGCTCAATCGAGCGGCAGTTTCTTCCACCAATCCAGCAGCTGATCCATGGATGGGTCGTTGCTCGCGCCCAAGCCGTAGGAGTAGACCAGTAAGTTCTCGCGTTCGGGGTCGTTCGGGAACGTGGTCGCGATCCGGGGAGCCGATGTCGGTTCCGCACCGGCCTTGGCGTTGGCGTACTGGGTGCCGTTGTTGTTGAGGTCTTGTTCGACGGGACGAGCGCCGAGGCCACGGATCACCTGCTGGACGTCGGATGCCGACTCGTATCGGAAGATACGGACATCGGGCCAGCGGATATTGTCCTCTGGGATCATGTAGCTGTTGGCGTAGCCGCATTCCCAGTACGCGGTGGGCCTACCCATGTCCGGGGCGGGGTTGTTGATGAAGTACCAGTGCAGTTTGCGGTCGTCACGCATGACCTCCGCATTGCACCCCATACCGTCGAATCCGGTGCCCTGGCCCCATGTTTGGCCCGCCGGGATCTGGCCGGGCGGCAGCAGATCGGGGAAGGCGAGCCGTATCTCCTCGAGGTGACGCTGCTCCGGGGTCTTATCGCGGTTCGCAACCGCCACCCAGGTTCCGATGCCCGCCACCACGGCGATGACGATCATGATGCTGAGGCCGACGATCCAGCCCACGTTCGATCGCGGCGGCCGCATCGGAGGATAGGGGTAGGCGCCGGGTGGCAGATGCCCGTGCGGTGGGTGCGCGGGTGCCGGGTACCCGTTGTGATGTGCCGCGACGGGCCGCGGTGCGACGGGCCTGTGCGCGGCGGGGATGGACGATGCCGCGAACTGCGGGGCGTCGCCGAGCAATGCGCGCCCAGCAGCTTCCGCGAACTCGGTGCAGGAGGTGAACCGGTCGGCGGGACGTTTCGCCATGGCACGGGCCAGCACCGCGTCCAGCGCCGGGGGCAGGTCGGCGCGAGCCGCGGTGACCGGCGGCGGTTGCTGTTGCAGATGCCCTTGGATGACGGTCGCCGGGTGCGTGGAATCGAAGGGCGCGGTGCCGGTCAGCAGCCAATACAGTGTGCAGGCGAGTGAATACTGATCCGATCGGCCGTCCATGGCGGCACCGGTCAGCTGCTCTGGGGAAGCGTAGGCGAGGGTGGCGGTGAAGGAGCCGGTCTGGGTGAGGCGGCTCGCTTCGTCGGCGATACGGGCGATGCCGAAATCGGTGAGATAGACCCGTTCCTGACCGTTCACACCGTTGGCGAGCAGGATATTGGCCGGTTTGACGTCGCGGTGCAGAATGCTTCTGCCGTGCGCGAAGTCGAGCGCTTTGGCCGTCTCGGCGACGATCTGCACGGCCCGATGGGGCGGAAGAGCGCGCGGGTCGACGGCCGCCGCATCGACACCGTCGATGTACTGCATCGAAATCCACAGCCTGCCGTCATCGGCGCCGCGGTCGTAGACGGTGACGATATTCGGATGCTCGAGCTGCGCCACCAGATCCGCTTCGCGCTCGAAACGAGCCCGCAGTTCCTTATCGGTGAACAATTCCTGGTTCAGCAATTTCAGGGCGATCCGGCGCGGAAGCCGAGGATGTCGCGCCAGATACACCGCGCCCATGCCACCTCGACCCAATTGGCGGTCGATCGTGTAACCGGCGAAGATCTCACCGTCGCGCATCGTGCTTGCCTTCCCCCGGGCTCGTTCCGTCAACCGGCTCGATCCTAGGGCGTGCCCCACGGGTGCGGGCGGATGGCTGCCGACCCGCAGCCCTCACGCTTCGGACAGCCGCCCGTCGGCCAGGTGCCAGCGGCGGGTGGCGCGGACCGAATCCAGCATCCGGCGGTCATGGGTGATCAGCAGCATCGTGCCGGTGAACGATTCGATGGCCTCTTCGAGCTGTTCGATGGCAGGCAGGTCGAGGTGGTTGGTCGGTTCGTCCAGGACCAGCAGGTTGACGCCACGAGCCTGGAGCAGCGCCAATGCGGCCCGGGTGCGTTCACCGGGCGACAGGGTCGCGCACGGGCGCTGGACATGCTGGCCGCGCAGGCCGAACTTGGCGAGCAGGGTGCGGACATCGGCGTCGGGCCAATCGGGCATCTCGGTGCCGAAGGTGTGCGCGAGAGCCGATTCGCCGCGGAACAGTCCGCGGGCCTGATCCACCTCGCCGACCTCGACGCCGGAGCCGAGCGTCGCGGTTCCACTGTCCGGCAACAGTTTTCCGAGCAGCAGAGCCAGCAGGGTGGATTTGCCCGCACCGTTCGCGCCGGTCAGCACGATACGGTCGGCCCAATCGACCTGGGTGGTGATGGGTCCGAGCGTGAAATCGCCGCGACACACCTGTGCCTCGGACAAGGTGGCGACCACCGAGCCGCTGCGTGGGGCGGCGGCGATCGTCATCCGCAACTCCCACTCCTTACGCGGCTCCTCGACTACCTCGAGCCGTTCGATCCGGCGTTGCGTCTGCCTGGCCTTGGCCGCCTGCTTCTCGGTGGACTCGGCGCGCATCTTGCGCCCGGCCTTGTCCGAATCGCCGCGAGCCTTGCGGCGGGCATTGCGCACACCGTGTTCGAGCCAGTTGCGCTGCATCTGCGCCCTGGATTCCAGGTTCGCCTTGGTATCGGCGAATTCCTCGTACGCTTCACGCGCATGCCTGCGGGCGATCTCGCGTTCGGCCAGGAACGCCTCGTATCCGCCGTCGTAGACATCCACCCGCTGCTGCGGTAGATCCAGTTCGACGATCCGGTTCACGGTGCGGGCCAGGAACTCTCGGTCATGGCTGATCACCATCAGCGGGACGCGAACCCCTGTCACGAACTGCTCGAGGCGGGCGAGACCGTCCAGGTCGAGGTCATTGGTCGGCTCGTCCAGCAACAGAATGTCGAAGCGGGACAACAACACCGAGGCCAGCCCGGCGCGCGCGGCCTGACCGCCGGACAGGCCGGTCATCGGGGTATCGAGGCCGCTGGCCAGACTGTCGGCCAGGCCCAGTTCTCGGGCCACCTCCAGCGCACGCTGATCCAGATCGGCGCCGCCGAGCGCCAGCCAGCGGTCCAGGGCCGGTGAATACTCGTCGTCACCGCCGTCCGCGAGGCGTTCCGCCGCGTCGTCCATGACCCGCTGGGCCGCCGCGACGCCTGTTCGGCGGCCGAGGAATTCGAGCACCGTCTCGCCCGGTATGCGTTCGGGCTCCTGCGCGAGATAGCCGATGGTGGCGTCCGGCGGGCTGAGCGTGATGGTGCCGTCCGCGGCCCTGCGGTCGGCGAGCATACGCAGCAACGTCGATTTGCCCGCGCCGTTCACGCCGACCAGACCGATCACATCGCCGGGAGCGAGGGTCAGGTCCAGGCCGCTGAACAAGGTGCGTTCGCCGTGTTCGGCGGACAGGCCGCGCGCGTGCAGAGTGGTGCTCACCTGCACGAGTGTGCCCTGTGTCGGTGGACACCCTGAGTCCGGGCCCAGCGGAAATCAGGGTGGGTATCAGCAGCGTGACCGATGCCGCGGTGCCGGAATTCGCGGACAGTGGATGTCGTAGCGATCGACACCGAGGAGAGTTCCCATGACCGCACCCGCACGCCGTTTCACCCGCTCCACCAGCGATAAGTGGATCGCCGGAGTCTGCGGCGGCATCGCCGAATACTTCGGGTGGAACGCAGGCGTCGTCCGCCTGCTCTTCGTCCTGTCCTGCCTGCTGCCGGGCCCGCAATTCCTGCTCTACCTCGTGCTGTGGATCATCATCCCGAAGAAGTAGGGGCAATTCGGGTGTCGGTGGACTGCGCGCCGACACCTCGGGCACGTGCGCTCTCGACCTCCCTGCCGGTCAACACACTCGACGCCGACCGCACCCGGATGACAGGATGGTGCGGTCTGCCATTCGGCTGTAGACCGCGCGCCACACGAGTCCCGATTCAGGAGGAGCCATGATCAGCTCGGGTGAATTCCCCGGCCTGGATCTGCCCGACATCGACGCATCCTCGTCCCTGGACGGCCTAGGCCCTGTAGAACTCAACAGCCCCACCCAGGACATCAACGGCGACGGCATCCTCGACTCCATCACCACCACCGACGACGACGCCATGCACGTCTGGACCGACACCGACCTCGACGGCTACGCCGACCACGTCACCGTCGTGGAGGACGACGGTGACTACGCGGCGTGGGAGTACCACCGGAATCCGGATGGGTCGGGGGAGTGGAGGAAGACGGATGAGGGGCGGTTGGGGGAGAAGTAGGGGGTTGCTCGCCTGCGCTTGGCTCCACCGAGGCGAGCCCAGTAGATTTCCTGCATGCGATCCCGTCCCGAACCGGGCGAGATCCGATGGAACCGAACCCGGGTCGAGTGCGTCGAAACCTAGTAGACAGCACTCGACCCGAGCATGGTTCGGCGTCGTGAACGAGGTGGAGCAGGGATGGAGGGGACTGGTCGATGACGACGAATTCGGGGTCGACGGTCGGTGTCAAGACCGGCGAGTTGGGGAAGCTGGGGAACGACCTGCGGAGTTCCGCCGCCGCGGTCAAAGACCAGGTCAAGAAGGTCGCGGACAATATGATCGGTCCGACCGAGGTCGGGAGGAATTACAGCCAGGAGGGGAAGGATATCCAGACCGGCCTGGAGGCTGTCAGGAAATGGCTGGAGGACTGGGCTGAAGCCGGGACAATCTCGGGCGACACAATTGGCGCATCGGTTGTGAACTATTCCAATGTGGATGAACAGAACGCCACCGATACAACGAAGGCGGGGGGCTGATCGGCATGGCATCAAACAATCCTTCCCGGGTCTCCGACGGAGACAGTATTGCCGGAATGTATGATATTGCTGCTAAAAGTCTTCAGTATTTCGAGAAGTTTGAGCCGCTCTATAAGCGGGCCTTCGATGAACTTCCAGCCGGAGTTCCCGAATACGGAAGAATTTGTCAAAGATTCGATGAACAGCGCGATACGGACGAGGGGAAGATCCGTAGTGCGGCCGATGGGCTCAAGCAGGCCCTTGACGGCGCGCGGGAACAGCACACCGCTCAGGCTGGGTACCTTCAGACGCTCCCATCGATTTGGGAGGGGGAAGCGGCAACGACTGCTTCGGGGATGATCGGTGAGCAGCTGTCTATGGCTCAAACCGACATGAACGCCGCTCAGAAAGTATGGGAAGCGCTCGACAAGGCGCCAGAGGGGCTGCGGTCCATCATCAAGGACAAGTCGAATGCCGTTCTCGATATCCTTGAAGAGGGTCTTTACGTCATGATCGACGGAAAGACTCCCGAAGATGTCGATGCCATCGTTGCCGGATCTGACATGGGGGTGTCGCAAGGGTGGACCGGCGATGGTTTGGTCAATAAGCTTTTGAATATTTTCCCGGAGTTCTCGGACGGCCCGATCGACTCGATGCAGGTAGCTTTGACGGGTTTTGCTGGTGGTGGGTTTCTTATCCCCGGAACTGCGCTTCACGATAAAATGGAAAACCGGTGTATCGAATGGCTGAACGACATATTTTACGATGAGTACCCCGCGAAGGTAAACGCGTTTATTACTGCGTGCGATAACGCTGACAGGGATGTCAAGGTTATCTATGAAGCGATAAAGGCTCCGTTCGGGGACCTCACCGAAAAACCTTATCCTTGCCCGACCGCCACGCCGAAGGCGAGTGAGCCGAGTCCCAGTCCCAGTCCCAGTCCCAGCCCGAGTCCGAGTCCGAGTCCAAGTCCAAGCCCGAGTCCCAGCCCAAGCCCGAGCACAACCGACGACGACACCGAGTCGGATGATGAAGACTCAACAACAGACTCCATTCTGGGCGGACTCGCCGCGTTGGCGGATGTGGCGACCGAGCTGTCTCCATTGATTACCACCGTTGCCTCCGCAGTCGGGGATGGTTTGAGTTCGCTGGCCGGCGCGGTCACTGAGGGTATCGACGGCGCGTTGCAGCAGTTGCAGACAAGTGCGTCGGGACTGGTGGACGCCGACGGCGACGGTGTACCCGATAACGACAAGGACGGGGACGGGAAGCCGGACGAAGATGAGGGGCTCGACCTCGCGGGTAAGCAGGTCAAGCTGGAAATGGGCCCCGACGGTCAGATGAAGATGGTGGTTACGGAACCTGACGGTACAACCACCGACTACAAGGTTGAACTCAACGAGCAGGGTATACCGGTCGTCGTCGGCGAAGAGAACAAGGACGACAGTGAGAAGCCGGAAGGGGAGCAGGGCGAGGGCTCCGAGCAGAACCAGGGGCAGTCGGGAGGCACTATGCCGCGCGGCGTGCCCGGTGGCAAACAGGAAGAGGACGGCGAGCACAAGCCCCAGGACTATCCGCAGCCCGAGGCCGAGGGCGGTGTGGACACCGGGTTTATCCCCGAGCCGCTTCCTGTCCCGGAGCCGGTGCCGCCCATCCAGCCTGTGCCTCCGCAACCGGTGCCGCCGGAGCCGTTCGATACCGGCGCCGAACTTTCAGAGGCTGGCCCATTGTGACGCACTTCCCAGCGAAGTGGCTGATGTTCGAGGAGAATCGGTGTGGTGAACTACGGGGCGGAAATTGAACGAATTGTCGAAGAGAGCCGCTGGCGATCAACCAAACTGCGGGAAGAGATAGCTGAGATCAACCAGCGCACGGCACAGAGGAGTCGCGCGTTAGCTGAGAAGTCTGCCAGCGAGATGCGTCAGTTCTGGGAAGACCACGGGGAAGAAATCCAGAGGGCGCAGGAACAAGCCGAGGCCGAAGCCGAGAATGAGCGGCTGGCTGCCGAGGAACGGGAGCGGCAAGAGGCCGAGGCTCGGGAGCAGCGGGACGCTATTGCTCGGTCGATGGCGGCGCGGCGGTCGAAGGATGTGGTTGCGCCGGTTGATGAGGATGACGAGGAAGCCCAGTACTACCAGCGGAAGAGTTGGTTGGTCTAGCTGGTTGGTCGGTAGGTGTATGAGGGCAGGACCTTGGTGACACCTTCCTGCAAGCGTGAGGCCGGCGGTCGGCCCGCCTGTGCCTGAGTGGGGGCGGTGATAGTTGTAGTGGATATTCCAGACCGCGATCGCTGCTGATCGGGCTTCCTCGCTGGTGAAGTCCCGGGCGTAAAGTAGTTCCTCGGACAGGATCCGTTGGTAGCGTTCAACTTTCCCGTTGTGGCGCGGGGTGTAGGGCTTGGTCTTCTGGTGCCGGGACTGGTTACAAACGATCCGTGCGAAGTCGCTGGAGCGGTAGCACGCTCCGTTGTCGGTGACGACGCGATGAATGTGTGTGATGCCGTGGGCGGCGAACCAGGCCTTCGCGCGGGTCAGGAACGCCGCTGCGGTCGCCCCCTTCTCGTCGAGTAGTGGCTCGGTGTAGGAGAGCCGGGAGTATCCGTCGATTGCCGAGTGCAGGTAGATGTACCCGCGCTTCGCGCCAGCTGATTTGGCGCGACCGACGGTCTTGGCCTGGTCGCTGTCGCGGCCATGGATGCGCCTGCCGCCACCGTCGGGGATCCGACCGACCTTCTTCACCTCCAGGTGCACCATGTGCCCGGGCCAGCGGACGGTGATCTTGCCTGGCTTGCGGTTGTTTGTCACCGCCCCGGTCGATGAAGCGGCGTTTTCCGAGACCGAGTCTGGTCAGATGCCGAGTCACTGTTCGGCGGTTGATCTCGCAGCCCAAGGCGGCAAGCTCATCAGTTATGCGTTGGGCAGACCGCTTGGGCTCGCGCCGGCCAGGTCTCGATCTGCTTGATGACCTCTGCTGGCGTCGCGTGAGGTCTCCAGCGTGGCGTCGAAGGCCGATCGAGGAGCCCGTCCTCGCCGTGTCGTCGCCATCGGTTCACCCACTTCGAAGCACAGGATCGCGAGATGCCCATTTCGGCGGCAACGTGTGCGATGGGGCGGGTCTTGCACCGCTCCACGAGGCGACGTCGGCCTGCGGCGGTCAGCGGCGCGTTTCGATGGGGCATCAGTCCTTCTTTCCGGCGTCGGGATACCCGACATGTCCGGGCTGATGTTGTTCTCCCAGAATGGCTGAAAGATGTTGCAGGAGTGTGCGCAGTGTGTGTTCGAGGTGGACCTGATCGTCGGTGGATATCCCGTCGAGTAGCTCGCATTCACGCTCCAGAACAGCGGCTACGAGGTCGTCGACTGTCGCGTGCCCGGCAGGAGTGAGTTCGACGTCGACCATTCGTGAATCACGGCGTCTTGTTCGCTTGACAAGTCCTTGCGCTTCCGCGCGATCCACGCGTTGGGTTATCGCCCCCGCAGTGATGAGGGAGGTGGTGGCCAGCTCACGGGTCGTCATCCGATACGGGCTGCCGTGGCGACGCAGCGTGGACAGCAGGTCGAGAGTGGCCATGTCCGCCCGCCGGCCGCGCAGTAGGCGGGCGCGGTCATCCCCCAGGAGTTTGGCGATGTGCCAAATGCGGGTCACAATTCCGATGGATCGTACCGGGGCGTCCGGCAGTTCCCGCACCCATGCCTCGGCGATCGCGTCTACAGGGTCGTTTGGTGTTGCGCCTTTCACCGGCCCTCCTGTTAGTCTCGTTTAGACCTAAACGTAGCAGGAGGAAAACGAATGCGCACTGTCGTCGTCACTGGTGGAGGCACAGGTATCGGCCGGGGGATTGCTACTCGATTCGCATCCGATGGATGTGACGTCATCATCACAGGCCGCCGCGGGGATGTCCTGAGGAAGGCGGCGGACGAGATCAGCGGCTCGGTCAAAGCGATCACCCTCGACGGGGCCGACCCTGAACAGACCGCCTCCATGGCGCGAGACATCGGTGCCGTCGATGTGCTGGTCAACAACGCGGGCGGCAATACCGATTTCGACAGGAAGGATCCCAGTGACCTGAGTGAAGTCGCCGAAGCATGGCGTCAAAACCTGGACAGCAACCTCATCACCGCGGTCTTGATGACGACAGCGTTGCTTCCTACCATGCCAAGGGGGTCGACCGTGATCACCATTGGATCCATCGCCGCTGACAAAGGGGCCGGCTCCTACGGAGCTGCCAAAGCAGCCGTCGCATCGTGGAACGTCGACCTAGCTCGACACGTCGGTGCCCGAGACATCACCGCCAACATCATCTCGCCCGGCTACATCGATGACACGGAGTTCTTCCGAGGCAACCTCACCGACGAACGCAGAGCATCACTTCTTGAAGCAACCATGACCAAGAGAGTGGGACGGCCCACCGATATCGCCGCTGCCGTCCACTTCCTTGCTTCACCCGGCGCACGCCAGATCACTGGACAGACCATCGCCGTTAACGGAGGTGAATGGACAACTCGCTAATCGCCGGCCCCTCCCGCTGTCCATCGCCGTCACGAACGTCCTGCCCCGCAACGGGTAGGCGGCGTTCGTAGAGAACGCCGGGGTGAGTGGCACATCAGTTGGGCAGCCCGAGTAGGTTGGGGCGGCTTTGGTGTCGGTCCGCCGAAGTACGCCCGTCGCGGCGGCAACGGCCCGGCAGTGTCGCCTGCTGCACCAGCACGCTGGTGTGCCACTGGAGGTGGCGGTCTGGCTGACGTGTGGGGCTTGATGTAAGCCGGCTGCGGGAGGCGAGTCGCGAGGTTGGGGTGGATCAGGGTGGGGTAGTGAGGATTTGGTCGGCGTTGGCATGTGGGCGACTTGGCGGCGGCGCGTCGTCGGGGCCGTATCGTCGCGCCGGGTGATCGTCGCGTGGGGGTGATTGTCAGGCTCGGCTGAGGGGTGGATCCGAGGCTGCGATTTCCGTGGCCGCGGATCGGTTCACCAATGCGGCGGGGCGCGGATCGGCTTACTTGCGCAGTAGCGATACCAGCTGGCCCAGCTTCGCCGGGCTCGGCTTGTCGACCGGCACCTCGGCGGCGGTGGGGTCGATGAGGTGGGTGTGGGGGATGGAGGTTTCGGGGTCGGCGAAGGGGGCGTAGGTTTTGTCGCCCTGCACTGTGGCGAGCAGATAGCCGGTGAGTAGGGCTCGGGTGGTTCGGGTGGTTTTGTGCTCGTGTTTGCCTGCGCCGAGTAGGGCCATCAGGCGGCGGCCTTCGGCCAGGCCGTCGGCGGAGGCCTTGTCGATCGTGCGCAGCAGCATCGGGCCGCCCCAGGCTGCGGCCAGGGGGATGGCGTTGGAGTTGGTGGAGCGGAGGTCGGTGGCGCCCGCGAGGATGAGAGCGGGGGTGTCGATGTCGGCGGCGATGGGTTCGGCTGCGGGGGCCGTTGGAGCCGGGAAGAGGGCGGCTACGGCGGCTACGCGGCGCTGGGCTGCGGCGATGACGGCCGCACCGGCACCCATGCCGTGGCCGGCCAGCACCAGGCGGTCGGGGTGGACGCTGATATCGCCGTCGCCGAGGCGGACGCCCGCGCAGATGTCGAGGGTGGTGAGCAGGTCGGTGGCCAGACCCAGGTGGGAGGGGATGGGGCCGCGTTCGGTGTCGGGGGCGGCGGTGACGAAACCCCAGGACGCCAGGTGTTCGAGCAGGGTCCGGTAGTGGTCGGAGCCGGTCATCCAACCGTGGCCGAACGCGATCGCGGGTAGGTTTCTCCCGGATTCGGGGGTGTACACGACGCCGGGCTGGCCCGCGATGGCCAGGTTGCCGCGCAGCACCCGATGCGGGCCGCGGCTGGTCAGGGTGCTCAGGAGGGATTTCACAGACGCCGACACGACGTGAACGTTATCCGATAAGTACTCTGGTGAGCCATGTGCGGAATCGTGGGGTACGTCGGGTACCGGGATGCTCTCGGCGTCGTCGTCGACGCATTGCGCCGCATGGAATATCGCGGATACGACTCGGCCGGTGTCGCGATCCTCGACGGCGCGGGCGCGATCGCGGTGGAACGCAAGGCCGGTCGCCTCGCGAATCTGGAGGCTGAGCTGGGCGAAGCCGGTGCGGGCGCGTTCGCCGGCAGCACCGGTATGGGGCACACCCGCTGGGCAACGCACGGTGCGCCGACCGACCGCAACGCCCATCCGCATCGGGACGAGGCGGGCGCCGTCGCCGTGGTGCACAACGGCATCATCGAGAATTTCGCGCCGCTGCGTCGCGAACTCGAGGAAGCCGGTGTCGAGCTGCGCAGCGACACCGACACCGAGGTGGCGGTGCATCTGGTGGCCCGCGCCTACGCGCAGGGGCCGACCGCGGGCGATTTCGAGGCGAGCGCGCTGGCGGTGCTGCGCCGCCTCGAGGGTGCGTTCACGCTGGTCTTCACCCACGCCGAACATCCGGACAAGATCATCGCCGCGCGGCGATCCACCCCGCTGGTGGTGGGTGTGGGCAAGGGCGAGATGTTCATCGCCTCGGATGTGACGGCGTTCATCGAGCACACCCGCGAGGCGGTGGAACTCGGCCAGGACCAGGCCGTGGTGATCACCACCGACAGCTACCGGGTCACCGACTTCGCCGGTAACGACGCGGGCTCGCGCACCAGGCCGTTCACCATCGACTGGGATCTGGCCGCCGCCGAAAAGGGCGGGCACGACTACTTCATGCTCAAGGAGATCGAGGAGCAGCCCGCCGCGGTCGCCGAAACCCTGATGGGGCATTTCGACACCAGCCACGGCGGCTCCGGGCGCATCGTGCTCGATGAGCAGCGCCTGGCCGATCAGGAGCTGCGTGACGTCGACAAGGTCTTCGTCGTCGCCTGCGGCAGCGCCTACCATTCCGGTCTGCTGGCCAAGTACGCGATCGAGCACTGGACCAGACTGCCCGTCGAGGTGGAGCTGGCCAGTGAATTCCGCTACCGCGACCCGGTGCTGGACCGCTCCACGCTGGTGGTGGCGGTATCGCAATCGGGTGAAACCGCCGACACGCTTGAGGCAGTGCGCCACGCCAAGGAGCAGAAGGCGCGCGTGCTGGCGATCTGCAATACCAATGGCGCCCAGATTCCCCGTGAATCCGATGCGGTGCTCTACACACGGGCCGGGCCGGAGATCGGCGTCGCCTCCACCAAGGCGTTCCTGGCCCAGGTGACCGCCAATTACCTGGTGGGGCTGGCCTTGGCGCAGGCGCGCGGGACCAAATACCCCGACGAGGTGGCCCGCGAGTTCGCCGAACTGGAGGCCATGCCGAAGCTGGTCTCGCGAGTGCTGGAGACGGCGCCGCAGGTGCGTGCGATCGCACGTGAGCTGGCGCAGGTGCCGACGGTGCTGTTCCTCGGTCGCCATGTGGGCTATCCGGTGGCGCTCGAGGGTGCGCTCAAGCTCAAAGAGCTGGCGTATATGCATGCGGAGGGATTCGCGGCGGGTGAACTCAAGCACGGTCCGATCGCCCTGATCGAGGACGGGCTGCCGGTGATCGTGGTGATGCCCTCGCCGAAGGGCCGCGCGGTGCTGCATTCGAAGCTGCTGAGCAATATCCGCGAGATTCAGGCGCGTGGTGCGCGCACGATCGTCATCGCGGAGGAGGGCGACGATACGGTGCGGCCCTTCGCCGACGATCTGATCGAGATCCCGTCCGCGCCGACGCTGTTCCAGCCGCTGCTGTCGACGATCCCGCTCCAGATCTTCGCCGCCGAGGTGGCGCAGGCACGCGGATACGACGTCGACAAGCCACGCAACCTGGCGAAATCGGTCACGGTCGAATAAGACAGCCACCGACCCAGGCCCTCCATCACCCGAGTCGGTGGCCCACTCCCGCGCCTACTCGCCACCCCTACACCCAGCCGAAGGCGTCGAGTGGCACCTGGCTGCGGATCGCGCGAGTAGGCCCCGCACTGAGGTGCCACTCGCGGCCGAGTCAGGCGGCTGTTGGGGTGCTTTCGGTTGGTTGTGGTGTCGTGATCGGGGTGTGGTTGTGCACTGGGGTCGGGGTTTGGCGGCGTTCCAGCGTCGCCGAGGTGATGGCCAGCCCAAGGGCGCTCGCGGCGAGCAGCGCGCCCACCCAGTTGGGTGCGGTGTAACCGAAGCCCGCGGAGATGGCGAGTCCGCCGAGCCACGCCGCCAGGGCGTTGCCCAGGTTGAATGCGCCGATATTGATCGCGGAGGCCAGGGTCGGTGCGCCCGCGGCCTGATCGAGCACGCGCTTCTGCAACGGTGGGACGGTGGCGAAGCCGAGCGCCCCGATGAGTACCACGGTGACGGCGGCGAGCGGTTTGCTGTGCGCGGTGAGGGTGAAGACTGCGAGAACCGCGGCGAGTAGCCCGAGCGCGATGTAGAGCATCGGCATCAGATGACGATCGGCATAACGTCCGCCGATCAGATTGCCCGCGAACATGCCGAGTCCGAACAGGACGAGCAGCCAGGTCACCGAGCTGTCGGCGTATCCGGTGACCTCGGTCATCATCGGCGCGAGATAGGTGATCGCGGCGAACACACCACCGAAGCCGAGGACTGTCATGGCCATGGCGAGCAACACCTGCGGATTGGCCAGCGCCGAGAATTCCGACCGCAGCCGGGCCTCTCGCGGTGCGGGCTGTTCGGGGATCAGCGCGGCGACGCCGACCGCCCCGATGACGCCGATCACGGCCACCAGCGCGAAGGTGAGTCGCCAACCGAACTGCTGGCCGAGCAGCGTGCCGAGCGGTACACCGACGACGGTCGCGGCGGTGAGCCCGGTGAACATGATCGCGATGGCGCCCGCCTTGCGTTCGGCGGCCACCAGACTGCCCGCGACGACCGCGCCGATGCCGAAGAACGCGCCGTGCGCCAACGAGGCGACGATCCGACCGGTCAGCATGAGCGCGAAGCTCGGCGCCACCGCCGACAGCAGATTTCCGGCGATCAGCAGCAGCAATGATCCGAGCAGCATGCGTTTGCGAGAGACGCGGGTGCCGAGACCGGTCATGACCGGCGCACCCGCGACGACGCCGAGTGCGTATCCGGTGACCAGCAGGCCCGCGGTGGGGATGGACACCGCGTAATCGGCCGCGATATCGGGCAGCAGTCCGACGATGACGAATTCGGTGGTGCCGATGGCGAACGCCCCGAGGGTGAGGGCGAGCAGGGCGAGCGGCATGGGTAGCGCCTCCACTTGATGTTGCGTGTGATCTTTACACGCGTAGACAATAATTGCATAGGCATTTAATTGCAAGCGCGGGCTATTTCGGTAGTCATCTATCCTGGGCAGGAGAGTTCCGAGGGAAGGACCACCATGACCGCCGATGCCGCCCTCACCGGCCTCGCCGACGGCTGGTACGCGCTGTCGCTGCTGCACGACCGGATCGAGGCGCATATCGAACGCGCCCTACAGGCCGGTCACGATCTGAGTGTGCGCGAATACTCGCTGTTGGTCGTGCTGTCCCGGCAGCACGATGGACCGGGCGGACATCTGCGGATGCATCAGGTGGCCGAGGCCGTCGTCTTGAGTCAGAGCGCCACCACGCGGCTGGTCTCGCGGCTGGAGGACCGGGGCCTGCTCCAGCGCTACCTGTGCCCTGACGATCGCCGCGGCATCTACACCGACGTCACGCCGCAGGGACTCGAGCTGCTCGAACATGCCCGCCCGACCCATGACGACGCGCTGACGAGCGCATTGCAGCAGGCCGCCGCGAACCCGGAACTGGCGCCGCTGGTGTCGGCGGTCGAGGCGTTGAACGCGGGGAGCCCGCGCACTCGCGACTATCGTCCCGTCTGAGAGCTACGCGACGGTGATGGTGCCCCGCATATCCGGGTGGATGGGGCACAGGTACCGGAAGGAGCCGGCCGTGGTGAAGGTGTGGCTCCACTCGCCCTCGGTGAACAGCGGGCTGTTGATGCCCATCGCCTTGTCGCCGATGCCCTGCACGCCGTGTACCGCGCTGTCCTCGAACTTCCAGGTAACGGTGTCGCCGACCGAAATGGTGAGGTCGGCGGGGGAGAAGGTCATATCGTCGACGGTGACGACGAAGGTCTGCGCCCGCCCGTCGTCGGCGGCCGGAGCCGAGGTGGCGGCCGAGGTTGCGGTGGTCGTCGGTGCGGCGCCGGAATCGTCGTCGGAGCCGCATCCGGACAGCAGCGCCGCCAGAACGAATCCTGCGGTGAGGACGGAGATGGCGTGACGACGGGGCGTTGGCATGAAGGCCAAGCGTAGTCTGCTGACGTCACGGCCCGAGCAACCAGTGGAGGTGCGTGTCCGATGTCCTCGCAGCGTGGTTATTTCACCGTCGACGCGGTCCGGGCGGCCGAGGCGGAACTGTTCACCAGGGTCGCCGCGGGTGTGCCGATGCGGCGCGCGGCCTATGGGTTGGCGACCGTGGTCGCGGGGGAACTGCGCACCCGCACCGGGGGTGTGGCCGGGCGGTCGGTGACGCTGCTGGTCGGATCTGGTGACAACGGCGGTGATGCGTTGTGGGCCGGGTACTTCCTGCGACGGCGCGGGGTCGCGGTCGGCGCGGTGCTGTTGAACCCGGATCGTGCCCATGCGGAAGGCCTTGCCGCCCTGCGGAAAGCCGGAGGTCGGGTGCGCTCGGAGGTCGGTGCTCCCGATCTGGTGATCGATGGGATCGTCGGGATTTCCGGGCGTGGTTCGTTGCGACCGGACGCGGCGGAGATCGTGTCCGGGATCGAGGCGCCGATCGTGGCGGCGGATCTGCCGAGCGGAGTCGACCCCGATACCGGCGCGGTGCACGGGCCCGCGGTGCGCGCGCAGGTGACGGTGAGCTTCGGCGCCCTCAAACCGGTGCACGCACTGGCGGCCGCATGGTGTGGGCGAATCGAGCTGGTGCCCATCGGATTACAGCTCCCCGCCCCGGATCTCGCCGCGCTGGAACCACGCGATATCGGTGCGCGATGGCCGGTGCCCGGCGCGGCCGACGACAAGTACAGCCAAGGTGTCACCGGGATCTGCGCGGGTAGCGCGGCGTATCCGGGCGCGGCGGTGCTGTGTACCGGCGCCGCGGTCGCCGCGACGTCCGGCATGGTGCGCTACGCGGGAACCGGTGCGGGGGATGTGGTCGCGGCATACCCGGAGGTCGTCGCCGCCCGCAATATCGCCTCGACCGGCCGGGTCCAAGCGTGGGTGTTCGGGCCCGGTGCCGGTACCGATGACGGTGCGTGGGCCCGGCTGACCCAGATCCTGTCGACCGACCTGCCGGTGGTCGTCGATGCCGATGGCCTGACCCTGCTCGCCGAGCACCCCGCCATGGTGCGCGACCGCACCGCGCCGACGGTGCTGACGCCGCACGCCGGAGAGTTCGCCCGCCTCACCGGGCAGCCGCTCGGTGACGATCGAGTCGCGGCCGTCCGCGAACTGGCCGAGTCGTGGGGCGCGACGGTACTGCTCAAAGGGCGCGCCACCTTGATCGCCGCACCCGGCGGTCCCGTCCTGGTGAACGAGGCGGGCGGTTCGTGGGCGTCCACCGCTGGTGCCGGTGACGTGCTGTCTGGTGTGATCGGCGCGCTGCTCGCCGCAGGACGGGAACCCGCCTGGTCCGCCGCCGCGGCCGCCCGCGTCCACGCCCTCGCCGCCAACCTCGCCGCCGCCGAAGGCCCCGCCGCCGCACCGATCTCCGCATCTCCGCTGCTGCACCGCCTCCGCCCTGCGATCCGCACGCTGCGCGCTCTCGCCGGGTGAGTGTTCGGGATCGCCAGCACGGCAACGTCGTTGGCCAGGTAGCTCCGGTGGAGCGACCGGACCTGTGCGCCTTCGCCGATTCGACGCACGGACAGCTGTGGCTGACTCGCTGCGCCGGTGTGCAACCGGTAGGTCGCGTGCTGTGGGTGGCCCGCCTGCTGCGGAAGGTATGTCGTACGGCCGTCGCAGCGGCGGGCCGAACGAACGAGGTCGTCGACGCACCGCTATACGTATGTCGCCGGTCGCCGAAGAATCCGTAGTTGTAGCTTCAAGTCGATGATTGCGTCCCGACGAATCTCAGGTGGTCGATCACCGTCGGCGACCGCGTTGGTGGCAGGATCGGGAATCGTGAATGCGCAAGTGGAGACGGTTGTCGATCTGGATGCCATCGCTCATAACGTGCGGATCCTGCGTGAACACGCCGGCGATGCGGCGGTGATGACGGTGGTGAAGGCCGACGGCTACAACCATGGCGCGGTCGAGGTCGGTCGGGCGGCGCTGGCGGCGGGGGCGGCCGAACTGGGCGTCACCACCATCAGCGAGGCGGTGCAGCTGCGCGCGGCGGGGATCACCGCCCCGATCCTGTGCTGGCTCAACAACTCCGACGCCGATTACGGTGCGGGGATCGCCGCCGATATCGAGATCGGTGTCTCCTCGATATCGCAGTTGCGGGCGGTGGAGGCGGCGGCGCGGCGGCTCGGGCGTACAGCGACCCTCACCCTCAAGGTCGATACCGGGCTCAACCGCAATGGCGTCTCGGTCACCGAATACCGTGACGTCCTCACCGCGCTGCGCCCGCTGCTCGATGAGCAGGTGCTGCGATTGCGGGCGATCTTCTCCCATCTGGCCCACGCCGACGAGCCGCACCATCCCACCATCGACGTCCAGCGCGACCGCTTCGTCGACGCCATCGCCACCGCCAAGGAATACGGTCTGGTGCCCGAGGTGACGCACTTGGCCAACTCGGCCGCCACCCTGACCCGCCCCGACCTCGCCTTCGATATGGTGCGGCCCGGTATCGCGATGTACGGCCTGTCGCCGGTCCCCGAACTCGGCGATTTCGGGCTACGCCCCGCGATGACCTTCCAGGCGGAGGTCTCGCTGATCAAGCGCGTCGCCGCCGGTGAGGGTGTGTCCTACGGGCATGAATGGATCGCACCGCACGACACCACCGTCGCGCTCATCCCGGCCGGATACGCCGACGGCGTCGCACGCCGTCTGGGCGGGCGCTGCCAGGTGTGGGTACGTGGCGCACGCCGCCCGAGCATCGGGCGGGTGTGTATGGACCAGCTGGTCATCGACCTCGGCGACAACCTCGACGGCGTCACCGAAGGCGATACCGCGATCCTGTTCGGCACCGGAGAATCCGGCGAACCA
This sequence comes from Nocardia cyriacigeorgica, assembly GCF_029868385.1. Lineage (GTDB taxonomy): Bacteria > Actinomycetota > Actinomycetes > Mycobacteriales > Mycobacteriaceae > Nocardia > Nocardia cyriacigeorgica_F. Next base: position 25,355 of record NZ_JARWNX010000038.1, on the reverse strand, counting down.
CACGCCCAGGACTGGGCCGACCTACTCGACACCATCCACTACGAAGTGGTGTGTTCACCCCGCGGCCGTGTGGTGCGCCGCTTCCGTGGCGGTCCGCGGTGAGCCGCCGCCGGGTGACCGTCCTGCGCGGCGGTATGGCGACAGCGGGCCTGGTCGGAGCGTTGGCGGGCGTGCACGCGCTGCGTCGCGCCGGGGCGCGGGTGCTGGTACCGGTGAGCCGCGACCCCTACCGCGGTGAGGATTTCTCGCTCATCGACGCCGACCCCGCCGGCGAGGTCGCCGCCGACGACGGCGTGCTGCTCGCCACCAGGGAATGCGGTCCCGCCGACGCGCCGGTCACCGTGGTATTCGTGCACGGCTTCTGCAACACCATGGAGTCGTTCCACTTCCAGCGCCGCCACCTCGAACAACGCTGGGGCACGCAGGTGCGGATGGTGCTGTTCGACCTGCGCGGTCACGGGCGTTCGGGAACTCCGGCGACCGAGACCTGCACCGTCGGCCAGCTCGGCCGTGATCTGGTGCGCGTCATCGAGGCGAAGGCACCGCACGGCCCGCTGGTGCTGGTCGGGCATTCGCTGGGCGGAATGGCGGTCCTCGCGGCGGCGGCGCAGTTCCCCGAGCTGTTCGGGCGTCGGGTGGCTGGTGTCGCGCTGCTGTCGACGGCGGCGGCCGAGGTGGCGAGCGCGGGTATCGGGCAGTTGTTGCGCAATCCGGCGCTCGACGGGTTCCGTATGGCGGTGCACACCGCGCCCGCGCTGGTGCAGACCGGGCGGGTGACGGCCAAACATGTGATCACGCCGATCTTGCATGTCAGCTCGTTCCATGGACCGGTGAGCCCGACACTGTCGCGGTTCGCCACGCTGATGATCGACCGCACCCCCGTCGAGACGATCGTCAAATTCCTGAAGGCGATCGAACTGCACGACGAGTCGGCCGCGCTGCCGGTGCTCGCCGATATCCCGGTGCTGATCATGGGCGGCAAACACGATCTGGTCATCCCGTTCCGCAACTCGCGTGCCCTGGCCCGCGAGCTACCCGGCGCCGAACTCGTCGCACTGCCGGACGCCGCGCATATGCCGCAACTGCAATTCCCCGAGCTGATCGACGCCGCCCTCGACCGGCTGCTGCTGCGGGCGGGCGTCGTCTCCGAGACCGAGGCACCGGAGGTGACCGGTGACTGAACCACACCGTCGAGTCCTGCCCACCGTGGACGACACCGAGGCGCTCGGCCGGGAACTGGCCGCTGGCCTCACCGCGGGCGATCTCGTGGTGCTCGACGGTCCGCTCGGTGCGGGCAAGACCGCGCTGACCCGAGGGATCGCCGCCGGACTCGGGGTACAGGGGCGGGTCAGCTCGCCGACGTTCATCATCGCCCGCAGACATCGCGCGGGTGAGCGCCGCGACGCCGCGCCGGTGGCGCTGGTGCACGTCGATGCCTACCGCCTCGGCGGTGGACTGGACGAACTCGACGCCCTCGATCTGGACACCGATCTGCACGATGCCGTGGTGGTCGTCGAATGGGGCGGCGGTGTCGTGGAACATCTGTCCGACCGGCATCTGCGGGTGCGGCTGGCCCGCGATCCCGAATCGGAGGTGCGCACCGCGACCTGGGAATGGGTTGAACGCCAAGACGATCCGGCCGCGGATCAGGTATAGCGTCGCCGTTACGCGAGCCAGGTGTCGACTCATCGAGAGGAGCAGCTCTCGCTGTGGCCCCTGAGACCACCGCGCCCGGCCGCCGCATGTGCCATGTGCTCGGGCCGTTCTCGAGTGCGCCCTGCTGCCTCGGGCTGCGGCCCGGCCACTGACGCCGGGCGGGCGTGTCCCGACTCGGCTCCGGCCGTGCCCACCGGCGCCGGCTGCGTCGGTGGGGCGTACCTGCGCCAGTCACGACCACCCGCCACACCATCCGAGGTGGCCCCGCAACGCTGTGACGTGGGCAACCTCGCGCGGTAGGAGTGCGCACGCATCTCGGCCGCGACCCTCATGGCTGCGCGGCGCGTGGGGACCAACCGGTATCGTTGGGCCAATCATGCTTGTACTTGCTGTCGACACCGCGACGCCCGCCGTTACAGCGGGATTGGTGGAATTGGAGCAGTCCGCGGCCGGTGCGCAGGCACCGGCCGACGTGCGCACCATCGCCGTCCGGGTGCGGGTCGACGCCCGCGCCCACGCCGAGGTGCTCACCCCGCAGATCCTCGAATGCCTCACCGAGGCAGGCCGTTCCAGGACCGATATCGCGGCCGTAGTGGTCGGTATCGGTCCTGGCCCGTTCACCGGATTGCGGGTCGGTATGGCGACGGCGGCCGCCTTCGGCGACGCGCTCGGCATCCCGGTGTACGGCGTGTGCAGCCTGGACGCGATCGCCGCCGACGGCGCCCGCGATCTGGCCCCCGGCGCGGAGCTGCTCGTGGTCACCGACGCCCGCCGCCGCGAGGTGTATTCCGCGCGCTATCGCGAGGACGTGCCGTGGGCGCAGGGCGGTATCGGCAGCCGCGTCGCGGGCCCGGACGTCGGCAAACCGGGTGAGCTGGACGCCGAGCAGGCGACCGTCATCGCGGGATCGGCGTCCCATGTGGATCTGTTCGACCTGCCGGTCCTTCCGGTGGAGACCCCGTCACCGGCCGGACTCGTACGCGTCGCCGCACCCGCGGTGCTGGCACGCGCCGTGCCCGAACCGCTGGTCCCGCTGTATCTGCGCAGGCCCGACGCGGTCGAGAAGAGCTACCGCACCCTCGATCGGACGGGGGCGTAGGCGTGGGCATCCGCATCGAACTCATGACCGTCGGGGATATCGACCGCTGCGTGGAACTCGAGCAGCTGCTGTTCCCCGAGGACGATCCGTGGCATGCGGTCTCGTTCCGGTCGGAGCTGGCGGCGCGGCACAACCGCTACATCACCGCCCGCGACGACGACGGCCGCATGGTCGGCTACGCCGGAATCGCGCTGCTCGGTGACGCCGAACACCCGGAGGCCGAGGTGCACACCATCGGCGTCGACCCGCAATGCCATCGCGGCGGTATCGGCACCAAACTGCTCGAAGCGCTGCTCACCGAGGCCGGACGCCGCGGCGGGCCGGTATTCCTCGAGGTCCGCACCGACAATGCCGCCGCCATCGCGCTCTACGCCAAGCACGGCTTCCACATCATCGGGCTGCGCAAGAACTACTACCACCCCAGCGGCGCTGACGCGTACACGATGCGCAGGCCCGCCCTGTCGTCGATGACCACCGAGTGGGGCGAGGCAAACCGACCGGACGAGGTGCTGTCGTGATCGTCATGGGTATCGAGAGTTCCTGCGACGAGACCGGTGTCGGCATCGTCCGGCGCCATCCGGACGGCAGTTGTGAGCTGCTGGCCGACGAGGTCGCCTCCAGCGTGGATCAGCACGCCCGCTTCGGTGGTGTGGTGCCCGAGATCGCCTCGCGCGCGCATCTGGAGGCCATCGTGCCCGCGATGCGGCGCGCGTTGTCGTCGGCGGGCATCGTCGCGCCGGACGCGCTCGCGGTCACCATCGGCCCCGGTCTCGCCGGTGCGCTGCTGGTCGGTGTCGCCGCAGCCAAGGCGTACGCGGCGGCGTGGGATGTGCCGTTCTACGCGCTCAACCATCTCGGCGGACATGTCGCGGTGGACACCCTGGAACACGGTCCGATGCCGCCGTGTGTCGCGTTGCTGGTTTCGGGTGGGCATACGCACCTGCTACACGTCACGGATCTGGCCGAGCCGATCGTCGAGTTGGGCAGCACCGTCGACGACGCGGCGGGTGAGGCCTTCGACAAGGTCGCACGGTTGCTCGGGCTCGGTTTTCCGGGCGGCCCGGCGCTCGATGCGGCCGCGGCTTCCGGTGATCCGAAGGCGATCGCCTTCCCGCGCGGTATGACCGGCCCGCGCGATCCGCGCTACGACTTCTCCTTCTCCGGGTTGAAGACCGCGGTGGCCCGCTATGTCGAGGCCGCGCAGCGCGACGGGGTGGCCGCCGCGGATCTGCCGATCCCGGATATCGCCGCTTCGTTCCAGGAGGCGGTGGCCGATGTGCTCACCATGAAGGCGGTGCGCGCCGCGCAGGACGTGGGTGTGGGCACGCTGGTGCTCGGTGGCGGTGCGACGGCCAATTCCCGCATCCGGTCGCTGGCCGAAGAACGTTGTGCCGCAGCCGGTCTGGAGTTGCGCGTGCCCAAGCCGCGCTTGTGCACCGATAACGGTGTGATGATCGCGGCGCTCGGTGCGCATGTGATCGCGGGTGGCGCGCAGCCCTCGCCGCTGACCGTGGCGACCGATCCCGGCCTGCCGGTCTCGGTCAGCCAGATCTCCTGAGCCGGGTCACGACCGGGACGATCGCTGTCCAACCGGTGAACGCGGTCGATTCGCTGCTTGGCCGGGGTGACCGGTGGTTGTTCGGCTGGTGGCGACGGATGGTTGTTCGACTGGCGATGGCCGGTGGTTGTTCGGCTGGCGGTGGCCGGTGGTTGTCTGGCCGGTAGTGGCTGGTGGTTGTCTGGCCGCTGGCGACCGGTGGTTGTCCGGCTGGCGGTGGCCGGTGGCTGTTGACCGGTGGTGGCCGGTGGTTGTCCGGCCGCTGGCGACCGATGGCTGTTTGACCGGTGGCGACCGCTCGCTGTCCGACCAGCGAGTGACCGAACCGCTGTGCATCCGGTGAACGACGGTTGGCGTGTCCGCTGGACGGTCCGCAGTCCCGCTCCCGAGCGGTGGCTTCGGTCAGTCCGTGGGTGCGATCGGGGCGCCGTCCGACGAACCGGTGCCGACGCGGGGGATCGGCACGCGTCCCTGGGCGGGCGCTTGAGGTGATGAGCTGCTCGGTCGGGAGGTGTTCGGCGCCGCACCGGGTGTCGGTGTGCCGCTGGTGGTGGGTTCCGATTCCGAATCGCCTTCCCGGCCCGTGTCCGGCGCGGTACCCGACGTGGGCGGTGCGGTGGTGGTCGGCGGGAACAGGGGGCCGAGCAGTTCCGGCAGTTCCGGGAACGGGATCGGCGGCAGGTTCGGATCGGGGCGCAGTGTCGGCTGCGTCGAGGAGGTCTGCGGTGTGGTGGGTGTGATGCCGGTGGTGGTCGGCACCTCGTCCGGGGTGCTCGGTGCGACGGTGGTGCCGGTGGGCCGGATCGGCGCCTCGCCGACGCCGCCGGTGGTGGCGGAGCCGGGAACGGCGGGCGGGTAGGACGTCATCGTCGGGGGCAGCTCGGTGCTGCTGGTGGTGCCCGCGGGGGAGACGTCCTCACCGGAGGTCGGCGCGAGCGCCTTCACCCCGTAGCCGATGACGAGCCCGACCACGACGATCGCGCCCGCCAGTGTGCCGACGACCTTGGTGAAGGTGCCGACCGGCGCGTCCGAGCCGAGGGCCGCGACCGGGCCGGTGGCGGGCTGGGCGTCATCGGCGACCAGGGCGGCGCCCTTGGCGATGACCGCGTCGGGATCCGGCATGGTGAGCACCGGAATGTCGAATTCGTGGTGCAACGTGTCGACGACGGCGGGAACATTGGCGCCGCCGCCGATCACCGCGACCGCTTCCGGGCGCTCGGACGCGCGCCCGAAGGTCACCGCGGTGAACGCGGCCAGTTCGCGCAGCTGATCGGCGATCAGTTCTTCGAAGTCGGTGCGGGTCAGCTTGAGTGGCCGTCCGGCGACATGGTCGATGGTGACCGCTGGCGCGATGGACAGGTGTTCCTTCGCCGCGCGGCCGCGGTTGGTGAGCATGCTCCGGTTGGGCCGGGTGCCGCGGCGGGCGTAGTGGGCGTCGACCAGATGGTGGTAGATGAGTTCGTCGATGGCGTTGCCGCTGACGGTGGTGGTGCGCGCCGAATGCAGGACGGTGCCGTCGGCCTGGGTGGCGACGGTGACGGTGACACCGGAGGCGCCGACATCGACCAGCGCGACGGTGCGATACCGGTCGACGAGGCCGGTGTGGCGCAGATAGGCGAGGGCGGCGGTGGCCTCGGGGACCAGCTGGAGATCGTGCTGCTTACCGGTGGCCGACCGGATGGCCTGCGCCTGCGCCTTGCTGCGGTAGGCGACGGCAACCGCCGTGGGCGGGCGACTGAGGGCGGCGTCGAGGCTGTAGGCGTGCGTGCCCGCGTATCGAGCCCCTACCGCGCCCGTATCGTGCGGATGGGTGGCGGGCAGCTGGGTGGTCATCAGTTCGATCGATGACGCGACGAGATCGCCGAGATCGGAGTGCGCCTCCGCCGACACGACGCGGTAGTCGAAGCTCTGGGCCCCATTGGTCGCGGTGGCGACGAGCGCCGAGCACACCACCTCGTTCCCGGCCGAGATACCGAGGGATGTTCGCATGTTCACCTCCCTTCGAGCGGATGGTCCTGGTGTCGGGCGACCATCTCGAATGGACTCCCGGTACGGGCGTGGGTCACGATCGCACCGGGTTCGCTATCCGGACCGTCTCGTTGCCGGGTGAGCGCGGGGACGGTGCGTGGATCAGGTGTTGCTTGGGATCTCTGTGTAGCTGGCCGGATCGTTCGTGACGACCTGTCGTTCGGCAGGACGCCGGTTCGTGATGAACGCGGCGGCCGCCCAGCGACCGTCGTCAATACTGTCACAATCCGTTATCCGAACGTTACAGATTTTGTGAAGTAATAGGAAGCCCTCGGAGCTGGGGGCGTGCCGGATACGAAGATCGGCCCTGCGCTGCGGCGATCGTCATCGGCCTCGATCCGGTCCGATACCAGGAATTGGCACCTCCCGCCCTTGAGCGCTGGCACTCGCATGTATAGAGTGCTAGTGGCGCTGGGTGATGTGTGTGCCAGTGCCGAGTTCGACTACTGAGCAGGTCCCGGCACCCGCGACGACGGGGCTACGCGCAGGGTCGCACGACGTGACCGAACCGATGGTCCGGGACAACAGTCCCGGACGACCGTAAATCCCCTGAAAGTGGAGGGCTCAACGTGGCGAGCGTGAACATCAAGCCGCTCGAGGACAAGATCCTCGTCCAGGCCAACGAGGCCGAGACGACGACGGCCTCCGGCCTGGTCATCCCGGACACGGCGAAGGAAAAGCCGCAGGAGGGCACCGTTGTCGCCGTCGGCCCCGGCCGGTGGGACGAAGATGGCGACAAGCGCATCCCGCTGGATGTCCAGGAGGGCGACACCGTCATCTACAGCAAGTACGGCGGCACCGAGATCAAGTACCAGGGTGAGGAATACCTGATCCTGTCCGCGCGCGACGTGCTGGCTGTCGTCAGCAAGTAAGTCATCGCTGCGCATGGCGTTCCGCCCCGGTGTCGTTGTTCTGACCCCGGGGCGGAGTACGTTGCGCGCACCGTGACAGCGCACCGAAACACAGGAGCGAACACATATGGCAAAGCAGATCGAGTTCGACGAGAAGGCTCGCCGGGCTCTCGAGCGCGGTGTCGACAAGCTCGCCGACGCGGTCAAGGTCACCCTCGGTCCGCGCGGTCGGCACGTCGTGCTCGCCAAGGCATTCGGCGGCCCGACCGTGACCAACGACGGTGTCACCATCGCGCGTGACATCGACCTCGAGGACCCGTTCGAGAACCTCGGCGCCCAGCTGGTCAAGAGCGTCGCCACCAAGACCAACGACGTCGCGGGCGACGGCACCACCACCGCCACCGTGCTGGCACAGGCCATGGTGCGCGCCGGACTCAAGAACATCGCCGCGGGCGCCAACCCGATCGGCATCGGCTCCGGCATCGCCAAGGCCGCCGACGCGGTCTCCGAGGCCCTGCTGGCCCTTGCCACCCCGGTCTCCGGTGAGCAGGCCATCGCGCAGGTCGCCACCGTCTCCTCGCGCGACGAGGAAATCGGCGAGATGGTCGGCAAGGCGCTGACCACCGTCGGCAAGGACGGCGTCGTCACCGTCGAGGAGTCCTCGACGTTGCAGACCGAACTCGTGGTCACCGAGGGCGTGCAGTTCGACAAGGGCTATCTCTCGCCCTACTTCGTCACCGACACCGATGCTCAGCAGGCCGTGTTCGAGGACGCCTACATCCTGCTGCACCGGGAGAAGATCAGCTCGCTGCCCGATTTCCTCCCGCTGCTGGAGAAGATCGCCGAATCCGGTAAGCCGGTGCTGATCATCGCCGAGGACGTCGAGGGCGAGGCGCTGTCCACCCTCGTGGTCAACGCGATCCGCAAGACGATCAAGGCCGTCGCGGTCAAGGCGCCGTTCTTCGGTGATCGCCGCAAGGCGTTCCTCGACGACCTCGCCGTCGTCACCGCGGGCACCGTCATCAACCCCGACCTCGGCATCAACCTGCGTGAGGCCGGTCTCGAGGTGCTCGGCAGCGCGCGTCGCGTCGTCGTCACCAAGGACGAGACCACCATCATCGACGGTGCGGGCACCGCCGAGGACATCGCGGCCCGCGGCGCCCAGCTGCGTCGCGAGATCGAGGCCACCGATTCCGATTGGGATCGGGAGAAGCTCGAGGAGCGGCTGGCCAAACTGGCCGGTGGCGTCGCGGTGATCAAGGTCGGCGCGGCCACCGAGACCGCGCTCAAGGAGCGCAAGTACCGGGTCGAGGACGCGGTCAGCGCGGCCAAGGCCGCGGTCGAGGAGGGCATCGTGCCCGGCGGCGGTACCGCGCTGGTGCAGGCCGGAACCAAGCTGGTCGAACTGCGCGACTCGCTCTCGGGCGACGAAGCGGTCGGCGTCGAGGTCGTGCGGCAGGCCCTGCGCGCGCCGCTGTTCTGGATCGCCACCAACGCGGGCGTCGACGGTTCGGTCGTGGTCAGCAAGGTCACCGAGGGCAAGGAGGGCTTCAACGCCGCCACCCTCAGCTATGGCGATCTGCTCACCGACGGCGTCGTCGACCCGGTGAAGGTGACCCGTTCCGCGGTGATCAACGCCGCGTCGGTGGCGCGGATGGTGCTCACCACCGAGAGCGCTGTCGTGGACAAGCCGGTCTCGGACGAGGGCGACCAGCACGGACACGGCCACAGCCACTGAGGCGCTGATCGGCCTTCGGGTCGAATCATCGAGCGGACCGTTCATGTTCCACCGCGGACGTGAACGGTCCGTTCGTCATTCGGCCATCGAGGGCCGGAACGCGGGGAATCTCGGGAGAATCCGGTCGGGTCAGGAGGCGACCGGCGGCTGCTCCGCGGAAATCGCGGTGAGCAGCCGCTCGCGCAGCGCCGTCGGCGGCGTAACAGCCGTCGCGACGGCGAGCGCGGCGAGGGCATCTCTGGTCAGATGCACCTCGGTGATGAACTCGGCACGGCGAGCAGGGTCTTCACTGTCGAGCAGTTCTTGTACCGCTTGATGGTCTTCGTCGTCGATCGATCCGAGCGCGACGGTGTGCGCGAGATCGATCTGGCGTTCGTACATCTCACGTCACCCCCAAACTTTTCTTCAGTCGTGTCAGGCCGTCCCGGATTCGGGACTTAACGGTCGGTAACCCTACGCCGAGATGGCTGGCCACCTCTGCGTAGGTTCGCCCGCCGTAGTAGGCGAGCGAGATGGCTTCCCGCTGTGTTTCGGTCAGTGTGCCGAGGCTGTCCAGCACTGCCCGCTGTTCGAACTTGCGCTCGACTTCCTCGGTGACCTCGTCGAATTCATTACCGAGAACCCGTATCCCGTAGGCGACTTCGCGCTGGGTATGGGCCTGCTCGGCCCGCACCCGGTCGACGGCGCGGCGATGTGCCAACGTCATCAGCCAGGTGGCGGCCGAACCCTTGTCCGGATCGAAACTCGCCGCCGTTCGCCAGACCTGGAGATAGACCTCTTGTGCGGTCTCCTCCGCGTAGCCCGGATCGTGCAGGACGCGCAACACCAAGCCGTAGACGCGCGCACACGTTCGGTCGTACAACTCGGCGAAGGCTTCCTGGTCGGACTGGCCACACCTGTGGAGAAGCGCGGCGAGTTCGATGCTTTCAGCTGCGCGTGCCGAGACCGCAGACTCCACACTGAGTGGAAAGGCTTCTCCACGGAACGAGTCGCCCTCTGCGGCCGACGGCCGCGTTGTCACAACGCTCCATTCTGTGTCATCGGTCACTACCGTAGCGTGCCGCTATGGGGATTGCTCGGCAGGGGCCCTGTGAAACAGCGTGCGTTTCGACGCCGACAGGCGCGCCCGGTGGTGACCGGGGGCCTGACGGGCGTTGTCGTGCGTGCGAGCCGAACCACTGTGTGCCAGTGCGCGGCTCGAACCCATGGTGCTGGTCGGCAGTTGTCGCTAGGGATTCGGCGCCCTGCGCGGTGCGGATGGGAAGGGATTCACAATCCCTCGCGAACTCGGGCGCGCCATGGTGACCAGCGGCTTCTCAGACCGCCATCCGGCGCCGGTTACGCCGGGCGTGGGTCTCGCGCTCGGTTTCGGACATACCGCCCCAGATACCGTAGGGTTCGCTGACTTTGAGCGCATGGCTGCGGCACTGCATCAGCACCGGGCAGCTGTGGCAGATCTCCTTGGCGCGCATCTCGCGCGCGGTACGGGCCCGGCCGCGCTCGCCATCGGGATGGAAGAACACCGCGGAGTCCACACCGCGGCAGGATCCGCGCATCTGCCAATCCCAGACGTCGGCGTTCGGCCCGGGAAGGTGGGTGGGCATGGGCATGTGTGAACTCCTCGAGGTGCGAGCTCGTCGGCATTGTCGAGCAGGTGTGATCTGCAACGGCCGCCCGGCGCGGATTTTCGTCCGGCCGAGCGCATTCCGGCCACGGTCCGGCGTATGTCGTCCGAGAGCCCGCCAATGATGGTCGCTGCATTTTCGCGCGGCGCCGTCCGTGGCGATGAGCTACGTTAGGTGCCGCCGCGAAATTCCGTCAATAGTTCGGCGCAGCGGTTTCGCAAATGTTCGGGGGCCAAATTTAACCTGTTCGCTGTTTACTTTTAACGCTGCTTCCGGAGATAATGGCCGGTTGGCCCGGCGGCGGTGTGCCGTCACGCCGTCATCGTCGGTGAATCCGCCCAGGTAGCGCCCCGGATTTCGGGTACTGAGCCGGCGGTGGGGGAGTGAGTCGACGCGGAGTGGCGGTGGTCGGGTTCGCCGGCCGGTGGGAGACCGGCTCGAGGAGATGGCGATAACGGGGCGCGCGGGTTAATTGCGCGAAACGCATATGAATTCGTGGGGCGCACACGCGACGATTGCCCGGGGCGAGTTTTACCTGATGGAAACATGATGTGCGTATCTCCGCATTCATCCCGGCATGTGGTGTCGACAAAGAAATGCTGTGCGGTTGCTCGCCCGCCTGGCCTTTCGCCTCGGATGCGGCGCTCCCGGCGGTAGCCGAGATAGAGTGCGGCCGTGTTCGTCCCGGTTCCCCGCCCAGATGGCCGTTGCGCACTGCTGCTCGACGCGGCCTTCGGCGCCCATCCGGCATCGGCCGCTGCCGAGTTGCCGCCCGCGCGTAACGCGCGCGAAGCCTGGTTGCGCGCGGTCGCACTCGGCGGTCGGGGCCGCTACGCCGCCGCCCGCGGCGAACTCGACCGCCTCACGGTCCACCATGCCGACCCCGTACTCGCGGCCCTCACCGCCGCCACCCGCGGCTCGCTATTGCGTCAGCTCGGCTGGCACGCCGCGGCGGCACGCCATGACGGGGCGGCGGCGGCGTTGGCGTTGCCCGGCCTGCGCACCACCCACCCGGACGAGCGATCCGCGGACCGCGACGACCACAGCGTCCCCGACCACCTCGACGCCGCGTGTGACGCCCTGACCGGTCTGGCCGCCGATGCGCTCGGCACCGGACGGACCGACCTCGCCACCCGACTGCTCGGCCGGGTGCGGCTGCTGCTCGGCGAGGCCGCCGATGCGCCCGATCCGCGCAGGCTGCGGCTCGCGATCCGATTGCACTGGGTCAGCGCCGAGACCGCGCTCGCTGCCGGACACCTGCCCGACGCCGTGCCGTATGCCGAGACCGCGCTCGCACTGGCCGAGCAAGGGCCCTCGACGCGGCATCGGGTGAAGTCGCGGCTGCTCGTCGCGGCGACGACGGCGGCCAACGGTGGGAATGCGAGCGAGCTCGCCGAGACGGTGGCCGCCGAATGCCGAGAGCACGGCCTGCTGCCGTTGCGTTGGGCCTGCGCCATGTTGCGGACCGGGCTGCCCGGACGTGATATCGATCGCAATGCGGCCGAGCGCGAGGCCGCCGAATGCGCGAGCGCCATTGCACGGCTCGGCGGGCGCTTCCGTCCGGCCGATGCCCACTGAGGGTTCACCCGTCCCCGGATCGACCCCGGTCGATGGTCGGTTGATGACGCAGTTACGTGGTTCGCCAACGGGTATCGCTATTGTTAGATCCGTTCCGCTACACCTGCGGAAGCATCGGTCGGTACCCGACCGTGCCACTTGTAACGCCAGGAAATTCTCTGACGATGTCGAACACGGGCGAAGAGTTGGACCTCGCCGTCACTGCCGCTGCGCAGGGCGACAGATCCGCTTTAGCTCAGGTACTGGAGTTGATCCGCCCGCTGGTGATGCGTTATTGCCGGGCAAGGATCGGAGCGGCGGAGCGTGGATCACTCTCCGCGGACGACGTTGCGCAGGAGGTCTGTCTGGCGGTCATGACAGCTCTGCCCAGGTATCAGGACCAGGGCAGGCCGTTCATGGCCTTCGTATACGGAATCGCTTCGCACAAGGTCGCCGACGCTCATCGCAACGCCTCACGTAACAAGGCGGAGGCGATGGCCGAAGTACCAGATGTCATATCCACCGACCACGGGCCGGAGCAGCGAGCTCTCGAATCCGAAACGAGCAGGCAGATGAACCGTCTACTTGCCACGCTTCCGGAGAAGCATCGAGAGATCCTGATCCTGCGTTTGGTCATGGGTTTGTCAGCAGAAGAAACCGCGACCGCCGTGGGCAGTACGGCGGGAGCGATACGAGTCGCCCAGCACAGGGCACTCGCGAAATTGAAGTCACAAGTGGCGAGGGCAGGTGAAATGTATGGCTAGGGATGGCGGACGCGGTCGGGGTGACTGGAGGGCGCGACGTGGATCGCGGGACAGCGGTCCCTACGCCGAGGGGTCCACTGGCGACAACGCTCCGGTCGACATCGCGGCGGTACGCCGCGACGACGCGCTGATCGATGCCATCGCCAGCGACGGGCCGGTACAGACCGACAGCACCGAAGAGTTCCAGTTGGCGGCCTTGCTGGCCGACTGGCGGGCAGAGATCGTCACACCACCGATTCCGGAGGCACCGGATCTCGACACGGTGGTCGCTGCGGTCAATCAGGAAATCGGCGCACGCCAGGCGCGCGTCGGTGCCAGGACGACCAACCGGCTGCGGCTGGTGCGTCCGATCGCCGGTGCCGCCGCCGGGTTGGCGCTGGTGTTCGGCGGTATGACGGCCTTCTCCTATAACGCCGAGCCCGGTGATCCGCTGTGGCGGTTCAAGGAGGTCGTGTTCAGCGAGCAGGCCCAATCGACCGTGGTGCAGCGCGCCGACGACGATCTGGCCGCGGCGCAGGAATTGATCGATCAGGGCAATCCCGAGCGTGCGCGGGCACGTCTGGAGCAGGCGTCGACCAATGCGACCAAGGTCGACGATCCGGCCAAGCGCGCCGATCTGATGGATCGCTGGCAGCGGTTGCTGAACGATCTGCGTGGTCTGTCGCCGGAGGCGGCCGCTCAGCTGGAGCAGTCGCGTCCAGGTGAGCCGCGACCGGGTTCGACCACCGAACCGGGTGCTGCTACCGGGACCACTAAGCCCGGCGAGACGACTCGCCCTGGTGGCGGTGACAACACCGGAAGCACCGCGCCGACGATCATGGGTGTGGATCCGTCGGTGTCGGCCACCAAGCCGCCGGTGACCACGGCTCCCGATACGACCGTGCCGACGACGCCACCGACCACCGAACCGCAGGACACCGGCGTTCCGCCGACCGTCGAACCGACGACGCCACCGGAGACCACGCCCCCGCCGGTGACGCCGACCACCGTGTCGCAGTCGACGATCATCGAACCGCCGGTGATCACCACCGTCCCCGATTCGGCGCCGACCGGTGGCAACACCGGCGCGCCGGGTACGGGCGGGAGCACGGGATAGCCGATCGCGCCGCGATGCGGGCACGACTGTAGGGCTTGGAGCGGGATCCGAAGACGGGTGGAACCGATCGCCGAGAGGCGGTCGGTAATTTTTTGCGGCCGGTATTCCAGGCCGTGGGAATCGCGGTGATATACCGCACATCATGATCTCGCGCACGTGCCGAAGCGGCGCTCATGGCCTCCGCGTGAAGTTTTCGCGCGGCGAACCGGCGGTCGGACCGAGTGTGGCCGACGGAGAGGGGATCAGCTGTCGAAACCGTCGAAGCCGTCGCCGTGGAACGCCTCGTTCATCGAAGCGTCGGCGTAGCCCCGACAGTAGTCCCAGGTGACGTAGGCCTCAGGAGTCGGATCGTAGGCAGGCTCATGCGGGCGGACCGTGCCGTCGACCAGTAGCTGAAGCAGGTTGGCGCGCAGCATGTCCCAGTCGTGGTAGTGATCCTGCCGGCAATCCTCACAGCTGACCACCAGGCCTCGGATGCCACGATGGCCGAGTAGTGCTTCGTATACCGCGAGGTCGGCGAGATCTTCCTCGACCGCGAGGCGCTCATGAGGATCCAGCGGTTCGCCCGGCTCGATGGCATCGAGCGCGGCCGACGGGTCGGAGGGGTCTCCGGCGAATGGATCCGGCGGCAAGCCAGGTGGTAGATGGTCACGCACATCCCCACGGTACGCAGAACAGGGTGGTCTGCGCCAGCTATGCGCGCCGCCAGTTTCGGTAACAGCCTCACTCGAGGCGGCTTCCACCGGACAGATACCATAGGTGAAACGCGCCGACGCGTACCCGACACCCGTCGGCGGTGTCAGATCCGCACAGTCCATCCCATGAAACAGTCCGCACGGCCATCTCGGCCTTTCGCGGCACTGTCGACGTCCAGGAGGGGTCGATCCGAATGAGTAATCCCGTAACGGGCGAACGTAGCGCTGTCCGCCCTCATACGGGTGGTGACGATCCGAACAAGATCGCCATGCTCGGCCTCACGTTCGACGATGTGCTGCTGCTGCCAGCGGCGTCGGATCTCATTCCCAGTTCGGTGGAGACCTCGAGTCAGCTGACCAGGGAGATCCGCCTGCGTACCCCGCTGTGCAGTTCGGCGATGGACACCGTCACCGAGGCCAGGATGGCGATCGCCATGGCGCGGGCGGGCGGTATGGGCGTACTGCACCGCAATCTGTCGGTGGCCGATCAGGCGAGCCAGGTGGAGACGGTCAAACGGTCCGAGGCGGGCATGGTGACCGATCCGGTGACCTGTCGCCCCACCGACACCCTTGCCGAGGTGGACGCGATGTGCGCGCGGTTCCGCATCTCGGGTCTGCCGGTGGTGGACGAGACCGGCGCGCTGGTCGGCATCATCACCAACCGCGATATGCGCTTCGAGGTGGACCAGGATCGCCGGGTCGCCGATGTGATGACCAAGGCGCCGCTGATCACCGCCCAGGAGGGCGTGACGGCGGAGGCGGCGCTCGGCCTGCTGCGCAGGCACAAGATCGAGAAGCTGCCGATCGTCGACGGTCAGGGCACGCTGCGCGGCCTGATCACCGTGAAGGACTTCGTCAAGACCGATCAGTACCCCAATGCCACCAAGGACCGTGACGGCCGCCTGCTGGTCGGCGCCGCGGTCGGCGTCGGCGATGACGCCTGGTCGCGTGCGATGACCCTGGCCGATGCCGGTGTGGACGTGCTGGTGGTCGACACCGCACACGGCCATCAGGCGCAGGTGCTGCACATGGTCACCAAGGTCAAGGCCGAGGTCGGCGACCGCATCCAGGTGGTCGGCGGCAATATCGCCACCCGGGCCGGGGCGCAGGCCCTGGTCGAGGCGGGCGCGGACGCGGTGAAGGTCGGGGTCGGCCCCGGCTCGATCTGCACCACCCGCGTGGTCGCCGGTGTCGGCGCCCCACAGATCACCGCCATTCTGGAGGCGGTCGCGGTGTGCAAGCCCGCCGGTGTTCCGGTCATCGCCGACGGTGGCATCCAGTTCTCCGGTGATATCGCCAAGGCCATCGCGGCGGGCGCGTCCACCGTGATGCTCGGTTCGCTGCTTGCGGGCACCGCCGAATCGCCCGGTGAGCTGATCCTGGTCGGCGGTAAGCAGTTCAAGAGCTACCGCGGTATGGGATCGCTCGGCGCCATGCAGGGCCGTGGCCAGGCCAAGTCCTTCTCCAAGGACCGCTACTTCCAGGACGACGTCCTCGCCGAGGACAAGTTGGTCCCGGAGGGCATCGAGGGCAGGGTGCCGTTCCGCGGCCCGGTCAACCAGGTGATCCACCAGCTGGTCGGCGGTCTGCGCGCGGCCATGGGTTACACCGGTTCCCAGTCCGTCGCACATCTGCAAGAAGCCCAGTTCGTGCAGATCACCGCGGCCGGTCTGAAGGAAAGCCACCCGCACGACATCACCATGACGGTGGAGGCGCCGAACTACACCGGCCGCGGCTGACCGGAGCACGTGGCACCACCGGCATGGATTCGGCGCGGGCTCGGTGCGCCGAATCCAGTTCTTCCGGGTGGTACCCGACCCCGCGGCCATCGGCTCTGCGACCGACCCGGTCCGGCATGCGAACCCGGCCGGCATGCCCTCGACCGTCCGCCGGGCAGCGATGGGTATCGTTCGTTATCGGTGACGGCGCAGCGGTGCCGTAAGCACCACAAACAGAATTCAACCCTTGGGTGAGTCCCAACGGGCGCGAACTCGCGACATCGAAGCGTCGCGGGTCCACATCGGAGGGGCGACCTCGAGGAGCCCCGTTCGCGGCCCGGCTTGTGTTTCCGCGGCCGCTGCGTACCCCGAAGGCAAGCAGCGGTCGCGTAAACACAAGCCAAAGGGGGGCCGCGAACACGCGGTGCCGCAGGCACCGCAATTAGACACAGGAGCTAGCAGTGCGCGACATGGTCGAGATCGGGATGGGCCGGACGGCTCGGCGTACCTATGAGCTGGACGATATCGATATCGTGCCCTCGCGTCGGACCCGCTCGGCCAAGCAGGTGTCGCTGGCGTGGCAGCTGGACGCCTACCGGTTCGAGATCCCGTTCCTCACTCATCCGACCGATGCGCTGGTGTCGCCGGAGTTCGCGATCGAACTCGGCAGGCTCGGCGGTCTCGGTGTCATCAACGGTGAGGGGCTGTGGGCTCGGCACGCGGATGTGTCGGCCAAGATCGATCAGCTGCTCGAACTGGTGGCCAAGGGCGGCTACGAGCGGGCCATCGCGTTCTTGCAGGAGTTGCACGCCGCGCCCATGCAGCCGGATCTGCTGGCCGCCGCGGTGGCGCAGGTGCGGGCCGCCGGTGTGACGACCGCGGTGCGGGTGAGCCCGCAGAACGCCCAGACGTTGACTCCGGCGCTGGTGCAGGCCGGTATCGACCTGCTGGTGGTGCACGGCACGATCATTTCCGCCGAGCATGTCGGCGACGGTGAGCCGCTGAACCTCAAGACCTTCATCGCCGAACTGGACGTTCCGGTGGTGGCCGGTGGTGTGAGCGATCACCGGACGGCACTGCATCTGATGCGCACCGGTGCGGCGGGCGTCATCGTCGGATACGGCTCCTATCCGGGCGCCACCACCACCGGTGAGGTGCTCGGTATCGGTGTCCCGATGGCGACCGCCATCGCTGACGCCGCCGCTGCGCGTCGCGACTATCTGGACGAAACCGGTGGCCGCTACGTGCATGTCATCGCCGATGGCGATATCGCGGCCTCCGGTCAGCTGGCCAAGGCGATCGCCTGCGGCGCGGACGCGGCCATGATCGGCGTGCCGTTGGCGACGGCGGCCGAGGCGCCGGGACGCGGCTGGTACTGGCCGTCGGCGGCGGCGCATCCGTCGGTGCCGCGCGGTTCGCTGCTGCATGTGGATGATCCGTGGGATCTGGGTGGCGATGGCGAGGATTCCGTGCGGCCGAGCCTGGAGCGGGTGTTGTTCGGCCCGTCCGATGATCCGTTCGGTTCGCTCAACCTCGTCGGCGGGCTGCGTCGTTCGATGGCGAAGGCCGGGTATTCGGATCTGAAGGAGTTCCAGAAGGTCGGGCTCAGCGTTCGCGCCTGACCGCGTCTCAGCGTCCTCTGGTGGCCGTGTTGACCGCACGGCCGCGCAGGAACTGCCGGATCGCATGATTGACCGGATCCGGATGGGTCATCGTCACCGCAAGCCGTGCGCCGTCGATCTCGACGAAGGTCGAACCGGGAATCGACTCGGCGAGCAGCTTTCCACGCTCACGGGCGATACCGCTGTGGCTGGCGTGCACGACGAGGGCGGGACAGCTGATCTCGGAGAGCCGCTCCAGGACCGAATCCCGGCCCAGTAGACAGCCCGCGGCGACCTCGATGCCGTGCCGGTCGTGCGCGAGCCATCGTTCGGTCCACACCCTGCGGTGCCGGTCGTGATCGCCGATGAGCCAGTGCGCCAGGCGTTGCACCGCGCGCGGCCGGGATCCGTCGTCGTACCATTCGGCCAGGAAACGCTGTGTGGCCGTTGACTGTTCGGGCGTCGTCCCGTGGGCCTCGGTGCTGATCAGGATCAACGCCGAGACCCGCTCGGGTGCGATGAGCGCGGTGCGCAATGCGGTGAACCCGCCCTGGGCGGTGCCGCCGACCACGGCGCGTTCGGCGCCGAGATGATCGAGCACGGTCAGCGCGTCCCGTGCGGCGGTCCAGTAGGTGAACGGCAGGCCCTGATCCCTGGTGCGGCCGTGCCCGCGCGCATCCCAGGTGACGATGCGGAACTCGGGGGCCAGCGCGTCCATCTGTTCGGCGAACATGGTGCGGTCCATGAAGAATTCGTGCGCCAGCAGAACCAGCGGGCCGTTGCCTCCGGTGTCCTCGTAGTGGATGTCGGCATCGATCGCGCGGGCGAATGGCACGAGGTCGAGGATAGTCAGCCGTCGGTTGGTGCGTCGGGCGATTCGCCCGCGGTGCGGGCTGCGGTCGGAGCGGTGGTGGTCGAGCTCTAAACTGTTCGGGTGGCAGATTCGCAGAGACCCGTCCTCGTCGTCGACTTCGGTGCGCAGTACGCGCAGCTGATCGCCCGTCGAGTCCGCGAAGCGAGTGTCTACTCCGAGGTGATCCCGCATACGGTCTCGGTCGAGGAGATCGCCGAACGGCAGCCGCTGGCCGTCATCCTGTCGGGCGGACCGTCGAGCGTGTACGCCGACGGCGCGCCGCAGCTGGACGCGCGGCTGTTCGACCTCGGGCTGCCGGTGTTCGGCATCTGCTACGGCTTCCAGGCGATGGCGCAGGCGCTCGGCGGCACGGTGGCCCACACCGGCACCCGCGAGTACGGCCGGACCGAACTCAATATCGACGGTGGTGTGCTGCACGGCGGTCTGCCGACCATTCAGCCGGTGTGGATGAGCCACGGTGACGCCGTCACCGACGCTCCCGCCGGTTTCGAGGTCACCGGCACCACCGCGGGGGCGCCGGTCGCCGCGTTCGAGGACCCGGCCCGCCGTCTTGCCGGTGTGCAGTACCACCCTGAGGTGCTGCACTCCCCGCACGGCCAGCAGGTGCTCAGCCGCTTCCTGCACGAGATCGCCGGTATTCCATCCACCTGGACACCGGCCAATATCGCCGAATCGCTGATCGAGCGAGTGCGTGAACAGGTCGGCGATGCGCACGCCATCTGCGGGCTGTCGGGCGGTGTGGACAGCGCGGTAGCGGGTGCGCTGGTGCAGCGCGCCATCGGCGACCGGCTGACCTGTGTTTTCGTCGACCACGGACTGTTGCGCTCGGGTGAGCGTGAGCAGGTGCAGCAGGATTTCGTCGCCGCGACTGGTGCCAGGCTGGTCACCGTCGACGCGGTGGATCAGTTCCTCGGCGAGCTGAAGGGCGTCACCGACCCGGAGGAAAAGCGCAAGATCATCGGGCGGGAGTTCATCCGGTCCTTCGAGGACGCGGTATCCGAAGTCGTCGGTGCGCACAGCAGCGCCGACGGTGTGGTGCCCGAGGTCGAATTCCTGGTGCAGGGCACGCTGTACCCCGATGTGGTCGAGTCCGGTGGTGGCACCGGCACGGCCAATATCAAATCGCATCACAATGTCGGCGGCCTGCCGGAGGATCTGGAATTCGAGCTGGTCGAGCCGCTGCGGCTGCTGTTCAAGGATGAGGTCCGCGCGGTCGGCCGCGAACTCGGCCTGCCCGAGGAGATCATCTCCCGGCAGCCGTTCCCCGGTCCGGGCCTTGCCATCCGCATCGTCGGCGAGGTGACCGAGGACCGGCTGCGCACACTGCGTCAGGCCGACGCCATCGCCCGTGAGGAACTCACCGCGGCCGGGTTGGATCGTCAGATCTGGCAGTGCCCGGTGGTGCTGCTGGCCGATGTCCGCAGCGTCGGCGTACAGGGCGACGGCCGCACCTACGGTCATCCGATCGTGCTGCGCCCGGTGTCCAGCGAGGACGCCATGACCGCCGACTGGACCCGCCTGCCCTATGAGGTGCTCGAGCGCATCTCCACCCGGATCACCAATGAGGTGGCCGAGGTCAACCGGGTGGTGCTGGATGTGACGAGCAAGCCGCCGGGCACCATCGAGTGGGAGTGATCCCGGCCCTACCGGCGTTTACGTGGGGAGAGCACGAGCAGTAGCCCGACGACGATGGCCGCGACCACCACGATCCAGCCCACCGAGATGAGATCGGTCGCGGGCCAGGACACCGGCCCGAGCAGGGCCCATACGCTCAGCGCGAGGGCCAGCAGCCCCACGATGAGCAGGGAGAACGACGGGCCGCGGCGGGTGCCGTTCTTGTTGTCGGTGTAGGTGTCAGCCACGACGCACCTCCGCGCTTCCCGCTCGGACATCGATGTTCAGATCGAGCACCGGCGCATCGCCGCCGGGCCCGATGAGGCCTTCGGGGCATTGGGCCTCGCCCATTCGCACCGAGCATTCGGCGCGGACGTTCATATTCTCCGGTACCAGCACGATCGCCTCACCCATCTGCACCGACACATCGACGCTGCGGTTCTCGGTGAGCCCGAGTTCGCGCAGATCCAGCGTGCCCGAACCCATCGTGACACTGTATTCCGGTTTCAGATCACCGACCGCCGCCGGAGTCCAGACCCGCTCACCCATGGTGGCGCCGCTGAAATCGACCGGTCCGATCATCGTGGCCAGCAGTACGAATCCGGCCAGCGGCGCGGTCACCACCAGCAGCCCGTAGCCGCGTCGCAGGAAGGCGCCGAGGATCAGGCCGAGCCCGACCACACCGAGCGCCACCGCGGCGATCCGGCCCGGCGTCATCCAATCCATACCGGCCGCGGCCAGCGCACCCGCGCCCGCCGCCGCCAGAATGGCCAGCCCGAGCACCACCGGGGTCAGCCGGGAGCGCGGCTTCTTCGGTTCGGGCACGACCACGGTCTGCGCGGGTGCCGGTTCGGGAAGGTCCCAGGCCAGCGGCGCCACTCCGAGCGGATCCCAGGAGGGCGGCGTCGGGCTCGGGGCCAGCGGGCCGCTGCCGAGAGTGCGCGGCGTTGCCGGGTTCAGGGCCTTGGAGAGCTGTGGTTTCGCGGTTGCGGTGGACGGGGTGCCTGGCTTCGGTGTGTCCGTGCCGGGTGTCGCTGGTGGATCCGAGACTTGGGGATCGGCGCGCAGGATATCGGTCGGCGCCGAATCAGCGGGGCGGTCGTTGCCTGATGCGCCGGTGACTTCGGCGCCCGGACCGGTGGCGTCGCCGTGCGGCTCGCCCGAGGAAGTCGCGCTGTCGGTGCCGCTCGCGCCGAGAACCTCGGTGGTCCGGGTGTCCGCCAGGACTTCGGTCGGGCGGTCGTTCTCCAGCACCTCGGTGCTGTGCTGATCGGACTGTGCCGCCAGGGGACCGGCCGGTGCGTCGGTTGCTGACGAGTCCGCCGACGGTGCCGCGGCCTGCGGGGATGCACCGCGCGCACCCTTGTCGAGATCCGGGATGTACTGCTCGGGCAGTTTCGTATACGGCGTGTACGGGCCGTAGCTGGGGGACTCGAAGGTGTCCTGACCGGTCCACAGCGGTGCCGTGGCCTGCGGGAACGCGGTGCCCGGATACCCGGTTCCGGTGATGCCGTCCACCTCGCCGTATCCCGGTGTCGGCGGTTCCGGTGTGCGCATGTACAGCATCCACCAGCCCGCCAGCATGAAGGCCAGCCCGATCACACCCGATCCGCCGAGCCCGACTCCGATCGGCCCCACCGCGCTCACCGCGATGGCCAGCGCAACGACCAGCACGATCGTCTTGGTCTGCGACTGCGAGCTGTGGCCCTTGCCGATCAGCGATTCGGCCGCCGAGGTCTCGTCGCCGTCCGCGCTGCACAGCAGCCAGGCCAGCAGATAGAGCACGATCCCGGTGCCGCCGAAGATCGTCGACACCACGAATGCCACCCGGATCAGCACCGGATCGACGTTGTATCGCCTGCCGAACCCGGCCGCGACCCCCGCGATCGGTCCGCGCCGCGGCAACCGAACCGGGCGGGTCCGCCACATGTGCTGAAGCTGATCGCCGAAGCTCGTCCTAGTCATGCCATCCATCGTCGGCCCAGACGGGCACCACCCGCATCGGGGTTCACCCTGAAAAACCTCCTGAACCGCATGGACGGGCCGCGATCCGGTTTCAGCGACCACTCGGCCCGCATATGCCGCGATTCCCTGCGCCGAGATCACCGCGGTCAACCTTGCGGCGCTGGTCGACGGGTGTAACTCAGGGTGTTTCCCGATGGCTGGGTGTCGGCCGGGCGTGCCACTATCGGAAGTATGTATCCGTCTGTTCCGGCGCTCGATGCGCGTGGGTTCGATGCCGCACCCGTGGCGGCGAAGGGACGGCTGGTGCGCCGTTCGGGCGGACGGATCGTCGGCGGGGTCGCGGGCGGGATCGCCGATCATCTCGGAGTCGACGTCTTCAAGGTGCGCATAGCGTTCGTCCTGCTGTCCGCGCTCGCGGGTGCGGGGATCGTCGCCTACGCGATGCTGTGGATCTTCACACCCGGCGGCGCCGACGATCTGCGTCCATCGGGGCAGGAGCGGCGGCAGGCGATCGGGCTGGCGCTGCTCGGATTCGGGTTGTCGATCGCCATGTCGGCGCTGTTCAGCGGAACCGCCGCCCGGATCATCGTGCCGTTGATCGCGGTGGCCGTCGGTGCGGCGCTGGTGTGGCGCGAATACGATGCCGACGGCCCACGGTCGCTGCTCGGACTGCCCGCGAAGCCGACGATGGTCACCTGGTCGCGCATCGTCGCCGGTATCACGTTGATCGTGGCCGGGCTCGCGGTGGTGGTGCTCGCCCGCATCGATATCGGTTCGCTCGGTTCGGCATTGCTGGCGGTGGCGGTCACACTGCTGGGCGCAGGGCTGCTGTCGGTGCCGCTGTGGCTGCGGATGATGCGAGCGCTGAACGCCGAACGCGCCGCCCGCATCCGCAACGAGGAACGCGAGGAGATCGCCTCGCATCTGCACGATTCGGTATTGCAGACGCTGGCGCTCATCCAACGTCAGGCCGAGGACCCGCACGAGGTGGTCCGGTTGGCCCGCAGCCAGGAACGCGAACTACGCAAATGGTTGTTCGAGGATTCCGCACCCGCACAGTCCAGCCTCGCCGCCGCACTGCGCACCATCGCCGGTGAGGTGGAGGATCAGCACGGGGTGAAGGTCACGCCGGTGACCGTCGGTGATGTCTCGATGGATATCGCCGACACCGGATCCGGCCTGCCGAAGGAACATTTCACCGCACTTCTCGGCGCCAGCCGGGAGGCACTGGTCAACGCGGCCAAACACGCCGACGTCCCCGGCATCGACCTGTTCGCCGAGACCGAACCGCATCAGGTGAGTGTTTTCGTGCGCGATCGCGGCGTGGGATTCGACGTCGACGCGGTGCCGGCGGACCGTCAGGGCTTGGCGAAATCCATTCGCGGGCGGGTGGAACGGCGCGGCGGACAGGTGGAGATCGTATCCAGCCCTGGGCGCGGTACCGAAGTGCGGATCATCATGCCGCGCACCGACTCCGGTGCCGAGGCCGAAGCGGAGGCAGATGCGGGCGAGGACTCCGCCGAGGGCGTGCGCGGTTCGGATGCGACCGCAGATCCGGGTGGCGTCGGTGCGGAGGCGGAGACCGCGCAGCGAGACGGCCCGGCGTCTGGTGCGTCGATGGCGGTGACGTCGTTCGGCCCACCCTCGAACGGCCGAGGCCAAATCTCGACGGGCCAGGCGCACGAGACGAATTCTCATACCGCCGAACCGGTCGGAACCGGAATCCGGTACGGCCGAGGCAAACGAGACGAGCACGGCACACAGTGACGATGCGGCGACCGGTCGATCGCGCACATTGTTCGAGCCGATCGGCGCCGACGCCCGATCCGGCCGGTGGGTGGCCGTTGTGGTACCGATGGAACTGTTCCGGGCAACCGGGACGCAGTGGCGACGGCGGATAGGGCTGTCCGGTGAGGAGAAGTAGGTGGCGGTGAAGGTCTTTCTCGTCGACGATCACGCCGTATTCCGTTCCGGGGTGCGGGCGGAGTTGGGTCGGGAAGCCGATATGGAGGTGGTCGGCGAAGCGGGCGGAGTCGCCGAGGCCGTCGCCGGTATCAACAGGACCCGCCCCGATGTCGTGCTGCTCGATGTGCACATGCCCGACGGCGGCGGTGTCGCGGTGCTGTCCGGAATCGAGGACGGCCCGGTCTGCCTGGCATTGAGCGTGTCCGACGCCGCCGAAGACGTGATCGCGGTGATCCGGGCCGGTGCCCGCGGCTACGTCACCAAGACCATCTCCGGCGCCGAACTGGCCGACGGCATCCGCCGGGTCGCCGGCGGTGACGCCGTGTTCAGCCCGCGGCTCGCCGGTTTCGTGCTCGATTCGTTCACCGGGAAATCACCGGCACCGGAACCACCGCTGGACCCGGAACTGGATTCACTGACCCCGCGTGAACTCGAGGTGCTACGCCTGCTCGCCCGCGGCTACACCTACCGCGAGATCGCCGAAACCCTGTTCATCTCGGTGAAAACCGTGGAAACCCACGCCTCCAATGTGCTCCGCAAAACTCAGCAGTCCAACCGGAACGCCCTCACGCGCTGGGCGCACCGCAGGCGAATCGATTGATTGTGTTGTGTTGCTGTGTTTGATTTGCGCCGCCTGCGGCGTCGCGGTTCGCGGGCCGGTTGGGTCTCGGCTGTCCGGTGGCGGGGGGGGGGGGCGGGGTGGGGCGCGGGAGGGGGGTGGCGGGCGGGGGCGGGGGCCGGGCCCCCTTGGGGCCGCGCGTCTCCGTGGCCGCTCCTTGCGTGCGGTTGCCCCCGCGGCGGCGGCGCCCGGAGACGGGCCGCGAACTTTGGGGCTCGGTCTCGCTTCGCTCGAAAATTGAGGTGTGACCAGCCGTTGTATCGGTGCGGTTTCGGTGGGGTGGGGGTCTTTACGCAACCGCGACTCACGTCATCGCGACTTACATCACCGCG
>NZ_JARWNX010000037.1 GCF_029868385.1 Nocardia cyriacigeorgica | reverse complement strand
GGGGGTGGTGAACCCCGGGAACCGCGACTGCCCGTCGGTGTCGGTGACACGCCAGTCGAAGCTGCCGCCATCGACGATCACCCCCGCGACCGCGGCACCGTGCCCACCGAGGTATTTCGTGGCCGAATGCACCACGATGTCAGCGCCGTGCGCCAACGGCTGAATCAGATACGGCGTCGCGACGGTGTTGTCCACGATCAACGGCACACCCGCCGCATGCGCCACCGCGGAGATACCGGGAATGTCGAATACCGCGCTGCTCGGGTTGGCGATGGTCTCGCCGTAGAAGGCCTTGGTGTTGGGCCGCACGGCCGCTTTCCACTGCTCGAGGTTGTCGGGATCGTCGACGAAGGAGACCTCGATACCGAGCTTGGGCAGCGTGTAGTGGAAGAGGTTGTAGGTGCCGCCGTACAGGTGCGGGCTGGACACGATGTGATCGCCGGCGCCCGCGATATTCAGGATCGCGAAGGTTTCGGCGGCCTGCCCGGAGGACAGCAGCAGCGCCGCGACCCCGCCTTCCAGGGCCGCGATCCGCTGCTCCACCACGTCCTGGGTGGGGTTCATGATGCGGGTGTAGATATTGCCGGGCTCGGCCAACCCGAACAACGCCGCCGCATGATCGGTATCACGGAACGCGTAGGACGTGGTCTGGTAGATCGGCAACGCACGCGCGCCGGTACTGCCATCGGGGGTCTGACCGGCATGGATCTGCTTGGTCTCGAACGACCAGGAGGCGGTCGGATCGGGCACGGTGTGGTCGGTCAAGGAAGGCTCCAAAGGGTGTTCGCCGGGACTACTGGGTTATCTGTGCGCGAGCGACAAACAACAACAACACATCTCGGTGACCTCCTACATGCGCGCTTGCTCCCGGCTCTCGGGAGCCCGGTCCTCACCCGGAGCACCCCACCGCCGCAGGAGGGTTGCCGTCCAGCTAGCCGGGGCTTGGCACTGGCTCTCATGACCTGACCGACATCGTAACCGGCGAGCCCTTCCGGCTCGAACCCCGGCTTCCTATGCTCGGGATCAGTGACAGGTGACCTGCGGTGGAATCGACGGCGAACCGTAATCCGGCTCACACCCGGCCCTACCCGCGCGGTGAGATGACTACCAGCAGTACGCTTGTCTTGTTTACACCAGACGTCTCGCGGACAACACGAGGCGTATACGTTGTCTGTTGAACAGCTGGGGTCCGCTCACAAGCGTGTTCGCCTGGCCGTGCAATGAGGGCACCATCCTAGGAGGACACGAAGATCCATGTCCAAGATCAAGGTTGAAGGCACCGTCGTAGAACTCGACGGCGACGAGATGACCCGGATCATCTGGCAGTTCATCAAGGACAAGCTGATCCACCCGTACCTCGATGTGAACCTCGAGTACTACGACCTCGGCATCGAGTACCGTGACAAGACCGACGACCAGGTCACTGTCGACGCCGCGAACGCCATCAAAAAGCACGGCGTCGGCGTGAAATGTGCCACCATCACCCCCGATGAGGCCCGGGTCGAAGAGTTCGGTCTCAAGAAGATGTGGCGCTCGCCCAACGGCACCATCCGCAACATTCTCGGCGGCACGATCTTCCGCGCGCCGATCATCATCTCCAACGTTCCGCGTCTGGTTCCCGGCTGGACCAAGCCGATCATCATCGGCCGTCATGCCTTCGGTGACCAGTACCGCGCCACCGACTTCAAGGTGTTCCAGGGCGGCACCGTCACCCTGACGTTCACCCCGGAAGACGGCAGTGAGCCGATCGTGCACGAGGTCGTGAAGATGCCAGAGGACGGCGGCGTCGTCATGGGCATGTACAACTTCAAGAAGTCGATCGAAGACTTCGCGCGGGCCTCGTTCAACTACGGCTTGCAGCAGAACTACCCGGTGTACATGTCGACGAAGAACACCATCCTGAAGGCCTACGACGGCATGTTCAAGGACACCTTCCAGGAGGTCTTCGACGCCGAGTTCAAGAGCCAGTTCGACGCGGCGGGCCTCACCTACGAGCACCGCCTGATCGACGATATGGTCGCCTCCTCCATGAAGTGGGAGGGCGGTTATGTCTGGGCCTGCAAGAACTACGACGGCGATGTGCAGTCCGACACCGTGGCCCAGGGCTTCGGTTCGCTTGGTCTGATGACCTCGGTGCTGCTGACCCCGGACGGCCAGACCTGCGAGGCCGAGGCCGCGCACGGCACCGTCACCCGGCATTACCGCCAGCATCAGCAGGGCAAGCCGACCTCGACCAACCCGATCGCATCGATCTTCGCCTGGACCCGCGGCCTCGAGCACCGCGGCAAGCTGGACAACACCCCCGAGGTGATCGGCTTCGCGCAGACCCTCGAGGACGTGGTCATCAAGACCGTCGAGGGTGGTCAGATGACCAAGGACCTCGCGCTGCTCGTCGGCGGTGACCAGGGCTACCTGAGCACCGAGGAGTTCCTGGCCGCGCTCGACGCCAATCTGGCGCGCGCCATCCGCTGAGCCGAGCCGATCGTCTCGGCGCGACCGCTGTCGGCCGTCGGACGTCTCTACCGAGGCGTCGCGGCCAACAGGCAACGGTCCGGCTGGATACCCGGGCACCCCGCACATCATGCGGGGTGCCCGAAGTGTTTTCGTGGTGGTCCTTCAGCGGACACCGACCGGACGGCCGGAGGTGAGCAGCCCCGAGATGGCGGCGGTGAAACTGTCCGCACCGTGACCGAGTTCGTCCTGCCGGTCGAACAGGCGTTGCAGCGGGTCGATGAGTTCACTGGAGACGCCCTGGTTGTGTGCGGCGGTGCGGATGTTGTCGAGTCCGACACGGTTGGCGGCGAGGTCGGAGAAGTTCACCGGGAACTCCCGTGATTCGATCTCGGCGGCCAGGGTCGGCAGCAGATCCAGCAGTGAGCGCAGCCACGGGAGCAGATGGTCGGCGGTGAAGGTGGTGGCGCCGACGCCCTCGCTGTCCACCATGGCCACCGCCTGGAAGAAGCCGCCGAACAGGCCGTACATCCCGGCCAGTACGGCCATATCGTGCAGTCCGGCCAGGCCGGCGTCGGCGCCGAGGTAGTTCACCATGCCGAGTTCGGCGAGAGTATCCGCATGCCGCTGTTCGGCCTCGGCGGAGCCGCTGTAGAGGAACAGTGTGTCGGCGGTGCCGAGGGTCTGCGGGACGCCGAGGATCGCGCCGTCCAAGAACTGTCCGCCGAGTTCGCCGACCAGGGTCGCCAGCTCGCGGGCCTGGTCGGGGCGTCCGGTGGCGACGTTGAGGACATCGTGGCCCGCCACCAGCACGCCCGCCTCGCCGATCAGTGCGGTCGCTGTCGCGGTATCGACACCCGCGATCACGATCAATTCGCTCGCGGCGATCGCGTCCGCCGCAGAATCCGTGCGCCGCGCCCCGAGTTCATCGAGCTGGGGTGCTTTGCCGGGGGTGCGGTTCCACACCGTGGTCGGATGGCCGTTGCGCAGGAACAGTTCGGCGAGTGCGGCGCCGATCCGGCCGAGCCCGAGGACGGTCACCGAAGTGCGGTTGATGGTCATGATGTGACTCCTGTTGCTGGTGATGTCTGTGGTGTGGGCCCGGCTTCGAGTTTTCCGCATTCAGCGGCGCAGCGTGAGTGGCAGGACTGACGGCAAACGAACGATTACTGCCATAGTCTGGTGGTCATGAGCGCACACGTCGTGGCATTGGCCGTCTCGCCCGGTGAACTGCATCCCTGGGACCTGTACGAACTCGGCGTGGTCGCCTCGATCTTCGGCACACCGCAGCCCGATCTCGCCGATCCCTGGTACGAGCTGCGCGTCTGCACGGTGGAATCGCAGCCGCGGACCCAGCCACTCGGATTCGGCACCTATCTGCGCGCCGAATACGGACGGGCGGATCTGCTCACCGCCGATACCGTCATCGTGCCGTCGGTCGCGCACGATTACCTGCGCGAGGGCGGCACGGTCCCGGCCGAGCTGGTGGACGCGATCACCGCCGCCCATGCCAGGGGAGCGCGCATCGTCGCCCTGTGCGACGGGATCTTCGCGCTGGCCGAGGCCGGGATCCTCACCGGACGGCGGGTCACCGCGCACTGGGAGCATGCGGCGGCGCTGGCCGCGCGATATCCGCGGATCGAGGTCGACGATTCGGTGCTGTATGTCGACGACGGTGACGTGCTCACCAGTGCGGGTATGTCGGCGGCGCTCGACCTGTGCCTGCATCTGGTGCGCCGCGACTTCGGGGCCCTCGTCGCCAATCGGCTCGCCCGGCGGATGGTGATCCCGCCACATCGCTCCGGCGGCCAAGCGCAGTTCGTCGAGCTGTCGGTGCCTTCCTCGGAGTCCGACGATCTCGGTCCGGTACTGGAATGGGCGGTGGCCAATCTCGATCAACCGCTGACCGTGGACACGCTGGCCGCCCGCGCGAATATGAGCCCGCGGACCTTCCATCGGCGGCTGCACCAGTCGAAAGGGGTCACGCCGATGCGGTGGTTGCTCAACCAACGCTTGGCGCACGCGCAATCACTGCTGGAAGCAACGGATTTCGGGATGGAGCGGATCGGTCGGATGACCGGGCTCGGCACGGCGACGAACCTGCGCCGCCACTTCGTGACGGTGGTGGGGGTGACCCCTGGCGAATATCGCCGCACCTTCCGTCGCCGCGAACCGCATATCGTCGCCGCCTCGTGAACATACCGGGCTGAATGTAAAGGTAGAATCGTCCGAATGGCCAGAACCGCACTCTCCAAGCCCGCGCGCCGCACCCAGGAGCAGCGCAGTAGTGAGATGCGGGTCCGGCTGCTCGACGCCACCATCGACTGCCTGGTCGAATACGGTTACGCGGGTACGACGACGCCCCGTGTCGCCGAACGCGCCGGCGTCACCCGCGGCGCGCAGGTGCACCATTTCGGGTCCAAGAACGACCTGGTGGTCGCCGCCATCAGCCATCTGGCGCAGCGCCGGGCCGAAACCGCCATGCGCGATATGGGCCGAGTGGGCAATGTCGACGATCCGGTCGACGCGGCCCTGGAATTCCTCTGGGAACTGCACCAGGGTCCGCTGTTCATCGCCACCGTCGAACTGTGGGTGGCCGGACGCACGGACCCGGTGCTGGCCGCCGCGATGGAAAAGGTCGAGCCGTTCGTCAACAACGCGGTACTGCTCGCGGTCGCGCGGTTCGTCCCGGACGAGGTGCGCCGCAAGGACGCCCGCGATTTCGTCTACACCGCCATGGACGCCCTGCGTGGCATCCTGATCTCGAATTTCATCGATCCCGATCCCGATCGGGCGCGTCGGCGCTGGGGTCGCGCGTGCGCGCATCTGCGCACGATCGCCGAGGCCGCGCTCACTCCGAAGGTGTCTTCGGCTTCGTGAGCCGCCGCCACCGCGGATGCGCCGGAGCAGCGCGACATCCGCGGTGGGGATGATCGGTCCGGGGCATCGGTGTCGGCGCTCCGGCTGATCTCGAACTCCTGACAGCGCGGGGTCCTTTCCTGCCCCACTCGCTCGATGGTGTGGATGGGCTGGGCGGCACTCCTTCTGCTCCGGGGGCATACTGTGCGGCCTCCGTGTGCGTACGTTCCCGGGACGGTCATCGAGGGATGGCTTGTCGTAGCAGCTCGACATGTATGTCCCGATGCTTCGTTCTATCCGAGGTCGAGTGTCCTCCCCGGGGCAGAATCCGCCATGCCCTTGCGTGGTTACATACACACTTGTATGTTTGTAACCGGTCGAGCCGCGGCTGGCGCGGTTACCTGCGAGCGGCTCCGAGGTCATCGGGGTGGCACAAGGTGAGGAGTTCGATGGCGAACAAGGTCTATGTCGTCGGTGTCGGGATGACGAAGTTCGAGAAGCCCGGCCGACGCAAGAACGACGACGGCACCGAGTGGGATTACCCGGATATGGCACGGGAGTCGGGGACCAAGGCGCTGGCCGATGCCGGAATCGACTACCGCGAAGTGGAACAGGCCTATGTGGGCTATGTCTACGGCGAGTCGACCTCCGGGCAGCGGGCGGTCTACGAACTCGGCATGACCGGCATCCCGGTGGTCAATGTCAACAACAACTGCTCCACCGGTTCCACCGCGCTCTACCTTGCGGCGCAGGCGATTCGGGGTGGGCTGGCCGAGTGCACCCTCGCGCTCGGCTTCGAGCGGATGAAGCCCGGTTCCTTGGAATCCACCTGGGACGACCGCGAGCAGCCCATGGGCAAGCACATTCTGGCGCTGGCCGAGATCTCCGAGGTGCTGTTCCCGGTAGCGCCGTGGATGTTCGGCGCCGCCGGTCGCGAGCATATGAAGCAGTACGGCAGCACGCCGGAGCATTTCGCGAAGATCGGCTACAAGAACCACAAGCATTCGGTGAACAATCCGTACTCGCAGTTCCAGGACGAGTACACGATGGACGACATCCTGGGTGCGCGGATGATCTACGACCCGCTCACCAAATTGCAGTGCTCGCCGACTTCGGACGGTTCCGGTGCGGTGATCCTGGCCAGTGAGGATTTCGTGGACTCGCACGATCTGGCCGGGCAGGCGGTGGAGATCGTCGGTCAGACGATGACCACCGACTACGCCTCCACCTTCGACGGCACCGCCAAGAACATCATCGGCTACGACATGAACGTGCAGGCCGCGCGCAAGGTCTACGACCAGGCCGGGCTCGGGCCGGAGGATTTCCAGGTCATCGAGCTGCACGACTGTTTCTCCGCCAATGAGCTGCTGCTCTACGAAGCGCTGGGGCTGTGCGGCGAGGGTGAGGCGGCGAAACTGCTCGACGCCGACCAGACCACCTACGGCGGCAAATGGGTCGTCAACCCGTCCGGCGGCCTCATCTCCAAGGGGCATCCGCTCGGTGCGACCGGCCTTGCGCAGTGCTCGGAACTCACCTGGCAGTTGCGCGGCACCGCCGACAAGCGTCAGGTCGACAACGTCACCGCCGCCCTGCAACACAACATCGGCCTCGGCGGCGCCGCCGTCGTCACCGCCTACCAGCGCGCCCTGCGCTGACACCGATATCCGTACTCGACGAGGAGTAAGACCATGGGCCATATCGACGCCACCAAGAACCTGAACGCCACCCCGGAGGCCGTCTGGGCCGTCGTCTCCGACACCGCCACCTGGGACAAATGGTTCACCATCCATGAGCGCTGGATGGAGGAGCCGCCCGCCACCCTCACTGCCGGCTCCAAACTGGTCGCCAAGATCTTCATGCTCGGCATGGCCAACAAGATCGAATGGGTGGTCGAGAGCGTCGAGGCGCCGAACAAGCTGGTGCTCAGCGGAACCGGCATGGCCGGTGTCAAGGTGCGGTTCACCTTCGAGATCCAGCCGGAGGGTCCGGGCAGCAAATTCTCCGTCGACGGCGATTTCGAGGGTGCGCTGATCAAGGGCGCGCTCGGCAAGGCTGTCGAGAAGGACGGGGCCAAGCAGTTGGACAAGACCCTCGAGCAGCTCGACGCGCTGGCGTCGGCCTGATCGGGCGCTCGCATGACGACCGAAACAGCAGGCAAGAGCATCGAATTCGACGACTCCGGCCTGAACGTATGGTCCGATGAGGAACGTTTCGAGGTCACCGCGGAACGGATCGCCGAATACGCGGCCGCCACCAACGACCCGATCCCCGAACATCTGGCCGGTACGGTCGCCGCACCGGTGTTCGGCATCGTCCCGGTCTTCGAGGCCATGATGATGCCGGTCATCGATGTGGTGCCGATGGACATCTTCGGGCGGGTCGTGCACGGCGAGCAGGATTTCCATTTCCATCGCCCCATCCGCCCCGGTGACAAGCTCGTCTCGCGGGCCAAGGCCATCGGCTACGAGGGCCGCGAGAACGGCACCACGATCACGATCTTGATCGAATGCCGTACCGAGGACGGCGAACTGGTCAATGAGCAGTACCTGACCGCCTTCTTCCGCAATATCGATGTCGGTACGAAGGTCGGCGAATCGGCGCCCGCGCACAAGTTCGATCCGGCGCTGGCCGAACAACCGCCGCTGGCGACGGTCGCCCATCACGTCGATCATGACCAGACCTATCGGTACGCGCCCGCCTCGGGTGATCCGGTTCCGCTGCACCTCGACGAACAGGTGGCCAAGGACGCGGGTCTGCCCGGCATCATCGCGCATGGCCTGTGCACCATGGCGATGTCGTCGTGGGGTGTGCTCACCTCGGTCGCCGAATCCGATGTGCATCGGCTGAAGCGCTTCGCGGTGCGGTTCTCGAAGATGGTGTTCCCCGACGACGATCTGGAGACCCAGATCTGGCGGGTCGGCGCCGAGGACGGCGCCACCACCTACGCCTTCCGTACCGCGCGCGGAGCGGACCTGGTACTCACCGACGGGCTCGCCGTCGTCGCCGACTGATCACGTCGTCGCGGTGCCGTGACCGGTTCGCGGCGCCGCGGCTTTTCCTCATAGCTGTGAAGGAGTTTCGAATCATGGGTGCACTCGAAGGACGGGTCGCCGTCATCACCGGCGCTGGCCGGGGGATCGGTCGTGAACACGCGCTGCTGTTCGCCGCCGAAGGGGCCGCGGTGGTCGTCAACGATCTCGGTGGCAGCAATGCGGGCGAGGGCGCCGATGTGGGCCCAGCGCAGGAAGTGGCCGATGAGATCGTGGCCGCGGGCGGGCGCGCGGTGGCCAATACCGAGAACATCGCCACCTGGGACGGGGCGAAGAAACTGGTCGATCAGGCCGTCGCCGAATTCGGCAAGCTCGATATCGTCGTCAACAATGCGGGCATTCTGCGCGACGGTTTCGTCGCCGGGCTCGAAGAATCCCAGTGGGACGCGGTGATCGCGGTCCACCTCAAGGGCCACGCCGCGGTACTGCATCATGCCGCCGCGTACTGGAAGGACCAGAGCAAGGCGGGCAATCAGCTCAACGCCGCCGTGATCAATACCGCGTCCGCCTCCGGTGTCACCATCCCCAATCCGGGTCAGGCCAACTATGGCGCGGCCAAGGCGGGTATCGCGGCCTTGACGCTGGTCGCCGCCGACGAACTGGAACGCTACGGCGTGCGCGTCAATGCCATCGCGCCCATGGCACGCACCCGGCTCACCCTCGCCACACCCGGTATGGGCGCGATCTTCGCCGCCGAGGTCGAGGAGGGTGAGTTCGACGCGTTCAGCCCCGCCAACATCTCCCCGCTCGTGGCGTACCTGGCCTCGGAGAAGTGCCCGCTCACCGGCAAGGTGTTCGCGGTCCAGGGCGGCGCCATCTCCGAGCTGGCAGGCTGGCATGACGTGAAGACCATCGAGGCCGACGGGCCGTGGCTGATCGACGATATCGCCGCCCGGCTGCCCTGATATCACCACCGAGCACAGGAGAACAACGATGTTCGAATGGTCCGAGACCGACGAGATGATCCGCGAGGCGGTGCGGACCTTCATCGACAAGGAGGTCCGCCCGAACCTCGACGCCCTCGACAGCGGTGAGATGTCGCCGTATCCGATCCTGCGGAAGTTGTTCGCGGACTTCGGGATCGAGGCGATGGGTGCTGAGGCCGTCGCCAAGCTGCTGGCCGAACAGCGCAAGCGCGAGGAAGCGCGGGCGGCGGGGGAGCAACTGCCGGAGAAGAAGTCGTCGGGCGGTTCGAGCCCGTTCGCCGGTCAGGAATCGCTGATGGCGGTGCTGATCGGGGAGCTGTCCGGGGTGTGTATGGGTTTGGTGACGGCGCTCGGCGTCAGCATCGGGCTCGGCGCCACCACGATCATGTCCAGGGGCACGCTCGCGCAGAAGGAGCGCTGGCTCGCCGATATCGTCACCTTGAAGAAGGTGGCGTCCTGGGCGATCACCGAGCCGGATTCCGGCTCCGATGCGTTCGGCGGCATGAAGACCTACGTCAAACGCGACGGTGCGGACTACATCCTCAACGGTCAGAAGACCTTCATCACCAATGGCCCCTTCGCCGACGTGATGATCGTCTACGCCAAACTCGACGAAGGACCCGGCACCGACAAACGCGACCGCAAGGTGCTCACCTTCGTGCTCGACAAGGGCATGGAGGGCCTCACCCAGGGCAAACCGTTCAAGAAGATGGGCTTGCACTCCTCACCGACCGGTGAGCTGTTCTTCGACAATGTCCGGGTGGGCCGCGACCGGCTGCTGGGCGAGACCGAGGAACACAAGGGCGGCGACGGCCGCGACAGCGCGCGCTCCAGCTTCACCGCCGAGCGCGTCGGCGTGGCGTTCATGGCGCTCGGCATCATCAACGAATGCCATCGGCTGTGCATCGACTACGCGAAGAACCGCAAGCTGTGGGGTCAGGAAATCGGCCGCTTCCAGTTGGTCCAGCTCAAACTGGCCAAGATGGAAGTCGCGCGGATCAACGTGCAGAACATGGTGTTCAACGTCCTCGAACGTGGTCGCGCCGGTAAGCCGCCGACACTGGCGGAAGCGTCGGCGATGAAGCTGTACGCGTCCGAGGCCGCCACCGAGGTGGCCATGGAAGCCGTGCAGTTGTTCGGCGGCAACGGTTATATGACCGAATACCGAGTCGAGCAGCTGGCGCGCGATGCCAAATCGCTGATGATCTATGCGGGCAGCAACGAGATCCAGGTGACCCATGTCGCCAAGGGGCTGTTGGCGTAATCGTCAGCCGCTGAGAACGACGCCCGTGTGGACCACGGGCGTCGTTCGCGCTTGTCGTGTGGGTCGCGGTGTTCGGAACAGTTGCAGGATCAGATCAGGCGCAGAGCGTGCCCGAGTTCAGGCGCAAGCTCGGCTGGGGTCCAACACCTTGTTGGGGCCTCGATGGCGATTCGGGGCGAGCCTGCTGATGACCTGGATGAACACGGTGGCGTTGGCCGGTGACGATGTCGCAGGCTACCCGGGCCACCGGGCTGATCCGGTTCGAGGGCGAACCCGACCCGCTCAGCTCAGCGCGCCGTCGTAATCGGGTAGCTTGTAGGTCTTTTCGGCGTGACCGCCCGTGAGATCCGACGGGCTGTTGCCGATGTTGGCGACGATCGTGTACCCGGCGAATTCGATATCGATACGCGCGCCGGTCTTGTACTGCTCGAGCCCGGACGAACCGGCGGAGAAGGTGGTGAGCGGGCTGCCGTAGAGGCCGTCGACCGGGAATCCGACAGAGGTGAGATTGTGCCGGGTGTAGCCGTTCACCAGCTCGGGCCGCCCGGTCACGAAGATGATCGCCGCACCCTGCCCCCGCGCCCAGGCGGCCAGCCGCAGGATCGGATCGATCGCGGGAATGATGACGCCCGGGTTGTACTGGGTCGCCAGCGAGGTGTTGTCGATATCGAAGACGATGGCCGGGCGGGCCGCACCGGACAGGCTCCCGGCAAGTTCGTCCCGTGCCCGATCGGCGACAGCCTGCACCTCGGCGATCCATTGCGTATAGGACGGCAGTGCCCCGTCGGAACCGGGACCTGGATCGGAATCGCCTGATTCCCCTGGAGATTCGGATCCGCCGGAGTGCGCGCGGGAATCGGGAGTGCGCGACGGAGCCTCGGTGTCGTCGTCGGAGCGTGATGACGAGCCGGTGTCATCGGAATCCGACGAGGACCCGGATTCACCCGACCCCGAGGAGGAACCGGTGTCATCGGACCTCGAGGAGGAGCCGGTGTCGTCGGAACGCGAGGACGACCCGGAATCTCTAGAGTCCGATGATGAGCCGGATTCGCCGGAGCCGGAAGATGATCCGGTGTCGCCGGGGCGTGCGGACGACCCGGAATCCCTCGAGCCCGATGAAGAACCGGATCCACCCGATCCCGAAGCCGATCCCGACTTCCCCGACCCCGACGCGGAACCCGAGCCCGCAGACCCCGAAGCCGACCCGGATGTCGCCGACCCCGACGATGACCCGGTGCCGCCGGGCAGAATGGAGGAACCGGTATCGGCCAGTGCGGGCAGCGCCGCGATAAGAGTGACGGCGACGCCGAGAGCAACGCCTGCGATGGAGCGCTTCATGACCGGACGTTAACGCCCGAATATTGTGGAGCGCTGTCGTTTCAAATTCCTGAGATGAGCCCGTGACCTCATCGACCTGCCCCGCGCCACGACAACAAGGCATCCCGCACCGCTGCCCCGCCCGGCGGGCTGTTCGCATCGGAGCGAAGCACGCTCGCCGAGCCGACCGCCGAACGGATGCTGCCCGCGGGTGTTTCCGCGCAGCTCAGCCGGCTATCAGGGTCGGTCGTTATGCTCGGGCGGATGACGGCACTACCTGGCACGTTGATCACGGTCATCGATGATCTGGACGCGGTGACCACACGCGGACCCGAGGACGAACCCGCTGCGGCGGGGCTGGCGCGCGGGGATGTCGAGGCGATGTGGGCGTCGGTCCAGGACTGGTATCGGATGGGGACCACGCCCGCGATTCAGGTGTGTGTGCGCCGCCGCGGTGCGGTGGTGTTGAACCGGAGCATCGGGCATGGCTGGGGAAACGGGCCCGAGGACGGCCCTGAGGTCGAGAAGGTTCTCGTCACGCCGGATTCGCCGTTCTGTGGATTCTCCACGGCCAAGGGTGTTTCGGCGACCCTGATGTTCATGCTCATCGAACAGGGCGCGTTCGGCGTGAACGACCGGGTGTGCGAATACATTCCGGAGTTCGCGGCCAACGGGAAAGAGTCGATCACCATCGGGGATGTGCTGTCGCATTCGGCGGGCGTGCCATTCATGACCCCGCCCTATCGGGCCGTCGATGTGGTGGTCGACGAGGACTTCGCGGTGCAGGCGCTCGCCGATCTCGTACCGAGCTGGCGACCGGGACGTTTCCGGGTGTACCACGCGTTGACCGCCGGTTTGATCCAACGACTGCTCGTGCGCCGGGCCACCGGAAAACCGATGCGCGCACATCTCGCCGAACAGGTGCTCGATCCACTCGGCTTCCGGTGGACCAACTTCGGAGTTCGCCCCGAGGATGTCGACAAGGTCGTGCCCAGCGTGAAAACCGGGCCGGGACCGTCCAGGATCGCGAAGTTCCTTGCGCGCAAAGCGCTCGGTGGCGGAATGGGTGGCGCGGTGTCCAAAGAGGCCAACGCGGCCTTCCTCACCGCCGAACTGCCCTCGGGCAACCTGGTGACCACCGCCTACGAACTGTCGCGCTTCTACGAGATCCTCGCCCGCGGCGGCGAACTCGACGGCGTCCGCATCATCGAACCCGCCACCCTGCGCGCGGCCGTCCAGCCCGCCCACCGCATGCCGGGCGCCGCAGGTCGAGTCTCACGCGCCGGATTCGAACTCGGCGCCCGTCGCTCGAAATTCGGCCGCGATACGCAATCCCACTTCGGCCGCAGCGGCCTGACCACCCAATACGGCTGGGCCGACCCGGCCCGCGACCTCTCCGGCGCCATCCTCACCAGCGGCAAAGCCACCACCGACACCACCCGCCCCTGGCACCTCGTAGCCCAAATCTCCCACCTCACCAGTTGACAGCCGCCGAGTGGCACCTGGCTGCGGTTGTCGCGAGTAGACCTCGCAGCCAGGCGCCACTCGCGGGCTCATACGGCGCGTAGGTGGCTGCGGCTGGCGTAGATGTGTTCGGCGATGAGGGTGGCGATGCGGTCGGGGGCCTCGAGCATGGGGACGTGGCCGACACCGTTGACCAGGATGCGGTCGGCG
This sequence comes from Nocardia cyriacigeorgica, assembly GCF_029868385.1. Lineage (GTDB taxonomy): Bacteria > Actinomycetota > Actinomycetes > Mycobacteriales > Mycobacteriaceae > Nocardia > Nocardia cyriacigeorgica_F. The sequence goes on along the minus strand of NZ_JARWNX010000037.1, from coordinate 153,005 downwards.
GATTCGGGGAGTTCACGCAGGTAGCGGCGGGCGTAGACGCGGTTGGGGATGATGCGGTCGGTTTCGGCGAGCAGTAGGCGCACCGGGGTCGTCAGGTCGGAGACATTGTCCATGGCCGATGCGCGCAGGCTGCCGAGGATCATCGGAACCATCGCCGGACAGTGCAGGGCCGCGGTGATCATGGCGGCGAGGTCGCGGCGCGGTACCGCGCTCACATTCTTGCTCAGCAGCAAGCCGACGGCCAGCTGGATGAGCCGGTTGTGCGCCGGGAATCCGCCGAGCCGCTTGCCGAGCTGCACCAGCGGAATCAACGAGGAGAACTTCAGGCCCACCCGGACCTGGGTGAACGAGGGCGAATTCCAACCACCCGCCGGCGCGATCGCGGTCAAGGTGCGGGCCCGGCCGCGCCGCGCCAATTCGAAACCGACCCAGGCACCCAGCGAATTACCGGCGATATGGCAGGTGCGCCAACCGAGTTCGTCCAGCTGAGCTTCGATCTGATCGGCGAAATCACGGAACTCCAGCGTCCGGCCGTTGAACTCGGGGCCACCCCAGTGTCCGGTGAACGCGGGCGCGAATACTTCGCAATGCGAGGACAATCGGGCCGCGACCTGCTCCCAGCAATGCGGAGAGAGCATGAAGCCGTGCAACAGCAGCACCGGGTCACCTGACCCGACGTGCAGCGCCTTGATCGGCATGAGTGGGGAAGTGGGCGTGGAGGTGCCTGACGTCATCGTCATCACCCCTTCCTGGCGCGATGTCCTCGGGGAGTGTCGGTGCATTGCATTGTACGGTCGTCGGGTGCCCCACATCATCTCGACAGTGAACGTCAACGGCGTGCGCGCGGCGGCGGGCAAAGGCATGCTCGCCTGGCTCGCCGCCACCGAGGCCGACATCATCTGTCTCCAGGAGACCCGCGCGACCGACGACCAGGTCGCCGCCGCGCTGGCGCCTGCGCTCGAGCAGGGCTGGCAGCTCTCGCATGCGGAACCGGACGCCAAGGGCAGGGCCGGGGTCGGGGTGCTGTCGCGGCGGGCGCCGCTGGCGGTGCGCACCGCCATCTCCCCGGACAGCGAATTCGCGGCGACCGGCCGTTTCATCGAGGTCGAGTTCGATGAGGTGACGGTGGCGAGTGTGTATGTGCACACCGGCGAGGCGGGCACCGAGCGGCAGGAGGCGAAGTACCGGTTCCTGGCCGAGATCGGCGCCCATCTGCGCACCGTGACCGGCGACTATGTCATCGCGGGCGACTGGAACATCGCCCATACCGAGCGTGACATCAAGAACTGGAAGGGCAACCTGAAGAAGTCGGGCTTCCTCCCCGAGGAGCGCGCCTGGCTCGACGCGCAGCTGGCGGCGGGCTATGTCGACGTGGTGCGGGCACTGCATCCCGAGGGTGACGGCCCGTACAGCTGGTGGTCCTACCGCGGCCGCGCCTTCGACAATGACGCTGGGTGGCGCATCGACTACCACCTGGCCACTCGAGGGCTGGCCGAGCGGGCCAAGCAGGCGATCGTCGAACGCGCCGACGATTACCATCTGCGCTGGTCCGATCATGCGCCGGTCACCGTGCAGTACCGCTGAACCGCTGTCTCGAGCTACACCGCTGAACGTGCAGTACCGAAGAAAGCAGGAGCTGTGAAAGCCAAGGTCATCCGTGTCCTGTCGGCGGTGGGCACGGTGGTGCTCGCCGTGCTCGTCGCACTGCTGGCGACCAAGGGCGGTGACGATACGAGCACCGATGCGTCGACCACGTCGACCCGGCCGGCCGTCACCAGCGCCGCGTCACCGGCCGATATGCCGCGCGACACCGGAAGGGGCGCCACCGCGCCCGTGGCGTCCAAGGCGCCCGGCGTCCCCGATCGCGCGTACACCACATTGCGGGAGATCGATGCGGGTCGCTGGCCCGGCTCGGCGAACTCCCCTGGTACCAAGGGCGGCGATCGGTTCTACAACCGTGGTGGTGACCTGCCCGCCAAGGACGCCGACGGTAAGGCGATCACGTATCAGGAGTGGGACGTCAACCCGAAGCAACCCGGACGCTCACGCGACGCCGAACGCATCGTCACCGGAAGTGATGGTTCGGCGTGGTACACCGGTGACCACTACGAAACCTTCACGAGGATGCGCTGATGACCATCGCGTTATCGCAGTTCCTGGCCCCCGATCTGTCGTCGGCTCCGGTCGCACGTAAGCCTGCGCCGGTCTTCGGGGTGCTCGATGTGGGGGCGCCCGAGTTCAGTGGCGTCCGGCATCAGGCGCCGTCGGGCTACCGGGTGCGCGAGGTGCGCGGGAAGAAGATGCGCTCGGTGGCGGGGGTGCTCGACGAATTCGCGGCCGCCTTCCAGTTCCCCTACTACTTCGGCAACAACAAGGACGCGTTCGACGACTGTCTGCGCGATCTCGACGACTGGCTCGGATCGGCCGAGGGATATGTCGTCGTGGTGCGTGACGGTGGTCAGCTCCTGGCCGATGCCCCGGCCGACCGTGCGTGGCTCGCGTCGGCGCTGACCGAGAGCGCCGAGTATTGGGCGCGCCGGGAGATCGTGTTCCGGGTGGTCGTGCAGGGGGAATCGGCGGGGTTGCCCGCCGTCGGCCTACACCTGTGAAGCGGTCCCGCCCGGCTGGTCCCGCTCGGCGGTCGATTCGCCGAGCCGGTGCGCCAGATCCTCGCCGAGCAGCACGAACACATCGGTGGTGTGCTCGATCAGGTCGTCGCGGCTGATCGGCAGATCGCCGCGCAACCACCCGGTCAACGTCTGGACCAGGCCGCCGACCAGATACGTCGCCCGGAAGTCGATCACCGGATCCGGCTCCGGGTCGGTGATGCCGTAGAACTCGACCCCCTCGGTGGCGACCAGCCGCGCGAACACCCGGATCGTCTCGGTGGTGCGCGCCCGCAGCTCCGGCGTCGCCATACCCGCGACCAGCGCCACCTCCGCCTTGCGCGGATCATCGGTGAGCAGATGAATGCCCGCGGTGATCGCCGCATGCGCCTTGGACCTGGTGTCGGCGGGGGCGGTGTGCAAGGCGGCGAGGATCACGACCGCGAGTTCTTCGGCGATCCCGTCGATCAGGGCCGTCAGCACCGCATCGCGGCTGTCGAAGCTTTCGTAGTAGTACCGCTCGTTGAGTCCGGCACGGGTGCACAGACCGGAGACGGTGAGCTTGGCCAGGCCCTGCGTGCCGATGATGTCGAGCGCCGCGTCGAGCAGCGCCGCGCGTCGCTGCGCGCGACGCTCGTCCGCGGAGATCCCGCCGTAGGTCCGCTGCGCAGTCACGGGTTCGATCATAGGGTGGCCGGTCGCGGTTGCGGCCGGGTTCGGCGGGTGGTGTGGCCGCGTCGGGCTCGGTCACCGGTGGCCGGGGGACGACGTCGGTCCGGCAGTGGGAGGCATGCGAAGATCGGGGGCATGTCGAGTCCTGCTTCCAGCCCGGTCGCCGCCGGTGAACGCAAACAGCGGGTCCTGTCCGGGATCCAGCCCACCAGCTCCTCGTTCCATCTCGGCAACTATCTCGGTGCGCTCCAGTACTGGGTGACCATGCAGGACGATTACGACGCGCTGTACTTCATCCCGAACATGCACGCCATCACCGTGCCGCAAGACCCCAAGGAGCTGCGCCTTCGCACGCGCAGCGCGGTCGCGCAGCTGCTTGCTCTCGGTATCGATCCGAAGCGGTCGACGCTGTTCGTGCAGAGTCAGGTGCCCGAGCACGCCGAGCTGACCTGGGTGCTGAGCTGTATCACCGGATTCGGTGAGGCGAGCCGGATGACCCAGTTCAAGGACAAGTCGGTCAAACAGGGCGCGGAGAACGCGACCGTCGGGCTGTTCACCTATCCGGTGCTGATGGCCGCCGATATCCTGCTCTACCGTCCGCATCAGGTGCCGGTCGGTGAGGATCAGCGCCAGCATCTGGAACTGACCCGGAATCTGGCCCAGCGGTTCAACACTCGGTTCAAGAAGACGTTCGTGGTGCCGGAGGCGCATATCGTCAAGGGCACCGCCAAGATCTTCGACCTGCAAGATCCGACCGCGAAGATGAGCAAGTCGGCCAGCAGCGACGCGGGCCTGATCAACCTGCTCGACGATCCGAAGGTGACCGCCAAGAAGATTCGTTCCGCGGTCACCGACACCGAACGCGAGATCCGCTACGACCCCGACGCCAAGCCCGGTGTCAGCAATCTGCTGGTGATCCTCGGGTCGCTCACCGACACCCCGATCGTCACCCTCGAAAAGGATTACGAGGGCAAGGGCTACGGCGATCTGAAATCCGACGTCGCCGACGCGCTGGTCGAATTTGTCACGCCCTTGCAGGCGAAGGTGGAAGAGTATCGCGCGGATCAGGGCGAACTCGACCGCATCCTCGCCGCAGGCGCGGAGCGGGCACGAGAGATCGCCGGCAACACCCTCGCACAGGTTTACGACCGGGTGGGTTTCCTGACCCGCTAGACCCGTTCGCACCGGCTGTGAGGTCCGTCTGAGGGGCTGACAGTGCAGTTGATCGACAACATCAAAGCGGCGGTCTCACGGCAGGTCGAGACGCGTCCGTGGCTCGACCATCTGGTGCGCGCCGGTGGGCGCTATCAGAGCCAGCGCGGTGATTACTTCGCCGCCGGCATCACCTATTTCACGGTGCTGTCGTTGTTTCCGTTGCTGATGGTGGCCTTCGCCGCGGCCGGTTTCGTGCTGGCGGGCAATCCGGAACTGCTCGAGGAGATCGAGCAGCGGGTGGTGGAGAACATCCCCGGTGAGCTGGGCACACAGCTCAACGACCTGATCGATCAGGCCATCAGATCGCGCACCGCGGTCGGTGTCCTCGGCCTGCTGACCGGTCTGTACACCGGACTCGGGTGGATGGCGAATCTCCGTGCGGCGCTGACCGAACAGTGGGAGCAGAAGACCGAGGACGGCAACTGGATCGTCACCAAGATCAATGATCTCGGTGCGCTGATCGGTCTCGCTCTCGCCTTCGTGGTGTCGCTCGGCCTGTCGGGTCTGGCCTCCAGTGGGCTCGGTGCGCAGCTGCTCGATGCCGTTGGGCTGCGTGAGGTGCCCGGCGCGCGGTTCGTGCTGTGGGCGTTGTCGACCCTGCTCGCGCTGCTGGCCTCGTGGGCGGTGTTCGCGTGGATGATCGCGCGGTTGCCGAGGGAACCGGTGACCCTTGCCAGTGCGGCCAAAGCAGCGGCCCTGGCCGCGCTGGCCTTCGAAGTGTTCAAGATGATCGCATCGGTCTATCTGCAATCGGTGATGAGCAGTCCGGCCGGTGCGGCCTTCGGTTCGGTGATCGGTCTGATGGTGTTCAGCTATGTCACCTATCGGATCGTGCTGTTCGCGACCGCCTGGGCGGCCACCGCCGCGGACAACGAGCGGGAGGCCGAGGTGCCGGTGCCCGGGCCCGCGGTGATCCGGCCGCGGATGCAGGACGGCGGCCGGTTCGGCGGCGGTGCCACCTACTTCGGGGCGGGTGCCGTTGCCGCGTTGAGTCTTTCGCTGCTGCGGCGTCGCAAGCGATGACGCCGTGCCTTGCGGTGGTCGACCCGCAGACCGTCAGCGCCGCTTGACGATTCGCCGGGCACCGGCCAGCAGCACCAGCACCATGATGCCGCCGCCGACGACGAGCACCCACCGCAGATCGTCGCGGTCGGGCCCGCCCTGCGATTGCGCCAGATGCCCGACCTCCGAACCCTGCGGTGGCGCGGCGAGCGCGACAGCGGTTGGCGTGGTTTCGGGTTCCGCGCCGGGCAGGTGGCCGACCGAGGCATCGGTGTCGAGGGCGAAGCCGTAGTCGAGTAGCCGCGCCGCCTGTTCCCACGGCCGGATCGGCAGCACATCGGCCTTGAGCAGGGTGACGATGAGCGTGCGCCCGTTGCGCTCGGCGGCCGCGACGAAGGTCTGCCTGGCGTCATCGGTGAACCCGGTCTTCCCACCGAGCGCGCCTTCGTAGTTGTAGAGCAGATGGTTGTCGTTGCCCACCGGGAAACCCGGATGGTCCTTGTCGTCCGGGATTCGTGGATCGGCGGGATAGCCGGGGAAATCGATCTGCTCGGTGCGGATCAGCTCGGCGAACAACGGGATCGTCATCGCCTCGCGGAACAGCAGCGACAGGTCGTAGGCCGAAGTGCTCATCCCCGGGCCGTCGAGGCCGGAGGGAGTCGCCGCGCGGGTGTCCAGGGCGCGCAGCGAATGCGCTTGGGCGTTCATCAAGGCCACCGTGCCCGCGTTGCCGCCGAGCTGGGCGGCGATCGCATGCGCGGCATCGTTGCCCGAGGCCATGATGAGCGCCTGCAACAGCTGACGGTTGGTGTAGCGTCCGCCCGGCCCGATCCCGACCCGAGTGCCGTCCACATCGGCATCGGCCTGGGTGCCGGTCACCACGGTGTCCAGGTTCAGCGTGCGCAAGGCCACCGTGGCCAGCAACACCTTGATCGTGCTGGCCGGTCGATAACGCCCGTGCGGATCCTTGGCGGCCAGCACCTGGCCGGTCTCCATATCCGACACCATCCACGCCGTCGCCGAGATCTCCGCAGGCACCGGCGGCGCACCATCGGGCACCACCACCCCGCACTCACCCAACCGTTCCCCACCGATCGGCGGATCCGGTACCGGCAGCGGCTCGGGCGTCGGCTGCCCCGGCTCCGGCACCTCCGACAGATCGATCGGCGCGGGCGGCAACGTCTGTTGCGGGCAACTATCGGTATTGGGCGTGGTGAAAGGCGTCGTCGTCGGGCCCGTGCTGCTCGCGGGTTCGGCGATCGCAGGCGCTCCGGCCACCGCTCCGACACTCAGCACTACGGCCAGAGCCACCGTAGCCCGGCGGCGAAGATCCCGGATGTTCATCGCGCGTGAGCCTAGCGGGCCTGGCGAGGCTCACCGCGGTTGGCGGGTCAGCGAGCGGTGGCAAGACGCATCGGCGTCTCGTCATCCATCTCCGCGAAGAACCCGCCGATCACATCCTCGATCTCGCCGATCGACTCGGCGCAGTACAGGATCGGCTGGTAGTGGGTGATGTCGTAGGTGTCGGTGCCCATGGCGGCGACGTCGAGGGGGCGTAGTTCGGCGTGCCGGAATTCGTCGATCTCACCGTAGGAGGACAGCAGACCGGCTCCGTAGCAACGGATTTCGCCGTGCTCGCGGACCACGCCGAATTCCATCGAGAACCAGAACACATCGGCGAGGAACTTCAAGGCCGGTTCGGTCTCCAGGCGGGCGACCGCCGCGCCGACGGTCTCGTAGACGGCGGCGAAGCGGGGGCTGGCCACCTGATTCGCGTGCCCGATCACCTCGTGGACGGCGTCCGGTTCGGGAGTGTAGAGCGGCGCCGAATGATGCCGGATGTACTGGGTGGCGTGGAAGGTCCGCTCGGCGAAGGAGCCGAAGAACTCGCGGAGCGGCACCAGTCCCGCGGCGGGTACATAGCGGAATCCGGTCAGTGGTTCGAGAGCCGCGGACACCTCGTCCAGCTGTGGGATGCGGTCGGTGGGCAGCGCGAGTCGCGCCGACGCCTCCAGGATTTCGGCGCAGGCATGGGTCCGGTGCTTGCGGGCGAGTTCGGCGGATACGATCCGCCATACCTGCTGCTCGTCGTCGGTGTACTCGATGCGCGGCATGGGAGCGCCGGGCCGGTAGTCGAGTGCGAGCGCGGCGATGGCGTTGCGCCGGGCCCGGTATTCGGGGTCGTGTACGCCGGGGTGCTCATCGCTGAGATGCACCGTCACGTCACCGTCACCGGTGCGCGTCACCGGCGAATAGAGCTGTGCTTCGGTGAACATACGTCGATGCAAGCACCACCACGGCAAACTGACAACGAACACACGCTCAACTGCGCAAACTGTCTACTTTCCGTGCCCGTTCGGCGCCTGCGCGGACGTGCCGGTCGGCGTGTCGGCCGTCGTGGCGGCTTCATTCACCGCACATCGGCGCGGCTGATGGCGCAAGATGGCGAAAGTACGAAGGAGGACGCATGCGGACCGTGCGAATCGATCTCGACCAGAAACTACTTGCCGCGGCGGGGACCATCATGGGCACCTCGACCAGTGCCGCGACCATCAACGAGGCGCTGCGCCGCATAGTCGTGCACGAACGGCAGCTCCGGCACCTGGAGCGGCTCGCGTCCGGTGGTCGGGCGCGCGGTGAGTTGGCCGTGGTCGACGGATAGTCCCGCAGACACCGCTCACGGCGTCCGTTCGGTAGGTCGGGCGCCGAAACACCCGCCGCCTCGGCAGCCGAATTCGATCCGCTGATCTGTCGGTGGGTGCTGGCATCATCGGCGATGTCCAACATTCGCGGCCCGGCCGCACCGAGGGGGGAACGATGTCGGTACCCATCGCCGATCTGCCCGGAAGTCAGCGCCCACGGGAGCGCCTGGCCATGCTGGGGCCCGCCGCCCTCACCGATGGCGAACTGCTCGCCCTGCTGTTACGTCATGGCAGACGTGGCGAGAGCGCGCTGGAGATGGCGGCGGAATTGCTGGCCGAACACGGTGGCCTCGCCGGGCTCGCGGTGGCGCGTCCAGAAGAGCTCGCCATGCGCTCCGGTGTCGGTGCGGCCAAAGCGGCTTCCATCATCGCCGCGTTCCACCTGGCCACCCGAGCCCGCCGCGATACCCCGACCCTCACCTGTCTACGCGGCGCCGCGGATGTCGTGCGGGTCGCGCAGCCGCTGTTCGCGGGGGCACGGGTGGAACGGTTACTCGTGCTGGTGTGCGATGCGCGCAACCGATTGCGGCAGCCGGTGTTCGTGGCCGAAGGCGCGATCGACCAGGTGGCGGTCCCGGTCCGCGAAATCTTGAACACGGTGCTGCGCCACGACGGCCGCGCCTTCGCCATCGCGCACAATCATCCATCCGGGGATCCGAGCCCCAGCATCGACGATCGGCGCGCAAGCACCATGCTCATCGAGGCTGCCCGCACCGTCGGTCTGCGGTTTCTCGACCATGTGGTGATCGCGGGGGAACAATGGCGCAGCGCGCCGCCGCTGGCGGGCTAGGTATTCGCGAGCGCGTTCGCCGACCGTCGGCGTGCGGCGGCGAGCCGGGCGCCGATCACGCCGTGGCGCGGCGCGAACAGATACACCAGCGTGAACGCGACACCCTGGGCGACCACGATCATGCCGCCGGACGCGGTGTCGAGGTGGTAGCTCAGATACAGCCCGATCACCGCACAGGCCGCCGAAACGGTCGGCGCGATGACGAGCATGCGCCCGAACCGGTCCGTCAGCAGATACGCGGTGGCGCCCGGAATGATCAGCATCGCCACCACCAGAATCACCCCGACGGCCTGCAACGCCACCACCGACGTCAAGGCCAGCAGCCCGAGCAGTGCGGCGCCGAGCAGTCGCGGGCTCATCCCGATCGCATGGGCGTGGGTGGGATCGAAGGCGTAGAGGGTGAAATCACGCCGTTTGAGGATCAGCGCGGCGAAGACGATCGCGGCCAGGATGGCGATCTGCACCAGATCCGAGCGGCTCACACCCAGCAGATTGCCGAAGATGATGTGGTTGAGGTCGGTGTGGCTCGGGGTGACCGACACCAGCACCAGACCGAAGGCGAACAAGGTGGTGAACACTATGCCGATAGCCGCGTCCTCCTTCACCCGGCTGGTATCGCGGACCACCCCGATCAACGCCACCGCGAGGAACCCGAAGATCACCGCGCCTACAGCGAACGGCGCACCGACGATATAGGCCAGCACCACGCCGGGCAGTACCGCGTGCGAGACCGCATCACCCATCAGCGACCAACCGATCAGCACCAGCCAGCACGAGAGCACCGCGCACACCACGGCCGCGATCACACTGGTCGCGAGCGCGCGCACCATGAATTCGTAGCGCAGCGGGTCGACGAAGAAGTCGATCACGTTCATCGTGCTCACCGTTGTCCCATGACGTCGAGACCGAAAGCGAGAGCGAGGCTTTCGGGGCGCAACGCCTCGTCGGGATCACCGTGCATCAGCACTTTCCGCATGAGCAGGACCGCTTCGTCGGCGAGTCCCGGCAGGGCGTGCAGATCATGGGTCGACACCAGCACCGTCACACCGTCGGCGGCCAGTTCCCGCAGCAGACCGGTGATGGTGGCTTCCGAGCGCTTGTCGACACCGGCGAACGGCTCGTCCAACAGCAGAACAGTGGCGCCCTGGGCGATTCCGCGCGCCACGAAAGCGCGTTTGCGTTGGCCGCCGGAGAGTTGTCCGATCTGCCGGTCGGCCAGATCCGTGAGTTCCACGCGCTCGAGCGCATAGTCGACCGCCTCACGATCGCTGCGGCGGGCCCGCCGGGTGAATCCCATTCGACCGTAGCGGCCGGTGGTCACCACCTCGCGCACCGACAGCGGAAACGACCAGTCGACGTCTTCGCTCTGCGGAACGTATCCGACAGCGCCCGCCTTCCTCGCGGCCGCCGGTGTTCCGCCGCCGATGCGGACGGTGCCGCGATCGGGGGTTACCAGGCCCATGATGGTCTTGAACAGCGTCGACTTACCCGAGCCGTTCATGCCGATGAGCCCGCATACCCGGCCGGATTCGACGGTCAGGTCGACGGCGTCGAGGGCGAGTACCGCACCGTAGTGGACGGTGACGTCGCGAACCTCGATGGCTGATGCGTCGCTCATGGCTTGCTCCCGGTGAGTGCCGCGCCGATCAGATCGGCATCGTGGCGGATGAGCTCCAGATAGGTCGGGACCGGGCCGTCCGGTTCGGACAGCGAGTCCACGTACAGCACCCCACCGAACGTCGCACCGGACGCTTCGACGACGCGGCGCATGGGCGCGTCGGAGACGGTGGATTCGCAGAACACGGCGGGCACCTGATTGGCGCGCACGAATTCGATCGCGGAGGTGATCTGCTGCGGGGTGGCCTGCTGTTCGGCGTTGACCGGCCAGATGTATTTCTCGGTCAGCCCGGCGTCGCGGGCCAGATAGGAAAACGCGCCCTCGCAGGTGACCAGGGCGCGCTGCTGCGGCGGCAGCACACTCAGTTCGGCGACGAGTTCATCGTTCACCCGCTGCAACTCGGCCTTGTAGCTGTCGGCGTTGGCGCGGAAATCAGCGGCGTGCTCCGGGTCGAGTTCGCTGAACGCGGTGACCATATTGTCGACATAGGTGCGCACGTTCAGCGGCGACATCCAGGCATGCGGATTGGGTTTGCCCTGGTAGGCGTCCTCGGTGATGCTCATCGGGACGACACCGTCGCTGACGGTCACGTGCGCGGCCTCGGAGTCCTCGACGAACTGCCCGAACCAGGCTTCCAGATTCATCCCGTTGTCCAGGATCAGATCGGCCTTCGCGGCCTTCTTGATATCGCCCGGTGTCGGTTCGTACCCGTGAATCTCGGCCCCCGGCTTGGTGATCGACTCGACCGCCAGATGCTCGCCCGCCACATTCTCCGCGATATCGGCGAGCACGGTGAACGTCGTGAGCACCGTCGGCTTCCCGTCGTCACCCTCGATCGCGCCACACCCGGTCGACCCGACCGCAACCGCACACGCGGCAAGAAGCGCCCCGATCCCCGTCACACCACGAAATCCACGCCCGGAACGCAACAAGCTACCCACTACCAAATAGTAATGTTCGGGTCCCCGAAACTTCAAGTTCGGATCCATACGTGAGACTGGTGCGCCAATCAGGCAATGCTACCAGGCTGCTAGCATGCTAGCATCAGGCCGTGCTGTTCGAAGTGCCTGTTCTCGATGCCGACGATCGACAGGTCCTCGCCGAGATCGAGGCCTTCCGAGATCAATTCCGGTATCGCCTTGCCGAGCCGAGACAATGGCAGGGCCAATTGCGACGCAGTCTGTCCGCCGGGGCGATCCGGGGCTCGAACACCATCGAGGGCTACACGATCAGTTTCGATGACGCCATGGCCTTGGCGTCGGGCGAACAGATGTCGGCCGCTCCCGACGAGGACACCCGCGTCGCGGTCGAGGGCTACAAGGACGCGCTGACCTTCGTGCAGCAGGCAGCTCATTTCGAGATTTTCCGGTACGAGGAGATGTTGCTGTCCGCGCTCCATTTCATGCTGGTCAAGCATGATCTTCCGCAGTGGCCGGGGCGCTACCGTCCCGGCGGTATCCGGGTCAGCGGTGGTGCCGGTCGCCCACCGGTATACGAGGGCCCGGACGCCGAACGGGTGCCCGGACTGATGCGCGAACTGATCGACTGGCTCAACGACGGCGACCGCGATGCGTCACCGTATGTACGTGCCGCGATGGCCCACCTCAATCTGGTCTCCATCCATCCATGGCGCGATGGCAACGGACGCATGTCGCGCTGCGTGCACACGATGGTGCTCGCGCGCGATCAAGTGCTGGCCCCCGAGTTCTCCAGCATCGAAGAGTGGCTCGGCATGTCCGAACTCAACACCCTCGAGTACTACGCCGCACTGCGCCGCACCCAACAGGGCGGCTACCACGTCGGCAACGACACCCACGGCTGGATGCGCTTTTGCCTGCGCGCGCACCATCTACAAGCCCAAGGTGTACAGCGGAGATTCGAGTCGGCAGCCCAGATCTGGGCCGAACTGGAAGATCTCGCCGCTACTCATCGTCTCCCGGACCGAGCTGTCACCGCCCTCTACGCGGCAGCCAACGGACATCTACGCCGGGCCACGTATGCCGCCGACGAAGGTCTCACCCGGGACATCTCGGTACGCGATCTGCAACTACTCCAACGCCTCGGACTCATCGAGCCGATCGGTCATGCTCGAACCCGCCGCTACGACGCCGGGCCAGACCTGCGTGCCATCAACGAAACCGTCCAGTCGAAGGTGTCGGCGCAATTTCTGCGGGAGCCTTATCCGGGGGACTGACTTGTTCGGTTCGTCTGTTGTGGATATTCGGGACCTTCACCAGGCACGGGTCTCGATCAGCAGGCCGCTGGATCGACCAGATCTACAAGCACATCCCCGACCCGAAGCCCGGCTACGTGGCCGACTGGGATCAGCTTCCGCAGTGGCAGCAAGACACCGACTCGGACATTTTCGAGGTCATCGAGCGTCGGTGGGTCTCAGAACGTCGCTGAACGGCAAGCATCGGCGCGGAATTCACTATGTGCCCTGCGTCCAGAATTCTTGCAGCCGGGCAATTGCCGTGGCTTTGTTCATGGCGGCAACTTCGATTTCGGGCAGGCCGACTCGATGGATCAGCAGATGTACGAGGTCGATGGGTAGCGATTCTCGTGGTATCTCCGGCAGACCGCGGTTCGGTGGTGTGCCATCCAGGACGCACCGCCAGAACTCGGCTTCGGTTACGCAGAGTTGGTCGCGGAGAATGTGCGCCCACATCGATGCGCCATACCCGGTGCGGTCCACCGGATGTGAGATTCTGGTGCGCAGAACGCGCCCGTCGGTGAGGGTGAATTCATAGGTGACGTGGTGGGTGCCTTGTCGGCCGCGAGCATCCCCTACTCGTGTCCAGCCTTCGAGTTCGCAGAACTGCTCGTGCCGTGTGCGGGTCGGCTCCGGCCAGGTCATCCGTCGTCTCCGACCAGCCACCCGCGAAGCTGAGTGTCGGTGCTTAGGCTGATCAGTTGGACCAAACCCCAGTTCTCGCGGTGGTTGGGTGCGTTACGGAGGCGGTCCTGCCAGTCTTCGGCGTACTCGCGAAGCGCGAGGACGGTCTCCTCGATGGCTTCGTCCAGCGTGGCGCCATCGGCCGCTACCGGTAACCCCGGCAGGAATACCGACCATCCGTTGTTCTCGGCTACTACCTCGGCGGATGACGGGCACAGCATGGCCAGGGCGTAGCGCAGACGCTCCGCGTCGACCACGGCGGCGTAGTCGGCATCACGCCGAACCGTCGCGACACGGCCTTCGCTGGCTGCGTCCAGTAGGTCCTTCAGGTGGCTGCGAGCAGCTGTGTAGTTGTCGTAGTGCACGGCTGACATGGGTCACCTCTCGGTCCGATGGTTCGATCCTCCCTGTGACCATGGAGTACGTCAAGTACCTCACGTACTCAGACGGTAGGACCGAATCGGGAGGGCCGCGACAACGGCGAAGGCCGCCCTCCTGGCGGGAGGGCGGCCTTCGTTGTCAGCTGGTGGATCGGATGGGATCCACCGGAAACCTCAGCGGGCGAACAGCAGTGCCCGCTTCACTTCCTGGATCGCCTTGGTGACCTCGATTCCTCGGGGGCAGGCGTCGGTGCAGTTGAAGGTGGTGCGGCAGCGCCAGACGCCTTCGACGTCGTTGAGGATGTCGAGGCGTTCGCGGGCGCCTTCGTCGCGGCTGTCGAAGATGAAGCGGTGGGCGTTCACGATCGCGGCCGGGCCGAAGTAGCTGCCGTCGGTCCAGTACACGGGGCAGGACGTGGTGCAGCAGGCGCACAGGATGCACTTGGTGGTGTCGTCGAACCTGGCGCGGTCGGCCTGGCTCTGGATGCGCTCGTTGGTCGGCTCGTTACCGGTGGTGATCAGGTACGGCTTCACCGCGCGGAACGCGTCGAAGAACGGCTCCATGTCGACGACGAGGTCCTTCTCCACGGGCAGGCCGCGGATCGGCTCGACGGAGACGGTGATGGACTTGCCGTTCTTGGGCAGCATGTCCTTCATCAGCACCTTGCAGGCCAGCCGGTTCACACCGTTGATCCGCATGGCGTCGGAACCGCACACACCGTGGGCGCAGGAACGCCGGAAGGTGAGGGTGCCGTCCAGATAGGACTTGATGTAGATGAGCACGTTCAGGAAGCGATCGGTCGGCAGGACCGGCACCTGGAACGATTCCCAGTGCGCGCCCTTGTCGTCCTCCGGGTTGAACCGGGCCACCTTGACGGTGATCATCACCGAGCCCTCGGGGACCGGAGCGGGCTTCTGCGAAGAGGGTGCTTCGGCAACAGCAGTCATCAGTACTTACGCTCCATCGGCTCGTAACGGGTCTGCACCACCGGTTTGAAGTCGAGGCGGATATCGGAGATGAGGTCCGCACCCTCCTTGTAGGCCATGGTGTGGCGCATGAAGTTCACGTCGTCGCGATCCGGGTAGTCCTCGCGGGCGTGGCCGCCGCGCGATTCCTTGCGGTTGAGCGCGCCGACCACGGTGACCTCGGCCAGCTCGAGCAGGAAGCCGAGTTCCACGGCCTCGAGCAGATCGCTGTTGTAGCGCTTGCCCTTGTCCTGCACCGTGATCCGCGCATAACGCTCCTTGAGCGCGTGGATATCGGTGAGGGCCTGCTTGAGCGTGTCCTCGGTGCGGAACACCGAGGCGTTGTTGTCCATCGACCGCTGAAGTTCGGTGCGGATATCGGCGACGCGCTCGTTGCCGTGATCGGACAGGATCAGCGCCAGCCAGTCCTGCACCATCTGCGCCGGGTTCTCCGGCATATCGACGAACTCGGTGCGCTCGGCGTACTCGGCGGCGGCGATGCCGGCGCGGCGGCCGAAGACGTTGATGTCGAGCAGCGAGTTGGTGCCGAGGCGGTTGGCGCCGTGTACCGACACGCAGGCGCATTCGCCCGCGGCGTACAGGCCGGGGACGATATCGGTGTTGTTGCGCAGCACCTCACCGCGGATCCTGGTCGGGATACCGCCCATCACGTAGTGACAGGTCGGGAACACCGGCACCAGTTCCTTTACCGGGTCCACACCGAGGTAGGTGCGGGAGAACTCGGTGATATCGGGCAGCTTCTCCTCGAGCACGTCCTCGCCGAGGTGGGTCACGTCGATGTAGACGTAATCCTTGTTCGGTCCGGCGCCACGGCCCTCGAGCACCTCGAGCACCATCGAGCGGGCGACGATATCGCGCGGCGCGAGGTCCTTGATGGTGGGGGCATAGCGTTCCATGAAGCGCTCGCCGTCGGCGTTGCGCAGGATGCCACCCTCACCGCGGACCGCCTCGGAGATGAGGATGCCGAGACCAGCCAGGCCTGTCGGGTGGAACTGGTGGAACTCCATGTCCTCGAGCGGCAGGCCCTTGCGGAACACGATGGCCATACCGTCGCCGGTCAGCGTGTGCGCGTTCGAGGTGGTCTTGTACATCCGGCCCGAACCGCCGGTGGCGAACACGATCGACTTGGCGTGGAAGACGTGCAGCTGTCCGGTGGCCAGCTCGTAGGCCACGATGCCGGTGGCGACGGGACCGCGATCGGTCTCGGTGAGCACCAGGTCGAGGGCGTAGAACTCGTTGTAGAACTCGACGTCGTGCTTGACGCAGTTCTGGTACAGCGTTTGCAGGATCATGTGGCCGGTGCGGTCGGCGGCGTAGCAGGCCCGGCGGACCGGGGCCTTACCGTGATCGCGGGTGTGACCACCGAAACGGCGCTGGTCGATCTTGCCCTCGGGGGTGCGGTTGAACGGCAGACCCATCTTCTCCAGGTCGAGCACCGCATCGATGGCCTCCTTGGCCATGATCTCGGCGGCGTCCTGGTCGACGATGTAGTCACCACCCTTGACGGTGTCGAAGGTGTGCCACTCCCAGTTGTCCTCTTCGACGTTGGCCAGCGCCGCGCACATGCCGCCCTGCGCCGCGCCGGTATGGCTGCGGGTGGGGTACAGCTTGGTCAGCACCGCGGTGCGCGCCCGGGGCCCGGCCTCGATCGCCGCACGCATACCCGCGCCACCGGCGCCGACGATGACGACGTCGTAGCGGTGCTCCTGAATCCGGGATTCACTCATCGGAGGTGGCCTGTTCCTAACTGATGTTGGGGTCGAAGGTGAAGATGACGTAGGTGCCGACGCCCATGACCAGGATCATCGACAGCACCAGCAGCGTGTTCAGCCAGAAGCGGGTCGAGTCCTTGCGGGAGTAGTCCGCGATCACGGTGCGCAGTCCGTTGCCACCGTGCAGCTGGGCCAACCAGAGCATGGTCAGGTCCCAGATCTGCCAGAACGGGCTGGCCCAGCGACCCGCGACGAACGCGAAGTTCAGCCGCTTCACACCGCCGTCGAGCAGCAGCATGATCGACATATGGCCGAGGACGAGCACGATCAGCGCCAGGCCGGAGAAGCGCATGAACAGCCACGCGTACTTCTCGAAATTGCTGTTGGCGCGGGCGCGCGGGGAGCGGGGCAGATCCAGGCTCGCCGGGCGGTCGTACGACTTGCCGAGTACAGGTGCGCTCATATTTATCAGTGCTCCGTGAACAGTAGGTAGAACATCCGACCGACGGCGGGCACGAGTAGCACGACAACCAGGCCGATGATGCCCCAGAGCATCTGGCGCTGGTAGCGCGGTCCCTTGGACCAGAAGTCCACCAGGATCACTCGCACACCGTTGAGCGCGTGGAACAGTACGCAGAAGACCAGGCCCATCTCCATGAGCGCGACGATCGGAGTCTTGTAGGTCTCGATCGCGTCGTCGTAGACGGCGGGGCTGACGCGCACCAGGGCGGTGTCCAGAACATGGACGAAGAGGAAGAAGAAAACGGTGACGCCGGTGATCCGGTGCAGCGCCCAGGACCACATTCCGGGGTCGCCTCGGTACAGCGTCTTCCGCTTCGGCTGTGCCGGAGCTTCTATCGTGGTCATAGAGTGCGGTGCCTCCAACGTCGTTGATGGACCCGGTCGCAGATCCGACGCCAGCGCTTCGAGCCGGAAATCCGGTGGAAAACCAGCCCGCGGCCGCCAGGCGTTTTCTTGCCAGTGGCTGCGCTCCGGCCCGCCGCCGGGAACCTGAACCGATCTGTTGTGGACTCTAATCCTCTCCGAATCGCGGAACTAATTCGGCGTGCCGCGCGTTGCGTGCATTTCCGCTAGGTTAGGGTTACCTTTCTCGGTGGGGGAGGGGTTGTGCGGTGGTCCGCCCATGCCCTGGTGCGGCCGGTTCGAGGAGGGTTCGGGATGGCCGAAATCGACTGGAAAGTCCTGCGTGGCAATGCAATTGGAGTTATGCGCCATGCGTATGCGCCATACTCGCGGTTTCCGGTCGGCGCGGCGGCTCTCTGTGCGGACGGCAGAATTGTGAGCGGTTGCAATGTGGAAAATGTCTCATACGGACTGGGCCTATGTGCCGAATGTGTACTCGTCGGTAACTTTCAAAGTGGTGGTGGGGGCCGCTTGCTGGCCCTATCCGTGACCGATTCTCGCGGCGAAATCCTGATGCCGTGCGGACGGTGCCGTCAGGTGCTCTACGAGTTCGGTGGAGCGGGGCTACTGGTGGATCATCCGCGGGGGCCGGTGCGGTTGGGGGAGCTGCTGCCGGACGCGTTCGGTCCCGACGATCTGGAGGCCGGGCAGGCGAGCGGCTGAGGCGCCGCCGCTCGGTATCGACGATCGAGTGCCAGACTGGCGTCGTGACGGCATTGGACGCGGTATCCATCATCACCACCAAACGTGACGGCGGCCAGCTCTCCGATCAGCAGATCGATTGGGTGATCGACGCATTCACCCGTGGGGAGGTGGCCGATGAGCAGATGTCGGCGTTGGCCATGGCGGTGCTGTGGCGGGGGATGACGCGGCGCGAGACGGCGCGCTGGACCGCGGCCATGATCGATTCGGGCCGCCGCCTCGACTTCACCGATCTGCCCCGCCCGGCCGTGGACAAGCACTCCACCGGCGGCGTCGGCGACAAGATCACCCTGCCGTTGGCGCCGTTGGTCGCGGCCTGCGGGGTTGCGGTGCCGCAGTTGTCCGGGCGCGGGCTCGGCCACACCGGCGGGACCCTGGACAAACTCGAATCCATACCGGGCTGGCAGGCCGATATCCCGGTATCGCGGATGCGGGAGATCCTCGCCGATCCGGCCATCGGTGCGGTGGTGTGCGCGGCCGGCGCCGACCTCGCGCCCGCCGATAAACGGCTCTACGCACTGCGCGATGTCACCGGGACGGTCGAATCCATTCCGCTGATCGCCAGCTCGATCATGAGCAAGAAGATCGCCGAGGGCACCGGCGGGCTGGTGCTGGACGTGAAGGTGGGCGCGGGCGCCTTCATGAAGAACATCGACGACGCTCGTGCGCTGGCCACCGCGATGGTCGAGTTGGGGCAGGACGCCGGTGTGCGCACGGTGGCCCTGCTGACCGGCATGGATACCCCGCTCGGCCGCACCGCGGGCAATGCCCTCGAAGTCGCGGAGTCGATCGAGGTGCTGGCGGGCGGCGGACCCGCCGATGTCGTCGAGCTGACATTGACGCTGGCCGGAGAGATGCTCGAGCTGGCCGGTGTCCACGCCGATCCCGCCGCCGCGCTCATCGATGGCCGGGCCATGGACCACTGGAAGGCGATGATCCGCGCCCAGGGCGGCGACCCGGACGCGCCGCTGCCGCGGGCGATGCACACCGAGACCGTGTGCGCCGATCACGACGGCGTGCTCACCCGGCTCGATGCGATGGGCGTCGGTCTGGCGGCCTGGCGTCTGGGCGCGGGCCGGGCCACACAGGGCGCGCCGGTGCAGGCGGGCGCGGGTGTGGAGATCCATGCCCGGCCGGGCGATACGGTGTACGCCGGGAGTCCCTTGCTGACCTTGCACACCGACACGCCCGACGCCTTCCCCGGCGCGCTCGCGGCGGCGGCCGAGGCGATGACGATCGGGGAGGCGCCTTCGACCGGCCCCGCCCCACTGATCCTCGACCGGATCGGGGTGCGGGCGCCCAGCTGATAGGCGGGCCTGGGCGCCGACCGATCGTGAGCCGGGGCCGGTCTGACTTGCGCCGGGCGGGCGGCTCGGTGCCGTCATCGACACGGGACGCGGATTCGGTGGCCCGCCGCGCAGCGAACTCCGCGTCGGTCCGCAACGAGATCGTCACCACGTATCGACTCCGCTGCCGATTCGGCGCGGTGCGGCTACCGTCAGGACATGACTGGACCGATGCCCTTGACTCTCGCCTCGATCCGCCAGGCGCCGAAGGCGTTGTTGCACGATCACCTCGATGGTGGTCTGCGCCCCGCCACGGTGCTCGAACTCGCCGCCGACTGCGGCTACGACCAGCTACCCGCCGCCGACGCCGACACCTTGGCCGTCTGGTTCCGCGAGGCCGCCGACAGCGGTTCGCTGGAACGCTATCTGGAAACCTTCACCCATACCGTCGCCGTCATGCAGACCCCGGAGGGGCTGCGGCGGGTGGCCCGCGAATGCGTGGCGGATCTGGCCGCCGACGGCGTGGTCTACGCCGAGGTGCGGTTCGCGCCCGAACAGCATCTGGAACGCGGCCTGACCCTCGACGAGGTGGTCGAGCACACGCTGGCCGGATTCCGCGAAGGCGAGGCGGCCGCCGCCGAGGCGGGCACACCCATCGTGGTGATCTGCCTGCTGACGGCCATGCGGCATGCGGCCCGCTCCCGTGAGATCGCCGAACTCGCGGTGCGATTCCGGCACCTCGGCGTCGGCGGATTCGATATCGCCGGCGCCGAAGCCGGTTACCCGCCCACCAGGCATCTGGACGCCTTCGAATACCTGCGGGTCAATCACGCCCACTTCACGATTCACGCGGGTGAGGCGTTCGGTCTGCCGTCCATCCACGAGGCGCTGGCGTTCTGCGGTTGCGATCGCCTCGGCCACGGCGTGCGCATCACCGACGACATCCATGTGCCCGGCGCGGTCGAGGAGGCGAAGCTCGGGCTGGTCGCCAACTATGTACGCGATATGCGAATCCCGCTCGAGCTGTGTCCATCGTCGAATGTGCAGACCGGCGCGGTGCCCTCGCTCGACAAGCATCCGTTCGATCTGCTGGCCCGGCTGCGCTTCCGCGTCACCGTCAATACCGACAATCGCCTGATGAGCGACACCACGATGAGCGCGGAGATGCTCAAACTGGTCGACACCTTCGGCTACGGGTGGAGCGATCTGGAGCGCTTCACCATCAATGCGATGAAGTCGGCGTTCATCCCGTTCCCGGACCGGCTGCGCATCATCGACGACATCATCAAGCCCGGCTACGCGGTGCTGCTCGGCTAGGTGTGCGTCGGTCGGTGTTCACGCGACCCGGCTGAGTCTCGGCGTACTGCTCGCCGACACCGTCCGGCCGGGGCGATGTCCGGGGTGGACGGCACCGGTTTAGGTTGGATCGGTGACGGATTTGCGGATTGCTCGCCGGTTCAATGGCCCCGCCGACTCGGGCAATGGTGGTTATGTGGCCGGGTTGATCGCGGCTCAGCGGCATGATTCGGCCGAGGCCGGGCGAGCGGATACGGGCAATGGGACATCGAGCGGTTCCAGCGCACCGCCGACGCGGGTCATGTTGCGCGCCCCCGCACCGCTGGATGTTCCGCTGGTCCTGCGTGAGGGCCTGCTCTACGACGATCACACGGTCATCGCGGTGTCCTCGGAGGGAACCTTCGAACGTGATGTGCCCGCGGCCGTCACTTTCGATGACGCCCGACAGGCCTCCGCCGCGTACACGAACGACAGTGAGATGTTCCGGTACTGCTTCGTCTGCGGAACCGCCCGACCGGATGGGCTGCGGCTCGCGCCCGGCACGGTCCGGGAAGGCGTGGTGGCGGCGCCGTGGGTGCCGGCGGACTCGATACCGCTCGACGAAACCGTGCTGTGGGCCGCGATGGACTGCCCGGGTGGCTGGGCGCTACCGCAGATGCTGGAGCGCCCAGCCTTGCTCGGCTCGATGACCGCGAAGGTGTTCGATCTACCGGCAGTGGGAGAGGAATGCGTCGTGGTCGGAGCCGATCAGGGCGAACAGGGACGCAAGGCGTTCGCGTCCACGGCCGTCTACGGCGCCGACGGTCGGCTGCTCGGACGGGCCGAGCAGATCTGGATCCGGCTGAACCGGGTATCGGACTGATACCCGGTTCAGCCGGTCCCGATCACTTCTGGTCGAGCCGGGCCTCGAAATTGCGTTCCAGGTCCCGCCAGGCCTTCGCCTCGGCGGTGAACGGCGGGTTCGGGGCCATCCGGGACGGGTCGGGGTTCAGCAGGTAGGAGACATACCAACCGAGCGGCGTCGACTGGGCGAGGCCCTGCTCCACCGCGTCGTCATCGGCGTAGTCGGCGGCATCGGTGAACAGCTCGACCGCGAGATCGAGCTGTTCGATATCGACGGACTCGGGGCCGTCGCCGAGATCATCGGCCAGACCGGGCAGCACGTAGACGTTCTCATCGGTGACCTCGACCTCGAGTGAGCCGTCCACGGCCGCGGTCTGCACATCGGCGAAGGTGCTGACCCGCGCGAGATCGTGTTCGTGATCGTCGGCCAGATAGCGGGCCAGCGCTCGCTCGGAGCCGAAGACCGAGATCGCGCCCTTGGCGCCGAGGAAGATCGGCTCGTCATCGAGGTAGCAGCGCAGCGTGAAGTAGGTGCCCTCGCCGGTGACGATCTTGATCGGGTCGATACCGACCTCATGCCACAGCGAATCGTCCCCGTCCTCGTCTTCCTCGTCGTCGTCGCTGTCGTCGGTGAGGTCGACCGGCTCGTAGTCGCTGTCGCTGTCGGTATCGGCCGCGTCGTCGGCGTCGACGACGTTCTCCTCGGCGGCGAGCAGCTCGGCCTCGGCCACCGACACCGCCGCCGCGTCGACCTCCGGTGACTGCACCACGGAGTCGATGGCGTCGACGACGGCGTCCCAGTCCTTGGCGACGGCGGCGCCGATCTGATCCCAGAGTTCTTCACCATCGCGTCCGATGAAGGCGTTGATGCCGCCGGGCAGCGCGCCGAGCACCGGATGTGAGCCGAAGAACTTGGTCACCACCTCCAGCTCGCACACCTCACCGATATTGCGGACCATCGCGAGGGTGTCCTCGAGTTCGGCCACGATTTCGGCATCCGGATCGCCCGCGACCAGCTCGGGAACCCCGATCAGGTCGAAGGTGAAGTTCTCCTCCGGCTCGAGTTCCACCGCCGATAGTCCGGCCACGATCTTCCATGCCGGATGGTCGACCAGATCGTTATCGGAATCGGTCCGGATGAACGCGGCCAGCTCCGCGACGGACTCGAAACCATAGAGGGCGTCCTCGTGGCCGAGGAACGCCTCCCACTCGTCGTCACCGTCACGCCAGCGCGGTGCCCACAGGGTGACGAGATCGCCGTCGGTCAGGCCGAGTTCGATCGGGACGATGTCTCCAGAAGCCATGTGCCGAAGCCTATCGAGCTTCTGGCTCAGGCACTATCCGGGTTGCCCCCAACGGTGCCGGTGGCCGCCTGCGGCTCGGGTGCGAACGACTCGTTCAGTGCGGCAACGACGTTCGAGCGCTGCCCGCCAGCGTCCTCGGCGGCCTGTCGGCAGGCCCAGATGATGAGCTGGGCGACCTCGGCGGGCGGCAGCGATGTGGCGGTTTCCGCCAGCGTCAACCCGACCAGCGCACCGTCGCTGTTCACCTCGGCGCTGACCATGCCGTCTTCGGTGGTGAACTGCCCGCGCACCTGCTTGAGGCCGTACAGTGCGGCCTCGAGCGCCTCGAGTTTCTGCGTGGCCCCGGCGACCAGGGCGTCCATTTCCGCACTCATGCTGTTTCCTCTCGGCATGATCGGGCGCCCGGCGTGGTTACGCGGGCTGCCCCGTCCGGGCGCTGATCTCTCATACCGGCCTCATCCAGCTCGTCTGCCCGGTATCGGCGTCATCGATGCGATCCAGCTCGTCCACGGCCTGCTGACGCGTGGGCAGGCCGAGCCGGTCCAGGATGTCGTCGGGCATGCCCGACTCGGCGAGGACCTCGCGGCGGCGCGCCTTGGCGGCGACGGTGGAGCGCTGGGTGAGGCGCAGGATCTCGGTGGCGAGAGCCTGTGCGCCGTAACGGTATTCGCTGCGCTCGAACTTGATCTCCACCGGCATCCCCTGGTCGGTGGCCCGGACCGAGATGGTGCCGGATCGGTTGCTGCTGGCCGCCACGGTGACGTTGGGGACGGCGGCGCCCTGCTGTTCGCTCATTCGGTCGGCCTGTAGAAGCCGTAGAACTCCATGTCCAAGTTCTCCGTTCGGATCGAGCTGATGGAGACCGGGTCACCGGCCTCGACGAGTTGACCATTGCCGACGACCATGGCGACATGGCCGTCCCATACCGCCAGGTCACCGGGCATGAGATCGCCGGGGGACACCTGGGGATGGCCGATGTGTTGTTCCTGCGCCAGACGTGGCAGCTCCACGCCCGCTTCGCCGTAGGCGTATTTGGTCAGGCCGCTGCAATCGATCCCGGAGCCGGGGGTGTTGCCGCCCCAGACGTAGGGCGTGCCGACCGCACCGATCGCGGACTTCACCGCGGTCGCCGCCTTCTCGTTGGGCGCTTCGACCTGGCTGCCGTCGGGCAGCGTGATCATGACGCCCTCGCCGGTGGCCTTACCGCTGGTGGTGGTGCCGGAACCGGATTTGGCGGCCGCGCTGGTGGAGGTGCGCCCGCCGGAGGAGCTGCTGCTCGAACCCGAGCTGGACGGTGAACTCATCACCGAGCTGATCATCGAGCCGGCGGTGCCCATGACACCGGATGCCATCGAACCGAGGCCCGAGGTGGCGGCGCTGATCGGCGCCGCGACGCTCGCGGTGGAGGTGGACGGCGGTGGTGCGAGCTGCTGCATCGACGCGGTGTGCGTGGTCAGCTCGTTCTGCACCCGGCCGACGACGCCGAGCGCCTGGCCGAGATGGTCGATGGCGGAGCCGACGAGCATGCTCAGCCCGACCGGGGTGCCGAGCGTCGGGCCTGCGGCCACCGCGCTGTCGACGAAGGATTGCGCGATGGAGGTGAGGTCCTTCTGCCCGGTCTCGACCTCGGCCGCGGCCTGCCCGACGACCGTGGACATCTCGGTGCCGCGGTCGGAGATGGTGGCGGCGCTGGTCTGCACCCGCAGTGCCTTCGAGGTGGCGGCGTCGGCGCCCTTGCCGTCCCACACGCTGTTCATCTGGTTGATGCTCGATCGGCCGAGTTCGTGCACCTGGTCGATCGCGGTGGAGGTGGTCCGCAGCGCGTCACCGGGACCGCCGACGGGAAGCACACCGGTACCGAAACTGGCGAGCAGATCGAAGAGCGGCTTCGCCAGCACGTTGATGTCGATCACCGGCTCACCCTTCGGCGGACGTGGTCCGCAGCGAGTCGGCGATATCGGTGTCGGTGCTGGCGTAGTTGGTCGCGGCGCCCACCGCGGCGGTGCTCATACTCGACACCACGGCCGACAGCTGGCCGATCGCGGCGACATGTCCCGCGTGCGTGGCGGCGTAGGCGGTCATGAAATCACCACCGATCAGACCGAAGATCGGGCCGAGCAGCGCCGGGCCCGCACCGGCGGCCCCCGCACCCGCGGCGGCGAGTTCGCCCGCCATCACCCCGGCGGTGGCACCGTACGCGGCGATGCCCTCGGTATCCGCTGAGATCCTCTTCATCAGAGCTTCCCCCATCGTCTTCGTTTCCGGGCAGAGTATGTCATCTACCTGATTCGACGCAGCGATCCGCCGATCGGTTCCACAACATCGGAAAAAGTTTCGGCGACTTCGGCGGCGAACCCGGATCCGACTTTATCGTTCCTTCATGCGTACGCACACTGTGGATCATCCGCTGGCCGCGGTCCTGCTCACCGTCCTGCGGGACGCGCGAACCACGAACTCGGCGTTTCGTTCGGCGTTGCGCGATCTGACGGGTCTGCTGATCTATGAGGCGCTGCGCGACGCGCCGTTGACCCGATTCGACATCGACACGCCGATCACCCGCACCGAAGGGGCGCGGTTGGCGCAACCGCCGCTGCTGGTGCCGGTGCTGCGGGCCGGACTCGGAATGGTCGATGCCGCTGCCGCACTCATTCCCGACGCGCGGGTCGGCTTCGTCGGCATCGCGCGCGACGAATCGTCCCATCAGCCGGTGCCCTATTTGGAATCGCTGCCCGCCGACCTGTCCGGTATGCCGGTGTTCGTGCTGGATCCGATGCTCGCCACCGGCGGTTCCATGCGGTACACCCTGGAACTGCTTGCCGACCGCGGCGCCACCGACATCACCGCGCTGTGCGTCGTCTCGGCCCCGGAAGGGGTTGCGGCGCTGGAGGATTCCGGGCTTCCGGTGCAGTTGATCACCGCGGCCATCGATACCGGTCTCAACGCCGACGCCTATATCGTGCCGGGTCTCGGTGACGCGGGGGACCGGCAATTCGGCCCACGGTGAGCCGCTGATCTCCGATCACTGCATCGGGACGTCGGCGAACAGTTCGATATGTGCGCAGGACTCGCATCGGTACGCGGTGACGCGCAATCGGGAGCGCTGATTCAGGAGTGCGCCGCGCCATCCGGGCTCGGCGTCCGCGTCGGCCCAATCGGCCCCGGCGCGTCCGGTTTCCAGGGCACCGCGGCGCAGATCGGTGCCGCCGCAATGGGTGCAGTGACGCGCGGTCACCGCGCCCCGCCCAGTGCGGTGCAGAAGGCCCGTAGGGCAGCGAGCTGTTGCGCGGCAGCCGTTCTCGCCGCTGCGAGCCCGGTCGGCCCGGCCACCGGCCGCACCACTTCGAGATAACACTTGAGCTTCGGTTCCGTTCCGGACGGCCGGATCACTACGCGCGCCGACTCGCCTTCGAAGATCAACGCATCGGTACGCATCCGTCCGCGCACCGCGGCGAGGTCGGTGATGCGCACGGGCATACCGGCGATCTCGGTGGGGGGATCCGAGCGCAGCCGGTCCAGCACGGCCGCCGCGGTGGCCTGATCGGGTAGCCGCAGCGAGACCTGATCGCCGGCGTGCAGGCCGAATTCCACCGCGTAGCCGTCGAGTTCGTCGAGCAGGGTGCGTCCGGCGGTCTTCAACCGCGCGACCAGATCGGCCGCGAGCACGGCCGCCGAGATGCCGTCCTTATCGCGGACCGCGGCTGGGTCGACGCAGTGCCCGATCGCCTCCTCGTACGCGTAGACCAGGCCGTCGCCGGCGCGGGCGAGCCATTTGAAGCCGGTCAGCGTTTCGGCGTAGCGCGCACCGCGAGCGGGCGCGAGCCGCGACAGCAGTCGCGAGGAGACGATCGTGGTCGCGACGAGGGCATCCGGCGGGGCGGTGCGCAGCACGTCATCGGCCAGCAGCACTCCGGTGTCGTCGCCGCGCAGCATCCGTACCTTGCCGTCGGCGCCGGGCACGCCGACCGCGCACCGATCGGCATCGGGGTCCAGCGCTATCGCCAGATCGGCGCCGACCCGTTCGGCCAGCGCGATGAGCAGATCCGTGGCCCCCGGCTCCTCCGGGTTCGGGAACGCGACGGTCGGAAAGTCGGGATCGGGGTCGAATTGTTCGTCCACCACATGGACATCGGTGAAACCGGCCGCGTTGAGCGCCGCGCGGGCGGTCGCACCACCCACCCCGTGCAGCGGGGTGAGCGCGATGCGGATATCCGTGCGCTCGCCCGAACCGCCGATGAGCTTCGGCAGTGCGCCGACCCGGTCGAGATACCGCTGCACGAGATCGCCGCCGGAGGACGCCACCGGCGTACGGTCGATCGGTTCGGTCACCGCCTCGATTCGGTCTTCGATCTCGGTATCGGCCGGTGCCAGCAGCTGGGCGCCGCCGTCGAGGTAGACCTTGTAGCCGTTATCGGTGGCCGGATTGTGTGAGGCGGTGATCTGCACCCCCGCCACCGCGCCGAGTTCGCGCACGGCGAAGGCGGTCACCGGGGTCGGCAGCGGTTCGGGCAGCAACGTCACCGGGAAGCCGGCCGCGGCGAAGATCTCCGCTGTCGCGGTGGCGAATTCGGCCGAACCGTGGCGGGCGTCGCGGCCGACGATCACCCGGCCGCCGCCCAGACAGCGGTCGCGCAGCCAGTCCGCGATCCCGGCCGTCGCGCGGCCGACGGTCGTCACGTTCATGCCGTCCGGGCCGTCCCGCAGCGGCCCGCGCAGTCCCGCCGTTCCGAAACGCAACATCTACAGCGACTCCAGTACGCCGCGCAGCAGCTTGCCGAGCCGTGGCGCGGCCGCCCGGCCCTCGGCGAGGACCTCGGCATGGGTGAGCGCCTCCCCGGTGACGCCCGCGGCCAGGTTGGTGACCAGGGAGATGCCGAGTACTCGTGCGTCGAGCGCCCGGCACGCGATGGCCTCGAGCACGGTCGACATGCCGACCAGATCGGCGCCGAGAGTGCCGAGCATCCTGATCTCGGCGGGTGTTTCGTATTGGGGACCGAGCAGGCCCGCGTAGACGCCCTCGGTGAGGGTCGGATCGACCCCGCGGGCCACCGCGCGCAGATCGGGATCCCATGCGTCGACCATGTTCACGAATGTCGCACCGGACAGCGGGGTGCGGCCGGTGAGATTGAGGTGATCGCTGATCAGCACCGGCTCGCCGACGCGCAGACCGGGCCGGATACCGCCGGCGGCATTGGTGAGCAGCACGGTGTGCGCGCCCGCGGCGACGGCGGCGCGCACCGGGCGCACCACATCATCGGGTGCGTGGCCCTCGTAGAGATGCTGGCGACCCATGAGCACCAGAACCGGTGTCCGGCCGACCGGGATCGAGTGGACCATGCCGGAGTGCCCGAGCGCGGTCGGTACGGCGATGCCGGGTAGCTCCGACATCGACACCGACGCGGTGGGCGTCCCGATCTCGGTGACGGCGTCCTGCCAACCCGATCCGAGCACCACCGCGACCGGATGGCGCGGCACTCCTGTCCGCTCGGCGATCGCCGCGGCGGCCTCTTCGGCAAGCATGACGGCAACTGTATCGGCCCGGTCGCGTGGCGGGCGGAACTCGGAGGTGACCGAGCACACCGAAGCACTTGCTACCCGCGAGTAGGACTTGCTCGCCGATACCGATACGCTGCACGCATGCCGTATCTGGAACGTGATGGGGATGTGTTCGTGCTCTACCTCGGCAACGAGGGACAGACCGACAGCGAGAACCGCTTCCACCCGGACTGGATCGCCGAGATCCACACCGCCCTCGACACCGTCGAAGCGTCGGAGGGTCCGGCGGCGCTGGTCACCACCGCGTCCGGCAAGTTCTACAGCAACGGCCTCGACACCGACTGGTTGTTCGGCAACCTGGACCAGATGCACGGCTACCTCGACCGCGTGCATTCGATCTACACCCGGCTGCTGACCTTCCCGATGCCGACCGTCGCCGCCGTCAACGGGCACGCCTTCGGCGCGGGCGCCATGCTGGCCACCTCACACGACTTCCGGCTGATGCGCGCCGATCGCGGCTTCTACAGCCTGCCCGAGGTGCACCTCGGGATGCCGTTCACCATCGGGATGAACGCGCTGCTGACCGAGCGGCTGACCAACCAGGTCGCGGTCAAGGCCATGACGACCGGACATCGCTTCCCGGCCGACGAAGCCATCGCCGCAGGGATCGTCGACGGTAAGGCGGAGGCCGAGGCGCTGGTCGCCGCCGCCGTCGCCCAGGCGCAGGCCCTCGCGGCCAACCGCAAGCCGAACCTGCCGGTGATCAAGCGCGCCCTGCACGCGAACGCGCTCGCCGGCCTCGCCGTGCCGACCACCCCGGAGAACCTGGCGTTCGCCGCGGGTTAACTCACCGCTGATTTCAATCACACCGCGCCGCCGACACGGTGCGGTGCGAGACGTGCGGCGCACAGTGCCACACTGAATGTCATGCCACTCCCGCGCAGCGGCCCGTCCGAGCAGCGCAGCGCCGACGACACCGCACGGCGCGGCGACGGTGCCGCACGCGACGATGACGGTGACGTCCACGCCGCCGATCCGCACCCGGCGCTCATGGCGGCAGCCGATGCGGCCATCGCCGCCGCGACGGCGGAACTGATCGGCCTGTCCCATGCGATCCACGCCGAACCCGAGTTGGCGTTCGAGGAGACCCGCAGCGTCGCCAAGGTGATCGCGCCGCTGGCCGAGCGCGGATTCGAGATCGAGACCGGTGTGGCCGGGCTGCCCACCGCATTCCGGGCCAGCTACGGCAGCGGTGAACTCACCGTCGGGTTGTGCGCCGAATACGACGCCCTGCCCGAACTCGGACATGCCTGCGGGCACAACATCATCGCCGCGAGTTCGACGGGCGCGGCGCTCGGCCTCGCGGCGGTGGCCGATGCGCTCGGCATCACCGTCGTCGTGCTCGGCACGCCCGCCGAGGAGAGCGGCGGCGGCAAGGTGCTGATGGTCGAGCGCGGCGTCTTCGACGATGTCGCGATGGCGATGATGGTGCATCCCGGACCGTACGACATCGCCGGGGCGCATTCGCTGGCGCTGGCCGATCTGTCGGTGGTCTATCACGGCCGCGAAGCCCACGCCAGCGCCGCGCCGGAACAGGGGCGCAACGCCGGTGACGCGGTCACCGTCGCACAGGTCGCCATCGGCTTGCTGCGTCAGCATCTGCGTCCGGGCCAGCAGCTGCACGGTATAGTCGGCGACGGTGGCGTAGCCCCCAACATCGTGCCCGGACGTGCGGAACTGCTGTATTACCTGCGAGCAGCCGACTCCGCATCCCTCGGCGAACTGATGCGACGAGCATCCGATTGCTTCGAGGCGGGCGCCCTCGCGACCGGCTGCACCCATGACATACGGACGCTCGCGCCCACCTATACCGAGCTCACCCCGGACCCGGCATTACTGTCTGCCTATCGAGCGCAGATCGTCGGCCTGGGACGGACGCCGATCGCGTCCGAGCTCGAGGCGCAGCGACCGCTCGGGAGCACGGACATGGGCAACGTCACCAACGTCATCCCGGGGATCCACCCGGTCATCGGCATCGATGCCGGTGGCGCGGTGACGCATCAGCCCGGTTTCGCCGCGGCCAGCGTCAACGCCTCGGCCGACCGAGCGGTGATCGACGGAGCGACGGCGCTCGCACGTACCGCGATCGCGGTTGCGAGCGATGCATTACACAGAGACAGATTGTTGCGGCGGCTCGTTCAGCGACAGGAGGAGTTTCGGTGAGTAGTTCGGTGCGTACCGGACAGGAAGTGGTCGATGCGTGGCTGGCCGAGCACACGGTCGACCTCGTGCACTGGCGACGCCACATCCACGCCAACCCGGAACTATCGCGCACCGAGTTCGGGACCACCGAATTCGTCGCCACCTGGCTCACCAAGGCCGGACTGAGCCCGCGGGTGCTGCCCGGCGGCACCGGACTGATCTGTGACATCGGGCCCGACACCCCGCGTATCGCATTGCGCGCCGATATGGACGCGCTGCCGATGCAGGAGTTCACCGGGTTGAGCTTCGCCTCCACCGTCCCCGGCGTTTCACACGCCTGCGGGCACGACGCGCACACCACCATCCTGCTCGGCACCGCGCTCGCGTTGGCCGAGGCGGATCTGCCGGTCGGCGTGCGATTCGTCTTCCAGCCCGCCGAAGAGGTGATGCCCGGCGGTGCGCTCGATGTGGTCGCCACCGGCGCGATGGAGGGTGTGGATCGCATCTTCGCGTTGCATTGCGATCCGCGGCTCGAGGTCGGCCGGGTCGGGGTGCGGGTGGGTGCGATCACCTCGGCGGCCGACACCGTGGAACTGGTCCTCGATTCGCCGGGCGGTCACACGTCACGTCCGCATCTGACCAGCGATCTGGTCTACGCCATCGGCACCGTCATCACCGGGCTGCCCGGTCTGCTCAGCCGCCGCATCGATCCGCGCACCAGCACCGTGATGGTGTGGGGCGCGGTCAGCGCGGGTAAGGCGCCCAATGCGATTCCGCAGACCGGCATGCTCACCGGCACCGTGCGCACCGGCGATCACGCCACCTGGTCGCTGCTCGAGCCGATGGTGCACGAGATCGTCGACGGCCTGCTGGCCCCGACCGGTGTGCGGTATCAGCTCAACTATCGCCGCGGTGTCCCGCCGGTCGTCAACGACGAGCAGTCCACCCGGATGTTCGAGCAGGCGATCCGCGCCGCCGGCCCCGATGCCCTGGCCGACACCCCACAGTCCGGCGGCGGCGAGGACTTCTCCTGGTACCTGGAGGAGGTTCCCGGCGCGATGGCACGCCTTGGTGTGTGGTCGGGCGAGGGCGACCAGCTCGACCTGCACCAGCCCACCTTCGACATCGACGAGCGTGCGCTCGCGGTCGGCGTGCGAGTGCTGAGCAATATCGTCCTACAGGCCGGCTGACACCTGAGGCGAGCTGCGGAACAGGCTGTGGCCGGAGACATGACCTGCCGTCGCAGCAATACCCCAGCAGGTAGAACCTCACATTTCGAGCGAAGCGAGACCGAGCCCCAAAGTTCGCGGCCCGTCTCGCGGCTCCCCTGCCGCTGCGCAAGCCGAAGGCAAGCAGCGGCAGCGGAGACGCGAGACCCAAAGGGGCCGCGAACACGCGGCGCCGAAGGCGACGCCAAACAAACACAGCGGCGCAAATTAAACACACAACAAGTAGGCATCGTGAGCTGGACCCCATATAGTCTGGTCATGCTCCTGCCACGCATAGGTAAATTCCGGTCACCCCGGACAGCTCCGCAACGGACTGGGATGCGAAAAGCCGCGATCGCCGCTTCGGCCGCGATCCTGCTGTTCGGACCCACTGCGGCGGTGGCGTCAGCACAGCCCGACGCCGAGCCGAGCCTGCCCGCCGAGCTGATCACCGCGGTTTCCCGCGATCTGAAGATCTCTGCCGACGAGTACCTGCGCCGCGCCGATCTGGCGCAGCAGGTGGCCGCGTTCGCGACCACGGCGCAGCGGCAGTTCCCGCAGGTGTTCGGCGGTGCGTGGCTGGACGACGCGGGCAAGGCCGTCGTCGCGCTCGCGCCGGGCTCCGGTCTCGACGAGGCCAAGGTCGCCGCCGAATCTGCCGGTTTCGAGGTCCGCACGGTTGCCAAGAGCCAGTCCGCGCTGCGTGGTGAGAAGAGCGCGTTCGAACGCTGGCTGGACGAGCAGCCCGAACCGGTGGCCTCGCTGGTGCGCGGTGTCGTCATCGACACCGTCAACAACAGCATCGCGGTGCGGGTGGACAAGCCCGGCCTGCCGATGCCGAGTTTCATCGACCCCGCCCGCGTCATCGTGATGGCCCCGCCGATCGCCGGTGAGGCGCTGCCCTCGGCCGAGCCGATCGCCGATGTCACCGGCGCTTCGCTGGCCGGTGGCGACGGTTATGCCTCGGTCGCCGGGCGCACCTCGCTGCGCTGCTCGTTCGGTTTCAACGGTATCGACCGTGACGGCGCCACCGTCAATATCACCGCGGGCCACTGCAACCCGGATATCGACAGCGCGGGCAGCGGCAACGCGGCGTCGGTGCACGAACTGCTCCCCGGCGACAAGCTGGGCGGCAGGCTCGGCACCTTCAGCAAGTCGGTGCTCGGCAATCAGGACTACTCCATCGTCCGCATCGCCGACCAGGCGAGGGACCGTTTCGCCAACAACGCGGTTCGCGTGCCCGGCGCGGGTCCGGTCCTCGTCGACGGTGTCGCCACTCCTGTGGTCGGCGCGCCGGTCTGCAAGTCCGGTTCCCGCACCGGCTTCAGCTGCGGCGTGGTCAATGCCGTGGATCAGACCGTGCAGGTCGGTGACCGTCAGCTCACCCAGAGCTTCTCGGCCAATATCTGCGCCCTGCCCGGCGACAGCGGCGGCCCGATCGTGACCGGCCGTCTGGCACTCGGTATTTCGAGCGCGTCCTCGGTAGCCGATTTCCCGATCTGCGAGATCCCGAACCTGATCGGCGCCCTCACCGGTAACACCCCGCAGTTGTTCGCCCAGCCCGTCAGCGTGGTCCTCTCGGACAACGCGGGTCTGCGGGTTCGCACCAACTGAGCCGAGGGCGTTTCCGCCCGCACACGCCAAAGGCCAGCAGCATTGCGCTGCTGGCCTTTGGCGTTGCAGGAGAAGCCGCCACCGACGCGGGTACGGATCTGGTCTCCTTACGCCATCACACCCGTCTGAATCGCCCTGTGAGGCACGGCTGATCGGCGGGTGAACCCCAGGGCACCCGGAGCCGTCGCAGCGTTGCTGAGCGGCCGGACGCGTGATCTCCGCGTGCGGCACGGACGCGGGACTCGCTTGCGGCAGAGTCGGATCGGCGGCCAGC
Source organism: Nocardia cyriacigeorgica (assembly GCF_029868385.1). GTDB lineage: Bacteria > Actinomycetota > Actinomycetes > Mycobacteriales > Mycobacteriaceae > Nocardia > Nocardia cyriacigeorgica_F. Next base: position 119,279 of record NZ_JARWNX010000037.1, on the reverse strand, counting down.
GGGGGCGTGAGCCCGCACCGATCCATTCGAACAGCCCGCAGTCCTGCACACCGGGCATCTGCCTCCACCGCCCGATCAACTTCGCACCCGGAAACGCGAACCGGCCCGCCCCTTTCGGGACGGGCCGGTTGCTGCGGGCGTCGACTACCTGGTGGTAGTTAATTCCCGCCCTTCATGTTCTCGTCGGACCACTTGGTGGTGCCGGGAGCCGCATTCATGGTGTTGATGAGGTCCATACCGGCGATCGCGAGGGCAGGACCGCCCACCGCGATGGTGCCGAGGATGCCACCGATACCGGCGAACGCGACGATGGTCGGGATGGCAGCGATGCATCCGACGATCGTGAGGCACTCGACGAGTCCGACCGCGGTCCCGATCAGACCACCGGCGACCACGCCGATGGCGGTACCGAGAAAGCCGCCGACCGCCGTGGCGATACCGAACTGGCTGGCGAACTCGTTCTGGGCACGCTGGTTCTCGATCGGTGACGCGACCGATTTGAGGCCGAGGTTCACCGCGTCGACCTTCTTGTCGGCCAGCTTGTCGGCCGGAACCGCGGCCTTGTCCGGGGTCAGCTCGAGGACCTTGCCCTCTTCCTTCACCACCGGCTTCACCGGGACCTGGACATCGGCCACGTTGAAGGCGATCGGCAGCGAGACCACCGTTGCGCCCTTACCGTCCTTGATCAGGTAGACGTCGTCCTCTTTGACATCCTTCGACGACTTGGTCAGCTCGAAGGTGCCGTTCTTGAGGGTCGTGACGACGGTTTTGTCGACCAGCTTGACGGAGTAGCTGATGGGCTGTGCCGCGTCGGCCGCGGGTTCAGCGTGGGCCGTGCCGAACCCCATGGCCATCGCGCCGGTCACCATCGCGGCAATCGCGGTGGTCTTGCGGAGTTTCATTCAGTTTCCAATCCATCATCAGGTTGTCCGTGCGCTATGGAACCTCACGCGCGAGCTCATTCATTTCGGTCGGCAAGTCCGAAATCCCCTCCGAGCATTGTGAAGACACGCACACAGAACAGAACGCCGTGAGCCTAGTCGAACAAAAGTCCAGATGCGAGATTGATTACGTGTAGTCAGGACCCGGAACGGGTAAGCCTGTCCTTATCTCATACGCGATTCCGCATGCCCTTTACGGTGTTGAACAGCTCGAGCCGCATAAGAGCCCTATCGTCTTATGTGAGCTTGATCACAGCAGAATCGGCGGTCAACCCCCAGGAAGAGGGGGCACTACCCAATCGCAGATCGTACGCTGGACACCAGTTGTTACTGGCGGGTAACTTACTGGCAGTTAGGATACGAGCCAACCCGAGGCGCACAGCCTCGACAGCTCGTGTTGCCTCGAAAGAAAGGTCGCGACATGAATGCCCTGACAGTGACGCTGGGCACGATTGGAGCGGCGCTCAGCCTCCTGTGTTGGGTGTCGTTCTTAGGCGGCGCCGGAAACATCGTGCGGACCATCATGGTCGGCCAGTCCGCACCGGATCGGTGGCGGCCGTTCTTTCCGCGCTTCAAGCAGATGCTGGTGGAGTTCATCGCGCATACGCGCATGAACAAGTTCCGCACCGTCGGCTGGGCGCACTGGCTGGTCATGATCGGCTTCATGGCGGGTGCGCAGTTCTGGTTCATGGCCTATGGACAGACCTTCAAGCCCACGTGGTCCTGGCCGCTGATCGGTGAGACCTGGTGGTTCCACCTCGGCGACGAGATCCTCGGAGTCGGCACCGTCGTCGGCATCACGACTCTGATGATCCTGCGCCAGCTGAACCACCCGCGGCTTCCCGAGCGACTCTCCCGTTTCAGCGGTTCGAAATTCGGTCCCGCGTACTTCGTCGAATGGGTCGTGCTCACCGAGGGCATCGGCATGGTGCTGGTGAAGGCGGGCGTGCTGTCGCTGCACGGTCACTCCAGCTGGACCGACCCGATCACCGGTCAGATCGCCAAGGTGATCCCCGCCAATGTCACGCTGATCTCGATTTTCGCCTTCATCAAGCTGATGTCCGGCATGGTGTGGCTGTTCGTGGTGGGCCGCAACATCACCTGGGGTGTGGCCTGGCACCGTTTCTCGGCCTTCCCGAATATCTACTTCAAGCGTGAAGACGATGGCGATGTCGCCCTCGGTGCGGCCAAGCCGATGATGTCGAAGGGCCGCGCCCTGGACATGGAAAACGTCGATCCTGATACCGACACCCTGGGTGCGGGTCGGATCGAGGACTTCTCCTGGAAGGGCTGGCTGGACTTCACCACCTGCACCGAGTGTGGTCGCTGCCAGTCGCAGTGCCCGGCGTGGAACACCGGTAAGCCGCTGTCGCCGAAGCTGCTGATCATGTCGCTGCGCGACCACGGTTACGCCAAGGCGCCGTATCTGCTGGCCGGTGGGCGCAAGGATATGGGCGGCGACGAGGTCGGCCTGGTCGACGCCGAAGGCAACGCCGATGAGGTCAAGCTGGCCAAGATCTCCGAGGCCGCCCGCGCCGAGGCCGAGCGTCCGCTGGTCGGCGGCGAGGATGTCAGCGGCATCATCGACCCCGAGGTGCTGTGGTCCTGCACCACCTGTGGTGCGTGCGTGGAGCAGTGCCCGGTGGATATCGAGCATGTCGACCACATCATCGATATGCGCCGCTACCAGGTGCTGATCGAGTCGGAGTTCCCGTCCGAGCTCGCGGGTCTGTTCAAGAACCTGGAGAACAAGGGCAACCCGTGGGGCCAGAACGCCAAGGATCGGCTCAACTGGATCAACGAGCTGGACTTCGACATTCCGGTTTTCGGTAAGGACGCCGACAGCTTCGACGGCTACGACTACCTGTTCTGGGTCGGTTGCGCGGGTGCCTATGAGGACCGTGCGAAGAAGACCACCAAGGCCGTGGCCGAGCTGCTGGCGACGGCGGGCGTGAAGTTCATGGTGCTCGGTCAGGAAGAGACCTGCACCGGTGACTCGGCGCGGCGTGCGGGTAACGAGTTCCTGTTCCAGCAGTTGGCGCAGCAGAACATCGAATTGCTGGATTCGGTGTTCGAGGGTGTCGAGCAGAAACGCAAGAAGATCGTCGTCACCTGTGCGCACTGCTTCAACGCGCTCAACAATGAGTACCCGCAGGTCGGTGGCACCTATGAGGTCGTGCACCACACCCAGTTGCTGAACCGGCTGGTGCGGCAGAAGCAGCTGGTGCCGGTGGCGTCGGTCTCGCAGAACGTCACCTATCACGACCCCTGCTACCTGGGTCGCCACAACAAGGTCTACAACGCTCCGCGTGAGCTGATGGAGGCCTCCGGCTCGAACCTGGTCGAGATGCCGCGCCACGGTGAACGGTCCATGTGCTGTGGTGCCGGTGGTGCCCGCATGTGGATGGAAGAGCAGCTCGGCAAACGCATCAATATCGACCGCGTGGACGAGGCGCTCACCACCAACCCCGCCAAGATCGCGACCGGCTGCCCGTTCTGCCGCGTCATGCTCACCGACGGTGTGACCGCGCGTCAGGAAGACGGTAAAGGTGAAGGCGTCGAGGTCGTCGACGTCGCTCAGCTGATGCTCGATGCCATCGAGCGGGTCGAACCGGCCACTCTGACCGAGAAGCTGACCGTCATCCAGGAGCCCAAGGCCGAACCCGAGCCGGAACCCGAACCCGAGCCAGCACCGGTGGCCGAAGCCGCGACGGCGGCGCCGAAGGCCGCGCCGACCGGTGGCGGTCTGGCCATGAAGGGCCCGGCGAAGGCACCCGGTAAGGGTCTCGGCATGAAGGGTGCGGCCAAGGCACCCGGCGCCAAGGCCGACGCCGCTCCGGCCGCCGAGGCAGCGGCTCCGGCTCCGGCCAAGGGGCTCGGCATGAAGGGCGCCGCGAAGGCACCCGGCGGTAAGGGCCTCGCCATGAAGGGCGCCGCCAAGGCACCCGGCGCCAAGGCGGACGCTCCCGCCGAGACCGCCGCGGAGGCTCCCGCCGCACCGCCGGTCAAGGGTCTCGGGATGAAGGGTGCCGCGAAGGCGCCCGGCGGTAAGGGCCTGGCCATGAAGGGCGCCGCGAAGGCACCGGGTGCGAAAGCGCCGGCTGCCCCCGCTGCGGAGGCCGCGACCGAGCCCGCCGAGGCGAGCGCCGAAACGGCATCGGCCCCGACCGAAACCAAGCCGACGGTCGCCGCCAAGGGCTTGGCCATGAAGTCGGGCTTCAAGCGTCCCGGACCGAAGGCGCCCGGCGCCAAGGCACCCGCCGCGAACCCGGCATCCGCCGACACCACGGCGGACGAGTCGTCGACACCTGCCGCAACCGAAACGGATTCAGCACCTGCCGAACAGGCACAGGCTGCGACGGAATCGGCTTCCGCGCCTTCCGAATCCATGCCGACCGTGGCCGCCAAGGGTCTCGCCATGAAGTCCGGGTTCAAGCGCCCCGGACCGAAGGCACCCGGCGCCAAGGCACCCGCTGACCCGGCTCCGGCCGGATCGACTCCGGCCGCAGCGGAATCAGCTCCGGCTGAAACGGATTCGGCCACAGCGGAATCGGCTTCGGCCTCGACGGAATCCACCGAGCCGGAAACCCCCGCGACTCCCGCCAACGACAGCGGCAACGGCGCCCCCGATGCCCCGCTGCCCGCCGCGAAGCCGGGCGGTCTCGGATTCAAGTCCGGCGCGAAGGCACCGGGCCGCAAGAACTGAATATCCACATCTGAACAACCATGATTCGACCCGGGCCCCGCACAGTGGCCCGGGTCGAATCGTCTGAGCGGCCACCGAACCCCCGCTGCTTGCTCACTCGTCGGCTCCGGGATTCGGCACAGGTGCGGCTTCGTCGAGATAGTGGAGATCCGAGCCATCGACCTTGATCCGGGGATCCGCATACGCCTCGGCCGTATCGCGCCACGCGGCGAGAACGGCGGTCAGACCGGACAGCCTGCCGACAGCGAGTCCGCCGCGCGCGTTGTTGAGGAAGTCGGCGACGAAGACCGGGCGCTGATCTTCGGGTAGTAACTCGATCCACGGGAATGTGATGGTCAGCCGGTCGACCAACTTGTCGAGCAGCTCATCGTCGACCCACACCGCACGGCAGTTTGATGGCGTACGCCATCAGTTTGACGCCGTGGGAGAATTGTGGATAACTTCTGTGGTGGGTGCCCGGTGTGCGGGTGCTGCGGTGGATAGGCACAGCTCTCGGGAGTATGGATGGATTTCGACTGGTCGGAGGCCGATTCGGCCTTTCGGGACGAGGTGCGGGAGTTCCTGCGAGACAATCTGACGCCGGAGTTGCGGGCGGCCGGGCGGTTGGCAACGAGCGTTTATCCCGACCATGCGGCCAGCATGCGGTGGCAGCGGATTCTGCATGAGCGTGGTTGGGCCGCGCCGAGCTGGCCGGTAGAGCACGGCGGGTGCGCGTGGAGCCTGACCCAGCACTACATCTTCCAGCGGGAGCTGGCCCTCGCCGGTGCGCCGCCGCTGTCGCCGATGGGTATCAGGATGGTGGCGCCGGGCATCATCGCCTTCGGCACGCCGGAGCAGAAGGACTTCTTCCTGTCCGGCATCCTGACCGGCGAGGTGTTCTTCTGCCAGGGCTACTCCGAACCCGAGGCCGGTTCCGATCTCGCATCGCTGACCATGAGCGCGGTCGAGGACGGTGAGGATTTCATCTGCAACGGCAGCAAGATCTGGACCACCCACGCCACCGAGGCGAACTGGATCTTCTGCCTGGTCCGCACCTCGCGCACCGGTAAGAAACAGCAGGGCATCACCTTCCTGCTCATCGATATGACCGCACCGGGCATCGAGGTCCGGCCGCTGGTGATGACCTCGGGCGAGCAGGTGCAGAACCAGGTGTTCTTCGACAATGTCCGGGTGCCGAAGCGCAATGTGCTCGGCCGCGTCGATGAGGGGTGGTCGGTCGCCAAATACGTGCTCGTGCACGAACGCGGCGGTGCGGCGGCGCCGGCATTGCAGGTCATGGCGCAGGATCTGGCCGAGGCGGCGGCTGATCTGCCTGGTCCGGACGGTGGACCGCTCATCGATGATCCCGGTTTCGCGGCGCGGCTGGCCGACGCCCGTATCCGCGCCGATGTGCTGGAGATCCTCGAATATCGGACGATCTCGGCGCTGGCGCAGGGCCGAGACCCCGGACCGGCCTCGTCCATGCTGAAGATTCTGGCCACCGAACTGAGCCAGCAGTTGACCGAACTGGCATTGTTGGCAGCTGGACCGCGTGGTCGCGCTTACCAGCCGCATGCCACCGAACCCGGTGGTCCGATCGCAGAGTTCACACCACCGGCCGATGGCTATCACACCGGCGCGCAGTGGCAGGCCGTTGCGCCGCTGCGTTATTTCAACGACCGCGCCGGTTCGATCTACGCCGGTAGCAATGAAATTCAGCGCAATATTCTCGCCAAGGCAGCATTGGGGCTCTGATGGACTTCTCACTGACCGATGAACAGCAGTTGCTGCGCGATTCCGTCGCGGGATTCCTGACCGCGCGGTACGAGCTGGAGAAAAGCCGTAGCGCGGCGAAATCCGTCGCCGGATGGCAGCCGGAGATCTGGCGCGGATTCGCCGAGGAACTCGGCATTCTCGGCGCGACGCTGTCGGAACGGGTCGACGGTATGGGCGGCGGCCCGACCGAATTGATGGTCATCGCCGAGGAATTGGGGCGCGCGCTGGTCGTCGAGCCCTTCGTGGACACGGTGGTGGTCGGCGGTGGCTTGCTGTCCCGGTCCGGTGGTGTGGCCGCCGATGCCGTACTGCGCGAGATCGTCGCCGGTAGTGCGCGCACTGCATTCGCGAGCTTGGAACCCGCGGCGGGGGAATCACCGCATGATATTTCGCTCACCGCCCGCAGAGATGGTGACGAATGGGTGCTCGACGGCACGAAGATCGTGGTCACCGCCGCACCGCTGGCCACCCACCTGATCATCAGCGCCCGCATCGCGGGCGATCGACGCGACCGCGAGGGCGTGTCGTTGTTTCTCACCGAATTCGATGCGCAGCAACCCCCTTCGGGTGTCGAGGTGCACAACTACCGCACGATCGATGACCGCCACGCCGCCGACCTGATCTTCACCGGATTCCGGCTTCCGGGTGCCGCGCTGCTCGGCGCCGAAGGCGAGGCGACAGAGATCATCGAAGCGACCGTCGAGGAAGCGATCGCCGCCGTCGCCGCCGAGGCGGTCGGGCTGATGCGCAAGGTGGTCGGCGACACCGTCGAATACACCAAACAACGTCAGCAGTTCGGGCAGCCGATCGGCGGGTTCCAGGTGCTACAGCACCGCATGGTCGATATGTACATGGAACTCGAACAGGCCACTGCCGCAGCATATCTCGCCGCTTTCGCGCTGTCGGCGTCCGCGGACGAGCGGGCCCGAGCCATCTCGGCCGCCAAGGTCACGGTGGCGCGTGCGGCTCGGTTCATCGGACAGCAGGCGGTGCAGCTGCACGGCGCCATGGGCATGACCGAGGAGCTGGCCATCGGCCACTACTTCAAACGTCTCACCGCCATCGAGAACGAATTCGGTTCCAGCGCCTATCATCTGAACCGCTACGCGCGGCTGACCAGGCCGTGAACACTGGCGCACTGCCCGGTTCCGCCACCGGGCAGTGCGCGATCTCGCACGTCAACAGTCCTCGAACGCCGCTTTGAGATAGCCCGCGGACTGGTAGACGTAGTCGTAGGCCCAGCGCACCACCGACAGCCGCGGCTTCGGGTCGACGAACAGCAGCTCGCCCGGCCAGCATGTGCCGATGATGTAGCGGGCGCGGGAGATATGCGGGGTGAACGTCACCACGATGACGCGCGTCCAGCCCTCCGCGCGCGCATGTCGGGCCAGATAGCGGCCCTCGCCGCGGGTCGTACGCGGATCGGGGTCGAAGCACTCCACCTCGAAGCTGTACCCGCCGTGACAGATCCGGTTGACCAGCGCACTGCGTTCGTACGGATTCGACACCAGTACGCGCGGCGCGTAACCGTCCCTGGCCAGCCGCAGCCCGAGTTCCTCCCGCCCGTCGTGGGCGCCGCCGAGAATCAGAATCGCGTCGGCGGGCGCGGGCGGTTCGGTCTGCGGGCGCACATAGACCGGCCACAGCGCGGCCGTGACGATCGCGAGCACCACGCACACGACCAGCACAGTCCCGCCGATCCGTCGCATCGGCCGATCCTATCCACGCCCGGCCCGGCCGCGGTCGGCTCGCTCAGTCCAGGAGCAGGCCGGACATGGCGTCGCGCTTCGAGGTCAGGCGGTCGATCTCGGCTTGGAGTTCGTTCAGCTCGCGACGCAGTATCGCGTCGACCTCGGTGCAGAGTTCGACGCTCGGTTCCTCGCCGTGCACGCACGGGAGCAGGGTGCGGATGGTTTCGGTGTTCAACCCCGCGTCGAGCAGGCCGCGGATCCTGCGCACGACGGTCACCGCGTCCGGGTCGTAGTCCCGGTAGCCGTTCGGGTGGCGGGCGACATCGAGCAGACCCTGCTGTTCGTAATAGCGCAGCAGACGTGGCGAAATGCCGGTCTGTTCGGCGAGTTCTCCGATGAGCATGCCGCTCCTTTCCAGTGAAGGCTTGACCTTGACACCCATGTCAGGGCCTAAATTCGCCCCCATGAGCACATTTCCCTCAGTGACCTTGATCGACGGACAGCCCGCAGAACCCGGTGCACTCGGTACCAACGCCTTCGCGGGGTTCGCGCATTTCACCGCGATGCAGGTGCGCGACGGCGCCGTGCGCGGGCTCGATCTGCACTTCGACCGATTGGTGAACGCCTCCCGAGTGCTCTTCGGCGCCGAACTCTCCCCCGAGCGGATCCGCCGCGATCTGCGCACCGCGATCGCCGGGTCGCCACCCGATCTATCACTGGTCCTCACGGTGTTCGACTCCAACGGGGAATTCACCAACGACTCCGTCGAGCCGTCGCTGCATACTCTCATCCGCACCTTCCCACCGGCCGACGGCCCGCAAGGCCCGCTCTCGCTGGCGATCTTCGAACACGAGCGGTTCATGCCCGAGATCAAACATGTGGGTGAGGGCGCCAAGACCTTCTACATGCGCCGCGCCCGTGCGGCGGGCTTCGATGACGCCGCCTTCGTCGACCGGGAGGGGCGCCTGTCGGAGGCATCGATCTGGAATCTCGCGTTCTGGGATGGTGACGCCGTCGTCTGGCCGGAGGCGGCCGTGCTCACCGGCACCATGATGGGCACCGTCCGCCGTGGGCTCGCGGCGGCCGATGTCCCACAGCGGACACTGGTGGTGCGGCCCGACGACGTCCGCGGCTTCCGCGGCGCCGTGGTCCTCAACTCGTGGACGCCCGCCATCGCGGTGGACCGAATCGGTGACATCCGGCTGGATGATTCGGCGGCGCTGGTCGAATTGCTGCACACCGCCTACCGCTCGGAGCCGCCGGTGGCTATTGCCTCGTGAGGCCCTCGGTTCGGCACGCCTCGCGAAGCCCCCGGTCCGGCATCGCCTTCATGAAGCCCTCGGTCCGACACGCCCCGCGAAGCGCTGGGCCCGGCATCGCCCCATGAAGCGCTCGGTCCGATACCGGCTCGGTCCTACTCGGCGGGCCGATCGAGACCGATAAATCCGCAGGTCAGCTCGTGTCCCACCCCCTGTACACCTACTGTTGCCCGGACTCTTGCCTCGGTGTGGTGGTGCGGCCACCGGCGCGGCTTACCAATCGATCATGCGATGCACAGTCTTCGGAACCGGGTACCTGGGGGCCACGCACGCCGCGTGCATGGCCGAACTCGGACATGACGTGATCGGGGTGGATGTCGATCCGGGTAAGGTCGCGAAACTGTCCGATGGGGTGGTGCCGTTCTACGAGCCGGGGCTCGAGGCCGTGCTGCGCCGGAATCTGGACGCTGGACGCCTGCGCTTCACCACCTCCTACGCCGAGGCGGCCGCGCACGCCGAGGTCCATTTCCTCGGGGTGGGCACACCGCAGAAGAAGGGCGAATACGCCGCCGATCTGAAATACGTGCATGCCGTGATCGACTCGCTGGCGCCGATGCTGGAGCGGCCCTCGGTGATCGTCGGCAAGTCGACGGTGCCGGTGGGCACGGCCGCCGAACTCGGCGCCCGCGCCAGGGCGCTGACCGACGCCGATGTCGAGGTGGCGTGGAACCCGGAATTCCTGCGCGAAGGGTTCGCGGTCCAGGACACGCTGCGCCCGGACCGGCTGGTGCTCGGCGTCGATCGGGATCGCGCCGAATCGGCCTGGGTGCAGGAATTACTGCGTGAGATCTACGCGGATCTGATCGCCGCCGACATTCCGTTCCTGCTGACCGATCTGGCGACCGCTGAGCTGGTCAAGGTCTCGGCGAACGCGTTTCTCGCCACGAAGATCTCGTTCATCAACGCGGTGTCGGAGGTGTGCGAGGCGACCGGGGCCGACGTCACCGTCCTGGCCGATGCGCTCGGTTACGACGCACGCATCGGCCGCCGCTTCCTCAATGCCGGTCTCGGGTTCGGTGGTGGCTGTCTGCCTAAGGACATCAGGGCGTTCATGGCGCGGGCGGGTGAACTCGGCGCCGACCATGCGCTGACCTTCCTGCGTGAGGTCGACAACATCAATATGCGCCGCCGCACCAAGATGGTCGATATGGCGACAAGAGCCTGCGGCGGATCGCTGCTCGGCGCCAATGTCGCGGTGCTCGGCGCCGCGTTCAAACCCGAATCCGATGATGTGCGCGATTCGCCCGCGTTGAACGTCGCGGGCATGATGCAGCTGCACGGCGCCGTGGTCACGGTGTACGACCCCAAGGCGCTGGAGAATTCGCGGCGGGTGTTCCCGACGCTGAACTACGCGACCTCGGTGGCCGAGGCCTGCGACCGCGCGGATGTGGTGCTCGTGCTCACCGAATGGTCCGAATTCACCGCGCTGCTGCCGCACGATCTGGCTCCGGTGGTGCGGGCGCGGTCCATCATCGACGGCCGCAACTGTCTCCAACCGGCCACCTGGCGGGACGCGGGATGGGTGTACGCGGGGCTCGGCACACCGTAGAGTTGCCTGGCGAGGCGGGGGCCATCGGATAACGGTCGGCACTGCCACGAACTCCGCGGATCACGATCGGTAGGGTTCGGGTCGAGCTGCCGCCGAGGAGATGGCGCGAGCTCACATGTCGTGGAGCGGGAACGAGATGAGCAGCTGATGGGTTCGGTACTGGGAGTTGCGGTGGGGGCCTGCGCCGTTCGGCTGGCGCGGCCCCATGCCGGGTTCCAGCACGAACACCTCTCCGCACACTCCTTCGACACACAAGCAGTCTCCGTCGACGAGCAGGACCCGGCCGAACTCACCGCCGAGGTCGTCGGGGTGACGTTGGAGGCGTCCGCCGATACCACCGCCACCGCTATCGCCTACCGCACCGACCAGCAGGCCCGCGCCATCCGCGCGGCCATGGCCAAACAGCAGATCACCAACTACGAGCTGGTTCCCGAACTCAACGCGATCATCGAATTCGCCGAGACCAGCGGTGATATCCGCGGCGCCGGGGCACTCGTGGTCTACGACCTCGGCGGTTCCGGGCTCTCGGTGAGCATCGTCGATGTCGAGACCAGGCAGGTCCGCGCTACCGAACGCACCAGCGATATCAGTGGCGACTACATCGATTCGCTGATCCGCGAACAACAGATCGCGTCCGGCCGGATCGCGCATCCGCATGATCATTCCGGGTTGGCGCAGCTCGACGCGCTGTGCCGGCAGGCGAAGGAACAGCTGTCGAGCAATACCGCGGTGGCGTTGCCGAGCGAGCAGGGCCTGGTGCTGCTGGCGCAGGAGAATTTCGAATCGCTGATCATGCTCGCCGTGGAGTCGTCGGCGCGGATGACGCGGGACGTGGCGATGCGTTCCGGTGTATCCGTCGACGGGGTGCTCGTCGTGGGCGGCGGTTCGCGGATTCCGCTGGTGGCCAAGGTGCTCGAGCATTGGATGGGTCTGCCGGTGACCGTGCTCGCCGACCCGGAGACGGTCGCGGCGCGCGGCGCCGCCCTGCTGGCCCGCACTGTGCGCGCTCCGCGTCCGGTCGCGGCGGCCCCGCATCCCGTCGCGGCCACCGCCTTCGATGACGACGATCTCGCGCCGTCCTGGCTGTCGGCCCCCACCGAGCGCAGACGCGGGCGGCGCGAGGTCAGCGGTGCCGCGCTGACGGTGAGCGCGCTGGCCGTGGTCGCCGCGATCGGTCTGGGGCTCGGGTACGGACCGCAGGTGCTGGAACGGGATTCGCATACCAGCGAGGGCAACACCTCGCCCCTGCCGACCACCCAGGACCAGGGCACCGCCGCCGAACCACCGCCGACAGCGCCGACCCCCACCGAGGCCGAGGAGGCCATCGCGGTTCCGCCCCCGCAGCGTCAGCGGCCGGAGGAACCGGCGCCGACGACGGTCGGGCCGAACACGATCGTGGTGGTCCCCGGCCTGCCGCCCATCATCGTGCCGACCATCCCGCCGCTGTTCCCCCCGGCGCCGCCACCACCCTGAGATCAGGCTTTCCGCCGTGCCAGGGCCTGCTGTTCCTGTGTGCCGACCATCCCGCCGCTGCTCCCCCGGCGCCGCCGCACCCTGACGTCAGGCTTTCGCATGCCGCGGTCTGCTGTTCACCCTGCGTACCGACCATCCCGCTGCTGCCGCACCCTGAGATCAGGCCTTCGCGTGCCGGGGCCTGCTGTTCACTTGTGTGGCGGGCTTCGCCGATCCGAACGGACGCGCGAGCATGACCGCGATACCCGTGGTGAGCGGAACCGACAGTGCCAGTGCGATACCGCCGACCGCGGAGCGCGCGATCTCGATCGCGACGGCGTCGCCGACCAGGACGTCCTGGATCGACCGGCCCGCGACGCTGAACAGCAGCAGTAGCGGTAGCGCGCCACCGGCGTAGGCGAGTACCAGGGTGTAGACGGTGCTGGCGATGTGGTCGCGCCCGACGCGCATGGCGGCGGCGAAGATCTCCCGCCGGGATGCGCCTTCGTCGAGTGCCGCCAGTTCGAACGCGGCCGAGGCCTGGGTGATGGTGACATCGTTGAGCACGCCGAGCGATCCGATGATGAACCCGGCCAGCAGCAGTCCGGTGATGCTGACGTGTTCGAGGTAGGTGGCGACGTTGGTGTTCTGTTCCTCGGACAGTCCGGTCAGATCGGTGACGCCGATGGTGAGCCAGGACAGTACGGCGGCGAGGAGCATCGAGGTCAGCGTGCCGAGCAGCGCGGAGCTGGTGCGTAGGTTCACGCCGTGTGCGAGATACAGCACCGCGTACAGGATCAGCGATCCCGCGACCAGGGCTACCGGGATGGCCGGTTTTCCGTCCAGCAGTGCGGGCAGCATGAACACCACGAGCACACCGAACGCGAATCCGAGGCCGAGCAGTGCGCGCAGGCCGCGCCAGCGCGCGACCACGATGATCACCACGACGAAGGCCAGGGTGATCAGCGTCAGCGGGAGCCCGCGCGCGTAGTCGTCGAACGAGTACAGGGGTGTGCCGTCGGGTGCGGTCTGCCGGACGATCCGGATATCGTCGCCCGCCCGCAGATCGGGTTGCCCCGGCCCCGGCGCGATTTCGAGCAGTGTGTGATTGCCCGCGTGCGGCCCCGACTCGATGGCGATCAGGCTGCGCTGGCAGCTGTAGGCGTTGGTGCTCGGCGGTTCGGGTCGCTCCGCGAACACCTTGCCGAGCGACGGACTGCCACAGGCCCCCACATCTTGCAGGACCACCTTCCCCGCTTCGGTCTCCACCGCCCCACCACCGGCGTTCTGCATGGGCAGCGGAATATCGACGCTCTGCTCACTCGGCCACAACGCGATGGTCGCGATCACCACGATGACCCCGATGACCGCAAGTAACCCGACAACGACCCGAGCAGCCGTGGCCCCGATCGCAATCGGCCCGGAGTGATCGTGATGGTGATGGTGGTCGCTCACGCGCCGAGCTTAATGGACCTCATTTTCAAGAGCAGCAGCAACGTGGCCGAGCCACCACAAACGACGGCCACGAGCCACACACCGCCCCAATTCCCCGCAAACGCGGAAGGAGACGCCCGCCACAGCAGCAATTCAAACCAGCTCACCCCACCACGCGACTACCCGCTATCACTACCGAACGCACCAACTGATCTCGCAGGATCCGGGTAACTCACCGGGTACCAGCCAACTCACCCCAAAGCACAACCGCCGGCCGCCAACGCAACGAACCCCGCGCCTGAGTCTGGCCAAAAATCGCGGAGAGGCGGGAGGGACGGCGGAGAGCAGGGGGATGTCTCCGCCGTCCACAGGTCGGCGCCCAGGGGGGTAGGCAGCCTAACCCGAAAGCTGGATTGTCCAGGGGGGGTAGACAATCCAACCGGGCGCTCGAAAGCGCCGATGCCTACTGTACACAAAAGTCCCAGTTTTGCGCTAGTAAGTCTCTAAAAACCTCCAGAACTCCAACACCAGGTCTGTTTTGCCCGGCAGAATCGGGGGCTGGGTTCTGTCGGGTCGGTCTCTACTGGCGGTAGCTGGAGAGGAAGTTGCCGAACCGTTCGATCGCCACCGCCAGGTCGCGCGCCCACGGCAGGGTCACGATCCGCAGGTGGTCGTGTGCGGGCCAGTTGAAGCCGGTGCCCTGCACCATCAGGATCTTCTCCTGGAGCAGCAGGTCGAGGATGAGTTTGGCATCGTCGTGGATCTCGTGCACATTCGGGTCGAGCCGCGGGAACGCGTACAGCGCGCCCTTGGGCTTGACACAGGAGACGCCGGGGATCATGTTCAGCCGCTCCCAGGCCACGTCACGCTGTTCCAGCAGCCTGCCGCCGGGCAGGATCAGGTCCTCGATGCTCTGATGTCCGCCGAGCGCCACCTGGATGGCGTGCTGAGCAGGCACGTTCGGGCACAACCTGGACGAGGCGAGCAGGTCGATGCCCTCGATGAATCCGGCCGCATGTTCCTTCGGACCGGTGATCGCCAGCCAGCCGGAGCGGTATCCCGCCACCCGGTAGGCCTTGGACAGGCCGTTGAAGGTCAGGCACAGCAGATCGGGAGCGAGGGTCGCCAGCGAGATGTGCTTGGCGTCGTCGTAGAGGATCTTGTCGTAGATCTCGTCGGCGAGCAGCAACAGCTGATGTTTGCGCGCCAGGTCCACCAGCTGCTGCAACACCTCGGCCGAGTACACGGCGCCGGTGGGGTTGTTAGGGTTGATGACCAGCAGCGCCTTGGTCTTATCGGTGATCTTCGACTCGATATCGGCGATATCAGGCTGCCAGCCGTTGGACTCATCGCACAGATAGTGCACCGGCGTGCCGCCCGCCAGGCTGGTCATCGCGGTCCACAGCGGATAGTCCGGAGCCGGGATGAGTACCTCGTCACCGTTGTTCAGCAGCGCCTGCATGGTGATGGTGATCAGCTCGGAGACGCCATTGCCCAGGTAGACGCTGTCCACATCCAGTTCGGGAAAGCCGGGCACCAGCTCGTAGCGGGTCACGATCGCGCGCCGGGCCGACAGGATGCCCTTCGACTCGGAGTAGCCCTGCGCATACGGCAGCGCCGCGATGATGTCGCGCATGATCACATCGGGGGCCTCGAACCCGAACGGTGCCGGATTACCGATATTGAGCTTGAGGATGCGATGCCCCTCGCCCTCTAGCCGTGCCGCATGCGCCAGTACCGGTCCACGGATTTCGTAGACGACGTCCTGAAGCTTGGTGGATTGCTCCAGAACGCGCGGCGGGCGATGCGGATGACCGGTACTCACCGCTCCATGGTGCCATCCTCGGCAATCCGATATCCGACTCCCCGCACTTCGGTCCAGTAAGGTGACCGCCGTAACTGCGGGTGGAGGAGTACCGGCTTTGGGGCAGTCACTGGCGGATGGCCAGGAGTTCGCGGGATATCGGATCGACAGGCTGCTCGGCATCGGCGGCATGGGTGAGGTCTACCTCGCGCGTGACCGTGACCTGCCACGACCGGTCGCATTGAAGCTGCTGAGCCGGGCGTTGACCAACGATGCCGAGGTCCGCGAGCGATTCCGGCGCGAGGCCGATACCGCGGCCAGGCTGTCACATCCCGATATCGTCGCGGTGCACGCCCGCGGTGAACAGGACGGGCAGCTGTGGATCGCGATGGAGTACGTCGACGGGACCGACGTGGGCGCCGTGCTCGGCCAGGGACCGTTGCATCCGGCGCACGCGGTGCGCGTCGTCGACACGACAGCCCGCGCGCTCGATCACGCGCATCGGGCCGGAGTCCTGCATCGCGACGTCAAACCGGCCAACATCCTGCTCGCACGTGGCTCGCAGGAACGGGTACTGCTCGCCGACTTCGGTATCGCGAAAGCGCTCGACGAATCGGTCGGGCTCACCCGCACCGGTGAGGTGTTCGCCAGCCTGCGCTACGCGGCGCCCGAACAGTTCGACGCCGACGCCGAGATCGATCATCGCGTCGACGTGTACGCGCTCGGTGCCACCCTGTTCCACATGCTCACGGGCACGCCCCCGTATCCGGGCACCAACTCGGCCCAACTGATCCATGCCCATCTCAACCTGCCGATACCAACGCCGAGCAGCCGCAATCCCGCGCTGCCGCCCGGATTCGATGCCGTCATCGGACGCGCCATGGCCAAGAATCCCGCGCACCGGTTCGATAGCTGCGGTGAACTCGCGGCGGCGGCGAACGAGGCGTTGTCCGGTGCGCCGATGCAATTCCCCGGCCACGTCGCACCTCCGGCACCGGGTCCCGCCGCCGAGTCCAAGGGGCGGCGGATCGCGCTGATCAGCGCAGCGGTGATCGCGCTGGTATTGGTACTCGGTGGAGCCGGTGTCGCGGTCGCGGTGGCGATGCGCAACTCGGCCGCCGCCGAGCAGCAGGCGCAGAAACAGGAGTCGGACCGGCAGCGCGCCGAGGACGCGCGGGCGGCGGCGCAGCAGGCGGGCTGCGATTTCGCCGCCGCCCTCACGACCTACGACTACCGCGACCTCGACTCCTACAAAAAGGCCGTCGACACCGGCTCGACCGGTGCGTTCAAGGCCGAGTTCGACAGCACGTACCCGAACCTCGAAGAGCTCATGGTTCAGTCCGGAGCGACATCGCGGGGCTCCGACTTCCAGTGCTTCCACAAAACCGGCGACGAGAACCGGGCCGAGATCACCGTCCTCGCCAATCAGACCGTCTCGAAGACGGGCGATCCGGCGCCCCAGGCCCGCCAGTACTCGTTCGCCATGACGATGGAGCAGGTCGACGGCCGCTGGCTGTGCAGCAAAGTGGAGATCAACCAGCCGAAATAGCCGAACTCATCCCGGGCCGCCCGCAGCGATCCCGGTGGCCGCGGTGGTCCCGCAGAACTCCTCGATGCTCTCATCGAGCGTGACCGCCTCGGTGGCGCCGTCGAAGGCGACGAGCCTGCGCCGGACTCCGGTCAACCGCTCCTCCAACTGGGCGATGCGTTTGTCCTCGGCGAGTCCGAGCACCGGATGCAGTGCCGCGGCAGCACCGTCGAGGCTGCCGTTGATCAGGTGCGCGGCCGCGGAATCGACGCGTGCCAATGCTTCCGCGCCGTACGAGCGCTGCCAGGACGGGCCCGACGAATACAGTTCGATCGCCTGCTGAGTGGCGGTGAGGGCGGGCTCGGCCAGACCCAGATGGATATAGGTGGCGCCCGCGTAGTACTCGGCCTTGGCGTCGGGGAAACCGAAGACGCCACCGATTCCGTCGTGCAGCGTGTCGGAGCCCGAACCGCCGCGGGCGTCGGTGGCCGCACGCAGGCAGCGTTCGGTATCGGCGACACTGCCGATCTTCGACCAGATCCTGGCCTCGATATTGCTCAGCCGCACCCGCGCGGTGGCCGAATCGGCGAATTCCAGTCCGCTCTGGGCCAGTTCGACGGCCCGCCGTGGACGCTCGGACCAGTATTCGATGAGCGCGTGCATACCGCGCGTCCACGCACGTAATCCGTTGTGACCGCACAGTTCGGCGTAGGACCTGGCCGCGCGGATCTGTTCGGCGGCCGCATCGTAATGGCCGAGATCGGTACTCGCGTTGGCGAGCAGACCGGACAGGCTGCCCGCGAGCAGATACAGATGGCTGGTATCGGCGGGGCGCTGCTGCCCTTCCAGCAACCGATACACCCGCCGCCGCACCCGCAGCATCTCCACCATCATCGGTACCGGCGGAATATGTACGTAGTCGTTGGCGATTCGGGTGACATCGGCGTCGAGCTGTTCCAATGTCATCGCGCCGACATTGGTGCTCTCGGCACGGCTCGCGTGTTCACTGGCCTCGTGGGCAGCCGCCATTATCAGGTCCCTCTCCGAAATCGCTGCTAACGCATCGCCTCTCACCGCTCCGGCGTCTATGAGGTCCAAGAGTTCCGCGTCGCTCGAATAACTGCTGTGCGCCGAGTCGCCGGCTCGCGCGTCGAATCGCGGTATGGCGGACTGACTGATCAGCTCCGCGAACCGTGCCCGCACCACATCGTCGGACCTGGCCAGAGAAGTATCCAGCGCGGCCTGGTTGACCGGCCGTGGATGGACCCGGCTGCCGCCCGCCTCCCATTTGGATACCAGGCGCTGATGCACCCCCAAATGGGCGGCGAACTCCCGGATACTCATCCGCATGGCGTCGCGCAGCGCCCGGGTCTCCTTACCTGACCACTGCCGGACCACGTTGTCTTCCCTTCCGAACGAAACGTCCTCCACAGATTACGAGCAATTTGTGAGCCCTGCCACATGACATTTCGGGCCGAATAACTGGCGGCGCAAGGGCAGTGGAACGCCGGCATGTGGGCGCTTGTGGCGCGCCGGGGATTTCGGCGAGCCTGGATCGGTAGCGAAACCGACTCCGACCGGCCCGATATCAACGGACCAGGGGGCTGCGCAGTGAACGTGCAAAAACTGAGGACGATCGACGATTGGGCGGCGTACTACCGGCACGAATTCGGCCTGGTGGTGACCGAACGCGGCGGGTTCGTGATGCTACCGATCACCGCACGGGTCTGCGTGGTCCATCTACCCACCGAGCGCGCCGAAAAGGTCCGCGCGGCACTGGATCAGCAAGGTGTGCGAGCGCCGATGCTGGCCAGACAGATCCGGTGGAGCTTCCTCGCCGCGCCCGACAGCAGACCCGGCGCGCAGGTCATGGAGGTGCTCAACCGCCTCGATATCGGCATTCCCGCCGTCGGCAGTGCCCTCATGCTGCCCACCGGCCTCGGCCGCTGGACCCGCGAAGGTTGCTACTGGGTCGAACCGCCCGAACGTGATGAACCGCTGCCGCCGCTGTCGATGATCGTCACCACCGCGCTGGCGGTGGGATCCGATCGGCCCGACTGAGCGGTCGGCCGCGCTCGGCCCCCGCGCATAGACGAGGAAGCTGTGCGTCGGGGGCCGAGCGTGGACTCGGACACAACGATGTCCGGCACGAGCACGCACGACCGGAGGTCGATACGAGATCCAGGCCCTCGACTGCGTGGCCGCGGCGGTTGATCAGGCGGTCGCGCTCAGGGCCGGTGGTCCAGGCTCGGCAGCGGGAAGTTCAGGTACGCCTTCGATGGCGTCGGTCCGCGCTGGCCCTGGTATTTGGAGCCCGTGGCGGCGCTGCCGTAGGGATTCTCGGCGGGACTGGTCAGCCGGAACAGGCACAGCTGGCCGATCTTCATCCCGGGCCACAGCGTGATCGGCAGATTCGCCACATTCGACAGCTCCAGCGTGATGTGGCCGCTGAAACCCGGATCGATGAAGCCAGCGGTCGAATGGGTGAGCAGGCCGAGACGCCCGAGACTCGATTTGCCCTCCAGGCGCCCCGCCAGATCGTCGGGCAGGGTGCAGACCTCGAGGGTGGAGCCGAGTACGAATTCACCGGGATGCAGCACGAACGGCTCGCCCGGCGCGGGCTCGACCAGACTGGTCAGCTCGTCCTGCCGCTGCGCCGGATCGATATGGGTGTATCGGGTGTTGTTGAACACCCGGAACATCCCGTCCAGACGCACGTCGATACTCGACGGCTGGATCAGGGTCTCTTCGAACGGCTCGAGCCCGAGACGCCCACCGGCGATCTCCGCCCGGATGTCACGATCGGATAGCAGCACGCGCAAGAGCGTAGTGGCAGGCTCGGCGCCGCGCGTCACCGGGAAGTTGTCGTACCCCTGGCGCATGATCGGCCCATGTCCGATACCGACGTCAGCAGCCACCGCCACCACGCCATCGATTACATAGAAATCGCCGTCACCGATCTGGACGCGGCCAAACGTTTCTACACCGAGGCGTTCGGCTGGCAGTTCAACGATTACGGCCCCGCCTACGCGGGCATCCGCAACCCGGCCGCACCCGAAACCTCCGAGGTCGGCGGGCTGGCACTGGCCGAACAGCCCCGCCAGGGCGGGCCGCTGGTACTGCTGTACTCCGACGACCTGGACGCCTCCGTCGGCGCTGTCGAGGCAGCGGGCGGGACCGTGGTCAACGGGCCGTACGAGTTCCCCGGCGGGCGGCGGTTCCATTTCACCGACCCGAGTGGGAATGAGCTGGGGGTCTGGGCGGAGAAGTGAGCCAGGGCCGATCGCTCGTCCGTGGTCAGTACAGCTAGCTCGCGTTCCGCTCGGTCGCGGGCGCCAGGTCGGTGATGCGCGGGAACGGGCTTGCCGACTCGAACTGGTAGGCCAGGTCCAGCAGCGTCCGTTCGGCGCCACGCCGGGCCGACAGCTGGATCGAGCCGGGCAGGTTCGCCGACATCCGCCCGTGCGGCAGCGATACGGCGGGCCCGCCACCGACATTGTTGAGCGGGGTGAACCCGACGTAGTCGACCAGCTTCGCGAACAGCTCCTCGAACGGCAGATTCGGTGAATGTTCGCCGATCAGTGGCGCCGGATGGGAGAGCACCGGGCTCAGCAGCACATCCACTTCGGTGAAATGGCCGTCGTAGATCGCGGGTGCGGCGCGCAGCCTGCGCACCGCGCCCACCACACCGAGCGGGCGGCTCGTCGCCAGCGCCGACAGCCCCTTGGTGAACGGATCGCGCAAGCGCGGGTCGAACTGCTTGCGCTGCGCGATCCGGAACGAGGTCGACAGCAGCGCTGCGACCGCCGCCCAGTACAGCTTGAAGTCCTCGATGAACTGCTCGTCGATATCGAGCCGGGTTTCCACCACATCATGGCCGAGCCCGGCCAGCACCGCCGCCGCGGAGTCGAGCACCGCACCGGTTTCCTCGTGCACCGCGCGACCGCGGACGTCGTACCTGATCAGGCCGATCCGCAGCCGCCGGTCGCTCGGGCCCTCCACCAAGCCGATCGGCGGGAGCGCGGTGTTGGGGTGGAATCGCTCGGCCGCCGCCAGATAGTGCGCGGTATCGCGCACCGACCGGGTGAGGACGCCTTCGGCCACCAGATGGACCGGCAGTTGCCGCGCACCCGGCTGATCGAGCAGCCGGTTACGGGTCGGCTTCAACCCGACCAAACCATTCGCGGCCGCCGGGATGCGGGTCGAACCGCCACCATCGTTGGCGTGCGCGATCGGCACCACACCGGCTGCGACCAGCGCCGCCGACCCACCCGATGATGCCCCTGCCGAATGATCGACATTCCACGGATTGCGGGTGGGCGGCCGCTCGGCGTACTCGGTGCTCGCGGTGAGCCCGAACTCCGGCAGCGTCGACTTACCGAGCACCACGAACCCCGGATGCAGGAACTGCGCGCCCGGACCGCTGGTGCGTTTGGCCGGATGCGGGTCGAATGCGGCCGAGCCGTGGCAGGTGGGCAGCCCGGCGACGTCGGTGTTGTCCTTGACGAACACCGGCACCCCGGAGAACACGCCGGAGGTGGCCCGCGCAGCGCGCGCCTGCGCGAAACAGTCCGTCTCGATGGCGTTGAGCTGCGGGTTCACTCGCCGGGCCCGTTCGATCGCAGCCTCGATCACCTCGGCACGGCTCACCTGTCCATCGCGGATCGCCGCGGCCAGTGCCACCGCGTCCAGTTCGCCCAGCGCGTCGTGGGTGAAGGCGTGTGTGGGAGTGCTCATGGGCTGGGTGCTTCCTTACGTTCGTGCGGCCGGGGCAGGCTGGTATCCGGCTCCTGCCGCTGTTCGCAGGATAACGATGCTCATGCGGTGGCGGTTCCGGTCGCCAGACCAGGCAGGTCGGGGCGGTCCTGATCCGCCGTGTTCTCGGGAAGCAGATGTGCCAGCAGCAGTTTGATCAGCAGCAGCGGCGAGAACCACATGAGTTCATGCGGCATGGTGATCAGGCTGGTCACCGCGACCAGGCCGAATGCCGTGGCGGCGAAGGCGATCGGACGGCGCAATGCTTCCGGCGATACCGTCACGATCACGGCGCCCGCCAACGCCACCGCGTAGATGACGGCCGCCGCGAGCCAGTCGAAACCAGGAACGACCGCCGCCAAGATGAACGGCTGCACATGCACGGCGACGAAACCCAGATGATGAACCGATGTCCGACCGGGCCGGTGATACCAGCGCTTGGCCGAGGACATGGCATTCACGACGGCCCCACCGAAGATGTCGAACGCGATCACGACCACCACCGCCACCGTGATCCACGACCATCCGGCCGCTATCGACAGCGCGAATGCCGTTGCGGCACCGCCGATTGCGGCCGAAAAGCCGAGGCAGACCTCCGCACGCGTCGCCTGCGGCGCGATCAACCGATCGGTGAGCGTCATCGCCGTATCCCTTCCACACAGATCTGCACCACCGGTTCCACCAGCTCCCCCAGCGACAGTTCGGGATCCACCAGCGCCTGCACCAGACACCCTTCGATCGCCGCGACGATCACCGCCGCATGCCGCGCCCCAATCCCCGGCCGCAGTTCACCCGCCTCGGCGGCCTCGTCCAGCAGTTCCGCGAGCGCCGCCCGATAGTCCCGATAGACGCCAACCAGGTCGATCGGCGGATTGGCGGCCCACACATCCAGTAGCACCCGCACATGATCGGGATGGGCCTCGAGCATCTCCATCGCCCCCCGCACCAGCCGCCCCAACCGCTCCAACGCCGACCCATCCCCGAGGTCCCCCAGCACCCGCGCCGACTCCGCGACATAACTGGAGAACACCCCACTCAACAGCGCATCGCGACTGTCGAAATACAGATAGATCGTCCCCTTGGCAACCCCCGCCTCAGCCGCCACATCATCAATCCGCGAGGCCGCAAACCCCTTCCGCGCAAACACCTTGGCCGCAGCATCCAGAATCTCCTGCTGACGAGCGGCCCGATCGACTACCTTCGGCATGAACTTATTATGAATGACCGGTCAGTCATAAACAACCCCATGCTCGAGTGGCGTGAAACTTCCTGGAAGCAGCACCAATTGGATCGCGGCACCCACAACCGCGCCCGGAGTGGAAGAAAACCGCACCACCCACCACTAGTGCTCACCGATCAATTCCACACGCGCCGCCCCACCCCACCGAACCCCGCACGACCACAACGATCCGCAGGTCAGACGCGCTTACCTGGAGCTTTCCCCCGACCGCACGGACTCTGCTACAGTCTCCTGTTGATACCCCGTTCAGGGGCACTGCCGATGTAGTTCAATGGTAGAACTTCTGCTTCCCAAGCAGACAGCGCGGGTTCGATTCCCGTCATCGGCTCCATATAGAAAACGGCCTCTGACCAGCGAAAACAACCAAGCGAATCAGAGCTTCAGATCGGGCACTGTACCCAATGCACTTTCGTCGAAAGCGCTGAAAAACGTCCAACTCACAGCGTTTTCGACGTTTGCTGATGACAACGGCACGCGACCGGACGAGCCGTGCACTGCGGCTGACAAGCGCGAATCGTCATCACTGGCAGCCCATTCGGCGACACCGGCTGGTGCGGCGTATCCAATGGCGGCCCATCCGGCCCGTATATGTTCCGCGGCAGCGACGAGCGCGAACACGGGCGATGCCCGAACAACCACCCCCGGGGCCCACAGGCGATCGCCCGCCCCTCGCCGCGGTACTCGCGGCCGTCGCACTGCTCACCACGGGCGGCGCGTGGTGAGCTGGCGCCCGAGGTGCCCGACCGGGCCTAGATGCCCGAGAGTCCCGCCACACCGGCACCGCCACACGCAGCTTCCCACCTGGGTCAACCCACGTTTTCACCGATAGGTGCGATAGTGTGCAGAATTGTGGGTAGAATCGTGATAATGATCCCCCATATAGTGAGTACATAGAGATGGTGGGAGAGGGCAGATGGTGAGTATTCCGACCAGCAACTTCGTAGGCGTCACCGACGTGAGCCGAGACACCTCGCGGTACATCTCGGCAGCGTCCGAAGGCGAGAGCTTCCTGGTGATGAAGAACAACCGGCCAATGGCCGCGATCGTCAGCCCGGAGATCATCGACCGACTGCGGGAACTAGACGAAAGAGAGCAAGATATGCGGCTACTGATGATGGCGCTGTCACGCATCGTGACCGACAGCGGAAACCGTCACGATCTAGACGACGTAGCCGCAGAACTGGGGATCGCGCTGACAGACGACTGATATGGCGAAGGTCGTCCTGACAGACGAAGCAAAGGAAGACATCCGAGACCTTGATCGATCGTCGCAGATCAAGGTCCTTCGGAAGATGAAAGAGCTCGAGGTCGAGCCGAGCAAACGCGGGCAGCCACTCGGATCGAAATCCGGCGGAAACTTGACCGGGTTGCGCAAGCTCGTCGTGGGCGACCGGCAGTTTCGGATCGTTTTCCAGCTCGAACAGGACGGCACGGTAGTCGTCGTATGGGTAATCGGCGAACGAGCTGATGACCGCTGCTACGAGCTCGCCCTGGCGCGGGTGAAGATGTACGCCAACGACGACGAGTTGGCGCAGAACCTCCAGCGGATGCTCAGCTCAGCATGGGATCGTCCATCCGAGTAGCGACTGGCAAGGAAACGCCCCCGGTCTCAACGCGCCCCGCAGGCGATCCAGTCGTATCAGGAGATACACCGCACGCATTGCCCCACATACGGTTGGTGGTAGCCCGCAGTAGTCGATCACCGCTCCACAGGCCGGGCGATGGTCGGTCCGGCCGACGATACATTCCGACGGATCGAGAAGGTGGCAACGATGACATCGAAACCCCCGGTCGTTCTTGTGCACGGATTCTGGGGCGGAGCGGCCCACTGGGCCAAAGTGATCGTCGAACTGCACAAACGCGGCTACGACGGACTACGCGCGGTGGAGAATCCACTCACATCGCTCGCCGACGATGCCGCACGCACCCGCCAGATGATCGATCAGGTCGACGGACCGGTGCTCTTGGTCGGCCACTCCTACGGTGGCGCCGTGATCACCGAAGCCGGTGACCGGCCCAACGTGGTGGGACTGGTGTATGTCGCGGCCTTCGCACCAGACGCCGGCGAGAGCGCAGGCCAGATCAGTGAGCAACTCCCGCCCGCGGCGTTCGAGAACATCGCGCCCGACTCGGACGGCTACCTGTGGATAGCGCAGGACAAGTTCCGTGAGAGCTTCGCACAGGACCTATCAGAGGACGAGGCGCTGGTCATGGCGGTCACCCAGAAGGCTCCGGTCGGCTCGACCTTCGCCGATACGGTCACCGCGCCCGCATGGAAGGTCAATCCCACCTGGTACCAGGTATCGACTCAAGATCGGATGATCAACCCCGACAACGAACGTCGGATGGCCCAGCGGATGAATCCACGCACGATCGTCGAACTCGACGCCGGACACGCCTCCCTCGCCTCACACCCCACCGACATCGCTGACCTCATCGATACGGCGGTAGCCGACCTCACCACAGGCCAGGCGTAGCCCGGCACCGTTCAAGCCGGGGCCTTTTCGATGCGGGTGATGCGGGTGTGGCCGTCGAGAGTCGCCACGGTGACGATCTGGTTGAAGGTGTCGGGGGCTTCGCCAGGGTACTGCTGGACGAGGTCTACGAGGTAGCGCTCGGGGGCGGAGTTGGGGAGGGGGGTGATGGTTACGCAGTAGCGGGTGCCGAGGGGGACTTGGGAGATGCCTCGGTCTATGCCTGCGGCGT
Source organism: Nocardia cyriacigeorgica (assembly GCF_029868385.1). Taxonomy (GTDB): domain Bacteria; phylum Actinomycetota; class Actinomycetes; order Mycobacteriales; family Mycobacteriaceae; genus Nocardia; species Nocardia cyriacigeorgica_F. The sequence continues at coordinate 93,399 of NZ_JARWNX010000037.1, read as the reverse complement.
CGGAGACGCCGGCGTCGGCGGTGACGAAGGTGCGGGCGCGGTGGCCGTCGCGGGCTACGTAATAGGCGTGTTCGAAGCCGAAGATCGCGTCGGCGCCGGAACCTGTTCCGCCGGTGGGGGTTCCGGAGACCACGGCGCCGCCGGTGCCGTCGAGTTGTTGTACGCAGCCGTCGGCGGCGTACGGCGGGTTCTCCACCGGTGACTCCGTGGGCGACGAGGTGGGCGCGGCGGGGGTCGAGGTGGAGCCGGAGGGGAGTTGGTCGACGCCGTTCGGGGTGTGGCCGCGGACGTCGGCGGATACCGCGCGGTTCTCGTCATCGCCGGTGGAGGTGGAGATGACGACGGCGACGGCCGCGATCCCGACCGCGAGGCCGACGCCCATCAGGATGCTCAGCGCCCGGCCGCCGCTGCTGCCGTCGTCACGGGTCGAACGTTTCGACCGTGGTTTGCGCCAGCCGCCGCCGATCTTGCCGCTGCGGTCGATCAGCGGCGGCAGCAGGGACGGTTCGTGATCGCGGTAGGCGGCGACCGTCTCCTCCGGTGCGTCGTATTCCGGTTCCTGCTGCCACTGTTCGGCCTCGTCCTCGGTGGCCTCCGCGGCGGTCGCGGGTGGTTCCAGCGGGCCCGTAGGGGTTTCGAGCCAATCGTCCCAGTTGCCCTCGCGGTCGCCGGGACCGCCTTCGGGCGGCGGTTTACGCCGCCGTCCGCGTTTGCGGGGCGGAACACGCACCATCGGCAGCCCGGGGTCGAACGGGTTGTCGCTCATCGGTCGTCGTCGGCGCCGATCGCGGGTGCGGTGGCCATGGTGAGCGTGGCGGGGACGGTCACGCCGAGCTGACCGGGCCTCGGTTTACGGTCCTGGTCGCCGCCGCCCTGAGCGGTTCCGGGCGGGATGACCATGCCGCCGTGCTGTCCACCGGAGGGCGCGGGCGGCGCCGCGAACGGACCGCTGCCACCACCGCCACCGTTGTTATCGGAAGGCTTGGGCTCGACCGGCTGCGAACGCGCCGGGGGCGGCGGTGCCACCATGGCGGCACCGGGGGTGGACGGGGCCGCCTCCGGCTTCGGTGCGGGCCCACCACCGAAATCGAACATCTTCGGCGGCACCGGATTCCCGGCACCGGCCGGTGCCGTCGAGGCCGGACCGGTCTTGTCCTGTTCGGCCTTGTTCGGGTTGAGCGCCTGCTCGATGGCGGTACCGGCTTGCGCGCCGACGGTATCGACGACTTTGAGACCGACGTCGGCGATCCGGTCGATGATCTTCGAACCGAGTTCCACCCCGGCATCGATGGCCGTGGTGCCGAGTTGCACGCCCGCGGCCACGAGCTGCTGCTGCAACTGCAACTGCATCGCCAGGGCGGGATCCACCGGCTGGCCGGGCACCGCACCCGGCACCGTTGTGGTCGTGCCCGGCGTGGCTCCGGGTGTGGTGAGCACACCCTGCGGGGTGGTCATCGTCATCGGGCCCATATCGCGCAACCGCTGCCGATGGCCGTCCATCTCACCCTGCGCGGTGTTCACCACACCGAGCGCCTCCCGGATGGCCTGGGCGGCACGGTCGATCACGGCGTCGGTCTCCGGCGCGGAGGTGGCCGAGTCCAGGATGCTGCGGGCATCGCGTCGGAAATCGGCGATGATCACGTCCACCTCGCGAGCGGCGCGACTGCTGGTGAACTGGGCGTCCGACAGCAGCGCGGCGTACTGCGGACCGCGGTCGGCGACGGCGCCGATCTCACTGCGGGTGGTGCGGATGACGGGCACCGCGGTGTCGGCGGCCTGCCCCGACCACGTCGACTCCAGCGCGTGCAGACCACGGGTGTGTGTGGATTCGGTGGCGTCGGCGGTGGCCGAGGCCGTGGTCAATGCGCCGAGCACCTGCTGATCGGGCGCGGCCGCACCCGATCCGAGCCCGGAACGTAGACGCCGCAGCGGTTCGGCCAGCACCGTCACCATCGGCGGATCGGAGATCGGTTTCATACCTGCTCACCCGCCCGGCCGAGCGCGGCGGCGCCGTCGGCGTCGAGGTCACCGGCCGCGGCGGCCTGCCCCTGCACCGTCTGCCCATAGGCGGTGACCAGCGTCGCCGCGGTGGTCAACGCGGTGTGATCGTCGCCAACGGCCGCAACGAACTCGGCCGCGAAATCGGCGCCGAGCAACCCCACTCCGGCGGCGATGCGGGCAGTGTCGGTACCGGGTACCAGCTGCGCCGCGGCACCCGCGAGCTCAGCGGCCACCTGATCCGCGACCACCTTGTATGTGCCCACCGCATCCGGATCGATCCGCACAGTTCGCGCCACTTCGGCCCCCTTCGCTCGTCGTTCGAGGTACGACTGGACTGTAGAACAAAAGCCCTGACCCAACCCCCTCCACGATGGGTTACCCGGCGGGACACCGCAACCCCGACACCCGAAACCGGACGCCCGCGCGTGTCGCGGCTGGATGCCGTCCAGTCCCGGCCCGATACCGTTCAGCCCGCGCGGAGCAGCCGGAAACGGGACCCGTGGAAGATGAGCGGTTCGCGGTGGGGATGGGTGGCGAGGCGGTCGATACCGAGGATGACGACCTGATGATCACCGGCCGGAACCTGCGCCTGCACGGTGCCTTCGATCCACGCCGACGCACCGTCGATGAAGACCGCGTCGCCGGAGCCGTGATGCAGGTCCAGTCCTTGGAAGCGGTCGGCGGACCGGCTGCCGAGGGCGCGGGCGGCATCCTGCTGTTCGGTGCCGAGCAGGCTCAGCCCCAGCCGGTCGGCGGAGGTCAGGCGTGGCCAAGTGGAGGAGGTGTTCTGCACGCAGAACGATACGAGCGGCGGGTCCAGCGACACGGGCACGAACGTCGCCACCGCCAAACCGTGCGGCACACCGTCGACCTTGGCGCAGACCGCGACCACACCGCTGGGGAAGTTCGCGAACGCGCGACGCAGACCCGCGCCGTCGGCGGGTGAGGAGAACAGTTCATCCATGATTCGACACTCCGGCCTCGGCGGCCAACGCCCGGACCACCGGCCGCCAGCGCAGGCTGTACTCCTCGATGACGCCGTCTTCGAGGAAGGTTCGATCCGACAGGTACAGCCCCGGCAGTGCTGTCGTGGCACCGAGTTCCACCAGGACCGGTTTGAGCAACAGATCCGGGGCCAGCGCGTGCGCCGGGCCCGCGCCGAGCATCAGCGGCACCGCGAGCACCCCCGATAGTCCGGTGCCGCCGTCGAACTGTTCGAGGAACAGCTTCAGCAGCCCGGTGTAAGTGGCCTTGAAGGTGGGGCTGGCGAACACCACCAGTTCGGATCCGGCGACCGTGCGCACCGCTTCGGCGACCTGTGCGTCGCCCCAGGACAGCAGGCCCGGCCCGAACGACACCAGATCCACCACCGTGGGCGCCGCGTCCGGGCGCAACGCTTCGGCGAGCCGGGTGGCCGCGGTCAGGGTGCGTGAGGCCGGTTTCGGATTGCCGACGACAACCGTCACTGTCACTTTCGTCTCCTCACTCGTTCTCAGATCACGCCGTGCAGCGGCGGCGCGGTGTCGTGCAGTACCGAACGCCCGATGTGCTGGAACTTCCAGCGGATCGGGTCGTGCAGGGTATGCGTGCGGGCATTGCGCCAGAAGTGATGCAGATTGGCTTCGGCTGCGGCGCTACGAGTTCCGCCGACCTCGAACAGGGCAGCGGAGACCTCGTTCGCGGCGCGATCAGCGACGACCTTGGCCGTGGCGACCGCGATGGACGCCTCGGCAGCGAGCGGCTGCCGATCGTGCGACGCCGTGGCGTCATGCGGCGAGTCGGCCGGTCCCGCACTGCGCTGGAGCCTCGCACCCTCGACATCGCGCACCAGCCGGGTCGCGGCGTCATGCGGCAGAGCGGCGGCGGCCTCGACATCGCGCCGTACTCCGGCAGGCCATGTATCACGCGGCCCCGCGAACCCGGCACCATGCCGCTCGGGGCTCCTGGGGCCGTTCGGCCCGGCATCGTTCGGCGATACCGCTCTGGCTGCGTCATATGGCCGATAGATCGCTTCGGCATCATGCCGAACCCCGCTGGTTGCGGCGTCCACGGCCGCACCGGCAGCCACCAGCGTTGCCTCTGCCGTGCGCACCGCGACCGCCAGTTCCCCGAAACGCTGGATCAGCAATGGATCGTCCACCGCACGATCCACGTTCGCTTCGAACCATGGACGGGATGTGGTGCGCACGAATTCCGTTGCCGCGTCGAGCGCTCCGCGTGCGATACCGGTATCGATCGCAGCGTGCAGCAATTGCGCGAACGCTCCGTATCCCCTCGGCGCACCGACCGCCGCCGCGCGCGCGACCAGCTGATCACCCGTGACCAGCACACCATCGAATTCGACGGTGCCGCTGCCGGTGGTGCGTTGGCCGATGCCCTGCCAGTCGTCGATGACGCGCACGCCCTCGGTGCCCGCGGGCAGAAACGCCACGTACTCCCCCGGCGGCAGACCGGTCAGGCCGTCGGGGTCGTCGAGCCTGGTGAGTACCGCGAAGATGTCGGCGAAAAGCGATCCGGTGCAATAGAACTTGGTGCCGTCGATACGGAAGCCGGAGCCCGAGGGGCGCAGGGTGGTCGAAATCTCGGCCACGGTCGCGCCGGTTCGTTCCGATTGCGCGTTGGCGATGCGGGCGCCCCCGAGCACCGATCCGAAATACCGGCCACGCTGCTGCGGTGATCCGGCCAGGCGCAGCAGATTCAGGTATACGAAATGGCTGTGCGGGATCTGCGCGATATTCGGATCGGCGGTCGCAAGAATGCGCACCACCTCGGCCACCGCACTCGGCGCCAGCTCCGCACCGCCGAATTCTGCGGGCACGGTGATGGTAAGCAGTCCTGACGCCGCCAGCTGATCCACCTGCGCATAAGGCAATTCACGATCCCGGTCGCGGGCGGCGGCGCCGGTCGCGAATTCTGCCGCCAACCGCGTCGCCACCGTGCGGGCGTGCGCGGCGGTGGTGATGCGGTCGGCGGCGACGGCGGTCATTGCCCGGCGGCGACGGGCTGCCGGGCCGCCTCCAGCTCCCGCACCAATGGCAGCACCTTCGCCCCGAAGTATTCGATCTCCTCCTGGAAGTGCAGGAATCCACCGAGGATCAGGTCCACGCCGAGATCACGGTAGGCGACGATCCGTTCTGCCACCTGCTCCGGTGTACCGATCAGCTTGGTGCGGAACCCGTCGTTGTATTGCACGAGATCATCGAAGGTGGAGTCGGCCCACATGCCCTTGCCGTCGCGGGTGGATGGCCCCGCCTGCTGGACGGCGTCCCGGAATCCCTCGACCGCTGGCTTATTCGCCTTATCGATGATTTCGCGCAGGGTATCGCGGGCTTCCTTCTCGGTATCGCGGGCGATGATGAATCCGTTGAGCCCGAACTTCACTTCACGCTCGTGCTGTCTGGCGACCGCGCGCAGATCGTCGAGTTGTTCGGTGACGCCGTCGAAATCCTTACCGTTGGAGAAGTACCAGTCGGCGTAGCGACCGCCATTGCGGCGCGCGGCGGTGGAGTTACCGCCTTGGAACAGTTCGGGATTCGGACGTTCTGGAGTGTTGAGCGGTTTCGGCTTCAGGGTGAAATCACGGATGCGGTAGAAGTCACCGCCGTAGTCGACATTGTCCTCGGTCCAGATCTTGCGGATGACCTCGAGGAATTCGCCGCTGCGCCGGTACCTTTCATCGTGTTCGAGCCACGGCTCACCGAGCGCGGTGAACTCACCGGCGAACCATCCCGAGACGACATTGATGGCGAACCGCCCATTGGACAAGTGGTCGGCGGTCGCCCCGAACTTCGCCAGCACCGCGGGATGCCAGAGCCCTGGATGCACTGCCGCGATCACCTTGAGCCGTTCAGTGGCGCCGAGCAGGGCCAAGCTGAACGAGGTCGACTCGTGCTGGAATTCGGCGCCATAGGAAGCGGTGTAGCGCACCTGCGACAACGCGTAATCGAAACCGTTGTTCTCGGCGGTCTGCGCGAGTTTCTTGTTGTAGTCGAAATCCCAGCCGGTGCGCTGTTCGATATCGCTGGTCACCAGGCCGCCGCTCACATTGGGCACCCAGTAGGCGAACCGGATCTGGTCGGCGATCTTCTCGGTGGTCATAGCTGCTCCAGGGTCGAGTGCGTCGGGTCGCCGGGACCGGTGCTGGAGTGGACGCCCGGCGCACCATCCACTCCAGCACCGCGCCTACGACGAGACGAGGGTTTGAATCTGTCCGATCGGATCGCGCTCAGCTCACCGCGAGCGCTGGCGCGAACGTCGACCGCTCGAACCGGCCCGCCGGTGCGAAACGCCCGAGCAGCTCACCGGCGTCTACCCCGGTGACCTGGGTGATGTAGGCGGCGGCGTCGGCCGCGGAATCGATACCGAGGAACGGCTGCGGCCGATGCAGCAGCCCGACCAGCGCCGAGGCGAAGCGCGGATCCACCGCCGCGGCGGCGAAGAACGGATCCGCCACCTCGCCGAGGGCGGGATCGCCGAGGAACAGCCTGGTCACCTTGTTCGCGGCATCGCTGCGTGCGGCGAGGAAGGTGTCGTACTGCGCCTGCAACCACGCCGCGTCGAACGGACCGTCGTGCACGGTGGCCGCGGCGACCAACCGCTGCGCCTGGATCAACCCGCTCTGCGCGCCCTGCCCGGCGATCGGGTCGTAGGCCACCGCGGTATCACCGAGCGCGGCCACCACATGTCCGTTGGCGGTATGTCCGACACCGGCCCGGACCACCGGACGCACCGCGCCCTTCAACCAGGAATGCGGGTCCTCGGCAATAACCTCGGTGGCGAGCACCTCCGGCAGATCCCAGTCGGCGAAATCCCGGTACAGGTCCTTGACGATGGCGAGCGCGGAGTCGGCGGAATCGGCTGCCGCGAAACGCGTTTCCCATTCGCTGCCCGGACGCGCCCAACCGAGGAACGCCCAGCTCGGCCCGGCGTCCTTGTGCAGGTACGGGCCCCACCAGCCCTCACCCTGCTCGGCGATGATGGAGAAACCGCTGTGCGCGCCGCCGCCCGAGCCACGATGCGCGAAGACGCCCTGGTCGTGGCCGAGCCCGGTGACGGTGACGGTGAGCAGCGACCGCTGCGGCTTGTCGTAGACACTGCGCACGGCGTCGACGGCGAACAGCTCCGACAGTCCGCCCTTACCGGTCGCGACGAGGGTGAGGTCGTTGGCTGCGGCGATGCTGTCGAGGCTTTCGGGCGTGACCTGCTCGACGAGGAACGCGCCGCCACGCTCCCGGAAGGTGGTGAGCCGCTCATCGGCCTTGAGCCTGGTGTCGACGGCGACGCCGACATAGCCGTCGAACTGTCCGTCGAAGGCGATGAGTTCGGCCCGCTCGGGGCCGACGATGCGCGCGCTGAGGCCGGTGTGCCGTGGCGCACGCCCGGTGTAGCTGTCCAGGCCGAGTGCGGCCTCGGCCTGCTGGGTCTCGCCGAACTCGAGTGCGGTACCGGTGGCAGGCACGTCGTCGCGTAGCGCGCGCTGATCGCGGTCGCTGTAGATAGTGACGTCGAAGCCCGCGTCGAGCAGGCCCAATGCCGCAGTGACGCCGGTTTGGCCGGCGCCGATCACCGCGGCCGAACGGGTGGAACGGGGAACGGAATTCTGCGTTGTCATGAGTGAATCCTGCTGCTGCCGAGAGCAACCCGGCAGTATTGCGATCACGCAGAATCAATAGGGAGACGGTATGACGCGGGCGAATATCATGGCGGCATGTCGTTCACCGTCACCGAACTGAGCGGAGACCGCACCGAGCAGTACCGCCAGCTCGCCGAACAGGCGAAGGCGCTGGTCGCGGGCGAATCCGATCGGATCGCCAATGCCGCGAACCTGTCGGCACTGCTGTTCCACACCCTGTCCGACCTCAACTGGGCCGGTTTCTACTTCTTCGACGGACACGAATTGGTCGTCGGATCATTCCAGGGCAGACCCGCCTGTGTCCGAATCGCGCTCGGCAAGGGCGTCTGCGGGACAGCGGCTTCCACGGGTGAAACCCAGCTCGTCCCCGACGTCCACGCCTTCCCCGGCCATATCGCCTGCGATGCCGACACCCGCTCGGAGATCGTCGTCCCGCTGGTCCGCGGCGCGGAGCTGATCGGGGTCCTCGATCTCGACAGCCCCCGGCCCGAACGGTTCGACACCATCGACCGCCTCGGGCTGGAGGCCATCGCCGGGATCTTCCTCGCGACCCTCTGAGCGTGTCTCGCCGGACAGACGCCGAGTCGCCATCGGCACCGGCAGCCCGACTATCCCGCCTGCACGCCGGAGAAGTCGGCGACCCGCCGAACAACCTCGTCCGGCAGCGCGGTCGACCCCGAACCGCCGAGGCGGTACCTGGCCCCACGGTGCTCGTCGGGGAGGCGGTCGCCCGCGCCGAAGAGGGCGTTGCGCAAGGTTCCCTGCTGATACTCGGTCGCGTAGACGCCACGTTCGGTCAGCACCGGAACCACGTGCTGCACAATATCTTCGAATGTTCCGGGAGTAATCGCGTAAGCGAGGTTGAATCCGTCCAGGTCGGTATCGACGACCCATTCCTGTAGACGGTCGGCGACGGTTTCTCCGGAACCAACGAAGACCGGCCCCATACCCCCGATTCCGGCCCATCGGCCGATATCGCGGACGGTCCATTCGCGGCCGTCGTCATCGAATTCCTGGAATGCGGCAACGGCGGATTGGATGGCATTGCTCTGGACTTCGCCGATCGGGTCGTCCAGGTCGTAGCCGGACAGGTCGATCCCCATCCAGCCCGACATGAACACCAGCCCGCCTTCGACGCTCGCGTAGGACAGGTACTCCTCGTGCTTGCGCTGTGCGGCAGCGTCGGTCGCATCGGTGATGATGGTGGCCAAGGCGTACACGCGCGCCGCGTATCGATCCCGACCAGCGGCTTCGAGAGCATCTCGGATACGCGATACCGTCTGCGCGAGCACCTTTTTCGACGGACCAGCGATGAAGATCGCTTCGGCGTTCTCCGCCGCGAACCGCACTCCCCGCGGTGAGGCGCCCGCTTGATAGATGACAGGTGTGCGCTGCGGTGACGGCTCCGACAGATGCACACCGGGAACCGTGTAATGCTCGCCCCGGTGACCGATGTGGTGCACCTTGGCCGGGTCGACGTAGATGCCGCGCTCACGATCGCGGACCACCGCATCGTCTTCCCAGGAGCCCTCCCACAGCTTGTACAGCACCTCGAGGTATTCGTCGGCCTGGTTGTAGCGCTCATCGTGGTCGAGCTGATCGGTCGCGCCGAAATTCCTTGCGGCCGAGGGCAGATAGCCGGTGACCACATTCCAACCGAGCCTGCCTCGGGTGAGGTGGTCGAGGGTGGACAACCGGCGCGCGAAGGGATATGGATGCTCGAAACCGGTGCCCGTGGTGATACCGAAACCGAGATGTTCGGTGGCCGCGGCCATCGCCGACACCAGCAGGAGCGGATCGGCCACCGGGATCTGCGCGCCCTGGCGCAGGGCGGCGGTGTCGTCACCGCCGTAGACGTCGTAGGTGCCGAGCACATCGGCGATGAAGATGCCGTCGAAACGTCCACGCTCCAACAGTTTCGCCAGCTCGATCCAGTAGGACAGATCCTTGTAGCGGTGCGATTGATCCTCGGGATGCCGCCACAGCCCGGGGGACTGATGGGCGACGCAATTCATATCGAAAGCGTTGAACCTGATCCGTCTGCTCATCGCGCCACCGCCCCGCCGCTGCGGGCGCCAGCACTCCACGCGAACGGCAGGTCGGTGCCGTTGAGCAGATGATCACCGATCGCGCGGGCCTTGAAGATCGCGGGATTGTGCACCGAGATGGTGCGGGCATTGCGCCAGTGCCGATCCAGTCGCAGCCGCTCCGACACCACCGACGCGCCACCCACCTCGAACAGTTGGGTGGTCGCGGTGAGCACCGTGTCGATGATGCCGAGCTGCGCCTGCGCGGCCGCCAATTCCGCTGCCGCCAATGCCTTTTCATCGGTGGCACCCGCCGCCAGCACGTCGTCGAGCACATCCGCCACCGCGAGCACACTCGCCCGCGCCCCGAACGCGGCCGCCGAGAGCTTACCGATCACCTGCTGTACCAGTGGATCCTCACGCGGCAGATCGGCGGCGGCATGGGTGTAGGTGCGGGTGCGTTCGGTGACCCAGGCGCGGGCGTCGAGCTCAGCTCGCTGCGCGATACCCGCGAGCACCGCCAGCTGGACGAGTTGCAGATAGGAGGTCGAGTAGGTGGGACCTGCCACCCCGTAGCCCGGCCCGAGGATGCGTTCATCGGTCACCACGACATCGGTGAACTCCGTGGTGCCGCTCGCGGTCAACCGCTGCCCGAAACCGTCCCAATCGTCGTGCTGGCGCACCCCTTCGGCCTCGGCGTCGACGAGCACGCCGACCCGCTCACCGTCACGATCGGCGGCCACCAGGATGTGATCGGCGTAGAGCGAACCGGTGCTGTAGTACTTCACGCCGTTGAGCAGCCAGCGGTCGCCGTCACGGGTCAGCGCGGTGCGGTAGTGGTCCACCGCACCCACACCGGGTTCGGTGATGGCATTGCCGACCAGCGTGCCCGCACCGACTGCACGCAACCAGGCGTCACGGGTCGGACCGGGTTCGGCGAGCAACTGATCCTCGACGAACGAGAAATGCACCCGCAGCGCCTGCGGCAGATTGGATTCGGCGGCGGCCAGGTCGATGAGCAGCCGGAACAGCTGCCGGACCGTCACGCCGAAACCACCGGCCTCGACCGGGGCCCGCAGCGCGCCGAAACCGGCCGCCTTCAACCAGCCGATCTCCTCGTGCGGCAGTCTGCGGTCGATCTCCCGCTCGACCGCGCCCGCGGCGATCCGGTCGAATACAGGCCCGAAGGTAGCGTCCAGCTCAGCATCGGAAATAGAAGTCGCGGCGGTGGATGTCATCCGCCAACGATCGCCGAGCCCGCCGCCCTGAGCACCGGTTATACGCAGCGCGATCGAAACGCGTGCGAGCGTTGCCGGTGCCGAGGACTATGGTCACCACGTGGCGGATCGAGATCGTCATCGCGATCTGATCCGCCCCGATCAGCCGGTCAGCTCGGCAGATTCGTGCATTCGGTGACGATCTTCGCCTGCGCCGCGCGGGTCTTGTCGGCGTCTTCCTGGCTCATCCCGAAGTTCTCCGCGTCCGGGGACTGCGGATCGTGTTCGCCGCTGAGCAGCGTGCGCAGCCCGTCCTGGGAGATGCCCTCGGCGACAAAGACCTTCGCCACGCAATCGGCGAGCGCCTTGTCCTGCATGCCCTTGTCCTGCATGGACTTGGACAGATCTGCCTCCGTGACGGAGGCGGCCTCGGCATCGCTGCCGCCGCACGCCGTCAGCAGCGGCAGGGCGATGAGCGCCGTGGCAATGAGCTTGATCCGCACCGAATTCCTCTCTCAGGTGGTATTGCCGAATCGGCGGCGGGCGCCGGTTCGATGGCCCGCACCGCCGACGCGGCCGAATCCACGCACCGTGTGTAGTCGCAGCGGGGTGAGGTCCGCAACCCGAAGGCCGGATTCCGTGCATCGCACAGCGTTCGGCCACCGACCGTCGCGCGGCGGATCTCAGAGATCCATGGCGGCGCGCAAGGCGGTGTCGAGGCGATCCATAGTCTCCGGATCGGCCTCGTCCACTCGTTCGGCCAGCCAGCCGCGATAGATCCGGCCGATATTGCCCGCATGCAGCGCCAGCCCTGATCCGCAACTGACAGCAGTCGCCTGCTGTTAATGTGATCGGCCTGAGCACCTGCGCTTTCGCACTGCGAGGGCCACCGGCAGCACCCGACGCCGCGGCGATGCCTGCCGAGTACCCGCGTGAACAGGCACGACGACACGATCGGAGTTCGACCATGACGACGCCGGGCAACGACCGATCGTCGACCGCACTGCGCCATGACCGATACGGCGCGGGCGAACCCTTGGTCCTCGTGCACGGGGTCGGCAGCCGCAGGCAGGTCTGGGAGCCGATCGTCCCGACGCTCGCCGAATCTTTCGAGGTCATCGCGGTGGATCTGCCCGGTTTCGGCGAATCGGAGCCGCTACCGCGCACCACCGTCGCCACGCTCGCCGATGCGCTCGCCGATTTCCTTGCCGCCGAGGGCATCGAACGCCCCCATCTCGCGGGCAATTCGATGGGCGGCGGGATCTCACTCGAACTCGGCGCACGTGGGCTCGCCCGCTCGGTCACCGCGTACTCGCCGATCGGCTTCTGGGATACCGCGGGCCGGATCTGGTGTCAGCAGTCGCTGGGCAAGTCGAAGGCCATCGGCGGACTGCTGCGCTCGACCCTGCCGAAGGTGCTCGACACCACCGCGGGCCGCACCGCTTTCCTGAGCCTGGTGGTCGGCAAGCCATGGGCGCTGGACACCGATATCGCCATCGCCACCGCACTCGGCGCCATCGACGCTCCCGGCTTCGACGACGCCCTCGCCTCCTTCACCGACTTCCGCCTCCCCGACCCCACCGCCTTGACCGACATCCCGGTCACCATCGCCTGGGGCAACCGCGACATCCTGCTGACCTACGCCACCCAGGCCCGCCGCGCCAGAGCCGTCCTCCCCGGCGCACAGCACGTCACTTTGTCCGGCAGCGGCCACACGCCGTTCTACGACGACCCCGTGAGTTGCGCCCAGGTGCTGCTGGATCAGCTCCGGTAGTCGGGGTTTTGTCGACCACGGCACGCAGGTGGCAGATCCGGTGCTCCCGACCGCCTCTCATACGCCCACGATCACGGCCTGCCCGACAACCACAGCCCGACCGATGCCGACGACCGGCCCAACGGCGGCCCAGCCCGACGAGTAGCGGCCGCCGCCTCCCCCTGCGAGGCGACGGCCGGTCCCGAGGTTAGTGGGTCAGCGCCCCTGCCACTGCGGCTCGCGTTTCTGTGCGAAGGCCAGCGCGCCCTCGGCGGCGTCCTTGGAGAACAGCGCTGGCAGTGCGACCTCACCCTGTTTGGCGAAGGCTTCGGCGGCGCTCCAGTCGGGCGATTCGTCGATGATGCGTTTGCTCGCGGCGACCGCCAGCGGTGCCGCGGCCGCGATCTCGGCGGCGAGTTCGAGGGCGGTATCGAGTGCGCCGCCGGGTTCGGTGACCCGGTTGACCAGGCCGAGTTGATAGAGCCGTTCGGCGCTGATCCGGCCGCCGGTGAGCGCCAGTTCGGCGGCGGTACTGCGCGGCAGGCGCTGGGTCAGCCGGAGCACACCGCCGCCCGCGGCCACCAGACCGCGCTTGACCTCGGGAATTCCGAACTGGGCGTCGCGGGCGGCGACGATCAGATCACCCGAGAGCGCCAACTCGAATCCGCCCGCCAGCGCGAATCCCTCGACGGCCGCGATCATCGGCTTCGCCGGAGGTTTCGCCGCGATCCCCAGTGGGCCGCGATGCGGGGTCATCGGCATCTCGCCGCGCGAGGCGGCGACCAGATCCATGCCGGCGCTGAATGTGCCGCCCGCACCGGTGAGTACGAGCACCCTGGCTGCCACATCGGCTTCGAACGCGTCGACGGCCGCTTCGATCGCCTGCGCGGTCGCCAGGTCGATGGCATTGCGGGCCTCGGGGCGGTTCACGGTCAGCACGGTGATCGCGTCACGCCGTTCGATCAGCACCAGATCGGTCATGGGATGTCCTCTCGATGAGCAGCACGTGGCCGTCGCGATCGGGTCCGGTGACGACCACCGGCATCGACACTAGGTGAGCCCGGCGCCGCGCGACCCGACTTCGGGCAGCACTTCCACTCAGCGGACCGCCCACCCGTCGCGCGGTTCACACCGCCGCCGCCAATCTTACCGATGAGTAAGATGTGGGTCATGGGTTCATATATCGCGGTGCGATTCGACGGCGACCGCGCCTACGTCACGCTGGACCGGCCGGACAAACACAACGGGCTGACCGTCGAGATGCTGCACGGGCTGATCGAGGCCGCGCACACCGTGGCCGACCATCGCGATGTGCGGGCGGTCATCCTGTCCGGCAACGGCCCCAGCTTCAGCAGCGGTCTCGATATCGCCGGAGCCACCGGCGATCCGCTCGCCATCGTGCGCAACTTCATTCCACGGCCGTGGCGCGGCACCAACACCTTTCAAGAAGCATGCTGGGTGTGGCGCAGGCTGCCGGTCCCGGTGATCGCGGTCGTGCACGGCCGCTGCTACGGCGGCGGACTGCAACTCGCCCTCGCCGCCGACGTCCGTTTCGGCACGCCCGAGTCCGAATATTCGGTGATGGAGGTCGAACACGGCCTGATCCCGGATATGACCGGTACGGCGACGCTTGCCAAGCTCGTCGGCGCCGACCAGGCGCTGCTGCTCGCCATGACCGCCGATACCGTCGACGCCGCCTACGCCGATCGCATCGGTCTGATCACCGAGGTGAGCGCCGATCCGATGGCCGACGCTGGGAAGCTCGCCGATCGCATCGCGGCCCGGCCGCCACGGGCCGTCGCCACCGCGAAGCGACTCGTCGACCGCGCCTGGCACGCCCCGCCGCGCCGCGCGTTCGCGCTCGAACGTGCCGCACAGTTGCCGCTGATCGTGCGGCGCGCATTGGGATCGGGTGGAAAAACACCGGAATAGATTTGGAGGATCGGCCGGTCGCGGACGCAACCCCCCAATTTCCGGGATTTCACTGCTAGCATTTCCGACGATTTGCCAGCCAGCCGAAATGTGGCGCACGACACACACGTGCATGCCGTGGATCGAGGCCCGTTTCGGCGCGACCCCGGAGGCTCGACACGTGAGCAGAACCGCGTCCATTCTGATGACCGCGATCGCGGGCGCCTCGGCCCTGCTTCTCACCGCGACTACCCCGGCCACGGCAAACCCAAACGCCATCAACCCGATCCCGGTGCTCAACGGCACCAACGGCCTGCCCAATCTGCCCGGACGCACCAAGGCCGTCTTCCAGGTGACCGGCATGGCCAGCCCGAATGTCACCCAGAACTACAACGTGCTCGGCACCGACCTCGGCATCATGTGGGACAACGGGCACGGCGAGATGCTCACCGCGTTCGGCGATACGGCAGGTCTCGGCTTCCCGAACCTGCTAGCGGGCAGTATGTGGGCTTGGCGCAGCAATATTCTGGTGCGCAGCCACACCACCGATCCGGCCAATGGCATCTTCTTCGACAGTGTGGTCCGCGACGTCTTCGGCCAGGCGCGCGATCTGATTCCGAGCCCGAAGATCCCGTTCCTGGAGATCAGCCGCATCCCGACGGCGGGCATCTCGGTCGGCGGCGTGCAGTACATGAGCACGATGTCGGTGAAGACCTGGGACGCCCCCGGCGAGTGGACGACCAATTTCTCCGGCCTGGCCGCCTCCGCCGACAATGGCGAGACCTGGGCCGATCTCACCGCCACCCGGCGCCCGAACGAAGGTGGCAATGCCAACTTCCAGATGAATGCCTTCCTGAAGGACGGCGGATTCGTCTACGTGTACGGCACACCGTCCGGACGCGACAATGCCGCCTACATCTCGCGGGTGCGCGAACCCGATATCCAGAATCTCGGCGCCTATGAGTACTGGGACGGCGGCGGCTGGAACCGCGATGTCAACAAGGCGGCCCCGATCATGCACGGTGTCGGCGAACTGTCGGTGATGTACAACGCCTATCTCGGCCAGTTCATCTCGCTCACCACCGATCCGTGGAACTCGGTGGTCATGCGCCGCGCGTCCTCGCCGGTCGGCCCGTGGAGCGCACCGGAAGTGCTGATCGACACCCGCGAACTGCCCACCGCCTACGCTCCGGCGATCTTCCCGTACCAGACCGGACGCGATCTGTACTTCCTTACCACCGTGCACAGCCAGTACAACGTGGTGTTGATGCGGACGCAGTTGTAGATCCGTTCGATCGCCCAACCGATGCCCGCGCGATTGTGCGCGGGCATCGGCGTTTTCGGGGCCTCCACCCGAATCCACACCTGGACTTGACCTCAACAATGGTTGATGTAAGAGGGTCGGTTCAGTACACGGGATCGACACGGGAGGACCTCATGACTGCGAACATCCAGACCAGCCGCACCACCGACGTGCACGAGTGGCTGCGGGCGCGCGCACAGCCGGTACGGACCGAATCCGACGCCGATGCCGCCGATATCGCGCGATTGACCGAGCACCTCGCCGAGGCGACCGTGGTCGGGCTCGGCGAATCCACCCGCTTTTCCCGGCAGACCTACGGCGTGCGCGAACGCCTGTTCCGCGCCCTGGTGCGCGAGCACGGCTTCCGCGCCCTCGCCATCCAGGACGGTGCGCGCTCCGGTGCGCGGCTCGACGATTACGTCCGCACCGGCACCGGCGATCCGGCGACGGCGCTGACCGACGCCTGGCGGCCGTGGCGGACCGCCGAAATGGTGGCCACGCTCGAGTGGATCCGCGACTTCAACGCAGAGCACCCCGAGGATCCGGTCGCGGTGTTCGGCGTGAACCCGCCCGCCGCCGAGGACTCCGACTACGACGTGGTCATCGAGCATGTCCGCCGTCATGCCCCGGAGGCGTTGGAGCAGCTGGAATCCCATCTCACGCCGATCCGCACGGCGCACCGGGTCGATGAGCATGTGCAGCGTCATCAGGGCATTCACCCCGGACGGCCGTTCGCCGACCATGCCCGCGACGCCATGGTCGTGCTGAATCAGCTGTCCGACACGCCGGACGACGTGACCGAACGGATGCGGATGATCGTCGCGTTCCATGAGAACAGCGTCGCCGGACAGGGCGGTTTCGGCAGGGATGAGCGCAGCTCGGCCACGACCATCGTCGAGCGGCATCGGCGCACGGGCGCGAAGATCGTCTACTGGGACGGCATCGGCCACACCGCCGCTGCCGACGCGAACCTCGGGGTGACCGATCCGGTGCGGTTCCGCGGCGCGGGCTTCCATCTCAGGAACGAGTTCGGCGCACGGTACGTCTCGGTCGCCATCGGTTTCCACCACGGCGATCTCGGCGCCGCGATCGCGCCCGCCCCGGCCCCCGACCTGGTGGACGCGGCCTTGGGCGCGGTCGACCTGCCCGCCTTCATCGTCGACCTCCGCGACGACGTGCCCGAAGCCGTCGACCGCTGGCGGCGCGCACCGGCGAAGCTCCGCACCATCAGCGGCATCTACGACCCGGCCGAGGACGCCGAAGCGTTCACCTCGGTCGAATCCTTGGCCGCCGCCTTCGACGTCCTGATCCATATCCGGGAAACGACGCCGGTCGATTGGCTCCCGGAGTTCGACGCCTGACCGGCGAGGAGCCCGACCGCGGTCGAGCGATGACGCTGCACTGATGCCGGGCGGGTCGGACGCCTCGACTCGCCGCGAACCGGGCGAGGTTGCTGCGACCATGGAGAGCCGCCGCCAACCGGATGTCCCTATGGACAGAGCGGATGAGCGGGCAAGGTCGGTCGAGCGTGGCCGGGTCCTGTGAGCGGACAGGTCCCCGCAAGCCGGGCTGCGCGACCGGCTGCGAAGCGAACACCTGGAGTCGCGTCCGACCAATAAGGTGGTCGTATGGACGCGGCCGATTGGGATGCGCGGTACGCGCAGGGTGAATTGGTGTGGGGCGCACCGCCGAACAGCACCGTCGTGGAGCATGTGTTCGGCCTGGATCGGGTGACGCCGCGATATCCGGACGCGGACGGCACGGTCCCCGACCTGCCGCGCGCGCTGGATCTGGCCTGCGGTGAGGGGCGCAACGCGCTGTGGCTGGCGACCCATGGCTGGCGGGTGCACGCGGTCGATTTCTCGCAGGTCGGCATCGATAAGGGCCGGACGGTCGCGACCCGTCTGTCGCGTTCGGTGCGGGACCGGCTGACCTGGCAGTGCACCGATCTCACCGATTTCGGCAGCGCCGAGATCACCGGGCCGTTCGAACTGGTCCTGATGGTGTTCCTACATCTGCCTGCCGCCCAGCGCGGTCCGCTGGTGCGGCAGGCGGCCGAGCTACTGAGCCCCGGCGCCACCCTGCTGGTCCTCGGCCACGACAGCACCAATCTCACCGATGGTTACGGCGGCCCACAGGACCCGCGGATCCTGTTCACACCCGACGACATCGTCGCCGATCTGGCGGGCCTGTCCGAGATCAGGATCCGCGGCGCCGACCGGATCCATCGGCCGACCGAGGGCCGCGATGCCATCGACGCCCTCGTCATCGCCACCCGCGCCGATCTGGCACCCGGCGCCGAACAACCGGCCTGATCAGCGCGGCCGCAACCGACCGTCGGCGCGACCAGCGTTCGCGCCCCCGGTGTCGGCGCTAACTACTCCAGCGCGCGAACCACGGCGTCACCGTCTCCGCGATCGTCTCGAAGCCGGTCCGGAACGAATGGGGCTGACCTGGGATGACGCATACCTCGGCGGCGTCGGCGGGGTCGGGGATACCGAACGGATCGCTGCCGCCATTGATCACGACCACCTCGATATCACCGGGGGCCAGCAGCTCGTCCCGGCGGGATTTCTCCGGTTTACCCGGCGGATGCAGCGGAAACGACAGCGCGATCACCCCGCGCGCACCGACCTCGACGGCGGTGCGGCACGCCACCCGCGCCCCGTTGCTGCGTCCACCCTGGATCAGCGGCAGTTTCCGACCAACGCGCCGACGCACCGCGTCGACGATCTCGAGCCAGGCAGCGTCCTGTTTGGTCGCCGAGCCGGGCGCCCGCCCACCGGCTACCCGATACGGCTGCACCACCAGCCCCACCGCTCCACCATTGGCGATAGCCGAATCACCAACAGCGATAATGTCTTTGGTATCCACGCCACCACCGGCACCGTGAGTGAGCAGGAGGAGGAACTCGGCCCCGCGCGGGCGTCGCAGCTGCACCTCGGCGGGCCCGGCACTCGTCTCGATCCGCACACCTCACAGTAACCCCAGGTCAGCTGCCAGCATCCGGCCCGAGGTCGGTGGCGTGTTCATCGCGTCACATTGGCGGGGTTCGTCTTTGCGACCGCCTTACCGGCCGGTAATATGGCGCATAAGTTACCCGCGAGTAGCATGCGGAAAACCGGTATGGCTACCCGGAGGCGACAACGGGCGGGAACGGCAAACAACCGACCGCACCAACTCGATGGAGAGTGAGTAGCAGACATGGGCCACTACAAGAGCAACGTCCGGGACCTGGAGTTCAACCTCTTCGAGGTCCTCGGCATCGGTTCGCTGCTGGACAACGGCGCCTACGGTGATCTGGACACCGACACCGTGAAGGAAATGCTCAACGAGGTCCGGCGCCTTGCCGAAGGCCCGCTGGCCGACTCCTTCGTCGACGGCGACCGCAACCCGCCCGTCTTCGACCCGGAGACCCACACCGTCACCCTCCCCGAATCGTTCAAGAAGTCCTACCGCGCCCTCGAGGACGCCGGTTGGTCCAAGGTTCCCGTCCGCGAGGAGCTGGGCGGCCTCGGCGCCCCGAGCGTCGTCGGCTGGGCCCTCGGCGAGATGATCCTCGGCGCCAACCCGCCCGCGCAGATGTACGCGGCGGGCGCTGGCTTCGCGCAGGTCTTCTACAACAACGGCACCGATGAGCAGAAGAAGTGGGCTCAGATCATCGCCGAGCGCAACTGGGGCGCCACCATGGTGCTGACCGAGCCCGACGCGGGCTCCGACGTCGGCGCGGGCCGCACCAAGGCCGTCAAGCAGGAGGACGGCTCCTGGCACATCGAGGGCGTCAAGCGCTTCATCACCTCCGGTGACTCCGACGACCTGTTCGAGAACATCATGCACCTGGTGCTGGCCCGCCCCGAGGGCGCAGGACCTGGCACCAAGGGCCTGTCGCTGTTCTACGTGCCGAAGTGGCACTTCGACTTCGAGACCGAAACCCTCGGCGACCGCAACGGTGTCTTCGTCACCAACGTCGAGCACAAGATGGGCATCAAGGTCTCGGCCACCTGTGAGGTCACCTTCGGCGGCCACGGTGTGCCCGCCAAGGGCTGGCTGGTCGGCGAGGTGCACAACGGCATCGCGCAGATGTTCGACGTTATCGAGAACGCGCGCATGATGGTGGGCACCAAGGCCATCGCCACCCTGTCCACCGGTTACCTGAACGCGCTCGACTACGCCAAGCAGCGGGTGCAGGGCGCCGACCTGACCCAGATGACCGATAAGACCGCACCGCGCGTCACCATCACCCATCACCCGGACGTGCGTCGCTCACTGGCCCTCCAGAAGGCCTACGCCGAGGGTCTGCGCGCCATCTACCTCTACACCGCGGCGCACCAGAACGACGACATCGCCAACCTGGTGTCGGGCGCCGACAAGGACACCGCCTTCCGCGTCAACGATCTGCTGCTGCCGATCGTCAAGGGTGTCGGTTCCGAGCGTGCCTACCAGTACCTGACCGAATCGTTGCAGACCTTCGGCGGCTCCGGCTTCCTCCAGGACTACCCGATCGAGCAGTACATCCGCGACGCCAAGATCGACTCGCTCTACGAGGGCACCACCGCCATCCAGGCGCAGGACTTCTTCTTCCGCAAGATCGCCCGCGACCGCGGCGTCGCCCTGGCGCACGTGGCCGGTCAGATCCAGAAGTTCATCGACTCGGAGGCGGGCAACGGCCGCCTGAAGGCCGAGCGCAAGCTGCTGGCCACCGCGCTCGAGGATGTGCAGGCCATGGCCGCCACGCTGACCGGACACCTGATGGGCGCCCAGGAGCAGCCGTCGGAGCTGTACAAGGTCGGCCTCGGTTCGGTGCGCTTCCTGCTCGCCGTCGGCGATCTGCTCATCGGCTGGCAGCTGCTGCGCCACGCCGAGGTCGCGGGCGCCAAGCTGGACGAAGGCGTCACCGGCGCCGACCAGTCCTTCTACACCGGCAAGGTCGCGGTCGCGCAGTTCTTCGCCCGCAACGTCCTGCCGGAGCTGACCTCCACCCGCGCGGTGCTGGCCAACCTGGACAACGACATCATGGAACTGGACGAAGCCGCCTTCTGAGCCGGCAAGTCAGGCACAAAGCAAAGTAAGAGAGCGGTCCGGGATTTCCGGGCCGCTCTTTTACGTGTCGGGCAGGAGGCTCCGCGTGGCAGGTGTCCGCCGTCCCGGATAGGGTTCTGCTAGCGCTCGGAACCGGTAGAACCGCCAGGAGGAAACGTGATGCTGAACCGATCGTTGGCTGCGCTTGCTCGCGCCGGGGCGGTGGGTGCGGTGTGTTCGATGGTTCTCGCCGGACCGGCCATTGCCGATCCGAACAACGTCAATCCGATTCCGGGCCTCAACGGTCAACCGCGTGGGCTGCCCGCGCTGGCGGGGCCAACACAGGCGGTCTTCCAGGTCACCGGAATGGACAGCCCGAATCAGACACAGAACGCCAATGTGCTCGGTACCGATCTGGGCATCATGTGGGACGACGGTCGCGGCGGCATGATCACCGCCTTCGGCGACAGCGCCGGGCTCGGCGTGCCGAATCTGCTCGCGGGCAGTGTGTGGGCCTGGACCAGCAATGTGCTGTTCCGCAGCCACTCCACCGACCCGTCGAAGGGCATCATCTTCGACAGCGTGGTCCCGAATCCGCTGCCGAGCCCGAAGATCCCCGGTATCGAGATCAGCCTCATCCCCACCGCGGGCACCTCCGTCGGCGGTGTGCAGTACATGAGCATGATGTCGGTGCGGCACTGGGGCGATCACGGTAAGTGGGAGACGAACTTCTCCACCCTCGCCGTCTCCGGTGACGGCGGCCAGACCTGGGCCCAGCTGCCCACCACCCGCCGGGCGAATGTGGACGGTTTCGAACGCTTCCAGCAGAACGCCTTCGTCAACAGCGGCGGCTACGTCTACAAATACGGAACTCCGGCCGGACGCGACCACGCCGGATACATCTCACGCGTCCGAGAACCCGATATCGCCAACCTCGACGCCTACGAATACTGGGACGGCAAAGGCTGGAAACCGAACGACGCCAAGGCCGCCGCCCCGATCGTGGGCGGTGTCGCCGAACTGTCGGTGCGGTGGAGCGACCATCTCGGCCAATTCGTCATGCTCACCACCGACCCGGCCAATTCCGTGGTGCTGCGCACCGCACCCGCGCCCGAGGGCCCGTGGAGCCCGCCACGCACCCTCATCGAAGCCGCGGCGCTGCCCACCGCCTACGCCCCGATGATCTACCCGTACCAAACCGGCAGTGACCTGTACTTCCTGCTCACCGTGCACAACCAGTACAACGTCATCCTGATGCGCACGCCGCTGTAGTGCGCGTGCCCGCGGCATACGCCCGCCGCTGATCCATCACGACGGCGGTCGGCTCGGCGTCGGCCGCTTCTTCCGCGCCCGGCCGCATATGCGATACTCGGCCGCGATACCGATTGCCTTCCGCACCAATGAATTCGAAGGCGAGGGTAACGAATGAGCGACGACTCGCTGTAGGCAATCGCCGGGGTGGGGATCGGCGCCTATCGTTTGCCTTCTCGGTACCGGGGTATGCGCAATGTAGACATCCGGCGCGGTCGACCGTATTCCAGCATGGTCGGCCGGGCCGGATTTTCGTGGTTTCAGGCGAATCGGTGAGGGAACATGGGCGAAAGGCGCTACACAATCGGTGAATACGTTCGGGAACGCCGGAATTCACTGGGGATGACCTGCGCCGAACTGGCCGCCCGGGCCCGGATTTCACGGGTAGTGGCCGAGGAGGTGGAAAGCGGCGCCCGCCAACCCGGTTCGGACACCCTGTCGCAGCTTTTCGACGCCTTGCAGGTTCCGGTGTGGTTGCGCGGGCATATCAGCAGCCTGACCCGCCCCGATTTCCTGCCCGCCGGGCTCGGCGCGGTACCGGACAGTCCGACGCCCGACGACCTGGCCGATCTGCACAGCCTGACCCATCCGGCCTGTTTCCAATTGCTGCCGACCTTCGATATCGTCGCCGCCAATTCCGCGTATCAACGCTGGTTTCCCGGCGTCGACGCCGGAACCAACATCCTGGAATGGATGTTCCTGAATCCGGTCGCGAAAACCGTACTGCCCGAATGGGCCGGTGAGGCACGGCTACTGGTCAACGCATTCCGGGTGCTGGCGCCGGGGCTCGCCGACGACAAACGGATAGCCGAAATCATCGACAGCTGCGGCAACGCACCTGAATGGGAGCAGATGTGGGCCGCCACACTGCGCCCGGAGGAACTGCATCGCGATCGTGTGTTGGTGCTCGACCCGGTCAACCGACGTCCACGCGGGCTGATCGCGCGCATCTACGCACCGGAATTCCCGTTGCGGCCGTGGTTGCTGTACCGGCTGGTTCCCGGTGCGAGACGCTGAGGTCTCGCACCGGGCCCGCTACTCACATTTGACGATGGGGATCGGATCGTATTTCACGGTCCGCGTCGTGCGCGAAACCTCTCTACCGGTAGCGATATCGGTGATCACCCTGGTGTCGCTGACGGTGAATCCGTCGGCGCCCTCGGTGGCGATGCACTCGTCGCCCTTGGGCAGGGTGATGGTTTTCGGTTCCGTCGGCTTCGTGCGCTCGCCGGTGATGGATTCCACCTCGACGGTCTTGGTGCCCCAGATACGCACTGTCACTTGGGAACCGTTGGCGCTGGCCTCGATGTAGATGCCGTTCGGCGTGTTGTTGCGGAAGCTGAGGTCGATCGCACCGTCGAATACGGTGGCCTCCCGCGCGGCCGGATATCGCGAGATGTAATAGCTGTGCTCGGTATGGCCGGCGTCCTCGAGTCCGGCGAAATACGCGGCGTTGTAGAGGGTGGTCGCGAACTGGCTGATACCACCGCCGACCGCGGTGCTCGGGCGGCCGTGATCGATGATGCCGGATTCGACATACCCCTCCGCGGTACCACGCGGGCCGGTGAACTCGTTGAGCGAGAAGGTGTCTCCGGGTTTCACCACGGCGCCGTCGACCTTCCTGGCCACGGTGCGGATATTCACGCCGGATGGGCCGCTGAATCCGCCGGTGGTGAATTCGCCCATGGGCTCGACGATTCCGAGGGCGTCGGCGGCCGCGGTCGTCAGCTTCGGCTCGACCCGCTCGTACACCGCGGCGGCGGTGCGCTGCGGTCCCGAGGCAGCCAGCAGCGTCGACAGCGGTTCGAGCGTCTTGGGCCAGTTGATCTTGTCGCCGACCACCGACGGCACCACGGTGGGCTTGCTGCCGGTCAGCGTGAAGGTCGCGTCCTTCGGTTCGACCTCCGACTCCTTCAGCTGCGGCGCCAGCAGGTCGGTGGCGACCTTCTGATCAATACGCGGGGTGAGGCCGCCGTTGCCGTCCGGCGCGAAGGACACGATCGCGGCGATCTGCTCCGGCGCGAGGACGGCCTTGCCGCCCTTACCGTCGAACACCACCGGGCCCGACACCGCGGGCTGGGCGATCTGGTGCAGCGCCTGATCGATGGCGTCCTGACGCACTGCGACCGGCGCGGGCACCACCGGCAGGTTCATCGACGTACCCGCGACCCAGTCGTCGACCAGCACGCCGCGCGCCGCCGCCACATCGAGCACGCGGCCGGGCACCGGGGCCACCGCGACCGGCTGCGCGTTCTCGAAGACGATGGCGCCCTCGACGGTCGGGCGGTCGTGCACCCGGAGTTCGTCGAGGGTGGCGCCGAGCGCCTGTTCGTCCACGGCACTGTCCACCTCGACGGTTTCGGTGCCGAACAGCGAGGTCAGACGGGTGATCGGGTTGAGCGGCTGGCCGCCGATCCGATCCCAGGTGCCGTCCCAGTCGACGCCGAGCCCGGCATCGCCCGGCACAAGGGTGGTCTGCACATCGCCGATCGTGACCGGAATCTCCCGGTCGGCGCGACCGTCCAGTTCCGCGCGCAGCCGCGCATCGGCAGCCGCTTTGTCCATGCCACCGATATCGACACCGGCGACCACCACACCACGCGGCACCTCACCCGACGACATCGCCAGATCGGCCACATACCCCAGCAGTCCGAGCCCGAGCACCGCACCGGCGGCAATACCGATCTTGCGCGCCTTCGGCGATCGGAGGACCTGGCGGAACTCGTGGCCCTTCTTCGGCTCCTCCGATGAGCGCGAGATCGGGCGACGCTCACCCGGCCCGCGCGGAGCAGGTGGTCGGGGCGCACCGGTGGGCTCGGAACCGAACGAATCGGGCGCGCTCTGCGTCGGACGCGTGGGCTCGGCACCCTGATGTCGCAACGAATCCTGTTCTGCCGGAGTCAGGGCCATCCGTTGGGTGTTCTGGGCGGCGTCCGGCGCGAACCGCAGCGTGGACTGTGGGTTGTTCGTGGATGAAGGCGCCGCCGCGGTGAACAGATCGTGCTGCTGCCCATCGGCGTCCGCTGATCCGTTCGGGACGCGGATGTGTTGTGTGCGTACGGGATCGGGACCGGCCGATGCGAGACCGCGCAGCGGGGCCTGTGCGTCCGATTCGGGCGGCGGGGCGGAGTGGGGCGGACGGTCGCCGGTGATCGGCGCGAACCGGGTGGTCGGCTGTGGATCGTCCAGATCACCGATGTCGTGGCCGTGCGGCTCGTTCGGGGTCGCGGCGCGGGCCGTTTCGCGCAGCGGTTCGGTCGACGGAGCGGCATGATTCGGTGGAACGGGTAGGCGCTGCGTCGCGTAATCCTGGGGCGACGGCGCACTGCCTATTCGGGGGTTGTCATTGCCTGCCCGCGGGTTGTCGGGGGGAGGAGGCGTCGCATGGTTTAGTCCGGTGGCATCCGGTGAATCCTGGTGCTGCGGAGGCCGATGGTCCCCGAGTGACTGCTGAGTCTCGTGCGGCTGCTGAGCCTGCGCTGCCTCGCGGCGCTGTTGCTGCTGCTGGGCTCGGGCCGATTCGAGGAACTGGCGCAGCCCGCTGTTGGTGGGCTGTGCGCGGCGGGCGGGCTCGGGTCTGTCGCCGCGTCCGGTGTTCGACTCGCCGGTCACGAATCGTCCTCCCCACATCGGGTTGCATGGTTCTCGCGCGGTGCGCGCTCCGCCCAACGATAACGGTCGGCGTCACCCGCGTCAGTGCCGCGCAGATCACACCGGACGGTAACCCGGCAAACAACGGGCAAAGTTGCGGTTCGCACACCAAAAGGCTCCGTGCAGTTGCCGGGTCGGGGGTCTGGCAACTACACGGAGCCGATCTGTCTATCGGCGCCGCACTCATCGCGTTACACCGCCTTACGACATCTTTTTCTCCCGGCGCGGGACAATCGTGCTCGACCAGGGCTGACGACGAACGAGGAGATGGATGGCATGCAGCTGGGAATGATCGGCCTCGGCAGGATGGGCGCCAATCTCGTGCGCCGGATCGTCAGAGATGGGCACACCGCCGTCGGGTACGAACGTCACGCCGCGCTGATCGATGAACTCGGCGCCGAACTGGGCGACTCGTTCTCCGGCACCACCGAGCTGCCCGAGTTCATCGCCAAGCTGGAAACCCCGCGCGTGGTGTGGGTGATGATCCCGGCCGGTGCGACGGGCGCGGTGATCGATGAGGTCGCCGAACTGCTCGAAGCCGGTGACATCATCATCGACGGCGGCAACAGCCGCTATCACGAGGACATCCAGCGCGCCGCGCGGCTGACCCCCAAAGGCATCCACTACCTCGATATCGGCACCTCGGGCGGCGTATTCGGCCTGGACCGCGGCTTCTGCCTGATGATCGGCGGCGAAGCCGACCAGGTGGCGTACCTGGAGCCGCTGCTGCGTTCCATCGCCCCCGGTGTGGATGCCGCACCGCGCACCCCCGGCCGCACCGGCGAGCCATCCCCCGCCGAACAGGGCTACCTGCACTGCGGTCCGGCGGGTGCGGGGCATTTCGTGAAGATGGTGCACAACGGCATCGAATACGGCGCCATGGCCGCCTACGCCGAGGGCCTCAACATCCTGCACAAGGCCGATTACGGCGCCGAACGCCACGACGCCGAGCATTCGGCCGAACAGACTCCGCTCGAGCACCCCGAGTACTACCGATACGACATCGACATCCCCGAAGTGACCGAGGTGTGGCGGCGCGGTTCGGTGGTCGCCTCCTGGTTGCTCGACCTCACCGCGAGCGCCCTGTACGCCGACCCGAACCTCGACTCCTTCGACGGCCGCGTCTCCGATTCCGGCGAAGGTCGCTGGACCGTCGACGCCGCCATCGACATCGGCGTCCCCGTCCCCGTCCTCGCCGCCGCCCTGTTCCAGCGCTTCTCCTCACGCGGCGAATCGCACTACGCCGACAAGATGCTCTCCGCCATGCGCAAAGCCTTCGGCGGCCACAACGAGCTGCCGTAGGGATCCCCTTTCTGAACTGCGCGTCTACCTATCGGCACCGGTGTGGTCGGCTATATTCGGCGCGACCGGTGGGGTGGGTGATGGAGGTCATCGGCTCGGGGGCGTGACGATCGGCGCGGGGCACGTGTCGACTCTGGGTACCGACGTCCGCTGTGCTGCGGCGGAAGGCTAGGAGGCTGGTTCTATGCTGCGGGAATTCCTCGACAAGGGTGTGGTGTCGGCGTTGGATCGGGCCGCGTATGCGCAGGCGCCGGTGGTGGCGAAGTATGCGGAGTGGGTGCGGGGGCGTCATCCGGAGGAGTCGGCCGAGCAGATCGTGGGGCGGCTGGAGCGGCACTATCTGATCGCGGTGACCGTGAGCGGGGTGAGCGTCGGGTTGAGTGCGGCGGTTCCCGGCGTAGGGACGGTGGTGGCGCTGTTCGCGACGGGCGCCGACACGCTGGTGTTCCTGGAAGCGTCGAGCGTATTGACCACCGGGGCGGCGGCGGTCTACGAGATGACGCCCGACGAAGTGCTGGACGGTCGCCTGGTGTCGGCGGTGGTACTCGGTCAGGCCGGGACCAAAGCGCTCGGGCAGACCGCCGGTCATGCGGCCGGTAAGTGGGCGGACGCGCTCGGCAACTGGATTCCCGGCCTCAACCGCATGGACGACTCGCCCATGAAGCGTTTCCTGGTGCAGTACCTGGTGAAACGCGGTGTGCTCATGTTCGGCAAGGTGATTCCGGCCGGTATCGGCGCGGTGATCGGCGGTGTGGGCAACAACGCCCTCGGCCGGACGGTGATCGCGAATCTGCACGGCACGCTCGGCCCCGCGCCGTCGACCCCCGTGCACGCCTGATTCCCGACCGCCGCCAGCTCGGCGATCCGGTGGCGTCAGCACACAGCCGCAGGTAGACGGCAGATCACGGTAGTCGGTGAGCGAAAGCTCGCACGAAGTGTTGACATGTTCTTTGTGTTCAGTCTTTACTGAACATATCAATCCTTGCGAAACGCGCAGGGCTGAACGGCTATCGGAATCCTCTGCAAGGAGCACCATGACCACCGCCGCCATCCGCACCGAGGGCCTCACCAAGCACTACGGCAAGCACATCGCGCTCACCGATCTCGAGCTGGAGGTTTATGCGGGCGAGGTGTTCGGCTTTCTCGGCCCCAACGGAGCCGGCAAGTCCACCACCATCCGAATCCTGCTCGACCTGATCCGACCCACCTCGGGCTACGTCGAGGTGCTCGGGACGGACCCACGATCCGGTGGCGCCGAACTGCGTCAGCGGATCGGCTATCTGCCCGGTGAGCTGGCGATCGAAGGGCGCGACTCGGCGCGCGATCTGCTGACCTTTCTCGCCGACCAGCGCGGCGACGTACCGCAGCGGCGAATCGCGGAACTGGCCGAACTGCTCGACCTCGATCTGTCCAAGAAGGTCGGCTCGATGTCGAAGGGCAACAAGCAGAAGGTCGGCATCATCGCCGCGTTCATGCACAAGCCCGACCTGCTGATCCTGGACGAACCCACCTCCGGCCTCGACCCGCTGCTCCAGCAGCGTTTCCTCGATCTGGTGACCGAAGCCAAGAACAACGGGCAGACGGTGTTCATGTCCTCGCACATCCTCACCGAGGTGCAGCAGACCGCCGACCGCGCCGTGATCATGCGCGCCGGGAAACTGCTCGGCACCGAGAACGTGGAGGATCTGCGCAGGCGCTCACCGCGTTCGGTCGAACTGACATTCGGTGAGGAGATCTTCGCCGACGATTTCGCCCGCCTGCCCGGTGTGCACGATCTGACCATCGACGGCGCGACCGTGCGCTGCACCACCGAGGGTGAAGTGGACGCGCTGTTCAAGGTCGCCGCCAAGTATCAGCTGGTCAGTGTGCTGTCCAATGAGCCCGACCTGGAACAGATCTTCTTCGCCCTCTACGGCCGCTGACCATCACTTCGCTTTCCACACAGGAGAATTCGCCATGAAGCGCACGGTTTTCACCCAGACGCTCAAAGACCAGCGGCGCGGACTGATCGGCTGGTCGGCCGGTTTGGCCGTCGTCCCGACGCTCTACCTGCCCTCCTATGAATCGCTCAAAGAGCAGGGCTCGCTCGATATCCAGCAGAACAGCATGTACGACGCGATGGGATTGAGCGATTTCGCCAGCGGCACCGGCTTTCTCAATTCCACGGTGTATTCGCTGATGGGTCTGCTGCTGATGTTGATCTTCGCGGTCACCATCGCCACCAGATCGGCGACGCAGGAGGAGAACGGGACACTTGACCTGCTTCTCGCGCAGCCGATCAGCCGAAACAGTCTGCTGCTTCAGCGGTTCGCCGCACTCGCCACGCAGATCGCGATCGTGACCGCGGTGCTCACGGTGAGCGTGATCGCGGGCGCGAACGCGGGCAAACTCGACGTGGAGACCGGAAATATCATCGCTGCCAGCGCCGGACTCGGCCTGCTCGCACTGCTCACCGGGACGGTGGCACTGCTGGTGGGCGCGGCGACCGGGAAGCGATCGCTGGCCCTCGGTGTGGCGGCGCTGCTCGCGGTGGGTGGATACCTGGCCAACAATCTCGGCGGCGACTGGTTGCGCAAGCTCTCGCCGTTCTACTACGCCAACGGTGATTCTCCGCTGGTCAACGGCTGGAATGGGATGCATCTGGCGGTGCTCGCCGCGGCCGCGGCGGCGGCGCTGGTGCTCGCGGTGGTGAGCTTCGACCGTCGGGACCTCGCGGTGTGAACTCCGCGCACGGGGCGGGCCGTGGCGGCTCGCCCCGTTTTTCTGTTCCTCCAGCCGAAAGGGATACTCGACCGATGACCAGCTCCGAACACGACCCGGCGGCCCCGACCCCGGAGCAATTGGCCTTCGTCGAGGATTTCGCGCTCGTACTCGAACGCATGGGCCTGGTCCGCATGACCGGCCGCGCCATGGGCTGGCTGATGGTCTGCACACCCCCCGAACAGACCTTCGCCCAGATCGCCGAAGCATTGCAGGCATCCAAGGGCTCCATCTCCAATGCCCTCAAGAACCTCACCACCATGCGCTGGGTCGACAAGGTCTCCAAACCGGGCGACCGCAAGGATTACTACGTCCTACGCTCAGGCGTCCTCCCCGAACTCACCCGCCAGCAGTCCACCCAATACGAAGACCTCACCGCCATGACAGCCCGCGGCCTCGCCCTCTTCACCGACCCCGACAGTGCGGAGGCGACGCGGGTGCGAGATATGCACGAGTTCTTCGTGTGGATGGGGAAAGAGCTTCCGGCGTTGATCGATCGGTGGTACGCGGAGCATCGGGAGGGGTGAGGGATGCGGGAATGCACTTGTCATTCGGCCCGCCCAGAATTCAGGAAGCGGCAGAATCCTGCCGATCGAGCGCCAAGCTGGCCCCTACCGAGCCAAACCGGGGGCTGACCGGCAGAATATTGCCCATTCATGCGGCACCGGATCCACCAGCATCTCGACCGTAGCCACGGTTGCCGACGTCCTGGGACTTTCGCTGGGCGCCAACGAATGAGGTCCCTGGAAGGACTGCGCCGGATCACGCAGGCGGATGTGTACAAAGCGGGTCGACTCGCCGCGCCCTCGGTCGAAATCCTGACGGGCGGCCCTCGCTACCGGAACTCATCGAGCAGCTGTTGCAGCACTCGCGTACCCGCACTGCGCTCGCGGGTGTCGAGGGAATCCATCAGGTCGGCGGCCACGGCGGCGATTGGTGTATCACCCGCGGCGAAAGCGTCCGGGATCGTCACCGTTCGCACGATAATGTCCCCTTCGTCCGCATTGTCTACCAGCCCGAATTCAGCAGTCAGTGAAGCGAAGTCGGCAGTGAGGACATAACCGTCGGCGACGATGGCGCCAGCCGATCCCAGCTCGAATCTTGCGGCGGTTTCGCCCCGGCGCAGCGCACTCACCCCGCTCGCCACCAAGTATCCGCCGATGTCGCCTCGATTCGTCCAGCCGCTCATACGGTGGACCACCGCACGACGCCGGGTCAGGAGCGCGACGTCGGTGGCGTCCGATCGTCGGAGCCGGTGGGTGAGCCGGGTCAGCTCCGAAGCCGAGATCCAATCGGCCCGACGCCCGGAAAGCAGCGCCAACGCCGCCCACGCGACCCGCTCACCGAACGGCCGACCACGCTGCGCACGCAGCTGGACGCGGCGGTGCACCGATCCAGCATCCAGCAACACCATGCCGCCGAGCTTCGGCCTCGATCCCCTCCCGCCGCTCCGTGAAGCTGCCGATCTGGTTCGGACCCGATGGTCGACTGCGGGACTACGAACGCGGCCGTCCGAACGCAATTCGGCCGAGCAGACAAATTCAGGAGAAGTCGAATTGGCCGTCGGCGATGCCTTTGGTGAAGGCGTCCCATTCGGCGGGGGTGTAGGTGAGTTCGGTGCCCGAGGGGGTGGTGAGGGTGGCGTGGCAGTCGGGGTCGACGGTGAGGGTGAGGATGCCGGGGAGGGTGCCCGGGGTGTGGGCCAGGGCGAGGTCCAGGAGTTGGCGCCAGTGGGTGGTGGGGACCTCGATAATCGGCTGGGTGGAGGTGGGGCCGGTGTATTTGCTGTCGCGGATGAGCACGGTGGTGGTCCGGTGGGCGACCTCGACGCATGTTTTGTCGCTGCCGCTGAACGTGGACTTGTACCAACCTGTGCTCGACACGGTCGCTACTTTATCCGACTGGCCGTCCTGTCGATCAGCCGCGATGATTCGCTCTGGTCCAGCGCAGCGGCTTTGACCTGGTTGTATAGGTACTCGAGCGCATCCACTCGCTTGGGGTCGTCGGCGATCTCGCCATAGATCGCGGTTTCGATCCAGCCGATTGTCGGCAATCGGACGCTGGCGAAATCCAGGAGGTGGAACGTCGCCGCGTTGAGCCCCGCGGTCGAGCCCTTCGCATCGAAGGGGATCACACGTAAGTCGAGCGTGTCTGGATATTTGTCGACCAGCGCCAGCAAATGCCGTAGCTGCTCTCGCAATACATCCGGGCCGCCGACCTGCTGCATCAGCGCTGCCTCGCCGACGACTACCGACAACCGAAGCGGATCATCGTCGTCGAGTCGGCGCTGACGATGCAGTCGCGCCCGCACACGCTGCTCGGCTTCGGTGGGACGCCCTGTCGCGACGATCGCCGACATCAACGCCCGAATGTAGTCCTCCGACTGGAGAAGACCGGGAATCACTCCGCTTTCAAAGCTTCTGATGCTCTGGGCACCGGCCTCCAGGCCGTAGAACCGCATCAGGTCGGCGTCGAAGAGTGCCGAATACTCAGCCCACCACCCCCGCCCCTTCGCAAGCGTCCTCAGCGTGAAGAGTTCGTCCCGCTCGTCGGATTCGAACTCGAGTAGCTCGACCAGATGCCTCAGCTTGTCATCGGTGAGCACTCCGCGCGCATTGGACACCTGCGACCAGTAGGCAGCACTGATGTCGAGCGCCTTGTGAATCACACCGGCCTTCACGCCGGATGCCTTGGCCTGCTCACGAATTCGGAGCATCAGTTCCCAGCTGGCCACAGTCGGTGAGTTGGGTGCCATCCCGATCCTTTGCCCATTCGGTTGAGTCACGATCACAGTACCCGACAAAGCGAACGACCAAAGTCCAACATCTCCCATTTGCTTGATGCCTTAACTTAAGTTGTATATCCTTCTGTCAGTGTCACCAGTGGTTCTCAGCTCGGCCGATACGACAGGGGAAGCAGGCCCATGGAGCAACCAGCGTTCGACGACATACCCCTCACCAGGTGCAATTTCTATCGCCGCACGTGTGGCCTACCGGCCGTTGTGCATCCGCCGAGTGGGCGGATCACGGTGACGGCGGGGTCCGTGTGGGGTATCAGCATGGGCGCCACGCTGGGGCAGGCGGTCCGGGACGAGTTGCAGAGGCGGCAGCTCTCACTCGGCCCGATCGTCTCGCATCCCCGGTCGCGGACCTGGACCTTCCTGGTGAAGGCCGATATCCCGGATTCGCCCGCGCTGTTCGGGCAGTTGTTCCGGGCGCACATCTCGGTGCATCGCACCGGTTGTCGGATCGGGTTGCCGTCGCCCGCGGATCCGCCACTGGCGCTGCGTTATTGGGTCGAGCCTCCGCGTGACCCGTTCCGGCCATCGGGGGCGGTGGTCATCAGCGTTCTCAGCAATTGTCTGCCCGCGCGGACGATCGATCTGCGAATGCTCGAACGCGATGCCGATCGGCCCGTTCCATGACTCCACGGCCCGATGAACCCGACGTCCACCTGAGCATCGTCCTGCACGGCGCGATTCGACTTCGCGGCCCGCGCCTGCGCCGCGTCCGCCTTCTTGCGCGAGTGGCGCGCCCGTCACAACGAACCGGCCGAGATCATCCCCGGCGACACAACTGGTTTGACGCGACTGCCGTGCGAACGCCTCTACCTGGAGCACTGACGATATGAACGACGACGACCCGGCCCCAGCGGTCGGCTATCTGCGCAGCGATCTGTCCGGCGCGTCCGCCGCCTTCGACCGCGCCCAGATCGCCTCCCGCGCAACCAGACTCGGCTACACCCTGATCGCCGACGTGCTCGACCACACCGCCGCCACCACCCACCGCACCGAACATCTCCTCGCGCTGATCTACACCCACCGCGCCGAAGCGGTCATCCTCCCCGCCCTCACCCACCTCGACACGGGCGCCTTCGACCTCGTCCTACCAGCCGCCGACATCATCACCACCCAGCCGTACGAGACCTACGCCCGCCGGTGGACCTCTGTGCAGCCGCAGGCGAGCTGGCGGCTCATATGAGGCGGGACACCAGTAGGCCGCACCCGAGGTGGGATGGCCATCGAAACCCTGGTCCCGTTCGACGTATCGGTGTCGTGGGATGAGCTGGACGACGGGATCAACTGACCCGAGTTCGTCATATGCCCTGGTCGGGAGATGACCGCTGGGTTCCGGGCCGTACGTGCGCGCGTACTCCTTGCAGGCCGAACAGGATGAGCAATTCCACTACCTCGCCGTCGGCGGTGCCGAGCCAGTGCGGGATGGAGGTGTCGAATTCGGCGGCTTCGCCGGGAGGCAGGGTGAGGTCGCGGTCGCCGAGGAGGAGGCGGAGGTGGCCGTTGAGGACGTAGAGCCATTCGAAGCCTTCGTGGGTCTTCGGTGTGGGCTCCTGTGGGTGCGGGCGGGCGGGGATGATCATCTTGAACGCTTGCACGCCGCCGGGGCGCCGGGTGAGCGGGATGAACACCATCCCGGAGCGGCGGATCGGCTTGAGGTGGATGCGGGGGTCGCCGGTGCGTGGGGCGCCGACGAGGTCGTCGAGCGGGACGTCGTAGGTGCGTGATAGGGGTAGCAGCAGTTCCAGACTCGGGCGGCGCAGGCCGCTTTCGAGCCGGGACAGGGTGCTTTCCGAAACCCCGGTTTTCGCAGCCAGGTCGGCGAGGGTGAAGCCGCGTTCGCGGCGCAACGCGCGCAGTCGCGGGCCGACCGCGTCGAGCACATCGTCTGTTTCGTCCACGGTTCCATCTTGCCGAAACCGCAAGATTTCGTGCCAGATCATGGTGTACCCGGAAAGACTGGAACACGTCCGATAGCAGGCACGGCCAGTGGTCCAGGCCGCGAACGCGTCGCACTACGCATCGGCTGCGCTCATCCACCTGCGCGATGCGACCGGATGCCACACCGGCAACGCAACCCGACGCCGCATCCATCGGACGCTGATCCCTTCTCCAGGACAGGAATTCATGGTCATGACACTCCAACGGTCAGCACACCGATCCGCCCGCACGGCCGCGACCGTCGCCCTCACCCTCCTGCTCACGATCGGCTCCGCGGCCTGCTCGACGCCGACCGCCGAGAACACGCCACCGTACGCCGCCGCCACGCAGGGCGATCCGAGGTTCGACGGCACCTTCCGGCACGAATTCGCCGACGTCGACGGCGTGCGGATGCACTATGTGACCGGCGGCAGCGGCACACCGGTGGTGCTGATCCACGGCTGGCCGCAAACCTGGTACGGCTGGTGGGAGATCATGCCCGCGCTCGCCGAGCACCACACCGTCTACGCCATCGACCTGCCCGGACTGGGTGACAGCACCGGCTCCCCCACCGGATACGACAAGGCGACCCTGGCACGGTATGTGCACACACTGATCGCCGATCGGCTCGGGATACGCGACGCCAATGTCGTGGGGCACGATTTCGGCGCGGCGGTGGCGTTCCAGTACGCCGCGCAATTCCCCGCCGATACCGCCCGCCTCGCCTACCTCGATCTGCCGCTGCCCGGCCCCGGCATCGACGCGTCCACCTACCGATCCATGAGCTGGCACATCGCCTTCCACTCCCAGCGGCAGGTCCCGGAGGCGATCGTCGGCGACGACGTCCGCGAGTATCTCGCGCTGTTCTATCCCCGGGTCTCCTATGGGGGTACAGCGTTCGGCGGCAGCTCGGATCGTTCACCGTTCACCGACGCCGAGATCGACGAGTACGCACGAACCTACAGCCGACCCGAGGCACTGACCGGAGGTTTCGGGCTGTATCGCGCTTTGGACCAGGATGTGCGCGACACCGTGTCCGCCCCGCCGACGCAGGTCCCGGCCCTACTCATGGCCGCGCAGGGACAGATCGAAGCGGTTCGTGCCACCGCGGGCCCGCGCATGACCAATATCGTTCGGGCGGTGGATGTTCCGAATGCGGGGCACTGGTTGGTCGAGGAGAACCCGCAGTTCGTCACGGCGGAACTGTTGCGCTTCCTCGGTGGATGAACGGTGTCGCTGTGGACCTTCCTGAATCCACGGGTCCGCGCGGTACGGTTCCGGCCTACTGCTCATCTCGTCGAACCCAATGTGCTCGTCGAGGTGGAAGCGTACGCCGGTGCTCGAACTGACGCGTCAGTCGAAAGCCGCATCCAGCCAGTCGATGGTCTGCATACCGAAAAGATCGGTGCCCCAACCGTAGAGGTCGGTGATCATGCGGACCATGCTGCAATCGGACGGCGCGTAGGTGACGTCGGTGCCCTTGCCGCGATAGATGTCGGCCAACTCACGGGAGTCGGCGGCGGGAACGAGCGACATGAACGAATCGTCGGCGGCGCAGGAGGTGATGAGGACCTTGGAATCCGGGGTGCCCGCGTGGCCGAGGATGTTGTCGTCGTAGACGTGTTGGAAGGCCGGTTCGTCGGCGGGGTTCAGGCCCGAGGTGAACAGCATGTTCAGCGGGACGAACGGGAGCCCGAAGTACGCCGGGGTCTGACACTGGGTGCGGAAGAAGTCGGCGAGAGCCTTACCGGCGGGGTTGAGTTTCTCGTCGATCTTCATCTCGGGATACCAGGGCTCGAGGCCGAGCAGGGTGGCGAAGGCGAAACCAGAACCCACCGAGCCGTCGGCGACGCGCATGAAGTTGCGTGGTTTCACGACCATGCCTTCCAGCACGGTCGCCTTCACATCCAGCTCGGGTGCGTAGGTGGGCTGGAGTTCGGCGGAGAATCCCGCGCCGACGCCGCCGCCCGCGATACCGAACAGGCCGACCTGCGCCTTCGGGTCCAGCTTCGCCTCACCGAAATTCAGCGCAGCCCGCGCACCGTCGAGTTGCGCGTGCGCGGCGAACTTGCCCGCGAACACACCGTGCGGGCGACGGTCGGCGTCATTACCGACATCGGAGATCATCACCGCGTAGCCCTTGCCGAACAGCATCGCCAACGGTCCGAGCGCCGACCAGGATGCACCGTCCATCGGCGCACCACCGGTCCACTGGGTGCTGGGATGGCACGACGCGCCGACACTGTCGTTGGCCTCCTGATAGGAGATGAGCTTGCGCTGATCGTTCGGCTTGCCGTCGACGGGGATCATCAGGATGCCGGTGCTGATCACGGGGGTGACGCCGTCGACGCCGGTGGTGACGTACATGAGCTTGTAGGCGTCGAGATTCGCCGGTTTCACACCGGTGAACAGGACGTCGACCTTCTTGGATTTCAGGACCGTCCCCGGCTTCTCGTCGCCGGTGAGCGGTGGTTCCTGATAGAACGGGTCGTCGGCGCGCAGTCCACGGAACACTTCCTCGGGCGATGCGACGGTGGCGCCTTGGAGCGAACCGATGACGTAACCGTTGAACACCTCACCGAGTCCGGGGGTGCGCGGCGGCGTGAACGGTGCGGGTGGCGCGGGTTCGGGCTGGGCGAGCGCGATCCCGGAACCAGCGACTACCGCGAGGACGATCCCGACCACCGCGGTGAGCACCGCCGCGGACCTGCTCCGGCGACGACCGACCGCATGGCGGCGCGCGACATCGATTCCGCGCATATCTCGTTCGGCCCGCATCTCAATTCACCGCCATTTCCGCGCCCACCGGCGTCACCTGCAACTGCCGCACCGCCGAATCCAGCAGCTGCGGAATATTCATCAACGGACGATGCGATTCCATCTGCACCTCATATGGTGTGCGCATGACCGCTTCCAAAGCGGGCCAATTGTTTTCGACCTGCCACTTGTATTTCGGCAGGAGTTCGGTGGTGATGTAGTCCCAGCGGGCGTCGAGCACCGACCAGTTCCAGTCCGGCAGCGGCATCGTGAGCAGCGCGGGCCTGCCGTCGGCCATCGTGAACGGAATACGCACCGGATCGAATTCGCGCGGCGGCGCCACACCGGCCACCGATGGCGAACCCGCGGCGCCGCTGACATAGGTGATGGCCTCACCGACCGCGCCCTTGTATTCGCGGACCCGGTCCCACTGCCCGCCGATGGCCCATTCCTGCTCACGGCGCAGCAGGGTCGCGTTACCGGCGGCGATACGGTCGCGATCGCCGGAGGCCACATCGCGCCAGGCGTTCATGATGTCGGCGCCGAAGAGTCCTGCGGCCTGGAATTCTTCCAGCGCGGGCAGGCCCTCGGTGACGTAGGCGTCGTGCATGGGCATGAGGTCGGAGAAGATGTTCTTCTGCATCACCAGGATCATCCCGATGATGTAGTGCAGGTCCTCGGGGGTGATCTGCGGACCGGCTTCGGCGAGTGCGGCCAGCCCGCGCGGGAGCATGGCCACGGCCTGCGGGCCCGCCGCCTGCTCGACCGCGCCGATCACGCCGCGGGCCGATTCGGACAGACCGGGCAGCGAGTAGATATTGCTCATCAGCTCGAAATCGATGAGACCGCCACCGAAATCGGCGCCGACCTGCCCGCCCATCCCGGCCCACTGCAATTCGCGGTGGGCCAGTTGCAGATCCTCGTAGTAGCGGTAGGACTTGATCAGGTTCTGGCGGTTGGCTTCGACGCTGTCGCGTGGGTTCCAGGAGCGCAGGTCGATCCCGGCCTTGTTCGTCGCGTCGACCAGCCAGTACTGGTACAGCAGGGCGGCATAGCGGGTCGGTGCGACACCCTGGGAGCGCGCCTGGTCGAGCAGGCCGCGCAACTGGGCCGCGTCATAGGGGAGATCGGGGTGCACGCCACCCGGCCCGGCCTCGGCATTGCGGTTGACCAGCGGTAGGTCCAGATAGCGGTCGAGTTCGCTTGCCGTGGCGGGTGCCGTGGCCAGCCCGAGCCCAACCGCCGCCGCGAGCAGCACCACCGCCGCGCGTAGCACCATCCCGATACGCATCAGCCGTTCAGCCTTCCTCTCCGCACGCTCGATTTCCTTGAACTCGAATTCAAGAAATGCGCGATGACAGCACATTTCCCGCGGATAGCCACATTCCGAACAGACCGGTCGGATGCCGAAACACCGATCAATCACCACTCGACCCCGACAGCCCAGCAGGTTACGAGCAGGTAAACACACCCGGACCGGCGTATGCAACCCTGCCACGCACTCGACGGCACCGGTCGCGAATTGGGCGGAATCGAACGGAATTGCCTGGTAATTGCCAACAGATCGGTGCGGGACCGCAGCAAACATCGGCAGTCGGCCCGGTTGCGGCGATGCGAAGGATCACAAATCGGTAACGCCGAATGGGGTCGGTTCGAACACGGCTCGTACGGCCTCGCAGAGCCGTCGCGACGGATCGTTTTGCCTCGACCCCGATGGCGAGCCGATCGTCGCATGAGGTTCGGCCGCCGAGCGAAGAAGCTGGATCAGGCGAGCCGCCCCGGACAACACGAAGGGTTGGTACCCGGCGGAATGCCGGGTACCAACCCTTGGGTCAGCTGTGCGCCGTCGAAGCCCGAGCGGTTCGACGCACCCCGCTGGCGGGGCCGGAGGTCAGCGCTCCAGGATCGCGACCACGCCCTGCCCGCCCGCGGCGCAGATGGAGATCAGCGCGCGGCCGGAGCCCTTCTCGGCCAGCATCTTCGCGGTGGAGGCCACGATGCGGCCGCCGGTGGCGGCGAACGGGTGACCCGCCGCCAGCGAGGAACCGTTGACGTTGAGCTTGCTGCGGTCGATGGAACCGAGCGCGCCGTCCAGACCCAGACGTTCCTTGCAGTACTGGTCGGACTCCCAGGCCTGGAGCGTGGCCAGCACGACCGAGGCGAAGGCCTCGTGGATCTCGTAGTAGTCGAAATCCTGGAGAGTCAGGCCGTTGCGGGCGAGCATGCGCGGCACCGCGTAGGTGGGCGCCATCAGCAGGCCGTCGGGGCCGTGGATGTAGTCGACGGCGGCGACCTCGGAGTCCACCAGATGCGCGAGCACC
Source organism: Nocardia cyriacigeorgica (assembly GCF_029868385.1). GTDB lineage: Bacteria > Actinomycetota > Actinomycetes > Mycobacteriales > Mycobacteriaceae > Nocardia > Nocardia cyriacigeorgica_F. Next base: position 53,720 of record NZ_JARWNX010000037.1, on the reverse strand, counting down.
GGCAGGTTGCGCTCGGCGGCCCATTCGTCGCTGGACAGCAGCACCGCGGAGGCGCCGTCGGTGAGCGGGGTGGAGTTGCCCGCGGTCATGGTCGCGTCACCGGCCTTGACGCCGAAGACCGGCTTCAGGGTGGCCAGCTTCTCGATCGAGGAACCGGGGCGCAGATTGTCGTCGCGGGTCAGGCCGAGGAACGGGGTGATCAGATCATCGAAGAAACCGCGGTCGTAGGCGGCGGCCATGTTCTTGTGCGACAGATAGGCCAGCTCGTCCTGAGCCTCACGGGCGACGCCGAACTCCTTGGCGGTGATAGCGGCGTGCTCACCCATGGACAGGCCGGTGCGCGGTTCGGCATTGCGCGGGATCTCGATGCCGAGCATGTTCGGGCGCAGCTGGCCGACCAGCTTCAGCCGGTCCTTGTTGGTCTTGGCGCGGTTGGCGTCGAGCATCCATTCGCGCATGCCCTCGCTGACGCCGATCGGGGCGTCCGAGGTGGTGTCGGTGCCGCCGCCGACGCCCGCATCGATGCGGCCCGCCGCGATCGCATCACCGACGGTGACGATGGCCTGGAGGCCGGTGCCGCAGGCGAGCTGGAGGTCGTGGGCGGGGGTGTAGGGGCTGAGCTTGCTCCCGAGCACGCTCTCGCGGATCATGCCGTGCTCGCCGACCCGCTTGAGCACCGCGCCGCCGACGACCATGCCGAGACGCTCACCCTGGAGGCCGAATCGGCTGACCAGGCCGTCCAGCGCGGCGGTGAACATGTCCTGGTTGGAGGCGTGGGCGTACGCCTTGTCGGAACGAGCGAACGGAATCCGGTTACCGCCAACGATCGCGACCGGACGTGGCTGCTTGGTGGTCTTGGCCGTGCTCTTCGTCGAACGGGCTTTGCTGGTCACTCGAGTCTCCAAGGTCTCGTCGGGATCTTCCGGCGCGGCCCGGGTGCCGGTGCGGAACCCCTCCACACGTTTCCACACCCGGTCGCAATCGGTTTACATTAAACTTACTCTGGAGTAAGTTTGTTGTCGATACCGCACCCCGCAATTGTGCGCTCGCGCACCTCACGGGCGGAGCCTGCGCCGCTGGTCAGGCAGCCTATGGAGTGATGCGAGCGCAAACAGGGGGACGCACCGACATTCCAGACATCGAGCACAGAAAAGGTAGGAATCGTGGCAGCCAAGAGCAAGGGTGCACCCAACCTCTACGGATCGTTCATCCACTCCGCCCCCGGCGCCTTCCTCGCGAGCAAGCTTGGCCTGCCGCAGCCGGAAACCCTGCGGCGCTACGTCAAGGGCGAACCCGCCCTGCCCGGCCCGGTACTGCTCGGCGGTAAGGGCCGGGTCGCCGAACCGGTCCGCGCGCTGCTGACCGACTACACCTTCGCCGACACCCCGGCCCAGGGCACCAAGTACGGCGCGCTGGTCTTCGACGCCACCGGCATCGGCTCCATCGATGATCTGTCGCAGCTGTTCGAGTTCTTCCAGCCCGCCATGCGCAGCCTCGCCGCCTCCGGCCGCGTCGTCGTCATCGGCACCACGCCGGAACTCACCTCGAGCGTCGACGCACAGATCGCCCAGCGCGCGCTGGAAGGCTTCACCCGCAGCGTCGCCAAGGAACTGCTGCGCGGCGCCACCGCCCAGCTGGTGTATCTGCACCCCGACGCCTCCCCCGCCGCCACCGGCCTCGAATCGACACTGCGGTTCCTGCTCTCGGCCAAGTCGGCCTTCGTCGACGGCCAGGTCATCCGGGTCGGCAAGGACGACGCCACCGCCCCCGCCAGCTGGGATCGCCCGCTGGAAGGCAAGGTTGCCGTGGTCACCGGTGCCGCGCGCGGTATCGGCGCCACCATCGCCGAGGTCTTCGCCCGCGACGGCGCCCAGGTGATCGTCGCCGATATCCCGGCCGCCGGTGAGGCGCTGTCGGAAACCGCCAACAAGGTGGGCGGCACCGCGCTCGCGCTCGACGTCACCGCCCCCGACGCCGCGCAGAAGCTGGCCGAATTCGCCACCGAACGCTTCGGCGGGATCGACATCATCGTGCACAACGCGGGCATCACCCGCGACAAGCTGCTCGCGAACATGGACGAGGGCCGCTGGAACTCGGTCATCGGCGTCAACCTCGCCGCTCCGCATCGCATCACCGAGGGCCTGGTGGCCTCCGGTGCGCTGAAGGCCGGTGGCCGTGTGATCGACGTGTCCTCCATCGCTGGCATCGCGGGCAACCGCGGCCAGACCAACTACGGCGCCTCCAAGGCGGGCGTCATCGGCATGGTGAACGCCGAAGCGCCGAAGCTGGCCGAGAAGGGCATCACCATCAACGCCGTCGCCCCCGGCTTCATCGAGACCGCGATGACCGCCGCCATCCCGCTGGGCACCCGCGAGGCCGGTCGCCTGATGAGTTCGCTGCTCCAGGGCGGCCAGACCGTCGACGTGGCCGAGGCCATCGCCTTCTTCGCCAGCCCGGCGTCGAACGCGGTGACCGGCAATGTGGTTCGCGTCTGCGGTCAGAGCCTGATCGGAGCATGATGACCGAGACGATCACGCTCACCGAAGCGCCGAAGAACGGCAAGCTGTATTTGAAGGCGGCGCTCGGTTCGGTGCCGTTGCCGCTGGTCTCGGCGCGCAAACCCACGCTGCCCGATCGCGAGATCAAGCTGGAGGGCGTGCGGGTCGATCCCGATCATCTGGCCGCCTACTGCCGGGCGACGGGGCTGCGGTTCGGTGATTCGCTGCCGCTGACCTACCCGTTCATCCTCACTTTCCCGGTGGTGATGCAGCTGGTGGTGCAGCGCGATTTCCCGTTCGTCGCGGTGGGCGCGGTGCACGCGGAGAACGTCATCGAGCGCACCCGCGAGATCTCGGTGAGCGAACCGCTCGACATCACCGCCCATATCGAGAACCTGCGTGAGCATCCGAAGGGTCTACTGGTCGACGCGATCAGCGAGATCCGGGTGGGTCGTGAGCTGGTGTGGCGTCAGGTCACCACCTTCCTGCATCAGCAGCGCACCTCGCTGTCGGGCGGGCCGAAGCCCGAACCGAAACCGGACGAGGTGCCGCCGCCCCCGCTGCGCGCCGTGCGCGTGGATCAGCCGACGATCACCCGCTACGCGGCGGCATCGGGCGACCACAACCCGATCCACACCTCCGCGCTCGGCGCCAAGGCCTTCGGCTTCCCGAAGGCGATCGCGCACGGTATGTGGTCGGCGGCAATGGTTCTCGGCTCGATCGAAGGCCGGATCCCGGAGCAGGTCACCTATTCGGTGAAGTTCGGTAAGCCGATCTTCCTGCCCTCGACGGTGAACCTGTACGCCGATCAGGCCGATGGCGGTTGGGATCTGGCGTTGCGTAATCCGAAGAAGGGGTTCCCGCATCTGACGGCGACGTTGCGCTGAGTTAGGATTCAGCGGAATCGACTGGGGCCGTGCATCTTTCGAGGTGCACGGCCCTCGCTTTGGGTTTCAGCAGTCGCAGCAGCACCCGTCGCAGCAACAGCAGCCATCGCAGCAGCCGCCTTCGCCGCCGCAGTTCGAGCAGCAGTCGACGCCATCGCAGCACTCGCCGAGGTGTTCCTTCCACCAGGCGGGGCGGCGTTCGCCATTACACGGGTTGGTGTGGTCGGCGCAGCACGCGTAGCCGGTGCAGTAGATACCGAGCACGGCGGGCAGCGCCTCGCCGATGCCGGGGCGGCGGGTCGGCGGGCGATGGCCGGTGTCCTGTCTGCGCGCCCGCCGTGCGGATTCCGGCGACGAAAGGGTCACCGCGTCTACCTGCTGGTGACCGATGAGCAGACCGTCCTCGGCGTGCGGGACTTCGGCAGGCTCACGCCCCGAGCAGGCGTGCGCCGATACCGAGCCGACCCCGCGTCCGATGCGGCGCACCAGACTGCGCAGCGGGTCGAGCAACATCCAGCGGACAGCGGGTTCGGCGGCGAGGCCTGTCGTCTCGATCGACTCGCGTAGGCGAGAATTCGACTGGTGCAGCAGGTCGTATGCCTGCGCGAGGTCGGTTCCAGTGGCGGCGAGCGGATTGAACCGGCCGCGATCACGGTCGGTATCGAAGTCCTCGATGGCATCGACGAGATGTGCGATATGGCCGAAATGCTTTCCGGCCTCACACAATGGCGCGATATTGGCGGGTCGGTCGGCCAATACGGCGGAGTGCGCGAAGAATTCGGCGGCACACACCTGGGTCGGAACGGTCAGTTCGTCGAGGGTGAGGGTATGCGCGCGACGTTCGAGCTCGGATTGCGAATTCAGCACGGTAACAAGTGGTTCCACATCGAAGCCGATCAGCGCCGCCTGCCGCCGGGCGCCATCGGCCCAGCGGCTCGACACCTTCGCCATCGGGCGCCGGGTCAGCACGGATGTGTCACCGTCGTCGACGTGGTCACGAATCTTGGCCGAGCCGAGCAGCAGTGATGCCGTGGACGCCAGCATGATTCCCGCCGAACCGGCGGTCGCCACCTGCGCTCGCCGCATTCCGCGCAATGCGCACGGCCCGGCGGTGACCCGCTCGGCCTCGCCCGCCTGCTGCGCCTCGGTGAGCATGCTCAGCACGATCGCATCGGTATTGGTGGCGCTGCGGGCCAGTTGCCCGTGCCCGTCGCGCAGGCCGAGACACAGCCCGCACATATGCGCCTGCCACTGCCCCGGATCCACCCCGTATTTCGCCGCGCTGTGCGCGCACGGCTTCAGCAACCCGAACAAACATCCCCTCCACAAATTTTGCCGAAATCCCCGGCCCCGAAGAACGCATCGAACTCTCGCACCAACCGCGCTGCGCGGCAACCCCATACACCATTCCCCAAGCCACCACCCAACAAACCAGCCGCGAGTGGCACCTGGCTGCGGCGTTTCGCCCGAGTAGCGCCCGCACTGAGGTGCCACTCGCGCAGGTGCGGGTGGGTTATTCGGCCTTTTTGCGGCCTGCTAGGCCGCTCCAGGCCAGGTCGTCGAGGAGGTCGACGGCTTCGGAGACCTCGATGCGGCCGGTGGCGACGCGATCGGCGATGGCTTCGCCCGCACCGATGACGGCCGCGGCGACGACATCGAAGTTCGTCCCGGGGTCGGCGTGCTTGGCGCTGGATTCGAGGAGTTTGGCGGTCAGCTCGATGACGCGCTCGCGGGCGTTCTCGATTTCGGAGGCGAAGGCCTGCTGACCGATGGCCTGGCGGTAGAGCACCTGCCAGGAATGACGGTTGTGGTCGACGAAGCCGAGGAAGCCCTCCAGCGCGGTGCGCAGCTGCTCATGCGGGCTGAGCAGCGGATTTCCGGCCGGGGCGACCGATTCGATGAAGCGAAGGCCCTCGCGTTGGATGCAGGCGCGGAACAGTTCGTCCTTGGAGCCGTAGTAGAGGTACAGCATCGGCTTGGAGATCTTGGCCTCGGCCGCGATGGCGTCCATGGACGTCTCGTGGAAACCCTTACGCGAGAACACCTCGACGGCTGCGTCGAGCATCTGCTGCTCACGAACCGCCCGAGGAAGTCGCTTCGTTCCGCCCGCCATCCGCTCTCCTACTACAGGGTGAGCCTCTTATATTACTCCAAGGTAAGTTCTTCTCGGATCGATTTGCCCAGCAGTCGCCCAGATCGGCTCGGAGGGGGCGTCGCAGGCCGGATACCACCAATCGGTGGCGGCGCAGACACGGCGAAGATGCCGTGTCGCGTCGAGGAGTCTATGCGACGGTTGCGGTCGGAGATTCCCAGCGACGGCAACGGCGGGCTGCTACGGCGCGACAGGTGGTGGCCATGAGGGCCGACACTGACGCGGCTGCGATCGGCGGCTACGACAGCGGACAGCAGCACAGTCCAGGGCAGCAATGTCAGGGCGCGCGGCAGAACGAAGGTGGCAGCACCAAGGTGGGGTCAGCGACGCGCCGCGGTCAGCAGCGACGTCGCCGATAGCGCGGCCCGAGGCGGCAGAGTGGGGCAGGCGGCGGGGCGATGACGGGTGGCAGCACAGACAGAGCAGCAGCGAGTGGCAGCACCGCACTCACCAGGTATGACGCTCAGCAGTGCAGCGGCGCGCCCTTGAACCAGGCCATACGCAGGACCGACGCGTCGACCTGGGCGATCGGCAGGCGACCGCTCCAGACGGCCTGCTCGAGGCGGTCGAGGACCTGCGGGACGGCGTCGGTGGTGATCCACAGCGCGTTGTCGGCACCGGCGACCAGTGCGGCTTCCACCGCTTCGGCGATGGTCATGCGGTTGGTGATGGCCGCCATGCCGCCGAGGTCGTCGGTGAAGATGGGGCCGTCGAAGGGGGCGGCGCCGTAGCCGGTGCCCTTGCGCAGCAGGTCCATGACGGCGGGGCTGATGCTGGCGGGGACATCGGGCTCGGTCAGACCGGGGACGTCGAGATGGCCGACCATGACGGCCGCACCCGAACCGACCAGATCACGGAACGGCACCAGATCGCGATTCTGCAACTGATCCAGCGGCGGAGTGCGCACCGCGCCCAGATGCGAATCACCCGAGCCAGCGCCGTGACCAGGGAAATGTTTCATCACCGTGCCGACACCGACCTCACGCATGGCGCGGATATAGGCGCCCGCGTATTCGGTGACGACCATCGGAGCGTCGGAGAAGGAACGGTCGCCGATGACGGAGTTGTCCGGCTGGCTGCTCACATCGACGTCGGGCGCGAAATTCACCGTCACGCCGAGGTCTTTGAGCGCCTGCCCCCGCGTGAGGGTCGCGTTGTAGAACTCGTCGGTGGTCATGGTCTGCGCGGTGTCGCGCGCCGAGGGCGCCGCACCGATCAGATCGCTGACTCGTGAGACGCGGCCGCCCTCCTCGTCGATGGTGACCATGAGCGGCGCGTTCGCGACCACCTTGACCTGCTCCACCTGGCCGTCGGCCAGCATCGACTGCTCGGTCCAGCCGCCGATGAAGATGCCGCCGACCTGGTGATCACGCACCACAGCCAGCGCGTCGGCGGTGCCGTTGACGCCGACGGTCAGTAGCTGGGCGAGCTTCTGGCGGGGCGTGAACTTCGCCAGATAGTCGGCGGAACAGTCGCGTTCGTCGGTGGTGGTGGCGCCGGGCGTCGCACCGGCGGTCGCTTCGGTCGCCACCGGACGGGAGGTGGCCGAATTCCCGCCGTCACCGCCGGAACAACCGGTCGCTATGGCAGCCAGTACCGCGAACAGGACGAGAGGCGTCTTCCGCATGAGTCGACGGTAGTCCGCGCGCAGGTGCGCGCGGTAATCCGCACGGCCTTTCCACGGCGCGTCACGCGCGGCCACACGCCGCGATCGGAGCCGCGAATGCCCGGCTCGGGCGATTTGCCGGAGTAACCTGAGGGCGTAGCCGTGAGACCACCGGGAGGTCGTCGTGCCCTGCGATCTGATGCTCATCGCCTACGACGGATCCGAGAACGCCAAACGGGCCATCGAGTACGCCGGACGATTCCTCACCGCCGATCGTGCGGTGGTGCTGACCGCATGGGAACCCATGGTGCGCCAGGCCGCCCGCATCTCCGGGCTGTCCGGGGTGATGCAGCCGGAGTGGGTGCCCGATGAGGAGATCGAGGACGTCGCCTACGTCTCGGCGCGCGAAACCAACCGTGAGGGTGTGCGCCTGGCCGAACTGGCCGGACTCAACGCCGAGGCCAGAACGGCCGAATGCACCTCGACGATCTGGAACGCCATCGTCGAATGCGCCGACGACCTCGACGTCGACATCGTCGTGGCGGGCACCCGCGGCGCCACCGGCATCCGCGCACTCCTGCACAGCAGCGTGGCCGACGCCGTCCTCAAACACTGCCACCGGCCGGTGCTACTGGTCCCGCCGGGCAAGTGAGTTCCGTCGACAACCGAGCGCTCGCGCCCCCGATGAGATCTTCGTCGCCCCGGCGGACGTAGCTCACCAACTCGACCGAATCCGCGGATACCGTCGGGTTATGGACGGGTTTTTGCTGGCCACGCCGGACGGTGTGATCCGGGCGCACGATACGCGCGCGACTTTCGATGACGCACAGCTGGCGGTGGCGGCCCTGCGCGACGGATCGGCCGCGATGGTGGTCGGTGCGCTGCCCTTCGATCCACGGGAAAACGCAGCGTTGTCCGTCCCCGGTCGGGTGGAGCATACGGCCGGACCATGGCGGCCCGCCGCCGTGCCCGAACTGCCCGAGATCGCGGTGATCAGCGAATTGCCGAGCCCGGGCGAGCACCTGGCGCGGGTGGCGAAACTGGTCGAGCAGCTCGGCGATGCGCGTCAGCCGTTGCGCAAGGTGGTGGCGGCGCGATCGGTGCTCGCCGCGTCCGAACAACCGCTCGACCCGGAGGTGGTGGCCGCGCATCTGCTGACCCGGCATCCGCGGGCGCATGTGTACGCGGTGGATCTGTCCCCGGCCGGACGTCCGGGCCAGACGCTGGTCGGCGCGACTCCCGAGGTACTCGTCTCGCGCCACGGCAGCACCGTCACCCTGCATCCGCTCGCGGGCACACTGCCGCGGCTCGCCGATCCGGACGCCGACGCCGCCCAGGCCCGTGAGCTGCTGGCGAGCCCGAAGAATCGCGAGGAGCACACCTTCGTCATCGATTGGATCGTGGAGCAGCTCGGCCCGCTGTGCTCCTCGCTGACGGTTCCCGACGGCCCGGAGCTGGTGCAGACCCAGCAGGTCTGGCATCTGGGCACGCCGATCACCGGCACGCTGCGTGATCCGGCGCCGACCGCGCTCGAACTCGCGCTGCTACTGCATCCGACACCCGCCGTCTGCGGGACCCCCACCCCGGACGCGCTGGAGGCCATCATCGAGTTGGAGGGCGAGCGCGGGTTCTACGGTGGCGCGGCGGGCTGGTGCGACGCCGATGGCGACGGCGACTGGCTGGTGGCGATCCGCTGCGCCGAGATCGCCGCCGACGGTCTGTCGCTGCGGGCGTTCGCCGGTGGCGGCATCGTCGCCGCGTCCGAGCCGCAGATCGAACTCGACGAAACCACCGCGAAGCTGCGTACTTTCCTCGACACCATGAATTGCGCACTGCCGCCGAAGTGAGGTGGGCGCGCCAGTGCGATGCCCGTCACCGGCGTTTCTTCGAAATACCCATCGGCTATAGCGGACCTGCGCATACGCGAATGGCCGAAGTCCTGCTAGGTTGGCCGGGAATACCTGCCTTCCGCGAAGTATTGGAGTGCCCCGATGAAGTTTGCTGTACCTGGTGCCGCTAGTGCGGTCGCGGGCGCCGTCCTCGGCGCGATCGCGGTGTTCATCATCACGGCGGCGGTGCAGCAGAACTCCCGCCCCGAGATCGACCGCAGTGGCGATGCCGACTCCTCGCTGCTGAACAACGTCGAATACGGCAGCCGCTGATCCACACCCGGTTTCCCTCGGATCGCTCGCGTCCGGCGCGGGCGATCCGCTGACCGTGGTGCGCGCCGAATCTGCGCAGCACCGCGGTCCGACACCTTGTGAGAACACTGCGAGTTACCGGCGCTCTCGGCCTGTCGGTCCGATGATCCGGTCGGCTGCCGATGCGCCCGGTCCGCGTCCGGCGCTGGCATCGAGTCACGCCGTTCGTCCGGCTGCGCCAAGCGGCGTTGTAGGCCCGAGCGCCCAGGTAGATCCGAACGGTTCAGCGGACCCTGGAAGATCCCGCATCGCATCAGCCCGCCGACCCGGACTGCCCGGCCGACAGCGCCTTCCGGTCGACATCCCGGCCGAGCCCCGCACAGCTGTCTCGGATGCGCCCGGTCCGGCTCATCTCGCGGCTACCCTCGCGGGTGCTCGACCCGCCGCCACCGAAGCCGACTGATACGAACGTGATGCCCGACGACACCAGAACTCCCGTGCGCCGACCGGATGCCGACCGGCCGTCCACGGTCACGGGCGCGCCACATGCCGCGGAGACCGCTCCGCTGGGCAGGCGCTGGTTCGCGGGCACCGTCGTCGCCGCCTTCCTGCTGACCTTCCTACAAGCTCCCGGCCTCACCGTCGCCGATACCAAATACGACCTGGCCGAGAACCCGCTCGGCTTCCTCGACCGTGCCTCGCACATGTGGAGCAGCCAGGCGCCGATGGGGCAGGTGCAGAACCAGGCCTACGGGTACTTCTTCCCGCACGGGACCTTCTTCTCCCTCGGTGACCTGCTCGGGCTGCCCGCCTGGGTGACCCAGCGGATCTGGTGGGCGCTGCTGCTGCTCGCCGGGTTCTGGGGCATCGTGCGGCTGTGCGAAACGCTCGGGATCGGTAGCCGCGGGTCACGGGTGGTCGCGGCGGTCGCGTTCACGCTGTCGCCGCGGGTGCTGACCACGCTCGGGTCGATCTCCTCGGAGACCCTGCCGATGGTGCTCGCCCCGTGGGTGCTGTTGGCCCCCGCCGCGCTCGGGACCGCCTACCAGCGACGACGTGGTGGCGCGCGCTCACCGGCGGGCAGTGCGCTCGCCCTGGCGCTGATGGGCGCGGTGAACGCGGTGGCGACCGTCGCGGCATTCCTGCCCGCCCTGCTGTGGTGGGCCTCCTATCGGCCGAACCGGCGCTGGTGGCGGTTCACCAGAGCCTGGATTCCACTGCTGGTGCTCGCGACATTCTGGTGGGCGGTGCCGCTGCTGCTGCTCGGCCGGGTGAGTCCGCCGTTCCTCGACTTCATCGAATCCTCTGGCGTCACCACCCAATGGGCCTCGCTCGGCGAGGTGCTGCGCGGCACCGACAGCTGGACGCCGTTCGTCTCGCCGGAGCGCATCGCGGGCGCGGTGCTGGTCACCCAACCGGCCGCGGTACTGGCGACCGGGCTGATCGCGGCAGCGGGTATGGCCGGGCTGGCCATGCGATCGATGCCGGGACGCGGACGGCTGACGGTGATCCTGTGCGTCGGGTTGGTCGGCATCAGCGCCGGGTACGTCGGCGAACTCGGTGGCCCGTTCGCCGAATCGGTGCGGGTGTTCCTGGATTCGAGCGGTGCGCCGCTGCGGAATGTGCACAAGCTCGAGCCGCTCATCCGTATCCCGCTGGTATTGGGTCTGGCGCATCTGATCGCCCGCGTCCCGCTGCCAGCCTCGGTGCCGATGCCGGTCTGGCGCAGCGCGTTCGCCCATCCCGAACGGGATCGGAAAGTCGCGGTGACGGCCTTGATCCTCACCGCGCTCGCCCTGTCCACTTCGCTGGCCTGGACCGGAAAACTCGCACCGCGCGGCGCCTACGACGAAGTGCCCGGCTATTGGCGGCAGACCGCGCAATGGCTCCAGGACAACGCCGCCGATACCAGGGCTCTCGTGGTGCCCGGCGCTCCGTTCGGCAGTCAGGTGTGGGGACTCACCCGCGACGAACCGCTCCAGGCGCTGGCGCAGACGCCATGGGCGGTGCGCGATGCGGTGCCGCTCAACCCGCCGGGCACCATCCGCGCGATGGATTCGGTGCAGCGTTTGATCGCCGACGGGCGACCGTCGGCGGGGCTGGCCGCGACCCTGGCCGCGCAGGGCATCGGCGTCGTGGTGTTGCGCAACGACCTCGATCCCGATACCTCGCGCTCGACCAGGCCGATGCTCGCGCACCAGGCGCTCGACAGATCGCCGGGTCTGCACAAGGTGGCCGAATTCGGCGATCCGATCGAAACCGGGGTCATCGCCGACGGACTGGTCGCCGACGGTGATCTGCGGCCCGCCTATCCGGCGATCGAGATCTACCGGGTCGAGGTTCCACTCCCCGGCACCCCCGCCGACCTGCGTAGCGGCACCGGCGCACCCGATGCGATACCCGGCGCCTACACCGTCCCGTTGAACACCGTGCCCACGGTGCAGGGCGGACCCGAGGCACTGGAACGACTGAACCGCGATCCCGGAGTGGGTGCCGAACCCCGCCTGCTCGCCGCCGACGCCCAGCGTGCCGGGCTGCCGATGGGGCCGGTGACCATCACCGACACCCCGATGGCGCGGGAAGCCGATTTCGGCAAGGTGGACAACCACAATTCGGCGCTGCGCGCCCCCGACGATGCGCGGCGCACCCACAATCTGGTGCCCGACTATCCGGTGACCGATGCGGAGCCGGTGGTCGGGGAATGGTCCGGTGCGACGGTCACCGCGTCCAGTTCCGCCGCCGACGCCACCCAGCTCGGCGGTTCGGCGCCCGGCAGTTCTACCGTGGCCGCCGTGGACGGCGATCCCGCTACCGGCTGGGTCAGCAATGGCGCCGAACGTGCGGTGGGCCAATGGCTTCGGCTCGATCTCGATCAACCCATCAGCTCCGGGCTGCTGCGGTTGACGACCAGCGCGGCGGCGATCGGCGATCCGGTGAAATGGGTCGAGGTGCGCACCGACAACGGCAGCGTATCCACCCGCATCTCCGAACCCGGTGCGCAGGTGTCGGTTTCGTTGCCCGCGGGTTCGACCAGCTGGCTCACCATCACCGCGATCCGCACCAAGGACGGCACCGGCGGCGGACAGTTCGGCATCAGCGAACTCACCCTCGACGACTACTCGATGCGCGATGCACCGGTGCGCGTGGACATCCAGCATCGCACCGTACTGCCACCCACCCCGACGGGCGCCGAGATCGCCGGCTGGGATCTCGGACAGGAATTCCCCGGACGCAGTGCGTGTTTCGATGCACCGGACCGGGTGCGCTGCGGTAAGGGTTTGGCGCTCGCGCCCGAGGAACTCGGCGCGTTCCAGCGGACGCTGTCGGTTCCGGACCCGATGACCGTCACGCCCGAACTCACCGTGCGCACCCGCCAGGGTCCCGCACTCGAAGCGCTGCTCACCGATCCGCGCCGCCCGATCGCACGCGGCAAATCCGATGTGGGCGATCTGCGCGGCTCCGCATTCGCGGCCACCGATGGCGACCCGCGCACCAGCTGGACCGCGCCGGAGGATTCGGTGCGAAACCTGCTCGGCGCCAAGCCGACCCTGACCATCGAACTGCCGGAACCGGCGCTGGTCGATGGCCTGGAGATCACGCCGTCGCTGGGCGGGCTGCCCGCCGCGCCGACCGCGGTGTCGGTGAATCTCGGCAACGGTCCGCAGGTTCGTGCACTCGATGAGGACGCGATGACACAGATCGCCCTGCATCCGACGGTCACCGATCGCATCGAACTCAGCATCCAGAGCTGGGCGCCGGTACTCGACCGCACCGCTCTCGGCTTTGCCCAATCACAACCACCCGGCCTGGCCGAGATCTCGGTACTCGGACCGGACTATCCGCCACCCGCCGACCCGGACCGGTTGATCACGGTCGAGTGCGCGGACGGGCCGACGGTCGCATTGGGCGGGCAGGTCTTCTCGACATCGATCACGGCGACCGCGGCCGAGCTGCGTTCGGGTGCACCGGTTTCGGCACGGATCTGCGCGGGAGCGGGTTCCTCGCTCGATGAACCGGATACTGCCGGGACCGATTCGGCGGCGAACGGGACGGATGCCGACGGGACCGGAGCTGATTCGGATGTGGCTGGTTCGGCGACCGATCGAGCCCAGCTGCCCGATACCGATGGCACGACGGATCAACGGAACTCGGTGTCGGCCGATACCGTCGATCTCTTCCCCGGCCGGGTCGATGTGATCGCGGCGCCGACCGAACTCTTCTTCGTCGATCGGCTGCGCCTGGACAACCCCGCCGTGGACCCGGTTCCGACCGCAGCTGCCGCCGGACCGCAGCTGCTGGTGTTGCCGCTGAGCACGAACGTCGGCTGGACCGCACAGACACAGGACGGCCGCGAACTCGAACCGATCGTCGTCGACGGCTGGAAACAGGGCTGGCTCCTGCCCGAAGACACCACCGGGCCGATCACGGTCGCCTTCCCCGTCGACCGCTGGTATCGCCTGGCGATCTTCGGCGGCCTGCTGTTGCTGATACCTCTGGCGTTCCTCGCGATCCCGCGCCGCGGCCGCGCCCTCGCCGACAGCCCCGCGCCACGCACTTGGCGCACCCGCTGGCTGCCCGCCGTCGGCCTCGCCGCCGCGACCACGATCATCTCCGGCCCGGTCGGCACCGCACTCACCGCCGCGGGTCTCGCCGTGACGCGCTTCGTCCCGCGGATTCCGCGCACCGCGCTGGTGGTGATCGCCGGTGTCGGCACCGTGCTCTCGGCGGCCGCCCTGTCGACCGGGCCGTGGCGCTCGCCCGGCGGTTATGTGGGCGGTTCGCTGTGGGTGCAGTTGCCCGCGCTCATCGCGGTGATCGCCGTGGGTATCGCGGCGCTGCCGCAGCGCCGTACCGAACCCGAGGCAACCGAGGACGAACCGAACTGACGGACTGCGGGGTGTCCCGATCGCAGCGCGCCCACCAACGTGCCGGCCACGCCGCAGCAGAACCCGGCCTCGTCGAGAGCCGACCGAAACTACTCCGCCTGCGCCTTACGCTCCGCCGCCAACTGCTCGCGCCGGCGGACATACCGGCGCACCGGCTCCTCGATGAGCGCATAACTGGCGGCGGAGATGGGGAGGGTGATGGCGACGGTCAGGGTGAGCACGAACAGGAAATCGCCGCTGAACGGCACGATGCCGAACACCGGGAAGACGATCGACAGCACCGCGAGATGCCAGATGAAGATGCCGTAGGACCAGCGGCCGATGGCCTGACAGACCGACGACTCCAGCCAGCGATGCGGCGCCGCCGCGGAGTCACGCAGGATCAGCGGCGCGAGCAGGGTGAACCCGATCAGCGCGCCGAGAGCCATCTTGGCGGCGTACTGCCACGGCTCGGCGCGCGTGAGCCCGGCGGGACCACCGAAATTCGTGGCCGAGACGCAGAAAACGATCAGCGCCACCGCCCACATCAACCATTGATTGCCCGCGATCCGGCGCAGCCGCGGTAGCGGTCGGCTATCGACCGCCAATTCGGCCAGCAACATGCCCGCCGCGAACCACGGCAGATATCCGGGCAACCAATTGTCGGCGTGAATCGCATCCGGCGTCGGCACCGGAAGGAAATTCCAACTCAGACTTATCAATCCGAGCGCGAGCACCGCCGGAATCCGCGCCCGCGCCGCCGAACCACGCAACCCCGACAGCGCGAACGCCAATAACGGCAGCACCAGATAGAAAGCCACCTCCACCGACAGACTCCACATCTGGGTCAATCCGTCGGTCAGTGTCAACGGGACGAACACCTGAAGCAACGCGAGGTTGGCCAGCCACACCCGGAAACCCGCCGTATCGGCCGCGCTCGGCAGCAGCACGAGAACCACGCACACCACCACCCAGTAGGCGGGCAGGATGCGCGCGGCACGATGGCGCAGGTAGCGGACGACTCCCGGCGCGGAACCGAGCCCACGCGCGGCCGTGGCATGCGGCCGCCAGAGCAGGAACCCCGACAGCGCGAAGAACACCGCCACCGCCATATCGAACCGTTCCAGCAGTCTGCCGAGCACCGGAACCCCGGTCGCCGCCGTCTGGAAGGCGACATGGGTGACCAAGACACCGAGTGCCGCCATCCCGCGCATACCTTCGAGCGCGGGCAGGAAGGTGCGGGGACGACGAGGGGCGTCCGTAGTGGTCGGTGCGGTGGCGATCATCGGGTCCAGTCTGCCCTGCGGATTTCGACATGAGAATCCGACATTTCACTTTTCGCGCTAGACTCGGGCGATTTCAGGTCCGATTCCGGCCTCGACACGGCGTGGTTCATGACCGGGCTGTTAGTGTCGGGGCTCACGAGTGCTGTGGTGTGCCCACAGTACCGACGGAGCGACCCGTGTTCTACAACGAGGAGACTTTGCATGGCACAGAGTGCCGGAACCAAAAGGACGGTTGCCTGCCTGCTCGTGGGCCTCGGCGCGCTGCTCATCGTGGCCGCGCTGATGATCCCGACTTATACCTTGAGCAAGATGGCGAAGACTCCCCTCGACCTCGAGATCACCACCGTCGCCACCAATGCCGAGGGCACGGAGAGCCTCGTGCTCGACTCCAAATCACTGACCGCCCCCGAGGGTTCGGCGAAGGTCGACGCCGACGTTCCGCTGGTCTTCCAGCGGTTCGTGACCGTCGAGGAGCCCTCGGACGCGACCGAGATGACCGTCCAGGCCGGTACGACCCTGCGTCGCACCGATAAGCAGGGCGACACCGGTCTGCTGACCGCCGAGGTCGACCGGGTCACCATCGACCGTAAGTCCGGCGAGCCGGTGGACGAGGACCCGAACGGCTCCATCGCGGCCACCGTGAACAAGGAAGGCGAGAGCGTCGCCGACCCGTTCAAGCGCGAGGGCTTGCAGTACCGCTTCCCGATCGGCACCGAGAAGAAGGACTACCCGTACTTCGACCGGACCGCCCGCGTCACCTCCGATGCCAAGTTCATCGAGGAGACCGAGATCAACGGCACCAAGGTCTACCACTTCCAGCAGGTCGTCCCGCCGTCGAACCTGTGGGAGGCCAGCCAGCAGCCCGCGTTCAAGCTCACCCTGCCCGCCGCGAAATGGGGCATGGAGGGTGACGGCGAGGTCACCATGTACCGCTGGTACACCAACACTCGCGACCTGTTCGTGGAGCCGGAGACCGGCACCGTCGTCGACGGTCAAGAGGCCATCCACATGTACTACGGCGAAACCGGCGACAAGCCGCAGGTCACCGCGCTGAAGGCGACCCTGACCTTCGATGAGCCCACCATCGAGTCGCAGCTGGATGTGGCCAAGGAGAACATCGACAAGCTGTCGCTGTTCGGTCGCATCGTACCGATCATCCTCGGCGTCGTCGGTGTGATCGCGCTGATCGCGGGCCTCGTCCTCGGTATCCGCGGCGGCGGCGCGGCTGCCCCGGCCGGCCGTGGCGGTGTGCCGCCGCGTCGTCCCGCACCTGCGGCACCGACCGCCCCGAGCCCGCGCCGCGGTGACGCGGACGCGCCGACCGAGACGATCAAGCTTCCCGAGAAGCCCTGATCGCTCAGCGGTAACACCTCGAATCGACTCGGCCCCCGGCAATCGCGCCGGGGGCCGAGTTGTTTTCGTTGGCTGCCGTTGCGGTGTTTCCGCCTGCGGTCGGGGATTCGTGCTGACCGAACCTATGGCTCGACACCGGGCACCCAGGAGACGATCTCCGCCCGCGTGAATACGCACCGGGTTCGGTCGGACCTGCCATCCACAGTTCGGCGGCGGGGTGCCGTTCGGGCATCAGCACGTCGTCCGGGGCTCCCGGACGGCGCTATACGTGACCACCGCCGACAAGCGGTCTGGGTATGCGATGTCGGCTGGATCAGAGCCCGATTGCTCTCGGCAGCGTGACGGGTGGTGGGCGGCCGGGCACTGCCAGCGGCCCGTCGACAGTGTCTGGACATCGCCGATGCGGGACATACCGGGGGCACATTCCGCACGCCAAGGGTCGGA
Organism: Nocardia cyriacigeorgica; assembly: GCF_029868385.1. Lineage (GTDB taxonomy): Bacteria > Actinomycetota > Actinomycetes > Mycobacteriales > Mycobacteriaceae > Nocardia > Nocardia cyriacigeorgica_F. The sequence continues at coordinate 36,488 of NZ_JARWNX010000037.1, read as the reverse complement.
CAGCGCATCGGCCCGCGCACACCACCGCGCACAGGGCCGGAGGTCAGGAGCCCGTCTCGGCCTTGGTTGGTTTCCGGGCAGCGGTGTAGAGGACCAGGACGGCGACGATCACGGTCGTGGTGGTGGCCACGCCTGCGGCGGTGGTGATCAGGGCGGGGATGGTGCGGGCGAAGGCCAGCATGAGGGCGAGTTCTATGCCGAGACCGAGCCAGGTGATGGCGGCGAGGGCGGTGCGGTCGACGGCGATCGCGGACAGCAGCGCGCCCTGCAATACCGCCAGAACCGCACCGTGCAGGGCGAACAACCACAGCAGGCCCTGGATGGGCGCGTAATCCTCGCCGACGAGCAGGGGGGCGAGCGGGGCAGCGACGGCCGCGCCGAGCACCGCGATGATGCCGATGCCGGACAGCACCGCCAGCGCCGAGCGGATCGCGCCCGCCGAATGCCCTGGCTGGGCCATGCGGGGATACAGCACCATGCCGACGGCCGCCGGCAGCCAGAACGCGATCTTGGTGGCCATGGTGCCGAGGGCGTAGCGGCTGGCGTCGTCCTCGTCCAGCACGATCCGCACCACGATCAGATCCGCCGACGACAATGCCATCAGCGCCGCCTGCACCTGCGCGGCCCGCAGCACCGCGATCACACCGGCGAATCCGGCGGTCGGCACGGGCGGCGCGGAGAACTCCAGCGAGGCCTGACCACCGGCGGCCGCCGCCACCTCCGGCCCGACAGGCTCCGCGGCAGGCATCGCATCCACCGACGCACCGGCCACATACCGGGCGAACACGGCCGCCCCGGCAATACCGAACGCCGCCGCCCACAATGCCGGCGCGGCACCCGCGCCGATTGCGAGCACCACGATCGCAGGCACCACCCGCGCGACACCGGCGGCGCCGAGCACAACGGCCAGCCCGCGGAAACGCCTGCCGCCCTGGAGAACCCCCTGCTCGCCGGACAGCATCACCAATGCGGGCGCTGGAACGAGCGCGGCGGCGCAGGCAACCGGACTCACCTCCAGCACCATGGTCACCACCGGAATCAGCACCACCGCCACCGCCGCGACGATCACCGCGCACCGCCATTGCAGACCACGCAGCGCCGCCACACTCGCGCCACGCACGAGTTCTCGCGCGACCACGTTCTGTAAGGCGAGCGCGGGCACCGCGCACAGCAGTTGCACCGCGAGCAGGCTGGCGAATTCGCTGTATCCCGCGACCCCGAGCCATCGTCCGGCAAGCAACTGGAGCAGATACCCGGCCACATTGGCCGTCATCGCGCCCGCCGTCACCAAGCTCAGATCCGCCACGACGGGAAGGCGACGAACAGCAGACACGCCCGCCATCGTCGCACCCCACCCGGCAATCCCGCTTGTCCGCCCCCGAACCACCGCGAGTCGCCCGAATGGACCGGACTCGCAAGGGTTCGCACACCCGGTTCGCATAGACCGCGAGGTCGGCCACCGCCGCATCGGCGCCCGGGGTGCACGGTGCTCGGGGTCGCCAGCGCACCGCCGTGCCGAAGTAGGCGATCCACGACGCTCGGGGCCGATCGGAAACAAGAGACCGGGTCAGGTTGCGCGCACGAACCCCATGGGCCGCTTCCGCAACGAAATGAGCGCGGCATTCGGCCACCATCTCGGCCTGCTGGACACGACGCCGATCGAAGACCTCGACCGGCGGACCGCGGCGATGAACGCGAGGTCATCGACCGTGCGATGAGGCCGACAGGTACAAGGGCGGGCTGTGGCCGGGTGGGGAACGTAGGGTGCACAGTCGTGAGTGAGCGCGGTTGGGGTCGAGGCGACCGGTGGGTGCGGGTTGTCCCGGCCGCCTACAGCGCGCTGCTGACGCTGGTGATCGCGGGCCCGCTGCTCGGCACCGGATATCTGCTGCTGCGCGATGCGGTGAGCACACCGCGGTCCTATCTCACCGATGCGGCTCTCGGTCTCGGCGACGCCGCACCCCGCGCGGTGCCACAGGACGCGCTACTGGCCGCGTTGTCGCCGGTGATCGATGGTGGCCTGCTGGTGAAAGCGATCCTGCTGGCGGCGCTGTGGGCGGCGGGATACGGTGCGGCGGTCCTGTCGCGGACGCTGCTCGGTGTGCCTGTCGCGGCGCAGTTGGTGGCCGTCACGGTGGCGATCTGGAATCCCTTTGTCGCCGAACGTCTCTTACAGGGTCATTGGAGCCTGCTCACCGGGTACGCCGCCCTCCCGTGGACCGCGCTGGCAGCGCATCGGCTCCGCGAGCGGGCGAACCGCAACGCAGTCTCCGCGCCACATCGACGCCGCCCCGACCCGACACCGAGCCGGACGGCTCGCCCCGAACAGGCCACCGAGGCACATGACCAGACCACCACCGGGCCCCGAAGCCTGGCCGCGACCCCAGAGGGCCGGGCAGCACCCGTTCACCCTTCTCTCGACCGGACAGCGTCCAGCCAGACCGCCCCCGACCAGATCGGGTCCGGTCCGACCGGTTCCGACCGGACCGCCGCCAACCGAACTCCCCCCGAACAAACCAATTCCGACCAGCCAGGCTCCAACCAGACCACCACCGACCAGACCTCCCCCAGCCGGATGCACCCAGGCCAGGCCGGTTCACGACCGCATGTGCCCTCGGAGCCGAGTGAACCCGAGCCGGTTACGCGCGTGGCTGATCGGCGTCCGGGGCAAGCGGTGCGGGACTGGGCGGCGCTCGCCGGGTGCTTCGCCGCCGCGGGGCTGACACCGACGGGTGCGCTGCTGGCGGGCATCGTCGGCCTCGTCGTCGCGGGCCGTCGCAACGTCGCCGGTGCGCTGGCGCTGCTGATCGCCGCCTCCGCGCCCTGGCTGGTCGCGACGCTCGCCTCCGGCGCGGGCACCGAGACCTCCGACCCCGCCGGTATCGCCGCCTTTGCCGCCCGCGCCGAACCCGGCCTCGCCACCATCGGCAGCCTGGCGGGTCTCGGCGGCATCTGGAACGCCGACGCCGTCCCCTGGTCCCGCACCACCCCGCTCGCCCTCGCCGCGACCGCGATCCTGCTGATCCTCGTCGCCCTCGGCGTGCGGACCGTCGCCGGATTCCCGGTTCGGCGCATCCGGCCCGGCGCCAGCAGAGCGCATCAGACCGCCGAGGATCCGGTGGGACAGCAGCCCGACACCGCAGACGTGCGCACCGGACGCAGGCTCCTCGGGCTCGCGCTGGCTGCCGTGCTCCTACCCGCGCTCGGCGCGACCGCATGGGGCATGGAAGTTCTCGAATGGCTCGTCGTCGAGGTACCGGGCGCGGGGCTGCTACGTGATACGCAGAAGTACGTCGCGCTCGCGATGCCCGCGTATGCGTTGTGTGTCGCAGCGGGATGCGCTGCCGTCGCGGCGAGGTTCGGCGGTCGGGCCATCGACCGAAGCGCCGGGCCCGACGCTACCGCCACGACGGCCGAAACCGAAGTCCGCTCAGCCGACTCTGTAGGCGGCGCATCCGCGCACACGCCGAACGATCCCACCTCGAATCCGATCAGCAGCACAGCCGAACCCGGCAGCAGCTCGACTACCCCAGGGCACACGTCCACCCTGGCCGACGCCGGATCCATCGACGCCCAGCCCGGATCATCCGGCGCGGATGGACCCGGCCGATCCCGGGTCGCACCACCCACCCACGACCGCCGATCCGCCGCCGGTCCTGCGCTCACCACCATCGCCGCCCTGTTCATCGCGGCACTGATACTCCCGCTCATCGACCTGGCGTGGGGCGTGGGTGGTGAGATGCGGGCGGTGCGGTACCCGGCGGCGTGGCAGCAGGTGGCCGAACGGGTGGATGGGCCGGGAGATGTCGCGGTGCTGCCCGGAGGGATGTTCCGGCGGTTCCCGTACAGCGGGCCGGCGCCGGTGCTGGATCCGGCGCCGCGCATGCTGCCGAACGATGTGTTGCAGACCGGTGAGCTGCCGGTGCGTGGGCAGCGGGTTTCGGGTGAGGGCGCGCGGGCCGGGCAGGTGGAGAGTCTGCTGCTGACGGGTGGTACGGCGAAGGATCTGGCGGCGCTCGGTGTGGGCTGGGTGCTCGTCGAGCACCGCACGCCAGGCCCGCTGGGTGAATCGAAAACCACACTGGCGCAACTGGAGCCGATGCTGACCACTCCGGATCTCTCGCTCTATCGCGTCCCCGGCGTCATCACCGAGCGCACGGCCGCGCACCGCCCCTTGGTGATCAGCGCCCACCTGCTCTGGGCGAGCCTGCTGTTCGCACCGCTACTCACGATTCGCCCACTGACCAGGCGTCGAATCCGCGAGCGGAGCACACCGGCGCAGTAGCCGCAGCCCGCACCGAGTGCGCCTGCGGCAGCTGGTAACTCCGCTCCCGATCGCACCGGAAGGATCGACCCGAACACTCCGCCCACCGGCCGAATCAGCCCGGCCCACCTCCGCCGTATCAGCCCGGCCCACACCCGCCGTATCAGCCCGGCCCACACCCCGAATCAGCCCGGCCCACACCCCGAATCAGCCCAGCTCACCCCCGCCGAATCAGCCCGGCTCACACCGGCGGAATCAGCCCCGACACCTTCCGCCCATCCGCCGCCGCCGCGAGCACCTGGTACACGCCCGCCGCCGTACTCTCCCATGAGAATTCCCGAGCACGGGCGCGCGCCTTCTCCCCCATGACGGTGCGGCTCGGGGCGTCGTCGAGCAGTTCGGCGACCGATTCGGCCAGCTGATCGACATCGTCGACCAGCAGCCCGGTGACGCCGTCGACGATGGAATCGGTGAGCCCGCGCGAGGACCGGTAGCCGACCGTCGGCACACCGTGCTGGGCCGCCTCGATCACCGCGAGACCCCAGCCTTCTTTGCGTGAGGGCATGACGTGCACCCAGGCGCGGGCGAGCAGTTCGTGTTTGCGGCGTTCGTCGACGTGCCCGTGGAAGGTCACCGCATCGGCGATACCCAGCTCGCGCGCGACGGATTTCAGATTGTCGGCCCACCAGCCGTCGCCGATGACGTCGAGCGCCACGCCGGGAATCCGGTCGCGCAGTCGCGCGACGGCCGAGAGCGCGTCCTCGATCTGCTTGTGCGGCACCAGCCGTGAGAGCACCACGACCCGTGGTTCGGCGGTGCGGGTTTCGGACGCACCGGTGGGGGCGTCGGCTGGAACAGGTTCAGCTCCGTTGCGCACCACCGCGATGCGCGAACTGTCCACGCCGAGCGTCGTCAATTCCTCGGCGGAGGGCAGGGATACGGTCAGGTATTGGTTGTCGCGATGCACCCGTGGCGAGAGCCTCGATTCGATCCACCAGCCGATCCGGCCGACCATTCGCCCCGCGACGGGCCACTGTTCACGATGCCCGTGATGCACCAGCACCACCGAGGGCGCGCCACCCACGGCCCTGGCGAAGAACGGGATGCCGTTCTGGGTGTCGATCACCGCGTCGGGTCGCAGTCCGCGCAGCGGTCCGAACCCGAGCCGCCCGAGGGCGATGGCGGCGAGCGCACGCGGGTACACCGAGTAGCGTCCGCCCGCGCGGCTGATGTCGATGCCGTCGACGGTCTCGCGGGTGGCCGCGCCCGGATAGCGCGCCGTGCGCAGGGTGACCTTGACCCCGCGGGCGGCCAGGTGGGCGCCGACCTGCTCGAGGTAGCGTTCGCTGCCCCCGCCCTGCGGATGCCCCGTGTCGCGCCAGCAGAGCAGAAGGACTTCGCGCACGGTCGAGCTTCTCCGGTCGTCGGGTCCCCGTCGGGAACGTCGGATATCGACGTACACCCTAATGGACAGCACTGGACAGTGGTCCGATCATGGCCCTGACCGCCCGCCGACCCGGCCGCGACCGGCCCTCGGCGCGGTTTGTGCGAGACTCGGCGCCGTGATCGGAGCCGATATGAGGCCGACCGGGTGGTCGCCGCAGACCCGGATGCGAACGGGACGGGCGGCCCCGCGTGGGTCGATGCGCGGCCCGCGCTTCGCCGAGCGGGCGACGCTGCGGCGCTCCCTGCGGCTGCTGAGCAGTTTCCGGTTCGAGCAGACCGCGCCCGCGGTGTTCTACGGTGGTCTCGCCACCGACAGCGCCGCCATGATCAGCGATTTCTACGCGGATGCGACCGGTCGTGCGCTGGCGGGCGCGACGATCATCGATGTGGGCGGCGGGCCGGGCTATTTCGCCGACGAGTTCGCCAGGACCGGCGCGAGGTACATCCCGGTGGAGCCGGACCCCTCTGAGCTGCATGCGGCCGGTCTGACGGTGCCGGGCGCGGTGCGCGGTTCGGGGATGGCGCTGCCGTTTCGGGATGGCGCGGTGGATATCTGTTTTTCGTCGAATGTGGCCGAGCATGTGCCCCATCCGTGGCTGATGGCCGACGAGATGGTGCGTGTGACGCGGCCAGGTGGGGTGATCGTGCTGTCCTACACGGTGTGGCACGGCCCGTTCGGTGGGCATGAGACCGGCCCGTGGCATTACCTGGGCGGCGAGTACGCGGCCCGCCGGTATCGGCGCAAGCATGGTCGTGAGCCCAAGAACAGGTTCGGCCGGTCCCTGTTCGCCGTGGGCGCCGCGGATGGTCTGCGGTGGGCACAGCGGACGCCCGCGGAGGTGTTCGCGGTGTTCCCCCGCTATCACCCGCGGTGGGCGTGGTGGCTGGTTCGTATCCCGTTGTTGCGCGAGTTACTGGTCAGCAACCTGGTGATCGTCGCAATCAAACCGGACTGAACCCGGCGGCGCTGGCGCGGAACGGCCGGTCGCTTTCAGCGAACCCGCAGGGCCTGACGCCACCCGCGGGTGACGTGACGCGCCTCCTGCCACGGCGACTCCCGCATGGCGAGTCCGACCGCCTCGAGCGTGGTCAGGCCGACCAGATCGGCCAGCGTTCCGACCACCGCCACGGCCTCGGCGGCCTGCATAGCGGCCGTTGCCTGCTCGATGGTCAAAGTGCGGCCGGGTAGGAAGGAAACCACCCAGCCGCCGCTGCCAACGCTCTTAGCTTGATGCTCGGTCTGGTCGCTTGTCATCAACGACCGGCCGATCACTTGCACCGCCATGAATCGGACTCCCCAATTGCGGTATCGGTTCGATGGGTCGAGCGAGCTGATCAGTAGCTACAGCATCCACTGTCCAGCAACAGAACGCAATAGTGCGTTCTGACGAAAAGCGAACCGACAGGTCGGAATTCACGCAGCTCATGGGGGTGCGCGGAAGCGAAACTGAAACCTGTTACAGACAACGGGGCGACAAAACTGTAACGTGTTCTCATGGATTACGACAGCCTCTTCATCGGCGGCCGCTGGACCGCGCCCGCCACCACCGAGCGCATCCAGGTCTTCTCCCCGGCCACCGAGGAGCCGGTCGGCAGCGTCCCCGCCGTCGACCGCGCCGACGTCGACGCCGCGGTCGCCGCGGCCCGCGCGGCCTTCGACTCCGGTCCGTGGCCGTCCACGCCGCCGGAGGAGCGCGCCCAGGTGCTCACCCGCGCCGCCCGTCTGATCGAGGAACGCGGCGCCGACCTGGCCGCCACCCTCACCGCCGAGATGGGCGCCCCGCTGATGGCGGCCACCACGCTGAACCAGATCCCGGCCGTCGCGGCCCTCGACTACTACGCGGGCCTGGCGAAATCCTTCCCGTGGAACGAGACCCGCACCGGCATCTTCGGCACCACCCGGGTATCCCGCGAACCGCGTGGTGTGGTCGCCGCGATCACCGCGTGGAACGTTCCGCTGTTCCTCGCCGCCAACAAGCTCGCGCCCTCGCTGCTTGCCGGTTGTACGGTGGTGCTCAAGCCATCCCCCTTGACGCCGCTGACCACCAACAAGGTCGCCGAGATCTTCGCCGAGGCCGGACTGCCCGAGGGTGTGCTTTCGGTGCTGCCCGCCGAGGCCGAGGCCTCGGAGTACCTGGCGTCACATCCCGGCATCGATAAGCTGACCTTCACCGGCAGCACCGCGGTCGGCCGCCGGATCGGCGCCATCGCCACCGAACAGCTCAAGACCGTCTCACTCGAACTCGGCGGTAAGTCCGCGGCAATCCTGTTGCCGGATATGGACATTGCCGCGAGCATTCCGGTGCTGGCCTTCTCCGGTCTGATGAACTCCGGTCAGGGTTGTGTCGCGCAGACCCGAATCCTGGCGCCGCGCAGCCACTACGACGAGATCATCGAGGCGCTGGCCGCGCATGTGCGCACCATGACCGTCGGCGATCCCACCGATCCGGCCACCCAACTCGGCCCGCTGATCTCGCAGCGTCAGCGGGAGCGGGTCGAGGGCTATATCGCCAAGGGCAAGGCCGAGGGTGCGCGACTGGTGCTCGGCGGCGGCAGGCCGGAAGGGCTGGACAAGGGCTGGTTCGTCGAGCCGACCATCTTCGCCGATGTGGACAATTCGTCGACGATCGCGCGGGAAGAGATTTTCGGACCGGTACTTTCGGTGATCCCGTACGACACCGAGGACGAAGCCGTGGCCATCGCCAACGATTCCGACTACGGTCTGGCCGGTTCGGTGTGGACCAGCGATGTGGAGCACGGCGCCGCGATCGCCGCGCGCGTGCGCACCGGAACCTATGCGATCAACTGGTACGCCTTCGATCCCGGCGCACCGTTCGGCGGCTACAAGAATTCCGGGCTCGGCCGGGAGAACGGGCCGGAGGGCCTCGACGCGTTCTGTGAGCAGAAGTCGGTGCTGATGCCGCTCGGCTGGACCGGCTAGGACCCGAAGACGATTCGACAGCCTCCGGGGTGGGTGCGACTCACTCCGGAGGCAGCACCACGCGCAGCACCGACTGCGCGTCGTCACCGCATGTCGGCGCGTCGACCACTTCGACGTACCAGCCCGGCGGCAGAACCGATTGCAGGCGCCGTGCGGCCCGATGCAACGGCGTACTCGTATGTGACACCGTCGCCATCGGTAGCTCGACTACCGGAGTCCGGTTGTACCCATCGGCCATGCTCCACACCCTCTCGCGCGGCGATCGTGTCGTCGGCGGCGGTTCTCGCGCGCCACGGACAGATCGAGGAAGCAGTTCAGTCGATCAGTTGACCAGTGACAATCGAACTGTGCTGTCGTGAGCTGGAGAACACGCAAAGCATAAGCCACACAACAGGCTCAACTAGGCATAACGGACAGGTACCCGTGTCGCGTCATGCCAAACCCACAGGCCGACCACGAAATCGACACCGCCCGCACCTCAGGTGCGGACGGTGTCGAAGTGCTACGGGTGATCTACCCGAGACGCTGTTTGAGCGCCTCGAATTCGTCGCGCACGCCCGAGGGCAGCTTATCGCCGACGAATTCGAACCACTCCTCGATGAGCGGGATCTCCTTCTTCCACTCCTCGGCGTCGACCTTCAGCGCCTCGTCGACGTCGGAGTGTTCGACGTCGAGACCGGCCAGATCGAGCTGGGCGGCGGTGGGGACGTTGCCGATCGCGGTGGACTCGGCCTCGGCCTTGCCCTCGATCCGGTTGACGATCCACTCCAGCACGCGGGAGTTCTCGCCGAATCCGGGCCAGAGGAACCGGCCGTCGTCGCCGCGACGGAACCAGTTGACGTAGAAGATCTTCGGCAGCTTGGTCGCATCGGCGTTCTTGCCGACATTGATCCAGTGGTTCAGGTAGTCACCGACGTGGTAGCCCATGAACGGCAGCATGGCCATCGGATCGCGGCGCACGGTGCCGACCTTGCCCTCGGCGGCGGCGGTCTGCTCCGAGGACAGCGTGGCGCCCATGAAAACGCCGTGCTGCCAGTCGAAGGACTCGGTCACCAGCGGGACGGTGGTCTTGCGGCGACCGCCGAACAGGATCGCCGAGATCGGCACACCCTGCGGGTCGTCCCATTCGGGGGCCAGGATCGGGCACTGCGACATCGGGGTGCAGTAGCGCGAGTTCGGGTGGGCGGCGAGAGTTTCGGTCTCGCGCAGGTACCAGTCGTTGCCCTTCCAATCGATCAGATGATCGGGCTCGCCCTCGAGACCTTCCCACCAGACGTCGTTGTCATCGGTCAGCGCGACATTGGTGTAGACGGTGTTGCCCGCGTCCATGGTCGCCATGGCATTGGGGTTGGAGCTGTGGTTGGTGCCCGGCGCGACACCGAAGAAACCGAACTCTGGGTTCACCGCGTACAGGCGGCCGTCCTTGCCGAAACGCATCCAGGCGATGTCGTCGCCGAGGGTTTCCGCGCGCCAGCCGGGCACGGTCGGCTGGATCATGGCGAGGTTGGTCTTACCGCAGGCGCTGGGGAAGGCGGCCGCGATGTAGTAGGCCTTGTTCTCCGGGGAGATCAGCTTGAGAATCAGCATATGCTCGGCCAGCCAGCCCTCGTCGTGCGCCATCGCCGAGGCGATACGCAGCGAGTAGCACTTCTTACCGAGCAGCGCGTTGCCGCCGTAGCCCGAGCCGTAGGACCAGATCTCGCGGGCCTCGGGGAAGTGGGTGATGTATTTGGTGTCGTTGCACGGCCACGGGACGTCGGCCTGACCGTCGGCCAGCGGCGCGCCCACCGAATGCAGCGCCTTCACGAACGGCTTGTCGGCGCCGAGCTTGTCGAGGGCGGCCTGACCCATGCGGGTCATCACGCGCATCGACACCACCACGTACTCCGAGTCGGTGATCTCGACACCGAGCTTGGGATCATCGGCGCCGAGCGGACCCATGCAGAACGGCACCACGTACATGGTGCGGCCCTTCATCGAGCCGCGGTACAGCTCGGTCATGGTGGCGCGCATCTCGGCCGGGTCGACCCAGTTGTTGGTTGGCCCGGCGTCGGCCTCGGACTCCGAACAGATGTAGGTGCGCGATTCGACGCGCGCGACATCGGAGGGGTCGGACAGGGCGAGGAAGGAGTTGGGCTTCTTCTTCTCGTCGAGGCGCTTGAACGTCCCCGCCTCGACCAGCTGATTGGTCAGACGCTCCCATTCGGCATCGGAACCGTCGGCCCACACCACCCGATCAGGCTGAGTCAGTTCGGCGACTTCCTGTACCCAGGCGAGCAGTTCGCTGTGTTCGGTCGGCGCTTTGCCGTCGGATCCACGAAGACCAGGAATGGTCGCTGAGGTCATGAAAACTCTCCTGAGATGGGCGGTTCTGCGGTGTTTCGGTCCTGGCCCAATCGGCGCATGACCAGCCCCGAACCACCGAGCGCCACCATTGGCTGGATGGCACCCGCTGCGGCCCGTCGAAAGCGCCGACCGGCTGGACGACGCACAGGGCGAAGCGGACGCCCAGGTTCCTGTCTAGAGGTTAACGCGATATGACGAACCGTACGGAATCGGGTTCCTCATATGTACCCCTCGTCACCGCTGATCATTCTTCCCAGGTCCGGCCGGTCCCACCCAGCGATCGATGCTGTCGATGTCGCGTTCACAGGCCGCGAGCTGACCCGGCTGTTCGGCGATATAGCGCCGCAGCCGCGCCTCGAGTTCGGCGGCGCGACGATCGACCTCGACCATCCGTTCGGTGCTCGACCGCGCCACCCGCTCCGACAACTGCGCTTCCGCCTCCACCATCGCCGTGCCGACCCGCTGCTCTAGCTGGGCTTTCACATTCACCAGGACGTCGGCGACCCATTGCCGCAGATGGTTGCGATCGGCGAGCTGGCCGCGAGCCCGCACCACCCAGGCGGCCACACCGGCGCCGAGCAGCAGTGTCACCGGCACGCTCGCCACGTCCAGCGCGGGCACCAGACTGAACGGCGAAACCACCAGCCGACCGAGGCCGACACCGGCCGACGCGCCGAGCGCGATCATGAGGTGATCTTCGACACCCCGCTGCCGCGGTTCAGGGTCCGCGCCCACCCGCGGCGGCGGATCGCGGCGGACCCCGCCCGGATCCGGGCCGCCGACGCGCGAGGCCAGTTCGGCCAGCCGATGCTCGATATCGGCGTCGACGGCGGCGGCCAGTTCGGTCACCGCCTGCTGGAGCCGGTCCGGGTAGTCGCCGATATCGGAGCGGCCGAGCCGGTCGAGTTCGGCGCGCGCGGCGGTGTGCAGGGCCCGCACCCGCGCCCCGACCTCGGTCATCAGATCCAGTCGCGCCAGATGCAGCTGGCTGCGCAGGGTGGACATGGCAGCGCCCCGACCGCCGTCGCGTCCGGCCAGCACGGTGGCGCGTTCCTCGCGCAGCCGGACCGCGGCGGTACCGGCACGCAACGCGCCGACCTGTTCGACGATGCGGGCCCTGGTGTCGGTCAGCACCCTGGTTCGTACGGCGGCGAGCCGGTCGTCACCGTCGTCGGCGGCGCCGAGGGTGGCGGCGACGAGCGCCGCGTGCAGAACGGCGAGACCGGAACGATCCAGCAGGGCGGTATCGCCGGAGGATCGTGCCGCCACCGCGAGACGCGCGGAGACCGGCACGATATCGATATCGGTGATACCGGCGCCGGTGAGCAACGCCAGATCGCGATCGAGCACCGCGCGCCAGTCCTGATGGGCGTGGATGCCGTTCATGGCGAGCAGCACCCTGGTGCCACCGGCGCGTAGCCCGCGCACCATATCTAGGACACCGGCGCCGAGGGTGGTGCCCGCATCGAGCAGGATCAGCGCCACCGCGGCGGGCGCATCACCCGAGGGTGAGGTGGTTTCGACAGCCGTGCGCGCGTCGGCGACGGGGTCGGTGAGATCGACATGCGGTTCGAACCGGGCAAGTTCGGTCCTGAGCAGTGTGGTTCCGGCGTCATCCGGGCCGATCAGCACCACACCGGAGGCGCTGCCGACACCCGCGACGGCTCGCAACAGCGCCATCCCCTGCGGATTCCATCGCTGCACCACTGCCTCCAGCTCCGCGGGCAGCGCGGAGACGGATGCGGCGGAATCGGTGCGCGACGGGTGTTCCGGGGGATCAGAGACCTGCACTGCTCATTCGCTCCCATAGCCGGACGTAGCCGTTGTGCACCCGCAGTGCGGCGCGGCGGGCGGCGGGCGGCATATCGCTGGACACCAGCGAGCGCCAGCGGGCGGCCCGGTTGAGGGCGTCGTCGGCATCGGCGGGCGCGGGTGAGGGGTAACCGGCGGCCAGATGCGCGACCGACGGATGGGCGAGACCGGCGCACAGACCGGTCCACAGGGCGTCGTCGCCGTAGAGATAGTCCTCGAGCACGTCGCGGGCCTGCCCACCGTCGCCGGGGACCGCACGCGCGGCCAACCTGGTGAGTTCGTCGAGCAGTTCACCGCCGCGCTGGGCCGAGACCTGCTCGTAGCGGCGGTGCAGCAGTTTGTGCAGCGGGTCGACAGCGCTGACGGCATGCAGGATCTGCAACAGCGCCTGCCCGCTGATCTCGGGCTGGTTGCGCACCGCGCTCAGCGCACAGCTCACCCCGTACAGATCCCAGCGCTGCAACAGCTGGGCCCGTTCGGCGACATCGGGCCCAACGTTCGGCGCGGTGAACAGATCGGGTGAGAGGGTGAACGCCGGATCGGTATTGCCCGCATGCCTGCGCAGCGTGTCCATATCACTGTCGGTGACCGCGCCCGCCCTGGTCCGCACCGCGAGCGAGGCGACGACGGGCAGCACGAGCCTGCCGAGTTGGCGGCTGTACTGTTCGGCGGCGAGCACGGCGTCGGCCCAGCGGGCGCCCACCGCATCGGCCTTGTTGAGCACCACGATGGTGCGGTCGGGCGGCAGCGCACCGAGGATGCGCAGATCGGCGGGGCCGGGGGCGGCGGCGAGCACATAGACGACGATGTCGCCGTCGAGCACCGGATCGGGCAGACCGGGTTCGTCGATCGGGCCGGTCTCCACCGCCGACATCAGCGCCAGCGCGTGCAGCACGGTGGTGCGCCCCGTATGCGCGCGACCGGTGACCTGGATGCGCGGCGGCATGCGCCAGCGGTCCACCGCGAGCCCGGCGTGGTAACCGATCTGCGGATCGTTGCCCGGCCCCTGACGCAGCACGTCGAGCAGTTCGTCGAGTTGATCGTGCTCACGGGTCGGTTCGGGTCGGTCGAGCATGGTTGTATCCGGTCCGGCGGCGTTCGGCATCGGTACTTACCCCCCTGTCGAGTTCTGCGGGCATTCTCTCAGAAGTCGGGGCGGTGGCCAGTGCTGGCCGCCGCACCGCGGGGCTCATGAGCCGCTGACGTATTTGTTCACCGTGCGCACCGCCCAGTTCGGCGCATATTTCGCCGCGGTGGCCAGCAGTTTCGCCTGCGTGCCGATCTCGTAGTGCACGCGGGGCAGCCTGCCGTGCTTCGTGGTGGCCGACCAGATTCCGTCGGCGACGTCCTCGGCGGTCAGCCGCACACCGAGCGAGCGAGTGGATTTCGTGTTCACGCCCTCGACCATCGCGGTGGCGACGAACAGCGGCCACACCGCGATGACCCGGATGTCGTGATGCGCCCATTCCAGGTCGAGCGCCTCGGTGAGCCCTTTGACCGCCGATTTGGTGGCGCCGTAGCTGGCGAGTTCGGGCTGGCCGTAGATGGCCGAGGCCGAGCACAGGTTCACCACCTGGGCGCCGGGGGTGTCACGCAGATAGCGGAAGGCGAGGTGCGTTCCGTTGACGACGCCGCCGATGTTCACGTCGATGATGGCGTGATGCTGGGCGAGGTCGATCGATTCGAAGGGGCCCGCGCGCAGGACGCCCGCGTTGTTGATCAGGATGTCGAGGCGGCCGGAGTCCGCCCATAGTTCGGCGAGCCGCTCCGCCCACGCTGTGGTGTCGGTCACATCGAGCAGCCCGGTGCGGACGCTGCCGCCCGCACCGCCGATATCGGCGGCGAGCCTGGTGAGTCCGACCTCGTCGATGTCGTAGGCGCCGACGTGGTAGCCATTAGCAGCGAAAAGCAGCGCTGTGGCACGGCCGATACCGGCTGCCGCCCCCGTGATGAAAACCGTCGGACCACCCATATCAGGCAGCGTAATGGCGATTGTTGCGCCGTGCCGTACTATCCGCCTTGGGCTGGCCCGACGAATGCCGGGTAACTTACCCTGACCTGATGGTCGGCACCACAGTCGGTGCGTAGCTTGACTTTTCGATCACGACGAGCGGGCGACACAGCGCGGCGCCGAACCGCGCGGCGGCACGATGCCGCCAAATGTGCCCGAAGCCAGTGCATCGGGCCTCGACGAGGAGGTTGCGATGACTCGCGACAGGGCGGTCGATGCCGACCGGACCATCGGCGCCGAGCCGAGCGAAGTGACAGTCCTCGACACCGGCGCGGGCAGCACGCCCCTGCTGCCGAGCCGTGATCCCTTCCATCGCCCGCCGCCGGGATTCGCCGATCAGCCCGCGGGCACGGTGCTGCGCAGCCGCACGGTCGAGGTCGCGTTGTTCGGCCTCGTGCCGCAACAGGTTTCGGCCTGGCAGCTGCTCTATCGCAGCTGTGACCTGCACGGCGTCCCCGAGGTCGCGGTCACCACGGTGCTGCTGCCGCAGGGCGCCGATCCCGCGGATGCGCGCCCGCTGCTGGCCTTTCAGACGGCGATGGACGCGGTCACCGAAAGGTGTTCGCCGTCCTACGCATTGCGCCGCGGCGCGAAGGCCCTCGGTTCGGTGACCCAGCTGGAGTGGCTGCTGGTGGCCAATGCGCTGCGGCGCGGCTGGGCGGTGAGCATCGCCGATCACGAGGGCCCGAACGGGAATTTCGGCGCGCCCCGCGAACCCGGTTACCGCGCCCTCGACGGTGTGCGCGCCGCCCTCGCCTTCGGCCCGCTCGGCCTGCGCGCGGACACCCCGGTGGTCGCGTGGGGCTACTCCGGCGGCGGTATGGCCAGTTCCTGGCTGGTGGAGATGGCTCCGACCTACGCACCGGAACTCGATATCGTCGGCGCGGCGCTCGGTGCTCCGGTGGGCGATCCCGGTCAGGTGTTCGTCCGGCTCAACGGCAGCCACTACGCGGGTCTGCCGACCATCGTCATCGCGGCGCTGTCACGGCTGTACCCGGCGCTCGGCGCGCTGGTGCGCGATGAACTCACCCCGGAGGGCAAGCAGCTGCTCGACCGGGCGGCGCGCTGGCCGACGGTGGCGGCGGTGCTGGGCCTCGCCGGTAAGCGGCTCGACGACTATCTGGATCGTCCGTTGGCCGAGGTGCTGGCCAGGCCGGAGTTCCAAACCATGCTCGACGATCTTCGTCTCGGCAATTCGACACCGACCTGTCCGCTGCTGGTGATCCAGCCGGTGCACGATCAGATCATCCACATCGACGGCGTCGACGGCCAGGTGCAGCGGTATCGCAGCGGCGGCGCGGCGGTCAGCTATCTGCGCGATCGGCTCAGCGAGCACCTCACGCTGATGCCGCTGGCCGCCCCGATCAGCCTGAACTGGCTCGCCGACCGGGTGGCGGGCCGTCCGATCGCCGACGACGGCGACACCACCGTGTGGTCGGTGACCGCCTCGGTGGCCGGGGTGCGCGGACTGGTCGAGTTGGCCACGACCGCGGTCATGGTCGCGCTCGGCCGCCCGCTGCGCGCACCGCGGCCGACGGTGGCCGAGGTGGAGCAGGTCAGGGCCGCCTGAGCCGGTCAAGCGCCGTTTACCGGGCGTCGGGCCGGGTAACCACGCGGTCGCCTGCGCCGTAGAACACCCGATGCTGGACAATGGACGTGTGAACGACGCCGTGAACCCTACAGACGAGTCCGTTCCGGTCCCACCGTCCACAGCTTCGGCTCCCGCTGATGCCGGTCGGCGGTCGAAGACCGGGTCCCGCCTGTACCCCCGGGTGACCAGCTTCCGGTCCCGGCGCGGCGCGCTGACCCCCAACCAGCAGAAATCCTGGGACCGCACCTGGCCGGTGATCGGCCGCGACGTGGCCGACGAAGCGCTCGACGCCGACGCCTGGTTCGGCCGCAGCGCCCCGCTGGTCATCGAGATCGGCTGTGGCACCGGTACCGCGACGGCGGCGATGGCGCAGGCCGAACCGCATCTGAACCTGATCGGCATCGAGGTCTATCAGCCGGGCCTGGCCCAGCTGGTGCAGGCGGTCGAGCGGGAGCAGATCGACAACATCCGACTGCTGCGCGGCGATGCCGTCGACGTGCTGGAGAACATGATTGCCGAACAGTCGCTGACCGGCGTGCGCGTGTTCTTCCCCGATCCGTGGCCCAAGGCCAGACATCACAAACGCAGACTGCTACAGCCCGCGACACTCGCGCTGATCGCGAACCGGCTGCGACCGGGCGGTGTGTTGCATGTCGCGACCGACCATGCGGGTTATGCCGAACACATCGCCGAGGTCGGCGCCGCCGAACCACTGCTGACCGGCCTGAACGAGACCACCGGCGGGGTCAGCGCCGAACATCGCGACAGCGCGCCGATCGGTTTCGAACGGCCGATCACCAAGTTCGAGGGCAAGGCCCATCGCGCCGGAAGCGCCATCACCGAGTTCATATGGGGGAAGATCGAATGATGAGCGTCAGTGAGATGGCACCCGCAGCGGACGAGGTTGCCGCCGGGGTGCGCGGAGCCGACAGTTCGGACGTGCGCCGGGTGCTGTTGGTATGGGACGCCCCCAACCTCGATATGGGGCTCGGCGCCATCCTCGGTGGCCGCCCGACCGCCGCCTACCGCCCCCGCTTCGACGCGCTCGGCCGCTGGTTGCTCTCGCGCACCGCCGAGCTGTCGGTCGGCGCCGGTCAGCGCGTCGAACCCGAGGCGACGGTGTTCACCAATATCGCGCCCGGCACCGCCGATGTGGTGCGGCCGTGGGTGGAGGCGCTGCGCAATGTGGGTTACGCCGTCTTCGCCAAACCCAAGATCGACGAAGATTCCGATGTCGACGCCGATATGCTCGCCCATATCGCGATGCGCCGTCGCGGCGCCGGGCTCGCGGGCATCATGGTCGCCTCGGCCGATGGACAGGCCTTCCGCGAACCGCTCGAGCAGATCGCGGCCGACGGTGTCCCCGTCTCGATCCTCGGCTTCCGTGAGCACGCGAGCTGGGCGGTCACATCCGATACCCTCGAGTTCGTCGATCTCGAGGACATTCCCGGTGTGTTCCGCGAACCGCTGCCACGGGTTAGCCTCGACTCGCTGCCCGACGAGGGTGCCTGGCTTCAGCCGTTCCGGCCGCTGTCGGCGCTGCTCACCTCTCGCCCCGCACAAGGAGTCGCTTAGTGTTCACCCGCTGGGGCGATCTGGTCTACCGACTACGTTTCGCCGTCATCGGTGTCGTCGTGGCCGCACTACTGGCGCTCGGTGGCTACGGTCTCGGACTCGGCGACCATTTGAGCAACAGCGGATGGGACGACCCCACCTCGGAATCGGCCGCGGCGGCGCGTATCTCCGACTCGGCCTACGGCCGCGATCACACCAGCGATGTGATCGTGCTGTACACCGCGCCCGAGGGCACCACCATCCAGGACCCCGCGTTCAGCAGCAAGATCATCGACAGCCTGAACCGGCTGCCGCGGGAGCATCCCGAGCAGATCGCCAAGGTCAACGGCGCCTACTGGGCCACCGAAACCGGTCCGGCACAGCCGAGTCTGTTCGGATCCAAAGACGGTAAGCACACCTTCGCCTCGATCGCCATCGTCGGCGACAACGACACCGATATGGTGCGCAATTTCCGCGCGGTGAAGGACGTCTTCTATATCGAGGGCATCGATGTGCAGGTCGCGGGCCTGCAAGCGGTCGCTGGCACGCTCAACGACACCATCGCCAGCGACTCCAAACGCATGGAGGTGCTGGCCATTCCGGCCGTCGCCGTCCTGCTGTTCTTCATCTTCGGCGGTATCGTGGCCGCCGCGCTGCCGCTGATCGTCGGCGGCCTCACCGTGATCGGCGCCAATGGCATCGTCATGGCGTTGACCAACTTCACCGACGTCAACTCCTTCGTCTCCAATGTCGTCTCGATGATCGGTCTCGGTCTGGCGATCGACTACGGCCTGTTCATAGTCAGCCGGTTCCGTGAGGAATTGGCGGAGGGCTACGACACCCCGGCGGCGGTCAGACGCTCGGTGATGACCGCGGGCCGCACCGTGGTGTTCTCCGCGACCATGATCATCGCCAGCCTCGGCGGCATGCTGCTGTTCCCGCAGGGCTTCCTGAAATCGGTGGCCTACGGCACCATCGCGACGGTCTCGCTGGCCGCGCTGACCTCGATCACCCTGCTGCCGGCCATGCTCGGCATCCTCGGACCGCGGGTCGACAAGTTCGGGCTCAAGTGGTTCCGCAAGACCAAGACCGCCGAGGAGGTCGAGAACGGTTTCTGGGGCCGCTCGACCCGCTGGGTGATGAAGCATCCGCTCAAGATCGCCATCCCGATCAGCATCCTGCTGCTGCTGTTGATCATCCCGGTCAAGAACCTGGAGTTCGGTGGGATCAACGAGCGCTATCTGCCGCCGGACAACCCGACCCGGATGGCGCAGCAGAACTTCGACGAGATCTTCCCGCTGCGCAAATCCGATCCGGTGCAGCTGATCATGATCTCCGACAACAGCAATTCCGTCGGCCAGGTCTGGAAACAGGCCAGTGAGGCGCCGGGGCTCGCGGGCAAGTTCGAGGTGCCGGCCCGGTCCACCGAGCAGACCGACGTCTACCGGACGACCGTGACGCTGACGGACTCCGAGGACTATCGGCCGACCATCGAATACCTGCGGGCGATGGAAATCCCCGACGACGTCACCCTGCTCGTCGGCGGCCAACCCGCGTTCACCATGGACAGTATCGACGCACTGGTCGATCGCATGCCGTTGATGATCGCGCTGGTGCTGTTCGTCACGACCCTGCTGATGTTCCTGACGTTCGGCTCGCTCGTGCTGCCCATCAAGGCGGCATTGATGAGCGCGCTCGGTCTCGGCTCCACCCTCGGCATCCTGACCTGGATATTCGTCGACGGCCACGGTGCCGACCTGCTGAACTTCACACCGCAACCGATCATGTCGCCGGTGCTGGTGCTGATCATCGCCGTGGTCTACGGTCTGTCCACCGACTACGAGGTCTTCCTGCTCTCACGCATGGTCGAGGCGCGCGCACAGGGCGCCTCCACCACCGAGGCGGTCCGAATAGGTACCGCGCATACCGGCCGCATCATCACCGCGGCCGCCTTGATCCTGCTGGTCGTGACGGGCGCGTTCGCGTTCTCCGATCTGGTGATGATGCAGTACATCGCCTACGGCATGATCGCGGCACTGTTCATCGACGCCACCATCCTGCGCATGCTGCTGGTGCCGGCCACCATGAAGCTGCTCGGCGACGATTGCTGGTGGGCGCCCGCCTGGATGAAGCGCATCCAGGAGAAGATCGGCCTCGGTGAGCCCATCCTCGACGATGAGCGGCCGACCGGCGGCGAGGTCGTCGACCTGGTGAAGACCACGCCGATCACCGATCCGGTGACCATGCAGATGCCCGCCATGCCGGAGAGCCAGCAGCGCAAGACGCCGCGGCGGCCGCGCACCGTGGAGGAGATCGAGGCCGAAGCGCCCACCCAGCGGCTGGATGCCCTTCCGCCGGAAATGAAACGGGCGCCGGGTGCATCGTCCACCCAGCACATTCCGATGCCCGTCCCGCCCGATCCGACCCGGCCGCGGGCGGCTCAGGCGACGCCGCCGGAATCGGAATCGGTGGGCGGCGAGACCGGCAACCCGACTCAGCCGGGCGGATCCACCTTGCGGTTCGCACCACCCGAACCTCCTGCGGGACAACAGCTCGGCTCCGCGCGTGTCGTTCCGCCGCCGAGCGCAGAGACGGGAGCCGACACCGGATCGCGCGGTCTCCCACCGCACCACGACGCGGGCACTGGGCACACTGCCGGTCCGGGTGCGCAAGCACCGTTCAGGCCCGCCGATCCGACGCGCCCGCATCCGAATCCCGCGTCGTTCGGGGCTCCTTCGGACGGACCGTCGGCGGAATCGGCTCGCCCGCACCGGGATCCGTTCGGAATCGAGTCGACGGATGCGACTTTCGATCCCTTCGGTGAGACCGAATCCCCCGCGCCGCATCCGGATTCCGCAGCCGCGGCACCCCACCACACGGCACCGCGCCCGCTGCTGCCACGCGTCTCCACTCCAGGGGCCGGGCCCGACCCGACTCCGGTGGCCGAGCCCGACCCGGCTCCGGCCGACGAGGCGCCGACCACGGAAGCACCTGCCCAGCAGCCGGATTCGACCGAGACACCGGAACCCGAGGCCGACTCCGGCGAGGACAGCCGCAGCAGCATCGAGAACTGGATGGCCGAACTCCGCTCCTCCAGGCGTCGCACACCGCCGCCGGACCAGGGGCGGCACCATTCCGGTGATGGGCGGACGGTCAGCGTGAACGAGTTGCTGCGGCGGCGCGACAGCGAGTAGGTGCGTCGCTACGACGTCGGCGGGTTCTGACTGCCCGCATCGGCGAATGCGCGCGCATAGCGGGTGCCCGCCACCAGCAGCAGAACGCCGACGATCAGGAATGCCGCCACTCGGACCAGGCCGTCGAGCGTGGCCAGATCGAACAGGAACAGCTTCGCCAGGGCCGCCGCGGTGACCAGCAGGCCGGAGCCGAGGGCCAGTTTGGCCACGGCGGGCGAGCCCGCCAGGTTGCGCAGACCGTAGAGCAGCGAGCCCGTCGCCGCGACCATCCAGGCGATGGTGGCGGCGCTGTGGCCGATGAGGAATCCGTCGCGCGCGCCGGTGGCGACACCGATCGACACCGTCGCCGCGGTCACCGCGTACAGCCCGGCGAGGCTCCCGGTGACCCACAGCACCGCGTCCGCGATATCACCGCCGATACCGGGCAGCCTGCGCACGGCCCACACCCCCGCGACCGCGACGGCGAGCGCGAGCAGTGCGGCCAGCAGTGTCGGGATGCCGAGCTGCGCTTCGGCGAACCGTTGCACGGCAAGGGTTTCCGGTGACGCACTGTCGAGGAACACCAGTGCGCCGAGCACCGCGAACATCGCGCCGATACCAGCGGCCACCGGGTTGCGCAGCTGTCCGGCGACGCCGAAGAAGCCGAGCGCGACCAGCAACAGCGCGATCGGCAACGTCTGCACCCTGGTCGCGCCGACGCACGCCTCGAGCAGGGCGAACGATCCGGCGACGGCCGCCGCGATCGCGGTATGCGGCGGAATGAACCGGCGCATCCGCTGATTCGGCAGGACCGCCGTTGCCGCGACAGCGAGCAGTACCGCAGCGAAGACCGCCGCGATGAGCACCGAGGTATGCCGTTCGAACATCACTGGCACGGCCAGCAGCGGGGTGGCAGCCATCGCCAGGGTGACGGTGGCGGTGATGTCCCCCTGGCGTTTACGCACCGCGAGCACCGCGCCGACCAACCCGACCACCGCGATGGCGACCGCCGCCGTGAGCAGCCAATAAAGCCGCGCACGCTCGGGGGATTCGAAGGTGGCTACGGCGATCGCCGCCAGCGCGGCCAGTACGGCGGGCGCGGTTCGGATGATGTGCAGGATCGGCCAGTCACGCACCAATTGCACCGGCACACAGGCAGTTTGCAATACGATCAGGAATCCGAGCAGTGCCAGTTCCACGGTCAGCACCGGCGACAGCACCGCCGCACCGGCCACCACCAGTACCGCGAGGGTCTGCGAATTCCACCGCATCGCCAGCCATACCCCACCGGCCGCGACCGCCGAAGCCGACGCGAGCCCGGCGACCGACGGCAACCATTCGTACACGGTCGTCACACCGACCACATTCAGATACCCACCCGCGATCCCGGTGGCCGCCAACGCGATCCCGCCGACCTGTCCACCGCTGCGTCCGTACACCCGCGCTCCTGCGGCGACCAGCGCAGCCGAGAACGCGATACCGGTAGCGACTCGCGGCACCGGCCCGAAGAACCCCGCCTGCGCCGCGAGCACCAGCAACATGACGACGCCGATCAACGTCACCCCGACCCCGGCCACCGCCAGAATCCGGCTGATCACCCCATCCTGCTGCCACCACGGCGTCCGCTTCGGCACCTGCGGCGGACGCCACGCGGCCCCCACCGGCACACCCCACCCCCGCCCACCCGGCGGCAGACCATAAGGCACCCCGGCGCCCCGACCCGCCCACGCACCGGGCTGAACGAACTGCCCGGCGGGCGGTGGGTACTGCGGCTGCGGACCAGCGGCGCCGACCGGCTGCGCGAACAGTCCCGGCGCGGGCATCGCACCAGCGCGGGGAGCCTGACCTGGTGCGCTGGACGAGGGAGCACGCCCAGAGTCGTCATACTGCCCACCAGTGGTTGCGTAAGCGCCGGAAGCGTTCGCCCGCGCTGCTTCGCCCGGAGCCCCGCTCGGCGGCGGGGCCGCTCCGGCAGTCGGTCCTGCACCCGCTTCGACAGTCTCACCAGCACCGCCGTGGGTGAGCCCGGATTCGGCGGGTTGCACTCCGGCGGCGGGAGCGCCTGCCCCCGCCCGACCCATATCCGCCGCCGCGACATGCACCGCCGAGGCCGCGATCCCGCCTCCATCCGCCGCCGCTCGGCCTCGGCTCGGTCCGGCATCCGTTTCCTCCGGCCCCGGCGCAGGTTCCGATACGGGTTCGGTATCTGCCCCACTCCGGGCAGCCCGGTCGCCCGAAACCCCCTCCGCCGCGACCTGAACCCGCAACAGCTCCAGGTCGCGCCCCATAGCCCACATCTGATCGCCGAGCGCCTCGAACTCCCCCGACAACCGCGAGATCAGCACTGGATCAATAGCTGTACTCATACCGTCGATGCTCGTCCGCCGAGCATCCGCGAACATGAGTAGAAACCCCCGTCCGCACCCAAATATCTACCCGAATCCGCAGGTGCGCCGCCTATCGGCCAGTGTGACGCCGACGCGGGCTCCCGTCCCGCCGATCGCGACTCAGCTCTCGGCCACAGCGTCGGGATCTGCCCGGAACAGCGCCACCGAGCAACCCCGCAGCGAGGTCGGCCATCCGATGCGCCCCTCAGAACCCCATGAGTTTGCGCCAGTTCGACATGAACGGGTGTTTGGCGGTGACGGAGCCGAAGCGGGTGCGGCCGTGGACGATGAGGTGGAGGCGGCCGATGGGTGGGCCGGTGCGGACCTTGTTGTTGGTGCTCGAGCCGACCAGTTCGATGCCGTTGAGGTCGACGGTGGCTTCGCTGGGGACGATCAGGGTGAGGGTGCTGGCGTAGTCGTCGACGTGCAGTTCCACGATCTGGGTGGACATGATGGCCTCGGTGAAATCCAGGGTCACGGTGGAGAGCACATTGTTGGCGTGCAGCACCGGAGCCACCTGCCAGGGACCGCGTCTGCTCAGCGTGGACAACCGACCACGGATGACATTGCTCGGATGCTGCGGTATCGGGACGTGGGTCGGCGCGGTGGGCTCCGAGAGTGGGCGCGGCGCGTTCACGAACGGCGTGGACGGTGCGGCGGGTTGGCCGACCAGCCGGACGCCGGGCAGGTCGATGAGCACGGAGTTCAGTTCGCCGCGGGTCTTGGCGGCCAGCGCGGTGTCCATCCGCTCGGTGAACTCCCCCAGCGAGAGCATGCCGAGCCCGACGGCGCGTTGCAGCAGCTGACCGACGTGCTCGCGTTCGGCATCGGAGACCCGCAGGTCGCGATCACCCACCGGACCGCCGGAGCCGAGAGGTGAAGAATCCGAATCGGGGCCGCCCATGCGTCCGAGATTACCGAGGAATCGCCCGACTCGGCATCGGGGCGATCCCCGATTCCGACGCCCCAGCGCATCCTCCCGAAGTCGTAGGCGCGATCTCGCGACGACCCGAATTCCGGCGTCGACGCCCGATCGGTGACCGGATGCACGCCCAGCCGCGAGCAACTCCAGCGGGAGTAGCAGCAAGAGCGGCTGGCCGAGGACGATCTCCGCCCGCTCTACTCGAGCCCCTGCTCGATCGCGTACCTGGTCAGTTCGACCCGGTTCGCCAGCTGCAACTTCCGCAGGGTCGCCTGCACATGGTTTTCCACGGTGCGATGCGACAACCCCAACCGGGAGGCGATCTGTTTGGCCGACAGCCCCTTCGCCACCATCCGCAGCACCTCCGTCTCACGTTCGGTGAGTGCGGGCCGCGGCGGCGTCGCCGGATCGGCGGGCGTGGTGGCGATGCGCCGGTATTCGCCGAGTACCAGCCCGGCCAGCCCCGGCGTGAACACCGCCTGACCGGCCGCGGTGGCACGTACGGCCTCGAGCAGTTCCGCCGATGACGCGCTCTTGACCAGGTATCCGGTGGCGCCCGCCTTGATCGCGTCGAGCACATCATCGCGTTCGGCCGAGGCCGACAGCACCAGCACCCGGCTGTCCGGTGACACCCGCAGCACCTCGGCGGTGGCCTGTGCGCCATTTCCGTCGGGCAACTGCATATCCATCAGCACCACATCGGGACGCACGGCCGTCGCGCGCCTGGTCGCGGCTCCGACACCGTCGGCGGTGGCGACGACCTGGAACCCGGCCTCGGTCAGATCACGCGAGACGCCGTCGCGCCACATCGGGTGATCGTCCACCACCATCACGGTGATCGCGTCCCCGCTCATTCGCTACCTCCCTCGTCCCGATGCTCATCCACGTGGCACCCGGATCTCCCATTCGGTGCCGAAGCCGACACCGCCGGTCTCCTCGGTCAACAGCTCGGCGGTGCCGCCGAGTGCCGCGATCCGGCCGACGATGGAGCGTGAAACCCCCATCCGCCCTTCGCGTTCGGCCTCGGCCAACCGGCCGGGCGCGATGCCGACACCGTCGTCGCGCACGCTGATGATCAGCTCGTCGCCGGTGTCTTCCAGCAGCACATAGGCTTTCGCGTCCGCGCCGGCATGCAGTCCGACATTCGACAGCGCGGTGGCGACGGCGGCCGCGATCTCGTTCGCCGCCCAGCGTCCGACCGGCACCGGATCGCCCGGTGTCGAGACGAAGACCGTCGGGGTGGCGTTCTCGGTGAGCAGCGGCCGCAGATCCACCTCCGCCCCGCCCTCGTCTGCGCGAGCGCCCTGTTCGGAGATCAACACGCGCAGCGCAACCTCCTGCTCGCCCGCGCGCCGCGCGAGTTCTTCGGTGGGTCCGCCGATCTCGGTACCGCGCCGTTTGATGTAGCTGAGCACTTGCAGCACCCCATCGTGCACCTGCCGGGCGAGCCGTTCGCGTTCCTCGGTCGCCGCCGTCAACCGCACGGCACGCTCGAGCTGCCGTTGCGCGGCGCGTGCGGTGTTGGCGGCGAGGCCGAGCGCGAGCCCCACCGACACCAGGACCGGCGCGGTGGCATCGGTCCACACGTCCTGCCCCCACTGGTCCCGCACGGTGATGCTGGTGGCGGCGATCAGCACCCCCGACAGCACGCCGAACAGCGGTCCGCGCAGGATCGCCGCCGAGATCACCGCATTGGTCGCCCACAGCGTGGTCGGCAGGGTCTGATGGCCGTGGTACCAGCCGTAATCGGCGACCAAGCGGGTCGAGGCCATCAGCGCGATCACCACCACGTGGTCGCCGAGCACCACCCAGCCGCGCAGCCGGATCGCATCGGGGAAATGCCACTGCGACAACATGATCGCCGAGACACCGGACCAGACCGCCATCACCGCGATCAACACCCAGCTCAGCCGCTGGTTCTGGTAGTAGGGCACCGAGGCGATCTGCTGACCGACCGCGTACAGCAGCGTCACCAGCCGAAACGCCTGCGCCGCCCGCCACAGCGGCGCGGTCGCGGTGTCGGCCGGGTTCAGGTCAATCGTCGGAGGTCGCATCATCGGCTGTCCCGACATCATCGACCGTCGATCCGGGCCCGGCGGACTCGCGCAGCTTGGCGTGACCGGACCTCCCCGAGCCGAGTTTGCGCTGCGCCTCCGCCAGCATGGCAGCGACGTCGAATCGGCCCGGCTCGGCCTCATCGGGTTCAGCCGAGTACAGGCGGCCGCGTTCCTCGTCGGTGTGCAGTTCCTCCAGCAGCTCCTCCGGATCGTCGGTGAGCAGCGATCTGATCGCGGTGTTCATCACCGCGACAAACGGCACGGCGAGCAGACCGCCCGCGATTCCGCCGAGCACCACGCCAGCGGTGATCGCCAGCACCACCGCCAGCGGATGGATGCTCACCGCCCGGCCGAGCAGCAGCGGCTGCAACACATGGCCTTCGAGCTGCATCACCGCGATGATGATGCCCAGCACGATCAGCGCCGTCACCAGGCCTTTGGTGACCAGCGCGATGAACACCGCGACGAACCCGGCCAGAAACGCGCCGATGATCGGGATGAACGCGCCCACGAACACCAGCGAGGCCAGCGGCAGCGCCAGCGGCACCCCGAGAATCGCCAGCCCAGCGCCGATACCGATGGCGTCGACCGCCGCCACCGCCACCGTGGCGCGCACGAACCCGACCAGCGATCCGAAGCCGAGTTCACCGGCAGTGCGCACCCGCTGCCGATGCGGCGTCGGCACGATCCGGGTGACGAAGCGCCAGATCTGATCGCCGCCGTAGAGGAAGAAGATGAGGATGAACAGGGTGAGGAAGGTGCCGGTGAGGATGTGCCCGATCACCGTCGCGGTGGTCAGCGCGCCACTGGTCAGCTCGTCCTGATTGGACTGGATGGTCTTGACCGCGGTGTCGCCCGCGCTGCGGATCTGGTCCTCGCTGAGGTGGATCGGCCCGTTGATCAGCCAGTCCTGGACCTCTTTGATGCTGTTGGTGAACTGATCGGTCAGCTGCGGTACGCCCTCGACGAACTGTTCGACGACGAAGGTGAGGATTCCGGCCACCAGCCCGAGCGATCCGGCGAGCACCACGAACACGCCGACCGAGCGCGCGATCCCCAACCGTTGCATCCAGTCCACCAGCGGCGCAAGCAGCGCGGCCGCCAGCAGTGCGATGGCCAGCGGGATCACCACCGTCGCCAGGCGTTGCACCACCATGGCGAGCACCGCGATCAGCGCGAAGATGACGAGTAACCGCCACGCCCACTCCGCGCTCACCCGAACGATCGGATGCACCGCATCGGCTGCCGCCGACGCTCTCCCCTCCCGCTGTGCCGCCGTCTCCGGCGTCGATCCCGCGGAACCTGACTTCGGCTCGGTCACCTTGCCGAGCTTATCCGCGCAACCCCACCGCGCAGAGGATAGATGTTCGAAACGCTAGATTGGTGATCGTGTCAGCGCCCTTGGAAGCGGTCAAACAGACCATGCATACGCGCTGGCCGCTGTACCTGGCCTCGATGTTGCTGGCGAATGCCTTCGGTGCGGTGCTGGTGTGGGCGTTCATCCAATACGGTCTGCCGGTGCCCGAGGGCGAACTCGGCGGCCCGCGCCGGGTCGGCCTGCTGATTCCGGCGCTGGTCTTCGCGATCGGCGGCCTGCTCAGCGTAGTCGCCTCGGCGTGGATGCTGCGACCGGTGATGCGCTGGCAGGTCCGCGGTGGTCCGCCGAGCCGGCAAGAGCAGATGGCCGCACTGCACGCCCCGCTGCGTCAGGCGATCCTGCACCTGGCGTTATGGCTGGTCGGCGGCGCGGTGCTGGCCTCGTTGATCATCGTCGACACACCCGAACTGGCCGGTGCGGTGATCGTCACCGAATGTATGGCCGCGACCATCGTGTTCGGTTTCACCTACATGCTCGGCGAGCGCATCCTGCGCCCCGTCGCCGCCGAAGCGCTCACCGCCGGGACCTTCGATCAGACCCTCACCCCCGGTGTCGGCACCAGAATGGCCATGACCTGGGGTATGGGCACCTTCGCGCCGACCATTGCGATCGTGCTGCTGTGCGTCACCCAGATCTCCTCCGATATCAAGTTCTCGGCACAGTCGCTGGCGGTGTCGATCCTGCTGCTGTGCGGTGTGGTGATCATGCAGGCGCTCGCGCTGTCCATGCTCACCGCCTCCAGCATCTCCGATCCGGTGCGCCAGCTCAGCCAGGCCATCGACCGGGTGCAGGCGGGCGCGCGTGATGTGCAGGTCGAGGTTTTCGACGGCAGTGAGATCGGGCTGCTCCAAGTGGGCTTCAACCGCATGATGGAGGAGGCTGCCAAGCGTCAGCAGCTCCAGGAGCTGTTCGGCCAGCACGTCGGCGCCGAGGTGGCCCAGCGCGCCCTCGACTACGGCACCGAACTCGGTGGTGAGACGCGTTTCGTCGCCGTGCTGTTCGTGGATATGGTCGGCTCCACCGCCACCGCCGCCGAACGCCCGCCCACCGAGGTGGTGAGCCTGCTCAACGAGTTCTTCCGGGTCGTGGTGGACGTCATCGATCGGCACCACGGATTCGTCAACAAGTTCGTCGGTGATGCCGCGCTGGCAATTTTCGGTGCGCCGCTGGACCGCCCGGACGCACCGGGCGCCGCCCTCGCCGCGGCCAGGGAATTGCGTGAAGCGCTGCGCGAGGTGAACGGCCTCGATATCGGTATCGGCGTATCGGCCGGTCTGGCCGTCGCGGGGAATATCGGTGCGGCCAACCGTTTCGAATACACGGTCATCGGAGATCCGGTCAACGAGGCGTCGCGATTGACCGAGCTGGCCAAAGACCAGCCCGGTCGGGTGCTCGCCTCGGGCTCCGCGCTGTATTTCGCCGATGAAAGTGAGCAAGAGTTTTGGGTGAGCGGCGACGAGGTACAGCTGCGCGGGCGCCGCAGGAAAACCAGATTGGCCTGGCCGAAGAACGGCGCCGAGGCGACCGACGATGCAGACGAAGAACAGGTGCGTTCGTTAGGCTGACCGCGTGACGGCCAACGGTGCTCCAGCAGGTGATCATGCATCGCCCGCGGCCGCTGTCGCGCCGAATCGGCGAAAATTCCGGTGGCTGAAATGGGTTGCCGGTGTGGCGTTGCTCGCATTGCTGATCGGCGAGGCCATCTATCTGTGGCCGCGTTTGCACGAATCGTGGCGCACCCTCACCGAAATCCATTGGGGTTGGGTGGCGCTGTGCATCGCATTCCAGGCGATGTCGATGAGCGGTTTCGGACGGGTGCAGAAACAGCTGCTCAATGCCGGTGGCGTCGAGGTCGGTCAGCGTAAATCGGTAGCCGTCGTCTATGGCGCGACCGCGATGTCGGTGACGCTGCCCGCCGGTCAGGTCTTCTCCACCGCCTTCACCTACCGGCAGACCCGCCGCTGGGGCGCAAGCCCGGTGGTCGCGTCCTGGCAGCTGGTGTTTTCCGGTGTGGTGGCGGCGGCGGGCCTTGCGCTGCTCGGGGTGGGCGGTGCGCTGCTGGTCGGTAACCGGGTGGGGCCGGTCAAGCTGATCGTCACGGTGGCCGCCATCGTCGCCCTCGTATGGGCGGGCAATTACATCTCCAGCAATCCCGGTGCACTGGAACTGGTGCTGCGCAAGGGTCTGGCGCTGGTGAACCGGGTGCGTAAACAACCGGCCGATCACGGCATGGCCGACGTCACCGACATGCTGGCCCAATTGGAGTCGGTCGACCTCGGCAAACGCGATGGCGCGTGGGTGGCCGGATGGGCGCTGGTGCACCGATTCGCCGATGTCGCCTGTCTCGGCGCCGCCTGTTATGCGGTGGGCGGCGATCCGAAATGGGCGGGTCTGCTGATCGCTTTCGCCGCCGGTAAAGCCGTCGGTTCCATTCCGTTCGCGCCCGGCGGCATCGTCTACGTCGACGCGACCCTGATCTACGGTCTCACCGCCGCCGCTGGCCTGCCCGCCGCACAGGCCGTCGCCGCCGCATTCGTCTACCGGTTGGTGAGTTTCATTCTGGTGGCGATCATCGGCTGGATCGTTTTCGCGTTCCTTTTCCGCACCAAACAGGCCGATGACGCGGAATACGAAAAGGAATTCGAGCAGCGCCGCACCGTGTAGCCGTGGTGTCGCGGGGATGTTGTTGAAACAAACACTAAGCTGACCCGCGTGAGGATTTTCGTGCCTTTGGTGGTCGATGCCCTGCTGGTGATCCTGTTCTGCGCGATCGGACGGCAAAGTCACGACGAGGCGGTGCTCGCCGGATTGTTGCGGACGGTATGGCCGTTCGCGATCGGGTTGGCGGTCGGCTGGCTGGTGGCGCTGGCCGCGGCGAGCCGGATGTACGGCGAGGGCGCCCGCTTCGACGGCACGGCCCTGTGGCCCACCGGCGTGCTGGTCTGGCTCGGCACCCTCGGCGGCGGCATGCTGCTGCGTTCGTTCAGCGGTCAGGGCACCGCGTTCAGCTTCATGCTGGTGGCGTCCGGTGTGCTCGCGTTGTTCCTGCTCGGCTGGCGCGCGGCCATCACCGCGATCAACTGATCAGGCCGACTTCCGACCGATCAGGGTTCGGGTGTGGTGAAGGACTGGAACATCCGGGCGGCCATGCGCGCCACCGCGTCACCACTGTCGACATTGTCGATGTGGACGGCGAAGGCCAGATCACCCATGGTGGCGATCAACCAGCCGTCGGCTCCCGCAGTGGCGGTGAACCCGGTGACATCGCGATAGACCCGCAGCTTGTCCAGCCGTGGATCGTTCATACCGTCGCGCATCATCGTCCGCAGCCGATCGGTGACCGGGGCGGCCAGCGGTCCGAGCTGGGCGTCGGTCTCGGCCGGGCGGCCACGCTCGATCATCGGCGGCGGCACCGAACCGCGCGCGATGGTCGCGGCCGCGATCGCCATCCCGAACGGGCTCGCCAGCACCGCATCCGCACCGCCGCCCTGCCTGACCTGCTCGGCGCTGCGACCCGAGATCGCCAGCCGTCCGGTGACCTCGTCCAGTCCAGGCACCCGGAAGTCGACGCCGACCCCGAGCATCGAGGCGGCCTCGGCCGCTTCCTGCACGGATACGTCCTGCGGCGCCTTGCCTTTGGTGATGGCCGCGACGGAGCGGAACAGCTCGATATTCCCGCCGATCGGGTACAGACCGGTGAACGCCACCGGTCCATGCGCGCTGGCGTAACCGTTCTGGGCGACCGCAACCACCGCGCCGCTCGACGGCTGTATCGCGACGAGTGTGGCCGGTGAGGCCACGCTCACCACGGCGTCCTCGGCGGCACGTTGCAACTTCTGGTCCATGGTCGAGGCGATATCCGGGCCCGCCGGACCCTGTTCACCGGCCAGCTGGGTGATGAAGCGGCCGTCCTTCTCGAACAGTTGGACGCCCCATCCGGAGTGCGCCTGCTGGCTGTCCTTCCACACCTCGTTCAGCGCGTCGAGCATCGGCGAGCGCACCCGGCGGTCGAGGGAGATGAGCCGCGGATGCTTCTCCATCACCACACCGGGGATGGGCGCCATCAACGGTTCGAGGATGTTGAAGTCGCCGTCGCGCAGGCTGACCGCGACGATCGGTTTGCCCTGCGAGGCGGCCAGGTCCTGCATCAGCGACGGGCCCGTGATCAGCGAGGCGACCGGTTCGATCGCGGCGGCAAGGGCATTGGTCGAGGCGACCGGATCGGGCATGAGGGCCGGGTCCAGTTTGATCACATTGATCGTCTGCTCGGCCATCAGCGGCTCGCCGACGATGTCCACCACGCGCGGTGGTGGATTCGGGGTGGTCCGCACCAGTTTGACGTCGCGGCTGTGGCTCAGCTGCGGCATGACGATCGCGGGGTCCCAGGAGATCCGCCAGCCGATGGCGAGCTTGCGCACCGAGCCTTCGATGCTGTAGCTCCAGTCCTTGCCCTCGCCGAAGTTCCAGTCGACGTCCATGCTGAACATGCCCGACGCGGGATCGAGCCCGATGAATTGGGTCTTCTCGTAGTCGACTTCGCCCGATTCCAGGCCCTCGAACATTTGCTTGAGGGTTGCCGAGGCCGCAGTGGGGTACGACGTCAGCTCCGCGGCGGCCGCGTAGTCATGGTCGTCGAGCAGCTCGGTAAAGCGTTCGACCACAGCCTCGGGTTCATTCGGCTGCTCACCTAAACCACACGATCCCATCGCGAATACCAGAGCCGCCACCCCCGTGAGGGCCAGTGCGCCCCGGAAGCGAAAGCGGCGGGATCCCCACACATCCATGTCGCCCACTCTTCACTCTTGTCACTCCAGTAACAAGAACACCGTACCTGAAAAATCCCTGTTTGCGGCGCCCCCCGAGCCGGGAGAGCCACCCGTACACAACGATTCCAATTGTGCCCGATCCCTCCCTTCTCCGAAGGCGTTCACCAACCTCGGCCGATGGTGCGAAGACAACCGGCGCCGCTACCGTACCGGCAGACGACACCCGGTGTGCAGATACCACCGAACTCGGCGTTTCTCCATAGATACCCGGCCGGGTCCGCGGCCAATCGCCGGGGTGCCCATCGACCCGATCGGTAAGGTTGCCCGCATGCCCGAAACCGCCGCGCCGAACCTGCCGATCCTGGTGCTGAACGGACCGAACCTGAACATGCTCGGCGTTCGCCAGCCCGAGATCTACGGCTCGGACACGCTCGACGACGTGGTGGAACTGTGCACCCGCACCGCCACCGGACTCGGCCGCGAGGTGCAGGCATACCAGTCGAACTCCGAGGGCGCCCTGATCGATCGGATCCATCAGGCGCGCGGGGCCGTATCGGGAATCGTGATCAATCCCGGCGGGCTCACCCACACCTCGGTGGCCCTGCGCGATGCGCTGGTGATTCCCGAGGTGCCGATCGTCGAGGTGCACGTGAGCAATGTGCATGCCCGCGAGGAGTTCCGGCACCACTCCTTCATCTCCCCCATCGCGACCGCGGTGATCGCGGGCATGGGCGTATTCGGTTACGCCGCCGCCATCGAATTCCTGGTGCGCCGCTGATCAGGCGATACGGAACACCGGGAAGCCCGGAGCGACCGCGGCCAGCTCCGCGTCGGTGGAGTCCTTGGTGACACCGTCGAAGAAGCGCCCGACCTCCCAGCCCCAACGCTTCAGGTACAGCCGCAGCAGCGGCACCTTGTCGGCATCGTCGACCTCGCTCACGGTGAACGCCTCCACCTTCCGCCCGAGCCGCAGTTCACCACCACCGGCCACCCGCAGATTCCGCACCCACTGGGTGTGCCCACGCGGCGCGACCAGATAACGCGCCCCCTCGGCATCCATCACATTCACCATCGTCGTGCGCCATTCACCGCTCTTGCGCCCACGCACCGCGAGCAGTCGCGAGCCCATGACGCTGATCCCCAATTTGGGCAGCAGGTTCGCGATCCGATTCATGGTCGCCTCACCCCGCCCCGGACCGATGTATCGGTTGTTCGCGTTGTTGCCGGTCATCTCCGCCTCCTTGTGAGCATCGCTCTCTGTTGAGAACAACAGTCGCATATCTTTGCCGCCAAGTCAAGAGCAGTGCTCTCTGCTATCTCGGGAGGCCTCGATATCGACACGAAACGAGAGCACGACCACGCCGCGCCGCCGAGGTTGTTGGGGGTGAGGGTGGGCGGTAGCGTGCTGAGGGATATATCGGCTCCACCGCCCGGTTCCTGGCGGGGTTCAGCGGCCGGTATGGGTTCAGAAGGGGGCTATGTGTCCGTGGACAACAGCAGGTTCCGTCGCGCTCGCCGAGGGCCGGTCGTCGCAATGCTCGCCGTGGCGGCGTTGGGGCTCGCCGGGTGCTCGGGGTCGACCGATGGGTCACCGACTCCGGTGGAGGCGGGTGCCACCGGGTCGGAGAGCAGTCAGAGCGCGGGGACCGATGGTGCGGCGGCGAGTACTACCGCAG
Organism: Nocardia cyriacigeorgica; assembly: GCF_029868385.1. GTDB lineage: Bacteria > Actinomycetota > Actinomycetes > Mycobacteriales > Mycobacteriaceae > Nocardia > Nocardia cyriacigeorgica_F. The sequence goes on along the minus strand of NZ_JARWNX010000037.1, from coordinate 2,164 downwards.
CATCGGAAGAGGCGGAGCTGTGGGATCCGTGCGCACTGCCGGAATCGGCGATCAGCGGAACTGGGCTGGACCCGGCGTCCAAGGAGTCCGGTATCGCGGAGACCGACTTCACCGACGCCGGGTGGGAAATCTGCACGTGGCGTGCGACAGCGAATTGGTATGACGTGACAATTTTCTCGGGCACACCAACGCTGGCGGAAGTGGAGGCTCGCCCGACATTCACGGGCTACACGCCTAAAACCGTTGGTTCACATCGAGCGACACAGTACGTTCCAGTCGGAGCCACAAAGGATCTGGAATGTGCGACCGCAGTCGAGCTCCAGCAAGGTGTGGTCATGATCAAAGTGCAGGCTCGCGCATCAAAGGGCGCGCAGGAGAACCCCTGCACAGTGGTCGATCGGCACGCTGCTGACCTTGCCGACCATCTGCCCGAGAAGTAGGAGATAGACGATGGGCGTCGTCGACCTCGGTGGAGTCGACCCACAAGTGTGGCGCAACCTTCTGAGTCGAGCCGAAGCAGGCGAGCTGGCATTGGATCCTGATGTCGCCGCCAACTTGGACACGGCATGCCAGACCTATCTGGACAAGTTGGATGATGCGCTACTGAAGGCACGAAACGTCGCAAACGTAGAGGGTTTCGGCACGTTTCCGTCGGGCGAGGCGTTGCGTGACAAGTTCTCACTCAAAGGCAGCGGAACACCCCAGTCCCTCGACGCGGTGATTCTCGAACATATCGAGACAGTCAAGCTGATCAAACAGGTCGTAGCCAAGTCGATCGCGAACCTGACCGAGACCGATCAGGACACCGGGCAGCAGGTTACGAAGACCGGGCAGGACATTCCGCAGGGACCCGGCTGATCGCCGTCTTGCGAATCACATTGGCACCTACGGAGTAATCGCCTGTCGCTATGGCACGCCTGAGGTCGGAGCGACGCGCAAACGTCCTGATCCGGCAACATTCGATCGATCACTGGTCGGCCAGACCGGAGTGTCGGCCCTGGATAGATGTTGTCCAGGACCAGCACTCGGTTGATCAACGGTCGAACTTGCCGCCTGCCAATCCAGTGGTGAATGCATCCCACTCGCCTGGACCGAAAACGAGCGCACCGCTGCCCGGATTCTTGGAATCGCGAAGGCCGACCAGGCCGGAGTTCAGGAAGGCGACCTCCACGCAATCCCTTTCTGCATCGCTGTGGCGGCTCTTGAACCAGCGGGCGTCGGATAAATCGGTCGTCACGATTGAAGCTCCTTCGCTACCTGCCGAAGCAGGCTCCTGCTTGCCACCTCATCGAGCGCAGCGTTCCGAAATGCGTTGTATGCCTCATGGTACCGACGAACAGCGTGCGGTTTCTCGAGATAGAGCCCGCCGGTGAGACTCGGTACGTAAACCACTGGTGGTTCGGTGGGCTGGCCGGTGCCGTTGGTACCGAACTCCAGAATGGTGAACTGCCCGGTGCAGGCTCCGGGGATGCCCGCTGCGAGGGGCAGAATTCTGATGGTGACGTTCGGCCGCGTACTCATATCGGCCAGGTGTCGCGCCTGGACGGACATGGTCTTGCGGCTACCGACGGTGCGCCGCAGCGCGGCCTCGTACAGCACGATATCGACCTCGACCGGACGACGTTTCCGGGTGACGATCATCTGCCGGTACTGCCGCATCTGTACCCGCCGTTCCCGCTCGGCCTCCGGTTCGTCGGGGCGCGCCGCACGCATCAGCGCCCGCGTGTAGTCGGCGGTCTGCAAAATTCCGGGCACCAGTTCCGCGTGGTACGAGATGAAAGTCTGCGCAGCGGATTCCAGGCCCAGGTACACGTCGAAGTCTTCTGGAATCAGATCGCCGAACTCATGCCACCAACTCGTCACGTTCGCCTGTTGCGCCAGCCCGACGAATGCGGCCGCGTGATGTTCGGGTACCGCGTACAACTCACAGGCCGCTTCGATCTGAGCGATATTCACGCGTCCGTTCTGTCCGTGTTCGAGCCGATACAGACTGGTCGATCCCATCTCGAGTAGTACCGCCGCCTGCGTCAGGCTCAGTCCGGCGCGGGTGCGCCAGTCCATCAGGTAGCGGCCGAGTTGGCGGCGCGGCAGTGTGGATCCGGTGTCCTGCATGGGTCCTCCCCATCGAGGGCGGGCCGATCGACCCGCAAACGGGTAGAGCAAT
>NZ_JARWNX010000036.1 GCF_029868385.1 Nocardia cyriacigeorgica | reverse complement strand
ACCGTGACCAGGCGCGGGCACCACATAAGCCACCAACTGATCACCCAGCGACGTCGACACCACCAACGCCACCGCCTGACTCACCGACGACTGCGCCAACAACGCCGTCTCGATCTCCCCCAACTCGATCCGCTGACCACGGAACTTCACCTGGAAATCGGTACGACCCAGATAATCGAGACGGTGCGGGGTGGTGCTGGTGGCTTCCCGCCACACACACAGGTCACCGGTGCGGTACATACGCTGACCGGTGCCGAACGGATTGGCCACGAACCGGTCGGCGGTCAGATCCGGCCGCCGCACATTACCACGCGCCAGCTGATCACCTGCCAGATACATCTCACCGGTCACAACCGCGGGAACCGGACGCAGCCGCGCATCCAGCACGTAGAGCCGAGTGTTCCACTGCGGCAAGCCGATCGGCACGGTGCGCTCGATCGATCCGGCGGCGGGCCAGAAGGTGACCGAAACAGCGGCCTCGGTGGGCCCGTACAGGTTGTGCACATTGGCGGTGGTCACCGCACGCAGCGCGGTCACCGTCTCCGGCGGCAGCGCCTCACCGATGACGAACACCTCGCGCAGGGTCGGGCAGGAGCCGGGCACGGTATGCGCGGCGAACACCGTCAGCATCGACGGCACGAAATCGGTCACCGTCACCCGCTGCGCGGCAATGGTTTCCGCGACATAGGCCGGATCACGATGCCCGTCCGGCGTCGCGACCACCAGCCGCGCACCCGCCCGCAGCGGCATGAAATAGCCCCACAGGGAGACGTCGAACGTGGTCGCGGTCTTCTGTAGATAGACGTCGTGGAAACCGAGCGGATACTCCGCGAGCATCCAGGTGATCTGGTTGTGGATGGCGGCGTGCGAGATGGCCACGCCCTTGGGGCGGCCGGTGGAACCGGAGGTGAAGATCACGTACGCCGGATGGTCCGCCCGCACCGGACGCAGCAGTTCCGCCGGACGCACTGCGGTGGTGTCGAAGCCGGTGAGATCGGCGGTGTCGATGTGCAGCGCGGTGGTGCCCTCGGGCAGCGACCGCGCGTCGGTGCTGGTGGTGACCACACAGACCGGCTGTGCGGTATCGAGGATGTGCGCGATCCGCTCGGCCGGATGATCCGGATCCAATGGCACATAGGCACCACCCGCGGTGATGATCGCGTACATGCCGACCACCAGATCCAGCGAACGCCGCACCGCCAGACCGACCAGCGACTCCGCACCCACACCCTGCGACATCAGCAGCCGGGCCAGCTGATTGACCCGGTCGTCGAATTCGCGGTAGGTCAGCTCCTGGTCCTCGTACACCACCGCGATGGCGTCGGGGCGCTGTTCGACGGTGCGGCGATAGCCGTCGAGCAGCAGTTCGGGCGTCACCGGGAAGCGGGTGTCGTTCCATTCCCGCAGCAGACGGTCGCGGTCGGCGTCGGCCAGCAATTCGATCTCGCCGACCGGGGCCTGCGGATCATCGGTGACCGCGGTGAGCACGCGGGCGAAACGCTGCGCGAATTCGGCGACGGTCGGTTCGTCGAACAGATCGGTGGCGTAGGTGAACTGGGCCGAGAACCCGGCCGGTGTGCCGTCGGTGGCGGTGCGCGGCACGATGGTCAGCTGGAGATCGAATTTGGCGACCGCACCGGCGAATTCGACACCTTCGGCGGCCAGGCCGGGCAGCTCGAGGCGCGGCGCGTTCATGTTCTGGAAGAACAGCGCCACCTGGAACAGCGGATGTCTGGCCTGGGAGCGGGCCGGGTTGAGCACCTCGACCAGCCGCTCGAACGGGATATCGCCGTGGGCGAAGGCACGCAGATCGCGGTCGCGGGTATGCGCGAGGAGATCGCCGAAGGTGGCCTCGGCGGGCACCTCGGTGCGCAGCACCAGCGTGTTGACGAACATGCCGACCAGATCGTCGAGCGCGGCCGCACCGCGACCCGCGACCGGGGTGCCGATGGCGATATCGGTGGTGCTCGACAGCCGGGCCAGCAGCACCGCGAGCGCGGCATGCAGCACCATGAACGGGGTGGATCGGGTCTCGGTCGCCATGCGGTCGATCGCCGCGCGCAGTTCGGCATCGATACCGAATTCGTGCACCGCGCCCCGGTAGGTGGATTGCGCGGGGCGGCGGCGATCCGCGGGAAGATCGAGCTGGGCGGGGAGTTCGGCGAGTTCGGTGGTCCAGAAATCGATCTGCCGGGCGGCTTCGGACCGCGGATCGGCCTCGTCACCGAGCATCCGCTGCTGCCACAGCGCATAGTCGGCGTACTGCACGGCCAGCGGCGCCCAGTCCGGTGCCTGCCCGGCGCGGCGGGCGGCATACGCGGTGATCAGGTCACGCATGAGCGGACCCATGGATACGCCGTCGGCGGCGATATGGTGCACGACCAGCACCAGCGTGTGATCATCGGCGGCGGCGCGCAGCAGGCGGATGCGGACCGGGACCTCTTCGGCCACATCGAATCCGATGCCAGCGGTTTCCCGCACCACTGCCGCGATATCGGTCACCGGCTCGGCATTCAGCTCGAACGCCTCCGCCGCACACACCGTCTGGACCGGCCCGTCCGCATGTCGCGGGTAGACGGTGCGCAGAACTTCGTGGCGCGCGAGCAGATCCGCGACCGCCGCCGACAACGCCACCACATCCAGCTCCCCACGCAGCCGAAGAGCCACCGGGATGTTGTCGACCGCGGCACTCGCGCCACCGGATTCGACGCTGAACCGGTTGAGGAACCACATCCGGCGCTGCGCCGGAGACAATGGAACGCGGTCGGGCCGCGGACCGGCTACCAGGGCGGGCCGAGCACCGCGTCGCGACGAACGGATCGGTCCCGGTACATCGGCCGACGCGACGCCGGTCCCGAAACGCTCGTCTGTCCCCTCGCTCACCGAGCGCGGAATTCCGTCGGCGGTCGGCTCGTCGACAGCTGCTCGATCGGCACGCGAAGCATCGGCGTGCGCATCGACCAACAGGCACTCCGCCGGGCCGCCACCGTCGACCTCCGCCTGTGTGAGCGCGGCCAGCCCCGCGGGTGTCGGGTTGTCGAAGAAGTCGCGCACGTCGATCGCGATATCGAGCGCGGCACCGATGCGGGCGAGGGCGCGGGTGGCGATGAGGGAGTTGCCGCCGCGGGCGAAGAAATCGTCATCGGCGCCGATACGGTCGTGGCCGAGCAGCTCGGCGAAGATCGCGGCCACGGTGTGTTCGGCGGCAGTGGCCGGTTCGCGGTATTCGGCGACGACGGTGTCGATATCGGGTTCGGGAAGGGCGCGGCGATCCAGTTTGCCGTTCGGGCTCAGTGGCATCTCATCGAGCACGATGAGCTGGGCGGGAACCATGTAGTCGGGCAGGCGTTTACGTACCGCGTCGAGCAGTGCCGTGGGGTCGAGCGGTGTGGTCGGACCGACCACATAGGCGATGAGCTGATCACCCGCCCGGCCGTGATGCACCACCGCCGCGGCTTGCGCCACCTCGTCCTGATCCAGTAGCGCCGCCTCGATCTCGCCGAGTTCGATGCGCAGACCACGCAGCTTGACCTGGAAGTCGATGCGGCCAAGGTATTCCAGCTCGTCGGGTCCGCCGTCGCCGCTCGCGGCCCAACGCACCAGATCGCCGGTACGGTACATGCGGTCACCGGGGGCGCCCTCGGGGTTGGCGACGAAACGGTCGGCGGTCAGGCCCGGCCGTGACAGGTAGCCGCGGGCCAGCTGCACACCGGCCAGATATAGCTCGCCGACCACACCGGTGGGGACGGGGCGGAGGTTGTCGTCGAGGACGAGCAGGTCGGTGTCGTCGGCGGCGGTGCCGATCGGCACACCGTCACGATCGGCGGCGGTGACCTCGTGCGCGGTGACGTCGACCGCCGCTTCGGTCGGCCCGTACAGGTTGTGCAGGGTGGCGCCGCTGATATCGCGGAACGCGGCCGCGGTCGCTGGGGGCAACGCCTCACCGGAAGCGAACACCAGCCGCAGGCTGTCGATGGCGTCCGCGACCTGCGGCTCGGCCACGAATACGGCGAGCATCGACGGCACGAAATGCGCCACCGTGATTGCGGCTTCGGCGATCGTCCGCGCCAGATACACCGGATCCCGATGCCCCTCCGGCCGCGCGATCACCAGCCGGGCCCCCACCTGCAACGGCCAGAAGAACTCCCACACCGAGACATCGAAGGTGAACGGCGTCTTCTGCAACACCACATCGTCGGCGCCAAGCCGGTACATCCGCTGCCGCCACCGCAGATTCGCCACGATCGCCCGATGCGATACCGCCACACCCTTGGGGCGGCCGGTGGAGCCGGAGGTGAAGATGACGTAGGCGGTGTTGTCGGGGGTGGCAGTCGGCCACGAGGAATCGCGGTCCGCCGCACCGCCTGCGCTATCGCGGTGCGGCATGGACCGGGGTCCGCACAACTCCCCCGTCCGTGCCTCCGACCCGCCGTGATCCATGCGGGGTCCCGCATCGACGAACGCCGACGAGAGGTCCTGCCGGGCGTATTCAGCGTGACCCTGCACCGCTGGATCACCTGCCGAGTCCCCCACCGAGCCGACCGTCGCGGCGGAGCCTCGTTCAGCGTGGCCCAGCACCGCTGGATCACCTGCCGGATCTCCCACCGGACCGACCGTGGCGGCGGAGCCTCGTTCAGCGTGGCCCAGCACCGCTGGATCACCTGCCGGATCTCCCACCGAGCCGACCGTTGCGGCGGAGCCTCGTTCAACGTGACCCAGCACCGCTGGATCACCTGCCGGATCTCCCATCGGACTGACCGTGGCGGCGGAGTCGGCAACTCCGTCCATCATCAACACGCGCACTGCGGGATTCAGCACCGCATGGTCCGCCGCCGTGGTCAGCACGACGACTGGACGCGCGACCTCGAGGACGTAACCGATGCGTTCGGCGGGATGATCCGGGTCGATCGGCACATATCCGCCACCCGCCTTCAATGTCGCGTACATGCCGACGAGCAGTTCCAGCGACCGGCGCAAAGCCAGCCCGACCAGCGCGTCCGGGCCGACACCGAGATCGCGCAAGCGGTGCGCCAGCGCGTCGACGCGGGCGCTGAACTCGGCGTAGGTGAGGGTGGTGCCCTCGAATTCCAGGGCGACAGCGTCCGGGGTGCGGCGCACCTGCTCCTCGAACAGGCTGATCAGCGTGTCGGCGGGCGCGAGCGGCGTCACTGCGGGTGCGGCGACGATGACGGCATCGGTGAGCAGCTGTTCGAGCAGATCACCCAGGACGCCGTCGGCGGATTCCAGCAGTGCGGGGAACCGGCCGGACACCACGATCGGCAGCAGTTCGCCCGCCGCGAGCGCACCGCCCATGGCCTCGTCCAGCGCCGACAGTTCGGCGGCCAGTTCGGCATAGCCGACGGCGACTCCGTCGTATGCGATGGCCGTGCGCTCCGGGTCGATCTCGGCGACGGTATGGATGAGTCCGGGCAGATCATCGATACCGTGGGCACGGCGCAAAGCCACCAGATCACCCGCAGTGCCGTCCATGTCGATCGAACCGGCCGCGATCGAATCCGCGTGAGTCATCAGCAGTTTCCTTCCGAGTCGACATCTGAGGTGTTGGCGGCGCCCACCCGCGCCGTCCCACGCGCCGTATCGGCCACGGGTCCGGCGAGCGCGGTGACGGCTTCGGCGTCAGCGGCCGACCCGTCGCCGCGCCCTGCGGACACGGCATCGACAGCCACCCGGTCGGTGGCCGGGCCCGTCGCGGAAACAGACCCCGCGACAATTCCTTCCGCCACCGCACGCAGCTCCGCCGTGGCCTTCACCAGTCCTGCGGAGCCCAGCGCGGCCATCCCTCCGGGCACCAAGGCGGCGAGGCCGACGGTGATCAGCGCCTCCGGCTTCGCCGCCGCGCCCATGGCCTTGGCGACCGTGGTGATCTTGGCGGCGAGCTCCCCGAAGCTGACGGTGTTGTCGCCGTGGGAGAAGGCAGTCGCATCCGGCGCGGCGGCAGCGGCAGTGGCAACGAGTGCGGGCAGATCGACCGAAGCACCGGGCGTCATCGAACCGCGCTGATACCGCGAACCTGCCTCGGTCGGATCGTTCCCGGCACTTTGCGAGCCCGAACCGGCTCGGGCGGCCGGGGTGCTCTGCGAACCCGAACCACCAGGTCGGCCCCCACCGGACCGCGCAGCGAAACCACTCGGCGCACCGGAGCCGACCTCCGTTGTCGACGCCCGGCCCCTCGATCGGCCCGCACGCTCCGCGGCGGTACGGATATCGATGGCGCGCACGACCATGTCCGGATCGGTGGCGACGGCGTCGAGCACCAGTAGCAGGCGGTCGGCGAAGAGGCGCACTGTCCCAGCGTCGAAAATGTCACTGGCATAGCCGAACCGGAAGTCGATGCCCGCGCGATCGGGGCGTTCGATACCGGTGAGGTGCAGATCGAATTTGGTTTCGGCGAGGTCGAGGTCGAGTGCTCGTACTTCCAGTCCGGGCAGCTCGATGACGCCGTGCGGCAGGTTCTGGTAGGTGAACATCACCTGGAACAGCGGGGTGTAGCTGTTCGAGCGGGTGCGGCCGAGGGCGTCGACGACCTGTTCGAAGGGGAGGTCGGCGTGCTCCAGCGCGGCGAGGTCGCGGCGACCGGTCGCCCGGAGCAGATCGGCGAAGCGGGTGCGCGGATCGACTGCGGTGCGTAGGGCGACGGTGTTGACGAACATGCCGATCAGCTCATCGAGCGCCCGCGCACCGCGTCCGGCCACCGGTGCGCCGATGACGATGTCGCCGGTTCCCGAGAGTTTGGCCAGCAGCACCGCGAGGGCGCTGTGGACCAGTGAGAACACGGTGGTGCCGTGGGCACGAGCGATACCGTCCAGGGTGGCCGTGCGTGCGGCGTCGAGCGCGAAATCGACTGCTCCGCCGCGCATATCGCGCCGCGCGGGACGTGGCCGATCGGTCGGCAGCGCCGTCAGCTCCGGTGCGTCACGCAATTCGCGGGTCCAGTAGGCGAGCTGCGCGGCGGCGAGGCTGTCCGGTTCGGTAGCGGTACCGAGCACCTCGTGCTGCCATTCGCTGTAGTCGCCGTACTGGATCTCCAGTGGCCGCCATTGCGGCGAGTGACCGGCGCTGTGCGCGAGGTAGGCGGTGACCAGATCGCGGGTCATGGGCGCGATGGAGTACCCGTCGGCGCTGATGTGGTGCAGCACGACCACCAGCACGTGTTCGGTCGCGGCGAGGCGGAACAGTGCGGCGCGCACCGGCGGCGCTGCGGCGATATCGAAGCCGGTGGCGACGAAATCATCGATCGTCGAGGCGAGCGCATCGCCGGACACCGGGATAGGCGTCAGGTCGAGGGTGACGGCGTCGGCGTCGAGCACTTCTTGGATCGGCCCGGCAGCGGTGTCCGGATAGCGCGTGCGCAGCGTCTCGTGCCGGACGATCACATCGGCGATCGCGGCGGTGAGGGCGGCGAGATCGAGGGCGCCGGTCAGCCGCAGCGCGGCGGGCACATGGTAGGCCGAGGAATCCGGGGTGAGCCGACTGACCACCCACATGCGCTGCTGTGCGGGCGCGAGCCGCGCCGGACCCGTCCCGGTGCGTCGCACCAGCGCAGCGCGCGCGGGACCCGTCGACGATGCCAGCGCGGCGGCCAGTCCGGCCACTGTCGGCGCGTCGAAAACCGCTGCGACCGGCAGCTGTCGGCCGAGGGCCGCGGCGAGGCGTGCCGCCAGCCTGGTCGCCATCAGCGAGTTACCGCCGAGGGCGAAGAACTCGTCATCGGCGCCGACCGTGTCCACCCCGATGACCTCGGCGAACGTGGCGGCGACCACCTGCTCCAGCTCACCCGCCGGGGCACGGAATACCGCCTCGGTGAACACCGGCTCGGGCAGCTGCGCCCGGTCGACCTTGCCATTGGCATTCAGCGGCAGGGCCTCCAGCACCATGACCGTCGAGGGCACCATATAGGTGGGCAACTCGGCCGCGATCGCGGTGCGCAACCGAGCGCCCAGCTCCGAATCGGCCTCCGGTACCGCCACATACGCGATGAGCCGGTCCCCCGCTCGTTCATCGCGTCGCGCCACCGCGACCGCCGCCCGCACCTGCGGTCTACGCAGCAGCGCGGCTTCGACCTCACCGAGTTCGATGCGGAAGCCACCGATCTGCACCTGGAAATCGGCGCGCTCGAGGTATTCGAGATCGCCAGTGGGCAGCCTGCGCACGATATCGCCGGTCCGGTACATCCGCGCGCCCACCGCATGCGGATCGGGCACGAACCGGTCCGCGGTCAGTGCGGGGCGGCCGTGGTAGCCGCGGGCGAGTTGGGCGCCGGACAGGTACAGCTCACCCGCGACGCCGATCGGCACCGGGCGCAGGCGCGTATCGAGCACGTGCACACCGCTGTTCCACACCGGCCGCCCGATCGGCACGGTATGCGCGGGCTCGTCGGCCACCTCGTAGGTGGTGATCGAGACCGCGGCCTCGGTCGGTCCGTACAGGTTGTGCAGGCGAACGCCGGGACGCACATCGCGGTCCGGCACGGTGATCGGTTCCGCACCGGTCGGACGGGCCGATCCGTCATCAATCACCGGCGCACCGCCGCGGGCGCACGCCGCGAATTCGGTGGCCGTCGCGGCGGGCAGCGCCTCACCGATCGCGAGCACATGCCGCAGCGATGACGGCATCGGCGCGGCACCGGCCACCAGCATCCCGATCAGCGATGGCACGGCGTGCAGCACCGTGACGCCGTATTCGGCGATGAGCGCGCGCAACCGGTCGGGATCGCGTTCGCTACCGGGCGCGGTGATCACCAGCGTGCCGCCGGTGGTCAATGGCGACCAGAACTCCCACACCGACAGGTCGAAGGTCGCCGGTGTTTTGAGCAGCGCCCGGTTGTCGCGCCCGAGGCCGAAATGCTCACGCAGCCAAGTCAGCTGGTTGACCACTGCGGCGTGCGGGATCGTCACACCCTTCGGCAGACCGGTCGAACCGGACGTGAAGATCACGTACGCGGGATGTCCCGGCCGCAGCGGGCGGACGCGTTCGGCGTCGCGGATGGGGTGGGCCGGGAAGCCCGGCTCGATCAGGTCGGTTTCCAGCACCGGAAGGTCGATATCGATCGGCACACCGTCGACCGAGGTGGTGAGCACACACACCGGTGCGGCGGTCGCCACGATATGGCGGATGCGGTCCACCGGATGGTCGGGGTCGATCGGCACATACGCGCCACCGGCCCGCACCACCGCGTACATCGCCACCACCAGCGCCACCGAGCGGCGCATGGCGAGCACCACCGTGGCTTCCGGCCCGACACCCTCGGCGATGAGCTTGCGCGCCAGCCGATTCACGCGGGCGTCGAACTCACCGTAGGTGAGCCGGGCGCCGTTGACCGCGTCGATGACGGCGACCAGATCGAGATCGGCGGGCCGAACGGCCGCGAGGTCGGCGAGGGTCACCGCGGGCACGGAATGCGCGGTCTCGTTCCACCGTGCCAGGCGCGCGTGGTCCTCGGTGGCGAGCAGATCGATATCGCCGATCGCCAGTTGCGGCCGTGCGACGACTGTGGTGAGCACCCGGCGCAGCTGGGCGAGGATGCGTTCGGCCGTGGCGGATTCGAACAGATCGGTGGCATAGCCGAGAGCCAGCTCGATGCCAGCGGGGGTTCCCTCGCCGGTGTACTGGTCGACGGCGAACAGATGCAGATCGAATTGCGCCGTACCGCTGTCGAATTCGATATCGGCGATATCGAGTCCGGGCAGCCGGAGTTCGCCGCGTTCATGGTTCTGGAAGGAGTAGCCGACCTGGAACAGCGGATGCCGGGCGGTGGAGCGCTGCGGGTTCAGCACCTCCACCAGACGCTCGAACGGGACGTCGGCGTGCGAGAGCGCGGCCAGATCGGTCTCCCTGGCACGGGCGATCAGCGCGTCGAACGGTTCCGCGCCCTCGACCCGAGTGCGCAGCACCAGCGTGTTGACGAACATGCCGATGACGTCGTCGAGTTCGACTGCGCCGCGTCCGGCCACCGGGGTGCCGACCGCGATATCGGCGCTGCCCGACAATTTCGCCAGTAGTGCGGCGAATGCCGCGTGCACCACCATGAACAGGGTGGCGCCGTGGCGACGGCCGAGCACGGTCAGCGCGGCGTGCAGTTCCGGGTCGAGGGTGGCGGCGACCTTGGCGCCGCGCAGGCTCTGCTTGGCCGGACGCGGACGGTCGGTGGGCAGTGTCAGCTGATCGGGCAGCCCGGCCAGGTTCTCGCGCCAGTACGCGAGCTGACGCGCCGCGGTGGAGCGCGGATCGTCCTCCGCGCCGAGCAGCGTCCGCTGCCACAGCGCGTAGTCGGCGTACTGGATCGCGGGCGGGTTCCAGCACGGCGCACAACCCTCGAGTCGCGCCGAATAGGCGAGCATCAGGTCCCGGACGAACGGTGCGATGGAGGAGCCGTCGGCGGCGATGTGGTGCAGGACGGCGGCGAAGACGTATTCGGTGTCGGTCAGCCGGAACAGCCGCATCCGCACCGGGACCTCGGCGGTGATATCGAAGGTGGTCTGCGCCAGATCCCGGATCCGAGCCGGTAGTTCGGCCTCGGTCACGGTGGTCGCTTCGAGATCGGTGTTCGCCTGCGCGGCGGGCACGATCAGCTGTTGGGGCGCGCCGTCGGTCTCCGGATAGCGGGTGCGCAGCGATTCGTGCCTGCCGAGCACATCGCTCACCGCGGCCCGCAGCGCCGCGATATCCAACGCACCGGACAGCCGCAGGGCCAGCGGAATGTTGTAGGCGGTCGACGCGCGATCGAAACGGTTCAGGAACCACATGCGCTGCTGTGCGGGCGAGAGCGGCAGCCGCGCCGGGCGCACACCCGCCACCAGCGGCGGCCGGTTCGGCTCCGCCTCATCGGCATGGGCGGCGGCGGCCAATTGCGCCACCCGCGGATGTTCGAACAGCGCACGGACGCCGACCGTCCGCCCGAACGCCGCCCCGATCCGGGCCACGGCCTTCGCGGCGAGCAGGGAACTGCCGCCCAGCTCGAAGAAGTCGTCATCCGCACCGACTCGCTGCCCGGCCCCCGTATCGAGCCCGAGCACCTCGGCGAACACCCCGGCCACGATCTCCTCGGCTGGCGAGGCGGGCCTGCGGTAGACGGTGGTCTCGAACACCGGTGCGGGCAGCGCCGCCCGATCGAGCTTCCCGTTGACGGTCAACGGAATCCGCTCCACCGGCACGATCGCCGCGGGCACCATGTGTTCCGGCAGCCTGCGCGCCAATCCCTGCCGCAGCGCGGCGGTATCGACCGCACCGCGCGCCACCAGGTACGCGACGATCCGCGGCTCATCGGCCAGATCGGTGCGCACCACCACGGCGGCTTCGCCGATCACGGCACTGCCGGACCGCGTACCTGTCACCGCAGAGGCTTCCGCGCCGCCGGGAGTGCCCGCGCCCTTCTCCGCACGTTGATCGCGGCCCGCGGACGCGGACCGCGAGGCGATACCGCTCGAATCATCGACCGCCCCTGCGCTATCCGCCGACGTGCTACCCACCGCAACCACGCCGTGCCCGTCCGTGACCTCGAACGCCGTCGTGCCGTACGACATGGCCTCATCCAGCAGCGCCGCCTCGATCTCACCGAGTTCGATACGGAACCCGCGCAGGTTCACCTGCTGGTCGGCGCGGCCCAGGTATTCGAGTTCGCCGTCAGCGGTCCAGCGCGCGAGATCACCGGACCGATACGCGAGGGAGCCGTCGGTGGCGTACGGATCCGCGACGAAGCGGCTCGCGGTGAGAGCGGGCCGACCGAGGTAGCCGCGCGCCAACTGTCCACCGGAGACGTAGATTTCACCGGGCACCCCGACCGGCACCGGACGCAACCGGTCATCGAGGACCCGTACCGCCAGACCGGGCAGGGCACCACCGATGACGCTGGCCGAACCGGTGCCGGGTTCGATCGGCCGATACGACACGTGCACCGTGGTCTCGGTGATGCCGTACATGTTCACCAGCCGAGGCGTCCGGCGATACCGGGCGAACCAGCCGGTGAGGCGCTGCGGTTCCAACGCCTCCCCACCGAAGATCACGTACCGCAGCGCAAGATCCTCGCGTGCGGGCTCGGCCAGCTCGGCGGCCGCCAGCTGGTAGAACGCCGACGGGGTCTGGTTGAGCACCGTCACGCCCTCGGCGGCGAGCAACTCGCGGAACTGCTGCGGTGACCGCGAGGTGTAGTAGTCGACCACCACGAGCGTGCCGCCGTGCAGCAGCGCACCCCACAGCTCCCACACCGAGAAATCGAAGGCGTAGGAGTGGAACAGGGTCCACACGTCCGATGGCCCGAACTCGAAGTGGCGCTGTGTGTTGTCCAGCAGGCGCAGCACATTGCGATGCGGAACGACCACGCCCTTGGGGCGTCCGGTGGAGCCGGAGGTGTAGATCACGTAGGCGGTGGCGGCCGGATCGAGCGGTGCGCGGCGCTCGGCGTCGGTGATCGGCGCGCGGCCGGACTCGGGATCGGTCGGATCGGCGGTGAGGGCGATGTCGATCACCGGGCCGCCGAACCAGCCGCGCGCCAGTTCGGTGTCCGCGCCGGTGACAGCGCAGATGGGCCTTGCGTCGTCGAGGACGTATTCGATCCGATCGGCGGGATAGGCGGGGTCGATCGGCAGATACCCGCCACCGGCCTTGACCACGGCGAGCAGCGCGACCACCAGCTCCACCGAACGCGGCAGGGCCACCGCGACCAGCGTTTCCGGTCCGACGCCCGCCGCGATCAGTCGCCGTGCGAGCCGGTTCGACCACTCGTCGAGTTCGGCATAGGTCAGCGACTGTTCGCAGGCGCGCACCGCGACCGACGCGGGATCGAGGGCCGCGGCCGTGGCGAACCGGTCGGCCAGCGTGCCGGATTCGGCGGCTCGATCGGCGCCGGTGACCGACCATTCGTGCAGCGCCCGATGCTGTTCCTCGGCCGAGAGCACCTGGATATCGCCGACCACCACCGTCGCGTCGGCGGCGACGGCCGCGAGCACCTGGGTGAACCGACGACCGAGCACTGCGACGGTGTCGGCGTCGAAGAGATCGGTGGCGTAGGTGATATCGATATCCATGCCGTCGGCGCGGCCGTCGGGATCGGATTCGCGGACCGTGAACTGGAGATCGAATTTCGCCGCAGCGCCATCGATATCGATCGGGCGCACCGCGAGCGCGGGCAGCTCCAGCGCGGGGAGCTCGAAATTCTGGAAGCTCAACGCCACTTGGAACAGCGGATGCCGGTTGCGCGCACGCGTGGGCGCAACCATCTCGACCAGCTGATCGAACGGAACATCGGCATGCGCCAGGGCTTCGATATCGGCGGCCCGCACCTGGTCGAGCACGGTTTCGAAACGCTGCCTGCTATCGATGTGACTGCGCAGCACCAGTGTGTTGACGAACATGCCGACCAGCTGGTCCAGCGCCGCTTCACCGCGTCCGGCGACCGGGGTGCCGATGGCGATATCGGCGGTGCCGGACAGCCGTGACAGCAGCACCGCCAGCGCGGCGTGCACGGTGCCGAACAGGGTGGTCTCGCGTTTGCGGGCCAGCTCGCGTAGTTCGCTGTGCAGTTCGGCGTCGATATGCAGTCGGAAGGTGTCGCCGCGGTGGGTGGACACGGCGGGGCGCGGGCGGTCGGTGGGCAGTTCGAGTTGTTCGGGCAGGCCGTCCAGGGTGCGCCGCCAGTGCTCGAGCGCGCGACGGTGCTCGTCGGAGTCGGCGATCTCGTGCTGCCAGAGCGTGTAATCGGTGTACTGCACGGGCAGCTCGTCCCAGCCGGGTGCGGTACCGGAGCGGCGGGCGGTGTAGGCGGTCATCACATCGCGGGCCAGCGGGCCGAGGGAGAAGCCATCGGCGCTGATGTGGTGCACGACCAGGACGAGCACCTGATCTGTCGGCTCGACGGTGAACAAGGCTGCGCGGACGGGAGTTTCGGTTGTCAGATCGAATGGTTCGGCGGCGAGGGCGGTCATCCGATGCGGCAGATCGGCCGCGTCGACGGTCTCCGAGTGGAGTTCGATGTGAGCCTCGGCCAGGACCCGCTGTTCGGGTCCGTCGACGCCGTCCGGGTAGATCGTGCGCAGCGTTTCATGCCTGCGCACCACATCGGTGAGGGCGGCGGCCAGCGCGGCGCGATCGAGTTCACCGGTCAGCCGCAGCGCCACCGGAATGTTGTCTATCGCATCGCCGATACCGGAATCCGCACCGAGGAATCGGTTGAGGAACCAGATGCGCTGCTGCGCCGGTGACAGCGGTATCCGCGTCGGCCGCTCCCGGCGGACCAGCGGCGGTTGTGTCCGGGTGCCACGCCGCGCGAGAGCACGGGCGGCGAACGCGGCCACGGTGGGCGCGTCGAACAGCTCCCGCACCCCAAGCCCGGCCTCGAGCGCGGCGGCGACGCGAGCGACGACCTGCGTTGCGTTCAGCGAATTACCGCCGAGGGCGAAGAAATCGTCATCGAGTCCGGCCCGCTCGATCCCGAGCACCTCGGCGAAGATATCGGCCACCAACTGTTCGGCGGCAGTGGTGGGCGCGCGGAAGACCGCCATCTCCCGCACCGGTGCGGGCAGCGCGGCGCGGTCCAGCTTGCCGGAGGCATTGACCGGGAATTCATCGAGCACCACATAGGCGCTGGGCAGCATGTACGACGGGATACGTTGGGCGAGCGCGGCTTTCACCACCGACAGATCTATGCTGTGGCCCGGCTCGGCGCGCAGATACCCCACGAGCTGTTCACCGGCGGACTCATCGGTGCGCAGCAGCACCGCCGAGCGGGCGATACCGGCCAGATCGTCGAGCGCGGATTCGATGTCACCGAGTTCGATACGCAGACCACGCAACTTCACCTGGAAATCGGTGCGGCCCAGATACTCCAACTCACCATCAGCGGTCCATGCCACCAGGTCACCGGTGCGATACATGCGCTCAGAAGAACCGAACGGATTCGCCACGAACCGATCACTGGTCAGATCAGGACGCGCCACATAACCACGCGCCAACTGCGAGCCCGCCAGATACAACTCACCCGCCACACCCACCGGCACCGGACGCAGCCGC
>NZ_JARWNX010000034.1 GCF_029868385.1 Nocardia cyriacigeorgica | reverse complement strand
GGCGGGTGCCGGGATCGGACCCAGTGGGGGTGGACGAATTGGTTGTTTCGGTGTCTTGGGTCTGATCGGGTGAGGTATCGGTGCTCTGGCCTGTGTCGAAGCGGACGGTCAGGAAGCGGGGGCGGTAGAGGCTGACGTCGTTGAGAACTTCGGTTCGACGCCCTGCGGGCCAGTCGGCGGGTAGTGCCCAGTTGACGTTGTAGGACACAACTAGCCCACCCTGGCCACGATCCAGATGTGGATGCGCGAGCGCGTTGTAGGTGTAAACGCCTGCGTCGCTATATGTTCCGTACAGGCCGGTTTCGGGTGTGGTGTACAGCACCGCCTTGTCCACGAACGGCCCGAACGGTGTCGGTGCGGCGTACGCGACGATATCGGCACTATAGATTTGGGTCGCGTCATTGGTGACGAGCAGATACAGGTCAGCGTGGCGGACAACGCTGAACTCGTTGGCCATTCCGGGCATCAGATCCGCTGCGGCACGTTCGTCGTGGCTCCACTCGTCGTCGCCGGTGTAGTACTCCCAATCCCCTCTCAGGCTGTCACCCGCTACACGGGCAATACGCAGGGATCGCTGGCTCCCGCCGTGGTCGTGGGCGCCGTAGATGTAGGTGTAGCCGTCGGCGCGGCACAAGGCCGACCCCCACGACACGCCCCATGACGATTCCCGCACGGTGACATCGACGGGCCGGGTCGGGTCCGCGGCGTCGAACCGCGCGATGACCAGCCCGTCGGCTCTCTTATCGCCGCGAAGCTTGCTCGGCCGGTAGCGCCGATAGGCGATCTCGACGAACTCACCGGCCACCACGGCATCGCCGGCCCAGTAGACGGTCGGGCCATCGTCGGTGGGTGGCTCCAGCACCGACAACGGCGTGTCCGCGGTACCGCCGTGCACGGTCGTGAGCCGCTCCCCGTCCTGGATCACCAGACTGTTGCGGATGAACGGCGTCTGGCCACCATGCTGACGCACGTTCGATCGGGAACCGTCGGGGTTCACGGT
>NZ_JARWNX010000033.1 GCF_029868385.1 Nocardia cyriacigeorgica | reverse complement strand
TCGTCGCTCGTCGCTCGTCGCTCGTCGCTCGTCGCTCGTCGCTCGTCGCTCGTCGCTCGTCGCTCGTCGCTCGTCGCTCGTCGCTCGTCGCTCGTCGCTCGTCGCTCGTCGCTCGTCGCTCGTCGCTCGTGGTGAGGATGGACGATCTTAGAGAACCCGATACCGTGTGACAAGACGGCGAGAGGTGCTGATATGCGGTGTAATTCGCCGCTGTGGTGGACGGCGATGGCGGCGTCGAAAGTGCCGGTGAGTGCGGCGGTCCATGGGATGACGAGGGCGCCGTCGTCGGCGAGTTGGCGTTCCACGTCGCCGGTGACGTTGGAGACGTCGGGGAAGGTGAAGACCAGTTGGACGCGGCGGTCGGAATCGAAGACCGTCAGGATGTCGGCGAGGCGATTCCAGGCGGTCATGGTGTGGACCACGACGAGGACCGTGCGGGAGGATCGGATGGTGATCCAGTGCGGATGTCTCGGCCCCGCGGGGTCGAAGCGGTCCGCCGAACGCGACACGGTGTATCTCCTCAGATCTGCATGAGCGCGACCACCGTAACCCGACCTCCCGAAGGTCGGCCCCGCAGGTCGGCGACGCCATGGCAGCAGGCGTCCATCGGTGGTGGATGTCGCGCATGACCAGCCACGTCAGGCGCCGTCACATCGCCATAGCGGACCCACCACGGGTCTCGGCTCCGACGCCGGGCGACTACGGCGCTGCCGTGCGAGCGTTCGGATCGAAACCGCCGGGTACCTCGTAGATGACGCCGGTGAAGGTCGCCGCGAACAGGCGGCCCGCCGAGAAGCCCTGTGCGCCTCGGCCGTAGGTGACCACGCTGGTCAGTGGGTTGCCGCTGCTGAGGATGCAGTACTGGTTGGGGGCGTCGACGCGGATGACCTGGCCTGCGGTGTTCAGGGGGACTATCGGGCGGTCGGCGGAGTCGAGGGTGAGGCCGTCGGGGGCGGAGAGTGCTTCGGCACCGGTGAGGTCGAGCAGGGATTGCGGGGCGGTGGGGTCGGCGAGGGGGAGGCGGCTGATGCCCGGATTGACGAAAGTGCGGGCCAGGTAGAGGTACTGGCCGTCGCGGCCGAGGACGGCGCCGTTGGCGCTGGGGAACGACGCCCAGTCGGCGTGGACGGTACGGTCGGGGTTCACCCGGCCGATGAGGGAACCGAAATCGTTGGTCGCGTAGACGGTGCCGTCCGCAGCCGTGGTCATGCCGTTGACCGCGCTCAGACCCGCCGCATAAGGCGTCCACGCGCCGGTGTTCGGGTCCATTTCGATGATGCCCGCGTGCCGTAGTGAATCACCGATCACGGCGCGGGTGTCGGCGCCGTAGCCGACCAGCAGGGTGCCGCGCGGGGTCCACGACAATCCACCGGCCCCGCCGCCGGGCACGGTGGCGATCGGGACAGCCGGTGCGCCGGGGGCGTCGATGCGATAGACCCGCCCCGTGGCCGCGTCGGTGGTGAAGGCGCGGCCACGGTCGTCGACGGTCAGGCCTTCCAACGCACCGCTGACGGTGGCCGCCACCGGCGTCGGCTGCCCGGCGCCGGGACATACCACCGCCGCCTGTGCGGTACCGGTCGCGAGCGATGTGAACATCGCCGCCGAAACGATCGCCATACCCGCTGCGAGTGCCTTCATACGGGCTATCCCACCACACAGCCCGCGCGCCGAAGGCGGTTTCGCGGTGGGCGGTGGAGTGCACGGCCTCGGCCCGATTCGGGTTCGCGCCGCACCGGAGTTCGCGATCCGAGTGGCCCACCTGGCTCAGCGCAATCGGTAGTGATGCGAAGTCCGGCGACTACGGTCGGTGACGTTTTGCGCGGAGACCTCGGTCTGTTCGCGTGGGACGTCGTGCTGCCGGTCAGCCGCGACGCACCCTCAGCTCCCGAACCGCGCCAGCACCGAACTGGCCTCCTGTGAGGCCGTGCCCTCGTCGGCGAGATGGGCCATGGCGGGCGCGATTTCCCGTCCGTGATGCGCCATCGCCTGCGCGTACAGCCGTCCGGCGCGGTAGGAGGAGCGCACCAGCGGACCTGCCATCACACCGGCGAAGCCGATCTCTTCGGCGACCTTCGAATGCTCCACGAACTCCTCCGGCTTCACCCAGCGATCGACCGGGTGGTGGCGGGGGGAGGGGCGCAGGTACTGGGTGATGGTGAGGATGTCGCAGCCCGCCTCGTGCAGATCGCGCATGGCCTGGGTGACTTCCTCGGGGGTTTCGCCCATGCCGAGGATGAGGTTGGACTTGGTGACCAGGCCTGCGTCGCGGGCGGCGGTGATGACCGCGAGCGAGCGGTCGTAGCGGAACGCCGGGCGGATGCGTTTGAAGACGCGGGGCACCGTTTCCAGGTTGTGCGCCAGCACTTCGGGGCGGGCGGAGAAGACCTCGGCCAGCTGGTCGGGCTTGGCATTGAAATCCGGGATCAGCAGTTCGACGCCGGTGGTGGGGTTCAACGCCTTGATGGCGCGGACGGTTTCGGCGTAGAGCCAGGCGCCGCCGTCGTCCAGATCGTCGCGGGCGACGCCGGTGATGGTGGAGTAGCGCAGGCCCATGGCCTGAACGCTTTCGGCGACGCGGCGCGGCTCGTCACGATCGAGGGCGGCGGGCTTGCCGGTGTCGATCTGGCAGAAATCGCAGCGGCGGGTGCACTGTTCACCACCGATGAGGAAGGTGGCTTCGCGGTCTTCCCAACATTCGAAGATATTGGGGCAGCCCGCTTCTTCGCAGACGGTGTGCAGGCCTTCGCGTTTCACCAGGCCCTTGAGTTCGGAATATTCGGGACCCATGGTGGCGCGGGTGCGGATCCATTTGGGTTTGCGCTCGATCGGGGTCTCCGCATTGCGCACCTCGATGCGCAGCAGCTTTCGGCCTTCCGGTGCTTGAGCTGTGGTCACGAGTTCGACCTTACGCTGGTCGGATCGGTGGACGCGCCTGCTGTATCCCCGGGTGTGAGATGTTCGATAGCGTGCGCCGAAACGGGAATTTCCCCGTTCAAGGCGGCAACAATCGCCTCGGCGACGAGCGGTCGGACCTCGGCCACGGTGACGTCGCGGCCGAGTTCACGGGACAGGGTGGTGACACCGGCGTCGCGGATGCCGCACGGGACGATCGCGGCGAAACCGTCCATCCCGGAATTGCAGTTGAGCGAGATACCGTGCAGGGCGACACCGCGCTGTACGCGCACACCGATGGCTGCGATCTTGCGTTCGGCGAACGGGCCGTCGGCGGGCAGCCACACGCCGGAACGGCCTTCGACACGGCCGCAGGTGACACCGAGGCCGGTGCACACGGTGATCAGCGCTTCTTCGAGACGACGCACATAGTCGACGACATCGACCGGTTCGGCGAGCCGGATGATCGGATAGCCGACGAGCTGACCGGGACCGTGCCAGGTGATCTTGCCGCCGCGGTCGACCTCGACCACCGGACTGCCGTCGATCGGCAGGTCCTCGGCCTCGGTGCGGCGGCCCGCGGTGAACACCGAAGGATGTTCCAGCAGCAGCAGATGATCGGAGCCGGTGCCTTCGGCGCGCTGCGCGGCGATCGCGCGCTGGCGGTCCCAGGCCTGGTGATAGTCGATGAGTCCCAGATCCTCGACGACGACGGGTGTGGTGTCGAAACGAGCGGACCGGGTGACGGAGCGCGTGTGGTTCACCGTCATGACGTTACGCCAGCGGTTGCGGGCCCGGCGCGGGCCTGTCGCCGGTCGTGGCGGGCCATCCGGCGGGATCGCCGATGCCGATCGTCAACTGCATGAGCGTCAGGTCCAGCCATCGGCCGAACTTGACCCCGACCTGGGGCAGCACACCGACGGTGCGGAAACCGAACCGTTCGTGCAGGGCGATCGAACCGGTATTGCCGGATTCGATGGCCGCGACCATCGCGTGCACGTCACCGGCGGTGCGAGCGCGGGCGATCAGCTCGGTGAGCAGCGCCGAGGCGATACCGCGGCGATGGAAGCGGTCGGCGACGTAGACGGAGTTCTCGACGGTGTGCCGGTACCCGGATTTCGGGCGCCAGGTGCCGTAGCTGGCGTAACCGGCGAGTTCACCGTCCACCTCGGCGATCAGGACGGGGCGCCCGGCCCCGGTGCGGTCGCGCAGCCAGGCCCGGCGTTCGTCGAGACCCACCAGTTCCTCGTCCCAGATGGCGGTGGTCTCGGCGATGGCGCGGTTGTGGATGTCCAGGATCGCCAGTAGATCGCCGTCGGTCGCATCCCGGATGACGGTGGCGGCGCGGGTATCGAGCGTCATCGCTGGTTGCCGCCCACCGCCGCGGCGAGCGCCGCGCCGATGGTCGGGTGCTGGAACTGGTAGCCCGCGCCCTCGAGGACGGTGGGGATTGCGCGCGGACCGTGCAGGATCCCCTCCTGGGCGAATTCGCCGACGATCGCGCGCAGCGCGAAGGCCGGGACGATCATCGGCGCGGGCCGGTGCACCGCACGACCGAATGCGCGATTGAACTCGGCATTGGTGACCGGCGCCGGACCGACCGAGTTGATCGGCCCGGCGACGGTGTCATGGGTGAGGGCGAACATGATCGCGCCGATCTCGTCGTCCAGTGAGATCCACGGCGTGTACTGGCGTCCGTTGCCGAGCCGCCCACCGAGACCGAGCTGATACAGCGGTTTCAACATGCCGAGCATGCCGCCGTTGCGGGCGAGCACCACGGCACTGCGCAACAGCACGGTGCGGGTGCCCGCCGCGCTGGCGGGCTCGGTGGCGGCTTCCCAGTCCCGGCACAGGGTGGCCAGGAATCCCGTTCCCGCCGGACTGGATTCGTCGACCACCCGGTCGCCGGTGTCACCGCCGTAGATGTGCACGCCGCTGGCATTGATCAACACCGGAACCCCGGCCGAGGCGATGGCACCGGCCAGCACATCGGTCGGGGTGATCCGGCTGTCGCGCAGCTCCTGTTTGTAGCTGCCGGTCCAGCGGCGGTTGCCGATGCCCGCGCCACACAGGTTGACCACGGCGTCGGCGCCGCGTAACGCCTGCTCGTCCAGATCGGCGCGCGCGGGATCCCATACGTACTCGTCCGCCGCGGCGGCCGGGCGACGCACCAGGCGCACGACCTGGTGCCCGTCGCGGCGCAATGCCGCGACGAGCGCCGTCCCGATCAGTCCGGACGAACCGGCGATCACGACCTTCATGCGTGACCTTCCCGGTTACAGACCGAGGTCAGCCTCGAACGCCGCCTCTTCGAGCCGATGCCGGATCGTGGTGAGGAAACGACCGGCGTCGGCACCGTCGATGAGGCGGTGATCGTAGGTCAGCGGCAGGTAGCACATGGACCGCACACCGATCGACTCGTTGCCGGTCTCATCGGTGACGACGACCGGACGCTTGACGATCGCACCGGTACCGAGCATGGCCGCCTGCGGCGGAACCAGGATCGGGGTGTCGAACAGCGCGCCCTGGCTGCCGATATTGGTGATGGTGAAGGTGCCACCGGCCAGCTCATCCGGCTTGAGGCCACCATTGCGGGCGCGATCGGCGATATCGGCGATGGCGCGCGCCAGCCCGGCCAGCGACAGATCGCTGGCGTTGTGGATCACCGGGGAGAGCAGGCCCTGCTCGGTGTCCACGGCGATGCCGAGATGCACCGCGGCGTGGTAGCTGATCTCCTTGGTGCCCTCGTCGTAGCTGGCGTTGACGTTCGGGTGCACGCCGAGCGCCTCGACCACGGCCTTGGCGAAGAACGGCAGGAACGTCAGGTTGACGCCCTCACGCTCCTTGAAACCGGCCTTGGCCTGCGACCGCAGCGCGGCGATCTTGGTGACGTCGGCCTCGTGGACCTGGGTCAGCTGCGCGGTGGTCTGCAACGATTCCCGCGTCTTGGTCGCGGTGATCTGGCGGATGCGGTTCGCCTTCTGCGTGGTGCCACGCAGACGGGCCAGTTCCGGCTTCGCGGCCGCGGGGGCCTTCGGAGCGGGAGCGGCCTTGGCGGGGGCGGCGGCCGGTGCCGGTGCCTTCTTGGCCTCGGCGGCGGCGAGAACGTCCTGCTTGCGGATGCGGCCGCCGACACCGGAACCGGTGAGTGTGGTCAGGTCGACACCGTTCTCGTCGGCCAGCTTGCGCACCAGCGGAGTGACGTACGGGGTGGCGCCATTGCTGGCGGCCGGAGCCGGTGCGGCAGCGGCCGGAGCGGGCGCAGGAGCCGGAGCAGGTGCGGGAGCGGGTGCGGGGGCAGGTGCCGGTGCGGGAGCAGGGGCGGCAGGGGCAGGTGCCGGTGCAGGGGCGGCAGGGGCCGGTGCCGGTGCGGGAGCCGGTGCCGGTGCGGCGGCGGGCGAACCGCTACCGATGACGCCCAGCTGGCCGCCGACGGCGACGGTGTCGTCCTCCTGTGCGGTGATCTCCAGCAGCGTGCCGGCGACCGGAGACGGGATCTCGGTATCGACCTTGTCGGTGGACACCTCGAGCAGCGGCTCATCGATGGCGACCTCGTCACCGACGGCCTTCAGCCAGCGGGTGACGGTGCCCTCGGTGACCGATTCGCCCAGCTCCGGCATGTTGACCGGGGTTCCGGACGCGGCCTCGGCCGCAGGCGCCGCCGGAGCTTCGGCGGCGGGGGCGGGAGCCTGTGCGGCGGGGGCCGGGGCGGGAGCGGGTTCCGGCTCAGGAGCGGCGGCGGGCTCGGGGGCCTCGGCCGGTGCGGGGGCGGCGGCTTCGCCCGCATCGCTGATCACGCCGAGTTCACCACCGACCTCGACCACATCGTCTTCCTGGGCGACGATCTTCGACAGCACACCCGCCGTGGGAGACGGGATCTCGGTGTCGACCTTGTCGGTGGAGACTTCGAGCAGCGGCTCGTCGACCTCGACCGTGTCTCCTTCCTGCTTCAGCCACCTGGTCACCGTTCCCTCGGTGACGCTCTCACCAAGAGCGGGCATCTGGACGGAGAAGGCCATGTCAGTTGACTCCTCTGACTGCTCGACGGGTCTACAACAGTTCGTTCCCCGGTGGTAGCTCACCGCGGGTCGTGGTGAGTTACCGGGCCACCGATCATTGTGCGTGACACAGGCATTGTGCGCCGCGCGGTCGGATCGATGCATGGCTCCGGGGATCCGTGTGGTTCTTGTACCGGGAACCATCCTTGCACTTATGGCCTCGCGACGTGGCAGAGGGCGTCCCTCAGACGGGAACTGGCACTATGGAAGTACCGGTGACAAGCGTGGTTCCGGTGGCGGACGAGGAGGTCGACGTCGGTGGGTTTGCTCGATCGTTTCCGTCGTGGGTCGCGCGGGTCCGCAAAAGCTACTCGCGGGTACGGCAGTGACGCCCGGTATCTCGCGGAATGGGTGCGCACGCATACCGGCGTCGAGGGGTTCATCGAACCGAAGACCACACTCACCGATGTGACCGTGGTGCTCGTGGCCGCCGACGGTGAGTGGACACGCCGGGCGATCGGCGAGCGCGGCGCCCAGAATCTGGCCCGTGACCTGCGCATCCCCGTATACGACGTGCACAAGACCGGTTATCCGCAGCGGATGCGCGATTACGACGCGCGGCGCCGGATCGAGCGGCAGCGTCAGATCGAACGCGATCTCGACGATCTGTAGCGCGGTGCTATGGACATGCGGCCGCCCGAGATTCTCCGGTCCGCCCCGCCTCTGCGCGGCTGCATGCGAGATCGCGCAGAGGTGGGGCGGTAGTGAGCCCGCGGGCCGTCCTCGGTGTCCGGGACGGCGCACCACAAGTGAGTTGCTACTCCGCGGCGATGTCCTCGAGCACCGCGATGAGGGTGCGCACCGGGACACCGGTGCCGCCCTTGCCGATGTAGCCGAACGGACCGCCGGTGTTGTACGCCGGACCCGCGATGTCGACGTGCGCCCACTGCACGCCCTCCGGGACGAACTCCTTCAGGTACAGCCCGGCGGCCAGCATGCCGCCCCAGCGGTGCGGGGTGACATTGGCCAGATCGGCGACCTTGGAGTTGAGATCGGAGCGCAGCTCGGCGGGCAGCGGCATCGCCCAGCCGTTCTCGCCGACCTCACGCGAGAGGCGGGCGACGCGATCGCGGAAATCGTCGGTGCCCATCACGCCCGGGGTGCGGGTGCCGAGCGCGACCATCTGCGCGCCGGTCAGGGTGGCGACGTCGATGAGGTAGTCGGGTTCGTCCTCACCGGCGCGCACGATGGCGTCGGCCAGGATGAGTCGGCCCTCGGCATCGGTGTTGATCACCTCGACGGTGGTGCCGCCGTACTGGGTGAGCACGTCGCCGGGACGCTGTGCGGTGGCCGATGGCATGTTCTCGGCCATCGGCACCGTCGCGGTGACGGTGATCGGCAGGCTCAGCCGTGCGGCCAACAGCGTGGTGGCGACGACCGCGGCGGCCCCGGCCATATCCGAGGTCATGTTCTCCATGTTCGCCGCGGGCTTGATGGAGATACCGCCGGTGTCGAAGGTGACGCCCTTACCGACCAGCGCGACCTTCTTCGGACCGCCCGCGTAGGTGAGCCGCACCAGCCGCGGCGGACGCGAGGAACCCTTGCCGACGCCGATGATGCCACCGAAACCGCCTGTTTCCAGGGCGTTCTCGTCCAGCACCTCGACCTCGAGCCCGGCGGCCTCGGCCAGTACCTTGGCGCGGGCGGCGAATTCGGCGGGGTAGAGGTGGCTCGGCGGGGTGTTGACGAAATCGCGTGCGGTGGCCACGGCTTCGGCCACCAGCTGTGCGCGCAGCAGCGCCTCGATACCGAAACTCGGGTCGGGCACCAGTAATTCGACGCGCACGACCGGCCGCTCATCGGCCTTGGGCGCGGATTTGCTCGACCGGAACGGGGTGAAGGAGTAGGCGCCCAGATAGAAGCCCTCCGCCGCGGCGGCCAGGTCGAGACCGGACAGGGTGGTCGACACCAGTTCGGTGCCCGACAGCGAACGCGCCGCGACACCGGCGGAGCGGCGGATCTGCTCGGCGTCGAGCTTCTCGGCGCTACCGAGGCCGACCGCGAGCACACTGGTGACGCCCTCGAGCGCGGCCGGCGCCGGGATCCGGGTCAGCTCTTCGGCCTTGCCTTTCGCGCCGACGGCGCCGAGCTGGTCCAGCAGTTCCGCGCGTACCTCGGCGTCGAGCACATCACTGAACAGGTCCTCGGGCACGATCGCTGGACCGTCCTCGGAGGAGGTCAGTCCGATGACGAGCACATCGGTGTCGGGGCCGATGGCTTCGGTGCGGTGGAGTTCGGGGCCCAGCGGGCGATCAGCGACAGCGGTCATGGGCTCAGGCTAGCCGCGCCGGACCGGTCGTCGATCGCTACCTCGGCCGAACCTCGTCACCTGCTGCGGGACCTGCCCGCGGTGTCGGCGTCCTCAGGGGTTCCGGGCGAACCGCGCGGCCACACCGTCGAGGAGCAGTGCGACGCCTGCCTCGAGAACGCCGTCGAAGTCGATATCGGGTGGTCCGGACGCGCCGAACAGCTTGTCCATCACCGGACGTGACGATGGGTCGAGCAGTTCGGCCAGTTCCGCGTGCACGTCATCACCGGGATGCGTCTCCGGGTCGAGTGCGCGTTCCACGTGCTCGGCGCTCCACAGCAAGCCCATGCCCTGGACGAGACCGGAGACGGCGAGATAGGTCGACAGGATGTCGCGCGGGGTCATACCGGGTTGGTCGAGCGCGCCGAAGATGCGCTCCAGGATGTCGAACAGGGCGGGTCCGACCGGTGGTCTGGTCCGGGCCAGCACCGGCAGCACCCACGGATGGCGCTGGTAGAGGCGCCATTCCTCGCGGGCTTCGTGGGCCACCCGCTCGCGCCAGCCCGTCAGTTCCGGTGGTGGCGGCGGCACTTCGGCGAGCGCGAGTTCGGCCATGGCGGCCAGTAGCGCTTCCCGGTCCGGGTAATGCCGGTACAGGGCGGCGGTGGCGACACCGAGTTCGCCCGCCAGCCGTCGGGTGGACAGGCCGTCGATGCCGAGCCGGTCGGCCAGTTCGACGGCGGTGCGGGCGATACCGACGGCGGTGAGCGGGCTGCCGGCGGGGCGGCGGGTGGGTGCGATGCGGTGTGCGGGTGTGAGGGCGTCGCGGCGGGCGCGGTAGGCGCGGGCCTGGCAGGACCGGGAGCAGTAGCGGCGTCGGCGTCCACGGGTGGGGTGGTCGAGAGGTCTCCGACAGATCGCGCATGCGCCCGAGTCCGCGCGCTCGGTGTGTTCGCGGGCCGCGTCCGTGTGGCCGGTCTGTCGGGGGACCGCATTCGCGCCGTCGGTCCGTCCGGTGGCCGAATCGGCGCGCCCGCGTTCGGAGGACCTGCGGGCGGACTGTCCGGGTGCCGAATCGGGGCGGTCGCCGGTGGTCGGTGCGGTCATTTCGACACAGTAAGCAGTGTGACGAAATGATGGCAATGCCATTGTCGTCGCCTTAGGTTGGCTGTCGAAAGACACTGTTCACCTGGGAGGAAGACGATGGGCGACACGCTGACGGTGCGGCGGGCGACGGACGCGGATCGGGATCCGGTGATCGAAGCGTTCGGCCGATGCTCGGACGAGGTGGTGACGGCGTGGGTGCTGGAAGGGCACCCGGTCGAGTCCTACATCGACCAACACGTTCCGATGATCATCGATCGCGGTCTGAAGGAAGACGAGATCTGGATCGCCGAGGCGGACGAGGAGATCTGGGCGGTGTCGATCTGGCAGCACGTCACCTCGATCGACCGGTTCGTGGCCGAGGCGGAGCAGACGCGGGCCTTGCGGGAACAGGTGCCGGAACTGAGCGTTATGCGTCGGCTGGACGCGGTCACCTCGCTGCTCGCGCAACAGCATCCGCGCGAGTTCCCGCACCAGTATCTCCAGGTCATCGTCACCGTCCCGGAGCATCGCGGTCAGGGCGCCGGTGCCGCGATCCTCGCCGATCGGCTGAGGGTCTACACCGAGGATCGGGTTCCGGCATTCCTCGAGGCGAGTACCGAACGCTCGTCGCGGCTGTACGCGCGCTGCGGTTTCGTCTCGACGGGCACGACACATGAACTGCCGGAGAACGGACCGACATTGCGGCCGATGTGGTTCCGGCCCTGAGCCGAAGGTAGGCCGTGCGGCCCCCGAGCACACGCCCGCATATGGCAGGTCCGACTGCTGCGCGCGGCGGGTTAAGCTCGCCGGGTGAGCGACTCCGACCTGCTGCAAGGCCCGATCCATGATCTCCACGTCGAACTCGGTGCGAGTTTCGCGCCGTTCGGCGGCTGGGAGATGCCGGTGTCGTATGCGGGGACCGTGGCCGAACATCAGTCGGTGCGGACCACCGTCGGCCTGTTCGATGTGAGCCATCTGGGTAAGGCGACCGTGCGCGGCGCCGGGGCCGCCGAGTTCGTCAACACCGTGCTGACCAACGACCTGGGTCGAATCCGTCCGGGCAAGGCGCAGTACACGCTGTGCTGCACCGAAGACGGCGGCGTGATCGACGATCTGATCGCCTACTACGTCGGCGACGACGAGATCTTCCTCGTCCCCAATGCCGCCAATACCGCGACGGTGGTCGCCGAGATGCGGAAGGTGGCGCCCGAGGGCATCACCGTGACCGACGAACACCGCGACTACGCGGTGTTCGCGGTGCAGGGCCCGTCCTCCACCGAGGTACTGACCGCACTCGGCCTGCCGACCGACCTGGAGTACATGGCCTATGCCGACGCCGAATGGGACGGGCGCCCGGTGCGGGTATGCCGCACCGGCTACACCGGTGAGCACGGCTACGAACTGCTGCCACGCTGGGCCGACGCCGAACCGCTGTTCCGTGCCCTGGTGCGCGAGGTGCAGGCGGCCGGCGGTCAGGTCGCCGGTCTCGGCGCCCGCGACACCTTGCGTACCGAGATGGGCTACCCGCTGCACGGTCACGAGCTGTCCACCGAGATCACGCCGGTGCAGGCGCGGGTCGGCTGGGCGGTCGGCTGGAAGAAGCCACAGTTCTGGGGCAAAACGGTGCTGGAGCAGGAGAAGGCGGCCGGTCCGCGGCGGACCCTGCTCGGGCTCGAGGCGCTCGATCGTGGTGTGCTGCGGCAGGGGCAGCAGGTGCTGCTCGGCGACGAGATCGTGGGGGAGACCACCTCCGGCACCTTCTCGCCGTCGCTGAAGGTCGGGATCGCGCTCGCGCTGCTCGATACCGAGGCCGCGCTGGAGCCGGGCGCCGAGGTCGAGGTGGATGTGCGCGGACGCAGGCTGCGGTGCAAGGTCGTGCGTCCGCCGTTCGTCGAGGTCAAGGCGAAGTAGCCCGGTACCCAACGCGCCGAAAAGCGGCGAAACCTCGCCCGATAGGATCGGCGGCATGACCGCTGCCGCACAGTTCACCCGTATTCCGCATCCGGCTCCCCTCCCGGAGCAGCGGGTACAGGAGATTCTGACGCAGCCGGGCTTCGGCCGATACTTCACCGACCACATGGTCTCGATCGACTACACCGAGGCCGACGGCTGGTCCAACGCGAGGGTGGAGCCCTACGGTCCGCTGTCGATGGATCCGGCGACCATGGTGTTCCACTACGGTCAGGCCATCTTCGAGGGTTTGAAGGCCTACCGGCAGCCCGACGGCGGCGTCGCCTGTTTCCGGATCGACGCCAACGCCGCCCGTTTCCGCAGGTCCGCCCGCCGGATGGCGATGGCGGAACTGCCGGAGGAGCTGTTCATCGAATCGGTCCGCCAGCTGCTCGAAGTCGATGAGCGCTGGGTGCCCGCGGCCGGTGGCGAGGAGTCGCTGTATCTGCGACCGTTCATGTTCTCCACCGAGTCGGGGCTCGGTGTGAAGCCCGCTTCGGCCTACAAGTACCTGCTGCTCGGCTCGCCCGCCGGTGCCTACTTCCCGCGCGGTGTGAAGCCGGTGCGGGTGTGGCTGTCCACCGATTACGTGCGCGCCGCCCCCGGCGGCACCGGTGAGGCGAAGGTGGCGGGCAACTACGCGGCCTCGCTGCTCGCCCAAGCCGAGGCCACCGAGAAGGGCTGCGATCAGGTGGTGTGGCTGGATGCCTGCGAGCGCCGCTATGTCGAGGAGATGGGCACCAACAACCTGTTCTTCGTCTTCGGCTCCGGCTCCGAAGCCCGCCTGGTGACCCCCGAGCTGTCGGGTTCGCTGCTGCCGGGCATCACCCGCGATTCGCTGCTCACCCTGGCCGCCGACTCCGGCTTCCAGGTCGAGCAGCGCAAGATCTCGGTGGAGGAATGGCGTAAGGGCGCCGAATCCGGTGAGATCACCGAGGTTTTCGCCTGTGGCACCGCCGCCGTCATCACACCCGTCGGCTGGGTGCGCTCCGGTGAGGAGGAGTTCGCCATCGGCGGCGGTGAGCCCGGCGAGGTGACCATGGCGCTGCGCGACACCCTCACCGGAATCCAGCGCGGCACCTTCGCCGATATCCATCAGTGGATGCGCCGTCTGTGACGGTTCCCAGCTATCCGGCCGGTGAGCTGTGTCGAGCACCGGCCGGATAGCTGTTCGGCATCGATCAGCCGGGCATGAGCGCCTGCCATTCGGCCAGCGACGTCGGGCGTAGCACGTAATTGTTGGTGCGGATATCGTCGAGTGGAGCGTTCGGGTCCTGGCTGTACCAATGGCCCGGATAGACGGTGGGGTTGCCGTCCAATTCGGACAGATAACGCAGACTGCGGAACATGGCCTCGGAATCGCCGCCGGGAAAATCGGTGCGCCCGCAGCCGTCGACGAACAGGGTGTCGCCCGCGATGAGGCGATTGTCGAACAGGAAGCATTGGCTACCCGGCGTGTGGCCAGGGGTGTGCAGCAATTCGATGTCGAATGCGCCCACCGAGACCTTGTCGCCGTGGTCGTGGCCGGTCAGTTCGCTGGGCGCGATACCGGTGACGTTGGCGACCCATGGCAGTTCCGCATTGTTGACATGCACTGCGACGCTGGTCTTTTCGAGTAACTCCCGCACCCCGCGCAGGGTGAATCCGAGCATGGTGCCACCGACGTGGTCGGGGTGGTGGTGGGTGGCGAGCACCCCGGTCAGCCGCAGCCCGTCGTTATCGGCGATATCGGCCAGCTCACCCGCGGCATACGCCGGATCGACCACCACACACTCACCGGATTCCCGATCGCCGATCAGGTAGGCGAAATTGCGCATCTGTGTCGCGATGGGATCACCGACGGCGAAATCCCGCCCGGACAACAGCTGACGAAAATACAGGCGCTCGGCTGACATACCCGTCACCTTAGGGCCAAGGGCGCCGACGGTGTGGGGTCGGTCGGCCGAAATGACGCGGCCGAATCGTGGTTGGCGCGATCGGCGCAGGTGGGGGCGGTCGAGCTGACTGGGACGGTCGGCGTCGCGTGGTGGGGTGTCAGATGCCGAGGGAGAAGCCGAGCGCGGTGAGGGCGGTGGTGGTTTCGATGACGGCGCCGAGGACGTCGCCGGAGAGTCCGCCGAATCGGCGCAGACAGTGGCGAACCGAGATCAGGAGCACGATCGCGGTGAGGACGACGACCACCGGGCCGAGCCACCCGTGCTCGGGGACGGCGAAGTACGCGGCGACCACCGCGACCAGGCTCCAGACACCGATCGTGAGCGGTGACTGCGTGCCGGCGACCAAGGCGCCGAATCCGGTGCCGGGTGCGGCCGCGAGCCCCGTGCGGCAGGCCGCCACCACCGCGACCCTGGCGAGCGTGACGGCCAGGACCACCGCGAACCAGCGCCCGCTGTCGGCAAGCGCGGTGAACGAGAAGGCTTGCAGGCCAACGGCGAACACGATGGCGGCGACACCGAACGGACCGGCGGCGCCGCTCTTCATGATCTCCCGCGCCCGCTCGGGCGGCCCATAGCTGCCCAGACCGTCGGCGGTATCGGCGAGCCCGTCCAGATGCATACCACGGGTCGCCAGCGCGAGCACACCGACGGCGACCAGCCCGGCCACCGCTGAACTCGCACCGGCGACCGTGAGCAGCCACAACACCGTGCCCGCGACCGCACCGAGAACGGCACCGACCACCGGCGCCCACGCGATGGCATGTTCGGCGGCCTCGCGATCCACCGTGGCGGGACCGCGCACCGGCATCACCGTCAGCCAGGAGAAGGCGAGCCGTACCGCCTTCATTTGTGCAGGTCGACAGCCGCCGTGTCCGCGGCGGTGCTGACCCCGGCTTCATCGAAGGTGGCCATATCGGTGAGGGCGGCGACGGCGGCGCGCAGGATCGGCAGGGCGGTGAGGGCGCCGGAGCCTTCGCCGAGGCGCATCTCGAGATCGATCAGCGGCTCCAGACGCAGGTTGGTCAGGGCGAGCGCGTGCGCGGGCTCGGTGGAGCGGTGGCCGGCCAGCCACCAGTCGCGGGCTCCGGCGGCGAGGTCTTCGGCGACGAGCGCGGCGGCCGTGACGACGAGTCCGTCGAGGACGACCGGGGTGCGGCGGACGGCGGCCTGGGTGAGAAACGCTGCCATGGCGGCGATATCGGCGCCCGCGGCGACACGCAACAGATCGACGGGGTCCTTGGCCACCGGTCGGGCGCGGCGCATGGCGTCGCGGATGGCGGCGACCTTGCGGATCCAGCCCGCATCGTCGACACCGGTGCCGCGGCCGACCGCGGCCACCGGCTCGGTATTGGTCAGGGTGGCGATCAACACCGTCGCCGGGGTGGTGTTGCCGATGCCCATATCGCCCGCGATGAGCAGATCGGCGCCCGCATCGATCTCCTCGTCGGCGATGGCGCGCCCCGCGGCCAGCGCGGCGGCCACCTCATCGGCGGTGAGCGCGTCCTCGCGGTCGATGCAACCGCTGGCGCGGCGGACCTTGTGTCGGGAGATGCCCGGATCGGTATCGGCGTCCACCGCGATATCGACCACCCGCACGGTCGCGTCCGCGACCCGCGCCAGTGCGTTCACCGCGGCCCCACCGGCGAGGAAGTTGGCGACCATCTGCGCGGTCACCTCACTCGGATAGGCCGACACCCCGTGCCGGGCCACCCCGTGATCACCGGCGAACACCACCACCCGCGCCTGTTCGAACTGCTTCGGCGGGCACACACCCTGGCAGGCGGCGACCCAGTTTCCCAGGGCTTCCAGCCGTCCCAGCGCGCCACCGGGTTTGGTCAGCCGGGTCTGCCGCAGTTGCGCCGCGGCCCGAATCTCCGCGTCCGGCGCCGCAACCACTCCGAATCCGTCTGTCACTGTGCCGAGCTCCTCCGGTCGGGCCATCACCTGCGCACCATCTTGCCCGTTCGTGATCATCTCTCGGTCACCGCCCGGTGTGGCCGTGCACGGGCAGTGGATGGTGTGCGCCGGGTAGCCAGGTCGTCGACGCCGGGGCTTGTGTGCGGAAACTCAGCCAAGGCGCAGCGGCAGACCCGCGACGATCAGGAACGCTTCATCGCAGGCCTGGGCGAGGCGCTGGTTGAGGGTGCCGATCTCGTCACGGAAGAGCCGGCCGGAGCGGGTGGCGGGGATGACGCCCATGCCGACCTCCGGGGTGACGATGACGAGGCGGTGCGCATAGGCGGCCACCGCTGCGACGAGGGCGTCGGCGTCGGGGGTGATGGCGCCTCGCGGGGAGTCCCAGGCGTCACGGGTGTCGATGCGGCCGGTCAACCAGGTGCCCATGTCGTCGATCAGTGTCGCGCCCGGAAACGGATCGGTGAGAACCGTTGCGGTGTCCGCATTCTCGACCACCACCCAATCGGCGGGACGGCGTTGCCGATGCTTGGCGATACGTTCGGCGAAATCCGTGTCGGCGGGGTCGGGAATCGCCGTGGCGATGTACCGCACCGGACCACCGGTGACCAGCGATTCCGCGTATGCCGACTTCCCCGACCGCGCGCCGCCGAGCACGAGCGTGCGCCGAGCCGAGGGCGGGGGTGGAGTGAGCGGCACTCGTGCACGCTACCAACCGACGGCCTCCGTGCCCGACCGGTCGGCACGGCCATCGTCGTGGGCCGACGAGACCGGGCAACTGTCGTGGTGAGCGCGGTGCGTACCCGATATCACGGCGTCGCGGCGCCGAAGCGACGTCGATATTCGGTCGGCGCGATACCGACCACCCGCTGGAAATGGTGACGCAGCAGTGCGGCCGATCCGAAGCCCGCGCGGGCGGCGATCTGTTCCAGACCGAGGCCGGTGTCTTCCAGGAGATGCTCGGCGAGCAGAACGCGCTGGGTAGTGAGCCATTTGACCGGGGTGGTGCCGGTTTCGGCGGCGAAGCGACGGGCGAAGGTACGGGTGGACATCAGGGAGCGGGCCGCGAGGGCTTCCACCGTATGGGGGAGTTCGAGGTTCTCCGACATCCAGTGGAGGGTCGCGCTCAAGCTGTCGGAGCCGCAGTCGGCGACCGGGCGTTCGATGAACTGGCGTTGTCCGCCGTCGCGCTGCGGCGGGACGACCATGCGGCGGGCGATGCCGTTGGCGGCGGCGCTGCCGATCTCGCGGCGCACCAGATGCAGACAGGCATCGATTCCGGCGGCGGTGCCCGCACTGGTGATGAGGTTGCCTTCGTCGACGAACAGCACATCGGGGTCGACGGTCGCCTGCGGAAACTGCGCCGCAAGCTGGTCGACATAACGCCAGTGGGTGGTGCATGTGCGGCCGTCCAGCAAACCGGCCGCGCCCGCGAGGAACGCGCCGGAACAGACCGTCAGCACAATGGCCCCGGCGTCGGAGGCCGTGCGTACCGCATCGACGACGGCCGGGTCGAAGCCGGCGGACAGGGGGAAGGCGGGTATCGCGACCAGATCCGCGGCGACGAGTTCCTCGAGGCCGTATTCGGGGGTGACGGTGATGCCCGGTGAGGTGGCGGGCAGTGGCTTACCCGGCTCGACCCCGCACACTCGGAAATCGAAACCGGGCAGCCCGTCACCGGTGCGGTCGAGGCCGAACACCTCACAGACCACGCCGAATTCGAACATGGCCAGCCGCTCGGACAGCACCACGGCGACCCTCGACAACATGTCGCCAGTCTATCTGGCCGAATATTGATGAACTATGTCAGTACTGCCACTTTCGGCGGTATATCGGCGAGCGAACAATTACTGCCATGGCTGGATTACTGATCACCCTGGTGGCATTGGCGGCGTTCCTGGCGACGATCGGATGGCTCGGTTTCGGCCGAGTGGGGTCGACGGATGTGGTCGATCGCGACGCAGAACGGGCACGGGCCGAACTGTCAGCGATGCGTTCGCGCGCACCGCACCGCTGAGCTGTCGCGACTGATCGCGCTGTAAGTCCTCAGACCGCGTCGCCGGGCCCGACACGCGGCTTCGGCGCCCGCATCTTGCGAATCTGCGAGGCGCGCACGAAGGCGTACCACCCCAGCCGGAACCCGGTGTCGGTGGAATCGGGGAACCGCTCGCGGACCCGGTTGTTGACGATACGGCCGAGCATGACGCCCTCGATGGCCATGAACAGCATCATGACCAGCATGGCCAATGTCACGATCGATTGCAGGGCGGGTGCGGCGAACATCGACAGGATCAGCACCAGCGCCATCGGCATGAACAGGCCGACCAGGTTGCGCCGGGCGTCGACGATATCGCGGACGAATGCGCGCACCGGACCCTGATCGCGGGGCAGCAGATACTTGTCCTCACCGGCGAGCATGCGGGCACGCCGGTCCTGCGCGGCGGCGCGGCGCTCGGAAGCGGCCGTCTTGCGATCGGCCTTGGTGCCACGGTTGGCCTTGCGCCGGGCGCGGGCCTCTTTCTGGGTGAGCGGAGCGGGCGCGACCGGACCGCGACGCCTGCCTTCGGCATCACGGCGTTTCGGCGTCGGACGGCCCTTACCGGCGGTGGCGGTGGCCGCCTGCCGCGCGGAACTCTCCTCGGGATCGCCGTCCGCGGTCGTGCGGTCGGCGGGCTCGTCGGTGGTGCTGGAGTCGCCGCGGCGGAACAATTTCACAGCAACCAGGCTATTCGATATATGCCATGGCCGGAAATGCGGTATGCCCGACTCGGGTGGGCGGGGTCACCCGGGTCGTGTCCATCGCAGGCGGAGAAGGTGGCAAGATGGGAATAGCAGCCCGCCCGGTGGTGTTGACTCCCGACGAGCCGTGCGCTGTTCACGGGATGACCACAGCTGTCCTTAGGAGAGTTCATGACAGTGCAGAACGAAACCGAAGTCCACGGTGTGAAGCTCACCGACGCGGCCGCCGCGAAGGCGAAGGCGCTGCTGGACCAGGAAGGCCGTGACGACCTGGCGCTGCGGATCGCCGTGCAGCCCGGTGGCTGTGCGGGCCTGCGCTACCAGCTGTTCTTCGACGACCGTTCGCTCGACGGTGATCTGACCGTCGATTTCGGTGGCGTCAAGCTCGCGGTCGACCGGATGAGCGCCCCGTACGTGCAGGGTGCCTCGATCGACTTCGTCGACACCATCGAGAAGCAGGGTTTCACCATCGACAACCCCAATGCCACCGGCTCCTGCGCCTGCGGCGATTCGTTCAACTGATTTCAGTTGTTCCTTCAACGGACACGTAGTTGATACGGTGAAGACCCGGACCTCGGTCCAGGTCTTCGCCTTTTGCCGCCTTCTCCAGAGGGGTTCAGCTACGTGTCCATTGCCGTATCCGCGTCCATTGCGACCGACCATCTCATGCGTTTTCCCGGGCGGTTCGCCGACGTACTGCTGGCCGATCAGCTCGACCATGTCTCGCTGAGCTTCCTCGTCGACGATCTGGTGATCCGTCGCGGTGGGGTCGGCGGCAACATCGCCTATGCCATGGGCCTGCTCGGCCGCACCCCGCTGCTGCTCGGCGCTGTCGGCGCCGATTTCGCCGAATACCGGCAGTGGCTGGAAAACCATGGCGTCGACTGCTCGGCCGTGCGGATCTCCGAATCCGCGCACACCGCCCGCTTCGTCTGCACCACCGACGAGGACATGGCACAGATCGCCTCGTTCTATCCGGGCGCGATGAGCGAGGCCCGCGACATCTCCATCGCCGGTCTGGTCGAAACCCGCGCACTCGATCTGGTGCTGGTCGGCGCCAACGATCCGGAGGCGATGCTGCGCCACACCGCCGAATGCCGCGAACTCGACATCCCGTTCGCCGCGGATCCGTCCCAGCAGCTGGCCCGCCTCGACGGCGACCAGACCGTCCAGCTGATCGACGGCGCCACCTACCTGTTCACCAATGAATACGAGTGGGGTCTGCTCAAGCAGAAGTCCGGGTTGACCGAGGAGGAGGTGGCCAAGCGCGTCGGCATCCGGGTCACCACCCTCGGCAAGAACGGTGTGCTCGTGGTCGACCGCGATGGCACCGAGGTACGCGTGGGTGTCGTCCCGGAGAACGCCAAGGTCGATCCGACCGGTGTCGGCGACGCCTTCCGGGCAGGCTTCCTCACCGGTCACACCGCGGGTCTGAGCCTGGAACGCGCCGCTCAGCTCGGGTCGTTGGTCGCCGTACTTGTGCTGGAAACCGTCGGTACCCAGGAATGGACCCTCGACGCCGATGACGCTCTCAAGCGCCTGACCCAGGCCTACGGGCCGGAAGCGGCCGCCGAACTGGAGCCGTTGCTGCGCTGAGGTCCTACTCGTGCCGTGACGTTCGGGGCCGCGCAGCTCGCGCCGCGACGCTCGAGCTGCCGGTCTCGACCGTGCCGTCTGTGTCGGCACCAGCGGCAAGCGCGGTCGAGAGCGTCGAACCCACCCGGAATACGGCGGTGAGGTGGCGTCCGATCCGAGCCCAACAACGCGAATGCCCCGCTCGAACCGAGCGGGGCATTCGTCTATCCGGCTCCTACAGCGAGACCGGGTACGTCGGCTCCTGGATCTCCGGCTTGATCCGGTCTTCGACGAAGATCCCGTGCCACACCATGAACACCAGCAGCGTCCAGAGCCTGCGACTGTGGTCGGAGGTGCCCGCCCGGTGCGCCTCGAGCATTCTGGTGATCGCGGCCTTGTCCAGCAGATGATCGGTCTGCGATTCGGCGATCTGCTGCTGCGCCCAGTCGTAGAGTTCGGTGCCGCGCAGCCAATGCCGCAGCGGGACAGGGAAACCCAGTTTCGCGCGGTGCAGCACATGCGAGGGCACAATGCCCTCCAACGCCTGCCGCAGGGCGTATTTGGTGGTGTCCTTGGTGATCTTCTGCTCGAACGGGATCCGCTCGGCGACCGCGAACACCTCCGAATCCAGGAACGGCACCCGCAGCTCGAGCGAGTTCGCCATCGTCATCTTGTCGGCCTTGACCAGGATGTCGCCACGCAGCCAGGTGAACAGGTCGAGATGCTGCATCCGGGCCACCGGATCCCAGCCGCGCGATTTCGCGTAGATCGGCGCAGTGACGTCCTGATGGGTCCATTCCGGGCGGAAATCGCGCAGCACCGAACGCAATTGGGCGTCGTTGAAACTGCGGGCATTGCCGTAGTAGCGCTGCTCGAGTGTGAGCGAACCGCGATGCAACAGGCTCTTGCCGCGCGTGCCCTCGGGAATGCGGTCCGACAACTTGCCCGCCAGCCTGCGCACACCCTGCGGCAGCCGCTCGAACGGCTTCAGCGACAACGGCTCCCGATAGATGGTGTACCCGCCGAACAACTCGTCGGCACCCTCACCGGACAGCACGACCTTGACGTGCTTACGGGCTTCCTTGGCC
Organism: Nocardia cyriacigeorgica; assembly: GCF_029868385.1. Taxonomy (GTDB): domain Bacteria; phylum Actinomycetota; class Actinomycetes; order Mycobacteriales; family Mycobacteriaceae; genus Nocardia; species Nocardia cyriacigeorgica_F. Next base: position 26,843 of record NZ_JARWNX010000033.1, on the reverse strand, counting down.
ACGAAATACAGCGGCACCAGCGCTGGGTCGGCCACCGGATCGTCCAGGTACCAGACGATCTCGGGGATGGCCGCGGCGAATTCGGCGGGGGAGACCACCTTGACGATATGCCTCGCCCCGATCGCTGCGGCGCTCTCGGCGGCCACATCGACCTCCGAATAGCCCTCACGCTCGAAACCGGTGGTGAAGGTGATCAGATTCGGGTTGTGCCGCATGGCCAGCGCGGCGATCGCGGTGGAGTCGATCCCGCCGGACAGGAACGAGCCGACGGTCACATCGGCGCGCATGTGCTTGGCGACCGAATCCTCGAGCGCCTCGGCGATCTCGCGGTACCGCGCCTGCTCCGAGCCCGCCGCGAACGGCTTCACCTGGAAACGCGGCTCGAAGTACCGGACGATCTTCGGCTCGGCGCCGGGCTGGACCATCGCATAGCTGCCTGATTCCAGGCGGCGGATCGCGGCGTGCAGGGTCTCCGGTTCCGGGACGTACTGCAATACCGTGTAGTGCTCGAGCGCGCGTGGATCCAGCTCGTCACCCGAGCCGATCGCGGGCAGCAGCTCCAGCAGGCTCTTCTTCTCACTGCTGAATGCCGTACCGCCGGGGCCGGTCGCCAGGAACAGCGGCTTGATGCCGAACGGATCGCGCGCCAGGAACAGCTGCTCGGTCTCGGTATCCCAGATCGCGAAGGCGAACATGCCGCGCAGGCGGCGCACCGCGTCCGGGCCCCAGTAGTGGAAGGCCGCGACAATGGACTCGCTGTCGCCCTCGGTGCTGAACATCGCGCCGTCGGGGAACTCGGCGGCATGTTCGCGGGCCAGCTCCTCGCGCAGCTCCAGATAGTTGTAGATCTCGCCGTTGAAGGTGAGGGCGTAACGCTGCGGATTATCGGCCGGACCCCAGCGCAGCGGCTGATGCGAATGCTCGATATCGATGATCGACAGGCGATTGAAACCGAAGATCACATGATCGTCATGCCAGGTGCCGCGCTCGTCCGGGCCACGGTGGCGGGCGCAGTGCAGGGCGTCGTAGACCCGCTCCACCGTGTCGGGCGCTGCTTTATCAGACGTCAGGAATCCGAGCAGTCCACACACGGCGTCGGCAACCTCTTTCCTGTGGTCGGTTCCGCGCCGATTCGCTTCGTGCGCGGCGGGAGAGTCCCGGGCGAAAATCTGTGTCCGAGTATGCCCCACCCCGCGGTCGATCGCGTCGTTCAGGGCGGCGTCGCTACCGGGTGCTCGCGCCATCCCCGACCGGGCGCGCGGCTGTTTACTGGGCCGATGGGTGCGGTGACGCGGATTGCCCCTGCCGCACGGAGTGTCGAAGCCGACCCGACGCGGAACCAAGACCAGGTTTGGTCTACGCTGCGTAGTACTCGGGCCGTCCCGTGGTGCTCTGTGCGCGAAAGCGCCGGTTGCCGCGGCGAGGACCTGAAAGGCTGTTGACGTACCGTCCCCCGCGGACGGTGCAGTGTCGGAATGTGTGGCGACCAGGAAGGCGTGAGCGTGGCGCACAAGGCGAGCGACGAGATCGGGGCACGACCCGCCCGGGGTCGGCAGGGCCGGATCCTTCGGCGGGCGGGGCTGGCGGTGTCCTTGGGCATCACCGCAATGCTCGTCTCGGGCTGCTCGATCGACAATGTCTGGCTGCGGTTCGGCTGGCCATCGGGCATCACGCCGCAGGCCACCCGCATGCGCGAGCTGTGGACCTGGTCGGTGATCGCCGCCCTGGTGATGGGCGTGCTGGTGTGGGGTCTGACCTTCTGGACCATCGCGTTCCACCGTAAGAAGAAGGACTCGCCGGAGTTCCCGCGCCAGACCGGTTACAACGTGCCGCTGGAGCTGTCCTACACGGCAGCGCCGTTCGTCATCATCGCGGTGCTGTTCTACTTCACCGTGGTCGTGCAGAACTACGTGCACGAGAAGGTCGACAACCCCGATGTCGTCGTCGACGTCACCGCCTTCCAGTGGAACTGGAAGTTCGGCTACCGCACCGTCGACCTGAAGAACGGTTTCGCCTACAACGGCATCGACACCGAGCGCGAAGGCCTCAACCAGGAGCAGCTGAAGGCCTACGAGGAGCGCGTCGACGCCGAGCACGGCCACCCGCAGCCGGGTCCGGTGCACGGTAAGCCGGAAAACGACATCCTGTCCTACCTGCACTACGACAAGATCGAGACCATCGGCTCCAGCAACGAGATCCCGGTGCTGGTCCTGCCGACCGGTAAGACCATCGAGTTCCAGCTCGCCGCCGCCGACGTCATCCACGCCTTCTGGGTGCCGGAGTTCCTGTTCAAGCGCGACGTGATGCCGAACCCGAAGGAAAACCACTCCGACAACGTCTTCCAGATCACCGAGATCGAGAAGGAAGGCGCGTTCGTCGGCCGCTGCGCCGAGATGTGCGGTACCTACCACTCGATGATGAACTTCGAGGTCCGCGCCGTCTCGCCGGAGAAGTTCCAGGCCTATATCGAAGCGCGCGACAAGGGTATGACCAACGCCCAGGCACTCGAGTCCATCGGTGAATCGCCGGTGGCCACCTCCACCCGGCCGTTCAATACCGACCGCACCGTCAAGAGCGCGGCCGAGAGCAACTGAGGACTGATCTGACATGAAGATCGAAGCGCGGATTTTCGAACTGCTGACGGTGTTCTTCGTCATCGTCGGCATCGTCTACGGCTTCTTCACGGCACAGTCGCGCACCGGCGTCGAATGGGCGGGCACCACCGCCATCGTGCTGACCGCGGGCCTGTCGCTGATCATCGGCACCTACTTCCGCTTCGTCGCCCGGCGCCTCGATCTGCGCCCGGAGGACTACGAAGACGCCGAGATCGTCGATGGTGCCGGTGACCTCGGCTTCTTCTCGCCCGGCAGCTTCTGGCCCATCACCCTCGCGGCCGCCGGTTCGGTGACCGCCCTCGGTCTGGCGTTCTTCCAGTTCTGGCTGATCGGTATCGGCGTCGTGCTCGTCCTGATCGCCGCGGGCGGGCTGGTGTTCGAGTACCACATGGGTCCCGAGAAGCACTGATACGACCTCACGACGAACGCCCCACCGGTGCCACCGGTGGGGCGTTCGCTGTTTCTCCGGTGGCGGCCCGTCATCTGTCTATCTGTCGCGGTGCCTCGGACATGGCCGCCGCCCACCCGTGCGGGTGAGGATCGGAACATGGATACCAACACAGTGCTCGTCATCGGCGGAACCGGCAAAGTGGGGCGGCGCGTCACGGCGCTGCTGCGCGAGCGCGGGGACGACGTCCGCGTCGGTTCGCGCTCCGGTGACACCCGATTCGACTGGGCCGATCCGCAGACCTGGGAAGCCGCCCTCACCGGAGTGCGGGCGGTCTTCGTGGTGCCGCTGGACGTTTCTCCCTCGCCCACGCCTGCACTGGTGCGTGCGGCGGCCGCGGCGGGCGTCGAACGGGTGGTGCTGCTCTCGGCTCGTGGCGTCGACACACCGGGTCATTTCGATGACGGTTACGCCGGTGGCCGAGCGCACCTGGAAGGTGAGGCGGCGCTGCGCGAGTCCGGTCTGAGGTGGACGGTGCTGCGGCCGAGCTGGTTCATGCAGAACTTCTCCGAGGGTGCCTTCCTCGGCGGCATCCTTTCCGGCGAACTCGTCCTCCCGGTGGCGGACGGACAGTCGACCTTCGTCGATGCCGCCGATATCGCGGCCGTGGCCGTCGCCGCGCTCACCGACACCGGACACGATGGGCAGACCTACGATCTGACCGGGCCCGAGGCGCTGAGCATGAAGGAGGCGCTGGCACAGATCGCGGCCGCCTCGGGGCGGGGTGCGGACTATGTCCCGGTGGAGGTCGCCGATTTCGAGCGGGAACTGGCGGCCGCGGGCGTCCCCGAGGAGGAGATCGAGATCTGGTCCGGTGCGTTGAGCTCGATTCGCACCAGTTCGGATGCGGTGGTCGCCGACGGTGTCCGCCGCGCCCTCGGCCGGGAGCCGCGGACCTTCGCCGAGTTCGCGGCCGCCGAGGCCGAGGTCTGGCGCGCGTAATCGCCGGTGGTGACCGGGATATCGGATGCGCCGATCACCGCGCGCCGATAGGCGCTCGGGCTGGTCCCGCGCACTCGCTTGAACGCGCTGGAGAACCCGAACGCGTCCGCGTATCCCACCCGCCGGGCGATGGCGGCCACGGTCAGCTCGGAGTGGGCGAGTAGATCGGCGGCGAGGGTGAGCCGCCATTCGGTGAGGTAGGCGGCCGGGCTCTGGCCGACCGAGGCGGTGAAACGGGTGGTGAATGTGGTCCGCGCGACCCCCGCCGCCGCGGCCAGCTCGGCCGTCGACCAGCCGCGCGCCGGATCGGCATGCAGGGCGGTCAGCGCCGGGCCGACAACGTCGTCACCGAGCGCGCGGTACCAGGCGGGCGGCGCGGCCTCTGGCCGATCGAACCAATCGCGCAGGGTGCACACCAGCAGCCAGTCCAGCATCCGATCCAGCACGATCTGCCGGCCCGGCCCCGACATCGCCAGCTGCGCCTGGATGTAGTCGCGCAACGCCGTGCAGTCCTCCGCATCGGTGACGACCGCGACGCGCGGCAGCACGCGCAGCAGCCGTTGCGGAACCTCGGCCCGCACCTCATAGGAGGCGACCATCAGCACGGTCGGCTCGGCTCCGGCCGCCCCCGGCTCGGACATATCGGTGAAAGTGAACGGTTCCGGCCCACGCACGATCGCCGTCTCGCCCGCCGCGAGCGGCCGCTCCCCACCATCACACGTGCGCAACACCCCACCGCCCCGCATCGGCGCACACAACGTCAGATACGCCGCTTCCCCCAACCGCAACGACCCCATCGGCGCGAGTTCCGGTCGCCCGAACACCGATCCGTTACCCCGGACATTGCGCAGCAAATCGTCGAACACATCCACACCGCAACGATAGGCAGTCACGCGGACTCCCTGCCTCCGCGGACGACAACGGCACCAGAAGCGCCGATCGGCATGGTCCGCCGGTCAATCCTCGGCGGCGGCGATGAGGGCGCGCAGCGCGGCCAGTTCGGCGTCGAGGGCGGCGCGGCCGGCTTCGGTCAGGCTGAACCAGGTGCGGGGGCGCTTCCCATGGCCGGTGGCACGGGTGCCTGCGATCAAACCCGCATCGTCGAGGACCTTGAGGTGGCGGTTCAGATTGCCGTCGGTGAGGTGCAGGGTGTCGCGTAGCGCGCCGAATTCCATCGAGACGCCGCTGCGCAGCAGGGCGAGAATGCCGAGGCGGGTGCGCTGGTGAACAGTGTCGTTGAGCGAGACGGCCGGATGTGGATCGTGCATCACACCCGCGCCGGATCTGTGCGCACCAGTTCGGCGAACACCGCCAGCGCCGCGGTGCCGCCGACGGCGAGCGCCAGGATCGAATAGGCATGCGCGGGATCGGTCACGCTGACGATGATCGATGCGGCAAGGCTCACCAGGCCGACGAGCAGCGGCCCGACGGCGCGCATGGCAACGCCGAACACGGCGAAGCCGATGCCGATCGTCAGCCACGGTGCGGCGAACGCCAAGGCGTCGTCGAGGATTCGGCCGAGCAGCAGTGTCCCGGCGATCATGAGCAGACCCGCCAGTCCGAGGACGGCGCCGCGCGTTTCGGGCAGTTGCACGCGGCGGGTGGTGAAGTACCAGGCCGTCGCCACTGCGGCGAGCGGCACGGCGAACAGCCAGTACAGTCCGACGCCGCCGTGCCCGTCGAGCAGGATTCCCGCGGGTACCGACGCCAGGATCGTGACCGCCGCGCACAGTGACGGGAACCATGCGGCGGCGGCGATGCGCCAGCCACGTGCGGTGAGCTGTTCGAGATCGCCGACGAGTTGGCGTGCTCGCTCGGCATCCGGGTAACTTTGCGATGCAGAGTTCATGGTTTCACTCTGCATCGCAAAGTTAGCCTGGTCAAGGGCATGCCGGTATCAGTGCCGTAACGAGCCCTCCTGCTGCCGAACGGCTCGGACGCGAACCGGGGATCAGGCCGCGGAGTCGTAGCGGAGGGCGTTTTCGGAGCGGCAGATCTCGTCGATGGTGGTGACGATGTCGCGCAGTTGTTCCGAAGGGAGGGCGGAGGGGCGGAGGCGGCAGGTGAAGGTGATCAGGCCGTGGTCTTCGGTGGGCAGATCGCGGAGGGCGGATTCGTCGCGCAGGAACTTCGAGCGCACACCGTAGGTCATGGCCGAGATGACGGTGAAGCATCCGGTGCGTTCGCGGTGTCCGGCGAACAGGTCGTGCAGGCGGTAGAACACCGAGGTGTAGCCCGACAGCGGCGCGAATACGCCGACGCGGTAGGCGGGGCCGCGTTCGGAGGAGCTGATGACGGTGTCGGCGAGGTATTCGGCGTCGCGCAGGGTCAGCACCTTGGGGGTGAGCATGACCGCGCCCGCGGCGGCGTTGCGGACCGGCATGCCCGCGCGCCCGCCCGCTGCCGAGGCGATCACGCCGAGCGATTTACGGGCCCGCGAACCCACCTCGCGACGCGCGCGCAGCGACCGGGTCGGCGCGGTGGGGTAGAGGCTCGACCACTGCCCGAACCGCACCGTGCCCAACTGCACATGCCCGGTGCCGACCGGCCGCGACACCTTCAGCGGCGCGGTATCGACCCAGCGCCCCACTTGCAGCACCGCCTCACCGGGCCGACTGACCTGCCCGTGGGCGTATTCGACGAACGAATCGAAATCCAGGAACCGGTGAGCGTTGGTGCTGAGCCAGCTGTGGTCCTTGTCCACCTCGACGGTGTCGAGGGTCAGCGCCGTGATGATGCCAGCGCGGCCGCCCGCGCCGAGGATGCGGTGGAAACGCTCGGTGTGATGGTCGCGCCCGCAGGTGCCGATCCGGCCGTCCGGATCGACGTATTCGAGGTCGACGATCCGGTCGATGAACATGCCGTACTTGTGCGAGGCCGTGCTCACCCCGCCGACGGAGGCGAATCCGCCAGCGGTGATATCGCGGTGATCGCCGACGATCGGCAGGCCGAGCCCGTGCGCGCCGAGCCTGCGGTCGATCTCGGAGAGGCGGGCTCCGGCCTGCACGCGGACCGTGCCGCGGCCGAGATTGATATCGAGCACCGAGTTCATCCGGCGCATCGAGACCACCGCGCGCTGATCGGGCACCGAAACACCGTCGTCGACCAGCTCACCACCGCATACGGTCAGCGGTTCGGCGCGCTCACGCGAATCGCGCACAGTGCGAACGACATCCGCGGTGTCACGGGGGAGATGTTCTTCGGCGGCGACAGTGTGCGGCGTGCTCATGGCACGCAAGCTAACCACAGCGCGCCCGCTCGTGCGCGCCCGATCCGCCGCCGTCATCGACCCGGTGCGGCGAGCCGTCGGCTGAACAGCACCGATCCGCTCGCATCGCACAGATTCACCGTCAGCTCCCTTGACCGGCCGTCGATCACGACCTCACCGAAGTGCTGGTAGGCGCCGTCGAGCGGGGAGGTGTTCGGCTCCGGCGGGGCGTGCACGAACACCGCCTCCGGTCCGAAGGTGGGGTCGAGGGTGTTGGGTCCGAAGGCGCCCGCGTTGAGCGGTCCCGAGACGAACTCCCAGAACTCGTCGAAATCGGTGAAGGTCGCGCGTTCGGGGGAGTAGTGGTGGGCGGCGGTGTAGTGGACGTCGGCGGTCAGCCACAGCACGCCGCGCACCCGATCGGCCTTGATGGCCGAGAGCACCTGGGCGATCTCGGATTCGCGCCCGGTGGGCGCGCCCGGATCACCGTTGGCGGGACCTTCGAACGCTGCCTTGCCGTCGGGGACCACCAGACCGAGCGGCAGATCGTTGGCGATGATCTTCCAGGTCGCGGTGGACGCGCGCAGTCCATCGATGAGCCAGCGGGTTTGTTCCGGGCCGAAGATCCGACCGTCGGGAGAGGTGTTGGCGCCGTTGAGGTCCTTGTAGGTGCGCATATCGAGCACGAACACGTCGAGCAGGGGGCCGTAGGCGATCTTGCGGTAGAGCCTGCCGTCGGCGGCCTCGGCCGGGTCCAGCGGATTCCATTCGTGGAAGGCCTGCCAGGCGCGGGTGGCGAGGGTGGTCATATCGCGTTCGGTGTAGCCCTTGTCGGCGGCGACGGTGCCGCCCGGTGACCAGTTGTTGGTGGTTTCGTGATCGTCCCACTGGACCAGTTGCGCGACCGAGGCATTGAAGCGGCGCACATTGTCGTCGGTCAGGTTGTAGGCGTACTGGCCCCGGTACTGGTCGAGGGTTTCGGCGACGGCGCTCTTGGCTTCGGTGACGATGTTTCGCCAGATCCGGCCGTCGGGCAGTGTCACCGTGTCCTTCAGGGGGCCGTCGGCGTAGACGACGTCGCCGGAGTGCAGGAACAGGTGCGGGTCGCGGGCGGCCATGGTGGAGAAGATCCGCATACCACCGATATCGGGATTGATGCCGTAGCCCTGGCCCGCGACGTCACCGGACCAGTGCAGCCGGATATCGGCAGGTGCCAGCGGTGCGGTGCGGAAGACGCCGGTGACCGGTTCGGAGGTGGCGCCGTCCTCGCCTTCGAGGGTGACCCGGTAGTGCACCTGTGCGCCCGCGGGCAGACCGGAGACGCGCAGGCGGCCGGTGCCGTCGGTGTCGGGGGTCAGCAGCGGTCCGGTGAATCGTTTGGCGTCGGTGAACGATTCGGTGGCCGCGGTTTCCACGATCACTGTCGCGGGGCGATCGGAGCGGGCCCAGATCAGCGCGCCGTCGCTGCGCGGGTCACCGACGGCGACGCCGTGGGTGAGTGTGGGTCGTTGCCGGACCAGCGCCGGCCCCGAGTCGTCGGCACATGCGGCGAGTGCGGGTGCGGCCATCAGGCCGAGGGTGGAGGTGCGCAGCAGCGTGCGCCGGGACAAGCCGTTGCCGGGGTGGAACACAACCATGGCGTCGACCTTGGCGCAGCGAACTCAACGCAATGTGAACGTGGTTCGTCGGGCGGGTCAACGGCTTGTCCGGCGGGCGGTGTGGTTCAGCGAGAGGTTGATGCGCCGAGGTGTTGCCCGATGTGGCCGGTCCGATCGACTCCCCGCCGCGGGTCTGTTGCGGCGGATCCGGCCGATGGAGTAGGTGGCGGGCGATGAGACGCGGGCCTACAGTCGCGCGCTGATCGAAAGGTGATCGGGCCGAAAGTGCTTCAGCTCGCGGCGGATTCGGGGATACGGGTGGCCTCGGGAGCGGAACCGGAGGGTACGCCCTTCTTGAGGCTCGCCGCGTAGACGTCGACGTACTCCTGGCCGGTGAGCCGCATGAGTTCGTACATGACCTCGTCGGTGACGGCGCGTTCGACGAAGCGGTTGCCGCCCATGCCTTCGTAGCGGGAGAAGTCGAGCGGGGCGCCGAACTTCAGGGTCACCTTGCGGCGGCGCCAGCGAAACGGTCCGGGCGGGCTGACCTCGTCGGTGCCGATGACCGCGACGGGGATGACGGGGACGCCGGTTTCCAGTGCCAGCCGGGCGATGCCGGTCTTGCCCTTGTAGAGGCGGCCGTCGGGGGAGCGGGTGCCCTCGGGGTAGAGGCCGACGAGGTGGCCCTTATCGATGAGTTTGCGGGCGGCGTTGAGCGCGTCCTCGGCGGCGCTCGCGCCACTGCGGTCGATCGGGTACTGGCCGGTGCCGCTGAAGAAGAACTTCTGGAGACGGCCCTTGACTCCGGGGGTGGTGAAGTATTCGGCCTTGGCCAGGTAGCTGATCCGGCGTGGGCTCAGCAGCGGCGCGAACAGCCAGTCGGCGAAGGAGAGGTGGTTGCCGGCCAGGATGGCAGCGCCCGCGGCGGGGATGTGTTCGACGCCTTCGACCGTCGGCCGGTTGTACACGTGCATGAATGGACCCGGAAACACGTACTTCAGCAGCCAGTAGAACATGACGTCCTTACCCCCGGGAACGGGATCGTAGGCGGGCACCCTCGGTTGCCGACTTTACCGCTGGTCGCAGATCACATCCAATCACGGAGGCGAATCTCACCACATTCGGGTGGTGCGATTCGTACCGTTGCGCTGGCTATGGTGCGGAGTTTCGGAGACCGTGGTGAATTCGCCGGGACGCGTGCGGGCGACCGGCGGGGTTGCCGGAAGTATGCCGGGCCGCTCACCTGGGAGGCTCCGCGGTCGAGGGCTGCGCCGATGTGATGGCGTGACCGGGTGCGTGCTCAGCGCGTGGTGTGCGCGACCGAGGAGATATCGCCACCCGGCGCAGCGAGCGCGGCCCGGGCCATTTCGGCGACACCGATCATGCCCGCGGCCTCGCCGAGCTGGGTGGTGCGGATCCGGGCGAGCGGGCGATGGCCACGGCCGGTGAGGGCGGTGGCGTACTCTTCGCGGGCCTCGTCGAGGAACAGCGGTGCCGAACTGCTGACACCGCCCGCGATGACGATCAGATCGGGATCGAAGATATCGGCGACGAAGGCGAGTCCGAGCCCGAGCCAGCGGGCGAAATCGGTCATCGCGCGCAAGGCGAGCGGGTCGCCGTCCTGCGCCGCACCGGCGACACGGCGACCGGTGAGCGAACCGGGATCCCGGAAGACCTCCCTGGCCAGCACCGACGGCGCCTGATCGGTGGCGAGCAGTTCGATGGCGGTGTCGGCGAGCGCCGTTCCGCTGCAATAGCGCTCCCAGCAGCCGCGTTTACCGCAGGCGCAGGCGCGACCCTCCGGCACCATTTGCAGATGTCCGAGTTCGGGGGCGATGCCGTGGGTGCCGCGATAGAGCTTGCCGTCGATGAGTAGGGCGGCGCCGATGCCGGTGCCGATCGCCACGAGCACCACATTGTGTCCGCCTGCCGCGGCCCCGAACCGGTATTCGGCCCACATGGCGGCGTTGGCGTCGTGTTCCAACAGCACCGGCAGACCGAGACGGTCGGTGAGCCGTTGGGCAACGGGTGCGTCCTGCCAGGGCAGATGCGGGGCGAAACGGACGGTGGTGTAATCGCCGTTGACGAACCCGGCCACCGCGAGACCGACCGCGTCGATGTGATGGCGTCCGGCGAGTTCGCGGACGGCGCGGTCGATGGCATCGTCGAGGGCGCGCGCCGAATGCGGGGTCGGCGCCTGCACGGTATCGAGCACCGCGCCGTCGCCGTCGACGACGGAGGCACGGATATTGGTGCCGCCGACGTCGATTCCGACGGTCAGTGGGTGCGCACCCGCCGCCGATGCGGTCATGTCTTGATCGTCACGGGGATGCCGACGTATCGGGCGCGAGTGCGATTGCCCGTAGCGGACTCTCGACCACCGGGATCGGTGGCCTCACCTGCGCCTGGACTGTCCGACCCCGTGCCGGTGTCCCCGTCGGTCGGGCCGATGTCGCCCGGACCGGGTTCGGCGGCGGCCGATGTTGCGGGGCCCCGCGTATCCGGACCACCGCGCGGCACGGAATCCACCCGATCGGCCGCCGGGTGCTCGGCCGCCTCCGGCCGGGCACTGTGATGACGGTGCCGCACACCGTGTTCGGGACTGCCCTCCGGCATCACCGGCTCTACCGGCACACCAGCGAGCGCCTCCCGCAGGACCGTGACGATCGCGGTGCCGTGATCGGCGATCGCCGAGAGCACATCATGCTGTTCCCCACGCACCAGCGCCGCCGCCGCGCAGACCGGGCACCAGCTGCAATTGTCCCATTCCGGTTTACCGTCGGCCGCCGCCCGGCGCAGCACCGGTTCGACCCGTTCGAGTACGGCTTCGGCGAGCAGTTTGAGTTCGACGGCGAATTCGGCGAGACCGTCGGGTTCGGCGGTGGCGGTCACAGCGGCCACACCTCCGGATCGGGCTGGAAACGGACGATGAGATAGCCGCCGTCGAGTTCGGCGGCGGCGACCGTGCACCGCCGCAACACCGGCGCCAGCCGCACCCGGCGCCGCACCCCATCCGCTCCCACGATCAAATCGTCCTCCACTCGTCCCAGCCGCAGCGTCGCTGGATCGGCGACCGGCAGATGCATTCGCATCGCATACACCGAATGCAGCCCGGCGCCCGACTCCCATCGAACCACCGGTTCGCCGGAACGCGCGCCGCCCTCAGCGGGATTGTTGCCCAGGACCGGGCCCGTGTCGAGTTCCGCGGCCGCGTCGCGTCGCGCGCCGTGCCCCTGCGCCGCCATCGAATCGCTCTCACCGACCGCGTACGACAGCGCGGCCAGCGAACCCACACCGACCGGTTCCGGGCCGGTATGCGCGGCGACCAGCACCGCAACCTCGGGCATGGCGCGACGCAACCCGGCGATCACATCATGCTGTTCGGCGCGCCGATTCCGATACCAGTGCACCGCAGGATGGGCGGCGTCGGCGGGCCCGGTCGGTTCGGGCACCGCGGGCAGCACCTTGTTGACCACCACGGCGTCCAACCGCAACCCGAGCAGCGCCGCCGCCGAACGCACCCGAGCCGATTCGGCGACCGCGACCCGCTCGGCGACCGTGATCAACCGCGCGCTGGTGCGTGCATGATCGGCCAGCAGATCACGCACCTCGGTGACCGCACGGACGATGCGCTGCACGGTCGCGGCCAACACCACCCGGCGCAGATCGGTGCCGATACTGCTCATCGCGCGCGCATGCGGCGGCCACACCCGGTCGAGATAGCCGAGCAGCGTATCGGGAGCGGTGACGATGCGCAGCATATCCGCCGAGGGCGGACAATCCACGACGATCACATCCCAGTCGTTCTCATTCGCGTATTCGGTGATCTCCACCAGCATCAGTAGTTCCTGCACGCCGGGCAGACCGGTGAGTTCCGCCGGATCCAGCGCGCCCAGATCGATACCGTGATCGTGGCCGGTGTCGGCGGTCAGCAGCCGCGCCACCTCGCGGAACCGGTCCTCCAGCAAGGCGAGCGAATCGATCTCGATCACATCGAGTCCCGGCACCACCGCGGCGATTCCGGCGACCGTGCCCGGATCGTGCGAGAACCGGAAACCGAGCGCGTCACCGAGGGAATGAGCCTGATCGAGGGACGCGACAAGAACTCGGGAACCGGCTCGCGCGTACGACATCGCGGTCGCGCACGCCAGCGTCGTCTTCCCGACCCCGCCCTTACCGATGAACAACTCGACGCGGGTGCCTCGGTCGCCGGTGGTTCCAGGGATTGCGCCGTCGGACCGTCCGGTACTCCGCATGCCGTCCGCGCTGGACATCGCGCCGCCGGGGCCGTCAGGACCGGATGTGCCGCCGCCGGGTCCGTGCGCGGTCAGCCTTCGACCCGTTTCTTCAGCTCCTTCAACGCGGTATCGGTGATCACCTTCTCGGCCTTGCGTTTGAACATGCCGATCATCGGGATATTGAGATCCACGGTGAGCTGGTAGATCACCTCGGTACTGCCGTCGGGCTGGTCGACGAGTTCGTAGCTACCGTTCTGTGCCTTCTGGAGATCACCGCTGAGCAGCGTCCAGGTGACGGCCTTACCATCCGGACGCCAGTTGTAGGCCAACACGTAGGTGTCCTTGACGACGCCAGCGTCCAACACGAAACGCGCGGTCCGGGCACGGCCATCGGGACCGGATTCGAGCACCTCCACCGATTTGGCCGACGACACCCACTCCGGGTAGGACGCCAGATCGGCGATAACGGACATCACCTGCTGCGACGGGGCCGCGATGACAATCGATCTCTGGGTCCGGTCGGCCATGACGGTGAACGGTTTCCTTTCCGGCGACGATGCTGGCGGTGAAACGTCGAGATATGAACAGTTCAGGAGGCGTGTGCAGGCGCGACACCGGCCGGGCGATCCGCCTCCAGCCGAGACTTCACCTCGAACGACATCTTCTTACCCGCGACCCGGCGCGCCCGATTGGCCTCGGCCAACCTGCGCGGCTCGATCGGACGCGTCGGCTCGGCATGCAGGAAATAATGCAGGATCACCCCATCCAACGAGGGCTCCAACCACACCTCCATGGTGCCGGTCAACGCACCGCCGACAGTCCAGCGGATTCCCTTGTCGCCACGGTCTTCTCGCACGTCCAAGGTCAGATCCGGCCACCAGCGCCGCCACTTGCCCGGCGCGGCGAGCACCTCACCGACCGCCGCGCCCGGAGCGGCGACAAATGTCTGATCTGCGACCTGGATACTGCTCACGCGCTGAGCGTACTGTGTTGGATTTGCGCCGCCTGCGGCGGCGCGTGTTCGCGGGGCTCTGTTTGATTGCGGCGCCTGCGGCGCCGCGTGTTCGCGGCCCCCTGGTGTCTCGCGTCTCCGCTGCCGCTGCTTGCCTTCGGCTTGCGCAGCGGTAGCGGAGACGCGAGACGGGCCGCGAACTTTGTGGGCGGTCTCGCTTCGCTCGAAAACGGTGGTCTTCCGGCACTGGTACCAGGTGGTTTGTGAGCGACGCTGTTCCGTTGCGTGGATCCGTGAGTGTGGCTTTCCCGCTGCCGGGGGATCCGTGAGTGTGGCTGTTCCACCGGCAGCGGGACCGTCGCCGCGGAGAGCTGCGGCGGCCTCGTATCAGGAGGTGACCGTGTACTCGGCGGAGCAGTCGAGGGTGGAGACGTGCTGGCCGTCGTCGGCGACGTTGTGCACTTGCGCGACGATGGCCAGGGTGCCGGGCTTGGTTTCCGTCGGCGGCAGGGTCAGCGTGGTGGAGCCTGCGTTGATACGGGCCTCGGTGGCGGTGGAACCATTGCGGCCGGTGTCGATATTGGCCCAGATGACCGTGGCGGTCTGGGTGTAGGGCTGGTCGGTGGTTGAGTGCGTTTCGAACTGGAAGGTCACCGTTCCCGGCGCCGTCACATTCGCCGACACCTTGCTGCTCTCCACTCGGGTGGGGACGTTGGGGTCCGGGTATTCGACAGTGCACACGCCCGCGAACTCGGCCTGCGCTGGGCTCGCGGTGGCGATGAGCGAGGCGGCCGACAGGGCGCAGAGCGCGGTGGTGGTCACGGTACGAAGAGCGCTGGGCATGCGAGGTCCATATCTGTGAGGGGATGTCCACGGCTGATGCTGGACCGGGAGATCGGTGGTGTCGATGCTCCGGCCTCGCACTCGCGAACCGGCGATGTCATCCGGCCGGTCACGAGCGCGATACCTACGTCGTGCCTCGCTCGGGAATCGTTACCGCAGTGGGCAATTCGGTTCCCGAAGGAACCGGATCACCGTGGTCAGCGCAGCAGCTGACGCAGCCGGGCGCCGAGGGTGTCCCAACGCCACTGCTGTTCGACCCACTCGCGGCCCGCCGCGCCCATACCGGCGGCGGCCTCCGGGTCGGCGAGAATACCGACGAGAGCCTCGACGATCTGATCGATCTTGCGGCCGTCGACCACCCGACCGGTCTTGCCCTCGATCACCGTCTCCGGCGCGCCGCCGGAACGCCCGGCCACCACAGGAACCCCGGACGCCGAAGCCTCCAGATAGACGATGCCGAGCCCCTCGACATCCAAACCGGCGCCACGAGTGCGGGCGGGCATGGCGAAGACATCGGCCAGCGTGTGGTGGGCGGCCAGCTCATCCGAACGCACCCGGCCGGTGAACACCACATCATCGGTGACACCGAGCGCCTCGGCCAACCCACGCAACTTCTCCTCATACGGGCCACCACCCGCGATGACCAGCACCGCGCCATCGATGCGCTCCCGGATCTCGCGCATCGCCACGATCAACGCATCCTGGCCCTTCCGCGGCACCAACCGCGACAAACACAAGATCGTCGGCCGATCACCCAGCCCATAACGCTGCCGCAGCTCGGCGCGCGCGGCGGGATCGGGGCGGAACACATCGGGATCGACCCCCGGCGGCAGATACTCGAGCGCCGCATTGCGCCCGAACGCCGACGAAAACCTCGCCCGGGTGTACTTGCTGACATAGGTCACCACATCGGTGGACTCGCCGATCACCCGCAACGCCTGCCGCGCCCCCGGCACCATCGACCAGCCCACCTCGTGCCCATGCGTACTGGCCAGAATGCGTTCGGCACCAGCCCGACGCAATACCGGCGACATCATCGCCAACGGAGCAGCCGCCCCGAACCACACCGTGTCGCAATTCTCGCTGCGCAACAACTTCGCCGCCCGCCGCATCACCAACGGAGTCGGCAGCATCAATGTCGTCGGATGACGCACCACCTGGAACTTCTGCTCGGCATCGAACTTCGTATGACTGTCCCCACGCCACCGCGGTGCGTAGACCACCAGGTCATCCGGCGGCAGCTGCCCGGCCATTGCCTGCAAATAGGACTGGATACCCCCGGGACGCGGCGGGAAATCATTGGTAACCAGCAGAGTTCGAGCCATACCCACCAACCTACTGTGTCTAATTTGCGCCGCCTGCGGCAGCGCAGGTTCGCGGCCCCCGGTGTCTCGCGTCTCCGCTACCGCTGCTTGCCTTCGGCTTGCGCAGCGGTAGCGGAGACGCGAGACGGGCCGCGAACTTTGGGGTTCGGTCTCGCTTCGCTCGGAAATGGGGGTGGATATCGGCAGGTCTTTACGCGTTCTGCGTGCGCAGCCAGCTCTGCCAGCCGGTGATCAGATCGGTGCGGGTGGTGCCGAGGATTTCGCGGAAGGCGGCGTCTTCGGTGGTGGGGGATCGGGGGCCGGTGGCGAGGTGGCGGTAGAGGGTGGTGAGGCGGGGGTCGTCGTAGGTGGTGGCGAGGTAGGCGCAGATCGACCAGGCCAGCTCGTAGGCGGTGGCGGCGTGTGGGCCGGTGAATTCGGCGTCGGTGGGCAGGTCGGCGGGGACGGAGCCGGTGGCGAGGCGGGTGGCGAGGGTGGGGGCGATATCGGTGAAGGAGCGGTTCCGGCCGCGGTGGGCGGTGTATTCGGCGAAACCCTCCAGCAGCCACTGTGGGGAGCCGTCGACCGTCGCGGCCCTGGTGGCGACGTGGGTGAGTTCATGGCGCAGCAGTGCACGCAGGCCGTCGGGGTCGAGGCGGCGCCCGGCGTCGGGGCCGAACACCACGCGCTGGCCGGTGGGCCGGGTACCGGGAGTGAACGGGTCCGATACCGTCGCGGCCGCGACCTCACCGGGTAGATCGCCGGTCGCTCGCACCAGGGCGGCGAACTCGGCGGGTGCGGACGATACGACCACCACGGCCGCACGTGACCAGTCCTGGCCCCACATCTCGGTGACCGCTGTGGTCGCGGCCGCGAGTTCGTCGGCGAGGAGGTCGATCTCACGCTGCTGCCGCGGATGGCCGACCACCAGCGCGGGTTGTGCGCCACCGGTGGCGACCTGCCGCGTCACGAGCGGGCCGAACGGTTCGGTGATGCGCTGGATCTCGGTCAGCCGCGCATCGGTGATCGGTTGCTGTCCGGCGGCGGGCGCCGTGGTGCTACCAGCACCGGCCGCCCGCAACGGGGCCATCACCGAATCGGGCAGCAGGAGCAGCGCGGCACAGGTGCCGGTCAACAGGACCACCATGAGAGTGGTGAGGCAGAACTCGAAGCGCCGTCGTTCCGACAGCCAGTCACGGACCCGCCGCACACCGTTCATCGGTGCTCAGTATCGCCTGGCCGAGTGATAGGGCGTGGAACCCATGGGCGCGACCGCGACCGGAACGCCGAACGTGGAGGCGTGCAGCATCAGCCCATTGCCGGCGTAGATACCGACATGGGTGATGTCCGGGTAGAAGAACACGACGTCACCGGGGCGTAGATCGTCCTTGGCGACCGGTGTGCCGTAGGAGGCCTGTGCCGAACTGGTGCGCGGCACCTCCTTGCCGACCTGTTTGAACGCCCACTGGACCAGACCCGAGCAGTCGAACTGGTCGGGGCCGGTGGCGCCCCAGACATAGGGATCGCCGACGCGGGTGAGTCCGGCGGCCAGCGCGCTGGTGCCGCTACCGGGGACGAGCCCGCGCAGCAGGGTGTCGCGATCGAATCCGGGTGGGAAGGGTGAACCGGCCAACGCCGATTTGTCCGTGGCGGACAGCGTGCCCCACGCCTCGATCACCTGACCGATCGCGCCCTGGAGATCGGCGCGTTTACGTTCCATATCGCCGCGCACGCTGTCGGCCTTGTCGGCGGCGGTGCGGGCATTGTCGGCGGCGGTGCGCGCGGTGGTTTCGGCGGCGGTCGCGGCGTCGGTGGCCTTCTTGTACTGCTTCAGCTGAATCGAGGTCTGGGTGGCCACCACATCCAGGGTGGACATCTGGTCGAGCAGCTGCTGCGGGGAATCGCTGACGAGGACCGAGAACAGGCGATTCGTGCGCGCACCCTGATAGGCGGCGATCGCGGTGCGATCGATGACCGGCTGATATTTGCGGACCTCGTCGCGTGCGGCGTTCACGGCGGCCGTGGCCGTGGCGAGGGTGGCTTCGGCATCGCGTTGGACGGCGAGCTTGGCGTCGAAGTCGGCCTGTGCGCCGAGTGCCTGCTGGTTGAGCTGTTCGGATTGGCGGGACAGGTCGATCATCCGCTGGACGGCATCGCTGGCGGTGGTGGGCAGGGTGGCCGGATCGGCTCCCGCCGGGCCGCCGCCGTGCAGCGCCACGGTGAGAAGTGCCGCCGTGATGGTCGCCCCGGCCAGGCGTCGTCTACCTCGACTGCGGTGATGTGCTGCCACTGCCTGCCGTGCCCCGTTCTCGTGTGAAGCCGCGGAAAGGTCTCGATTAGGTTACGGAACGGCGACCGTCGGTGTCCAGTAGAGCACGAGCCGATCACAGTCGCCGGACCGGGCGGGGCCCGCACCGTAGCGCACGGTGCGGGCCCCGAGGGTGCGGATCAGAAGCGGACCGCGCCCGCGACCGGCATGGAGGAGATCGGCGCGACCTGCACCGGGGTGCCGGCGGTGGAGGCGTGCACGACATTGCCGTCACCGGCGTAGAGGCCGGAGTGGCCGCCGCCGTAGAACGAGACCACGTCACCGGGCTGGAGCTGGTCCATCGACACCGGGCTGCCCGAGGAGAGCTGGGCGCCGCTGGTGCGCGGCACATCACGGCCCGCCTGGCGGTAGGACCACTGCACGAGACCGGAGCAGTCGAAGGCGTTCGGGCCCGCGGCGCCGTAGACGTAGGGCGAGCCGACCTTGCTCATCGCGGCGTCGAGCGCCGACTGGCCGAGGGTCTTGGTCGGTGCGGTGAAGGGCAGCGGCGCGGGGGCGGGGATCTGGATGCCCGGCACGGCGGGCAGGCCGCCGGGGATCTGGTTCACGATCTCGTCCGGAACGTCGAAGGTACCGACGCCGGGGACGGTGACCGGTGCGGCCGCCGCGGGAGCGGCGGGAAGCAGGAACGCGCCGATGGTGGCAGCGCCGACGGCTCCGGCCGCAACGGCACGCTTGGCCTGTCGTTTGACGGTGGTGGACGCCATGATGCGGTACTCCCAATCTGCCTCACGACGCCGCACCGGGGTGGTGGGTCGGACTCCGTGAGGTCTCGATGAGGTTACGAACCGATCACGGTGGTTTGTAAAGCCGTGGACAAGCGAAACGGCAATGCTCAACAATTCGGCGTGAGCGGCCTGCGATATGCGTCACAACAATCACGAAACGATAACGACGAGTAGTTCTTCGGGTGACCGCAGACCGTAAACAGGCGTTACTTGAAGTAACAGTAAAATGCGAGATGCCATGCTCGTCAGGCGTTCGCCGCAGTTCACGGGACATCTTCGGGGGTCATCGATGTGATCATGGGGCACCGATCGACCCGACCGGCGGGTGAGGGGACTGCTGAGAGCCTGTGGCGGTATGGCTGGAATCCGACACGCCCGGCGATTGATACCCGTACGCATTCTCTGTGAGCTACGCCGCTTTTACGCATCTAAGATCATTTCGGGGGTACCGATATGAAAACTTCACGCGTGGAATTCGGACATTCCGTGCCGATTCCGCGCGCATGTGGCGAGCCGACCGAGCTTCTCGACGGGGCCGAACCTGTCGGACCCCGCTCATACGCTGCACGCCGTGTCCGACTCCGTCCCGCGCCGCCGCGCCGCCACGCAACTGGCCTTCGACGAACTCGACACCCCGCTCTACGACACCGTCTTCGTCGTCGTCGACCTGGAGACCACCGGAACCAGCCCGGAATCGGACGCCATCACCGAGATCGGCGCGGTCAAGGTGCGCGGCGGTGAGGTCCTCGGCGAATTCGCCACCCTGGTCGATCCCGGCCGCGCCATCCCACCGGCCGTCGTCCACGTCACCGGTATCACCACCGCCATGGTGTGCGCCGCGCCGCCGATCGAGGCGGTGCTGCCCGGCTTCCTGGAGTTCGCCGCCGGCGCGGTGTTGGTCGCGCACAACGCTCGGTTCGACATGGCGTTCCTGCGCGCCGCCGCGGCCCGCTGCGAGACACCATGGCCCGCCGCCCAGGTGGTGTGCACGGTGAAGCTCGCCCGGCGGGTACTGGCCCGCGACGAGGCGCCGTCGGTGCGATTGAGCGTGCTGGCCCGGCTGCTCGGCGCGACGACGCAGCCGACCCACCGCGCCCTCGCCGACGCCAGAGCCACCGTCGACGTGCTGCACGCGCTGATGGCGCGCGTGGGCAATCAGGGCGTGCACAGCCTGACCGAGCTGATCGATTACCTACCCGACGTCACCTCGGGTCAGCGCGCCAAACGTGGACTGGCCGCCGATCTGCCCGCGGGCCCCGGTGTCTATCTCTTCCGCGGCCCCGCCGACGAAGTCCTCTATATAGGGACGGCGGTGAATCTGCGTCGCCGGGTCCGCACCTACTTCACCGGTTCGGAGACCCGCGGCCGGATGAAGGAGATGGTCTCGCTCGCCACCCGCATCGACCATGTCGAATGCGCGCACGGTCTGGAGGCGGGGGTGCGGGAGCTGCGGCTGCTCATCGCGCACGCCCCGCCGTACAACCGGCGCTCCAAGTTCCCGAAGCGTGGCTGGTGGATCACTCTCACCGAGGAACCATTTCCGCGGTTCGCGATCGTGCGCCAGCCCGCGGTGGACGCGCTCGGGCCGTTCGGCGCCAGAGCCGACGCCGCCGAGGTGGCGGCGACCATCGCCGAGTTCAGCGGGCTGCGCACCTGCACAACTCGCTTGTCGCGCACGGCGATTCACGACTGCCCGCCCGCGGTGATCGGCGGCTGCCCCGCCGCGGCGCACGGAATGGCCCTTAATAGTAAGGAATACGCGCGTGCGCCGGAATCGGTGCGCGCACTGTTCGCCGGCGCCGGGGACGAATGCCTGCGGGCGATGCTCGAGATGATCAGAACCCATTCCCGCGCAGAACATTTCGAGGCCGCCGCGCGGTTACGCGACCGGGCGGTCGTCGTGATTCGCGCACTGCACCGCACTCAGCGCTTGGCCGCGGTCGCCCGTATCGTCGAACTCGTCGCCGCCCATCCCGACGGCGCCGGTGGCTGGGAATTCGCGGTGATCCGCTACGGACGCCTCGCGGGTGCGGGCACGGCGATCAGGGGAGTGGCCCCCATGTCGGTGGTGGAGCGGATCGTCGCGGCCGCGGAAACCGTCGTCTGCGACGACGATCTGTCGCCGTTGCGCGGCGGCTCACCGGAGGAGGTCGGTCTGGTGACGCGCTGGCTGGCCCGGCCGGGTGTGCGCATCGTCCGCACCACCACCGGCTATTGCGAACCGGTGTACGGCGCGGGCCGTCTGCTCACCTGGGCGGCCTCGGCCGAGGCGGCGGCAGCGTCGGAATCGCAGGGGCAGGACTATGTGCGAGTCTCCGGCTGACCCGGACCGGTTCACCATCCGAGCACCTAGGCTGAGCCCATGATTACCGCCATCGTCATGATCAACGCCGCCAATGCCCGCATCCCCGAAACCGCGCAGGCGGTCGCCGATATCGAGGGCGTCAGCGAGGTCTACTCCTGTGCGGGCGATGTCGACCTCATCGCGGTGGTCCGGGTGCGCGACCACGAGCAGATCGCCGAGGTGGTGACCAGCCGGATCGACAAGACCGAGGGAGTCGTGCGGACGACCACCCACATCGCGTTCAAGTCCTATTCGCGCGCCGACGTCGAGGCGGGATTCTCGCTGGGCGAATGAGGCTCGGTGAATGAAGCTCAGGGAACCTGGATCGATGCGCCGGTGACCGTGCGCACCTCACGTGAGGCCAGGGTGGCGGTCACCTCGCCGCGGCAGCCGCGCCCGTAGTACACGGTCACCGGCACATCGGTGTGGTTCTCCAGTTTCAGCGTGCGGGCCCCGCCGCCGACCTCGACACAGCCCGACGGGTTGTGATGGACGCTGCCGTCCACCACCAGGCCACCGCGTGCGGCACCGGCCGGACCGGCGCCGATCACCGTCGCCACCGCGAGTGCGGCGAGTAGGGCGCCGGATACCACGGGCACACCGCGATTCATGCCTACCTCCAGACCACGATCGGACAGTGACGAGGGCGCGGGGATACCGGTGGGCAAGAAGGGTTGCCGTGTGGCCGCCCGTGGCGATGATCGTCCGGGTGCCTGCGCCGAGTGTCGTGCGAGAACACAGCGATGTGCCTGACGACCGCGCAACTCTATAGCCTCGGCGCAATGTTTGCTGACCAGGTGTCTCCAGCCGTGCGGACGCGCGGTCGGACCACCTCCGGCAATGCCGCGTCGGCGGGACGCGGCAGCGGCTGCCGCCATGCGTCGGCGGTGATCGGATCGGCCCACGGACCGACCAGGAGTATCGCCGCTACGCGTGGACCGCGGGTCGTCGCTCGGCGATCAGGAGTCGCCGAGCGTATTGGTCAGCTTCGCCCATCGATCCAATAGCGCGGCGCCACGTCCGCTGTCGATCGCGTCCGCGGCCCGTTCGACGGCCGCGGTGAGTTGATCGTCGAGTTCGGCGTCGGGATTGCCCGTGCCCTGGGACAGGTCGTAGGCCACGATGGCGGCCGCGGAGTTGACCAGCACCGCATCCCGCACCGGACCGGAGGTCCCGGCCAGCACGTCACGCGCCACACCGGCGTTGACCTGGGCATCTCCACCGCGCAGTGCGTCGAGGTCGACGCGCGGGAAGCCGAGCCGCGTGGGGTCGATGGTCGTCTCACGCATCCGGCCCGCCGAGACGATCCAGGCGTCGGTGGTGTCGGAGGTGGTGATTTCGTCGAGTCCGTCGTTACCACGCACCACCAGCGCGCTGCTGCCGCGCGCGGCGAACACCCCGGCGATCTTCGGCAGCAGATCGGGGAAGGCGCAGCCCACCAGGCCGGCACGCGGCTGCGCGGGGTTGGTGAGCGGACCGAGCACATTGAACACGGTCGGGATGCCGATCTCTTTACGCGCGGGACCGGCGAAGCGCAGTGCGGGATGGAACAGCGGCGCGAAACAGAACCCGATACCGACCTCGCGCACACAGCGCGCCACCGATTCCGGGCCGAGCGCAAGCCGCACCCCGAGCGCCTCCAGCACGTCGGCGCCGCCGCTCTTGGAGGTGGCGGCCCGGTTGCCGTGCTTGATCACCGGCACACCCGCCGCCGCGACCACGATCGAGGACATGGTGGAGATGTTCACCGAACCCGAACGGTCACCGCCGGTGCCGACGATATCGACCGCGTCACCGTCTATATGGACGAGCCTGGCGTGCCCGAGCATCCCCGACGCCAGACCCGACAGCTCCGCCGAGGTCGGCCCCTTGATCTTGATCGCCACTCCGAACGCGGCGATCTGTGCCTGCGTCGCATTGTCGGAGAAGATCTCGTTGATCACCCATTCGGTGTCGTCCGCGGTCAGGTCGCCACCGTCGGCAAGGGTGCCGAGCACCTGGGGCCAGCTGCGCACGCTCATCAACATCTCCCATCACACTGGTACGCCCACCAGTCTTGTAGGCAACAACCCTAATGCGCCCACCCGGCGCAGGTCGCCCGATATCGGCCCGCGAACCCCGCGCGCGGGGTCCGTACTTGATCTTCGCGCGATCTCCTTCACCGAATTTTCCGGCGTTGTCCCAGGAAGCGGCACTGCGAATTCCGACACGCACACACGAGTTTCGTACCCGGGTACTGCTGTCGTACTACGACGAGTCATACTTACCCCCGTGACGACCGCAGTAGGCACCCCAGGATCGGCCATTACCCAGCGTGTGCATTCGCTGAACCGGCCCAACATGGTCAGTGTCGGCACCATCATCTGGCTGTCCAGCGAGCTGATGTTCTTCGCCGGCCTGTTCGCGATGTACTTCGTCGCGCGTGCTCAGTCGACCGAATGGCCGCCGGAGCCGACCGAGCTGAACATGACGCTGGCCGTGCCGGTCACCGCCGTGCTGATCGCGTCGTCGTTCACCTGCCAGCTGGGTGTCTTCGCCGCGGAGCGCGGTGACGTGTTCGGCCTGCGCCGCTGGTATGTCCTCACCCTCGCGATGGGCACCTTCTTCGTGCTCGGCCAGGGTTACGAGTACTACCACCTCGTCCACGAGGGCACCTCGATCTCGAGCAGCTCCTACGGCTCGGTGTTCTACATCACCACCGGGTTCCACGGTCTGCACGTCATCGGTGGTCTGATCGCGTTCGTGTTCCTGCTGGTGCGCACCAAGCTGAGCAAGTTCACCCCGGCGCAGGCCACCGCCGCGATCGTCGTCTCGTACTACTGGCACTTCGTCGACATCGTCTGGATCGGGCTGTTCGCCACGATCTACTTCGTCCGCTGACCCGGGCTCAGTGGAAGCAATTGCACCAGTCGGTTCCGTCTACTCCAAAGGGACACAGATGAGTTCATCTCCCCCATCAGCGCCAGAGCCCGCCAGCCCCGGGCACGGCCAGGCCAGCAAGACGCGCAGGCAGCGCCGCGTCCGCCGCCGCATCGCGGGCGGGCTCGCGCTTCTGGTGGGTCTCGTCGGAGCCGGTTTTCTCGCCTCGGCCCTCACCCCCGAGCCGCAGATCGCGACGGCGAACGAGGACAAGTCGGCGCTGATCCGCGAGGGTCAGCAGCTCTACGACACCTCCTGCATCACCTGCCACGGCGCGAACTTGCAGGGTGTGGAGGATCGTGGCCCCAGCCTGATCGGCGTCGGTGAGGCCGCGGTGTACTTCCAGGTGTCCTCCGGTCGTATGCCGATGACGCGCAACGAGGCGCAGGCCGAACGCAAGCCCGCCAAGTTCGACGCCCACCAGACCGATGCCATCGGCGCCTATGTGGCCGCCAACGGCGGCGGTCCGACCGTGGTCCGCGATGCCGACGGTTCGGTCGCCCAGGAATCGCTGCGCGGCGCCGATATCGCCCGTGGTAGTGAGCTGTTCCGCATGAACTGCGCCTCCTGCCACAACTTCACCGGCCGCGGTGGTGCGCTCTCGTCCGGTAAGTACGCGCCGCCGCTCGAGCCCGCCTCCGAGCAGCAGATCTACGCCGCGATGCTGACCGGCCCGCAGAATATGCCGAAGTTCTCCGACCGGCAGCTGAGCCCGGAGGAGAAGCGCGACATCGTCGCCTACGTCAAGGACTCGATGGAGGCCAATTCGCCGGGTGGTTACGGCCTCGGCGGCTTCGGCCCCGCGACCGAGGGCCTGGCCATCTGGGTGGTCGGCATCGTGCTGACCGTCGGCGCCGCGATGTGGATCGGATCGAGGTCATGACAGAACAGGAGCGAGACGACATGGGGCGCCCGGATGAGGGATCCAGTGCCGAGCTGTCGAAAGAGACGGTGAAGCCCACCGGTCACGCCGCCGCCGAGCCCACCGAGGCCGAGCTGGACGCGATGTCGCGGGACGAACTGGTCAAACTCGGCACCGAGATGGACGGCGTCGACGTCGCCTACCGGCGTGAGCGGTTCCCGGTGCCGGGAACCCGCGCCGAGAAGCGCGCCGAGCGTCAGGTGGCGCTGTGGTTCGCCATCTCCGGTCTGGCCGCGGCCGCGCTGGTCGGTGTCTATCTGTTCTGGCCGTGGGAGTACAAGGGCAAGGAGTCCGAGGGTCACGACCTGTACTCGCTGGCCACGCCGCTGTACGGTCTCACCTTCGGTGTCTCGATCCTCGCGATCGGCATCGCGGTGGTGCTGATCCGTAAGAAGTTCATCCCGGCCGAGCTGTCCATCCAGGAGCGCCACGACGGCCGTTCCAGCGAGGTCGACCGTCGGACGCTGGTCGCCCAGCTGTCGGATGCGGGGGAAACCTCCACGCTGGGGCGTCGCAAGCTGATCACCCGCACCGCGGGCGCCGGCCTCGGCGTCGTCGGGCTCGGATCGGCCGCGCTGTTCGTTGGCGGCATGATCAAGAACCCGTGGGCCAAGGGCGACAAGTCGCCGCTGTGGGTGTCGGGCTGGACCCCGGACTGGGAGGGCCAGACCATCTACCTGCGTCGCGACACCGGCCGTCCGCAGGACATCGTGCTGGTGCGCCCGGAGGATCTGGACGCGGGCGGTATGGAGACCGTGTTCCCGTGGAAGGAAGCCTGGCGCGGGGACGAGCACGAAACCCTCCAGTCGCTGCGCGGTATCCGCAACGCCGTCATGCTGATCCGGCTGCGCACCGAAGACGCGCAGAAGGCCATCAAGCGTAAGGGCCAGGAGAGCTTCAACTTCGGCGACTACTTCGCCTACTCGAAGATCTGCACCCACCTCGGCTGCCCGACCTCGCTCTACGAGCAGCAGACCAACCGGATCCTGTGCCCCTGCCACCAGTCGCAGTTCTCGGCGACCGAATGGGGTAAGCCAGTCTTCGGTCCTGCCGCACGGGCGCTGCCGCAGCTGCCGATCACCGTCAACTCCGAGGGCTTCCTGGTCGCCGCGGGCGACTTCATCGAGCCGCTCGGCCCGGCCTTCTGGGAGCGTCGTTCATGAGTTCTGGAACAGCAATCGGCCGGAAGGTCGGTGCCCACGCCGACGCCGTGGACGAGCGGTACCGCGCCGCCGCGTTCATGCGCCGGTCGATCAACAAGGTCTTCCCGACCCACTGGTCGTTCCTGCTCGGTGAGATCGCGCTGTACGCGTTCATCATCCTGCTGCTGTCGGGTGTGTACCTGACGCTGTATTTCGATCCGTCGATGGCGCATGTGACCTATGACGGTGCGTATCAGCCGTTGCGTGGTGTGGGTATGTCGCGGGCGTACGAGACGGCGTTGAACATCTCC
>NZ_JARWNX010000032.1 GCF_029868385.1 Nocardia cyriacigeorgica | reverse complement strand
GCCCGTCGAAGCGGGAGTCCCTGGTGGAGACCGCTCGGTAACAGTGTTCGAAGTCCATGGCCGTGATCGTCACGTCAACCACAATGACAGCTGCCGCCGCCCACTGCTAGCGGAAATCGGTCATTACCCCGGTGGGCTGGTAGATGTTTTTTAGTGTCTGTTGATGAGCTGCTATGCTTGCGGGTTCGGGGTTCAGTCCGCTGTCGCGTGCTGCTTCAGGTTGATAGTGGGGCAGATATTGACCTCCCAGTTATTTTTTTTGTTCCCAAGTGGGGGCCCCGGGGGGTTTTGTGTGGTGCCACACACCGGGGGGGGGGGCGTCCAACTATTCCCCGCCGCCCGCCGCGGAGGAACTCAGGAAAGTTCGACGCGCAACAGAACCGTTTCGCCGGTCGCGTCATCGACGCCGTCGTTATCGGTGACGACGTACAACCCGCCGTCACCGGCGACGGCCATGCCCTCCACCTTCTCCTGCACCCAGCCATTGGTGGCGGCCAGATCCGGCAGCAGATCGCGCACGCGGGTCTTGTCCACCACGGTGGGCGCCACGGTGCCGGTCACGCCGGGCTCGCCGGGAATCGCCACCCGATAGACGGCCTTGAGCGCGGCGTCCGGTCCGCTGAGCTTGTCGCGTTCGAGCAGCAGCAGCGCATCGCCGTCGACCGCGATCTCCGAGACGCCGATCCAGTCGCCCTCGGTGGAGGTGGTGTCGAGCTGGTAGCCGTACCACTGCCACTCGCCCGAGGCGGGGGAGTATTTACCGATCCGCGTCACACCCTTCGGATCGGACGCCAGCTCGCGCTGCAACACCACCCACACCGTCTCCTCGGCGCCGGAGCCCTGTACGGCGACGCCCTCCAGCCCGTATTTGCCCAGTTCGGCGCCGATATCCGCGGGCAGAGTGATGCGCTGTTCGACAGCGCCGTCCTTCGCCACCCGCACCAGGGCGTTGTCCGGGCCTTCCGCACCCTCGACCGCGAGATAGAAGCCGCCGTCGGTACGGGCGGCGATGCCCTCGATATCCAGGTTCACCGGCGCACCGTTGTCGGTGATCGCCAGCTCGGTGTCGATGACGGCGGGCTGGGTCGAGATATCGAGACCGAGGATTCTGGACGGGCCGTAGGCGGCGTCGGTGGCGGTGTAGAGACGGTCGGCGGCGGCCGGATCGGCGCTCAGCGCACCGAGCGCACCCCAGCCGATCGGTGCGCCGTTCGCGCCGTCGGCGGAGACGATCGAGGGGAACTGCGGCGTGCCCTCGTCCGCGAATCCGCTGCCGTACCCGAAGACCGTCACCGCGCCGCGCAGTCCCTTATCGGCCACGTCCTCCTCCGACGACACCGCGAGCAGATTGCGCGAGGGAATCGGCAGGATGCCCTCCGGGCCGACGTTCGTTGCCAGGATCTGCCGGAACTTCGGCGCCGCCGGATCGGCGACGTCGTAGACCGCGACGAAGTTGCCGCGCTCCGACCCCACCAGCACGACCGGTGTGCCATCCAGTTCGGTGACGGCCAGGCCCTCGGGCTCGGGTCCCTTCTTCTCGGCGCGCCCCTCGGCGTGCAGACCGGTGCGGACGGTCAGCTGCTCGAAGGAGTTGCCCGCATCCCACACCACCTCACCGGTGGCGGCGTCGAACACGGTCCAGCCGCGGCTGCCGCCCTTCCGGTCGCCCTCGTTGGCCACCGCGATATGGCCGTCACCGATCCAGCCGATGGCGTCGGGTTCGCGTGCGACATCCTCGATCGAACCGGATTGGTCGATGACGCCGTCGTCGGCGGTATCGATCCCGTCGACGCTCACCGTGCCCGCCGAGAACACCGTGCGCACCGTCGCGCTCGCCGCGTCGATGATGGCGATGCCGTTGTTCTCTTGCAGCGTCACCGCCACCTCGCCGCGCGAATTCATGCTCACGTACTCGGGTTCGAGGTCCTGTGGAGTGTCCAGCCCCGCCGCGCGGGCGGCGGCCTCGTCGATGCGGACCGGCCGTGCCGACCATTGGTCCGGTGCGCCGTTCAGGTCGAGGAGCTGGACGAAACCGGTCGGTGGCTGCGGGAGGTCGCCTTCCTCGCCACCGTCCGGGGTGAAGGTCTCGTCGCGCTGGTTCTCGATCGCGATGGCGGCCCGCGTGCCGTCCTTGCTCATCGCGATGGAATCGGGCTGGCCGCCGAGATCGATGCTGTGCACCTTGGTGCGGTCGCTGATCCGGACGATATCCACCCGGCCGGACGGCCGCGTGAAATCACCACCGCTGCTGTCGATCACGACCAGCACATGGTCACCGGCGACCGCGACCGAGGTCGGCTGATCGTCGGCGTGGCCGAGCTGTTCGAGCGAGATCGAACCCGCTCCGGTGGGCGCGGCCGGATCGGTGAGATCGAGGAAGCCGATGCGCTTACCGGGAGCGTCGGTGTAGATCAGGGTGTTGCCGTCCTCGGTGACGGCCGAGATCTCGGCGACGGTCTGTGTGCTCGGTGCGACACCTTCGGGAAGGTTGCCGAAGACCGGATAGGTGGCCAACCGGTGGTAGCTGGTCGCGGCATCGCGTTGCCAGCCGTCTGCTGCGGGTGGCCCCGCCGTGCCGTCATCGGTTCCGCAGGCGACCGCCGCCACCGAAACCGTTGCCACCGTGGCGAATAGCCATCGCCGTCTCATCCTGGCCACCATCGGCCCCTTTCCTGCTTGTCACGCCTTCTCGCCGAGCGAGAATTCCGGCGATCGTCGTCGAGTCGAATGACGCCGTGGTGACCGGAGGATGAATGCTGCGCGGAGTTTGCCGGACCGAACCGGTCAGGCGAACAGATCGCGTACGAACGGCAGCGAGTCCGGCAGGGAATCGTTGACGGCGCCGTCGTGACCGGTCGGGTAGGTGCGCAGCGTGACCGGTTCGCCCGCGGCGGCGAGGACGGCGGCGAAGCGCAGCGTCTGCGGGGTGATGACATCGGTGTCGCGCAGACCCTGGCCGAGGAACAGCGGCTTGTCGTAGCCCGATTCGGGCAGGCCCATGTATCGGCGCAGCAGACCGTGCAGATCCGGGATCTGGTTCAGCGGGCGGGCGAACAGATCGCCGACCACGACGTCGTTCGCGCTCAGTTCGTCACCGAAGGGTCCGATGCAGGCCTGCCGGGCGCGGGCGAGCCAATCGCGGCCCGAGTCGGTCAGATAGGACTCGATATCCAGCTCCGGATAGGTGGTGCGCAGACCGTTGAGGATGTAGAGCACATACGCGGTGGAGTGCGGGCTCAACTCGATCGGCGGCATTCCCGGACCGAGTGGCAGCGCGATGTCCTCGATGTAGGCGGGCACGCCGGTGCCGACCGCACCGCGATAGTCCAGTTCGGGGCCGCCGAACTCGGTGGCGTAGCGCGCGGTGAACACCGCGGCGCCACCGCCCTGCGACTGGCCGACGGCCACCCATTTGTTCGACAGCGAGTCGAAGTGCCGGGTCGCGGCCCGCACGGCATCGACCACATTGTGGGCCTCAACCACGCCGTTGAGATACGGATGCTCGCCGGGACCGCCGAGTCCGGCGTAGTCGGCGGCCACGATGGCGTAGCCCTGATCCAGCCAGGTGCCCAGATACTCCCAGTCCCGTTCGACCGCGCCGGGTCCGGCGACGCTGTAGGCGCAGTCGTCGCCGAGGCCGACGGTGCCGTGGGCCCAGGCAATGATCGGCCAGCCGCCCGCGGGCGCCGCGCCGGGCGGGAAGTAGACCGCGGCGCTGGTCTGCGTCGGGACCTCGCCCGCGCCGGTGGACGAATAGGTGATGCGGACCGAATCCACCGAGCCGGGCAGTGTCGCCGCCGACGTCAGCGGCTGGACGGAATCGACGATGCCGGTGCCGCTCGGTGCGGCCTGCGCACCGGGTGACAGCAGCGCCGCCGTGGCGCAGCCGGTGGCGATGGCGGCGATGAGCCTGGTGGTCCGCATGGCGCTCCTGTCTGAAGGACTCCGCGTCGTCGCGAGAACTGGACGATTGTCCTGGAGTCGGCTGCTATCGAGTGTGCCCGATCGGTCGATCGCCCATCGTGCCCGACCGGCCTTCACGCCGGTCTCGGTTCGCGCGATCGTCGGCGCGCCGCGTCGCGTGTGGCTCCGGGCGGTCGGATGATTTTCGGCGAATGGGCCGTGGTGTGCGGACGCATCGCAGCCCTCGACTCGCGGAACCCGCGTGTCGTCGCGTGACGGGTCGCACAATGCTGCGGCCGTAAGCCTTGTGAGTGTGCTCACAGCCCGGCGCGTCGGCTGGGCGGGGCGCGGGACCGCCGACCGATCTCAAACAGTACGGGCGTTACGCTAAAACCGCATGTCAGCACTACTCGCGAGTAGATTTCACGCTTGCAATTAGCCCGCAAATTTCGCAGAGTTAGCAAAGTGTGGGTGAAACCTAGCTGAGATTCACAGTTACAACAGGTAGACGGCTATTTCTGGATATGCCATCGTGTGGAAGTACACCCCTTGGGCCTAGCAAGCCTGCAAATTGCCGCTCCAGCAGTTCGAGTGAAACCACCTCGGTGGACCACGGACGGCGCGGCACCGACCGAACGAGGAAGTGGAGTCACAGATGTCGACTGTCGGCACCCCGAAGACCGCTGCCGAAATCCAGCAGGATTGGGACACCAACCCCCGCTGGAAGGGCATCACCCGCAACTACACGGCCGATCAGGTCGTCAAGTTGCAGGGCACCGTCGTCGAGGAGCACACGCTCGCTCGCCGCGGCTCGGAGATCCTCTGGGATCTCGTCAACAACGAGGACTACATCAACTCGCTCGGCGCCCTCACCGGTAACCAGGCCGTGCAGCAGGTCCGCGCCGGCCTGAAGGCCATCTACCTGTCCGGTTGGCAGGTCGCCGGTGACGCGAACCTGTCCGGCCACACCTACCCGGACCAGTCGCTGTACCCGGCCAACTCGGTGCCGCAGATCGTGCGCCGCATCAACAACGCGCTGCTGCGCGCCGACGAGATCGCCAAGGTCGAGGGCGACACCTCGGTCGCCAACTGGCTGGCCCCGATCGTCGCCGACGGTGAAGCGGGCTTCGGTGGCGCGCTCAACGTCTACGAGCTCCAGAAGGCCATGATCGCGGCCGGTGTCGCCGGTTCGCACTGGGAAGACCAGCTCGCCTCGGAGAAGAAGTGCGGCCACCTCGGTGGCAAGGTGCTGATCCCGACCCAGCAGCACATCCGCACCCTGACCTCGGCGCGTCTGGCCGCCGACGTCGCCGGTGTGCCGACCGTCGTCATCGCCCGCACCGACGCCGAGGCCGCCACCCTGCTGACCTCCGACGTCGACGAGCGTGACCGCGAGTTCCTGGACGGCACCCGCACCGCCGAGGGCTTCTACGGCGTGAAGAACGGCATCGAGCCCTGCATCGCCCGCGCCAAGGCCTACGCCCCGTACTCCGACCTCATCTGGATGGAGACCGGCGTGCCGGACCTCGAGGTCGCCAAGAAGTTCGCCGAGGCCGTCCGCAGCGAGTTCCCGGACCAGCTGCTGGCCTACAACTGCTCGCCGTCCTTCAACTGGAAGGCGCACCTGGACGACTCGACCATCGCGAAGTTCCAGAAGGAGCTCGGCGCGATGGGCTTCAAGTTCCAGTTCATCACCCTCGCCGGTTTCCACTCGCTCAACTACGGCATGTTCGACCTGGCCCACGGCTACGCCCGCGAGGGCATGACCGCCTTCGTCGACCTCCAGGAGCGCGAGTTCAAGGCCGCCGAAGAGCGTGGCTTCACCGCCATCAAGCACCAGCGTGAGGTCGGTGCCGGCTACTTCGACAGCATCGCAACCACCGTCGACCCGAACACCTCGACGGCCGCCCTGAAGGGCTCCACCGAAGAGGGCCAGTTCCACTGAGATATCGGCGTCGCCTCCGGCGACGCGGGGTTTGCGGCCCCTGATGGCTCGGATTTCCGCGCTCGCGACTCGTGACTTCGTCGCATGCGCTGCGAGCACGGAAAGCCGAGCCGGGCCGCAAACCATGATGGGTACCGACAACTCCATCGCGAGTCCTCTACCCCGGTAGGGGTGTACCGCCCTCCCGCCCGAACAGCCCCGGGCGGGAGGGCATCCCTATAACTTGATCAACTGAAGGTGCCGGTTACCACCGGGCGCCGACAACCCGACAGCCAAGACCTACCCCAGGAGCTGGACGTGAGCAGCGAAAAGATTCAACGTGTCGGTGTCATCGGCGCCGGACAGATGGGTGCCGGAATCGCGGAGGTGTGTGCACGGGCGCACGTCGACGTGCTGGTCTACGAGCAGACCCGGGAGCTGGCCGCCGCCGGTCGCGCGCGCATCCTGCGCTCGCTGGATCGCGGTGTGAGCAGCGGTAAGATCACCGAGCGCGAACGCGAGCAGGCCGCCTGGCGGCTGCGTTTCACCTCCGACCTGGGCGATTTCGCCGATCGCCAGCTGGTCGTCGAGGCCGTGCTCGAGGACGAGAAGGTCAAGACCGCGATCTTCTCCGAGCTGGACAAGGTCGTCACCGACCCGGACGCGGTGCTGGCCTCCAACACCTCCTCCATTCCGATCATGAAGGTCGCCGTCTCCACCAACAACCCGGAGCGGGTCGTCGGTATGCACTTCTTCAACCCGGTGCCGGTGCTGCCGTTGGTCGAGCTGGTCACCACGCTCAAGACCAGCGAGTCGGTGTCCAAGCGGGCCGAGGCGTTCGCCGCC
Source organism: Nocardia cyriacigeorgica (assembly GCF_029868385.1). Lineage (GTDB taxonomy): Bacteria > Actinomycetota > Actinomycetes > Mycobacteriales > Mycobacteriaceae > Nocardia > Nocardia cyriacigeorgica_F. The sequence goes on along the minus strand of NZ_JARWNX010000032.1, from coordinate 56,522 downwards.
GAGGTGCTCGGTAAGCAGGTCGTGCGTTCGGCCGACCGCTCCGGTTTCGTCGTCAACGCGCTGCTGGTGCCGTACCTGCTGTCCTCGATCCGCATGGTCGAATCCGGCTTCGCCACCAAGGAAGACGTCGACAAGGCCATGGTGCTCGGCTGCGCCCACCCGATGGGCCCGCTCGCGCTCACCGACCTGGTCGGCCTCGACACCGTCAAGTCCATCGCCGACTCGATGTACGCCGAATTCAAGGAGCCGCTGTACTCCGCCCCGCCGCTGCTCATGCGCATGGTGGAGGCCGGACTGCTCGGCAAGAAAGCCGGCGCAGGTTTCTACCAGTACAACAGCAAGTAGCAAGATGGCTCGCGTTTCGGCTGCCGTTGTGCGCGACGGACGGCGGTAGCGGAAACGCGAGTCGGCCTGCCCCGGCCCTACGGCGTCGGCTGATCTCGTAAGGTCGCACTCAGCCGCCCGCAGAAACCGCGGAGAGGCGGATCGAAGGGAGTATCCCGCTCATGGTCAACGTCACCGATGGTTTCGGGTCGAGCGTCCTCGGATATCCGCGGATCGGGCCGCACCGGGAACTGAAGCGTGCGCTCGAGGCGTACTGGCGCGACGCGATCACCCGCGACGAGCTGCTCGCCGTCGGCCGCGATATCCAGGAGCGTCAGTTCAGTGAGCTGGCCGCCACCGGGCTGACCCAGGTGCCGGGCAACACCTTCTCCTTCTACGACCACATCCTGGACAACGCGCTGCTGTTCGGTGCGGTCCCGGCGCGTTTCCGGGAGTTGCAGGAGGGGATGGATCCCCTCGACTTCTACTTCCTGATGGCGCGCGGACGTCCCGATCTGCCGCCGCTGGAGCTGGTGCGCTTCTTCGGCACCAACTATCACTACCGCCAGCCGGAGCTGGACGAGACCACCGAGTTCTCGCTACATCCCGAGGCGCTGCTGGACGAATGGGATCGCGCCATGGCGCGCGGGATCGAGCTGCGGCCGGTGGTGCTCGGCCCGATGTCGCTGCTGCTGCTGTCCAAGGCCGGGCATGTCCCCGGCGAATCGGGCGGCTTCGACACGCTGACGCTGCTGGACAAGCTGCTGCCGGTGTACGAGCAGCTGTTCGAGATCCTGGCCAAGCGCGGGTCCACCTGTGTGCAGCTGGACGAGCCGTGCTTCACCAGTGAACGGTCCGAATCCGAACTCGCCCTGTTCGAGCGCGCCTACGAGCGGCTGTCGAAGGCGCCGCTGCGTCCGCGCATCCTGGTGACCGGACAGTACGGCGATTTCGGTGAGGCGCTGCGGATCCTGGCGCGCACCAATGTCGAGGCCATCGGCCTCGACCTGGCCTCGTTCCGGATGCGCCCGGAGGATCTGGCCCAGGTTCCCGGCATCCGCCGCAAGCGGCTCTACGCGGGCGTGATCAGCGGCCAGAACGTGTGGCGCGCGGACCGCTATGTGACGTTGGAATACCTTAACGAACTGGCCGAGGTCTGCCCGGACCTGGTGGTCTCCACCGGCACCACGCTGTTGCACGTGCCCTACGACGTGCTCGCCGAGTACGACATCGAAGGCAATGTCGCCGACCGTCTCGCCTTCGCGAAACAGAAGGTGGGCGAGGTCGTTTCGCTGGCGAAGGCGCTCACCGAGGGGCCGTCGGAGAAATGGCGCAAACGCCCGACCGAGGTGCATTTCAAGCAGAAGCACGCGGTGCGGCAACGGGTCTACGCCATCACACCGCAGATGCGTGAGCGCGCACCGTATGCCGAGCGGCGTGCGGCCCAGCAGGCGAAGCTGAATCTGCCGCCGGTGCCGGCCACCACGCTCGGTTCGTTCCCGCAGACCGCCAAGATCCGTCAGGCCCGCTACGACCTTGGCGAGGGTCGGCTGTCCTATGACGAGTACCGCAAGCGGATCGAAGCCGAGATCGAGGCGACCATCCGGTTGCAGGAGGACATCGGTCTCGATGTGCTCGTGCACGGTGAGCACGAGCGCAACGACATGATCCAGTACTTCGCCGAACTGCTCGACGGCTTCGCCACCACGCATTTCGGTTGGGTGCAGGTCTACGGTTCGCGATGCGTGCGGCCGCCGATCATCTACGGCGACGTCTCCCGCCCGGCGCCGATGTCGGTGGACTGGATCAGCTATGCGCAGTCGCTCACCGATCGACCGGTCAAGGGCATGGTCACCGGCCCGGTGACCATGATCGCGCGGTCGTTCGTGCGGCAGGACCAGCCGTTGTACGAGACCGCCGATCAGGTGGCGCTGGCCATCCGCGATGAAGTGGTGGATCTGGAACGGGCCGGGATCTCGATCATCCAGGTCGACGAGCCCGCCATCCGCGAACTGCTGCCGCCGCGACCGGACGGTCGTGCGGAGTACCTGCGTTGGGCGGTCGGTGCGTTCCGGCTGGCGACCTCCGGCGTCAAGCCGGAGACCCAGATCCACACGCATATCGGGTATTCCGGTCGTGCCGAGGTGGTGGAGGCGATCGAACAGCTCGACGCCGACGTCACCGCGATCGTGGCCACCCGTTCCATCGAATGGGTGCTCAAGGCGCTCACCGACGATTGCGCCTCCGGGCACGGTCTCAGTCACGGTGTCGGACCCGGTGTGTACGAAAGCCGTTCGGCGCGTATCCCCGATATCGATGAGCTGGACGAACTGCTCACCGCCGCGGCCGAGGCCGTCACGCCGCAACGGCTGTGGGCGAATCCGGATGGTGGTCTGAAGACCCGGCACTACTGGCAGTTGGAGCCTTCGCTGCGCAATATGGTCGCGGCGGCGCGGCGGGTGCGCCGGCGCGCCGAAGCGGAAGCGGCTGCGGCCGAATAGTCGACACGGCAGGGCCGCCTTCCCATTCGGGGAGGCGGCCTTTGTCGTGCGCTGCTACCGCTGTGGGCAATCGAATGCCGCGGCGAGTTCACCGGGACCGCACGCCCATGATCGACGGAGATCTCACTGTGGTGGCGAGATCCGCTCGGTGAGGGTGCGCAAGCCGGCGGTGAGTTCGTCGGGTGCGGGGACGCCGTCCGGGTTGATCACCCACTGGATCAGTAAGCCGCAGATCAGGGTCTGGAGGACCGCGCCGACGGCGTCGTCGCCGTTGCCGAACCGGGCCAAACCGCGGCGGGCCCGGTCCTGCCCCTTGCTGACCTCTGCCCGCAGTTCGGGGGAGTGCAGCACCTGGGCGAGGCTTTCCATATTGGCCGACCACAGGCTCGGATTCGTGCTGAACGAGCCGATGAGCGCGGCCAGGAAGGCGTCCAGCCTCGCGGTCGGATCGTCGGGGTCTTCGGCGGGCAGCGAATCGAGGATCTGCTGTACCGCGTCACCGCTGGACTCCATCATCGCCTGGTAGAGCAGTGCGTCGCGGGTGCCGAAGTGGTAGTTGATGGCGGCCAGGTTCGTACCGGAGGCCGCGACGATATCGCGCACCGTCGTGCGGGCGTAGCCGCGTTCGGCCAGGCACTTCTTCGCCGCGTCGAGTAGATCCTCGCGTGTTCCCACCGCCGTACTCTAACAGCTTTCGTACGGATGTTTGTTACAGGTGCTTCAAACGATTGTCAGTGACAAATGTTTGAAACATCTGTACGTTGAGGCGTGCAGGTCGGACCCACGTACGGAAACGAGATCCAACGATGAACGCGCAACGCCCGCTCTCACACTTCGAAACCACCTACTTCGCCGCCGAGGCCACCTTCGGCAGCATCGTCACCGGAGGTATGCCGCTCTACATCGGATCGACTGTCACCGGCCGTGTGGACGAACGGATACTCCGGCTCGTGCTCGATGAACTCGCGGCCGCGCATCCGCTGTTGCGCAGCCGGGTGGTGTTCGATGCGGAAGGCAACGGGCACTTCGTCGTCGATGACGAATTCCGGCCCCGACTCGAGGTGTGCCCCGGTGGTGCGGGCGAGTACTTCCGGCTGGTCAACGAACGACCCACCTGGTCGGACGGGCTGTTCTCGGCCCGTGTGCTGCGCGAGGGTGATCGCGAGCAGCTCGTGCTCGCCATCCATCACGGGATCGCCGACGGCAGGTCCGCTTTCGCATTGCTCGATCAGCTGTGGCGACACTACGCCGCGCATGTGGCCGGTTCGCCGATCCCGCGCGTCGTCGAGCACGATCTGCCCCCGGCGGCCGATGCGCGGATGGCCGACGTCATCGATGACGACACCATGGCGGCCTGGCTCGCCACCGTATCCGCGCAGGTGGCGGCGGCCGGGCCCGATGCGGCTCCGGCCGCGCTGCCGCACGATGGAAGCGAGGCCGACGGTCCGCGCGGTCGTTTCGCGATGCTGCGCGTCGAACTCGATCCGCATGACACCGTGGCGCTCATCGAATCGGCCCGCGCGCACGATATTTCGGTCAACAGTCTGTTCAGCGCCGCCGCGCTGGTCGCGCTGCGCGCGGTGTTCGACGCGGACGGCCCGCTGCTGCTGACCATCGGGCACGCCGCCGATGTACGCGCGCAGGTGGTGCCACCGCTGCCGAGCGCCACGGTCGTGAACTGGGCCTCCGGCGTCGGAACAGGGCATTCGGTGGATGAGGGCGCGGATCCTTTCGAGCTGGGGCGAGCGGTGGAAGCGGGGATGCGGGACTGCCTCGATCGGCGTGAGCACGCGATCGTTTTGCTCGCCGGACAGCGGACCGGCGACGACCCGGTGCTCGCCGCCGTCCTGTGCGCCAAACCCTCGCTCGTGGTGTCCAATATCGGTCGGCTGCCCGCACATTCGCTGCCCGCCGAGCTGACCTTCGTGCGCGACGACATCTTCGCGATGTCGTCCGGTATGGCACCGAAGATGACGGTCTTCACCGTGGGCGATCGGATGACCGTTCAGGTCGAATTCGATACCGCGCTGTACAGCGGGGTGCGGCAGGAGCGGTTGCGGACGGCGTTGGTGCAGTCGCTGCGCAATGTCGGCGTCGAGGCGGGAGCTCCGCATGGGTGAGTGATGTCACTGCGGGGCCTGGTGCGGCTGCTGCTCGCGTCGGAACGACGCGGGCAGGCATCGCCCAGATCGCCGCAGGGACACCGAAACCGGCCAGTCCTGATGAGAGGGTGTAGTCGGACCGTGGCGCGCAAGTGTCGCTGTCGGACCGAGCGCGCGACCGCACGGATGGGGTAGGGTTGCGGAGGTTCTGTGCGCTGATCGTTCGCGCACGTCCCGAACTCCGTCGTGGATATCAAGCTTTCGCGCCGGTCATCGCGGCGCTGCCACCATCGGGTGAGGACTCCTGTCCTGCGCGACGCTGCGGTCTCGCTCCGATGCCGGAAAGGCACCCACTATCTCCATGTCCGATACACCTTCTGTTGCCGTGCCCACCTCCTCGTTCGCCGAATTCGGTGTGCGGGCCTCGCTGGTCGAGGCGATGAACGCGGCCGGTATCACCGGCGCGTTCCCCATCCAGGCCGCCACCCTGCCCGACACCATGGCCGGACGCGATGTGCTCGCGCGCGGTAAGACCGGCAGCGGTAAGACCCTCGCGTTCAGCATTCCGATGGTCGAACGGCTCGCCGGGGCCACCAGTGCGCCGGGCCGGCCCGCCGGGCTGATCCTCGCGCCGACCCGGGAACTGGCCACCCAGATCGCGGCCACCGTCGACATGCTGGCCCGTCCGTGCGGGCTGCGCGTGGTCACCATCTTCGGCGGGGTGCCGGTGAACCGGCAGACCCGCGAACTGCGCGCGGGCGCCGATATCGTCGTCGCCTGCCCCGGCCGACTCGAAGATCTGATGCGCCAAGGCGTCGTCGCGCTGGATGCCGTGCAGATCGCCATCCTCGACGAGGCCGACCATATGGCCGACCTCGGCTTCCTGCCCGCTGTCACCCGCATTCTGACCGCGACACCCGCCGACGGGCAGCGGCTGCTGTTCTCGGCCACCCTGGACAACGAGGTGGACCGGCTCGTCAAGCGGTTCCTGCGCAAGCCGGTCACCCACTCCGTCGATACGGCCGCGAGCCCGGTGCCGACCATGACCCATCACGTCTTCGAGGTCGACGGCGCCGATGCGAAGAAGGACCTGGTGCGCGCACTGGCCTCCGGCACCGGCCGGCGCATCCTGTTCATGCGGACCAAACACCATGCCCGCAGGCTCGCCAAGCAGCTGACCGCCTCCGGGATTCCGGCCGCGGATCTGCACGGCAACCTCTCCCAGGCCGCCCGTGACCGCAACCTCAGCTCCTTCGCCGACGGTTCCACCCGGGTTCTGGTCGCCACCGATATCGCGGCCCGTGGCGTGCACGTGGACGACGTCGAACTGGTCGTGCACGTGGACCCGCCCGCCGAACACAAGGCCTACCTGCACCGTTCGGGCCGCACCGCTCGCGCGGGCGGTTCCGGTGACGTCGTCACGGTGGTCCTGCCCGATCAGCGCAAGGATGTCGCCATGCTGCTGCGCAAGGCCGGACTGACCGTCGCTCCGCAGCGTGCGAGCGCGAACTCCCCGGCCGTGACCGCCCTGGTCGGCGCGATCGCCGCACCCGAGCACCGTGCCGCTGCGGCCGATGATCGCGCGGACAACCGCGGCTCCGGCGCCCGTGGCGCGCGTCGCGGCAACCGCCCGGCCGCGAACCTCACCGAGCATCGCGGGGGTGGCGCGGCCGTGTCCGGACGCCGCAACGGCGGTGCGCGCCGCGGCCGCCCTGCGGCAGGTCGCACCACCACAGAGCACCGGCTGGACGGGCGCCGTTCCGCCGACCACGGCAACCGTTCCGCCGGACAGGGCAACCGTTCGGCCGGACAAGGCCAGCGTCGCGACAGTGCCCGTGGTGCGGGAGAAGCCCGCCACACCGACCGCACCCACGACACCGGAACGCACCGCGCTCCCGGCCGCCCCGACCGACCCACCCAGTCGCGCGGCCACAACTCGCGAGGTCACAACACCGGCACCCACCGTCCGTTCGAGGACGCCGCCCCCGCAGGCGCTCGCCAACGCTCCCGCCGCGTCACCCGCCCGGCGGGCTGATATGGCTGCGGCCGCGGCAGGTCGATCACAGCGACCTGCCGGGCCGACGCCGGTCAGGACGGCACTATCGGGCACAGGGTTGGCAAACCCTTGTATGCGACGGTAGGCATGGACGCATGAGTACTGCTACCGCTTACGCCATGGCCGGACCGGACGCGCCGTTCGAGAAGGTCGCCATCGAACGTCGTGAGCTGGGTCCGCACGATGTGCTGATCGACATCAAGTACGCGGGGATCTGTCACTCCGATATCCACACCGCGCGCAACGAATGGGGTGGTGCGAACTATCCGTGTGTGCCGGGCCATGAGATCGCGGGGATCGTCGCCGCGGTCGGTTCGGCGGTGACCAGGCACAAGGTCGGCGATCGGGTCGGCGTGGGCTGCATGGTGGATTCCTGTGGGGTCTGCCCGGCCTGCCTGGCCGGTGAGGAGCAGTACTGCACCGGTGGGTCGACCATGACCTACAACACCACGGTGCCGGAGTCGGTGCAGCCCGGCGGGTTCACCCTCGGCGGCTACGCCACCCAGATCGTGGTGACGGAGAATTTCGTGCTCGCCATCCCGGACGGCATCGACCTCGACGCGGCCGCCCCGCTGCTGTGCGCGGGCATCACGCTGTTCTCCCCGCTACGGCACTGGAACGCCGGGCCGGGCAAGAAGGTCGCCATCATCGGTATGGGCGGTCTCGGGCACGTCGGGGTGAAGATCGCCGCGGCCCTCGGCGCCGAGGTCACCGTGCTCAGCCATTCGCTGAGCAAACAGGACGACGGCAAACGGTTCGGCGCGCACCACTACTACGCCACCAGCGATAAGCAGACCTTCCGCGATCTGCGCGGCAAGTTCGACCTGATCATCAACACCGTATCGGCCGATCTGCCGATCGATTCGTATCTGCGCCTGCTCGCCCTCGACGGCACCCTGGTGATCCTCGGCCTGCCCGAGCAGCCGCTGTCGGTGCGTCCGGGGACGCTGGCCGGGTACCGGCGCTCGCTGTCGGGTTCGATGATCGGCGGAATCGCCCAGACCCAGGAGATGCTGGATTTCTGCGCCGCGCACGGCATCGCCGCCGAGATCGAGGTCATCGCCGCCGACGAAATCGACGGCGCCTACGACCGGGTGGTCGCCAGCGACGTGCGGTACCGCTTCGTCATCGACGCCGCCACCATGTGACGCGTCGAAGAGTGCCACCGCTGGCACGTGGGTAATTTGGCGGGGTGGCTGCCGAGGAAGACCGAACACAAGGGGACAGGGCCGATTCCGCGGGCTCGATGAATCCACCACCGTGGCTGTTGCGTGCGTTCCTGCTCGCGGCGGCGACGGTGGCCGGGTTCGTCGCGGCGTTCTGGCTGCTACAGCAGTTGCAGGGATTGCTGACGGTGCTGATGGTGTCGCTGTTCCTCGCCTTCGCCATCGAGCCGTCGGTGAACTGGCTGGCCAGGCATGGCTGGCGGCGCGGCCCGGCCACCGGCGTCGTGTTCCTGACGCTGCTGCTCGTGGTGGTCGCGTTCGTGTGGACGCTGGGATCGCTGCTGGTCGAACAGGTCACCACGCTGGCCGAGAACGCCCCGCACTATGCGGACGAGGCGGTCGACCTGATCAACAGGACCTTCAAGACCGAGATGTCCGGCGACGATATCGAGTCCTACGCCACCGAGTGGAGTTCCAGCCTCGAGGGTTACGCGGTGGGATTGGCCGGCAATGTCTGGGGCATCGGAACGACCGCGGTGGCGGCGCTGTTCCAAGCCCTCGGCGTGCTGCTGTTCACCTACTACTTCGCCGCCGACGGCCCCCGTTTCCGCAATGCGGTCTGCTCACTGCTGCCGCCGAGCAAACAGCGTCATGTGCTGCGGGCCTGGGATATCGCGGTGGAGAAGACCGGCGGCTACATCTATTCGCGCGGGCTGCTCGCGCTGGTATCGACGCTGGCGCACTACATCATGCTTCGGGTGTTCGACGTACCGTCGGCGTTTGCGCTGGCGCTGTGGGTCGGGGTGGTCTCGCAGTTCATCCCGACCGTCGGCACCTATCTGGCCGGTGCGCTGCCGGTGGTGGTCGCCGCGGTCAACAATCCGCCCGACGGCCTGTGGGTGCTCGGCTTCATCATCCTCTACCAGCAGTTCGAGAACTATGTGCTGCAACCGAGGATCACCGCGACCACCCTCGATATGCATCCCGCCGTCGCCTTCGGCGCGGTCCTCGCCGGTGCCGCCATCCTCGGGCCGACCGGCGCACTGCTGGCGATACCGGTCACCGCCACCTTGCAGGCCTTCGCCGGCGCCTATATCCGGCGCTACGACGTGGAGGTTCCCACCGGGGACGCCCCACCACCGCTGCCCAAACCCGAACGGCCGCACCATCGGCTGATCCGGTTGCGGCGCGGCCGGCCCGGCTGATCCGCGGTCGATCATTTCCGCAGTTCACCGCCGTCACCAGGAATTGATGGGTCTGGACGGACGTGCTCGGGCGACAATGGAGTGATCGGCTGCGGGTGAAGCGGGAGGCGCATGGACGGCGACTGGCAGGATTCGCGCGACTATCGGCGGGATGAGCGTCCCGGCGGGCGGGGTCGTGCGGGCCGGGTCAGTGCGGCGATCGTCGCGGCGATCCTGGCCGTCGCGGCCTTCCTCGGGTATCGCGGCGAGCTGCCGGGCTGGCCGATGCTGGAACGGGTGCCCGCCGCCGCGCCCGCGGTGGTGGCGCCGCGTCCGCCGCTGGACCCGGTGCTCGTCGCGGCCGGGATGGAACCGGTGCTGGTGAACATCAACGCCTCGACCAAACCGTTCGGTGTCGGCGCCGCCGGATCGGGCATCGTGCTGACCGCCGACGGTCAGGTGCTCACCAGCCACCATGTGGTCAAAGGCGCGGAGTCGGTGAAGGTCACCAGGGTCGCCGACGGCCTGGTCTACGAGGCGGAGGTGCTCGGCTACGACTCGAGCACCGATATCGCGCTGCTCGGTCTGGTCGGCGCGACCGGCCTGAGCACGGCCAGGATCGGCAGTTCGTCGGGGCTGCGGTTACGTGATGAGGTGCTCGCCATCGGCAATGCGGGCGGTACCGGCGCACCGACCGCGGTGGCCGGGCGCATCTCCGATCTCGACAGCACCATCCTGGCGTTGAATTCCGCGGATCTGTCCCGTAAGGCGCTCACCGGGATGGTCGAGATCACCGCGGCGGTGAGTTCGGGCCAATCCGGCGGTGCGCTGGCCGATCACGCGGGCTCGGTGGTCGGCGTCATCGCGGCGGCCTCCGGCGACCACGAAGACGACGAGGACCCCGGTATGCAGGCGCAACGTCCGCCGATCGGCTATGCGGTGCCGATCGACACCGCCATGCGGGTGGTCCGCCAGATCCGTTCGGGCACACCCACCGAGACCGTGCACATCGGCCCGACCGCCACACTCGGCGTACTGATCTCCGATGCCCGGCCCAGTGGTGCACGGGTGGACGTGGCACTCTACGGTCTGCCCGCACATGATGCCGGGCTGGCCGACGGCGAGATCATCACCTCGATCGATGGCCGCGCCATCACCACCGCCCGTGCCCTGCGCGCCGCGATCAACCAGCGCAAACCGCAGGATGTGGTGCGGTTGGGCGTCACCGGGCCGGGTGGTGAGCGGACCGTCCGCGTCGTCCTCGGCACGGGGACACCGAACTGAACCCGTCGGCGGTCCGGCTCAGACCAGCGACAGCCAGTAGTCCTGGAACCGCAGGAAGATCAGCACCAGCACCACCGCGTAGAACAGTGCGACGAAGGTCCACCGCCATTCCGCAACCACCCGCATCGGCCCGCGTGAACCGCCCCAGAGCGTCTGGGTGAGCACGGCGAGCAGCGGGGTGATGATGGCCCATACGACCATGCAGTAGGGGCACAGCGCGCCGATCCGGTAGAGGCTCTGGAATATCAGCCAGCAGATGAACACGGTGCCCGCGATGGTGCCGAGCCACAGCCCCACCCAGATCCAGCGCGGCAGCGCCACCCCGGCCACCGCGAGCACGGCCAGGGTGACGACCACCGCGAAACTCGCGACGCCGATGATCGGATTGGGGAATCCGAACAGCGCGGCCTGATCGGTGGTCATCACCGAACCGCAGGACAGGATCGGGTTGAGGCTGCACGAAGGCTGATAGGCGGGGTCGACGAACAGTTTGAACCGTTCGACGGTCAAGACGAACGATGCGATCCAACCGGCCAGACCGCCGATCAGGAGAACCCAGGCAGATCTGGGGGCAGCCGCGATCACTGGCCCGCGGCCTCCGCGATCACCGGCGCCAGCCCACCCGGCGTGAACAACGCCTCACGGGCCTGGACCTGCTGACCGTTGACGAACACGGTCGGCGTGCCCTTGATGCCCTCGTCGAGCAGCTGCTTCGACTTGGCCGTCACGAACTTGTCGTATTTGCGGTCGGTGACGCACTGCGCGATCCCGGGATCGGTGTACCCGACCGACTGCGCGATCTGGATCAATGTCTCATCCGGCAGGCCCGCGCCGCCCTCCGGCGGCTGCTGGGCGAAGACGGCCTGCAACCAGGCCTGGAACTTGTCGACGCCGGTATCGGTGACGCAGTAGGCGGCGTTGGCGCCGCGGGAGGAGAACTCGGTGCTCGACATCTGGTCGAGGAACGCGGCGATGTTGTATTCGACATTGACGGTGCCGTCGGCGACGCCGTCGGCGAGCACCTGGCCGTTGGCTTCCTCGAAGAGCTTGCAGATCGGGCATTGCAGGTCGGCGACCACACGCACGGTGACCTTCGCGTCCGGGTTGCCGATGCGGATGGCGCCGGTGGACTCCTGCGGGTCCTGAGCTTCCACGGGGGCGGCGCCCGGACTGGTGGCGGCCGGACTGCCCGCGATCACGCCGGGGATCGGCCCGAGGTCTTCGTCGGAGCCGCGCATGGCGATCCCGATACCGATCGCGGCGACCAGGCCGACGAGCACCGCGGCGATCCCCACCTGGATGGCGATCTTGCGGTTGCGGTCGGCGCGCTCGGCCGCCGCCAGCGGATTCTTCCGACCCGGTTTATTGCTCACCGTGCGTTCACCACGCCTTTCGCTCGCTTTCGCGTTGCCTGCTGCCCTGATGGTAGAGCCGGACGTGGATATCCGGCGTCATCGGCAAACCCACATCATTGTCGGTGAACCTGAGAGTTTCCGAAATGCCCGGCGTGTTCTCGCGGGGAGCCGGTCAGCGCGGGGTGAGACCGGCCATGAGCAGGTCGCCTGACAAGCGTATGTAACCGATGCCACGGGATCGGGCATCCGTGCACGACGGCAACGCATCCATCAGCAGCCAGGGCGAAGTTTCCCACGGCAGAAGGTGGAGGTTGAGTGCACGCTTGCCGCGGCTGCGATATCGACGACGCGCCCGCATCGATGCTGACGGCTTCGATGCGGGCGAGTGTCGCGTCGAGTAGGAAGAGGAGTCGCCTGACCGACAGCGACGTCGTGGTGCCCGACTATCCGGTTACTTCGACTGCGGCACCGGTACGCGCTGCGGCGAGTTCGGCCTCCAATTGCCGAATACGTTGTCGCAGGGGATCGGTGAGTGCCCGTACTTCGTCCGCGGTGAACCGCGGCGTGATCAGTTTCGGGCAGTTCCAGTCGAACGCACTGACTTCGACCGTCATGAGTCCTTCGAGTTTGCCGTCCACTCCCAGTTGTTCGAGGACTTCGGCTCTGGGGTCGGGATCGAACCGCGCGTGCCCGAGGAGCTTGAGCCGCTTACGGTTCGGGTAGTCCATGGCGATCATCGCAATCCGGTCGTCATGATCCAGGTGGCCGGCGGTGATGTACTGCCGGTTGCCTGGTCGCTCGGCCCACGCCAATCGGGTCGGGCCGAGTACCTTGACGAAACCTGCTGGACCGCCGCGGTGCTGGACATACGGCCAGCCGTTGCGGCCGGTGGAGGCGAGGTAGAAGCTGTCACGGAGCGCCAGGAACTCGGCCTCGGCCTCGCCTATGCCGTCGGGCGCGGATGCGGCGTCGAGCATGTGTTCGTAGCGGCCGTGCGAGCCCTGACGACGCTGGTGGGTCTGCTCGTCAGGTCCGAACGTCAGGGCGAAGTAGTGCTCCACGATCAGAAGGACAGGATGGCGTAGCCGTCGTCGACGAGGGTGCGCAGGCTTGCCAGGCCGGAGGTGCCAGGCAGCGGGTTGTCCTTGATCAGGTCGATGCCGCTGGCCTGGATGCTTTCGCTGCTGCCGAACACATCGGAGCATCCACACGATGCGCCAGCGACGGTGTGGCGGACCGCCTGGTAGACGTCGTAGGCGGGGTGCTCCGGCGAACTCAGCAGTTCAGGCCAGCGGGTACCCGCGCCGTGGAACTGTACCCGGACTTCGTCGCCGGCCTGATCGAAGTCGTAGGCCGCCGCGAGTGCATTGAAGACGCGGCCGAGTGCTTCGTCACCACCGTTGGGGTCGCTCAGCACGAGCACGGCGGTCTTGGTCGCAGCTTCTCGAGTCATTTCGTTTCTCCTATGTGCGATCGAGTGAGCCGTGAGAACGATCGTTCTCACCGGTCTCGAGTAGCATAGGAGAACGATGGTTCTCGACGCAAGGGAGTCCGCTGTGCCGACCGAATCCGACGCGCTACGAGTGCTCACCGCGGCTGATCGCCTGTTCAACGATCGCGGGGTGCAGGCGGTGGGGATGGACGCCATCCGGGACGCGGCGAATATTCCGCTGAAGCGGCTGTACCGGCTCTTTCCTTCGAAGGCCGACATCGTGTGTGCCGTGCTGACGCGTCGCGACCGTGAAGTGCGGACGGCGATCGTGGATTTCGTCGACGCGCGCGCACAGACTCCGCGAGACCGGGTACTGGCCGTGTTCGACTTTCTGTTCGACTGGTTCTCCGAGCCCGGCTTCCGTGGCTGCCTTTTCATCAACACGGTGGGCGAGCTGGGCGGCACCTCCGACGATGTCGGTCGGATCGCCAGGCAGCACAAGCGTGCGGTGCGGGAGTATCTGGCCGAACTCCTCGCCGAGTGTCCAGTGCCAGAGTCTCTTGCCGACCAGTTGCTGATTCTCGCCAACGGCGCGATGGTCACCGCTGCGATGCACGACGACCCCGAGGCTGCACGCAGGGCGCGCGCGGCTGCCGAGATCCTGTTCGCGGCAGCCGAACGCGACGGCGACCGAGATGTCGACGATCGCGCGCGCTGACGCCGCTGATCTGTAGTTCGCCAAAGGTGGCAACGCTTCTGGCCCATGTATTCACAGGCTTGCTTGCTGATTCACGAGTGATCTGTCAATCTTGATCGCATGATCGTTGGAAAGGACGACACCACCGTCATCCGGTGAGTGGTCTCGGGCAGCGGGAAGCTGCGCATCTCCGCAAGAAATGGTTCGGCCGGATTCTGTCCACCGAACCAGCCGATCGGAAGGCCGCCGAGGCGGCGATCTCCGAAATCTACGAACTCGCCGGACTCGGTCCACCGCGTTTCCGGTGGGTCACTTCACCGCTGATCGCTCGGTCGACCGGTGAACCGGGGGCGAAAACCGAAATCCGACCGGCTTCGGTATCGGAACACCCTGTAGTGCAGTATCTTTCGCGAATACTCGGCCGTACGCGGGTGACGGTCGGAATGTCGCGGCAGGCCTACGACGACTGGGCCGCCACCCTCGCCCCCTTCGAACATTATGTGACCGGGCCGCTGAGCACCTTCTGGAACAGCACCCTCGGACGCATCATCGCGGCCGCCGATCCGCCGCCGAGTTCGATGTCGCGAACCACCACTCACTGCGCATCGGGTGCAGTATGGGCCGACTTTCCACCCAACCGCGCACCCGAACGTGCACGCGCATGGGAACTCTGGGCCGCGGTGGCCGCGACCTGCGGACCATGGTGGCCGGAGAAGAACCTGTGCGTGGTCTCGGAACGTCCCGAAACGCTGCGAACGGAAGAAGTGGACGACCTCGGCCAAGTGCGGTTGCACTGTGCCGACGGACCGGCTGTCCGCTACGCCGACGGCTGGGAGCTGTACTTCTGGCACGGCACCCGCGTGCCGTCGTGGGTGATCACCGATCCCACCGCCGAGGCCATCGACCGTGAAACCAATATCGAGGTGAGACGTTGCGCCATCGAGCGGCTCGGCTGGCCCGCCTACCTAGAGGAATCCGGGATGGCGCTGCTCACCACCGCCCCCGATCCGGGGAATCACGGATTCGAACTGATGCTCTACGACCTGTCGCGTAACCAGCGGGTCCTGGTGGCGGTGAACGGTTCGGTCGAACGCGACGGTACCCGCCGCCGATACGGCCTGACCGTCCCCGGCTATCTCAGTGACCCCGTCGACGCCGCGGCCTGGACCTACGGCCTCACCGGCCCGCAATACGCCCAACTCTGCCATCGCACCTGAGGTGATACCCATGACCGAACCCTTTGTCCTCGACCAGCTCGAGCAGTCCGTCCGCATCCCGGTCATTCGCGGGATGTACGCGCAGGGCGATCTGATCGTCGTCCCGCTCCATCTCCTGGATTCGGTGACGCCGCGCGCGGACGCACAGTGGCGGCCCGTCCCACCGGACGGCATCGAAGTGCTCCGCGGCGCCGCCGGCGGCAATCCGCACGCCCTGGTCGCCGAACCGGGTACCTGCCGCTGGACCACCGACGTCGCCGATCCCACCGGTCTTGCGCTCGGCATCTTCGATGCCGACGCCGTCGCCTACCTCATGCATCCCGAGCACGGCGCGACGGGAAGCCACCCGGGCCGGTACGTCATTCGCAGACAACGTGAGCATTCCGAACACCGCGCCCGATACGTAGCCGACTGAGCGTATGTCCCGCCGCCGGATCGGTGACCGGCGGCGGGACATACCGGAATTCACATCGATTGCGTCGCAAGCAGTTCCACTCGACGGATCCCCCGCGTATGGGAAGGCCGACTCCTTGACCGGTGATCGGTCCCACGCCACACTCCTCATACCGATTTCGACGAGAAGTGATCCGTTCGCGTGCGGCTTCGAGGAGCGAGCAATGAAGATCTCGGTCGAGCACCCGACGAGCCCGGCCTCGGACCACTTCGGCCGGTCGCGATGACCCCATTCGATCGCACTGCGCGAGGAAAATGCGCAGCTGACTTCTTCGACGCAGGGTTTCGCGAAACCTTCTCCATGCTGGGCATCTACGATGACACCGACAGGGAGATCGAGGCGATCGTCGCTCTGCTCCGATTGCCACTCGGGGCGCGAATACTCGACGTCCCGTGCGGTTTCGGCCGTCACGCCGGACCGCTCGGTCGGCGCGGCTATCGCGTCGTCGGCATCGACAACTCACCGGACCAACTCGATGATGCCCGCCGTCAATACCCGGACTCTACGTTCGTCCTGACGGATATGCGCACACCACCAGCCGGTCCCTACGACGCGATTCTGAATCTGTGGACCAGTTTCGGCCTGCTGGGCACCCGCGAGGAAGACTCTGCCGCCCTCGCGGCCTGGGCCGAGGTCCTCGCGCCCGGAGGCAAGCTGGTCATGGACATCGATACCCTCGAATGTTTCGAGCACCGGGTGCGAAAGG
Source organism: Nocardia cyriacigeorgica (assembly GCF_029868385.1). Lineage (GTDB taxonomy): Bacteria > Actinomycetota > Actinomycetes > Mycobacteriales > Mycobacteriaceae > Nocardia > Nocardia cyriacigeorgica_F. The sequence goes on along the minus strand of NZ_JARWNX010000032.1, from coordinate 40,044 downwards.
GCAACGAATCGGTGAGTTCGCGGATTCTGCGACGATCCGATCTCGTCGGCTACGCCCGATACGAGTGGACCACCCAAGAACTCGAACTCCGCTGGACGCGGCCCGGATGGTCGCGACTGGGGCGGCTCACCATGTATTCCCGCCCACAGCTCGAGACAGCGCTCCGCGCAGCCGGATTCGGCGCGGTGACATTCACGGGCGGTTTCGATGGCCGTCCGGTAGACCTGGACAGCAGAACCGTCATCGTGGCCACCAAATAGCGCCGCACTCCGATCCGATACGGTGCCGGTACCTGCCGGTGGGCATCTGCTGGCAATGCCCACCGGCGCGACCGATCGCCTACTTCTTCGCCACGGTTCTGGCGAGAATGCCGAGCGTGGCCCGCAGCCCCGACTCGGGAATGATCGGGAAGACCCCCATTTCGCGGTAGGGCGCCGCGATCTGACTCCAGTCGTAGTACGAGGTCACCAGGGAGCCGATCTCGCTCGGCTCCAGACGGTAGCCGTAGCGATGTTCGACCGGGGTCTCCGTTACTCCGGTGACCGTCCACTCGATATGGGCGTCTTGTTCGAACGCGGTGATGATCACCGTGACGTCGTACTTTCCCATGGGAAAGTCATTGAGCGATTCGCGATCCATATGCACGATGAATTCATCGCCGACGGCGGTGACGGATTCGCCTTCCGCGGACTGGAGCGTGCCCGAGCTGTCGATCGACACATGCCCTTCGGGTGAGCACAGTAGGGCGAAGATCTCGGCGGGCCGTGCCGCGATCTGCCGTCGAACCTCGAACCGTTCTTCACTCATGCGATGCATTATCGCCTTATCTGAGTTCACGTTTCAGGATCTCGCCGCTTCCAGCCCTGGGGAGATCAGTGACGAACTCGATGATCCTCGGGTGCTTGTGATGGGCGAGTCGACCCTCGAGCCAGCCGAACAGTTCCGTCTCGTCGAGTTCGTGACCGCGGCCCAGCACCACGACTGCTTTCACGGCCTCACCCCACTGCGGGTGGGGTACGCCGACGACGGCGGCCTCGCGCACAGCGGGGTGTGCGCCGATCGCGTTCTCGACCTCGATCGAGTAGACGTTCTCGCCGCCCACGATGATCATGTCCTTCAGCCGGTCGCGGACGTAGAGGAATCCGTCGTCGTCGATCGACCCGATATCGCCGGTGCGGAACCAGCCGTCAGCGGATATCGCGGCGGCGGTCTCCGCGGGCTTGTTCCAGTATCCGATGGTCAGTTGCGGTGTGCGGAGCCAGATCTCGCCGTCGGTGCCCGCGCCGACATCACGGTTGGTGGAAACTTCGACGATCCGGCACTCGCAGTTGGGCAGAATGCGGCCGACACTGCCCGGATGCCGGTCGACCTCGCCCCGGCGCAGCGTCGGCGCGATGGCCACCCCGGCACAGGTTTCGGTCAAGCCGTAACCCTGTGAGAAGCCGGTCTGCGGCAGCATTTCCATCGCTTCCTCGACCAGTGAACTGTTCGAGGGCGCCGAGCCGTAGACGATCAGTTCGAGAGTGGACAGGTCGAAGGCATCGGCGGCCTTCTCGGCGACCAGACCGGTCAGCTGGGTCGGCACCAGGCTGGTATGGGTGACACCTCGGCCCTCGATCGCACCGGCGATATCGGTGATCGCGTCCCCCGACGGGATGACCACCTCCCCACCCACGTGTACACAGCAGATCACCGAACTCATCCCGCTCATCCGGAACAGCGGCAGGCAGGCCATGTATCTGATGTCCGGGTGCAGCGCCCAGGCCACCGCCGCCTGCTGGGACATCTCCCGCAGGTTTCGCTCGACGAGCTGGATGCCCTTGGGCTCACCGGTGGTGCCGGTCGTGTAGGCCAGCAGCACGACAGATTCGTCGGATTGCTCACCGTCCGGTGCGTAGCCGGAATCTCCTGCGGCATACCAATGTTCGAATTCGGAGCCGTCCAGCAAGATCACGGGACAGCTCGCGTCCAACCCCGACGCCGACTCCGGCTCGGCGAAGAGTAGGGACGGGTTGCAGTCGTCCAGTACGGCGCGGAGCTCGGTCACCGTCAGCCCCCAGTTCAGGCCGACCAGCGCGATACCGGCCCAGGAGGCGGCGTAGACGAGCTGGACGTACGCCAGATCGTTGTGCGCCAGCACTGCTATCCGGTCTCCCCGGCGTAGGCCGGCAGCGTGCAGCCGGTCCGCGATTCGCGCCACGTCCCCGGCGAACTCCGCGTAGGTCTGCGTGCCCGCAGGAGCGCTGACCGCGCGGGATCTGCCGCGGTTGCGGGCATGGCTCGCCATCCGGCCTGCCAGAGTAGGAGCGTGAGAGATGGTCATCGGCGTCTCCCTAGATCTGGCTGCGGCCGCAGCCATCTGCCCGGCGTGCCGGATCAGTCGTGGGTCGTCACCGGTCCCGAAGATGGTGTCGGGCATCGTATCCGGGAATCGATCGAGCTGCCACGCGAATCGAAACGCGCTGGTTCTGCTCTAGCCAGGGAGACCGCCTCCGCGGTCGAGGGCCGAACCTCAGGCGGCCGCTCGCCGTGCGGGCTCGCTGCGGTAGCGCGATGCGTTGCCGTCGATTCCGAGTACCTTCCACACCAGCTTCGACACCGGGTTGATCAACCCGCTCTGCTCGGCCAGCGCGCGCACATCGGCGAAGATATCGCGTAGGGAATTGCGGGAATCCTCACTGCGCCAATACATGTCCTTCACCACCGACTGCGGGATATCGAACTTCTCGATGAATTCCTTCGGCGGAGTCGCGATCATCTCGCACATGATGCGCATCGCCGTGGGGAACAGCAGGGAGAGCGCGAACCGGGTGGCCGGATGCATCTTCGGCACATTGCGGCGCAGGTACTCGTGTGCGAACGAGATGTGGCGCGCTTCCTCGGCCACGTGAATCTGCATGACCCGCTGCACCATCGGATGCATCTGCTCGCCACCGCGCAGGATCGACTTCTGCAAATGGTCGATGGGTTCCTCGCCGCCGAGCACCATGGTGAAGAAGAACTCGGGGAAGTACTTCACCGCGGGCCAGATGATCATCGTCAGCTTGCGGTCGATCGATCCCATACCGATGACGTCCTCGCCGATGCGATTGATCATCTCCTGGAACATGAGCGTGTGGTTGCACTCTTCGGCCGCCTCATGGGTGATGAAGCGGAACTCGGGATCACCATTGGGCAGCGACACCACGTACTGCATGAGTCCGCGAATCAGCAGCTGCTCGAAGTCGAGCCCCACCTTCGCGATCCCGGCCTGCCGCCACATTCCCATGGCGATCTGTTTCTCCACCGGCAGCGCCTTGTACCAGGGGTGGCGGCCGAGCGGATCGGCTTCGGGTAGCACCCAGCGTCGATCGTTACGGTCGACGCCGAAGTCAGGGGAGTCCCAATCGATATCCAGATAGGGATCGAAGTGCCTGTTGACCGATCCCTCGGAGAGCCCCTGTAGTACCTCGCGGTAGGTCTGATCAGCGGATTCCGGCTTCGATACAGCGGACAGCGTCATCGATGTCTCCCTTGCTCCGGCCTCCGGGAAATTATCTGGGACCCGGAGTCTCAGTAAATGGTAGACGCCCGCACCACTGCCATACAAGTGTGTACGGAATGCCCACGGGTGAGAGGCACCTGAGCGCGGCAAACGCCGAGAGGGTCTCGCTCAGGTGCCGCTCGACAGCGGCTCAGGCCTTGTCGAGGCGGGCCAGCTGTTCGGCGATATCGAAGCCTGCCGGGGGCCAGTCGAGGTCGAGGGTGCGCAGGGCCTCGATGAGCAGTTCGGTGACGGCGAGGCGGGAGTACCACTTGTTGTCGGCGGGCAGCACGTACCAGGGTGCGTTCTCGGTGGAGGTGCGATCGAGCATGGCCTGATAGGCGTCCTGATAGGCGGGCCAGAAAGCGCGCTCATCGATATCGGAGGGATTGAACTTCCAGTACTTGTCGGGACGCTCCAGGCGTTGGCGCAACCGCTTCTTCTGCTCGTCGAGCGAGACGAACATGGCGACCTTCACCAGGGTGATGCCCTCCTCGGTGAGTTCGCGCTCGAAGGCATTGATCTCGTCGTATCGCTCACCCCAGACGGTGGGCGGTACGAGATCGTGCACACGCACCACCAGCACGTCTTCGTAGTGCGAACGGTCGAAGACGCCGATCTGCCCACCGCGCGGCAGCGCCTTGCGGATACGCCACAGATAGTGGTGCCGCTTCTCCTCCTCGGTGGGCACACCGAAGGCGGCGTGGTCGACGCCCTGCGGGTCGACCGAACCGATCACATGCCGGACGATGCCGCCCTTGCCCGCGGTATCCATACCCTGCAACACCAGCAGCACACTGCGCGAATCACCGGATCGGCCATTGGCGTACAGCTTTTCCTGGAGATCCGACAGCACCTTGCCGCGCTCGGCGAGCTGGGCTTCGGCGAGCTTCTTGTCGCCGTCGAAACCCGGACGGGCCGAGGTGTCGAGTTCGGCGATGCGCAGGCCGTCGGCCTTCAGTGCTTGCCGTGCCGGAATCGACCAATGCTTCGCCATCCGTCAGAACTATCACATTCCCGGCCGCGATCAGCGGATCTGCGCCAGTCTGAGCAGCTGGCAGGCGAAATCGGTATCGGTCACCGGTGTGAGGGTGAGTTCGTCGGCGGTGGTGAGCAGATAGCGACCGTCGCCGGAGATGTCGAGCCAGGTGCGATGCCGGGTGGGCGGTGACATCGGATTGTCCGGTTCCACCGTGACGGTGATGAAACCGCGTCCGTCCACCGGTTTGCGCAATGCGCGGCGGAAGCGGGCGGCGCCGCGCTCACCGTTGGCGGAGAAGGTCTGGCCGTTGCCCGCGTGATCGGTGGCGCCGAGCACCGCGTCCTGCGGTTCGCGCAGGGTGGCCGACCGTCCGGGAGGCGCTGTTCCGATCAGCTCGACCAGCTGCTCGCCCAGACCACGCGCATGGCACATCAGCACGGTCACCCCGGCGGGGGTGCCCACCAGGATGGCGGCGTGCTGATGCACCACCGCGGCGAAGGCGAGGATGCGTTCGGGGCGGCCGCCATCGGCGATGGCGGTGCGTTCACCGGACACGGTGATGGTGGTGGCATCGGCGCGGGCACACAACATGAGCGCGGCCGCCAGATCGGGATCGGCCTGTCTGGCGAACCGCTGCGGTAATCGCAGCCCGAGGTGCTCGGTATCGGTGCGCACCGTGGCGCCCGGCACCATATTGACCGGGTAGGGGCGGCGATCGAGATCGGTTTCGTTCTGCCAGACGTAGCTGAACTCGTCCGGGGTGAGTACCCATTTCACAGTGGCTGGCTCCCGCCGCCGGTGGGGGCGGTGCGGGTGACGGCGAAGCGCGGCACCCGATCTCCCGAAGCGGGGATGGCGGGGGAGTAGACGTGTGTCATGAGGTCCTGGACGTCGGCGGTGACGGCCGCCGCCGCGATGTCGTGATCCATTCTTCGTTGTCCGCCGTGGATGGCTTCGGCGGCCGGATCGTCGAGCGGACGATACGGCTCCGGCGGCACGATCGCAGCTCGAACCGTCTGCGCCGCATCGCGATCGAACTCGAGCAGCGCCGCGACCGCGGCGCAGACATCGTGGGCGTCGGTGCCGACGCGGATGAACTCGCGGGTGGCCTGCGCCGCCGCGTCGGCCGTCTGCCCCGACCATCGCGCGAACTCGCGATCGGCGGCGGCGCCGAAGGCGCGGAACGCCTCACCCACTGCGACGGCGTTCGCCCGCCATACCGCGGCCGCCCGGTCGAGTGCGGCCGGATCCATCACCTCGTGCACGCGATCCCAGATCTCCTGATGGGTGTAGCCGATGAAATGTTCGCGCTCCGGTGCGTAGGCGGGATCGGTGTCACCTGCCGGGGCAACGGATTCGGCGTGATCTGCCATGGGACGCTCCTCACTCGATACCCGGCGTCATCGCGGCGCCAGATGTGCGGCGACGAGGTCGATCGCCGCCTTGTTGGCGGCCTCGGCGTCGGCGAACTTCTTGCCCGCTGCCAGATAGGCGGCTTTGTAGAGCAGTGCGGTCTCCTGTAGCGCGGTCAGTGTGTCGAGGTATTCGCGGCCCTTTGCGCCGAAGCCCCTGGCCAGCGCCCGGCCGGTGGGCAGGTCGGGGAACCCGGAAACCTCGGTGATCACATGCGATTCGGCTCTGGCGCGTTGTAGATCGTCGACGAGTGTGTCGCAGGCCGCGGCCAGATTCGACGCCACGTCCTCCGCCAGTTCGAACGGCGCCGCGCCGCCGTCGACCGCCGCGACATACAACTGCCGAGCCCGGCTCTGTCCCGTCTCCGGTACCGCCATCTGGGCTCCCCCTTCCGCTCGGTCCATCACATCCCCGCCGCGCCGATTCGGACTCTACCGGTCCGAAATGCCGGATGCCGGTCCGTTCGGGTCCGGCGCCGAGGCCGCGGCTGTGATGTCGGGCACGATAGTGGGGATTACACTCGCGTCCTGTGTCCGAGACCGAGGAATCGCTGCCGAAGTACCTGCGAATCGCCGAGGACATCCGGGGCCGGATCGAGCGCGGCGAACTCGGCGTCGGGGCCGAGGTGGAGTCCGAACGCGAGCTGGCGGTGCGCTGGGCGGTGGCGCGGCCGACGGCGGCGAAGGCGTTGAATACGTTGCGGCAGAGCGGGATGGTCGAATCGCGGCGCGGTTCGGGAACCTATGTCGCGCACCGTCGTCCGGTTGTCGTCCGGGACGACGGGCCCGTCCGGTGGAGGCGTGCTGGCGACGGTCACGAAGTGGATGGTTCGGGTGGATCGGTCCGATCGATCACCGTGGTGGCGGCGGCGTTGGTCGAGATGCCCGCGGCCGTCGCCGATGTCTTCGGTTTCGCCGGGACGGCGGTCATGCGCACCGTCGCGATCACCTCCGCCGGAACTACCGAACTGCGGACGTCCTGGTATCCCGGTGAATTCGGTGCGCTCGCGAGCCGACTGCTGGAGACCAGGCCCATCGAGGGCGGTGTGCGGCGATATGTGGAGACCGCGAGCGGACGCATCGAGGCTCGGAGGTATGAACGGGTCTGCGCACGAACGGTTTCCGAGATCGAACGAACCCATCTCGGTGTGGAATCCGACGCGCCGGTGCTGGTCCGCCAGACCGTGCGCTACGACGATGCGGACACGGTGCTGTGTATCGCCGAAACGGTCTATCCGCCCGGCCGCTGGGTGTTGGAACGGCACGACCGCCCGGATCGCTGACAGGCGCTGTGGCGCAGCGATTCCGGCCGCCGCCGGGTCATTGACAGGGCAGTGCGCAAGTGGCATAGTCCATTTATCGAGAATTGGCATAGTCCACTGGGTGGGGAGGCGCTGTGTTCGATCATTCGCCATCGAGCGGTTTGGCCATCGGTTCCTGGATCAGCGTCGGTGAGCACTGCTCGGTGCGGTTGGCGCCCCTCCTCGATGACGATCACCTCGCCTTCGTCTTCGAAAGCGGCGGAAGCGAATTCGAGCTGACCCTCGCGCCCGGCGTGCTCCGCACGATGATCGATCTGGCAGACGAAGCCGTATCGGCTGCCGTATCGGCGCCGGGACACCCGGACGCCCAGCAAGCGGCTGGAAATCCGCCCCTCGTCGGATCCACGCTGGAACTGCTAGGACCGTCGTCCGCGGCGCAGGCGACTCACCCCGGACGAGTCGCCGATACGTACTGCAACAGCCGATGGATCTCCTGATCGATCTCGGTCAACCCGTGCTCGGCGAACAGGGTGGGGAAGGTATCGGTATCGAAGACCCGCAGACCCGACCACCCGCCGACGATCCTGGTCGCCTGCCCGAACGTCGAATCGCCGCGATGACTCGTGGTGATCGCGATCCGGCCGCCCGGCGCAAGCACCCGGATCATCTCCCGTGCCGCCGCCAGCGGATCCGGGATCAGATACAGCGCACCGAAACAGCACACCGCGTCGAAGGACCCGTCCGGGAACGGCAGAAACCGGGCGTCACCACGCAGATAGCCCACCCGTGGGCCCGAATTGTCCGCGACCGCCCTCGCCAGCATCGGCGGCGAGAAGTCCACACCCACCGCATAACCGTCACCGGAGAGCTGCTCGCTCAGATAGCGCGTGAAGATGCCGGGACCACAGGCGATATCGAGCACCCGATGCGCGCTCGTCAACCGCAGCGATTCGGCCGCGAACCGGCGATCCGATTCGGTGGTGCGCCCACTGGCCAAGTAGAACAGCGCGGGCCGCCACGCCCGTTCGTACACCGCGGCCAACGCCGGATTGTTCATGGTGCGCCGTGCGAGATTCATCGTGCCGACTCCGTTGTCCGCAGTGGATCGATTACCGGTGTACTACCTTCAGGCCCGGTCCACCTCGATGGTCATCCCGGCCGCGCGCAACCGTTCGGTGAGCGCATCACCCATGGCCGACGCGGGCGTGAGCACCCCTGCCAGCTCCGGCTGCTTCGCACCGTCGAAGGCCAGGCACAGGCCGCTCTCGCCGAGCAGCACCGCCGTGGCCTGATAGCCGGGATCGCCCTGCCCGGCGAAGGTCGCCACGTACTTGGCGCCCGAAGTCGTATGGGCGTAGGTCTTCATGGTGAACCAGCCACTGTTGCGGGCCTGCTCACTCGGACCGGTCCCCGGCTTGGGTAGCACCCGATCCAACAGCTTGCGACCGGCGCCGACCCGCGACAGCAGCGCGCCCGCCGCCATGGTGGCCACGATCCCACCGGACATACCGGCCGCCACCAGCGGCGCGGCAGCCGACTTACCGGCGCTCATCACCTCGCGGTAGCGGAAGTTCTTGCCGTACACCCAGCCGAGCAGGCCATTGGAGCGGCGCACGATCTTGGTGTTGTGCATGGCCATCACGAACGTGCCCACCCAGCCGTCCAGGCTCGGATCGATCGAACTGGCGCGCTGCAAGGCCTGATCGGACTGCCTGCCGACATCCGGGTCCATCGACTTGTCCGGGCTCAGCGAATACGGATGGCTGAGCACCGACTGTTTGGACGGATCGGCCGCGACCGCCTCCATCATCGCGCGCCCGGAATCGATGGTGCCGCCGCTGACCCCGCCCTTGAGCGAGGCGATCAGCGTGGTGTCGGTGAGTTCACCGGTGTTGTCCTCGACCGAACGCCGATACAGCCGATACACGCTCAGATCCGACGGAATCGAGTCGTAACCACAGGAATTGACGATCTTGGCCCCGGTGCGCGCGGCCTCCTCGTGGTACCGGTCGATCGCCTCACGGATGAACAACGGCTCACCGGTGAGATCGGCGTAGTGGGTACCGGCCTTGGCGCAGGCCGCGACGAGCGGAAGGCCGTAGCGCAGGTACGGTCCGACCGTCGTCACCACGACGGTGGTACGTGCGGCGAGCGCGTCGAGCGCGGGCTGATCGGCCGCATCGGCCACCACCAGCTCCCAGTTCGCAGCGGCGGGACCGAGTTCATCACGCACCCGCGACAGTTTGTCCACCGAACGTCCGGCCAGTGCGATCTTCGCGCCTGCGGGGGCCGCATCCAGCAGATACTGCGCGGTGAGCTTGCCGACGAAACCCGTCGCGCCGAAGAGAATCAGATCGAATTCGCGGTTGTCCGCCATGGGTGCCCTCACGCCTTGTCGTGTCGATTGCTATCGGACTCGTCGCCACCGGTGCGCTCGGCCAGCCAACGCTGATGCTCCTTGCCGAGTTCGGTGACGGGTGGTTCGTCGTAGAGCCATTCACGGGAGATGCGATGCCAATTCGCCGTCGCCTCCAACTGGCCGAGCATGCCGAAGGTGAGAAAGTCGGCCCGCCGGGAGAACAGATGCTCCGGCGGTAGATTCTGCTGCTTCATCCCGGTGAACTCACTGGCCCGCGGGTCCACGGCAAGCAGGAACGCACCGCTGGCCAGTTCGGTGGTGATGGTCAGATCCTCATCGATCAGACACCACTCCGAGGCGGCAAGCACGTACTCCAGGCATTCCTCCGGGCCGATCTCATCGGGCGAATCGATCACCCCGCGCTGGATCATCAGCTCCCGCAGATCCTCCGCGCGATCCTCGGCCGCCGCCCGCAGACAGGCCGCCTCGAACCGGACGTGCTCGGGGTCCATCCGGTTGAACAGGCCGAAATCGAGAAACCCGACCCGCCCATCGGTGGTGAGCATGACATTGCCCGGATGCGGATCACCGCAGAACTCGTTGAACACGAACAGCGAACCGACATAGAAGCGGTAGATGATCTCGCCGAGCCGATCCCGGTCGGCCTGCGGCAGGTCCTTGATCTCGTCGAACCCGCTGCCTTCCAGATACTCGCTCACCAGCACCCGCCGCGTGCTCAATTCCGGCACCGGACGTGGCACCACGATGAACGGATGCCCGGCGTAGAGCTCGGAGATCTGCCGCTGGGTCTCGGCCTCGGCGTGATAGTCGAGTTCGGCCTCCATATTGAGCCGAAGCTCGTCGAGCACCGCCGGAGTCACCCACGGCATGGCCGATTGCAGGACCCGGCGAAACATCGCCAGATTCTTCAGATCCGCGCGGACCGCGATATCGATGCCGGGATACTGCACCTTCACCGCGACCTTGCGCCCGTCGTGCAACCGTCCGCGATAGACCTGACCGATCGAGGCCGCCGCCACCGGCTCCGGTTCGAACTCCTCGAACACCTCGTCGAGCGGGCGGCCGAAATCTTCCTCGATCACCGCGCGCATCGCCTCGAACGACACCGTGGGCGCTGCATTGCGCAGCACCGCGAGGCGTTTCTGGAAGCGTTCGCGATGATCGGGCGGCACCAGATCCATATCAAGTACCGACATCATCTGGCCGAGTTTCATGGCCACGCCCTTCATGGTGCCGAGCACCATGACCACCTGTTCGGTGGTGCGGATCATCGACTCCTCGGCCATTTTCGCGCGCACCGCTTCCGAGCGCCCGCGCATGGACAGTCGCGCGCGCTGGGTGCGCAGCATGGAACCGGCCGCGACCGCGCCGAGCTTCGTCCCGCGAGCGAGCCGGGATGTCGGCACTTGTTTCGCCATCGAGGTACCTCCGTTGGTGCCGACGCGCGAACGGAGACGCAACCCCTCTGTCAGCGCCCCGCTGGCGTTCAGACTAACCAACCGCGCGGCGATGTCGAGTCCCGCGTCACATCCGGGCGGCGCGGGAGCCGCTACTGGCTCAGACGGTGGGTTCGGTGGATTCGGCGGTGGCCTCGGGCACCGCGGCCTGCTCCGGCAGCACATGCGGCATCGCGTTGAACTTGGTGCGGGAACCGCCCGCACGCGCCATACCCTCGATGGCGCTCCACGCCATCATCGACAGATAGTCGATGACTTCCTCACGCGACATGGTCTTATCGGTGGTCCACCAGTGCGTGGCCAGCTGGATGCCGCCGACCAGCACATACGACCACAGCATCGCGCCCTCGGTCTCGAGGTCGAGATCGGCGGCCCTGCTGATGATCGCGGCGGCGACGACCTCGGCGAACAGCTTCTCGAACTCGGCGAGCGAGGACTGATCGGCCGAGCCGTTGCCCATGATGAAGCGGTAGACCTCTGGGTCCTCGTCGACCGCGCCGACATATTCGCCGAGCGCCGTGCGGACCAGCTGGTACTCGTCGGCGTCGAGGCTGATCGCGCCGTAGACGCGCGGCATCAGGGTGATCTCGATGAACCGCTGCATGGTGGCGTGGACCAGATCGTTCTTATCCGCGAAGTAGCGGTAGAGCACGGTCTTGGAGACGCCGATCTCGGCGGCGATCTCATCCATGCCCGCGCTGCTGCCGCGGGCGCGGACCGCGGCGAGGGTGCCGTCGACCAGCTCCTCGCGGCGGTCGATCTTGTGCTGTCGCCACCGGCGTTTGCGGCCATCGGTATGGCCGGTGCGCACCGCCGCCGGTCGCTCGGCGCGCTCGCCGACGTCGACAAGGTCTTCGGTGGACAGGGTGGGCTCCCTCGTTCGTAGGTGGATCCGTGCGTCCAGCTTAGGTCCGATTACCGCTCAGCAGGCCCGTTTGGGGTGCCGATCACCGCATTCCGGGGGTCGATGCGAGCTATGTCACGTCAACTGGCATCGGTTCGCGACCCTCTGGTTGGTCACGGCATCGGTCGGTCACCGGAAAACGCCAGCAGAATGGAAGCCATGCAGAACGCTCCCGGCGATACCGCGGTCCTCGGTGACCGCCGTTCCGACGCCGCCGCCGCGCAGGCGAAGATGCCGAGCAGCTTCGCGTCCTTCACCGACGACGCGAGCAAACGGCGCGACCTGTGGAAGATGAAATCGCTGGCCACCGGCCTGCTCGCACTGGCGACCGCGATCTATCTCGGCTGCCGCTGGCTGGAGTCGCGCGGTGGCGGTGGTGACTGGGTGGGCTATGTGCGGGCCGCGTCCGAGGCGGGCATGGTCGGTGCGCTGGCCGACTGGTTCGCGGTGACGGCCCTGTTCCGGCATCCGCTCGGCCTGCCGATTCCGCACACGGCCATCATCAAACGTAAGAAGGACCAGCTCGGCGCCAGCCTCGGCAGCTTCGTCGGCACCAACTTCCTCTCGCCCGAGGTGGTGACCGCGAAGGTCGATTCGGCGCAGGTGTCGTGGCGGGTCGGACGGTGGATGGCCGATCCGGGCAATGCCGCGCGGGTGGCGCAGGAGAGTTCCACGATCCTGCGCGCGGTGGTCGGCGTACTGCGCGATGAGGACGTCGAGCAGGTCATCGACAATACGATCGTCAAGCGGATCGCCGAACCGCAGTGGGGTCCGCCGATCGGGCGGGTGCTCGCGGAACTGCTGGCCGACAATCGTCAGCTGCCGCTGCTGGATCTGCTCGCCGAGCGGGCGCATCAATGGGCGCTCGGCAGTCAGGAGACCATCGACCGCGTGGTGTTGCGCGATGCGCCGCAGTGGGCGCCGAAGTTCGTCAACATCCTGCTCTCGGAGAAGATCTACCGTGAGCTGGTCGAATTCACCTGGAAGGTGCGCTCCACACCCGATCACGAGGTCCGGCTCGCGGCGAATCGTTTTCTCGAGCAGTTCGCCGACGATCTACAGCACGACGAGGCGATGATCGCCAAGGCCGAGCGGATCAAGTCCCAGATCATGGGTCGTGAGGAGATCACCGGGATGGCCGAGGCCACCTGGCGGGCCGCCAAACGGTTGATCCTGGAGTCGGCCGACGATCCCGACAGCACCCTGCGGCGCAAGGTTGCCGAGAACGTGCAGGCGCTGGGCGAGCGACTGCGCGATGATGAACAGACCCGCGCCAAGGTGGACGGTTGGATCCAACGCGGCGCGCGGTATCTGGCGGCCAACTACGCCGATGAGATCGCCACCATCGTCAGCGATACCGTTGCCAGGTGGGATGCGGAAGAGGCGAGTAAGAAAATCGAATTGCAGGTCGGGCGCGATCTGCAATTCATCCGGATCAACGGCACTGTGGTCGGTTCGCTTGCCGGACTGGCGATCTACACGATTTCGCAGCTGATGTTCGGCGGCTGAGACAGGCACGCCGGACGGTTGCCCGAAGGGTGCTAACACATGTGCTTGCAATAGTTAGCACCCTGTCCTAGCATTGGTTACGTACTACCGCCAGAAGGTGAGTGATGGCAGACCAGCCCGAGGTTTCCGCCCAGCACGCCGAGGAGCCGGATGATGGTTCCGGTCTCGGAGAGCGGGCGGGCCGCGTGTCCAACGCGGCGCACGACATCGGAGGTTTCATCAGATCGCAACGTGAGGCCGCTCAGGTCTCACTGCGTCAGCTCGCGCAACTGGCGGGGGTGAGCAACCCGTATCTCAGTCAGATCGAGCGCGGATTGCGTAACCCGTCCGCCGAGGTCCTCGCGCAGATCGCGAAGGCGCTGCGTGTGTCCTCGGAGGTGCTGTACGTCCGGGCCGGTTATCTCGAACAGCGGCCGCACAGCCCGGTCCGGGATGCCCTGCTTGCCGACACATCGATCAGTGAACGGCAGAAGCAGGTCCTGCTGGAGATATATGAATCGTTTCGCCGGGAAAACGGAGGGAACGAATCAGGGGGGGATGACTGGGACAGCGCCGTTCCGCATATTACGACCGACACTCCGCCACGCCAGGAGAACGAAACATGACCGACAACGCCACCACCAAGCCGCTCTACGCCACCGTCGGTGCGGGTGACGCCGTCTACACCGCCGTCCTCGATGCCGTGACCCAGGTGCGCGAGCGCGCTCAGTCCGCCGATGTGACCGGCCGGGTCGACGAGGCCCGCGAGCGCATCGCCAATCTGCCCGCCGACGTGCAGGGCCAGTTCGATTCGCTGCGCGACCGGCTGTCGGGCCTGCCGTCCGAGCTGCCGGAGGACCTCGCCGAGCTGCGCGAGAAGTTCACCCCCGAGGAACTGCGCAAGCTGGCCGAGCAGTACTACCGCCAGGTCGTCGATCTGTATGCCGACCTCGCCGTGCGCGGTGAGGAGACCGTGGAGCGGCTGCGCGCCAACCACCTGGTCGAGGAGCAGGTCGGCAAGGTCGAATCGCTGTACAAGGACGCCACCGAGCGGGCCGAGGATGTGCTCGGCCGGGTCAACGACCTGATCGGCCGTTCGGCCAAGGCCGTCGAGGACGAGGCCGACGCGGCTGCCGAGGCGGTTGTCGACGCCGAGGTCGTCGAGGTCACCACCGAGTCCGCGCCCGCCCCGGCCGCCAAGAAGGCTCCGGCCAAGAAGGCTCCGGCCAAGGCCGCGCCCGCCAAGGCGGCCGCCCCGGCGAAGAAGGCCCCGGCGCGCAAGACCCCTGCCAAGAAGGCTTGATCCGCTTGTCCGACGTCCGCTGAGGGCGATTCGGGCACGTTCATACGGCGACCCCGCACATCATTCGGTGTGCGGGGTCGCCGCTTTTCGGTCCGTCTCCGCGCAAACCGGCCGCCGAGGGTCGTTGCTCCTATCATGGTGGAGTGGAAATTGCGCAGGGTGTTACCGGCCTGATCATGCTCGTGCTGTGGCTGCTGGCTTTCGGCGCGACGATATTCGCGCTGATCCACGCCCTACGTCAGCGTCCGGACGCGTTCACGGCGGTGGACAAGCTGACCAAGCCGATCTGGATGGCGATCCTCGGGGTGGCGGTGCTGCTGCTACTGCTGTCGTTCGCCGGACTCGGCCTGTTCGCGTTCATCGCCATCATCGCGACCGGCATCTATCTCGCCGATGTGCGTCCGAAGGTCGATGAGATCCAGCGCGGTCCGCGTTGGTAGGGGCCTCCGTATTCGCTGCGACTCGAAGAAAATTTCGGCGACTTCCGCGCTGGTGACGGGTGGTTCCCCCGAATTTTCTCGGTGCTTGCACTAGCTAGCACCCACTCCATTGGTTACTGTATCTCTCAGTAACACAAAGGAGTGTCCAATGCGTGCAATGTTGCCGAATGCGTTGGCGAGCGTCTCGAACCAGATTCGGGGCCTGCTGGATGTGCACCGTGCGAACCTGCGGTCGCGCACCTATGCGAATGCCGCGCTGAATCCGCCGACCGTCCCGCACGACGTCATCCCGGTGACGGCCTCGGACGGTGCGCGGCTGCGTGTGCACGCGTATGGACCCGCCGACGGCGATGTCATCGTGCTGGTGCACGGCTGGACCTGCGCCATCGAATACTGGAATCCGCAGATCAACGCCTTCGCCGGTGACTATCGCGTCATCGCCTACGATCAGCGCGGCCACGGCGAGAGCGAACTCGGTTCGAGCCCGCTCAACTGTGACCGCCTCGCCGACGATCTGTGCGCGGTGCTCGACGCCGCCCTGCGTCCGGGACAGCGCGCGGTGCTCGTCGGCCACAGTCTCGGTGGTATGACGCTGCAAGCATGGGCGGGCAAGCATCCCGAGCGGGTCACCGCGCAGGCCGAGGCCGTGCTGCTCAGCAATACCGGCCCGCATTCGCTGGTCGCCGAGACCACCGTGGTTCCGCCGTTCAACAAGCCGCTGTCGTGGCTCGGCGGCCGGGTGATCGACCTGCCGTTCTGGTTCGGCCGCGCGGGGCTCGGCACCCCGATCGTCTTCCCGCCGATCGCACCGGTCCGCTGGGTCTTCGCCCGCCAGATCATGTCCCTGGCCGCGCCGCGGGAACTGGTCGATTTCAGCATGGCCGTGGTGCGCTCGTGTCCGGCAGCGGTCCGGGCGAGGTTCGGGTTCTTGCTCGCCGATATGGACTTGGGCGATTCGGCCAGGAACCTGGTGGTGCCGACCACCCTGCTGGCCGGTGCGTTCGACGATATGACCCCGGTCGTGCATTCGGACCAGCTGGCCGAGGTGCTGGCCGAAGCGGGCAATCTCGTTCGCTACGAGGTGCTGCCGACCGGACATCTGGGCAATGTCGAGGCCTACCAGCGGTTCAACGAGGAACTCGCTCGGGTACTCGACGCGGCGCACCAGCCGGTCGAAGCCGTCGGCTGAGCATTCCGTCGTCCGGGCTCGCGCGTCCTAGTTGAACACCACCGTCCGGCGGCCGTGCACCAGCACCCGGCCCTCCAGATGCCAGCGCAGGCCGCGGGCGAGCACGACACGTTCGATATCGCGGCCCTGGCGCACCATGTCGCGGACCTCGTCGGCGTGATCGATGCGGATCACGTCCTGTTCGATGATCGGGCCCGCGTCCAGTTCGGGCGTCACATAGTGGCAGGTCGCGCCGATGAGCTTGACCCCGCGCGCGAAGGCCTGATGGTAGGGGCGCGCGCCGACGAACGAGGGCAGGAAGCTGTGGTGGATATTGATCGCCCGGCCCGCCCAGTGCTCGCACAGCTGCGGCGGCAGCACCTGCATGAAACGGGCAAGCACCACCGCGTGCGGATCGTGCGCGTCGACCAGGGCGCGCACCTGTTCGAAGGCGGGACCACGCTCGGCCGGATCCTTCGGGAACGGCACATGATGGAACTTCACCCCGTGCGCCTCGGTGATCTCGGCCAGATCGAGATGATTGCCGATCACCGCCTCGATGGTGGCCGGTAGCTCACCGGAGGCCGCCCGCCCCAACAGATCGTGCAGGCAGTGGCCGTCCTTGCTCACCAGCAGCACCGCCCGCCGCCGCCCCCCCGAATCATGCAACTGCCAGTCGGTCTCGGAGCCGAGATTCGCGGCCACAGCGGCGAAGCGGGTCCGCAACTCACCGAGATCGAACGGCACCGTCGAGGCCTTGATCGCCTGCCGGGTGAAGAACCATCCGGTCTCCACATCGGAGTGATACCCCGCCTCCACGATCGACCCACCGAAACCCGCGATGAACGAGGTGATCTCGGCGATGATGCCCGGCCGGTCCGGACAGCCGAGGGTCAGCACATAACGACGTTCGTCGGAGACGGAAGGTGCGGCACTCATGCGCCCATCCTCGCAGGTAGAGAAGTGCCACGATGATCGGAGTGCACACCCCGCGCAGTAGTCGCCAGGAAAGGGTCGACCAGCAGACAGTCGCCCCCAGTGACATTGGCCCGGCCCAACCTCAATTTTCGAGCGAAGCGAGACCGAGCATAGAGTTCGCGGCCCGTCTCGTGTCTCCGCTACCGCTGCGCAAGCCGAAGGCAAGCAGCGGTAGCGGAGACGCGAGACACCAGGGGGCCGCGAACCCGCGACGCCGCAGGCGGCGCAAATCTAACGCTGCGCGCTGAGCTTGCGGTAGTCGAAGACCGTGTCGATGATCCCGTACTCCTTGGCGTCCTCGGCCGTCAGGATCTTGTCGCGGTCGGTGTCCTTGCGGATGGTGTCGGCATCCTTGCCGGTGTGCCGGGCCAGCGTGGTCTCCATCAGACGACGCATGCGCTCGATCTCGGCGGCCTGGATCTCCAGGTCCGACACCTGCCCCTGGATGCCACCCTCCAGCGACGGCTGGTGGATGAGCACGCGAGCGTTGGGCAGGCAGGCGCGCTTACCGGGGGTACCGGCGGCCAACAGCACGGCCGCAGCGGACGCCGCCTGACCGAGGCAGACCGTGGCCACATCGGCACGCACGTACTGCATGGTGTCGTAGATGGCCATCAGCGAGGTGAACGAACCACCCGGCGAGTTGATGTACATGGTGATGTCGCGATCGGGATCGAGCGATTCGAGCACCAGCAGCTGGGCCATGATGTCGTTCGCCGACGCATCGTCGACCTGCACGCCGAGGAAGATGATGCGCTCCTCGAACAGCTTGTTGTACGGGTTGGACTCCTTGACGCCGAAGCTCGAGTGCTCGATGAACGACGGCAGGATGTAGCGGGCCTGCGGGCTCGCCGGCGCGATACCGGACAGGCCTGCGCGGGGGTCGATCGGGTTGGCCATCTTCGTCTCCAAAGTCTTGTGAGGGTGTCCGCTTAGTTGCCTGCGCCGTTGGCCTGGTTCGCGTGGCTGATCACATGATCGATGAAGCCGTAGTCCTTGGCCTCGGACGCGGTGAACCAGCGGTCACGGTCGGCGTCGGCGGTCACCTGCTCGATGGAGTTACCGGTATGCAGCGCTTGCAGCTCGTTCAGCTCCCGCTTGGTGTGCGCGAACTGCTCGGCCATGATCGCGATATCGGCGGCCGAACCACCGATACCGGCCGAGGGCTGATGCATCATGATCCGCGCGTGCGGCAGCGCGTAGCGCTTACCCTTGGTGCCCGCGGTGAGCAGGAACTGGCCCATCGAAGCGGCCAGACCCATGCCGTAGGTCGCGATATCGCATTCGGCGAACTGCATGGTGTCGTAGATGGCCATACCGGCGGTCACCGAACCACCCGGCGAGTTGATGTAGAGCGCGATGTCCTTGGTCGGGTCCTCGGCCGAAAGGAGCAGGATCTGCGCGCAGAGCTTGTTCGCGATGTCGTCGTCGACCTGAGTGCCGAGGAAGATGATGCGCTCACGCAGCAGGCGCTCGTACACCGAATCACTGAGGTTGAGACCAGCAGTCGCGGTTGTCATGACCCCTGCCTGGTTGATTGTCACGGATACCTGCCTTCTCTCGCCGGCTCGTTGCTGACACAAACATTAACGAAGCAGGGCGGCACCGAACTCCCGGTACCGCCCTTCTTCGCTCACAGCGCAATCTCGCTGACGCTCGACTGTGCGGTGCGCGATCGCAAACCCCGCAGGGCATCCGTCACGCTGATCTCTCAAAAGGTTTCTTCGCCGCTCGGCTTACTTCTCGGCGTCGGCGGCTTCGGTCACCGTCTCGGCGGACTCATCAGCCGAATCCTCCGGGCCACCGAACATTTCGGTGGTGTCCACGGTGTTGCCGTCGGAGTCGGTGACGGTGGCCTGGCCGACCACACCGGCCAGCGCCTTACCACGACGCACATCGGAGAACACCGCGCCGAGCTGGCCCGCCTGCTGCACCTGCTGGATGAACTGCTCGGGCGACATGCCGTAGCGCTGCGCCTGGAACAGGATCCGCTCGGTGAGCTCCTCCTGGCCGACCTGGGTGCCTTCGGCCTCGGCGATGGCGTCGAGCAGCAGCTGGGTCTTCACCGACTTCTCGGCGGCTTCCTTGGTGTCGGCGTCGAACTCCTCGCGGCTGGACCCCTGCGCCTCGAGCGCTTCGGCGAACTTGGCCTCGTCGTGGTCGAAACCGTGCACGGCGTCGTGCTCGACGGCGTCGATCTCGGCCTTGACCACGGCCTCGGGCAGCGGTACCTCGACCTGCTCGAGCAGCTGCTCGAGCACCTTGTCGCGGATCTCGCCCGCCTGCTCGACCTTCCTGACCCGCTCCACGCGGCCGCGCAGATCGGTCTTCAGCTCGTCGAGGGTGTCGAATTCGCTGGCCAGCTGGGCGAACTCGTCGTCGGCCTCGGGCAGCTCGCGCTCCTTCACCGATCCGACGGTGACGGTGATGACGGCTTCCTTGCCCGCGTACTCGCCCGCGACCAGGGTCGAGGTGAACTCCTTGGACTCACCGGCCGACAGACCGACCACGGCCTCGTCCAGGCCCTCGATGAGCTGGCCGGAGCCGACCTCGTGGGACAGACCGGTGGTGGAGGCCTCGGGGACGTCCTGACCGTCGACGGTGGCCGACAGGTCGATGGAGATGAAGTCGCCCTCCTGCACCGGGCGGTCGACACCGGAGAGGGTGCCGAAACGCTGACGCAGCGACTGAAGCTGCTCATCGATGTCGTCGTCGCCGATGGTGATGGCGTCGACGGTCACCGCGATGGTGCTGTAATCGGGCAGGGTGATCTCCGGGCGGACGTCGACCTCGGCGGTGAACGCCAGCTCTTCGCCGTCTTCGATCTTGGTGATCTCGATCTCGGGCTGGCCGATGACCTTCACCTCGGAGGTGGTCACGGCCTCGCTGTAGCGGGCGGGCAGCACATCGTTGACGACCTGCTCCAGGATCGCGCCGCGGCCCAGGCGCGCCTCGAGCAGCTTGGCCGGTGCCTTGCCCGGGCGGAAGCCGGGGATACGGACCTGCTTGGCCAGGGCCTTGTAGGCCTTGTCGAAGTCCGGCTTCAGCTCCTCGAAGGGCACCTCGACATTGATCCGGACCCGGGTCGGGCTCAGCTGCTCGACGGTGCTCTTCACGGACATGCTCCTTGTTCGTAGTTCATCGATCGTTGACGTCGGTGGTCCCCCCGATCGCATCCCCGCAAGGTTAGTCGACCGGTGCCGACGCCCTGCAATCGGTCGTGCGGTATCGGCCCAGCACATCGGTCGCACTATCGCGCGCCGAGGAGAAACGGCAGATCACACCGGCAACCTGCGACCCCGAGGAGCCGTTGGCAGCCCGCCTGGCGTTTCCGTGGCCGCGCATGCCGAAAGCAACCAGCGGTCATGGAAACGCCAGGCACCAGGGGCCGCGAACAGGCCGCGCCGGCGGCAGATCAGTCCGGCACGTCCACCGCGTCGGTGACGAAGACCAGGGTCTCGTTCGGCTTGATTCCGTTTCCGCCCGCACCGTAGCCGAGGTCCGGCGGAATGATCAGCAGGCGGCGCGTGCCCTCTTGCACACCCTCCAGACCCGTGTCCCAGCCCGGGATGACCATGCCGGCGCCGAGGGTCAGCTCGAACGGCTGGCCGCGATCGAAGGAGCTGTCGAGCTTCTGCTTGTCCGACCAGGTCACCAGGGTGTAGTTCATCTCCAGTTCCTGACCGGGCTGCGCGCCGGGTCCGGTGCCGGTGACCAGATCCTTGACGATCAGTTCCTTGGGCGGATCGCAGTCGTCGGGGATGGTGATGGTCGGCGCCTCGCCGTAACCCCCGGTGACGCCGATGTCGTCGGCGGTGCATTCGCGTCCGGTGGACGGCTTCGGAGCGGGCGCACCGGTGGCCGCGGACGCGGTCGTGGTGGCCGCCGCCGTGGTGGCGGCGGTGTCGGAGCTGTCGTCCGAGCCGCAGGCGCCGAGCGCGAAGGTCGCGGCGGCGATGGTGGCGATACCGATGATCCTGGCGGAGGTAGGCATGCCGCGCACCCTAATCGACGTCATCGCTCGCGGTCCGCCCCAGCCCACCGACAGCGGGACGGCGACAGCAGCAGGACACCGACACCCCCGCGCGCTCGCACCGAGACCTGAACTACATCCGGAGTGCGGGCCGACGGTGGATGTGGCCGGTAACCTGACGGGGAATCTCCATCCGGTGCGTGGCACGAACGTGAGGAGAGTCGCCCATGGCACACCCTGCCGACTCCGACGGTGATCCCGCTGCCGAGGACACCTCGGCCGACAATATCGGTGGTGGCGGCGGCATCTCGGTCGCACCACGCCCGTACCACCTCATCGACGCCCCCGGCCCGCTCGATACCGAGGAACTCGAGGCCGTCGACGCGTGGTGGCGCGCCGCGAACTATCTCTCGGTGGGCCAGATCTATCTGATGGCCAATCCGCTCCTACGTGAACCGCTGCGCGCCGAACACATCAAACCGCGGCTGCTCGGCCATTTCGGCACGGTGCCAGGGCTGAATCTGGTGTGGGTGCACGCCAATCGAGCGATTCTGGCCCGCGATCTGAGCGCCGTGTTCGTCGCGGGTCCCGGCCACGGCGGTCCGGGACCGAATGCCTGCGCCTGGCTCGAGGGCACCTATTCCGAGCTCTACGGCCACGTTCCGCGTGATCTGGGTGGCATGGCCGCCCTGTTCGCACAGTTCTCCTTTCCCGGTGGGGTGCCGAGCCATTGCGCGCCGGAGACACCCGGCTCCTTTCACGAGGGCGGCGAACTGGGCTATTCGCTGCTGCACGCCTTCGGTGCGGCCCTGGACAATCCGGATCTCACGGTGTTCTGCGTGATCGGTGACGGTGAAGCCGAGACCGGACCGCTGGCCGGCAGCTGGCATGCGAACAAGTTCCTCAACCCGGCCCGCGACGGTGCGGTGCTGCCGATCCTTGCGCTCAACGAATACAAGATCGCCAACCCGACGATTCTGGCCCGGATACCGGAGTCCGAGCTGATCTCGCTGCTGCGCGGCTACGGGTACGAGCCGCTGGTGGTGTCCGGCCGGGATCCGGCGCGGGTGCATCAGGCCATGGCCGAGGCGATGGACACCGCATTGGAGCGGATCGCGCAGATCCAGCGGGCGGCCAGGGGCGGTGGCGACGGTGCGCGTCCGCACTGGCCGATGATCGTGCTGCGCACCCCCAAGGGCTGGACCTGTCCGCCGCTGGTGGACGGTGAGCAGGTGGAGGGCACCTTCCGCGCGCATCAGGTGCCCCTACCCGGAGCGCGCACCGACGATGACCATCGCGCGGTACTCGAACTGTGGCTGCGGTCCTACCGGCCCGGTGAGCTGTTCGATGAATCCGGGGCGCCGGTCTCGGAGTTGATGGGGCTGGTGCCGTCGGGTGATCGGCGGATGAGCGCGAACCCGGTGAGCAACGGCGGGACGCTGGTGCGCGATCTGCGGCTGCCGGACTGGCGGGAGTTCGGCGTCGAGGTGACCGCTCCCGGCGCCGGTCATCACGAGGCCACCCGAGTTCTCGGGCGCTGGCTGCGCGAGGTGACAGCGCGCAATCCGCACAACTTCCTGACCTTCGCCCCGGATGAGCTGGCCAGCAATCGATTACAGGACATTCTCGAGGTCACCGGGCGGAACTGGCAGGCCGAGATCGGCGAATTCGATGTCGATCTCGACCGCGCCGGGCGGGTGATCGAGGTGCTGTCCGAGCATATGTGTCAGGGCCTGCTGGAGGGCTATCTGCTCACCGGCAGGCATGGGGTCTTCACCTGCTACGAGGCGTTCGTGCACATCGTGGACGCCATGTTCAATCAGCACGCCAAATGGCTCGACGCGAGTGCCGCGGTGCCCTGGCGACAGCCGATTCCGAGTCTGAACTATCTGCTCTCCTCCCATGTGTGGCGCCAGGATCACAACGGATTCACCCATCAAGACCCCGGATTCCTCGATGTGGTGCTGAACAAGAAACCCGAGATCGTGCGGGTGTATCTGCCACCGGACGCCAACACCCTGCTGTCGACGTTCGACCACTGTCTGCGGTCACGCCATTACGTGAACGTGGTGGTGGCCGGTAAACAGCCGCAGGCCGATTGGCTGTCGGTCGAGGCGGCCGCATTGCATTGCGCGCGCGGTATCGGTATCTGGGAGTGGGCCGGAAACCGCGACGATCTCGGCACCGAGCCCGATGTGGTGCTCGCCTGCGCGGGCGACGTGCCGACACTCGAGACCCTGGCCGCCGCGGCCATCCTGCGCGATCGTCTCCCCGAACTGCGGGTGCGGGTGATCAACGTGGTCGACCTCATGCGGTTGCTACCGAACACCGACCATCCACACGGGCTCCCCGATTCCGAATTCGACACCCTCTTCACCCGTGATCGCCCAGTGATCTTCGCCTTCCACGGCTACCCGTGGCTGATCCATCGACTCACCTACCGGCGCACCAACCACGACGGTCTGCACGTGCGCGGATACCAGGAGCGCGGCACCACGACCACGCCGTTCGACATGGTGATGCTCAACGATATGGACCGCTATCACCTGGTGACCGATGTGATCGACCGTGTGCCCGCACTGCGTGACAAGGCCGGTGGACTGCGTCAGGAGATGCAGGACGCGCGTCTGCGGGCGCGGGCCTGGACCAGGGAGCACGGCGAGGACATCCCCGTGGTGGCGGACTGGACCTGGCCGAGGTCGTAGTCGGCTCCGAAGATCATTGCCCGACGTAATGAAACGGGTTACATTCGGAGGCAGCGGGCCGCTTGCAACTGCTAGCAGGGAGCAAACGGCCGGGCGAATACGCAGACAAAGGAGTCTGACCATGCCAGCTGCCGGCACCGATGGCGCGCGGGCCGAGGACACTGTCCCGCCCGCCTCCCCCATGCTCATCGACGACCGCTTCACCCCGGTGGCGACGAAGTTCTTCGCGATGTTCCGTCGCCGCGGCAACGGCGGCGCCGCACTGGCGATTTACCTGCACGGTGAGCCGGTGCTCGACATCTGGGGTGGCTGGGCCGATGCGCGACGCCGCTGGCGCCGCGACACCATGGCCCTGGCGTATTCGACCGGTAAGGGCGTCACCGCGACGGTGGCGCATCGCCTGATCGAACGCGGCATCCTCGCCCTGGACGAGCCGGTCGCCACCTACTGGCCCGAGTTCGCCGCCAATGGCAAAGGCGACATCACCGTCCGCGAGGTCCTCAACCATCGCGCCGGACTCCAGCGCACCCGCGGTCTGCTCGATGATCCGGCCGACATGCTCGACCACGATGCCCTCGCCGCCGCGCTCGCCGCCGCCGCACCCGATCCCCGGCGGTTGCGCGCATCCGGCTATCACGGGCTGACCTTCGGCACGCTGGTCGCCGAGATCGCCCAGCGCGCGACCGACCGACCATTCCCCGAACTGGTGCGCGCGGAACTGGCCGAACCGCTGGGGCAGGACGATCTCTGGTTCGGTGTTCCCGAATATCACCGGCAGCGGATCGCTCCGTTGTCGCCGCGATTGCATGTGGCCCGAGTGCCGCTGGATCGACTCGCCGCGTTGACCGGTTCGGTCCGGCCGCTGAGCGCGCTACGCGGTGTGGTCTACGACGGCTGGGCCGAGATGAGTCAGGGCGAGCGCCCCTACAGCGCCATGATGCCCGGCTGGAACGGCGTGTTCAGTGCCCGCGCGCTGGCCGCGATGTACGGCGCGATCGCCAACGACGGGCGGATCGGGCACCGGCGATTGCTGAAGCCGGAGACCACCCGGATGATCGCCCGGATGCCCGCCAACAGCCGCTTCGACTACGTTCTCGGCGCGCCACCGCATCATGCGCTCGGTTATCACCGCGGCATCGTGGGGGCCACCCTGACCAGGCATGCCCTCGGCCACTACGGCATCGGCGGCTCGGGCGCCATGGCCATGCCCGGACTCGGCCTTTCCATCGCCTTCGTCACCAACCATCTGGGCAATCACGCCATGTCGTTGGGCGACGCGCGTCTGCCGATGCTCGCCGCCGCTGCCGTGCGCGCCGCACGCTCGGCGCGAGGTCACACACCGCCGGAATTGGCCGCCGCGGCAAGTTAGGCGCCCCGGTCCGGCAGTCGGTCCGCTACCGATAGACCATATCGAACCGGCCTCACTGCGGCGTTGCCATGATGCTGCGCCGCGCTCAGACACTGGCACTGGCACTGGCACTGGCACGGATCATCGCGAGCCCTTCTATTGCGACCACCCGACGGCCTATTGCGACCACCCGACGGCGCGACCGCCGACCGGGGCGGCGGCGTGCGCGAGAACCCCCATCGCCCCGCAGGTCTGCTGCCGTTCGGGAAGCGCCGCGGTGTCGTCATTCACTCGACGGTCGCCCACGACCCCTTCCCAGTGCCGAGAATAGCGGTTCGGCAACCATCGTCACATCGAGTATCGTACCGCTATATAACGACACATTAGATGGGTCAGGCTGAGCCGGGGCCCACCTGCCGACCCGATGCGGGCACTGGCACAACGAACGGAGCAGTCCATGAGCAGCACCTCCTACCGCGGTACGGTCCGCAAGATCTTGGCCACCACCGCGCTCGCCGGTGCCCTGGCCCTCGTGCCCGCCGCCGTGGCGCCGCAGATCGCCTCTGCCCTGCCCGGCGGCGCGGCGGAGAAGGTCTCCACCAACCGCGGCGACAGCCATGGCAGCAGCAACGGTGAGGGCAGTCGCGGGTCCGGCTACGGCGACGGTCGCGGCTACGGCCAGACCCGGGGCTACGGACAGGGCCGCGGCTACGGCAAGGGCTACAACAACGGCCTGCGCAACTCCTCCAGCACCACCGATTCCGACAACAAGCCCGGCTACAGCAGCCGCTGCCACGGCGAGTGCGGCCCGGACTAATCCCCCTCCGGCCCGTCGACCCGCTCACCACCCACGAGCGGAACTCGCCATCAGCCCGCTGCCACGTCTACCGAGACGTGGCAGCGGGTTTTTCACCGTCTACGGCGCTCGGCCCAGTTCCGCGCTTCCAGCTCGATCCGCTCGGCGAGGTCGCCGGGAACGTGCGCGACGATCTCCCGGCGTGAGGCGACCGCCAGCTTCTGGCGAATGCTGGCCACCTGGGCGTCGACAGTGCGCGTCGAGCTTCCGCGCCGCGCCGCGATCGCGCTGTTGGACCAACCCGCCGCGGCGAGGACCGCGATCTCGCGCTCGGCCGGTGACAGACTGTCCCAGTCCGGTGCGCGGGACGCGCCGACCGGCCCGGACACATCGCGCCCGCCGACAGCCCGACCATCGACGAACCGGCGCGCTACCTGCACCGCCCGCCGCGTTTCGGCCGCCACCAGCGGTATCGCGCCGATGCGGACGCCCGCGCTCGGATCGGCCTGTTCCAGGCCGGTGACGAGGGTGAGGATTTCGGCCGCGACCGCATTGTGTGCGATATGACCGCCATCGCCGGGCCTTCGCTCGGCCAGCTGTCGCGCCAGGGCAACGATCCGGGCGGTCTCCGCCCAGTTGGTGATCCACATATCGTCGTACTGCCTCAGTTCGGCGAGCAGTCGATCGGTGATGGCCACGGCTTCCGCGGCGTCGCCATGTGCGGCGAGCGCCACGGCACGCAGGATTCTGGCCCATACGTTGGCCGAGGGAGAGCCCGTCGGCAGTGCGCGATCGAGGTAGTCGCGGCTTGCCCGCAGCGCGGTGTCACGGTCGCCGAGGAATGCGCAGGCCATGGCGCGAAACAGGTCGCTACCCTCGCGCCCGATCCGATCACCGGACTCGACGAACTTGCGGTGTGCGCGGTCCAGCACCGTGATGGCCCGGCTGTCCCGGTGCACCAGCGTCAGCTCGAGGCCCCATGTCCATTCGACGTGGGCGGGTAGCCCGATATCGACCGAGGAGTTCTCGCGCCACGCGGAATTCGCCGTGAGGTCCGCGCAGCAGGCGACGCAGTCGTCGAGTAGTCGCGCCGCGCGGTCACTGTCGCCTTGCCATACGGCGTTCCAGGCGAGCATCGCCGCGGCGCGCATTCTCGGTTCGGCGGCGTCTCCGCTCGACGCTCGGGTGGCCTCGAGCGCCCGTTCGGTCACCCAGGTGATCGCATCGCCGTCGCCGCTCATGGACGGAACCCACGCCGCGAGCAGAACGGCCGCGGTGTCGAGGCCGGTGTGCGCGGTCGCCGGATCGCCGAGTCCGGCCTCGATCCCGATGACGATGTTGTCCCACGCCGAAAGCACCCAGTCCAACCATGCCTGTTCACGCGGGCCGAACCAGTCGACCTGCCAGGCCACGACCCGGTCGCGGTAGTACCGGCGGTGCCGATCGGTCATCCGGTCGGATTCGGCCGCGCCCCGGACCTGTAGCCGGTGGCGGGCGAAGACCTTCACGCTCTCGACGAGGTACCAGCGCACCGAGGTCTCGGTGACATGCGTGGATACCAGCGATCGTTCGGCGAGCCGCTCGATCAGATACTCGACATCGGCCGCCGACAGTGCGCCGCCCGCGCAGACCGCGACGACGTCGGCCAGTTCGATGCCATTGCGGACCGCGTGTTCCCGATGAGTGTCATAACCCGCGGCGAAGACCGACAACCGCTCCAGCAGCACCTGCTCCCCCGCGGTGCACAGCCGGTACGACCATTCGATGACGTCGTACACGCCCCGATGACGTTTGTCGGCGCCCGCCCGCGCGCCGTGCGACCAGCGCATCCGCTTGTCATCGGTATCGCCGGTCAGTTCGCGCAGCACCATGGCGGGCGGCTGGTGACGTAACCGCGCGGCCGCCAGTCGGACGAACAGCGGGCTGTGGTCGACATGGCGGCAGATCCGCTCGGCGATATCGATCTGCGCCGGATCGTCGAGGATCGGCCGGCCGGTCAGTTCGGACCGTTGCCGCAACAGCGTGAGCGATTGCGCGGGCGAGAGCGGCGCGACGACGACGACGTACTCGTCGATCCATCCGATGGGTTCGCGGCTCGTGGCGAGAACGGTCAGATCGGGCGCGGCCGGGAGCAGTTCGGTGACCACCCGCGCCACGGTGGGCAGGACATGCTCGCAATTGTCCAGCACCAGGATCCGGCGACCGGTCGCGGTCTCGGACGCACCGACCGTACTGGTGCGCACGATGGATTGGACCACGGCCTCGTCTGCGCCCACTGCGTCCCGTTCGAGCTCGGCCAATCGGGCCCAATGCACATGGTTGCGCTGATGGTGTTCCATTCGGCGCAATGCCTCGGCGGCGAGCCGAGTCTTGCCGATACCGCCGGGGCCCACCAGGGTGATCAACCGGGCGCCCCCGGCGATGAGGGTGTCCAATCGCCGCAATTCGGCGATCCGGCCGACGAACTCGCTGGTACCGGCGAGTGGACGGCCGGAATCGACGAATCCGCCATCCGCTCCCGATACCTCGACCATATCGAGTGAAGTTAGACGATCACCGATCCGGCCGCGCAGATATGTGCGCTGGAGTTCAGCCGGCGGCGCGGATCGGGCTGCTGCTCGCGGCCCGCGCGGCCTGCCGATAGTGCATACCGACCACGGCGCTGTCGAATCGCATGACGTCGACCAGTTCGAGCCCGGCGGTATCGGCGTCGGACCGGAACAGGCGGGCCCCGCCTCCGAGCAGCACCGGATGTACGAACAATCGGTACTGATCGATCAGATCGTGCCTGATCAATGCCGCCGCGGTCTCCGCGCCACCGAACATGATCAGATCGCGCCCGGAATGGTTGCGCAATTGCGCGACGCGTTCGATCATCCGGTCATCGACCACGGTGGTGTTCCATTCCGCGTACCGCAGGCTGCGGGAGAACACCAGCTTCGGTTTCTGCTTCCAGCAGCGCGCGAAGTCGAGATAGAACTGGGAGATCCCCGGCGCCGCGTCCGCCGTCGGCCAGAACCTCGCCATGATCTCGTAGGTCTTGCGGCCGTAGAGGAACATATCGGCCCGGTGCAGGTCGTCGAGGAACGCGGCGCACAGTTCCTCGTCCACTATCGGCCAGTGCACCTGCTCATCGGGACCTTCGGCGAAACCGTCGAGCGATATCTGCATCCATAACGTCACGCTTCCCATCTCAGGCAAACCTCACTGTCCCTACCCGTGCGACAGTGTGCATTGTGGCGCTGGATCGCGACCATGCGCATCGGTAGCCCGGCGCCGGCTACCTAGGTAGAACCGTGATGGGCCGATGGCGAGCACCGCCACCGGCCCGTCATGTCCTACCTGGTCAGATGCCCGCGCTCCCGCTGGGCAGACTCAGCCCGAAAGGCAACCCGCTGTGGGGCGCCGGAACATGCGGAGACGGGACCGGCGAGGGTCCGGGCCTGCCGTCGAGCAGACCGCTATCGCAATGCGCGCCTTGCTGACCGGGCGCGCAGGGCGGATCGAAGTCGTCATGGGTTTCGGGCGTGGGCGACTGCGGGAAGAACGGGCTGAACGGGTAGCCCGGATCCGGGAAGGGCCAGCGGTCGGGCTGCCAGCCCAGGTTCGGATCCTGGGGTTGGACCGGATCGGCGGGCGCCGGTTGTCCGGGATCGGGATGAGTGTTCGATGGCGCGGGGATATGCGGTGTGTCCCCGGCGCCCGGCAGGGTTCCGATACCGGAATCGCCGTCGCCGAGGCCCGGTAGGCCGTCGGTGGGCAGGCCGACATCCGGCGCACCACCACCGAAACCACCGTCACCGGCGCTGTTCCCGTCGCCCGCTCCGCCGTCGCCGAAGCCGCCGCCGATTCCGCCGTCACCGAAGCCGCCGCCCACACCGCCGTCGCCGAAACCACCGGCACCGCCGTCACCGAAGCCGCCGCCGAACCCGGTATCGCTGACCAAGACCACGCCGCCTGCCTCGTGGGCCACGCTTACGCCGTGGGTGGCGACCGGGGTGGGAGCGGGAGACGCTGCCGCGAGGCTCGCGACGGCCGCCGGGCCGAGGGCGAGGGCCGCGGTGAACGCGACACCTGCCAGCCATTTCGGCGTCCGATGGGTTCCTGTGAACACACGCATCGCCATCACTCCGTTCCGCACTGATCCACCGGGTTCGGACGGGGTGGACCGGACTATCGTTGTCGTTAATTAATGTACCGCTATATAGCGGCACATTAATGCGCGACGAATGTCCAGCAGTGGGAATTCGGAACGTTCAGGAGTCGGTCGACAACTCGCCCAGTTCGGCGTCCTCATCGAGATAGCGAGCGACGAAACGGTCGACCAACTCCCCCATCACCCGGCCGGGCACGGCCCTCGTCACGCCGAGACTCTCGGTGAGTGTGGCGCGATCAGCCGCGGACCGCGCCGACCGCTGATAGGTCTGCCAGGCCGTGCGATGGAACAGCTCGACGAAACGACGGGCGATGCGGTCGGCGTCGGTGCGGGCCCGCTCCACCTCGGTCAATACCTCGTCGGCGGGGATTCCGGCCGCTTCCATCTCATCGATGACGTCGATCAGTCGGCGATCGGCGGGCCGATAGGTGGTGGCATCGACAGGCTCGTAGAGACCAGCCGCCACCACGCGCGTCAAGCCATTGGAAACGGCGCGGTAGCGCTGCGCCAATTCGGTCGCCGGAATGGTCTCCTCGGCCGCGGCATCCACCGCGGGTTCGACGGATTCCTCCGAGACACCGAGCACGTCGCCGAGATCGTCACCGCGATCCCATGCTTCGAGCAGCTCCCGAATACCGTTGAGTTTGATGCCGCGGTCGAGCAGTCGACTGATGGTACGGACCCGGTTCAGGTGCTCGGGGCCATAGAATCCGGTGCGACCCTTGACCTGCGGCGGCGGCAATACCCCGCGGTCGTGGTAGACCCGCAGGCTACGCACTGTTGTGCCGGCCTCGCGAGCAAGCTCATCGATCGTGTACTCCACACGCCCAGCCATATCTCAAGGAAACCACATTCGATGTGGTCGAGCGGTCGTGCTCGGTCACGGCGAGTCCGTGACCTGGCCCGATCATGCTCCGCGATGGCTCCAGGGACCTCGGCGGGCGGCGGCCCTTCGCTCGTCTTCGGACATACCGCCCCAGATGCCGTAGGGCTCGCTCACCGCCAGCGCGTAGTTGCGGCACTGAGCCAGCACCGGACAGCTGTCACAGATCTGTTTGGCGCGCTGAACCCGGGCGGCGCGGGCGCGACCGCGCTCACCATCCGGATGGAAGAACACCGCCGACTCCACCCCGCGGCAGGACCCGCGCAATTGCCAATCCCAGGCATATGCGGCCGGGATGGTGCGCTCGATCACGGTGGACATACCTGGACTCCTCATGCTGCGAGTTCGTGCCGGTGCCAGCCTAAATTCTCCCCAGATGTGGGAACCGTCACGTTCTCGCGACTCGGCACCCTTCCCGCCCATGGCAATTCACGCCGACGAGCCTGCGGTAGAACGCGCCTATTCTTCGGTCATGACCGATACGCCGGGGCCTCGGATCAGTGTCACCGAGCGCGAACGCGCCCTGCGCGAACTGTCGCACCATCTCGGCACGGGACGACTGACTCTGGACGAGTTCGAGACCCGAAGTGCCGCAGTGGCCGCGGCGAGCGGCCCCGCGCAACTGGCCGCGGTGTTCACCGATCTGCCCGGCGCGGTGCCGGACCCGGCTCCGCTGACGCCACCGGGCAACCCGGTGCCCGCGATCGCGGCTGCGGGCGTCGTCACGCTCGGCATCGTGCTGGCGCTGGTGTTCGGAAGCTGGTGGCTGTTACTGCTACCGATCCTGGTGGGCGCGGCTGCGCTGATCGCCGTCAAACGCCGGTCGGAGGCGCGTCGCACCGGTATCTGACACCGTCACCAGCGGCTGCGCGGCCGCACATGGTTGGCGAGGTCGACCAGCCGGTACCGATGCAACCGATCGGGTGCGGTGCGGGCCAGGGCGCGCAGGCAGGTTTCCAGCCCGCGACTCAATCCCGCCTCGGTGAACGGGAACCCCAGAATGGTGGTGCAGGTGCCGGAATCGGTGCGGCCCGCGCGCAACCAGGCCAGCGCCGCACCCACCACGATGACCTGCAATTGCAGCGTCCGCGGCTCCTCCGGCAGTGATTCCAGCCGTTCGGCGGCCTCGCGCAGATCTTCGGCGATGATGTCGGTGATCGGACGCGATACCAGCAGCAGGCATCCGGTCATCCGTGCGACGACGTGGTGGCGTGAGGCCGCGGGCACCTGGTCGAGCACGCCGACCGCCTCGAGCAGCTCACCATCGGCCGCGAGCCGGCGCGCCAATCCGAACGCCGCACTCACCACACCGTGGTTGGTGCGCCACACCATCCGGTGATATTCCATGGCGGCGCCGTGCCAGCGGTCGGTCTCTTCCGGATCATCGAGATGCTGCAACACCAGTTCGGCGGTGGCGGCCAGGGCGAGCGCGGGCGCGATCTCGCCGGGCAGCACGGTGTGCACCTCGTCGAAACACTCATAGGCGCGTTCGTAGTGTCCGTCGAGCAGATCGGCGACGCCCGAATACCACTGGATACGCCAGTCCATCCCGAATCGCGGACGCAGCGCCTCGAGGCGGGTGCGGGCCTGGGCCACCTCGCCGAGATCCAAATGTGCGCGCACCGCCGTCAGCGGGCCTTCCAGATCGAAGGATTCCGGCGCCTTGATCGTGCCCGAGCCGATCCGCTCGGTGGTGCGCTCGAGCACGTCGAGGATATGGCGCGGATCGCCGTGCAGCAGGGTGGCCAGTAGTTCGGCGCTCGGATCTTCACTGTCGATCAACGGAATCGGAAGGGCCGCGACGACGCTGACCGCATCGACCGCGGGCATACGGTGCATACCGTCGACCATGCCGTCGGTCTGGCCGATGAGCGTATCGATACCGAAATCGCCACGCATGGAACCGAACTCGGTCGAGGCCTGTGGGTGCTCCATACCGGTGTCGGCGGCGAGCACCATGCGCAGCACGCCCGCGAGCTGGCAATACATGGCATAGGCCGAGGGGAATCGGCGCAATGGGTCCGGATCGGTCGCGCGCAGCAGCAGCCGGTGCAGGAACGGATAGCGACGCAACATCGGCTGTTGCGCGGGTGAGGGCGCGCCGGGCAGATAGTGCCCCTCCGAATCGGTGGGCAGATCGAACAGCAGCGCCGCCAAGGTTCGGCCCACCGCGTAGATATCGGATTCGACCGTCGGCCCGGTGCGCAGGATTTCCGGCGCCTGATAGCCGGGCGTGCCGTAGATGCTGCCGTAGGACTCCATCGCGGCGACGGCGCCGAGGTCGATGAGTTTGACCTCGTCGTCGCTGACCATGATGTTGTCGGGTTTGAGGTCGTTGTAGGCCAGGCCGATGGAGTGCAGATAGTCCAGTGCGGGCAGCACTTCCATCAGGTAGGCGATGGCCTCGGCGACCGGTATCCGATCCGGCGCGCCGCGGTCGAGCATCGATTTGAGCGAATGCCCGCCCACGTACTCCATCACGATGTATCCATCGGCCACCTCACGCGCCGACCGATGCTTGACGAAGTTGAAGATCTTCACCACACCCGGATAGGCCACCTCCGACAGGAACTGCCGTTCGGCGAGCGCGACCACATGCGCCTCGAAATCGAGCGGATTCTGCAACCCCTTGAGCACCACCCAGCGATCGCTGACATTGCGATCGACCGCCAGGTAGATCCACCCGAGACCGCCGTGTGCGAGGCAACCCTGCACCTCGTACTGGTCGGCCACCAGCTCACCGGGCCGCAGGGCGGGTCGGAAGTTGAACGGCGATCGGCAGCGACGGCATTCGCCCGCCACCTCGCCCTTGCCGCCGGCGGTAGCGCGTCCGACCGGATCCTGACAGTTCCAACAGAACCGTTTGTGCTCGGGAACTTCCGGATTCTCCAGTACCGCCGAGAGCGGATCGGTCTCGGTGACCCGCGGTACGACGACGAGCCCGGCGCCGAGTCGGCGCACACTCGGTCGTGACGGGGTATTGCGGCCCGATCCGGCCTCCAGCCCGTCCAGTTCGGCCAGATCGAAGTCGCCGAGGCCGGCCGGTGCCGTCGCGGGTCCGCCCGGATCGCCGTCATGGCCGTTCGGGGACAACGCGGGCGGGGAAACACGTTGGGATAGTTCAGCTTTGGGAACACGCCTGGTGGACCAGTGCGGCGCGAGGCGATGGGGCACCTCCGCACTACGCATACGCCGATCGGCCCATGCGGGCGGGCGTTGCTGTTCGGACGTGCTGGGCTGTTCCGGCATGTGAACCCCTAGAACCCGTTGAACCGAGGTCTCATTCTGCTGCGCCGTGCGACCGGCGCGCGCCGATCATGTTCCCCGAATTGGGAATACCGCCGCCCCGGACTGTGGGTCCGGGGCGGCGGGGGTGTTCAGTCGTCTTCCGGCTTCTCCAGGATGACCACCGCTTCGCGGGCATCCTTACGCGGTGGACGCTCGGCCAGCACCGGGAACTGCCCGGTATGACCGCCGCGGATCTGCGCCAGCTGCGCCACCCGCTTACGAGCCAGGTACCAGCCGCCGACCAGGGCGGGGATCATGATGGCACCCATGGCGATCACCGCGCCACGCTGCACCTCGTCATCACTGAATGCCATCAACCCGACCACGGCGACCAGGAAGATCAGCGTCGCGACACTGGTGTACGGCGCACCGATCAGCCGGAACGAAGGACGCTCGACCTTGCCTTCCTTCGACCAGCGCCACAGCTGCAACTGGCACAGCACGATCGCGGCCCAGGCGAAGATGGTACCGAGCGCCGATACGTTGATCACGATCTCGAATGCCTTCTCCGGCACCATCGCGTTCAGACCGACACCGAACAGCGCGATCGCGCCGGTGGCGAGGATGCCGACGTAGGGCACACCGGATTTCGACATCCGGGCGGCCACGGTCGGCGCGCTGCCGTTCATCGACATCGAGCGCAGGATGCGGCCGGTGGAGTACAGCCCGGCATTGAGGCTGGAGAACGCGGCGGTGAGCACGACCAGGTTCATCACCGAACCGGCACCGTCGATACCGAGCTTGGAGAAGAACGTGACGAACGGGCTCTCACCGGACTTGAAGGCGGTGTAGGGCAGCAGCAGCGCGAGCAGCACGAGCGAACCGACGTAGAACAGCGCGATGCGGGCGATCACGGAGTTGATGGCGCGCGGCATCACCTTCTCCGGGTTCTCCGTCTCACCGGCGGCCGTGCCGACCAGCTCCACCGCGGCGTAGGCGAAGACGACACCCGTGGTGACCAGCACCAGCGACAGCACACCCGTCGGGAACAGACCGCCGTTATCGGCGATCACGCTCGGGCCGGTGGTCTCGCCCTTGATGTCGAACCGGCCCGCGAGGAACACCGTGCCGACGATCAGGAAGGTCACCAGTGCGACCACCTTGATCAGTGCCGCCCAGAACTCCATCTCGCCGAACCACTTGACCGACACCATATTGATGGCGACCACCAGGACCAGCGCGACCAGGGCGATCGTCCATTGCGGGATGGCTTCGAACGCTCCCCAGTAATGGACATAAGTGGCGATCGCCGTGATGTCTACGATGCCGGTCATACACCAGTGGAAGAAGTACATCCACCCCACCGCGAAGGCGAGTTTCTCACCGTAGAACTCGCGGGCGTAGGACACGAACGATCCCGAGGACGGGCGATGCAGAACCAGCTCACCGAGCGCCCGCAGGATGAAGAACACGAACACGCCACAGATGGCGTAGACGATGAACAGGCCGGGCCCGGCGCTGGCCAGTCGGCTGCCCGCACCGAGGAACAGCCCGGTGCCGATGGCGCCACCGATGGCGATCATCTGCAACTGACGCGGGCGCAGTGATTTGTGGTACCCCGCGTCCTCGGCGTGCAGCGCGTCGACCGACGTCGCCGGCGCGCCCTGCTCGGGCAGTGCGGACTGCGCCGGCGCCGAGGTAGGTCGAACAGTGGTCATGGTGATGGCCTTTCCTGTGGCGGCGATCATATCTGCGGATAATGTACCGCTAGATAGCGGCACGTTCAATAGGTACCTACCCCTTGTAACATCGTGGAAACCAAGAACTTTCGGATTTGCCCGCGCTGGACCGCATTCGCCCAGGTCATAGCCGATTGATCGTACCGATACCAATCGGTACGCTATTTGTTGTCACTCGCGGGATGGAGCGGATATGGCCTGGTTCGATCGGGAATTCATCGCGGTCCCGGAGACCGCAGCAGGCCAACTGGTCTACAAGTGGCCCGATGTCAACATCCGCCGCTACAGCCGTGCGATCGTCAATGCCGATCAGACCGCCTTGTTCGTCAAGTCCGGTCATGTCGTCGCCACCATGGGCCCCGGCCGCCATCGCATCGATGCCGATGAGCTCCCGGTGCTCGGCGCTCTCGTCGATACGCTCTCCGGTGGAAACTTCTATCGCGCCGAGCTGTTCTTCATCTCGACGCGCGAGTTCCCCGGCATCAAGTTCGGTGGGCGACTGGCCGATATCGTCGACCCGGTCAGCGAACAGGTGGTGACGCTGCGGGTGTTCGGTGAATTCGCGCTCGCCGTCCGCGATCCCGGTCAGCTCATCACCGGCCTCGCGGGCACCGCTGACCTCGCCGATCCGGCCGCCCTGAACTCCTGGTGCGCCGATCTGCTGCTCAAGTCGATGAAGATCGCGGTGACGCAGGGTATTTCCCGTGGTGAGTGGCCGGTGCTCGGCCTGTCGGGGCATCTGCTGCCGATCGAGACAGCCGTGCTGCGCCAGACCAACATCACGCTCTACGAATACGGCTTGCGCATCGTCCGGATGGGCAACTTCGACATCACCCTCGCGCCCGAGGACGCCGACCGGCTCAAGCGGCTCGCCAAAGACGTCACCTATATCCGGCTGGCCGGTGACTTCCGTCAGTACGCCGCCGGTGAACTGGCCCTTGGCGCGAGCCAGGGTTTCGCCAACGGCGGCACCGGTTCCGACTCCGGCTTCCTCGGTGCGGCGCTCGGGCTGAACGCGCTCAGCCAGCACACGAGCGCGCCACCGCAACCCATGCAGCCCGCTCCCCCACCACCGATACCGTCGCAGCCCGCACCGGCCGCCCTGCCCGCGGCGGCTTCCGCCGACAACCAGATCTGCGCGGCCTGCACCGCGGAGAATCCGGCGTCGGCCCGGTTCTGTATGCACTGCGGGCAACAGCTGACGAAGAAGCCGCGGCATTGCTCGAACTGCGGAGCCGAACTCGCCGCCGCGGCCAAATTCTGTGGCGACTGTGGGACACCGGCAGGCGCCTGAACAGCTCCACTGCCTGAATAATCTGCGGCACTCCCCTGTCCGGCCGTAGATCGTGCGCCCCACCATGTGGCCGCCGCGCGTAACCGCACCCGCCGACTTCCCCACACACGCCGATGGGCCGGTGGCAGGATCGCCACCGGCCCATCGAATCGTGAACTACGGGCTCAGCCCATGGTGCTCGCGGTCACCACACTGGACTCGCCACCCGCGCTGACCATTCCACGCACCTGACGCGCCGCGACCGACAGCGTCGCCAGATCGTAGGTACCGGAATCGAAGATCTCGCCGAGCGCGGCCGCGGCCCGGGCCAGCCGGGATCGGTTGGTCGACTCCCAGTATTCGATCTTCTCCGCGACGGTGTCATCGGGTTCGGTCGCGGTCGACACGTCGAGGGTGAGCAACCGCAGCGATTCGTAGAGATCGTCGCGGACGGCCAGTCGGGCCAGCGTCGGCCACCGGTCACCGTGCTCGAGGTTGCCGACCGCGGTCAGCAGCCGTTCGATATCGAGGTGCTCGTTGAGCGCGAAGTAGAGCACCGCGACCTCATCGGCGTCGCGTTCGGCGATATCGGCGATATCGAGGACATCGAGCAGCGGGAACAGGTGGATCAGCCGGAATACTTCGGTGGCCAGCTCCTGCGGTGCGCCGAGGGCGACCACGGCCCGCGAACGTGCGGTCAGGTCCTCGGTCAGATAGCCGGGCATCCAGTCCGATACCCGTGCGGCCAGCGCCGTCACGCCATCGCGGTAGCGCGCGATATCCGCGCCGATGGCGATGGGCTGCGGCCGGTTGAGCAGCAGCCACCTGGAGGCCCGTTCGAGCGTGCGGCCGGTCTCGAGTTCCAGTGCGTCGCGGGCGGCCGACGGGATGGGTGCGGTGCGGATGCGCTGCCAGATATCGCGCAACCCGAAGATCTCGGCCGCCGCGGTGAACGCGCGCACGGCGTCGTCGGTGGTCGCGCCGACCTCCTCCGCCAGTCGGAAGGCATAGGTGATGCCGCCGTAGTCGACCAGATCGTTGACGACCACGGTGGCCACGATCTCCCGCCGCAGCGGGTGCCTGCGAATGGCCGCCTCGAACCGTGTGCGCAACGGTGTCGGGAAGTAGGCGGGCAGCACCGCCGCGAACGAGGCGCTGTCAGGCAGGTCGCCCGCCAGCAGATCGGCCTTCAGCGACAGCTTCACATGAGCCACCACATTCGCCAGCTCGGGTGAGGTGAGGCCGGTGCCCTCCTCGGCCCGCCGGGCCAGTTCCGCATCGCTCGGCAGCGCTTCCAGTCGCCGATCCACACCGCGCCGGGTGGCGAGTTCGGTGAGCAACCGGCGGTGCACGGCCGACCGTGCCGAGGCGTCGGCACGGCACAGGCCCATCCGGAAGTTCTGCGAGATATTGTCGCGCAGGACGAGTTCGGCGACTTCGTCCGTCATCGAGGCCAGCAGTTCGTTGCGTTCGCTCGCGTCGAGTTCACCGCTCGATACCAGGGCGTCGAGCAGGACCTTGATATTGACCTCATGGTCGGAGCAGTCCACACCCGCGGAGTTGTCGAGGGCGTCGGTGTTCATCCGGCCGCCGGTCCGGCAGAACTCGATCCGGCCGAGCGCGGTGACGCCGAGGTTGCCACCCTCACCGATCACCTTGGTCCGCAACTGGTTCGCATTCACCCGCACGAGGTCGTTGGATTTGTCCCCGGCGTCGGCATTGGATTCGGTGCTCGCCTTGATGTAGGTGCCGATGCCGCCGTTCCACAGCAGATCGACCGGCGCCTGCAAGATGGCGCGGATCATTTCCGGCGGCGACAGGGTGGTGACCGCCGGGTCGAGGCCGAGTGCAGCGCCGACCTCCGGCGAGACCGGGACGGCCTTGGCGGAACGGTCGTAGACGCCGCCGCCGGCGCTGATCAGCGATTTGTCGTAATCAGCCCACGACGAACGCGGCAACTCGAACATCCGCCGCCGCTCCGCGAACGACGACGCCGCATCAGGATTCGGATCCAAGAAGATATGCCGATGATCGAACGCCGCCACCAGCCGAATGTGCTCCGACAACAACATGCCGTTGCCGAACACATCACCACTCATATCACCCACACCGACCACCGTGAAATCCTCGGCCTGGGTATCGATCCCCATCTCCTGGAAATGCCGCTTCACACTCTCCCACGCGCCACGGGCGGTGATACCCATGGCCTTGTGGTCGTAGCCGACCGAGCCACCGGAGGCGAAGGCGTCACCGAGCCAGAAGCCGTAGCTCTTGGCCACATCGTTGGCGATATCGGAGAAGGTCGCGGTGCCCTTGTCGGCGGCCACCACCAGGTAGGTGTCATCGGCGTCGCGGCGCACCACCCGAGCCGGTGGCAACACCGCGCCGCTGGCGTGATCGACATTGTCGGTGACATCGAGCAGGCCGGAGATGAAGGTCCGGTAGCAGGCGACACCTTCGGCCATCATGGCCTGCCGATCAGCGCCCGGATCGCCCGTGGCCGCCGGTGGCTGCTTCACCACGAAACCACCCTTGGCGCCCACCGGAACGATCACCGCATTCTTCACCGCCTGAGCCTTCACCAAACCCAGAATCTCGGTACGGAAATCCTCCAACCGATCCGACCACCGCAAACCACCACGCGCC
>NZ_JARWNX010000031.1 GCF_029868385.1 Nocardia cyriacigeorgica | reverse complement strand
CACCGCCTGAGCCTTCACCAAACCCAGAATCTCGGTACGGAAATCCTCCAACCGATCCGACCACCGCAAACCACCACGCGCCACCGCACCGAACCGCAGATGCACACCCTCCACCCGCGGCGAATACACGAAGATCTCGAAACGCGGACGGGGTTTCGGCAGTTCGGCGATCGCCTGCGGATCGAACTTGAACGACAGATAGCTCGGCGCGACACCGTTGTGATCGCGGCGGAAGTAGTTGGTGCGCAGTGTCGCGGTGATCAACTCCAGTACCGCACGCAGGATGCGGTCGGTGTCCAGGCTGACCACCGCGTCGATCTCCGCGCGCAGGCGCTCGGAGATGGCGCCGATCCGTTCCTCGGACTCCTGGCCCGCCGAATCCGGATCGAAGTAGGCGTCGAACAATTCGATGAATGCCGCCGCCAGCGCCGGATGCGCCAGCAGCACGCGGGTGATGTTGCCGAAGGTGTAGGCGAATCCGGCCTGCTGCAAGTACTTCGCATAGGCCCGCAGCACCGCGATCTGCCGCCAGTGCACACCCGCGCGAAGGACCAGCTCGTTGAGGCCGTCCACCTCGGCGTCGCCGAACCACATGGCCGCGAACGCCGCCGGGAAACGCTGCCGGATACCGGTGGCCTGCTCCCCGCCGGGGGCCAGCAGATCCGCCTCCATCTCGGTGTCGAGCGAATCGCGCAGCAGCGAGGCGGGCACGTGCAGAGCGAAATCATAGATCCAGCGCAGTGAACCGTCCGCGCGCGCGATCCGGTACGGGCGCTCGTCGACCACCTCGACCCCGAGGCTGTGCAGCACCGGCAACACCCGACTCAGCGACACACCGGCGCCCGCGACATAGAGGGTGAACCGCCACTCCCCCGACGGCGCGTCGGGCAGCCGGTACAACGTCGTATCGATTTCACCGTCGCCGAGGCGCTCCAGCCTGCGCAGATCCGCCAGCGCCCGATCGGCGCCGAACTCCTGCTGGTAGCTCGCCGGGAACGCGTTGGCGTAATCGGTCGCGACCGCCCTGGTGACACCGGGGACACCCGCAGCGGCCTCCGCCACCCGGTCCGACCAGGTGCGCGTCGTGGCGAACAGGATGTCCTGCACACGTTCGCGATTGGCCTCGGACATATCCGCCGCCGCACCCGATGCACGATGCACCGTGAAGTACACGACCGCCAGCTCCGATTCGGTGACCCTGGCCGAATAGCTGATCTGATCTCCGGCGAACTCCGCGAGCAGGATGTCCTGCATCCGCAACCGGACCTCGGTGGAGTACCGGTCACGTGGCATGTAGACCAGCGAGTAGATCGCGCCGCTGCGCGCGTCCTGGCGCAGGAACAGCCGGATCTGGCGCCGCAGCCCGAGATTCATGACCGCGGAAACGGTTTCGAAGAGTCGGCGCGCGTCGGTGGAGAACAGCTCGACCCGCGGGAAGGTCTGCATCACCTCGAGCATTCCCTGGCCGGAGAACGAGTTCAGTTCGAACCCGGCCCATTCGATGACCTGATGCACCCGGCGCGAGATGACCGGGATGTCGAGGATGTTCTCGTGCAGTGCGGTCACCGTGAAGGTGCCGACGAACACGTGCTCACCCTTGACCGCCGCGACGGTATCGCCGGAAGCCCCCGCCCCGCCGGGATCGGTGGTGGCGTATTCGGCGACGCTGATGAAGTACAGATCCCGTGAACCCGGGATCAACGAGTCCACCGTGCCATTGGCCAGCCGCAGCACCGGACGCTTCGCGCCGAGCACCGGAACCGGGATCTCGGCGCCGGAACCATCGCGCAGCACACCGAGTCCGGTGCCCGGCACCTGCCACATGCCGAATTCGGCGTCCGGGGTCGGGCTGGTGCGGCGCATCCGGTAGTCGCTGTAGCCGAGCACCGTGAAATGACCGTCGGCCAGCCAGCGCAGCAGCTGCGCGCATTCGGAGATCTCGGCGTCATCGGCCCATTCCGCGGTGCGGTCGAGCCGATCGGCCAGGGTGGTCAACGATTCGACCATGGCGGGCGTGTCATCGGTGACCGAGCGCAGATCGCTGAGCACCTGCGGCAGTGCCTGTTCGATCCGGTCCAGCGTCTCATCGGTGACGGCCGGATCGAGCTGCACATGGATCCACGACTCGGGGTAGCTGAGCGCGTCGGTCTGCTCGCGGCGGGCGCCGTCGCCATCGCGCGCGGCGATCGCACGCAGTGCGCCCGCTTCGTCCCTGGTGACGTCGAAGACCGGGTGCACGACCTCGGCCACGGTGGCGCCGAGACGATGCAGCGCCGAGGTGACCGATTCGACCAGCAGCGGCATATCGTCGTTGACGATCTGGAGGGCGAGCCCGAGTCCGCAATCGTCGTCGGCGCGGTAGACCCTGGTCGAGACCGTGCCCGGCGCGCGATGCGCGGCCAGTTGCAGATGGTGGCGCAGGATATGGCTCGCGCGGTCGGTGATGGTCAGGGTGGTCGAATCGGGTCGGATCCAGCGGAAGTAGGCCGGCTCCAGCTCGGTCGGA
Source organism: Nocardia cyriacigeorgica (assembly GCF_029868385.1). Classification (GTDB taxonomy): domain Bacteria; phylum Actinomycetota; class Actinomycetes; order Mycobacteriales; family Mycobacteriaceae; genus Nocardia; species Nocardia cyriacigeorgica_F. The sequence continues at coordinate 116,154 of NZ_JARWNX010000031.1, read as the reverse complement.
TCACCCCTGAACTGTGTCGCATCCATCGCGTTCTGTGTGGTTGTCACCGTTGACCTGCGCCTTCCGCCATCGTCCAGTCGGGTACCGAGCAAGAGAAATACGTTGTTCAACGTACCGTTATTCAACGGTACATTAATTAGAGGTTTATAGCTCGCCGTTCGCGAGATCCGCGGTCACGGGAGCAGGCCCGAGCGCGACAGGAATGTCCGCGCCGCCGCCACACCGGCGAAAGTGCCGCTGTCGAGCAACAATCCGGTGCTCGGGTTGGCGTACTGCACAGCGGCCGACGGGCTCACGGCCGCGAACACCGCGCCATCGGTCACCACCGTCGCACCCGCCGCCCGCCACTGGCCGACGGTCTCGTTCAAGGTGGTTCGCGGCACCACCCGAGCGTGGAAGATCAGATCCCGTTTCGCGGTGATCGCACCGGCCAGCATCGGGTCGGCCGCGCCGATGACGCAGCGCTCGACGGCCGCGCCCGCATCCGTCATCGGCTGACAGGACGCAGCCGTTCGCAAGGGCGCCGGCAGCGCCGTCGTCACCGATCCCATGGGGATTCCGGTGGGTGGCGTTATCGAGAACGAGCACGATTTGATCAGGAAGAAGCCGAGCACGAGCATCACCCCGAGCACGGCCGCCACGGCCTGCCATTGCCAGCGCGGATGCGGTACGTGGGCGACCGCATGCTCGACCGCCTCGGCCTCCTTGCGTACCACCGCCGCGTCGTCGCGGACGACCTCGCCGAACTTGCGCAGCGCGGTGCCGATCATGGCCACGGGGGTGGGCTCGGGCGCCGTCGCCGGTTCGGGTCGCGGCGTCGTCTGCGCACCGGCCGCGGCCAATGGCGCACCGCAGTTCATGCATTTGCCGTGCCCAGCGGTGTCACGGTGGGAGCAGTACTGACAGATCAGCGCGGACACGGTGACACTCTCACCGCCCGGTGATGACGATGGAGGAGATCGCGGTCGTATTGACCGAGGACTCGCCGGCCGATTCCAGCACGGTCAGCACGATCTCCGAGGCCTGGATCGGCGGGTCGATCTTGGTCTCCACCAGCGTGCGCTGATCGAGGGTCTCCTGGGTGTACACCGTGGCGTCCTCGTCGTCGAACTGGTACGACACCCGACTGACCGTGCGGTTCTTCGCCCACTGGTCGACGCCGTCGGTGCCCACATGATCCCAGCCGGGCACGATCGCGATCGAGTCGATCTCGTAGGTCTTTCCCAGATCGATGCGCATGATCTGACCATCGACCTGGTACGCGCGCGCACATGACCAGGCCTTACCCGGTTCACCGGAGAAGGCGTCCATCGCGTCGGTACCGCCGGGCGGACACTGCGATACCGCCGAACGCACCTCGATGACACTGCCAGGGGCCGGACCGGTCGGCACCGGCTCGGACGCGGTGGTTGCGGGCTGGGTGAGCACCTGCGGCTGACTCGGCTGCTGCTCCCCGCCACCGCTGACCACCAGTACGAACACCAGCAAGAGGGCCAGCGCGGCAGCCACCGCGAGGGCCACTTTGGGCTTGCGCAGCTGTGTCACCAGGTCACGAGCGAACTGATCCGCGCCACCGCCACGGCTACCGGCCGCATGGGGCGGACGTTCGGCGGCGGTAGGTGCCTCGGTGCGTTGTGCGTCCTCTCCGGCAGCTTCACGCAGCCGCGACGCTGGCACGCCCGCGTAGTCCGAGCCCAGCTCCGACCGTGAGCCGGTATCCGGTGACTCGCCGTTCAGTAGCGCGTTGATTCGATCGCTCGCGCTGGTCCCGCCCCCGCGCTGACGTGCTCCGGCCCCACTCGACGAGGCTTGCGCCGCGGACGCGGCGATCGCCGCCATGAGTTCTGGATCGGGTGTGTTGCCAGATGGCGCCGCGGCTGCTGATGCCGGACGATCCGCGACCGTACCTCCGCCGGATGACCCGAGCGCGGGATCGGACAGCAAAGCATCCAGCACCGCGCCGCGGTTTCGAAGGAAGACATCTCCCGGATCCTCGGCGGGCATGCGTCGGATGGTAGCCGGGCCGGGGCACTCGACGAGCCCGCGCTATTCCCGACACCGAGAACAGCGCGTGGGCCGGCTACTTGTCGGCGGTGACGAAATATTCAGGCGGAACGTCGAATACCCGCGCCAAGGCGATGATGAGGTCCAGCCGTGGGATCGCCTGCCCGTGGATGAGCCGGTACAGCCCCGACTGGGACACCGGCACATCCGGGTAGGCCAGTTCCAGGTGCTGCGCGAGCGAGTACAACGTCAGCGACCGGGTGGATCCGTCGTCGGTGGATACCACCGACTCCGCGATCAGCTCCGACAACTTACTGGAAAATATCGCCGCCGCGGACTGCCTCGGAGTGAGTTCGTCCGCGTCGTTCGACTGAGGGGAGGATTCGACATCCGACCGGGAGTCCGCTGCCACGATCTGCGACCTTACCGTCTCCACGGATCATCCGACACGACGACCACCTGGTGGGGCGAGCAAGGCCACTTCCGAACCCGCCTGCGGCCCGGCCGGGGCGGGTGCGTCGGGGGCATCGAGGTAGCGGGTTTCACCCCGCGGTTCGATCAGATCCACCCGCACCCGACGCATCGGAATACTGACATCCACGGCCGTGGCACTCACCTGATCGATCGCCAGATCGGCGGCCCGCCTACGCGGCACGCCCGGATCGGAGATGGTGACGGTCGTCTGCGCCGCGGACGCGTGCGCGGGCACCTGATCGAATACGGCGATGGTCGCCGAAGAAGAAGCACCCGAGCCGTTGTCGCGGCCTTGACCATCCCCGGCCAACCGCATCGTCGAGGGGTCTCCGACGGCCGACACGAGCTGGCGCCACCGCTGCGGCCGGTCGGTATGGATCTCCACTTCCGCACCCACCACGGTCGCGCGCAGCAGTATCTGCTGAGCCACCGCCAACTGCGCACGGACATCGATCGAGCGTCTGCGCGGGTTGTACCGCGCGGGATCGAACAACGGCAGCGCCAGCGTATGCCGCGGCTGCCCACTGACCGCACCGAGGATCTGACCACTCGGCCCGATCGCGATGGGCAGCTCCCACAGCTGATCCACCGTCGCGACATCACTGCCGGTCTCATCGGCGGGCAGGTCGTCGACCGACAGACCACCCGGCAGCGAAGCCAGCAGCGCGCTCGCCTGGCGACCGGAGACCAGTCGCAGATAGTCGGGGAGGTCCTTGGGGTCTACAGCGGGACCGATGAAACGGACGAGGGCGCGTGGACCGTTGTCGGCGGTCAGACTCACCACCAGCGTGGTGCGCCCGCTGTTCCACGACCAGCAGTCGTCGAGCCCCGCACCGTCGAGTCGGGTCCAGTCGATGAGATAGCTGGTCACACAGCGGCCGGGAGCCGATGATTCCAGCCTGCGCCACGTCTCACGCAGATCGGAGAGTTCGACACCGGCGTGCAGCAGCCGGGAGGCGTCGGAGAGGGCTCCGGCAGGTAGTGCGTGCGCTTGGATACCACGTTCACGCAAACGACCCGCGATGCGTAGCGCCGCCGCCGCCAGCGCTTTCGGCGCTACCACCGAGCACGGCCCGCGCCGGGCCAGCAGATCGAGGTTGCGTTCCTGATCCAATCGGACCACCAACCAGGTGAGCCGGTCCCCGACGACGGCGTGGGTGCCGATCAGCTGGTCGTAGAGCATGCTGTAGCTGCCGGTGGGCCGCACTCGCTGACCGGTGGTGACGATGTCGATATCCACCGCGATGCCGTAGTGGTCGAGCAACGGGATCAGCGCGTCGACCGGGACGGTGTCCTCGGTGTAGATGGTCTTGTCCGCGATGACCGTCGGCAGGTCGAGGTCGGGCGCGAGCTGGATCATCGCGATCAGAGTGGAACCCGAGGTGCGGACGCCGCAGATCCCGCTGGGCGTGGACACGTCCCGCAGCTCCGACACCGCGTCGAGCGCCGCCGCGCGCCCCGCACGGCCGAACCGGTATTCGACCCAATCCAGTAACCAGCGCACAGTGGTACGGCCGTTGACGCGCACGGTGACCGTCACCAGCAATACGGTGACCACACAGGCGCCGACCCACCACGGCGTGTGCACGGACAGCGCCACCAGGGCGGGGCTGCCGCCGACGGCGAGCACCGCGAACGGAACGCGTTCGGCACCGCCGACGCGAACACTGGGGAATCTCAACGCCGCCTCCGGGTCGCGTTGCCTGCGTATGTCGCCGCGGCTCCGAGGAGTACCGCGACCAATACGACCACCGTCGCCGTCACCGCCGGACGCGCATCGTCGGCCCGGGGCGGATCGGGCATCTGTAGCGGTCCGGCCTGGAACAATCCGGCGGGCGGCTTCGGCGGTGTGCGGTAGGACAGCGCGGCCATCGGGTCGATCATCCCGGCACCGACGGCATTGTCGATCCCGCGGGCCGGTTCATGCGCCGCGGCTTGCAGCCGCGCGATGATCTCGGCGGGCGTCTCGTTGGGGAAGCGTGAACGCAGCAGCGCCGCGACGCCGCTGACGTAGGCGGCGGCGAACGAGGCACCGGCCACCGGTACCAGTTTCCCGGGTTCGCCGACGCCGTTGATCAGGCCGGTTCCGCCGGGACCCAGTGACTCGATACCGGTACCGGGCGCGGAAACCGACACCCACGGGCCGGTCAGGGAATCCGGCATCGGTGTGCCGGTCGCGGTGCTGAAGCCGACGGTCAACACCGTCGGGCTGTACCAGCCGGGTGTCGAGATGGTCTTCACTCCGGACCAGTTCCGTTCGTCGGCGGGGTTGCCAGGATTGACTCCGGGGTTCTGCGTGCAGCCGCTGGTACCCGCGTTCCCCGCCCCCGCCACGATCAGCGCACCACGGACCTGAGTGGCGTATCCGACGGCAGCGGCGAGCATCGCATGATCGACGGGTGCGTCGACCGGCACACAGATCGGCAGTGACACGGTGATCACACCCGCTCCCAGGTTCGCGGCGCGCACGATCGCCCGCGCCATATTGCGGACCTCGAGTGCGAGTTCCTGCCCCTGCCCCTGCCCGGAGTTGGTGGGGAACTCGGATCGGAACGCCCCCGAGCGGTAGCGGATGGAGATGATCCTGGCTTCCGGCGCCACACCACCGAACGCATCGGCGGGATCGGGGCTCGCGCCGATGATGCCAGCGACAAGTGTGCCGTGCGCATCGCAGTCGGAGAGCCCGTCGCCGCCAGCGGTGACGTAGTCGCCGCCGCCGACCACCGTCGGCAGCCGCGGGTTCGGCTGCACTCCGGTATCGACCACGGCGACAGTCACGCCCGAGCCGCGACTCAACGCCCTCGCCGCCGCCAGATCCAGCGCCAGATCCGGCGGCGGTACCTGGGACAGGTCGCTGTCGGGCAGTACCCCGGTCGCCAGACAGGCCATGTTCTGCTTGGTGGGAAACTCCGGGCCCGGCGGATCATCCGGTGGCGGCGGTCCGGCGACCACCTCCGGTGGTTGCACGGCGGCAGCCGGTCCGGCCGCGATCGCCAGCATGAGCCCGACGAGGCCCGCTACCGCGACACGTCCGATCTTCATCAGATCGCCCGCATCGCGGTGTAGATGCCCATGATCCAGAAGGCGATGATCGGCACGACCAGGATGTGGGCGTATTCGATGAGGTCGATGACGCGTCGGGTCGGCGGCGACAACCGTTTGCCCGGCAACCGCACCGCCGCAACACATCCCGCCATCGCGGCCACGGCGATCACCGCGACGACGACCAAACGCGCTGGTGCGGTCTGATACGCGCCGACCAGCACCCAGCCCACACCGATCACCGTCACCGCGGCGGCTGTCACCAACGCGATCGCCTGAACCAGATCCGGATACCAGCGTGACCGCAGCACCAGAACCACCGCTACCGCACCGGCCATGACGATCTCGCGGATCCCACCCGGGCTGACGGCGGCGGTGATCACCGCGCCGACCGCCAACACCGTGGAGATCGCGGCGATCAAGCCGCGCAGACTGGTCACCGCGAGCCGGGCCCTGCTCTCGATTCCGCGGTCGGCCTGCTCGGCCCGCTCGGCGTCGTCGGTTCGGTCCTGCTCACCGTCACCACCGGATTCGGCGTCGAAGATGCCGGTCAGCGTCGACGGTGCGACCTCGTTGCCGGGGTCGGGCAGGTCGGGCGGCCGGATCCGCGCGATCACCACCGCGAGCCGCGGCGCCAACGTGAGCAGGATCAGCCCGACGAACACCGCCCCACCCGACACCTGACGCATATGCAGATCCGAGTAGGTCAGCGGCAAGGCGGCAACGGTCAGCGATATGCCGAGCACGGTCACCGCCATCAATGTGGCGATACCGAGTCCGGTCAGCCGGATCATGGCCGCCGCGGAGACGGCGGCCACCACGGCCCCCGCCGCCACATTGGCCGCGGCGAACGGCCCCGGTTCACCGTAGGCGGGTGGGACGAGCATCGCCGCACCCGCGAACAGCAGTGGCAGCGCGGCCAGTGACAGACCGAGACAGATCCGCGCCGCGCCCTCGCGGCCCCGCGAACGCACCGCGGCACCCCAGCAGATCATCCCGAGCAACAGCGCGGGCAGGGCACACCACCACACCGACCCGGTGCGGGTCCACGACCATGACAGCAACGCGGCGATGGCGGTGGCGCCCGCACCGAGGACGGCCAATCCGACCGTGGCGGCGGCGCGCGCGTCGAATTCGGCGAACTCGCGCTCGTTGATCAAGGCCAAGGCATCGGTGATGTCCTCGACGACAGGGGTGAACACCTCGGCCGATTCGACCGCCGACAGCACAAGCACGGTGCCGTCGACGACATCATGGTCGGCCAGGGTGCGCCATCGCGGCATCGCCGGTTCACCCGGCCGCCCCAGGCTCCACTGCCCGGCCGCGGGCGTGAAATCGACGGTCTCGTCATCGATGGCCGCGGCCAGTACGACCAGCAGATCGTCGATGAACGTCTCGATGGTGAACTTGGTCGGGACCACCACATCGACCTGATAGGTCGCGATCAGTACCGCGATCCGAGCCCGCGCTACCTCGGCGGGCGGTTGCGCCCCATTCGCCGCAGCCGAACTCGACGGTGGCGCAACAGCAGTGGTCATCGCCACCCTCCGTGATGGCCGGGATCTCCGGCGAGATGAGTCGGGAAGTCATCGGCCAGCGCCGCGGCCAGCTCTTCGAACGCGAGCAGGGTCTCCTTCGCGACCAGGCGCAGATCGATCTCGCCGCCCTCGGCCAGATGCGGATCATAGGGCAGCGTGAAGGTGGGCCGCTGAGCCGTGGCGAAAAGGTTCTCGATGGCCTCGACGTCCACGGTCGGCTTGAGTGGCTGATGATGCACGATGGCGACGATCGATTTCGCGATCAGCCGATCGAGGCCGTGCGTGCTGAGCCAGTTGAGAGTCGCGACCGCACCGGTCACTCCACCCACCGTGGCCGGGGTGACCACCACGACCGCGTCACTGGTTTGCAGCACCGTCCTGGTGGCCGAGTCGAGCACTCCGGTACCGCAGTCGACCATCAGCAGGTTGTAATGGCGCCGCAGGATTTCCACACCGGTGCCGTACTCGGTGCCCGACAGCGCCTCGTTGGCTTCGGTGGTCCACGGCGAAGCGAGGACCGCGAGATTCGATGAATTGATCGACGTATAGGACTGCACCGCGGAGAACGCGGACAGATTGGGGTCACGAGCCAACTCACGCAGCGTGAGGCCGTACGGATGGCGGACGGTACGGGTGGACAGATCCCCGAAATCCGGATTGGCGTCGATGGCGACGACTCGGTCGGGGCGCAGACCCGCGAAGGTCGAGCCGAGCGCCGCCGTGGTGGTCGTACGGCCGACGCCGCCCTTCACACTCACCATCGCGATCTGATAGGTGCTGTTGAGCTGGCGCCTGATGCGGCCGCGGCGTTCCTCGGTCCGCTGTTCGGCGGGTGAGAGACCGAGCTTGAACCCCACCTTGTTCAGGGCACCGCGTACACCGCTGTTGGAACGCAGCTGAGCCTGATTCGCCGCTGAAATGTTGGACAGCAGCTCGATCGAGGTCAACGCGACCGGAAGCACTTCCACCCGGGAGTGATCGACATTGCCGGTGCCTATGCGATCGGGCACCCAATGCGGCTGGGCGCCGGCGGAGGGGTCGGGCTGGGCGCCGTCCACCGGAAAAGTCTGTGCCGGAGCAGGTCCCGGTTGAGTGGGCATGGCCTGGGCCTGCGCCTGATTCGTGGACGCGGGCCCCGGCGCGGGCGGGGCAGCCTGCGTCGGATCACTCGACGGCATCGACAGCGAGCTGATCGGCCCTGCCGTGGTCACCGATGGCGATGGCCCGGTCTCACCGGTTGCCGGTGGCGGGGCAGCAGCGACCGGCTGCGGTCCCGGTTCGGCCGGTTGCGGCGCCGACGCCGCGGGGGGTTGCGAAACGGAACCGGCGGAAGCACCAGGGCCGGGACCGGCGGCCGGATTCACCGGCCGGTCCAGCTGCTGGGCGAAATAGGCGTCATAGCCCCCGCGAGCCCGGGCAGGCTCGGCCGAATGACCGTTGGTGGTCGGTGCTCGGTTCATTTGTTCGTCCTCTCGAAAAGCTCACGTGGGACGGTCAATCGGTACGGGAGGTATCGAACCAACTGCGGCCGGGTAACAACTCGACCAGCGCCGCCACCGCGGCATGTACCGCAGCGTCGTCGCCGGGCAGATAAGTGCACCACAACCGACCGTCCATCGCGACGCTCGGTGTCACGACAATCCGCCCCGACGGAGTATCGAGCACATTAGCGCTCACCTTTGGCTCCGCCGTGCCTCCGTCGTGATACTCGAACATTACGATCTCGGTCCGGCGAACAACCTCGTTGTGCACCCGGCTGAGCACGCCGGCAGTGTGCCGGTGCGCGCCGAGCTCCAGCAACGCCTGACGGTGTTCGGACTGATCGGCGGGCATATCGTTGAGTTGTTCGGCAGTGGCCGTGAGCGGTTCGAATTGCGCCGCGGGGCAGGGCCCGACAGCTGCCGACACCGCGGCGGCAAGGGTCTCCAGACCGTCGCCCTCATGAAACACCGACTGGATGGTCACATGATCATCGTTGCGCGCCGCCAACACATGAGTGTCGCCCTGACGCACCAGCGACATTCGGAGCATCGCCTGCGATTCGCCGCCGAAACCGGTGTCGACCACCCGGACCGCCATTTCGGTATCCGGCCGGTACAGACACCGCAGCCACCGCGCCACCACGGGCAGTACGCGGCCGTCCTCGACGATGCCCGCCTCGGCGAGCTGGTCGAGGACGACCGCGTGAACACGTGCGTGGTCGTCTTCGTCGTAGATGTTGGGATGCAGGGCCAGCACCAGCGGATAGGATTCGATACCGACCAGCGATTGCAGCACCAACGCCGCGTCGACGTTCAGATCGACGACGATCGGATCGAGATCGTCGTCCTCATCCGTCTCGGCGACCAGTGACTCCTGCGAGAAGTTGACCACGATTGTGCGGGGCTCCGTCAGAGGCCAAGAATGGCATCGTACTTGGCGGCTTCAATCTTGTCGCGGGTGTGCGTTGTTCCGCCGATACCGGTCACGCTGACAACTGTCTTGTTCAGATCCGTGAGCGCCTGATCGTATGCGTCAACCCTTCGGGTGAACTCCTTCTGGAAGAGGTCGTTCGAGCTACCGGCCTCGCCTTGGAACGCCGAGCTCACCAGGTTGACCAGCGTCTTCCGCTCCCCGGCGTCGATATCCATCTGCCCCAGCAAGGCACTGGTCGCGCGCCCGAGTTCGTCGGCGCGTTCGTAATTATTGAGCATTTGTCATTCTTCCTTTCAAAAAATCGACCGACCGGTCGGCTCAGAAGTTGTAATCGCCCTTCGCGATCTGACCGGCGCCTTCCTGGGCGATGTTGTCCATCGCCGCGCCGTTCGCCTTCATGACGTCGGCGGCCTGCTGCAGAAAGTCTCGCAACTGCTGGCCTTTAGAAATCGCGTTGTTGAAGCTCGTCTGAATCGCGGTGCCGGTCGCCGAATTATTGACCGCCCCGCGGAACTGATCTTTGACGTTATCCAGCGCCGTGATATGACCGGACATGACGGAGACATGTCCATGGAACTTGTCACCGAACGCCTGCACATCCTCCGGTGCACCGGTGTACGAAATAGCCATTCTTCATTCCTTCCAGGTATGCCTGTACTCAGCCTCGGACTGGTTCGCCGAGGACTTCCTTGTGCTGCGACGTGGTGTCCTCGTCGTGGTATTCGATGACACCGATGGCCGGGGGTTTCTCCAGTTCGGGCACCTCCTGGGTTTCGCCTGGGGTGTAGACCGCGGCGGGCTTGCGCAACTCTTCGCGGTCGCGACGCCTGCGGCGTGTGTTGGGCGCGATCGCGCCGCGCGGTGGCATGTTGCGTGCGGGAGGCGCACCGCCTGCCGGAGGAAGCGCCCCGAAGGTGGCACCGGGAGCACGCAGTGTCCAGTTGGCCGGCATCCGGAATCCGGTGGCCGCGCCGGGCATACCGCCGATACCACCACGCGCCAGTCCGAGAGCGACCGAACTGCCCACGCCGCCGGTCAACCCATCCAGCGTCCTCGACCCCGGCGTGGTTCCGAAGTAGCCCATATCCGTCAGCGCAGGATCGATGGGCCCGTCGGGACCGTTGATCGGCAGCTCCCCGAGGGTTTCCGGACCGGTCATCGAGTCACCGGGTGGTAGCTGCCCCTCGCCCGGCAAACCGTCTGCCGGTCCACTGTTACCAGGCGTCGGCGTGGTGTCGGGTGTGCTGGGCGAACCAGTGCCGGGATCGGATGGCCCGGCGCTGCCGGGATCGGACGGCCCCCCACTGCCCGGATCACCCGGACGTGGGCTCGACGGTCCGGGGCCATCAGGTCCCCGGCCGCCGCTGGTATCACCAGGACCGCGACCGAAATCGTTTGCCGTCGAACCACCACCGCCTGGTAGCAGGTTCAGCGGATCACCGCCACCCCCAGCACCCGGGGCCACGATATGCGGCGCTGGCTCCGCGGGTGGGAGCACGGCGTTCGCTGCCGACGCCCCGGCGTAGGTGACCATCGTTCGTATCGCGGCCTCCGCCATGAGGGCATATTCCAACTCGTTGATCGCCATCGCGGCCATGCCCACCGCTGTGCCGGCCGAAGCCGCATAGGTGAGCGCTCGTGTCCGATTCGCGGCGATCGCCGCATAGTGTGGCATCGTGGTACGAGCCGCCTCGTACAGGTGAGCTTGAGTCATACAGCGCTCTGCGATCATGTCCGCGTGTTGAGCCTGTCGCCGAAGCCAACCTGCGTGCCGCCGATAGGCGGCGAGCGCCTTGTTCGCCGTGTCACCCTCCCAGGTATGCGCGAGGCTTGCGGCATGACTCTCCGTGCTCGATGCCGCGATGCGCAGTGTTTCAGCGATCCCGTGATAGGTATTCGAGGTACCTATCATGGGAAACGCCCCGGGGCCCGTGTGCAGCTTGTAGGAAATCCAGAACAGAGGATCCGCAGCGAAGATCGGCACAATGCCACCTCTTTCCGGTGTTTCTGCGCTCTATATGAAGGCCTGGCTGAGACTGGAGACTGTGCCACCCGAGGCGATGTCGGTGGCGGTGTACTCGACGGCAACCGGCTTCAGCACCTCACCTCCGTCGCGCCCCTTGAAGGCGCCGTCGCCGGTAACACCGAGAAAGTCCATGCCAGCGGCGTTGAATACTTCCTTCGCTGCACCGCTGACTTCGTCGAGGGCAGCGGGCATTGCTTGCGTCCCCGGCGCTTGGTGAATCAGCGCAGCCTCGAACGCGGACTGATCAAAACCCATGCCAGCACTGGTCAACAGCAGGTGCTCAGACGAGACATTAAGAGGGAGTGACATCGCATTACTCCAATCAGCGTCACGATCCGGACTCGGATCGAGCCCGGTTCTGAGTAGAACGGTAAATTATACCCAGCAGTGGGAAGTCTCACACATCACAGCCGTGGTGTTATCCACGCCGACTGGACGAGATCACGCCGAGAAAGCATCGGCTCCACCAGGATTCCGCGGCCCGGCGGCTGCTTGGACGGGCGCACATCACCCAAGAGCACGCCGTCCTGTCGAGTGCCGTCCATGATCAAACCGGAGGAGTTGAGGTTCTTGATCTGTCCGATGACGTTGTCATACAGGGCGGTATCGGCCTGAGCGATATTGCGCGCCATGATCGCGTGCAGGCCCGTGTCACGGCCGTCCACGAGGATCTCCTTCAGCGGCTCGAGCGGATTCAGCCCACCGCGCTGCACCACCATGTGGTAGTCGTCGACGAAGACGAACACCTCGGGACCCGACCACCAGGAGCGCTCCGCGAGCTGGCGTGTGGTCACCGAGTCGGGTGGACGCCGACCACGCATCTTCGAGATCAGCGGCGGCAGCCCCTCGATCACGTCGCGTTCATTGGTCAAATGCGCGATCAGCATATCGTCGGGAACCGCACCGAGATGCCTACGGCGATAGTCGATGAGCAGCACTCGAGCCTGTGAGGCGTCGAACTGGCGGGTGATCGATTCCAGCAGCGCGGCGAGCACCGACGACTTACCAGATCCGGACGAGCCGAGCACCATGAAGTGGGTCGAGACACCGAAGTCGATCGTGGCGGCGCTCAAGTCCGATTCACGCACACCGAACGGAACAACCAGCCGTTCGGCCAGATTCGTCGGCGCGGGCCGGGACGGAATCGCATCGTAATCGAGCTGCGCGGGCAGCAGTTTCACCTCAGGTGCTCGACGCCCTGGATAGCGGCGCCCGACCTCTTCGATCGCTGCCGCGAGCCCGTCCGCTGCCGAGTCCGCTTCAGCCACACCATCAATACGCGGCAGGGCGGTGAACATGTGCAGCGCCTCGGTGGAAATACAGCGACCGGGCCGATCGGCCGGAATGGCAGCGATGACGTTGCGGTGGGTGTTGAATGTGGTGTCGGTCAGATCACCGAGTCGCATCTCGACCCGGGTCTGAATCATGTCCTTGACCGACGGCCGGATCGCGATCCAGCGGGAGCTCGAGACAACAAGGTGAATACCGAAATTCAGCCCTTGCAAGGCGAGCTGTTCCATCGTCGAGCCGTACTCGTCGAAATAGGGTCCATTGGTGGCGAACCCGATATCCCAGCCATCGATCACCAGGAAGACATCGCCGTGCGGATCCCGGTCGACCCAAGGCGGGCGGAAACCGTACTCGTTGCGCATGGTGCGGAACTTGCGGGTGGTGTCGATCCCGTACTCGGCGAACAAGCTCTGCCTGGCCTCGAGCAGATTGGTGATCAGCGCGATAGTGCGCCGGATCCGATCCTCGTCGCGGGCACCAGCGACCGACCCGACGTGCGGCAGCCCCCGCAACACCGCCAAAGCGCCACCGGAGAAGTCCAGACAGTAGAACTGGACCTGCTCGGGGGTATGGGTGAGCGCGGCGGACAGAATGAAGGTCTGCAATGCGGTCGACTTACCGGACTGCGGGCCACCCACGATCGCCATATGGCCGCCGGCGCCGGACAGGTCGGCGGACCAGAAGTCCTGGCGCTGCTGACGCGGCCGGTCGATCAATGCGACCGGAACCCGGAGTGTTCCCACTTCCGCCCCTTCGGTGAGCCGGTCGAGCGTGGGCGGAGTATTCAAGGGCGGCAGCCACATCCGGTGCGCAGGTCGACCGTTCCCAGCAAGCTGTTGCAGGACCGTTTCCATCACGGTGATCTGGTCCGCATCCGCGGCGGCGTCGGGCCGGGCCGCGGTCTGGGTCTGGGTCTGCTCGACCACCGCTGGACGTTGCTCCGACACCGGCCCGGTGGTGAAACGCTGCGGTGGCCGGTAGCCACCTCCTGGACGCCGGGCCCGGTTGCCTCCGCCCCCGGCATTCGACACAGTCGCTCGCGGCGTGTAGGAGTCACCGACATAGGTCGCCTGGAAACGCTGAAGGTCACCGGAACCGACCCGCAGATACCCCGAACCCGGCTTCTTCGGCAGGTGATACGCATCGGCGGTACCGATGGCGTCACGGGAGTCGCTGGTCTGGTTGGTGCGCAACGCGATCCGATAGGACAGATGCGCTTCGAGCTCGCCCATGCGGTTGGCGGGCACTTTCTGCGACGAGAGCAGCAGATGGATGCGCAGCGATCGACCGAGTCGTCCGATCGCGACGAACAGTTTGGAGAAGTCCGGGTAATGCTCGAGCAGTTCGGCGAACTCGTCCAGGATGATGAACAGGGTCGGCAACGGCGCCAGATCCGCGCCCTGCTCCCGTGCTCGCTCATAGTCGGCGACATTGGCGAAATTGCCCGCGTCGCGCAGAATCCGCTGACGGCGCACCATCTCGCCGTTGATCACGTCCTCCATACGGGTGACCAGGTCGGACTCTTCTTCCATATTGGTGACGACGGCGGTCACGTGCGAGAGCCGGTCGAAACCGAGGAAGGTGGCGCCACCCTTGAAGTCGACCAGCAGGAGGTTGAGGGTGTCGGGCGAGTGCGTCGCCACTGCCGAAAGCACAAGGGTTCGCAGGAATTCCGACTTTCCGGAACCGGTGGCCCCGATGCACATACCGTGCGGGCCCATACCTTCCTCGGCGGATTCCTTGATGTCGAGGTAGACGACGGCACCGGCCGGATCATGGCCGAACGGGATATTCAGCCGCGCCCGATCGCTGTCGCGCCGCACCGGCCACTGCTGCTCCGCACGGATGGCGCCCGGATCGGTGACCCCGACCATCTCCTCCCATGAGGTGCCGCCGCCCGCCTGTTCCGCGGCGACGGCCTCCACCACCGTGGACAGCCGGTAGGGCGCCACCCTGCGGGCCAGCGCCATCATCGCGGGCAACGACATCGTGTCCGCGATACCGACACGCCGGACACCCCGCGACGTCACCTCGCTGAGCGAACGATCGGAATCCACCATGAATTTCAGGGCACGCGGTAACGAATGCTCCGACGGGCCGAGCCGCAACCAGGTGCAGCCATCGATACCGGAGATATCACGCTCGTTGGCCGGTCCGCCGACATCGACGATCAGCAGATGATGTTTGCGGTCCAGCGCAGGCTCGCTGTTGGCGGAGAACGGTCCTCGATTGAGCCCGGCCAATACCTTCGCGCGCAACTCACCGACACTGCGGTACACCATGCGGGTGGCGCCGATCGCATCGGTGTCGGTGGGATGTTGTGTGTGCGGCAACCATTTCAGCCACGCCCACTCCAGCGCGTCGGGATCGGTGAGCGCCGCGGCGATCGCCATCTGATCCGGGCCGTGCAACACCGCGGCTTCGGCCACCATCGCGCGGATCAGACCGGCGACAGCGACCGGGTCGCCATCGAAACCGATCTGCGGCGCGGACAACATATTGATCGCCACCGGCATTCCGCCGACGGTCGAATACGCCTTCGCGAAGCGGGTCAGCTCGACCACACCGACGGGATCCAGATCCGAGGTCGGTGCCGCCTCCGGCACGATCACCCGCACCTGATTGGCGATGCGACCGCGTCCGATGCGAATACGCAGGAACTGCGGGCTGGCGACCTGCACCTCCCACATGCGCTTGCCGCCGACCAGACGGGCGATCTCGATCGGGCCGGGATGGGTATAGCGCAGGTAGGTGTGCAGATCGCGTTCCGCGTCGTGCACCGTCTTCCGGTTATCGGTGAGACTGCGCAGGTAGTCCTTGCGTTCTTCGTTGAGACTCGCCGCCGAAGTGCCCCCGCCGCCACCCATCTGCCCGCTCATCATGCCGAACATCGACACCATCATCATCATCGGGAAGAACAGCATCATCGGCGACATGTTCATCCCGCTGCGGAAGAGCATCACCATCATGCCCACCATTGCCGCCACCATGATCACAGGCAGAATCACCTTGAATTTGGATGGTGGTACCGGCTTGGGAAGTTCGGTAGGCGGCTGCAACCGGAGTTCGGTCACCGCAGGAGCTTTGGGGCCACGGACCATCCGGGCCGGACGGACATATCGACGGGTGGCGCTCACGACGGTTCGCCGAACCCGACACCGGTCTTGTCCGCCGGGATTCCGTCATGCAGGATGCGGGCGTCGGCTTTCGACAGGGTGGGGCCGACTGCGAATAGCGACACAATGCTCCATGGGGCTGGTACGGGCTTGCGCAGCGCCAGTGCGGACAACGTCTGCGTGGCAGCGGTGCCGCCGGCCTCACCGACATCGATGCCGTAACGCACACCGCTGTCGGAGATCCAGAACAGCGACTCACGCAGCGGTGAAGCCCGGTCCGATCCGGTGATCTGGACGAAATGGCCGGTCGTCCGGGGAAGGTAGGCGGCATTCGCGGTGGTGCCCTGCGATGACTGCGCGGTCACCAGCGGGACGGTACGGCCCTGTTCACCGGCGGGCAACGGCAACCGGTCCCCCGCCAGCAACTCGGTTGTTGCGGCGGCATCGCCGTCGGAGCGCGACCAGTGATAGCAGGTGACCCCGAAACGCTCCGGCTCCACGATCTGCACCTCACCGGCCGGATACGTCGCGGTCCCCGGCCAGGCACCGGGCCGCAGATTCGCCGCGATCACGTCCGGTCCGACTGTGCGGCGCGAGATCGCGCCCTGGGAGTCGGCATTGCGGATCATTGCGGCCAGCACCTCGCTCACCCGCACGACGCCGGACTGCGATACCACGTAGCTGGCCCCCTCCTTCTCGGCGGCCGATACGGTCAGCACCGACCCCACCGGCACCGTCAGACCGGTGGACAGGGTGGCCATCTCGCCGGCGCCCGGAATCTGCGGCACCCTGATGGGCGGAACCTCGGGAATGGCCTCGATGAGTCCCTTGGACGCGGCGACCACCGTCGCGGTCGGGTCGATGCCGAGTGCGAGCACCACGGCGGAGTCGGCAAGGTCGATGGCCGCACGCACATAACCCTGCTCCGGGTCGGCATAGATCAGCCAGGTGGTGGACGCGTCGCGCAGCAGCCTCGCCTCGGCTCCGGCGAGCTTACGAGCGGTTTGCCCGTCGACCTCGAGCGGACCGCCGATCGCGGTGGTCTGCGGTGCGGACAGTGTGACGGTGGGCAGCCCGGTCTGCGGGTTGACCGGCGACGCCGCGCCGGTACGCGTGCTGTCGCACACCGTCCAGGACGAATCCTTCTCGTTCGAGTCGATGATATTTCCCGGGGCACCGGGGATTCCGACCCACGGCCCCCGCGGATACTTCGACAACTCGCCGCCGGATACCTTCACCGGCGTTTCGGCCGAACCGATGACAAGCCGCGCCGAGGTCAGATTCAATGCGGGGTGCAGCCGCTCACCGATACGGACATACAGCGCACCGGTGTCCTTGTCGGCGACGATCTTCGAATCACCCACCACTTTGGCCGGTTTGAAGAACGCCATCACCGCGGCACCGACCACACCGACACAGGCAAGCGCGATACCGATGGTCAGCGCCGTCGACCGCCCGCGCTGCGGGTCATCGATCATCGACGCGTCACGGCGAACGAGCGCATGCTCGATCCGGTGCAGGAGAAAACGCCAGCCCGATATCTGGTGTTTGGTCACCACCCGGAAACGTGCCATCAGATCACCTGGTCGGCGCCAAACCCGCCAGCGCGGAGGTGATATCGGCGACGTCGACGGTCATCAGTTCTTCGTCGGTCATCGTCGTCACGTCCAGATTGTCGCGGGTGAACCGGTAGTCACGTTCGGCTTCCGCCGCCTCCACCACATTGCGGACGAAACGGCCGTTGCCCGCGAGGTCGATCAGGCGCCTACCATCGCGGTTCTGTTCGGCCAACTGCTCGCAACGCTGCCGCAGCACCTCCCTGGCCTGGTCGGACAGGATCGAGTCCTTCTTCTCGGCAATGTGTTCGGCGATCTGCACCAGCTCGTTCGCGCCATAGCTGGAGAAACGGACGCGTTTGGTGAAGCGGGAGGCCAGACCGTCGTTGGAGGCGAGGAACCGATCGATCTCGTCTTCGTAGCCCGCGATGATCACGACGAGCTTGTCCCGGTCGTTCTCCATCCGGGCCAGCAGGGTGTCGACCGCTTCCTTACCGAAGGCATCGCCGCCGGAGAGCCCCTCCTGGATCAGGGTGTACGCCTCATCGATGAACAGAACTCCGCCGAGCGCCGAGTCGATCAACGCGTTGGTCTTGGGCGCGGTGTGGCCCAGGTGGGTACCGACCATGTCATTACGCGAGACCTCGATCACCTCGGCGTTCTGCACGACACCGAGACCGGCGAAGATCTTCGCGATCACCCTGGCGATGGTGGTCTTACCGGTACCCGGCGGCCCGGAGAAGATCAGATGCTGCGATTTGGATTCGACCGCGAGGCCGCGCTTGGCGCGTACCTGGTCCATCAGCACACCGGATTTGAGCCGGTCCACCTGCTCCTTCACCGACGCCATCCCGATCTGGGCGTTCAGTAGTTCGGAGGCTTCGGTCAGCAGTGTCTCGCGTTCGGCCTTGGCGGCGGTAGCGGCGACCTGTACCGGATCGTCGCCGGAGCGCGCGTCCCATATGTCGGAGCGAGAAGCGATCAATTCCGGCGTGGTGATCGCGAAGCGGTAGCTCTTGTCGCGCACCGCGCGCTGCCACTCTTCGCGCTCGCCCCAGAGGCCGGAGCCCTGCAACCCGCCGAGCACCTTGTCGGCGGCCTCGGTATCGCCATTGTGCCGCAGCAGCATTCCGAGCAAGAAGTGCGCATCGGCCCAGATATAGGACAGGTTGCCCGAGGAGCTGTCCTCGACGATGCGCTGGGCGCGTGGCATCGCCTCGCCGAAACGTCCGAGATGGGCGAGGGCCGATGCGGTCATCAACTCGGCCGCGATATCGAGCAGCCCGTCCTCCAACGACGGCTGCGCGGTACGCGCGGCGATCACTTCCGTCCATCGTTCGGTCCGGTAGTACAGCGACATGCGGACGAATCCGGCCACTTCATCGCCGGGTACCTCGTCGAGGATCGCCGCGGCCTCACGCCATTCGCCGCCATCGGCGTAGAAACAGGCCTGTGCGATCGAGATCTGGTCGCGGTCGGCCATGGCGACCCGCAGGCCGTACATGCCCACTTCGACCTGACACCACAACGCGCGATCGGCCAGGCCGGCGCGCTGCTGGTCTCGATAGAGGTTGTGCACGGAGCGGTACGCACCGTAGATCACCTCGGAGGTCACCTCGCCGGCCATCGCGCGGCCCAACCAGGCATCGCACATGTCCGGATCGAGGTCGGTCGCCGTCCGGAAGGCGGCGGCCGCATGTTGTTCGTTGCGCACACCTCCGGCGACAAGCCCCAAACTCTGTACACCCGTGTAGAACGCGTCCTCGGCCGCTGACACTCGGACTTCCCTTCCGCCGACATCGCCTTCCGTGCAGGTTAGCGATTGGGACCCGCGACGCGGCCCATCTCAATCCCCAAGCTTGGGAATAGTGACGGATCGATCACATCACTCGGACTACCACCACATCGCTGGACATCTCCGACCACGTGACATGCTGCCCAAACGTCGGCGCCTCGATCACCATGCCGTTTCCCGCCGCAAGCTGAACATGCTCCGGCCCCCTGGCACTGAACGAAGACATCGGGAATACCAGGTCGCCGGGTCGCACGTCGGAGGGGTGCACGCGAACGCCGCTGTTGATCTGGTCGTAGGTGGTCCGCGGCAATTCGACCTCGCCATTGGTCGCCTGCGCGACGGCATACTGCGTCAATCCGGAACAATCGAAGCCACCGCCCGTCGGGCCGCCCGAACCTCCGCCACCCCAGACGTAGGGTGCGCCGAGCCAACCGCTGGCCGCACTCACAGCTCGGCCGCCCAGCGTGCCATCCGACGGCACGGGTTTGCCGATAGGTCGAAGCCCGTTGCGTCCGGCTCGCAGCGCCCGGCCCCCGCCGCGCCCAGCACGTTGCGTCCGGAGACCGCTACGGCCCCGCTTGCGAACCACCCGCCGCTCACGCTGCTTGGGCACCGGAGGTGGCACGATCTGCGCGGCCTGTCGTCGTGCAGAATCGAGATCGTTGTTGACCTGCTTGGTGGCGTTGGATATCGCTGTGTTCGCGGAGTCGAGCAGCGCAGGTCCGGCGAAACGCGCGTCAGCGATGCTGCTGAGCGCCCGCGCCCGCGCCTGGAATTCGGCGATCTGGGTGTCGATGGATTTACGCCCGGCCAGCGTTCCGTCCCCGGTTGTGGTCGTTGCCTTGTCGACAAATCCATCTTTGCCTTTTTGCGTCTCGACCGCCGCGGTATGCCTACCGCTGGCCTCGGCCAATCGCGCCATCATCTGGCCGCCTCGCCCGCTGTTGTCCGCGGCAACCGCCTGCGCCGCGGCCGCCGCCGCACCCTTCGCAGGTTGACCTTCGCCATACAGCCCCATCATGGACTGAAGCACACCGTCGACATCGGTTGTCAGTCCTGGCGCCATCGGACCGATCCACTCTCGCGCATCATCGACCGCCTCTCCGATCCACCCGCCATTGTTCCGGTCGCCCCGTACCAGATCTTCCCAGCTCTGGGATGCAGTCGGTATTGACAACCTTCCCAACGTCGGGAAGACAAGACAATGATGGGCGAATAGAGGGAGGCGGTGTCGACAAGATGGCGACAGATTTGGCGGACACCGGGGTCGAGCAATCGCAGGATGCGACGACCACGAGTCCTGTGCAGGCGGCCGTAGTTGCCGCACCCGCTCAGGGCACCGTACAAACGCAAGCCGAACCCTCGGTCGGCACCGTTGTCGCGCGTCCAGAAGGATCGGGGGCCGAGGTCGGCGCCATCGACAGGGATGAAGCGCAGGGCAAGGTCGTCGTTCAACCGGCCGAACCCGCGGATGACAAGCCCGCCACCGGCAAAAACGATCCGAAAGATCCCGATGCGGTCGTGCCGATTTCGGCCAAGAACCCCGGGGGTCGCCCGACCGATGGCGGCAGTGGCGACTGGATGAAACTCGTTCCGCCAGCTGGCGCCTCACAGCTGACGAAAGACCTCATCGCCGCGACCGAGAAGGCCATCCGGTTCGCCGTCGACCTCATGGGCCGTGAACACACCGTGGCACCGCCGCCCGAAGTCGCCACCTTGTTGCGCAACGTGAAGGCTGATGGCGTCGGGAACGGCCAGCTGGCCGAAACCTACACCAAAGCTCTCGGTAAAACCGAGCAGACGAAGACTTCGCTTCTCGCCATGGACAACAAGGTGAAGCAGACGTCGAAGGTCATGGCCGACGACAAGTCCAAGAACCTCGCTGCGATCAAGACAATCACGGCCCAGCTCAAAGAAGGAATGGCGCCGTATTCGCTCGTCACCGGAAAGCTCACGCGTGCGCAAGATTACGCGCTGATGCGGATGGTCGGTGACGCGTTGCGGAAGATCTGCGAGCGAATCGTCGAAGCAGCCGACCACAACTGGGACATAGCGCACGGCGGCGGCAACAACGGTGGCGGCGCCGGAGGCGGCATCCCGGGTGGTGGTGGCCAGCAGGGCGGCGGACAAGCCGGTGGTGGCGGCGGCGATGGCGGTCTCGGTGGACTGCTGTCGATGCTGCCGATGCTCGGCATGATCCCCATGTCCCTGATACCCATGCTGCCGATGCTCACCGAGTTGTTCAACGGCGAGGGCGATAAGCAGGCCGAGGACAAGAAGGCCGAAGGCGGCGGACCACCGCCACCGCCACCGGGTGAACAGAAGTCGCCCGAAGGGCAGGCCGCCGCGCCCGGCGATCCGAACAAGCCTGCCGAGGGTGCGACGGCATCCAACGACCCGAACAAGCCTACGGGCGACCCGGCCAAGCCGCAGGAGCAGAAGCCCGCGGAACCGAAGGATGCCGCTGCGGGCGCTGCCTGATTCGCCGATGAGCTGAGATACGGCAGAGCCGGTCTCTCGCGTTGCAGCGGTCTGATCATGGCTGCGTGCATCTCACTGCATATCTGTCCCAGAGATGAACGTATGGGCATCGACAAGAATCCGCCGACTTCACTATCGGCGATGAATCACCATTTTCGGTGAGGTGTCAGTCCAGCCCGAGTCGAGTTCGAATCGGCATTCGTCGGACGAGACCGACGGCGAATCACTGCCGTGGATGCTCTGGTCAGTATTCCGACCGTTCGCAACGGCTCGTCTCGGATCGACGACTCAGGTATACACCTGTGGCCGAATCGGTTTGGGTGCCGCCGGTCCCCCGGTATCCGGGGTCGCATCCACCGTGGGCGGGCCGGACGCCGTCGCATCGCCGCCTGCCTTGTCGATCCCCGTGGGATGGAAGAACCCCTGGAACTTTCCGAACGGACCGTGTCCGTCGTCGGGCGGGTTGTTCGGATCGATCTGCACGAGTTGGCCGTTGAGCATGACGTTCAGGCCGGCCTCGTTCATTACGACAAGCGCGGTCCGGTTCTCCCACTGGATCACATCACCGGTGCGCAGGCGCTGGTTCGGATCAGTGCTGTTCGGATCGACCGCCACCCACGGATTGCTCGGCGTGTGCTGTCCGGTGGTCCCGGCATAGGCCGCGCGCGCGTCGCTACCGTTGTCGTTGTAGGTCTCCTTGTTCAACGCCGAGGCGACGACCGACGAAACCTTCTGCGACGACCCATCCGGCAGCTTGGCGTCGGTCATACCGCCGGGCATGACGACCGCCGGCGGTGCACCCGGTCCGTACGAAGCGGTGGCGACCCCGGGCGCGGCATCGGCGGCCGGAGATTGAGCCGATGCCTGAGCGACCGATCCGCTCTCCTCGGCCTTGCGCTCCTCCCGCTCGGCCTTGCGCTCCTCATCCTGGCGCCGACGCTCCTCCTCGTACCGCTCCTGCTGCTGGGCTTCGGCCTTCTGCGCCATCATCATCTGCGCAGCTTGGCCGATGACCTGCGGCAACATCGACACCATCATCATCAGCGGCATCCCGAGATTCATCCCGCCGCCGCCCTGCTGCTGGCCGGGTTGCTGCTGCTGCCCGTTGCCGCCCGGCTGCGATCCGGGTTGCTGCTGACCGCCGGGGGTCTGCTGTCCACCAGATCCGCCACCTGGTGTGCCCGTACCCGTACCACCCCCGCTACCTGACCCGTCACCCGCGTCGCCGCCGCTGCCTGCTCCGCCGCCGGTCGCGGACTTCTCGAGGTCATTGGCGAGATCGTTGAAGAACTTGGCCAGCTTCGGATCGGTAGCACCGGGGCCCGTCGCACCGCCGGGAGTATCGGAGCCGAGCGGCAGGTCCTTGTAGGTATTGCTCCAGTCCTGGTTTGGAGTCGGGCCTGTCGGGGTCGGGCCGGTCGCCGTAGGACCGGGCCCCGTCGGGGTCGGGCCGGTATCCGTCGGCCCCTGAGGCGTCTTCGTCCCGTCGTCCTTGGTCTTACCGTCATCCTTCGGCGTACCTTTGCCCGGATCCTTATCGGGCTTGTTCTGCTCGACGGCTTCGGTGACCTCATTGATCTTCTTGGAGATATCGTTGGAGGTGCTGCGGACCGCCTCCAGGAGCTTCTGCTCCAGCTCTTTGCTCAGCTCGAAAGAGGTGACGTTGCCATCCTTGTCGTACTCCCTCTGAACCTTTCCCGCTTTGTATTCCTCCAGGGTTTCATGAATCGAACTCGCCCCCATCGGGGCCTGCATTATATTGGAGAGCCGTTCATGCCTGTCAATGATGTACTTGCGCGAGTCCTCTATCTGGGACGCGAGATCTTCGGTTTTCACCTTGACCTCGTCGATCTTCTTGTCCAGTGCACGGTTGAGGGACTTGATCCGCTCATGTAGACCGTAGTATTTGTCCACCATCTCCGAGGAGAATTTACCGGTCGGCAGACCAGCATTTTTCAACGCCTCCTCGGGATCCGGCGCACCAGAGGGCTTGCCCGAGCCGAGATTGTCCACCTGAAGCTGCATAATTCGGCGCATAGCTTCGACGGTGTCATAGAATATCGGTCTACCGCCGGGCGGGACCGGAAAGTCGATCGGAATGAAGTGCTTCTTCTGATCACCCAGATAGTAAGCTACGCCGAGTATGGTCTTCTTGTCTGCACCCAACGCGACGATGGTGCCGTCGTCGTTGATCCGATAATATTTGACCTTGTCGGCGACGTCTTTGTCGAAGCGGAACGCCTGGGACCAGACAGCGTCACCGTCGTCCCCTTTGGCCATGTTATGGCCACCGAGAACATCGATCGAATCTTTGTCGAACCGCGCGCCCGTCATATCTCCGGGGCGGATCGTTCCCGACTGGAGAACCTTTTGCCCCAGATCGTTGTCCGCGAATATCAGGTTCCCGTTTTTATCGAATCGCAGCGAATATCGCTCGTTATCCGATATCAGTTCCTGACCGGGCTTGAGGGTACTACCGACCTCTATCGTGTTCGATTTATCGCCGAGTCCCGTCCCGGAATCCAGCTTGATATCCTTCTCGGCGGGCGCGTCGAACTTCGGATCTACCGCCCCATTGATCGGCGCCGTACCGTCCAGCTTGTTCTTATTATCGCCGGAGGCGTTTCCCTCTCCGCCCTTCTTCTCCGAATTATCGCCCGACGCCCCGCCGCCATCGCCCTCCTTCGGGACTTTCACAGCGACAGGGTAGCTGCCATTGGGATTTTGGACGTGCGTATCCCCGGTGCCCCCTGATGATTCTGATTTCTCGGGAGACGGTTTCGGTTCCTCTTTTTTTTCGGGCTCCGGTTGCGATGCGAGAAACTCCTCCACACCGTTCTTCCGCTTATCCGGTGGGAGGATTCCGCTGTTGAGGTATTGCTGCTCCCGGTAGTCATCCAGCGGATACTCGGCCATCAGCGCGCCCGATCCCGCCCAGCCGAAGCGCCGCGGCGCCCGCTAACCATCGATTCGGCTAAAGACATCTTCACTCCTGTCGAGCGCAGCCGTACGGCCGAGGTGGGCCAGTGGCCACGATCAGAACTCGAAGGACGCTCAGACACCATCCTGGTCGCTCCTCGAAGGCGGTGGCGCGACCGGAGGCGGCCCGGCCACAGCCCCCGGAGGCGGCCCGGACACACCTGCCGGCGGTCCAGCGGAAACGCCCGGCGCCGATACCGTTCCGGTCGAGGTGGCCGGACGGGCAACGCGCCCGGTATCGGCGGTGGACACGGTCGACACCGTCGACGGAGCCTCCACGAACAACGGATGCTCGACGATCTGCTCATGCGCGTAGACGGCGTCGCGCAGACCTTGACGGGTCGGCTCCCCCTCCAGCAGCAGCACCAGCTCATTGCAACGGCGCTCGAACACCATGTCGCGCAGGGCAGAATCGGAATCGTCGACCCGCAGATCCCCGAGTCCGACCCGGCCCGGGTCGACACGGCGCGACAGCATGGATGCCGCGAGCAGATCGTCGGCGTCACGCAGGTCGTCCCACCATGGGGCGGGTACTTGTTGTCCCGCCTGCACCAGAGCCAGGATCCGCTCCCGTACACCGCGGACTTCCATCGCTTCGACCGGTGGCGCCGACCTGCCCACCTTCAGATGTGCGTCGACAGCGAGTTCGATGCAGCGGCCGGGAACCTGGCTGTCCGGCACCTCGGCAACATGTTCGAGGGCTCCGAGCGTGCCGAACAGCCCGAGGCGATCGGCGGTGTCGGGGGTGAATTCGCGCAGGTCCAGGTCATAGGACGGACCGACGAGACCTTGGGTCGGCACGTCACCGAGCTGGGCGCGCAGGCCGGGGTCGATCGGACCGGAGGAGACGAGTGCGGACAGTTTCGCATTGACCTTCTGGCCCCACGCCATTCCGAATTCGACCAGCACCCGGGCCGGATCGGTAACGCCTTCCCACGGCGACCCGGTGCGCTCGTCGGTCCCGAGCAGCTCATCCCATATCCACGGCGAGGACACTTCGCGCGGCAGGAACATTCCGGCCGGCATCCAGCCGCGTCCTTCGTTGGTGGTGATGAACACTCCGGCACCGGCCGGACCGCGCATCACCGAGACCGCCCAGGACAGGCCGATCACCGATGAATCGGCGGCAGCGAGCACTGCCTGCAACAGGGTCCGCGCGATCACCAGATCCTCGTCGACCTGATCGCCCACCACATGGGCCGGTTCGGCCGCCTTGTCCTTGGCGGCGGCGACCGCGGCGGCGAATGGTGTCGGCATGGGCATCGCCATCGGCGAAGCGTCGGAGCGTCCGGCGGCCTGTGACGGTGGCGCAGTGGCCGCGCGGTCGTCCATCGCACCCGCGACAGGACCGACACCAGCCCCGGGCATCGCGGTGACGGGCGGGACGGCGCCGCTGGGCGAACCCGCCGCCGCGCCGGTGGGCGCGGTAGACGGCGTGGTCGCGGAATTCGCCGACGAATCGGTCGAAGCCGCAGCCGGGATGTGCGGTGCGGTACCGGTGGTCGGCGTCTGGGCGCCGGTGCCCGCTCCATCCGGTGCACCGGTTCCGGGCATCCCCGGTGTCGGTGTCGCTGTCGCGTCGTCTGCGGTCGGCTGGTCGGGGGCCGTTCCACCCGGGAGCGACTGATCCGGCGGCGGAGTGGTTCCCGTGCCGTCCGGGTCGGGCCGCACGTCCTCCGGCCTCGGCGCATCCGGCCGCTGACCATCGGAAGGTGCGTCGGGCGCCGTGCCACCCGCGGACGGGGGCGGCGACGACGGCGCGGGCTGCGTGCCCCCGCCACCGGTCGGACTTTCGACTTCTTCGCCGCCACGCCGAATTGCTCCGGCGTTTTCTTCATCGTTGAGTTCGTAATTGTCCGCGGACGCGCGCAAGTTCCGCGCGGTCCTGTCGTGATCATCGGCGAGAGCGTTGCCCGCGTCTTCCCTGGCCTGATAGTACTCCTTCAAGGCCGTGTACACCGGGTCAGCGATGGCACCGTAGGTGCGCGGGAAGGCCGCGAGCCAATCCGTGGGCTGCTTGGCCCATTGGCGAGTGTCGCGCGCGACCTGCTCATGCTGGGCCGCGAGTTGACGCAAAACCGCGGGGTCGAGATCCAGCTTTTCCGGCACGCTCGATCACTCCTTCCACACCACCGACCGTTTCATTCTCCGGGCTTCCCGTCGCTGGGAATTCGATGTCGCTCAGGACATCCGGGGCGCGGTGACGGACGGCCGCCGAACTGGACGGACGGTACCCGCGGCGGGCTCGGTGAGCGCCGGATGTCCGGCGATCTGGGCATGTGCGTACATCGCGTCGCGCAGCCGTTGCCGGGTCGGTTCACCGTTGAGCAGCAGCACCAGCTCGTCGCACCGTCGCTCGAACACCATGGCCCGCAACACCGATGTCTGCGCACCCGGTTGCTCCGAACGCAACTCCCCCAATGCGACCCGCGTCGCATCGAAGCGGTGCGACACCATCGAGACCGACAGCAGATCGTCAAGGTCGCGCAGCTCGCTCCATGATTGCTCCGGTATGTCCCCACCCTGGCGGATCGCGGGCAGGATGCGCTCGCGCAGAGCGGCCACCCCGAGTGAATCACCGCCGCTCAGGCCGGCCCGCGCGAGACGTTGATGTGCGTCGATCGCGAGATCGACACAACGCGAGTGGATCTCGTCGTCGGGTGTCTCGGCGACCCGGGCCAGCATACGAGGTGATCCGGCCAACTCCAGCCGATCGATCAGACGCGGGCCGGGTGCGCTCAGATTCATCGCGGGCGAGGGCTCCACCGAGCCGATGGTCGCGACCTCACCCAACTGGGCGCGGAGCATCGCGTCGATCGGCAGCGACGACGCGAGAGCGGTCAAGTGCGCGCCCGATTTGCGGCCCCAGGCGAGCGCGAACTCCGCCAGCACCCGCGCCGGGTCGGAGATGCCCTCCCACCCGGAACCCTCCGATACCGACCACACCCATGGTGTGGACAGTTCCCGCGGCACGAACACTCCGGCCGGTATCCACCCCCTGCCTTCGTTGGAGGTCAGGAACGCGCTCACCCCTCCGGAGTGCCGCATGACCGCCACCGCCGATTCGGTCCCGGTCACCTGCGGCGCGGCCGCGAGCACACCGGCCAGCAGGGTCCGTGCGAGCACCAGGCCACCGTCGACCTTCTCAC
Source organism: Nocardia cyriacigeorgica (assembly GCF_029868385.1). Lineage (GTDB taxonomy): Bacteria > Actinomycetota > Actinomycetes > Mycobacteriales > Mycobacteriaceae > Nocardia > Nocardia cyriacigeorgica_F. The sequence continues at coordinate 88,289 of NZ_JARWNX010000031.1, read as the reverse complement.
CGAGCACGAACGAGGGCCCCGCGGCAGCAGCCATCGCGGCCCCGACGACATGGCGGACGACGTCCTCGGGCTGCGTCGCATCACCGGGAACAGGCTCCGGCTGCGGATTCACCCGGTTCGCCTGCTGGGGCGCACCGGGTGGAGCAGCCCCGCCGCCGCCCGGTGCCGATGTGCTCTGCGGTGGTTGCGTACCCACCACGGGCGCCTTCGCGGGTGCGGTCGGTGGTGTAGGTGGCGCCGCCGACGGCGAAGACGCCGGTGCCGCGGGCCCGATGCTCGGCCCACTCGACTTCGTCGTCACCGCCGGTGGTGATCCGGGCGCGTTGGCGGAGACCGGCGGTGAGGCACCCATCGGCATCATCGGCGGAGGCATCCCGGCCATCGCATCGGCTTGCACCGCCGCATCCGGTCCCGAGTTGTTCGCACCTGCCCCTTCTTTCGAAGCAGCGCGCACAGCCGCATCCATCAGCGGGTCGGTGGCTCCCGGCGCGGAGTCCGCTGGTGCGGGGTCGTCGACGCCAGGGCGTCCGGATTCGGCGTCTGTCCGTTGCGATTCCGCTCCGCGGTGTGCACCCGCGCCCGTCAGATGACCCGCGCCGCGGTCCGACCGGTCGGTGTCATCGCCATCGCCCGAGTCGGTGTCGCTCACACCGCTCGAACCGACGTCGACGCCGGCAGCGCCCCTGGTTGTCTCGGCCGGCACACTCCCCCACGGTGTCGGCAGAGCACCCGCTCCGCCGCGCGCGGGCGGCACGGCACCAGCACCCATGTCGGGGGCGAGTGGACCGTTGTCACGAGTTTCCCGCGGACCGGGCGCTGGCTGCGACTCCGTCGCTTCCGGCTCACCCGGCACGGCCGAATCGGGGTCTGTCGGACCGCCGACACCGTCGGTGGGAGTCTGCGCATCAGGTGGCGGTGAAGTCGAATCCACCATCTCGTCCGGCACCACGATCGGTTCGAACCGATCGTCCGGTGACACCGGTGCGGGCCGCGGCGCGGGGGTATCCGGGCCGACCGGGTCACGAGATGGCGTGCCCTCGGGCTGGCCACGGCCACCACCCTCGGCGGATGGCTGCGCGGGCCGATGTCCCGGCGGTTCGGGCCGGGAACGGGACCGGCCCGGCTCCCATGGGCCCGGTTGCCGGAGCACCTGAGAGATCACCGCAAGCGACGGCAGACCGGTCGGACTGATCGAAGCGTGCGCCGCCGCGACCACATCACGGACATCCGCGCGCGCCCCACCAAGCACGTTCGAGATCGTGTCAGCTGTGTCCTGTGGTGCCGATTCCTCTGCGGCACGGGCTTCTTCGGCGCGCCGCTGTATGACGGCGATCCGCGCCGTGGCATCGTCGACGATGTCCAGGATCCGGTTGCGGGTGCGATAGACCAGCCCTCCGAAGTCCCGGAAGACCTCGGATGCGGCGATCAGCGCGTCCGCGAACGCCTGCGGTACGCCCTGCTGAGCCAGCATCTCGTCTTTGATCGGCTGCAATCGTCCGCTGGAGCGGACCGCTTGATCGAAGGCCAGGCGAGCCTTCGCGGCATCACCGGTGTTCAGCGCGGCGGCAGCGGAACGCGCGCGGGTCTCCAGAGCATGCCATGCCGCCGGAGAGATCGCAGGCCAGTCATCGGCGACGATCGCGTCCCAATAGGGGCTGGTTCGCTCCGGCTCCATTCCGTTCCACTCTCCGCATCAGGCCGGACATCGTCACCGGGCATGTTCGTGCCGAAACGCTCAGATCGCCTGGTGCTTACGTATGTCAGCACTACCGAAGATATCGGCCACATCGTGGGCGTTGGTTCCGTCGCGCGTCTCCTGGATAGCGTGGTTCACGCGGGCCAGGCACGTCGTGACAGCGTTGCCGAATGTCATGGCGATCCAGTCGCGTTCACCGACAAGCGCGTGATCGAGCGACGACGCGGGGCCGCACGGCAGCGTCATGCCGCGCACCGCGGCGCTCGTAGTGCCCGCACTCGTGGTGATGGCGCGGACGTATTCGCCCGCCGGGCGCAGGACTTCTGGCGTGTCATCCCTGTCCAGCATGGTGGCTCCTGTTCTCGGCAGTGTGAGCCGGTGTCATTGCGCACGACCCAGCTCGGCGCTCTCCTGAGCGCGATAGGCGGCCTCGGTGGGCAGATCGAACGCGTCGACCGTGTAGGGGCTGGCCCCGTTGTACTCCATTTCGGCGCGGAGGCCGACGCGAGATTTGAGGTGTGCCAGCCGAGCGACCCGCAGCACTTCCGCCGACAGCCACGCGTCCCCGTTCTCACGCGCCTCGTCGGTGAGGTGCAGCCCGACGATCTCGCCGTCGCGGTTGCAGGCGACACCGACACTGTGATCGAGATTGACCACTTCGTAGATCATGTTCTGCCAGTTGGGAGCGGCCGGGGCCTCGCCGGGATCGTAAGCGTCCGTATCGAAGTCGTCGACCTCATGTAGATCGGTGGGATTCGGCTGGGTCATCGGTTGATCTCCGGGGGTCGTTCGGCGGTGCCTGCGGCCACCACCGAGGCGGGCGATGCGGTGCTGGGGCCGGGCTCGGCAGGTGCGTCCAAACTGGCGGCCAGTGCCGACCAGGTCGTCTCGTCGATCGTCATGACCAGACTCAGCGGCCAGCACCGGGTGCCGAGGTACATCTCGCCGGTACCGTCCAGTGCCATCTCGAGCCGGTCGGCGGACTCGCCGGCTGCATCCAGGGTGACGGTGGTGACGGGCGGGCGCTGATCATCGATGTGGATGATCGGCGCGCCACCGCCGGGGAAGAAGCCTCGGCGGCACCGCGGACTGTCGCCGATGGCGACGGCGGGGCTGTTGGTGGTCACCGTGATCTCCGGATCGAGCAGCAACTGCATCACCCAGGAGCGCGCGGCGCCCACCGGATCGTCGGCACTGATCGCGATCGCGAGATAGGCGGACAGGTCGACGACCAGAATCGCCTGGGCCGTGGTGATCCCGACGACCACCAATCGGTGCGCGGGCTGACCCGGCGGCGGCAGCTCGTCGGCGGACATGGTCAGCACCTGCGAGCCCGCTCCGGTGCTCGCGACCGGATGAGCGGTCACGGTTCCGGTGGACACCTCCACGGTGAAGGCGCCGAACGGACCCGCGGCATGCCCAGCGGTCCCGGCCAATCGGCTGAGACCTTCGTCGTGCAGCCAGCGCACGGCTTCACCCGCACTGACCGCATCGGTTTGCGTCACGACACCGACCCCGGCGCGGCGGGAACCGCTTCCGTCTCATCGGAATCCAGCGGACCGTCCATGACGATGCGGTACTGCCGTCCGGCGTCAGCGGTGCTGTCGCGGATGGCGGCCATGATCTCGTGCGTGAGTTCGGCGCTGTCGAACCGGTCGACGGTCCCCGGCGCCAGATAGAGCCCGGTCAACCGGCCCATGGCATCCACCTCGGGAATGACGGCTCCGCTCGGCGACGGTCGCCGGGCGCGGATCGCGTCGATCTTCTCCCGCATATCGGCAATACGATGCCGCAGGTTGCGCGCCATATCGAGTGCGGCCTGCACATCGGGGTGGATATCGCTCATGCGGAACCTCCGGACTGTGACGAATACTGATTGCCCCCACCTGAATTCGGTGTCGGCGGTGTGACGCTCGGCGCTACCGTCGGCCGCTCGCCGATCACCATCTCGGTGTGCGGCGTGTCGTCGACGTACATCAGACGGTCCGGATGCCAGGCGACGACGCGATTGCGGTCATCACCTCCGCCCCCGGCCCCCGCACCCGCACCCGGCGCCATCGGCATCATCGGCATCATCGGCATGCCGGCGCCACGCGCAGCGGTGTTGCCCGATGCCGAGGACGCAGTAGGCACCGCATCGATCACCGGCGCGCGCGGCAGGCTCTGCGCACCCGCCGGTGCCGCTGCGGGGGTCAGCGGCACCGGCGGCGCGACCATCGATGAATCGGCGAAGCCGCCGCCCGCAGCGCTTCCGAATCCGCCACCGCCTCCCCCCATCCCCCCGAACCCGCCTGGGGAACCGAATCCGGTGTAGTCGTCGTACAACTCGTCGCCGAGGGCATAGTCGTCTAGATATTCCTGCGCCGACTGGTCCAACGGCAGCCCGCCCATGGAGGACATCGCGTTCATCATCGCGGACATCATGTTCGCCATCATGCTGGGATCCATCTCACTGCCGGAGCCCTCGCCGCCGGAGCCTTGTCCGCCCTGCTGACCAGTCTGACCTTGTACAGCGTCACCAGCTGCGGCCGCCTCACTGGGCACCTGGGTGCTCGTAGCTGCCTCATAGTCCCCGATAGCCCAAGCCGACTGTATTTTCTGGTCTTCGAACTTCTTCAGCGCCGCCGCTTTCCAGGCTCCGTCTTTCGAGCGCATTGCCGCAAGCAATTCCTTACGAGCGGCCTCGATCTCCTCTGGAGTGGGATGGGTCGACTTCGCATTGCGGAACGCTTGACCGTATGAGTCGACGGAATCGGCGAGCATCGTCATCCCGGTCACCAGACGGTCGAGCCAGCCTTGGTATCGAGTGAGATTTGTGGCGGCCTTCTCACCCACCGGCGTCCAGTGGCTCATTGCCGAGGACGCGTTGTTCACCACCTGGTTCGCGATCGGGAATACATCCCGCGTGAAACCGCGTAAGGCGTTGGCGAATTCGTGTGCCGGGCCCGGGCCCGGGCCGGCACGCAAACCGTGCGCGAACGTCAAGGAGTCGACCGGTCCGGATGGTGGCGCGGTGAGCGCGGGCGGGATCCGGTGCGGCAACGGTTGCGGCTCGCCCACTGGATCGGCCACGAGATCAGCGCCCGATCCGTTGATCGCACGTGCACCGTCGTCATCGGCGAGGCTGTAATTCGCGGCGGACGTGCCGATCTTGTGGGCCTCGCGTGCCACGGCGTTCAGCACATCGATCGTCCCGTTCAGCAGTGCTGCGGCCTGGGTATTGAGGCGGGGAACAACCCCGGAGGAAATCGGGTCGGCCCCTGCGGGCGTCACCCAACCGGGCGGCAGTGCACGAGCGGTTTCACCCGCCGCCGTCGACAGCGCGGAGGCCGCGGCCACGAGCGCGCCGGGATCGACATTCAAAGCCATCGATATCTCCTCTCACCCATTACGCCACCACAGTCGGCTGCTGGTCGGCGGTGACGGGCGCCCCGCCACCGGCACCGGCATCCGCGGACGGCACCGCATCGACCCCGTTCGGATGGAAGAAGCCGTTGAAGGCGCCGTATGGCCCGTCGTCCTTCATCATGTCGCCGGTGACGATTTGCAGTTCGCCATTGGCGATGATCTCCAAGGTATCCGTCGAACCTGCCGAAGCATCAGTACTGATGGCGGGCGCGGCGTCCGCACCGCCCTCGCCCTTGGGCCAGACGACCACGATGGCTGTGCCGTCCTTCCAACTGACCACATCGCCCGCGCTCAACTTGCTCGGATCGATACGCATACCGATCTTCTTGTCGTCGTTCCACTTCGCCGCCGTATTGGCATAGGCGGCCTTGGCATCGATGCCCTTCTTGTTGGCGACCGCGGCGGTCATTCCGCTGTGCACCACCGGCGACACCATCAATGGCGGACGACCGGGGAAATCGAACTGCACCTTTCCGTCCGCGTTCGGAACCGGACCCGGCGTCTGTCCGGGAGGCGGTGTACCGGCGCCGGGCGCTGCGGTCACATTCGGATTCGGGCCCACATGTTGCGCGTTCGCGGCGCCGGGGTTGGCCCCTGGCGCCTGCGCTGCCACCTGCTGCGCGGCAGATCGCGGCGGCACGATATCGCGCGGCTTGTCCCGGTGTGAATCCAGCTCCTCGCGGCGCCGCGCCAGATCCCGGTCCAACTCGTTGCGCCGCGCCATCTGGTCGTTCATCCCCGGGAAACCCATGCCCATTCCGGGCATTCCCATACCGGGCATGCCCATACCCATTCCAGGCATTCCTCCCATCCCCATACCAGGCATACCGCCGAGCCCGGACGGTGGCGAGGAAATCGGCGGATTCACCCGAGGCGGTGTGCCGGCAGGGGGTGTTGTGGTCGGGGGCTTGATATCGGAAACCGGCGGTTTGATCCCGGACACAGGCGGTTTCGTATCCGGCGGGGTGATGGTGCCCGGCGGGTTGATCGTGCCAGGACGCTGGGGGTCGGTTATGGAGCCCGGCTGCTTCGGACCGTTGTCGTTCACCCAGGCTGGTGGGTATTGGTTGGGGTTATTCGGGCCGGGGGTGTTCTGGCCGGGGATGTTCTGGCCGGGCACATACGGGCCGGGAACATACGGGGTTTTGAACTTCCCGAGTGCGTCGGCGAGAGCCTTCGACTGCGCCTCACTCTGCTTTTTGAGAGCCGCCTCAGTTTCTTTCCGCATTTTTTCGACTATGTCAGTCGAGGCATTATATAGTTCTCGAGATTTTTCTTGTACGGCCGCACGAACCGCATCCACGGCTTCTAGTGAAGCTCCGACATGCTGGATGAAGGTCGGTCCGTCCGTAACGTACATGACCTCCTGATTGACCCTGTCCACGACATCGAGAATGTGCTCTCTACCAAATTTGGTCACGTTCTCCTTGGCGTCGGCCGCGACCACCTTCTGCCCTTGCGCATACTTATTGAGCGCGTCCGCCCTGGTACGAAAGCTGTCCGCGGCCGCTATGTACGCCTGAAGGTTCGATGCGGTGCTGGCGGGTGCGGGGACGGTGGGCAGACTGGGTATCTCCATATCCGCAGGCTCACCCTCGCCCATGATCAGGTTGGCTATGTCGAGAAAGTCGACGAAAGAGGCTGCCTCTTCGTTTGTTGCCGCGCTCCCGGCCGCAACGTCGTCGCCCGCATCGTCATAATCGTCGACCGTAGGTTTTTCGTCGACCGAAGATTCATCCGCCACAGAACCGCACCCTAACTACCCGTCGTGAATCAAGCCGGTGTGGTCGACCCCGTCGTCTTAGGTCCGGCGTACCATGCTTTCAACGTGTCAGGTATCGATTTCGGCATCAGTAGAAATCCTGACTCCTGCCATGAATCGGCAGTGCTGTTCGGCGTAGCCTTGAAACCGGGCATATTCCTCACGGATGACTTCGCGTGGCCCCCAACGTATTCGAAGCCCATCCCGCCATTCTCGCCGGGTACTCGCGGAGCGCTCCCTCCCGTCGGGACCGAGCCACCGAGCGCCTTGCTGGTGTAGTACCCGGCTGTAGAACCCACGCCACTTGCGGCCGCATAGCCCAGCCCCGACCTGCGCAGCCCCTTATCGGGGAGCTTCCACCGCAACCCATTGGCACCCGGATTGAATGTGTTACGCCAAGAATCCTTGCGATTTCTGGCCAGGTTCGACCTTTCCGCCCTCCGCGCAGCAGCGTTGCCTCCACGCCGAGTTGCACCCCACTTCCCTCCCCGCAGCAGCGGAGTCGACGCATTGGCGGGGAGCTTGTAGTTTTCTTTGGCGGTCTTTCCGGCTAGCGCCGCAGCTTTACCTTCGGCCCCGCCCAGGAACCCCGCCCTGGATCCGGCACCTCCACCGAAGCTCTTGGCACCGATACTGGACAACGCGGCGGCGCCAAGCGTCGACCATCCCGGTTTCCCGTTCTGAACGATATCCGCGACAGCTCCGCCCAGACTGGCACCGATCCTGGCGCCGATCGGCCCGCCGACCCAAGCACCTACTGCTCCACCCGCAAGTGGTAGGGCAACACCGGCCGCGGCGACGGCCGTCTTCTTGATCCACGAACCAAACCCACCAAGCATCAGATGCCTCCACACTCAGCCGGCAGCCACGACACATTCGCACCCAGGTCGTCAAGCTGACCCAAGAGCACGCTGGACGATACCGAGGCAGTCAGGAACCTCGACCCCACACGCTTGCGATCATCCATGCGCCATATACCCTTCCGAACTCCCCCATTGTCAAAGATCCCCAGCACTGGGAAACTCTGCGGCATACACACAGGCGAGGATGGTTCGAAGAACACGCCACCGTGCGCGGCGATGAGCCTGGCCGCGGCTCACCCAGCCACCGACGGACATGGGAGGACTGCCGGAATGGACCTCCACCGATGGAGACCTGGCGCCGAGCACCGGAATCCACGCTTGTATAGCCACTTTCACCCGGGTGGCCCACGATGACCAGCGCAGAAGTATGGCCGGCAGCCGAGGTGCTGTCCGCGGACGGCGAACACACCACCGATCGAGCCTCCGAGACATCGGACCCCTGGACGACGCGGTCCGACCGACCTCGTGCCGGAATAAACGTACGACCGGCATCGGTCGGCACTGGTGGACCGTCTGCGAATACGTCGACATCGTCCGACGGTTCGAGTGCCGGACGAGGTACATCGGTATCGGCCACGCCACGGGAGAATTCATCACCGTCAGCTTCGCTACCTACCGGAACAGGGGCGGTCCCGACGGCAAGCACGGTAGCGGCACCCTTCTCCTCGGATCCACCGTCGACCGAAGCGGCCCGTGCGCTGGGGCCCGCCGCAACACGGCAGCCGGCAATCGAGCGAGAGAACTCATCACCGGATGAGCCGGATGCGCTGGCGCAACTCGAACCTGCCTTGTCCGCAGGCGCACAGATGCTGCCGATGCTCGCGTCTGCGTTGTCCGGGCTGGCAAACGGCAACGGTGGTGCCGAGCCGACATCCGGCACATCGGCATCGACGCCGGGTACCGCAGTGCAGGATGGTAAGCCAGGTGAGCGCTCCCGCGACGCACCGACTGGAGCCCCGTCGGCTGCCGGTACCAGTGACGCCGAAGCTGCTACCGATGGTGTCGCGGGCACCCTTTCGCCCGCAGCACAGCGCGCAATCAAAGCGCTGCGGCTATTGGCAGCCGCCTACGGTGACGGCAACCCGACCGATCCCGAGGTCATCGAGCTACGAAAGATGTTGGGCCTCACTCCTGGCAGCGGCGGCGCCGTCACCGGCAGCCGGGCGCAACAACTGTTCCAGCAGACTGCTGCGACCGCCTTCAACAACCTCGACAATCAACTCGCCCAGTACGTGTCCGGCCTGGCCGGCAATCACAAGGTCGATCAGAAGAAGCTCACCGAACTCATTCGCCAGGTCAATGTCGCGCTCGCCGAACTCGGACCGCACGCCTACACCCGGGAGGGTCAGGCGAAGGTCCACCAGATCCTGACCGCCGCATTGCAGAAGGCCCACACCATCGTCTCGGCCGGCCAGTCCGCGACCAAAGACATGGCGGCGCAGGTCCAACGCCTGACCAGTCAGTACCTCTGGAACATCAACGGGCAGCAACCACCGTCCAGTGGCTACAACTCTGGATACGCGACAACCGGATACAGTCCCTCCAGCGTGGGACAGGGCGGATCCATCGAGCAATGGATCCAGCAGGCCATGGGGATTCTCGGCTTGTCGGGCGCCAACAATGCCGACGCGATCAGGATTATGGCGCAGCACGAGTCGACCAACAACCCGAGAGCTATCAACCTGTGGGATGACAATGCCAAGAGGGGAACTCCGTCGAAGGGGTTGTTGCAGACCATCGACCCGACGTTCCAGCAATACAAAGTGCCCGGCTACGACGACATCTGGAATCCCGTCCACAACATTATGGCTGGGGTGCGCTACGCGATTTCCCGATACGGTTCGTTGGACAATGTCCCCGGCGTCAAGGCAGTACGCGCCGGTAAAGCTCACGTAGGGTACTGACCGTGGCAGTGCCCACCGTCGATACCGGCCCCGCCGATCCGACACCGGGCCGGCGAGAACGGCGCCGCTCCGGCGGCAAAGGTGCCACACCTTCCCGAACGCCCGCCAAAGCCCCGGGCTTCACCGCAACCAGCTCCGGCCCGACCTCCGCTAAAGGCGGAACACCGCCCGGCGGCACTTCCACCCCGGCATCACCGTCCTCCGCACCAGGTTTCGGCCCCTCGGCAGGCGAGTCCCGGCCCGGCGCCGTCGCACCGATGGGTGGCGCCGATACCGGCGCCGCCCTGCCCGCGGCCCTGGCAGCGATGGCCGCGCCAGCGATGGCCGCTCTCGCCTCGATCTCCGGCCGCTACGGTGACGGCGCTCCGTCCACCAACACCGGCCAGCCATACGCACCACCGGTCGTCGGTACCGGCGCACCGACCGGTCCGTTGCGCATGGGCGGCGATATGGGTGAGCAGTACGGCGTCCGCCAGGGAAATACGTCCCGTCAAGTCGAAGCACTGGGCAGTTTGAACGTCGAACTCGAGCGGATCCTGAACGATGCTGCCGGTTCGACCACGCACGGCCGTGCGGCCATCGGCACCATCATCGCCGAGGTCAACACGGCATTGACCGCACTCGGACCGGTGGCGGATACCCCAGCGGGACAACAGATGGTGATCGCCACGCTCGGCTCGGCCTTACAACGAGCCGGCAGCGTTCTGGGACAAGGCCAGACCAGCGCCGCCATTTCCGCCGATCGAGTGGCTGCTCTCGCGGGCCGCTACCTGCGAGAGTCGCGACCGCAGCCGCCCGCTCCGCGGCGGCGACACCGAACACGGCCGGGCCGTGGCGGCGCCGGCACGGGTCCGCCCCGGACGCTGCCCCCCGGCCAGCAGAGTCAGTGGATCGAAGAGGCCATGAGGGTGCTCGCAGCGGAAGGCTACGACACAAGTCAGATCGATCGTTCCGCCATCGCGGCGATCATCCAGCACGAGTCCAGCGGCAACCCGAACGCGATCAACCTGTGGGACAGCAATGCGGCAGCAGGGATCCCGTCGAAGGGGCTGATGCAGACCATCGACCCCACATTCAACGCGTATTCGCTACCGGGGCACCGCGATATCTGGAACCCGGTCGACAACATCATCGCCGGTGTGCGCTACTCGATCGACCGGTACGGTTCGGTCAGTAACGTGCCGGGTATCGCGAGCATGCGTGAAGGTGGTGCGTATATGGGCTATTGAGTCACGGTGCGCTGGTCAGTTCTCCGCGCCGTCGAGGACGCGTTTGGCGCGAGCATCGCTGTCGGACGGAATATCGAGCACCGCGAATTCACCAGTGGTCGGGTCAGCGGCGACCACGCGTATACGACCCGCCGCGAACTCGCCCGTGTCCGCGTCGGTGGCGTCGACAAGCGCGTGTTCCACTGCGATCCCCACCCGGGTGGGCTCCTTGTCCCGATAGCTCCAGAAGACCAGATCACCGGGCGAGACGGCGGCGAGACGTACGCGCTGGCCACACATCCCCTGCCCGGCGACGGTATTGGGCAGATAGACTATCGCCTGCTGGGCGGTCTGATCGCAGGAGCCGACCGGTCCTGTGTACCCGGGCTCGGCCGGCGGCGCGCCAGCATCGGTCGAACGGTCGACCGGGACGACACAACTCCCGATCGACGCCGCCGCGGAAGCCTCGTAGATCACGTCCCGAACCATTTCTGTCGGCGCCGAGCTCGATCCATCTGACCGCCTGCCCACCTGTGCGTAAGCCAATTCGCGGGCGCAGTCGACAGCGAAGCCGGTATTCGTCTTTCGCAATGCCGGCCCCTGTAGGGGTGGGGACGCGGACGATATCGCAGACATGCAGGAGCGCTGGTAGTCCGACACCCGAGTATCGTCCGGCGGGAGGGTCATCGACACCAACGGATTGGTGGAAGGCACGTCGGAGGGATCCCATTCCTCGTCGGAATCACAAGGTGTGGAACCAGGAGTCGTGGTGATGGTGGCCGAAGGATCCGGTCCTATCGCGCTGTCACATTGGCAGTTGAAGAACTGCTGGCCGGACGAATCGCTGGCTCCGGTGAATCCCGCAATTATTACGAGAAAGAACCCGATAACGGCAACCACCGCGCTCGCCGCCCACGCGATGATTTTCATACAGTAGTTCGACCACCCTTCCGTTACAGCTTCTACCGCGGCGGCGCCAGGTCCGCACCGGTCGCACCTTCGCCTTGAGTATGGCGCTCAAAGGATCGGGCGTCACTGATATGGCCACGAAGGGCCCGGACATCGGGATGCAGCGGACGACTGCTACCGACCCCGCCTCTAGGCATTGCGGCAGCAGCCTGAATCTGATCAAGCGGAGTTGCCAGGAGTGTATCGACACCTTTGAGGATATCCATCGCATGACCGTTGGCGATCCAATTCAGTGTTCGCTCGGCCCCACGGTTGTCATCCTTGGTGTGATTCGGAAGCGGGTTGCCATCGGCGTCGACTCCGTCGGCTTCCTGCTGTAGCCGCTTTACCTGCCAACTCGAAGGATGGTTGACGTAATCGTTTGCATCAGCCAACTGTTCGGGCGTCAACGAAACACCGCCGATTCGCTGGGTGCGAAGGTCCACGGCAGCCATTTCCAAGGCATACAAGTTGGCTTCGGTCGGATTGTTCTCGAAAGCCCGGTGCAATCCCTCGACGGCGGCCAGCGGCTTGAATTTCGCTGGTTCTTCGGCTGCCTTGTCCTGCCCATGCTTGTGGGCGGCGATGGCGTCCTGCATGATCTTCTGATCGGTGAAACCGGCCATGGTGAGCGCACCCATCATGTCGCCGTCCATGGCACCCCTGCCTGCCGCCCACCGGATAGCGATCGCGGCACCGCGTGCGGTGTCGACTCCGCTGGGGATATCAACACCGAGCGGTGTCCCGAGAGCCTCGGTCGAATTGAACCCACGGATCCGTGAAGACGAGTGTAATTCGAGACCTTCCTTCGCCGCCTCGGCGAACTGAAGTCTACTCATATAGCTGGCTGGCAGCGCTTCCATCATATGCGGCTGAGAATATCCGTACGCCATCACCCTTCGCTGGGTCTCGGCCATTTTCGCCAACGGGTTCATCGGGTTGAGGCGTCTTGTCAACCATGCAGTCGCCGGCGAGCTGTTTATTGTGGACAGCACACCCATACCAGCCAGAATCGCATGGGCGGGATGCAGGGAATTGCTGACGCCCGCAGCCCCCATTCCCGAGCCACCGGACCCACTACCTCCACCCGCACTGATCGCGTGCCCGCCGCGCATCACGGCCGAGAACCGGTCGGCGATCCACTCGTTGCCTCGGGTCAAGCTGTCATTCAGTCGATTTACCTGGATAACACCGACGACCTGAATCGTTGCTCCGACGCACAGAACCACGATCACCTGGCCACCGGCCTGGTTGAAGACCTTGCCGATAATCAACTCGTACAGGCTCAGGGCGATCGTATTTACGGCCATCCTGGCACCGGCAATCATAGCATCCGCACCGTTTCGTACCGTAAAAGTCTGCGTCGGTCCATAAATGAACCCACCCGCCGCCAGCCCGAAGATCATCATGAAACCGTGATAGATCGCGTCGAGCCCCGCCCAGATGATCCGGACTGCCAATACCACCGCAAAGTACAGCAGGATGATCGATGACAGCAGGATGAGCAGGCCAGCGCCGATCTGACCGAAAGTGGGCTCCTCCGTCATCGCATACGCGACGCCACCATCACCGCAGCTCTCCAACTGATCCCGCAATTCGTCACCATTGCCGGATATCCCGGCCGACCATGCGGCCCGGCACCCGGGATACTGATCTATCACATGGCCGAAATTCCAGACCTGCAATGGCTTCCGGGCGAAATTATCGACCATATCGGTCTGCAAGGTCGCCACGAGCTGGTCTGGATTGATAGCACTATTGCCGTGCAAACCTGCTGCGACCGATAGCCCGACGTCTCGGCCGGTCACCAGCACACCGTGCGACGACAGGATTTCGGCCAACGGGTTGGCGAGGAAGATGGGTCCGAGCATCGCGACAGCGACCATTGTCACCACCTGCGCCGTCGCTTTCGCCGGCTGTTGGCGGACAATGAACACGGCCACGATGACGCCACCGATCGTCACTGCCGTGACCAGCATGATCGGCGTGGCAATCTGGTCGGTGAAACTGCTGGCAACGCCGGTCATCACGCCGCCGATCAAGTCGAGCCAGACGAAGCTCAACACCCACCCGACCAACCAGATCGACCCACCTACGATCACGATCCATCCGGAAAAGATCACGCCGATCACGATGCCGAGCCCCACATTGATCGGGTTGAAGAGGGCTATCCCGACATTAACGATGAAGCCGTAGTCGGCTAGATTCACGCCATCCGAGTCGTGTACCTGCAACGCGTTCAGCGCGGTGTTGGTGCCCGAACCTGCTGCCAGATTGCCCGTTCCCGCCGTCGCGACAGCACCGACAACACCGGGAAAGACGAACAAAACGAACAAGGCACCGAGCAGCCACACCGTCCAGCGCCTGCGCCGGGTGGCGCCGATCCACTCCCGGCAGCGTGCGGCGACCGCACGTGGGCGCCAACGGTCCGAATCCCAGTTCGCGACGTCCCAACCGGTCATGGAGCGGCCTGATGTTCCAGCGCAATCATCGGTTTGGACCCTGATGCACTCGGGGTGCTCGTAATGGCCGCTGCCCGATCCGGGCGCGCAGGCCCGAGGACCTTGCCCCGACCGATGCGGTTCAGCGCGTCCCGCATGAACATCTCGCCGCGGCGTTCTTCCGGAACCTTACGTCCCGGCCCGATCGGGGGCGAGGTCTCCTCACGCAGCACCTGCAACATGAACGGCGCCTCTTCCAGATCCACGCCGACCCACTCCAGGCTGTTGCGCGCCAGTGTCTCGTCACGCTGCCGGAAGACGAAGCGGTTGGGAATGAGATTGTGTGCCGCGCCTTGGAAATCGGTGGCGGGATCATGGGAAGCGAGTCCGATGGCAGCCAGATGCTTTCGTCCATCACGGCTGAAGTCCGACGTAACTGCCGCACCTACTTGGGTCTGGGTGAAATGGTGCGCCTCGTCGCCGACGAGTAGCCCGAAACGCCCATTGTCGGAGAGGAACGCCTCCCTGGCCGCGACACCGACCAGCTCGTACAGCGCTGTTCCCAATCGTTTGGTCAGGGGCAGTCGGTTGTACAGGTGCGGGGTGGTGAGTTCCTCCGCCGTCGGCAGCGCGAGTTTGTGGCTGCGCACCACGGTCGCCGCCGCATCCAGCCGCAGGGGCGGAAGATCCGGGTCGAACAGGACCGGCACACGATCCACGATCGTGCCGAGGCGCGCTGCCAGATCGGCGTATTCATCGCCGAGGCCAGGATCGTTGCGGAGCTGGCGTGCCACCCGGACCAGATCCAACAGACTGCGAATCCCGTGCTCGGCGATTCCCCTCGGCGTGAGCAAGCTGCTCACCGCCGCGCCTGCACCGCTGGTCGGAGACAGATCGAGCAGCGGAAGAATCGAATCCAGGGCCCGTTCCCCGGCAACGGCGGGAGTGAACAGGCGCAGCGGATCCAGCGAGACCGTCGGGCTGGTCAGGTCGACGATCACCGCATCGTCGATGGTCGACGCGAAATGTTCCCACTCCCCGACCTGACTTCGGTCCAAAGCCAGGAATTGACCGCCCAGGTCGTGCACAAGGACCGCCATGAGCTTCAGAAAGTACGACTTACCCGAACCCAATTCGCCGGTAACCGCGAACGAGGCCGACAAATCGTGCAGCGCCGCTTCCATGATGCCGAAGTGAATCGGCTCGAAGTTACCCGAGAGCAGGTTGACACCGATCACCGGACCGCTGTCGTCGCCGATCTGATTGGTGGTGAACGGCACGAAACCCGCCCACATATCCGAGGGAACGATATGCGCGAAATCATCGTACGCACGCCGCGCCGGACTGCCGGGGATCATCATCGACCACAGGTCGACCTGTGCGCCCACCGGCGCGGTCAGATCGACTTGAAACCGCTTGTAGCGGCGTTTGATCTGGTTGACGGTATCGAGCGTGGTATCACGTGAACCACTACCGACCGCGATGACAGTGGTGAACGATACCTCCGATTCGCCGCCGTTCACCTCGAAGTGATTGTTGTACTCACTGAGTAGTTGAGCCTTCGCCATCAGCGTGTTCTGGGCGAACGAGACCTCCTGGTCCCGCTGATCCATCTGCTCACCCAGCCGCCGCAGACTCAGCTCATTGCTCTTCAGCACCTGATCCGCCGGTCTGGTCGATACCCGGATCCCCCAGTCGACAGTGACGCCGTCGAATCCTTCGAGAAGGTTGAGGAACTCACTTCCGCCAGGGAATGTCATGCCGCCGTAGGGGAATGACTGCGGCGTGAGAATCGTCTGGTAGGAGGGCCAGTTCGGTTCATCGGGTTGGACGACCTTGATCACCGGGCTGAACGAGGGACGCAGTCGGCGACCGCTGTCGGCTTGCGCCCCCTCGTCGAGTGCGGCCGAGCGAAAGACGGCCGCGGTGGTGTCTTCGAGTGCGCCGATCCTGGTCGGTGCGACCGGCTCGATCAGCGCTCCACGCGAGAGATAGTGCTCCCACAGCCACTGGAACAGGGCGCCCGGGACCGGCACGGGATCGAATTCGTCGCCGATTCGGGAAAGGATATCGGAGGCCGTCGAATCGTAGGAATCCATATCCGCACGGGAGATCGCGGACGGGTCGACCGTCGCGCCGCTGTTCCACATGCGTGACAATGCCGATATCGGTGTGCCAACAGTGCCGACCGGTATCGAGAGCATATGGATCCGGGTCCGCGGGCGAATCGCACGTATCCGCTCATACGCTGCGACGGATTCTACGGCGTAGTCTTCATGCTCATCGAGGTCCACCCCCTCGACCATCTTGCTCAGCACATCGCGGGTATTCAGCTGGGCTTGGATACCCAGCAGCAGTGAGCCATCCGGCAAGTTGTTGACCAGCGCATGGTGTGCGAGCTTGACGTCGTGTTTGTCGCTGGATTTACGCAACCCGTAGCCGAGCGGGCTGATGAAGTAGGTCGCGGTGACCAAACCCATTGTGGTGAATTGCAGGTTCCCACGGATCGCGGCGGTAGGTTGCAGATCTTGACCAAGCCCCATCAGGCCACCCCTGCTCCGGAACCATTGACGGGCAGTCCCGCTCGACTACCACCGACAAGTTCTCGCAGCCAGCCACCGGCAGGCAGAGCAGGCTGTGGCCGCTGGCTCGTCGACCGATCGGGTAAGAACACCACCACGGTCTCGGAGACGAAAACAGTATTGCGAGAGGATTCCTCGGTCACCGGCATTCCTGAGGCCGATACAGGCTTACGGATGAAGATCAGGCGGGCGAACCACAATGCGCGCGAAGTGAGCCGGACCCCGGTATAGGGCACCAACCCGAACAGGAATACGGCCAGGATCGCGATCGCCGTACCGGACAGAAAAGTGACCGCCGGATTGACCGGCAGATTCATCGCGCATATACCCGTGACCGCCATGATCGCCACGCCCGCACCGACCTGCGGCAATGTATACGGCCCGAACGGCAGCTTCTGGCCGTTCTGGGCCTTCCCCACCACCACAGGCACACGCTTGATCGGCGTGAATACCTTGATGACCTGAGCCATCAGTATGCGCCCACCGGGGAGTCCGGGACCACTGTGTTCACTTCCCAGCGGGCGTGATTGATCAGAGTCGGCAACAGCCAGATCAGCACACCCGCGAGGATCGCCGAACCGGCGACGGTGAGCACCTTGGCCGGGGACAGTTTGGATTTCGCGCCCTCGCTGATGAGCGTCCCGATGCCGATGATGGCGATCAGGATCAGCCCGGCGGCGCGGACGAATTGCAGGATTACCAGCAGAACGCCGGTGAGATTGCTACCCATTGTGGACTCATTTCGCCGATCACTTGTGCGTCGCTGGCGGTATGGCCGCCGTGCTCGACGGCACTGACGTGGTTGGGCCGGTCGCCTGGTCCTTGGAACCTTCGGCGATCACGGCGAGGGGCTGGGCGAGCGCTGGGACCTGGTCCATGGTCTGGACCTGCCACTGGCCGCCATTGTTGATCATGGTCAGCGGATATTCCAGCGCAGCCACCTCCGTTCCACCCGCGGTCGGCGTGACCGAGGCCAGCACCCGAACTGTTGAACCGCTCTTCCCGCAACTCGTCTCGTCGGCATTGACGGCGGCGACATCCACTTTCGTATACGGTGGCGGCACCAACGCCCCGATTCCCGAACCCAGCGCGATATATCGCGTGATATCGCCTGAGCCGGTGAGATACGCGGAAAGGAATCCGGAGGCCACCGTCGATACCGGCGCGTCGGCCGGGCAGGTGGTGGTGTAGGTGGTGGCCAGATCCAGTCCGCGTCCGGGTGGGGTCACCGCGGCGGGCAGCCCGAGTGCGCGGAGCTTACCATCGGTCAGCGAAACCGCGACCCGGTAGAACTGCCTGGCGCCGACAGCGTTGGCCGGCCCCCCGATCCGGACCGAGACAGTAACCGACCAGATATCCAGTCCGCCTTGCACATCGGTGCGCCGAACGAACGCTACAACCGGGTCCGTCACCTGACGCCCGGTCTTGGGTAGTCGTATCCGCGACGTATCCGCGACGAACTCGGCTAGTCGTTCCTTCTGGCTGTCGTTCGCGCTCAGGTAGGTCACGACGAACTCCTGCGCGAACGTTCCGGCCAGCTGCGCCCGGCCGACGATCGACACCGTCTCCTGCCCACGATCATCGGGGACGGGTTTGGTGAACAGGAAGCTGAAGATCGCGTGCCCACCGCCGAGCACTGCGAGCACCGCGAGCACGGCGATCACCGCGTTGTCGCGGCGGCGGCGCGCGGCCATCCGGCGAAGCAGAGCTTCTCCGGAATCCACCGAGCTACCGGCCTGTGTGCGCACATTCGAAATGGTAGAGAGCATTGCCGATTCCGACCCTTCGGCCATTCCCAGAACTGGGGAGCAGACTCAGAGGGCGCGGCTGTGATCCTGCCTACCCGCCAGCCAGTGGCGCAGTTGATGGTCGTAGCCGATGGGGGTCCGTACCCGGTGCATGGGCAGGCCGTAGCGCGAATCGTCCAACATCGGACGCTCACCGGTGGCACGCACGAGCTGGCCGATGGCCAGATCGCGGTGTCGGGTACCGGGATACGGGTGCAGCAGCAGTGAAGTCGAACGATAGTCGCCGCCGTAGTCGAGCGTGCGCATCGTCAAACCGGCCGATTCACCGGCGTGTAACCGGTCGGCGATCAGCGGCAGCCGAACGCGATCGTCGGGATGGAACACATCCACCGGCCGGAACAGATAATCCCATCGGATCCAGGGCGCCGGGTCGGTCAACCAATGCGCGATGCTGGCGTGCGAGATCTGGATGACGGCCAGATGCGTGCCCGCCCTGCGGTGCGCCTCACGCAACCCCACGTGCTCGAGGTTGGGCGAACCGATCGTGGTGGCGCCCGAGGTGATGTCCTCGATCAGCAACCAGGCGCCGCGCGACTGCGCGTCGACCCTGGCGCGGATGGTGATGAGCAGTTTCGCCGGACCGGACCCACACCGAACGGCGGCCTCGAACTGGAGCTTGTCCCCCGGTTGCGGCGCGTAGAGCATCGAGAGCACCTCGGCATGACGGTCGAATCCCGTGAAGCGTTGGAAGACCTCGGCGAGCGATACCCGCGGCACATATTCTTCGGCGACCATACCCGGCAATCCGGAGATGCCGTTGGGCTGGCAGATCATCTGGGCATCCAGATCCCAGCTCACCCCGACCGCGGCACGCAGCTCGGGCACCTGCTCGGAACCGGGGCCGATCCAGATACGTAGGGCGTGTACTTGCCGGGCCGGGCCGAACACGGGCTTGATCAGCAACCGGTGTGGGCCGGAGGCGGTCGGGATCGTCAGATCGACGTCCTCGGCGAGCCTCTGCGCCGCGTCGATCGCCTCACCGATACCGCGCGTCGACAAACTGTCGTAGAGCGCGGGAGTTTTCGCCAGTATGCGCTGCAAGACGCGTCTCCACCCGGCAAACCCCCGCGCTTCATCCCCCACCGATGCCACCGTCTGAACGTCCGGCGCCAACGTTTCGACTGTCACCCACGGGATCACTGCGCTACTTCCCTCATCCGACTCGCCAGTACCACGCGCGCACCTCGGATGGACTTCCCGATTGCACCGTTGTCACACTTCACAATGTACCGTTATGTAGCGGGCCGTTGCAACAACCTTCGGGGGTCTGTTCACACAGTCTGCCGCACAACTGGTCGCGAGTGTTGTCGAACGAGTGATTCGCTTCGACCTACCCGGCGCGCCGGAGCGTCGAAGTGCGCGTCGCTGCACCCGACAGCAAGCCGGGTGCAGCGTAGTCAACAGCGCATAACACCTTGCAATTCCGTGTCACGTGACGGAGGAGACAAGGGCGTTCGGGTTATGGATCAACCTTGATCGGCCAGAGACAGCAAGCCTGCGCCGGAGAGGATAGCGTTGTCGCCGAGCTCGGAAGCAATCACGCGCAGCCCCGGCAGAAAGCTGAGCCGCGCGTGAGTAGCGACGGCCGCGTTCATAGGTTTCCACAGTGCCGAGCCGGGCGTGGCGAGACTACCGCTCAGAACCACCAGATCAATGTCCAGCAACGCGGTTACCGAGGAAATTGCCTGTCCAAGAGCAGTTCCGGCTCGGGTCATCGCGGCGACCGCGACCTCATGACCATCACGAGCACTGGCGAGTAGGTCCTCGGTTCCGTCTCCGCTCCACCCATTCGCGCGAGCCCACCGTACCGCCGACTTCCCACCTGCGACCGCTTCCAGACAGCCCCGGCCACCACAATCGCAGACGTCGTCGAAACCGGATACGAGAACGTGGCCGATGTGCCCCCCGTTACCGGTACGCCCCACGATGGTCAACCCACCGACCTGCACGCCGCCGGTGATCCGATCCGACAGCGAGATCGACAATGCGTCGGCAACTTCAGTGGTGCTGCCAAGGTATCGCTCGGCCAGAGCAAGACATACACCGTCGAGGGCGAGTTCGATCGAGGCCCTCGGGAACATCTTCTGCACCGCATCGACAATGGCGAACCCTGACTGCCAGTCCGAAACATTGTTCGGCGCAACGACACCCGCCGTCATGTCGATGGGCCCGGTGGAGCCGATACCGACGCCTACGACGTCGGCACCGTCCGCCACTTCGGTGAGTAGTTCAGCGCACCGCTCCCATGCGGCACGATCCGGCACCGGGATCTCATGGATCTCCACCAGTCCCTCGTCCGGGTCCACGCGAGTGGCCGCGAACCTGGACGTGCCGATTTCCAACGCCACATAGGTCATGAACTACGTTCTCCTACAACGTGTCAGGCAGGACAGCCACTGCCCGACGATCGGGGTCCACCCGTCCCCGTCGGCCGCAGCGGTCGACCGAGGACGAGATGGCGGCGCGGCGCGCCGGTACCGGATTCGATCCGGCTCAGACGTGGACCATTGCGGATGATCCGCATCGGACGCTTGTTGTCGAGTGCCGCGACACGATGCTTGTCCAAGTCGTCTACCACATGTCCGGACGCGTCGTACGCGGTTCCGGCCCAGATCATCGATCGCGGATAATCGCCACGGGCGATGAGCATTTCGGCCAGTTGCTTGCATTGAGCCAACACCGGGCAACCGCTACAGGTCTGGACCGCGGTCCGCCATGCCTCGGGCGTGCCCGCGTCCAGATCCCAGTTATCGGGATTGTCCGCACACAGCGGGCGTGCGGATGACCTGGCAGGAATGGTGGCGACCCGCGGTGCCGCGAGATCGTCGCGGTCGAGCAGATCGGTCCGAGCAGTAGTCATAACAATCTCCGGGAAGCCGAGGGCACGCCGATGACGACGCGTGTCCGTGGTCGCGCGAGCGCGCTGGGGGAGTCATCGGAGCTGCTCGACAGTCTCCGGAAACCAACTCGAAAGTCGGTCAATCGAACGTTAACCGACGGTTGGTCTAACAGCAAGCGAATCCGCCGCCAAGTAACGGGACGTTGATCAATTCTTTACGCTCCGTACCGCCATGTAACGGCACATTTCAGCACGGTCCGTTTTTCTACGGGCCTGATTGTGGTTTCCTAGTAGGTATGGCAGCAGAGGCGGAGTACACCATCGACGAACTGGCGCGGGTAGCCGATACCACCGTGCGCAGCGTGCGCGTGTACCACGAACGGGGGCTCTTGCCGTCCCCCGACGTGCGGGGGCGGATCGGGTACTACGGGTCCGACCACTTGAATCGGTTGCAGACGATCAGTCGCCTGCTCGGCCGCGGTATGAAGCTCAACGGCATCCGGGAACTGCTCGATGCCTGGGATCGCGGCGATGGTCTCGCCGATGTGCTCGGGGTCGTGGACCAGCCGTCCAACGAACCGTCGGATGCCCCCCGACCTGCGGATGATCCGCCCGACCGCGAGGCACCGCCGGAGCTACCGGACTATGTGAAGCAGGCCCTCGCGGCCAGCGACGATCCGCTCGACGCCTATCGGCTCACCAATCCGCGCTGCTGCGACCTCGCGACCCGGCTCAGCGATGCCGGGCTCCCGGTGGACACGACTTTCCAGTTCGTCGAGCGTTTGCGCGCCGACTGCGATCGCATCGCCGACCGGTACGCCGCCGAGGTGTTCTACCTGCTGGCCGGTCAGAGCTACGAGCAGTCCGGCCGCACCCCGAAGGACCGCACCAAGTTGGAGACCGATCTGGCCATCGCGCGGCTGATCGCCACCAGGGCCGCGTCCGAACTCATCGATCAGGCCTTCGCCCGGCATTCGGAACTACCCGCCGCACCGATAGCCACCGACGGCGGCTAGCCCACACGACACGAAGCCCCTGGCCATTGCATGGTCAGGGGCCTTTCCGATGTCGGGGTGACAGGATTTGAACCTGCGACCCTCCGCTCCCAAAGCGGATGCGCTACCAAGCTGCGCTACACCCCGTGGCCTCGCCAGGGCGAGAATTTTGCGTGAGAGCGGGTGACGGGAATCGAACCCGCACCATCAGCTTGGAAGGCTGAGGTTCTACCATTGAACTACACCCGCAGGCATACGACATCGATGGGATCGCCACGATGTCGTGTGCATCAGCGACTGTACCGAACTCGCCTGCGATAACGCCAATCAGCCCCTCGCCGGATACTCGGCAGGGCCTCCGGCGACCTTCGAGCTAACCAGAATTGATGTGTAACGCTGGCGCCCGCGCAGCGATCACATACCCGATCGGCCCGTGTTCGGCACCGAGAACTCGTTGCAGAACGCCGTTTTTCGAGGCCGATCGGCTTGCTAGGATCCTTTTTGCCGGACGGGGGTATCTGGAAAGGGGGCGGTGAGCGTGCACCCGACGAGGTGGACCATCCGCGTAGCAGTGAGAACGACCGTGGTGACGCCGGTGTCGGGCTCGGATCGGGGAGCCCGCGCGGAGTCGTCACCTGTGTCCGGTGAGCACCATGCCGGCTGAGGACCGACCACCGGTCGCCGAGACCGCACGGACATGGGCGCGTACGGTTTGCGCCCAGTCCGGTGTCGAGGCGGCGCCACAACAGCTGGAACCTGTTCTGATCGAGATCATCGAGCGCTTGCTCGAACTGGCCCGATCGGAACCGTTTCCCGTGCTGGAAGCCAGAATGCTCGGTGCGCGGCTGGCCGAGGCGCCACTGGAACGAATTCGTATGCTGGCGCAGGCCACCCGCACGTTGCTCGGTTTCCGCGCGGGTCCACCCGGATCGCTGGCCGCGACGCGGTGGCCGTTCGTGGCCAGCCAGGCCATCGACAGCTATGCCCAGGCGCTCCAGGAGCGTGCGCTCGCCCAGCAGGAGCAGCACATCTCGGCGGCCGTCTCGGTGCGGGTGCAGGAGATCGCCGCCCTACAGCATCGGCTGCGTCATGAGGCCACCCATGACGCGCTCACCGACCTGGCCAATCGCACGCTGCTACAGGATCGGGTGCGGTTGATGGCGGCCGATCCGAACCGCGGTGTCGGGCTGCTGTTGATCGATTTGGATCGGTTCAAGCAGATCAACGACGGCTACGGTCATGCCGTGGGCGACGAGGTGCTGGTGGATCTGGCCAACCGGCTGCGCGAGGTCTGCCCACCCGATACCGTCATCTGCCGTTACGGCGGCGATGAATTCGTGCTCGCCACCAATCCGCCCCGCAATACCCTCGGCGATCTCGCGCATCGCATCGTGGCCGCGCTCCGCGATCCGGTGTGGTCGTCGGCGGGGCCGGTGCCGGTATCGGCCAGCGTCGGCACCGCGTATTCACCGCCGGGCAGTCCGTGCGATTTCACCGATCTGCTGCGCCGCGCGGACCGGGCGATGTACTCGGCGAAGACCGCGGGCGGGCGCCGGTTCGCGCTCGCCGACGCCGACGAGGCGGAGATCGGCGCCGCCGTCGCCGGGTGAACGGGCCGACACGACAGCCGCGAATCACGCGACACGCGGATCGAATCGTCCGGGCCACAGCGGGAACGGTGAGTGGGCCACGCTCGGCTCAACTCGACTGACATGTGGGGCACCAGAAGAGATTTCGGCCCTCCAGCACCGAATGAGCAACCGGTGTACCGCAGATCCGGCAGGGCGCACCCGCCCGACGGTAGACGTAGGTGCGCGGGCGATCCGGCGCGTAGGACGGTTCGCCGTGATCGTGTTCCGGACGCACGACGTGCATCTTGCCGCGCCGCACCCCCACCCGCATCAGCTGCACCAGGTCGGCCCACAACGCTTCCCACTCATCGAGAGACAGCGCGGTGCCGGGACGCTGCGGTGCGATGCTGTGTCGATAGAGCACCTCGGCGCGGTAGACGTTGCCGACACCAGCGATGACCTGCTGGTCCATCAGCAGCGATCCGATCGGTCTGCGCGAGCGATGAATTCGCCGCCAGGCCCGCTCGGGTTCGGCGCCACGCCGCAGCGGATCGGGACCGAGCCGGTCGATCAGTGCACCGACCTCGGGCGCGGTCAGTACCTCACATGCTGTCGGCCCGCGCAGATCGGTACCGAATCCGGCTCCGGCCACACGCATCCGAACCTGACCGACCGGCTCCCCCATGGGGATGGCCGATTCGGTGAAGGTTCCGTACAACCCGAGATGCACATGCACGACCAGCCCGGATTCGTAGTGGTGCAGCAGATGTTTGCCCCACGCCTCCGACCGGACCAGGGCCTGCCGGTCCACCCGTGCCGCGCCATCGGCGAACTTGCCCTGCGGGCTCGATACCCGCACCACACCGCCTGCCAGCCGCTGCTGATGCAGCTTCGCCAGGCGGTGCAGCGTATGCCCCTCCGGCACTGTCGAATACGACCGTCTACTGGCCGGGCAGTGCCGGTGCGACGCCGGTCTTCTCGTATTCGGCCAGGATGTCGATGCGACGCTGGTGGCGCGCCTCGTCCGACCACGGGGTGCTGACGAAAGCGTCGACGATCGCGAGCGCCTCCTCGGTGGAGTGCATCCGGCCGCCGATGCCGATCAGCTGGGCATTGTTGTGCTCACGGGCGAGCTTGGCGGTCTCGACGCTCCACGCCAACGCACACCGCGCGCCGGGAACCTTGTTGGCCGCGATCTGCTCACCGTTGCCGCTGCCGCCGAAGACGAGGCCGAGGCTGCCCGGATCGGCGACGGTGCGCCGCGCCGCCTCGATGCAGAAGGCCGGGTAGTCGTCGAGCGCGTCGTATTCGAGAGCGCCGCAGTCGACGACCTCATGACCCGCCTGTTCGAGATGGGCCTTGACATGATTCTTCAGTTCGAAACCGGCGTGGTCGGCACCAAGGTATACGCGCATGGTGGAAATCCTATCCGCGACCAGATACGCCGCTGTCGAGGGTGGTGATGGGAGGTGGGGAGCACGTCCCGGCGCCGTCGAACCCGGTGTGTCGGTGGCCACAGCGAGCTTTCGACGCCGTCGGCGACCCGACCCGGCGGTGCCGGACTGAATAGAGTTGGCGACCATGCAACCGATCGATCCTCAGCCGCCGGAGCGTCCGCAGGCCGATCAGTCCGGGGGGCAGCCAGAGTGGTTGCGCAAGCAAGCGCCGCAGGGTTCCTCGTCCGGGCCCGAGCCGAGCGACGTGCCGCAGCCACCACCACCTGCGCCACCCACGGCATATCCCTCGGGCCCCTATCCGGGGATGCCCTATCCGGGCCACCACTCCCCCGGATATCCGGCCTACGGATCGGTCCCCGCTCCGCCCGCGGTGCCGCCGGGGCGGCAGCCGCGTGGGCTGTCCCCGTTCGGTATGCCCGCGCGACATCTGTGGGAGATCCCGCTGCTCACGGTGGTGGTGGCACTCACCGCGCTGGCGTACGTGTTGGCCGCGCTGCTGCTGGTGTTCGGCAATGTGAACGAATACATCCTGGCGCTGGTGTTCGCACCGATTCTGATCTGGTTCGGTCGAGGCGCGAACTACGCGACCCAGCGGGTCAACGGCGTGAAGATGTCGCCGACCCAGTTCCCCGAGGGGTATCGGCTGGTGCAGGAGGCCGCGGCACGCTTCGGTATGGCGAAGGTTCCCGATGCGTACGTGGTGCTCGGCAACGGTCAGATCAACGCCTTCGCCTCCGGTCACGGGTTCCGCCGCTTCGTGGTGGTCTACAGCGATCTGTTCGAAATCGGCGGCGCCGCCCGCGAACCCGACGCGCTGGCGTTCATCATCGGCCACGAGGTCGGGCATATCGCGGCCGGGCACACCTCGTACTGGCGCCAGCTCGGCATGTTCCTGGTGCCGTTCCTGCCGATCATCGGCAGCTCACTGATCCGCTCGCAGGAGTACACCGCCGACAATTACGGCTACTGCAACCGGCACGTAGGGGCACCCGCCGCGATGGGCACCCTCGCCGCGGGCAAGTACATGAACACGATGGTCGGCTTCGACGAGATGGCCGACCGGGCGGCGCAGGAGAAGGGTTTCTTCGTCTGGATCGTCAACGCCCTGTCCACGCATCCGGTACTGACCTGGCGGATGTGGGCGCTACGCGACCGCAGCAGGCACGGACGCCTCTTCTGGCGCCCGAGCCCGCCACCGCAGTTCCCACCACACCGTCAGGCCCCGTACGGTCCGTACGGCGAGATCCCGAGCCTGCCCCCGAAGCCGGTCGCCTGACCCCGACCAAAGACGTCGCCTGACTCCCCGACCAAGGACAACGGCAGGTCCACCCCAATTTTCGAGCGAAGCGAGACCGAGCCCCACAGTTCGCGGCCCGTCTCGCGTCTCCGCTACCGCTGCGCAAGCCGAAGGCAAGCAGCGGTAGCGGAGACGCGAGACCCCAAGGGGCCGCGAACACGCGCCGCCGCAGGCGGCGCAATCAAACACAGCCCGATCAAACACAAGCGACCTTGCGGGGGCGGCCACGGGGCCGCTTGCGGGCGATCACGACACCCTGGTCGAAGATCTCACCGCCCCAGACACCCCACGGCTCACGGCGATCCATGGCGGCGCTCAGGCAGCCCTTACGGATGGGGCAGGACGCGCACAGCGCCTTGGCCTGCTCCAACTGGACCGGGCTCTCGGCGAACCACAGGTCGGGGTCGCCTGCACGGCACGGCAGGGTGGTGGTGACCCCCTGGTCACGGGGAGCGGTTGCCACGGTTCGGCATGTCACGTCAGTAGTGGCCGTCGGCCAGCTCTCTGCGGTGAACACGTCGTTCTCCTTCAGCTCGTTTGCAGCGGTTCGGTGTCGTTCATTCGCGAAACCGGGGCTACCGGCTGAAGGGCCGGAGAAGAATGGCCACGGTTTCGCGTTGTGCGATCCGTGGCCAGGAGGTCGGGGAGAGAGTTCCCTACCTAGGTCGACATCTGTGTCGAGTCCTGATCACGGACGCTGGGTGTGCGTTGCGGAGGCGTGCTGCCAGCAGCTGCACCGGCTCGACACCGGTTTCAGCCGCGTAGGCGCCGACGGCTGCGGGTGCAGCGGCCAGATGCCAGCCAGCGCTTGGCTTGTCCTGCGGATCGATAAAAATCGGGGTGAGCGTGGTGTCCACGTGTGTGCCGAATGCACCGATGCCGGACAGACCGATCCCCTGCATGGCGAGGATCCCCCGGGAGGCAGAAACAGCCGACAAAGACACGTCGGTACCCATCACGTCGAATGCGGTGATGCTGTTCATTTCGTCTGCCTCCCTCCTGTACTCGTAATCCGTCTGAACTGGTCGCGCCGAGATACCCTCCCGGTGCGTGTATCCCACCGTATGCGATCTCGGAAGAACCGACAACCTATTTTCTACCTGCGGTTTTGTGATTCGATCCGGTGCGCGAGCGCACCAGTGCGATGACCTCGGCGCCGTACTGTTCGATCTTGCGTGGCCCGATGCCCGAAATCGCGGCGAGCGCGGCATCGTCGGCGGGTAGCTGTTCGGCGATGGCGGTGAGCGTCGTGTCGGTGAACACGCTGAACTCCTTCAACCGCTGATCCTGCGCCTTCTCCGCCCGCCACTCGTGCAGCGCGGCGAGCAGTTCGGCATCGAGTTCGGCGGGACAGCGGCGACAGCGGCCGAGCATTGTGGAGTAGGTGCCGATCAGCGGTTTGGCGCAGACCCGGCACAGCGGCCGGGTGCCGTCGGCGGACCGATCGGTCGACGGTGCGGCAATGCGCGAGGCCGGGGAATCGTCGGGGACCAGTCCGTTGAGGAAACGGGAGCGGCGCCGGGTGCGACGGCCGCCCGCATTGCGCGCCAGCGCCCACGACAGCCGCAGATGCTCGCGCGCCCTGGTGACGCCGACGTAGAGCAGGCGCCGTTCCTCTTCCAGGGCGGCCTGATCGGCGACGGACCCGTCATCGGCGAGGACATGCGCGATCGGCAGGGTGCCGTCGGAGAGGCCGACCAGGAAGGTGGCGTCCCATTCCAAGCCCTTGGCCGCGTGCAAGGACGCCAGAGTGACGCCCTGAACCGTCGGTGGATGCCTGGCCTCGGCGCGCGCGGCCAGCTCGCGCAACAAGCCGGGGAGGTCGAGGCGCTCGTCGTGGGTGGTGAGTTCCTCGGTGAGCTGGACCAGCGCGACCAGCGACGACCACTTCTCCCGCGCCTGCGCACCCGTCGGCTCGGTGGCCGTGAGACCGAGCGGGGCGAGCACGGCGCGGACCAGGGTGACCAGGGCGGCGCCGGTGCGGGCCTGATCGGGCAGGTCGTCGCGGGCGGCGGCCTGCCGCAATGCCTGCACGGCCTGGCGGACCTCGGCGCGGGTGAAGAAACCCTCGCCTCCGCGCACCTGGTACGGGATGCCGCGTTCGGTCAGCGCCTGCTCATAGGTCTCCGATTGCGCATTGATCCGGTAGAGCACGGCGATCTCGGCGGCGGGGGTGCCCGAGGCGATCAGTTCCGCGATATCGCGCGCGACGCCCGCCGCCTCCGCGGGAACATCGTCGTATTCGGCGAAGGTGGGCTCGGGGCCGTCGGCACGCTGACCGATCAGCTGCAATCGGGTGCCCGCGATACGTCCGCGGGCCATGCCGATCACCCGGTTCGCCAGCGACACCACCTGTGGTGTGGAGCGGTAGTCGCGTTCGAGTCGGATGACGGTCGCGTCGGGGAACCGGCGGGAGAAATCGAGCAGATGGGCGGGGCTCGCGCCGGTGAAGGAGTAGATGGTCTGGTTGGCGTCGCCCACCACGGTCAGATCGTCGCGCTCGCCCAGCCAGGCGTCGAGGACTCGCTGCTGGAGCGGGGTGACGTCCTGATATTCGTCGACGACGAAACAGCGGTAGCGGCCACGGAATTCGTCGGCGACGGCCGGATAGTCCTCGAGGGCCGCCGCGGTGTGCAGCAGCAGATCGTCGAAGTCGAGCAGCAATCCGTCCGGTGTGGTCTTGAGCGTTTCGTAACCGGTGTAGACCTGCGCGATCCGGTGCGCGTCGAACGGGGTGTCGCGGTGGTGGCGGCCGACGGCGGCCGGATAGTCCTCGGGGGCGATGAGCGAGGATTTCGCCCATTCGATCTCGCTGAGCAGATCGCGCACGCTCTCGGTGCCCGATGGCAGCCCCGCGCGGTGGGCGGCCTGCGCGACCACCGGGAACTTGCTGTCGAGCAGCCGCCACGGCACATCGCCGACGACCTGTGGCCAGAAGTAGCGCAGCTGACGGAGCGCGGCCGCGTGGAAGGTGCGCGCCTGCACCTGGTTGGCGTCACCGCCGAGACCCAGTGACCGCAACCGTCCGCGCAACTCCCCCGCCGCCCTGGCGGTGAAGGTCACCGCGAGCACCTGATCGGCCTTGACCTGCCCGGCGGCGACCAGATGTGCGATCCGGTAGGTGATGGTCCTTGTCTTGCCGGTGCCCGCGCCGGCGAGCACACACACCGGGCCGCGTGGCGCCCGCACGGCGGCGGCCTGCTCGGGGTCGAGTGCGGTGAGGTCGAGTGCGGGCACGCGGTCCATCATGACAGCGTGCACCGACAGCGGGGTGTCGGCCACGGCGCGCACGGCTGCGGTCGCTTCCGGTAGACCGGCGGAACAGGAACGGCGTATCGGACGTTGCACGATCCGTGACCGAGCAGAACCCTGATCTGACGATGTACTCGACGACCTGGTGCGGCTATTGCCGCAGGCTGAAGAAGCAGCTGGACGAGGCGGGTATCACCTATGCCGAGATCGATATCGAGCAGGACCCCGCGTCCGCCGAGTTCGTCGGCAGCGTCAACGGCGGCAACCATGTGGTCCCGACGGTGAAGTTCGCCGATGGTTCGACCGCGACCAATCCGTCGCTGGCCCAGGTCAAGCAGGCACTGGCCGCCATCTCCTGACCGACTCGACTCGCCGCGCTCAGTCGAGCGCGGCCCAGGATTCCACGATGGTCCTGGCGATCGAGATCGAGCCGGGCAGCAACAGCCGGGTATCGGCCGAGCGGGACGACCAATCGCCCGCGGCCAGCGCCGCGCGCACTTCGGCGCGGGTGAACCAGTGCGCGTCGGCGATTTCGCCATCGGAGAAGACCAGTGGCTGATCCGGGTCGGCGGCCGCGCTGAACCCGAGCATCAGCGAACGCGGGAACGGCCACGGCTGGCTGCCGAGGTACTGGATATCGCCCACCTCGAGGCCGACCTCTTCGCGCATCTCCCGCTCGACGCAGCGTTCCAGCGATTCACCCGCCTCGACGAATCCGGCGAGCAGCGAGAACAGCGTCTCCGGCCAGCTGTGCTGACGAGCGAGCAGCGCCCGATCGCCGCCATCGTGGATCAGACAGATCACCGCGGGGTCGATGCGCGGGAACTCCTCGAACCCGGCTTCGGTGGCGCGTGACCAGCCGCCCTTGACCGCTACGGTGGGGGTGCCGTCGGCCGCGTGGAACGCGGCCTTGTCGTGCCAGTTCAGCAGGGCCAACGCCGAGGACAGCAGACCGGCGGTGAAATCGTCGACGGTCGCGGCCATGGCGCGCAGATCGAGCAGCGATCCGGCGAGTTCGGCATCGCGCACGGCCCACAGGTGCACACCATCGGCGATACCGAGGAACACCGCCGCCGGATCCGGTTCGGCGGCCAGCTCGACCGCCGCGTCGAAGACCAGCGTGCCCTCGGCGAAGCGCACCTGGCCACGCCGGTTGATCCGCAGCAGCTTGGCGGTGGACCAGCCCTCTTTCAATGCCTGCGGGTCGGCGCGCACCTCCTCGGCCCGGTCGACGGCGGAACGGGAAAGCAGCGGAACGCTGTTGAGCTGGAATGCCACGATCCCGAGCTTAGTGGAGTGCGGACGGGGCGCAGCGGGGTGTCGTCAGCGGCCCGCGCGGCGCAGATACAGCAGTTTGTCGCCGTGATCGAGGGCGTCGACCTCCGGTTCGCCGACCCGGATCAACTCACCCGCGCGCACCACGCCGAGCACGATATCGCTGAGGTGGCGCGGGGAGCCGCCGACCTCGCCGGGCTCGACCTCGCGTTCGGCCACCGCGAAGCCCTGCTCCGGGGTGAGCAGATCCTCGATCATCTCCACCACCGTCGGTTTGGTGGTCGCGATGCCGAGCAGCCGGCCCGCGGTCTCGGAGGACACCACCACCGAATCGGCGCCCGATTGCCGCAGCAGATGGGTGTTCTCGGCTTCCCGGATGGAGGCGACGATCTTGGCGCTCTTGGTGAGTTCGCGCGCGGTCAGCGTGACCAGTACGGCGGTGTCGTCGCGGTTGGTGGCGACCACGATCGAGGAGGCGTTCTGCACACCGGCCAGCCGCAGCACATCCGACTGCGAGGCCGAGCCGTGCACGGTGACCAGACCGGCGTTGGCCGCGGCTTCCAGGGCCAGCGAGTCGGTATCGACCACGACGATCTCCGAGGGCGACGCACCGTCACCGAGCATGGCGTCGATCGCGGTGCGGCCCTTGGTGCCGTATCCGATGACGACGGTGTGATTGCGCACGCTGTGCCTCCAACGCTGAATCTTGAATGCCTGGCGGGACCGTTCCGTCAGCACGCTGAGCGTGGTGCCGACGAGCACGATGAGGAACAGCACGCGCAGTGGGGTGATGACGATGATGTTGATCAGCCTGGCCGTCGGCGTGATCGGCGAGATATCGCCGTATCCGGTGGTCGACAGCGACACCGTCGCGTAGTACAGCGCGTCGAGGAACGACAGCGGGTTCTCCGAGGCATCGCGGTAGCCGTCGCGGCCGATGAACACCACCAGGGCGGCGCCGAACAGCAGCGCGATGGCGAACAGCACCCGGCGCGTCAGCGAGGTCCACGGGCTGGTCTGCACCTCGGGAATGCGCAGCACACCGACGAGAGCGAAGTCGGGTTTATCGGTGATCCGCCCGAACCCACTGCGCGCGCGGTCACCCAGATCATCGAGCAATGCGCTCACCGGTCCTTGATTCCCCGGTACCGATTCCGCCCGAATTCCACGGCTGCGGCCTTGTTTCACCCTCCGGCACAGGACGGGAGCCTACCCCGTGACCGCGCGGGGCGACGGCGTCGACGCGGGAGTACGGCCCGGATGTCACTACCGCAGGCGAGCGC
This sequence comes from Nocardia cyriacigeorgica, assembly GCF_029868385.1. Lineage (GTDB taxonomy): Bacteria > Actinomycetota > Actinomycetes > Mycobacteriales > Mycobacteriaceae > Nocardia > Nocardia cyriacigeorgica_F. The sequence continues at coordinate 55,700 of NZ_JARWNX010000031.1, read as the reverse complement.
GGAGGTGGGCGGCGCACGAACGCGGTGCGGTCGAAGCCGCCGGGACATCGCGCGGAAAGAGCGGCTTAGAGTGGGCGCATGGCAGTTTCCTCGTCCACCGAACCCGATACCAGCCAGAAGCCCGCGCTCGTGATGGCCGCCGCGCTGTTCGGGATGGGTGTGCTGCATTTCGTGGTGCCGAAGCCGTTCGATTCGATCGTGCCGCCCAAGCTGCCCGGTCGCGCCCGCGGCTATACCTACGCCTCGGGGGTCGCCGAACTCGGTGTGGCCACCGCGCTGGCCGTACCGCGCACCCGGCGCCTCGGCGGACGGCTGGCCGCGGCGCTGTTCATCGCGGTGTTCCCGGCGAATGTGCAGTTCGCGGTGGATTCGGTGGGCAGTTCGAAGGCCGGGTGGCCGGTGAAGCTGATCTCGGTGCTGCGGTTGCCGTTGCAGATTCCGATGATCACCACGGCGCTCACGGTGAGTCGTCGGGCGCCGCGGAACTGATCAATTCGGTCAGCTCGCTCGTGCCGGGTAGATCGGCGGGCGCGACGGTGCGACCGGTGCGCACGTAGTGGAACGCGGCGCCGATCCGATCGAGCAGTTGCTCCGGGTCCGCGCCGGTGCGCGCCGCCATCAACCGGGCCCAGGCCAGGCGATACACGGCCAACTGCACGGCGACGGCGGGCTCATCGGCGGCATTCGGTTCGGCGCCGGTCTTCCAGTCGAGTACGGTCCACCGGCCGTCCGGCTCGGCGAACACCGCGTCCATCCGGCCCCGGATGACGGTGCCGGCGATGGTCGTCTCGAAGGGGACCTCCACCTCGACAGGGCTGCGGTGGGCCCAGCGCGAGGACAGGAACGACTCCTGCATGCGGGCCAACTCGGCGTCGGCACTGTCGACGGTATCGGCGGCGCCGGGTAGTTCGTCGAGGCCGAGCAGTCGATCGGCGGCGAACCAGCGTTGCACCCAGGCGTGGAAGGCGGTGCCGCGACGGGCCAGCGGATTCGGCGGATACGGCAGCGGACGACGCAACCGCGCCGCAAGTCTGCCCGGATCGGCCCGCAGCTCCACCAGCGCCGTCGCGGGCAGTCTGCTGGGCAGTTCCACTTCCTCGGTGACGGCATCGGCACCGCGGTGTTCGGCGAGCAATGCCTCGACATCGGCGGCCCAGCCGTCGGGGTCGTCGTCCTCGGCGTCCTCCGGCGCGGCACCGGCCGATGGGTCCGCGGCCAGTTCCGTCATGGCGGTGCGCACCAGCCGGGCGCCCTGTTCTATCGGGTCGCGCCGCCTGCCGAGCGGGTCACGCGGCCAGCGCGCGGTGGCAGGGTTGTCGGTGAACGGGTTGACCGCCTCGGGGTCCGGCGGATCGTCCCAGCGGGCGAGCTCGGCCACGGCGTTGGCGGGGCTGCCCGGGTCCTCGTTCGCCTGTTTCAGTTCGAGCAGGAACTCCGACGGCCCTTTGAGCGAGGCGCTGGTGTCGGACCAGTAGTGACCCGAAACCAGCAGTACCCGTTCGGTTCTGGTCAGGGCGACATAGAAGAGTCTGCGGTCCTCGTCGAGACGGCGGCGGTCGAGGGCGGCCTTGTGGTCCTTGATGGCGCGGTCCAGATCGGATCGGTCGTAGAGGTCGGTCAGGTCGAGCACCGGCACGCCGTCGGCGCCGTCGTCGTCGCGGGCGCGGTCACCGCGCAGGGTGGTCGGCAGTTCGGCGAGGGCGCCGAGCCAGCTCCCGGAGGCCTTGCCCGACGGGAAGACATCGCGCACCACATGCGGCACCACGACGATCTCCCATTCCAGTCCCTTGGCGGCGTGCACGGTCAGCACCTGCACCCGGTCTTTCGCGACCTCCACCTCCCCCGGTTCCAGCCCGTTCTCCACCGATTCGGCGGCGGTGAGGAAGGCGAGCAGACCGCTGAGCGAGGCGCCGGAATCACCGGCATAGCCGGCGACGACCTCGGCGAAGGCATCCAGATGTTCGCGCCCGGCCCCCGCACCGGACATGGCGCGTCTGGCCTGGGTCTCCACTCCGACGCCGATGGTGCGTTCCACATCGGCGACCAGCTCCGTCAGCGGTTGGCCGCTGCGTTCGCGCAGGGCGGCCAGTTCGCGACCCAAGGCCACGATGCGCCGGTACCCGTCGGCCGAATACTGTTCCGGCGGACCGGGGTCGGCGATGGCATCGGCCAGTCCGGCCTGTTCGGCCGGTTCGGGGGCGACCTCACGCAGCGCGACGGCCAGCGCGGCGCCATCGGTGATATCACCGGTGCCCGCCGTACCGCGACCGATCGACAGATTCCTGGCCCGCTGGGCGAGCGCGGACAGATCCGAGACGCCGATCCGCCAGCGCGCACCGGTCAGGATGCGCACCGCCGCACTGCCCGCGCCGGGTTCGGCGATCAACCGGAGGGTGGCGACGATATCGGCGACCTCCGGCGTGGCAAGCAGCCCGCCGAGACCGACGATCTCCACCGGCAACCCCTGCTCACGCAGCGCTTCGGCGATGGGTGCGGCATCGGCGTTGCGGCGCACCAGGACCGCGGAGGTCGGTGGTTGCTCCCCCGCGTCGTGGCGTGCGGCCCAGTCGGCCGCGATCCGGGTGGCGAACCATTCCCGTTCCTCGACGACGGTGCCGGTGAGCGCGAACGCCACCTCCCCCGGTTCGGCGGCGGGTTTGGCGCGCAGCGCGTCGACGGTCACCCCGCCGCCGTCGATGGCCTTGCGGCGCAGGGGTTCCGCGACCAGGTTGGCCAGAGCGAGCGCTTCGGGCGGATTCCGCCAACTGGTCAGCAGCGACAGCGTCGGCGCGGGAACACCCGGTGCGGCGGGGAAGTCGGTGGCGAAACGCGGCAGATTCGCGGCCGAGGCACCACGCCAGCCGTAAATGGATTGCATGGGGTCACCGACCGCGGTGACGGCGGGCCGCGCACCGGGCCCGTGCCCGCCGTACAACGCGGCGAGCAGGATGCGCTGGGCATGGCCGGTGTCCTGATATTCATCGAGCAGGACCAGCCGGAAACGGGCGCGTTCGGCGGCGCCGACCTCGGCGTGCTCGGCCGACAACCGTGCGGCCAGCGACATCTGCGCACCGAAATCCAGTGCGCCACGCCGTCGCAACGCCTCCGCCAGATGCCGCACCAGCGGCAGCAGCGCCACCCGTTCGCGCTGCACTCTCAGTATCTTCAGCAGTTCCTGGCTCGGCCCACCGCGTTGGCGCGGTCCCGCGGGCAGCGTATGGACCAGCTTCTCCAGTTCGGTATGCGCCTCGGCCAGCTCCTCCGGTTCCACCAGATGCTCGGCCAGCTGCCCCGACAGCGCCAGCACCGCCTCGGTGACCGATACGGGCGTGCGTTCGGTGTCGAGATCACCGTCCCAGCTGCGCACCACCTGATGGGCCAGCTGCCACAGTTGGGTTTCGGTGAGCAGCGTCGCCGACGGCTCCACCGGCAGCAGCAGACCGTGTTCGGTCAGCAGTCGGCCCGCATAGGAGTGGTAGGTGCTGATCTCGGGCTCCGCACCGGCCAGCGATGCACGCAACCCGCCGGACGGATCGAGTTCACGCAGCAGCGGCGCACCCGCCAACCGGGCCAGGCGGGTGCGGATACGGGTGGTCAGCTGCTGCGCCGCTTTCCGGGTGAAGGTCAGGCCGAGGACCTCATCGGGCAGGACGAGTCGATTGGCCACCATCCAGACCACCCGTGCGGCCATGGTCTCGGTCTTGCCCGCACCCGCACCCGCGACGACCAGCGTCGGACCGGGCGGCGCCGCGATCACCGCGGCCTGCTCATCGGTGGGCGGGGGCAGGCCGAGCGCCTCGGCGAGCTGCCACGGCGTGACCCGCGCGCTCATTCGTCGGTCACCTGACGTCCGGTGTCCTGGACCGGGCAGCTGCTCGCGACGGCGCAGTGGCGGCAGCCGTCATTGCGCATGGCGAGATAGCTCGGCCCTCTGGTCGCGGCGGCGGCCTCGTGGATGGTGCCGCGCCAGATGTGCAGGGCCTCGCCGTCGAGCGGCTGCTGGGTGCGCTGGGTGGCGCCGTCGCGGGCGCTGGGTTTGGCGACGTAGACGAGGCGGGCGCCGCCTGGTTCGCCGAGTTCGAGGGTCGAGTGGGGCGCGTCGATGAGGTCGCGGCCTGCGGCGAATTCGCGCGAGCCGGGCTCCGCGCCGGGGGCACCGTCGGCGAATGTGGAGCCGTCGCGCACGGCGGGATCGTCCGGCAGGTCGGCGCGGTTCTCCTCGGCCGCTGCGTCGCCCGATTCGCCTCGCGCACGGTCCGACTCGCTCGACACGGCGTCGAGCGCGCCGAAGGCGGCGGCGACCTGGTAGGTGGCCAACTGTGCGTGGTCTTCGACGGCCTTGGCCGAGACCGGGGTCTTACCGGTCTTCACATCGACGATGACGAAGCGGCCCTGCCCATCGCGTTCGAGCCGATCGACCCGGCCGCGGATGCGGACCGGGGGCTCGTCGTCGGTGCGTGGCGGCAGCACACAATCCACCGGCACCTCGATACCGACCTGGGTGAGTTCACCGCGGGTGTTGTCGACCCAGGCCAGGAAGGTCTCCAGCATGGCCTCGGTGCGGCGACGCTCCTGCCGGGAATGCCAACCGCCGTCGCTGTCGACCGACTGCCATACCGCCTGGAGCGCGGCCCGCACCTGGGCGGTCGGCACCTTCCCGGCCAAGGCCTGGACCAGGGTGTGCACCAGGTTGCCCTTGACCGCGTGCGGGTTGTCGCCATCGGTGCCACCGTGCCGTTCCAGCGCCCAGCGCAGCGGGCAGGTGCGCAACAGTTCCACCGTCGACGGTGACAGCGCCACCGCGGATTCGTCGTCGTCCCACAGCGGCTGTTCGGTACTGAGTTCGGCGGTGCCGTACCAGTCGGCGGGGTCGGTGCCGCGCACACCCGCATCCGCCAGGCGGGCCAGATGACCGGCGGCGCGGCGTCTGCGGTCGGGATCGGCTTCGGGATCGCAGACCACACCGCGCAATTCGGCCACCAGCGAACCCATGACCAGCGCACGACCCGGATCGGCGACCGGTAACGCGCCGGGTTCGCCGTCCTCGTCGTGGCCGAGCATTTCGGCGAGGAACCGCGACGGCACCAGATCACGATCACCGGTCACCGATTCCACCGCGGTGACCAGCAGCGATCGACGCGCCCGACTGCACGCCACCAACAGCAGTCGGCGTTCCTCGGCCAGGATCGGAGCCGCCCGGCTGACTCGTTCACCCTCGGTGAGCACGCCCGCGGCGACATCGACCAGATCCTCGGTGTGCAGCAGCGTGCCGCGCGGACGTGGGTCCGGCCAGATCCCCTCCTGCACACCGGCGACCGCGACCACATCCCATTCCCGGCCAGCAGCGGCATGCGCGCTGAGCAGTTCCACCGCCTCGACGGGATTGGTACGCACCGCGGTGTCGTGCGGGATCTCCTGGTGCAGCAGGTATTCCACGAAGCCCTCGATACCGGCGCGCGGCAGCCGGTCGACGTAGGCCGCGGCGGCGTCGAACAACGCGACCGCCGCATCCAGATCGCGGTCGGCCTGCGCGCCCGCCGCACCGCCGCGTTCGGACTGCGCCACCCAGCGCCGCTCCAACCGCGACCCGGTCCACAGCGCCCACAGCACGTCCTCGAGCCCGCCACCGCGGCGCCGCGCCTTGCGCGCTCGCTCCAACGCGGTCAGCACCCGCCGCAGCGGGGCCGCTTCGACTTCGGTGAGACCGGCGACCATTCGCGGGTCGCCCGTGCCGAGCAGCAGCTCGCGCAGGACCTCGGCGGAGGATTGTTCCGACGGGGCGCCAGCGGGGGCTGTCATGGAGATGGCAGAGATGGCGGCGGACGGGTCATCGGCGTCGGCAACAGACTGCGTGGCATCGAATTCCGTCGAGCTGTTGGGGTCGAAAGGCTCGTGGACATCGCCGGAACCGTTGTCCCTTGGCAGGTCTCGGTCGCCCAGCGGGTTCTCGGGTGCGGCGAGTTCGGATTGATCCGAGAGTTGCGCAGCGTCGGGTTCGGCGACGTCGTCATCGCGGGTCGTGAGTCCGTAACGATCTTCTTCGCGATCGAGTGGGTCGACATCGATGCCGTACCAATCGGCGTCGGCCGACATTCGTGCGGCCTGTTCGATCGTCCATTCGGGGGTGATATCGGCGTCGGCCGGGTCCGGTGGCGGGAGGGTGTCGTCGGGTTCCGGGGCCAGGTCGTCGACGGGGTCTGTTGGTGCGGAAAGGTTGTCGTGGTCGGTTCCGGCAGCCGCAAGAGGAGCGTCGGCGGCGCGGGTGGCCGTGCTGCGTTCCAGGTCGAGGGCGGTGCGTCGGATACCGCGGCGCAGACGGCGCAGGGCGATCTGGTCGGCGCCGCCGAGCGGGCCGGACAGCAGATCGAGGGCGTCGTCGGGGGTGAACATCGCCTCGTGCCGGTGCGGACCCGTCAGCGAATCGGCGCCGGTGGCCGCCTCCGCGGCGAGGATGGCCCGCAGTGCGGACAGCATCCACGCCGCGCCACGCCTGCGGGCCAGCGGCGTGTCGAGTGCGGGCCTGCGCACCGGAACACCGGCGGCGAGCAGTGCGCGACGCAACGGCGGCAGCGACAGCGGCACCGAGCGCACCACGACCGCCATCCGCGACCACGGCACACCATCGGTGAGATGGGCACGGCGCAGATGGTCGGCGATCAACGCGGCCTCCTTGGCCGGAGTGGCGAGCACCCTGACCCGTACCTCGGCACCGTGGTCCGGCGTGGGGTCGGCGTGGCCGGGTCGTGGCCGCTGCGGTGCGCTACCGGGCAGCCTCGCGGCGATCCGGGCGACCGTCAGCGATACCGCGGGCACCGAACGATGATTGTCGCGCAACACGATTCGCCGTCGGTCGGGCACGTCCAGCTCGAGCAGGAAGCGCGAATCCGCACCGCGGAATGCGAACACACCCTGGTCGGGATCACCGGCGACCACGGTGACCGCCGCGCCCGCGCTCAACACCCGAACCAATGTCGCGGCCTGTGGATCCAGATGCTGGGCATCGTCGACCAGCAGATAGCGCAGCCGATCACGTTCGGCGGCCAGCAGCTCGGCGTCGGTGGCCAGCGCGTCGAGGGCCGCGCCGACCAGTTCGGCCGCGTTCAGCGCGGGTGCGGATGCTTCCGGCGCCGCCACACCCACCGACCAGCGCAGCAGCATCGACTGCTCATACCGCGCCGCGAACCGTCCAGCCGCGATCCATTCCGGCTTGTCCCGCCGGCGGCCGAGCGCGATCAGATCTTCCGGCCCGAGACCACGCTCGGTGGCCCGCAACATCAGATCGCGCAACTGATCGGCGAAACCGGCCAGCCCGAGCGCGGGATGCAGCTTCTGCGGCCAGAGATCGACCGCGCCCTCGGCGATATCGATCAGATCCCCCCGCAGCATCTCCCGCAGCACGGCGTCCTGTTCCGAACCGGTCAGCAGTCGCGGGGGCGGATTGCCGTGCGCGACGGCGTGTCGACGCAGGACGGAGAAGGCGTAGGAGTGGATGGTGCGCACCAGAGGCTCCCTGGTCGCGCCGGGAACACCGACCAAGTGGGGGTGGGTGGCATCGACATCCGGTCCAGCAGCCGTGGCCGCGCGATCCGGTCCGGCTGCCGACCGCACGCCGTGCCGATCGGCTGCCGAGACCGCGCGCCCAACCGTCGCGGGAGGTGCGTCGACTCGACCGTTATCCGGTTCCGTGTCTCCCCTATCAAGGGCCGCATCCAGTTCCCCGAGGTCGAACAGCCCTGCCTCGTCCCACATCGCGTCCGGATCGGGAGGTGGTTCGAACAGGTCGTGGTCCGGATCGGTGATGGCCGCGTCGGGAACTTCCGCGACCGGCGTCGACAGCCGGGCGGTGATCGCGTCGCGCACCGCGGCGGCCGCGTTCTTGGAGTGCGCCAGTAGTAGCACCGATTCCGGGTCGTCGCCTGCGGCGATGCGATCAGCGGCCAGGTCGACCAGCAGCGAGGTCTTACCGGTGCCAGGCCCACCGAGTACCTGCCACACTCCGGTGCCGGGGCGGGCCGCGACGGGATCGGCGGCGGTGGTGAACAACGCGCGGACGTCGGCGCCCCAGACCCTTGGTCCGGGCGCCGCCACCTTCCGGCGAACCAGCCGCACCGCGTTATCCGATCGCACCACGTGGGCTATTGCAACAGACGAGGCCGACACACCCGGTGGCGGCGCCGCGCCGCCTGGTGCTGCGGCCGATTCGGACAACCGTCAAAATGTCACCGTGTCCCCTCTCCATGTGCACCGTTTCGGCCCGCGCACCGGCCCGGTGATGCTCGCCCTGCACGGTGTGACCGGGCACGGCGGACGCTGGGCCGATCTGGCCGAACGATTCCTGCCCGATATCCGCATCATCGCCCCCGACCTGCGCGGACACGGTCGTTCCACCTCGCTGCCGCCCTGGAATTTCGAGACGATCGTCCAGGATGTGGTGGAGGTGCTGGCCGCGGAGACCGATGAGCCGGTGGTGCTGGTCGCGCATTCGTTCGGCGGGGCCTGCGCCCTGCACCTGGTGCGCCACCACCCGCAACTGGTGCGCGAGCTGATCCTGCTCGATCCTGCCATCGCCCTCGACCCGACCCGGCTGCACGAGATCGCCGTGTCGACGCTGGCCTCACAGGACTACGACGATGTCGAGCAGGCGCGGATGGACAAACTGCACACCGGCTGGGGCGATGTCGCGCCCGAGTTGTTGCAGGCCGAACTGGACGAGCATCTGATGCCCACCGCGAACGGGCGGGTCGGCTGGCGTATGAGCCTGCCCGCGATCAACTCGTACTGGGGCCAGCTCGCCCGCCACTACGTGCTGCCGCCGCAGGACCTGCCGACCGTGCTGGTGCAGGCGATGAAGGTCGACCCGCCGTTCGTCACACCGGAGTTCCGCGAGGCGCTCACCGCACATATGGGCAGCCGTCTGACGGTGCGGGAATGGGACTGTGACCATATGGTCGCCCAGGCCATGCCCGCCGAGACCGCGGCGCTCATCCGCACGGTGCTCTGATGCCCACCTCCGATGCCGAGATCGAACGCGTCCGCGATCTGGTGGCGGCGATTCCACCCGGCCGGGTGGCCACCTACGGCGATATCGCCGCGGCGGCCGGTCTGTCCACGCCGCGCACTGTCGGCTGGATCATGCGCACCGACTCCGCCGATCTGCCCTGGCATCGCGTCCTCGGCGCGGCGGGCCGTCCGGCGCCGCATCTGGCGGGCAAGCAATTGCGACTGCTCGCCGCCGAGGGCGTCCCGGTGCACGACGGCCGCGTGGATCTGCGCGCCGCGCGCTTCGTCTTCCCGGACGGCCCGGCCCGCTAGTTGTTGGCGCGTTGGATGGAGCGTTGGACCAGGCCGCGGATGCCGGGCAGGGTGATCGCGCGGAGCATCAGTTCACCGGCCAGCACCTGAGCGCGTGACGACGGGGCGAACCGAGCCATACCTCTGCGGGCCAACGCCTGTCGTTTGCGTACTTCCGGACGCAACGCGGTCTCCCACGCCTCGAGTGCGGCCGGAATGTCATCGCCGTGTTCCGCGACGGCGTCGCCGAGCCGGTCGGCGCCATCGAGGGCAAGCGCCGCACCGTAGCCAGCGAATACGGTGACGCACCAGGCGGCATCGCCGAGCAGCACGACACGCCCGCGGCTCCAGCGGTCCATGACGATCTGACCGACGGAGTCGAAATAGGCGGCGGCAGGGTCGGCCTCGAGTCGGCCGAGGGCATCGGCGACGCCGCCACCGAGATCGCCGAACGCTCGAACGAGCGCGGGCGCAGCACCGAGAGCCAGTTCGGCCTCGGTATCGGCGCAGCGGTAGGTGAAGAACGCCGAGGACCGTTGCGGACCGAGGTTCATCACCGCCGCAGTCCGCCCCGGTCCGATGAAGGTGGTACCAACACCTTCCGGCACATGCTCGGGAACCGCGTCGAGCGGGAAGGCTCCGACCATATGGCCGAGGTCCTCGAAGTATTCGTGCTCGGTGCCGAAGACGAGTTCGCGGATCCGGGAGTGCACGCCATCGGCACCGATGAGCAGTTCCGCCTGGTGATGGGTGCCGTCATCGAGCACGGCCGCGACCCCGTCGGCGCGCTGGGTGATCGCTCGCACGGTGGTGCCGAAACGGATGTCGACGAGGTCGGCCACCGCGTCGTACAGGGCCGACTCCAGATCGCCACGGAACAGGCTCAGCGCTCGAGCCCCGACGGCGGCCTCGGCGACCGCGGCCGGGATCGCGAACTTCTCCCTGCCGTCCGCGTGCACCAGGACCGAGGTGAAGAAACCGATATCCCGCGGGGTCAGCGCCGGTACGAGTCCGAGGCGCTCGGCGGCATCGTAGCCGGGGCCGTGCAGGTTCACCAGGTAGCCGCTGCTGCGGCGGGCGGGCGCACGCTCGATCACGAGGACGTCCCAACCTTGCCGGTGCAGCCGTGCGGCGGTCGCCAGACCGGCGATGCCCGCACCGACCACCAGTGCGCGTCTGCGCCGTGTTCCGGCGCCGTGTCGCGCCGCGTTCTCGATCTCTGCCATGGCTACTCCTCGGATCGGTCCGTCGTCAGCGAGGGGCGGTTCGGTACATCCCTCGACCGACGTCAACCATAGGTTGACGACACTTCATCGTCAACCCGTGGTTGACGAGGTCGGGCGTCGCGGACCGGATAACCGGATGCGGCCGCCGTTCGTTCGCCGAGTCGGCCACACGAGCAACCCGCGACGCCCGACCTGCGACGAGACGCCGGGTCACAGGCAATTCGCCCCTGCTGCGCCGAACTACGGTTACCGTGGACTCATGACCACCCGTCTGGCGTGTGTGGTATTCGATGCGGACCAGCCACGTATGGTGGCGGATTTCTGGGCTCGACTGCTCGGCTGGACAGTGACGCTGGATCGTCCGGGCGAAGTCGATGTGGCGGCGCCCGGCGCCGCCGGGCCCGACCTCGCGTTGACCTTCCTGCCCGCGTCCAGGGCCAAGAACGGCAAGAACCGGATCCATCTCGATGTGGCCAGCAGATCGACCGATCACCAGCGCATGCAGGTGGACCGGGCCCTCGCGCTCGGCGCCCGGCCGGTCGACATCGGACAGGGCGAGGTGCCATGGATGGTGCTCGCCGACCCGGAGGGCAACGAATTCTGTGTGCTCGAACCGCGTGAGGAGTATGTGGACACCGGTGCGGTGGCCGCCATCGTGGTCGACACCCTTGACCCGCAGCGGCTCGCCCAGTTCTGGTCGACCGCCTCCGGCTGGCCGATCGCGCGCAGCGGCCCACCGGTGACGGGCCTGCGCTCACCGACCGGTCTCGGTTCCTGGCTGGAATTCGTCCAGACCGAAGACGCCAAGCAGGGCCGCAACCGGCTGCACCTCGACGTCGCCTCCTTCCCCGCCGACGATCCGACCACCGAGGTCAACCGGCTCCGCGCGGCCGGAGCGAGCACGATCGAACCTTCCGGCGTCGAGCCGGGACTACCGCTCGCCGACCCCGAAGCCAACGAGTTCCGCCTGCTCTCACCCGACTTCGACAGCTCGGCGCTCTGAAGCGCAGACCCACCTGGCCGACACCGCGCCGCCGACCGCGCGGGACGTCCGGCCGCGGTTGATCCTCGAACTAGCATGGACACATGTCGAACCACAGCGGAGGCAGCGGAGGCCGCGGAGGCCGCGGAGGCCGCGGCCGGTGACGGTTGCCGATGCGATCGTGCTCGCCGGGGGCCGGGCGAGCCGGATGGGTGGTGTCGACAAACCGGCGATCGTGATCGGCGGGCGATCCATGCTGAATGTGGCATTGGGCGCGGTCGCGGGATGTGCGCAGACCGTCGTTGTCGGACCACATCGACCCGAACTCGATCCGAGCGTCCGGCAGGTGCGTGAGGTGCCGCCGGGCGCGGGGCCGGTGGCCGCGATCGGAGCGGGTCTTCGTGCCCTCGGCGCCGAGGCCGCACCACGGGTGGTCGTGCTGGCCGCGGATCTGCCGTTCCTCACCGAATGGGCGGTGGCCGATCTGCTGCGGCGCAGCGATCAATCCGGTGCCGACGCGGTGTTCGCGGCCGACGAGTCCGGGCGCCCGCAATACCTGATCGGCGTCTGGCGCCGCAGCGCGCTGACGGCCCGGCTGACCCGGCTGGATTCGCTGGTCAATCAGCCGATGAAGGCGCTGGTGCCCGACGATACGGTGATGGTGGCGCTCGACGGCGTCACCGACTGCGATACCGACGACGAGGTGCGGGCGGCGCGGGCCGTCATCGACGGCGGGCACGATCCCGGCCATCAGCGGCCACCGCTGTCCCTCGACGAAGCTCGAACAGCCTTGCGGGACAACCTCTCTCGCCTCACCCCCTACCACACCGAACTGTTCGAGGTCGCGGGCGCCGCCTTGGCGGCGCCGATCCGGGCGGCCGGGCCGCTACCGCGGTTCGACGTTTCGGCCATGGACGGTTACGCCGTCGCCGGTGACGGCCCCTGGCGGCTGCGCACCGATATCGGTTTCGCCGGTGGGCAGCGTCCGGTCGGTCTGCTGCCCGGTGAGGCGGTGCGCATCGCGACCGGTGCGCATGTCCCCGACGACACCACCGCTGTGCTGCGCGACGAATTCGCCGGTGTCACCGACGACCAGCACCTACAGCGGCTACCGGACACCCCGATCCGTAGCGATATCCGTCGTCGTGGTGAGGACCTGAACCGCGGTGACCTCGTCGCCGACGAGGGTGCGCCGGTGACGGCCGCCTTGATCTCGGCCGCCGCCGCCGTCGAGGTCCCGGAGGCCACGGTGCGCGGTCCGGTGCGGGCCAGGATCATCATGACCGGCGACGAGATCCGCGCCTCCGGCCCGCTGCACGGCGGTCAGACCCGCGATTCGATCGGCCCGATCCTGCCGGACCTCCTGGCCGGGCACGGTATCCGCACCGTCGACCGGGTGCATCTGCGCGATACCCCGCACGGTTTCGACGAAGTGCTCACCGGCACCGAGGGTTTCGATCTGCTCGTCGTCGTCGGCGCGACCGGTTCCGGCGCCGCCGACCAACTCCGCGCCGCCCTGACCCGCGCCGATGCCCGTATCCTCGTGCACCGCCTGCGACTGCGACCGGGCGGTTCCACCGTGGTCGCCGAACTGACGACGGGCGCAACCGTTCTCGGGCTCCCCGGCAACCCGTTCGCCGCCGTCGCCGTACTCACCGCCCTCGCCCACCCGCTGGTCGAGGGCCGCACCGGCGCACACCCCACCCGCCCCCTACTCGGCCCCCTGCACAATGCGAGCGAGATCGCGGCCCCGGTCCCCCGCATCGTCCCCGCCGTCGCGGACCCCAACGGCGGCTGGCGCGGCGATCCCGCCATCCGCACCGCCCACCTCGGTGGGCTACTCGGCCGCGACGGCCTCGTCATCGTCCCCGCCGACGCCCCCGACGGCGCCCTGGTGGAGTTCCTGCCCCTGCCGAACTGAGCGGAACACATTCAGAACAGCATCCCCATGAATAGGGCGGGGAAATTCGGCGAATGGGAGTGGCACCCACCACTCTCGCTGTGTTAACAAATGTAAAGTGGCCGAGAAGGGGCGGTTTCCAAAGCTTCACCGATGGCCTCTATACCGGCCCGCACCGTGCCGCTCATCACCAGGAATCAGCGCGTTTCCCCAGTTCGGGGCCGATGTTGCGGAGGTAGTGCCACCCCGCGGAATGACGATCGGATTGCGCCGGTCTCACAGCTCACAATGGCGCTCTGCGCGGTGTGCGACATTCGTTTGGACACCACTGGCGACCTCCTTACAGTCGGGACATCAGCCCGATTTCACCGCTCGAAGGGGGCGTCGTGATCAATTCACGCACTCAGGGTTCCGCGCCCTCCGATTCGGCTCACCGGCCGGACGCCGCCGACGCACTGTTGCGGTTGGGCAAATACTTCACCAAAGGCGAGGTATCTGCCGACCATCGGACCCTGCACAAGACCGGCGGCCGCGGCGCCGACGAGTTCTACCGCGACCGCTGGTCGCATGACAAGGTCGTGCGCTCCACCCACGGCGTCAACTGCACCGGCTCGTGCTCCTGGAAGATCTATGTCAAAGACGGTGTGATCACCTGGGAGTCGCAGCAGACCGACTATCCCTCGGTGGGTTCGGACAAGCCCGAATACGAACCGCGCGGCTGCCCGCGTGGCGCGTCGTTCTCCTGGTACACCTACTCACCCGCGCGGGTGCGCTACCCGTATGTGCGTGGCACGCTGCTCGAGCTGTACCGCGAGGCCAAGGCGCGACACAAGGACCCGGTGCTCGCCTGGGCCGAGATCGTCGAAGATCCCGCGAAGGCGCAGGCGTACAAGGCCGCTCGCGGTAAGGGCGGATTCGTGCGGGCGGAGTGGTGGGAAGCGGCCGAGATCGCCGCCGCCGCACACGTGTACACGATCAAGCAGTACGGGCCGGACCGCGTCGCCGGATTCTCGCCGATCCCGGCCATGTCGATGGTCAGCCATGCGGTGGGCGCCCGGTTCATCTCACTGCTCGGCGGTTCGATGCTGTCGTTCTACGACTGGTACGCCGATCTGCCGGTGGCCTCGCCGCAGGTCTTCGGCGATCAGACCGATGTGCCGGAATCGGCGGACTGGTTCGACGCCGGATACCTCATCATGTGGGGATCCAATGTCCCGGTGACCCGGACCCCGGACGCGCACTACATGACCGAGGCCCGCTATCGCGGTCAGAAGGTCGTCGTGGTCTCCCCCGACTACGCCGACAACACCAAATTCGCCGACGAATGGGTACCCGCCCGTCCCGGCACCGATGCCGCGCTGGCCATGGCGATGGGGCATGTGGTGTTGAAGGAATTCTTCATCGACAAACCGACGCCACGGTTCCTCGACTACATCAAGCGCTACACCGATCTGCCCTATCTGATCACCCTGGACGAACGCGACGGCGTCTTCGTCCCCGGCAAGTTCCTGACCTCGGCCGACCTCGGCAGTGATCAGGAAGGTGCCGAATTCCGCACGGTGCTACTGGATTCCGACGGCAACCCGGTGGTGCCCAACGGCTCCCTCGGCGACCGGTTCGGCGAGGAGGGCACCGGCCGCTGGAATCTGGACCTGGGGGAGGTCGATCCCCTGCTGACTCTGCACGGCCGCACCGACGACGCTGCGGCCGTGCAGTTCCCTCGCTTCGACACCGCCACCCCCGATGTGCTGACCCGCGGTGTGCCGACCAGGTTCCTCGCGGGCAAACGCGTCACCACGGTCTTCGATCTGCTGCTGGCCCAGTACGGTGTGGCCCGCAGCGGACTGCCCGGCAGCTGGCCCACCGGTTTCGACGACGCTTCCGAGCCCTACACCCCGGCCTGGCAGGAGTCGATCACCGGCGTGCCCGCCGTACAGGCCGCCCGTATCGCGCGCGAGTTCGCCGATAACGCCGACAAGTCGGGTGGACGTTCGATGATCCTGATGGGCGCCGGCACCAATCACTGGTTCCACTCCGATCAGATCTACCGCGCGTTCTTCACGCTGACCCTGCTGACCGGCTGTCAGGGCGTCAACGGCGGCGGCTGGGCTCATTACGTCGGCCAGGAGAAGTGCCGCCCGGTGACCGGCTGGTCCACTCTCGCCTTCGCCACGGACTGGCAGCGGCCACCGCGGCAGATGCAGGGCACCGTGTTCTGGTATCTGACCAACGATCAGTGGCGCTACGACCCGTTCACCTCCGATTCGTTCGCCTCCCCGCTGGGCGCGGGCCGGTTCGCGGGCCGCACGGCGGCCGACAATATCGCGCTGGCCAGCCGTCTGGGCTGGATGCCGACCTATCCGACCTTCGACCGCAACCCGCTCGATCTGGCCGACGAAGCCGAACAGGCGGGCAGATCAGCCGCCGAGCATGTGGTCGACGGCCTGAAGTCCGGCGACCTGAACTTCGCCTGCGAGGACCCGGACGCACCGGAGAACTTCCCGCGCGTGCTCACCGTCTGGCGGGCCAACCTGCTCGGCTCCTCCGGTAAGGGCAACGAGTACTTCCAGAAGCATCTGCTCGGCTGCGGCTCCAACCTCCAGACCTCCGACGCCACCGGTGTGCGGCCGCAGGAGCTGAACTGGCGTGAGGAAGCACCCACCGGCAAACTCGATCTGCTGCTGTCGCTGGATTTCCGGATGACCAGCACCACGCTGTTCTCCGATATCGTGCTGCCCGCCGCCACCTGGTACGAAAAGCACGACCTGTCGTCCACCGATATGCATCCGTTCGTGCACGCCTTCTCCCCCGCCATCTCACCGCCGTGGGAGGCCAAAACGGATTTCGACGCGTTCCATCGGATCGCGCGTGGTTTTTCCTGGATGGCGGAAAAGCATCTCGGGGTCCGCAAAGACATCGTGGCGGTACCGCTCCAGCACGATTCGCCCGATGCCATGGCTCAGGCCGGTGGTCGCGTACTGGACTGGAAAGCCGGTGAATGCGAACCGATTCCGGGCAAGACCATGCCGAAGCTGGTGGTGGTCGAACGTGATTACGGCAAGATCGCGGAGAAGATGGCCGCGCTCGGCCCGCTGGTCGAAACGCTCGGCCTGACCACCAAGGGCGTCACCACCCTGCCGGACCAGGAGGTCGAGTATCTGGCCGGGATGAACGGCACGGTGGTTTCCGGTGTGGCGCAGGGGCGCCCGTCACTGGCGAAGGACACCCACGCCGCCGAGGCCATCCTCGCCCTGTCGGGCACCACCAACGGCAGGCTCGCGGTGGAGGGTTTCGAACAGCTGGAACGACGCACCGGCACCGAAATGGCCGATCTGGCCGCCGAGCACGAAGGCAAGCGGATCACCTTCGCCGACACCCAGGCCCGGCCGGTGCCGGTCATCACCTCACCGGAATGGTCGGGCAGCGAGACCGGTGGCCGCCGCTATTCCCCGTTCACCATCAATACCGAACGGCTCAAGCCCTGGCACACCCTCACCGGGCGTCAGCACTTCTACCTCGACCACGATTGGATGATCGAACTCGGCGAACAGTTGCCGATCTTCCGGCCGCCGCTCGATATGACGGCGCTGTTCCGGGAGCCCACTGTCGGCGAGGTCGGTGAACGCGGCGTGACGGTGCGCTATCTGACCCCGCATTCGAAATGGTCGATCCACTCCGCCTACCAGGACAACCTGCACATGTTGACGCTGTCGCGGGGTGGTCAGACGATCTGGATGTCGGACCGGGACGCGGCGAAGATCGGGGTGGCCGACAACGATTGGATCGAGGCGATCAACCGCAACGGTGTGGTCGTGGCCCGCGCCATCGTCAGCCACCGGATGCCCGAGGGCACCGTATTCATGTACCACGCCCAGGACCGGGCGGTGGACGTGCCGCGGATCGAAGGCCCCGACGATGGCGCCGCCTCCGGTAAACCGTTCAACGGCAAGGGAAAACGCGGCGGTATCCACAATGCGCTCACCCGGATCATGATCAAACCCTCCCACCTCATCGGCGGCTACGCCCAGCAGTCGTTCGCACTGAACTACCACGGGCCGACCGGAAATCAGCGCGACGAGGTCACCACCATTCGTCGGCGCAGCCAGGAAGTCGAGTACTGATATGGACGAGTCCGAGAGGCGGAACTGATGCGCGTTATGGCACAGCTGGCCATGGTGATGAACCTGGACAAATGCATCGGCTGCCACACCTGCTCGGTCACCTGTAAGCAGGCCTGGACCAATCGTGGTGGCACCGAATACGTCTGGTTCAACAATGTGGAGACCCGGCCCGGTCAGGGGTATCCACGCCAGTATCAGGACCAGGAGAAATGGAAGGGTGGCTGGGCGCTGAACAAGCGCGGAAAGCTGACCCTGAAATCCGGTTCGCGGATGAAGCGGCTGCTCAATATCTTCGCCAACCCCGACCTGCCGACGGTCGCTGACTATTACGAGCCGTGGAGCTACGACTACGACAATCTGCTGTCCTCTCCCGCCATCGACACCACACCGGTGGCACGGCCCAAATCGCTGATCACCGGCGACGACACCAAGGTCACCTGGGGCGCCAACTGGGACGACGATCTGGGCAGTGGCCCGGAGCAGGTCGGTAAGGATCCGCTGCTCGGCAAGCTCGAGGACAAGGTGAAACTGGAGTTCGAACAGACCTTCATGTTCTACCTGCCGCGCATCTGCGAGCACTGCCTCAATCCCTCGTGCGCCGCATCGTGCCCATCAGGTGCGATCTACAAACGCGCCGAAGACGGCATCGTGCTCGTCGATCAGGACAAATGCCGGGGCTGGCGCCAATGCATCACCGGCTGCCCGTACAAGAAGATCTACTTCAACCACAAGACCGGCAAAGCGGAGAAATGCACGTTCTGCTATCCGCGCGTGGAGGTCGGCATCCCGACCGTGTGCTCGGAGACCTGTGTCGGACGGCTGCGCTACATCGGCGTGATGCTCTACGACGCCGACGCCGTGCTCGAAGCCGCCTCGGTCACCGACACCGAGGATCTGTATCCGTCGCAGCTCGGTGTGTTCCTCAACCCGCACGATCCGCGGGTGGTCGCCGAGGCCGAGCGGGCCGGTATATCACCGGATTGGATTCAGGCCGCGCAGGATTCGCCGGTGTACAAGCTCATCGTCGACTATCAGATCGCGCTGCCGTTGCATCCGGAATACCGGACCATGCCGATGGTCTGGTACGTGCCGCCGCTGTCGCCGGTGGTGGATGTGCTGTCGGAAACCGGGCACGACGCGGAGGACGCGGGCAACCTGTTCGGCGCCATCGACGCACTGCGGATCCCCGTGGAGTACCTGGCCGAACTGTTCACCGCCGGTGAGATCGGCCCGGTGCGCGCCTCCCTGCAACGGCTCGCGGCGATGCGTTCGTTCATGCGGTCGGTGAATCTCGGTGTGGAACCGGATCCGTCGATCGCACCATCGGTGCGGTTGCCGCCGGAAGAGATCGAGGCCATGTACCGGCTGCTGGCCATCGCCAAATACGAGCACCGCTACGTCATCCCGCAGGGCGCCACCTCCAAGGCGCACGAACTGGATTCGCTGGCCACCGGCTGCTCGCTCGACACCGACGGCGGGCCGGGGATGACCGCGTTCGACCAGATGGTGGAGAAGTTCCAGCTCGCCGACACCAATGAGGCCGCGCCCGAGGAGAAGTCGGGCCGGATCAACTTGCTGAACTGGGATGGGAAGAGCACGTCGGGGCTGGTGCCGAGTGGGGACGGCGTCGACGGCACTGGTTCCGGGGCGATCGCCAACGGTCACTCTGCGAACGGAGCGGCCGGTCACGGGGTGAACGGTAACGGGGTGAACGGCAGCAGCACCGCGGGCGAGGCGCTCGCCGACACCGCGGGTAGCGCGACAGGCGGGCGGACATGACGGCCCGCCGGTCGGGCATGGCGTTGCTGAAGATTCGGCGGCGGCCGGAACCGGTTGTCGCCCTGAGTGATCGCGATCGGCGACTGGTGTGGCGGACCGCCGCACTGCTACTGGACTATCCGAGCGCGGAGACGTTGACGGTGCTCGATCAGCTGGCCGACGCGGTGGCGCAGCTACCGCAGCCGGTGCGGTCGGACCTCGACGGCGTCGTCGAGTATCTGCGGGCGACGCCAGCGCTGGACCTGGCCGCGCGCTACGTCGAGACCTTCGATATGCGCAGGCGCGCCAGTCTGCACCTGACCTTCTACGCCTACGGTGACACCCGCAAACGTGGGATGGCGCTGCTGCGGTTCAAACACGCCTACCGGCACGCCGGGGTCGAACTCGGCGACCAGGAACTGCCCGACCATCTGCCGGTGCTGCTGGAATTCGCGGCCACCGTGGACCCGATCGGCGGTGAGCGGCTGCTCGGTGAGCATGTTCCGGTGCTGGAGCTGCTGCGATTGTCATTGTCGGACAACGGTTCACCGTATGCGAGCGTGCTCGCGGCCGTCGTCGGCACCCTGCCGCCGCTCACCACCGCCGACCGGCGCAGGATCGCCGAACTGGCCGCCCAGGGCCCGCCCGAAGAGGAGGTCGGCCTCGACCCCTTCGCCATGGATCCCACGATGTTCGAACAAGCCGAGGGCCGACGATGAACGCACCGCTGAACCTGCCGACCGAACTGTGGCTGATCCTGCCCTATATCGCGTTCACCTCGTTCGTGCTCGGCCATATCTGGCGCTACCGCAACGACCAGTTCGGCTGGACCACCCGGTCCTCACAGGTCTACGAGAGCCGGTTGCTGCGGCTGGGCAGCCCGCTGTTCCATTTCGGCATGGTCGGCGTGTTCGGCGGGCATGTGCTCGGCGTGCTGATCCCGGAGTCGTGGACCGAGGCGGTGGGCATCGATGAGCACACCTATCACCTGATCGCCGTCGGCGCCGGTTCGGTGGCCGGGCTGTCGGTGCTGGCCGGAGTCGGCATCCTGCTCTACCGCCGCTGCACGGTGACCGCCGTCCGCAAGGCCACCACCGCCAACGACAAGCTCATGTATGTGCTACTCACCGCGGCGCTCGTGACCGGCCTGACCAACACCTGGGGCGCCAACCTGCTGTTCGGCACCTACAACTACCGCGAAACCGTCTCCCCCTGGTTCCGCAGCCTGTTCACCCTGAACCCGCAACCGGAGCTGATGGTCGACACTCCATGGCCGTTCCAGCTCCACGGGCTCGTCGTCCTGGTGCTGGTGGCTCTGTGGCCGTACACCCGCCTGGTCCACATGTTCAGCGCTCCCGTCGGGTATCTGGTCCGGCCGTATGTGGTGTACCGCAGCAAGGAGGTCGCCGTACCGGACAAGCGGCGATACTCGCGGGCATGGGATTCACCGGTCACGCCGGACCGGTGGAGGTAGCGGCCCACACTCTTCGGGTCGGTATCGCTTCCCCTAACCGCTACCCCTCGCGGTGGGTGATCGACGGGACATCGGGGTCCCGGCGGTGATGGGGTGGGACGCCGGGGCCAGCGTGCTCCGCGTTGTGGATGGCATCGATCACCAGCTGCCGCACGTGCGGGTTGTCGATGCTGTAGTAGACCGTCGTGCCCGCGCGGCGGGTGCGGACGAGGCGGGCCATACGCAGTTTGGCCAGGTGCTGGGAGACCGATGCGGGGGCCTTGTCGACGTATTCGGCGAGTTCGTTGACCGATAGCTCGCCGCTGGTCAAGGCCCACAGGACCCGGATCCGGGTGCCGTCGGCGAGCATACGGAAGATCTCGACCACCAGATCCAGTTCGTCGTCGGGAATACTCGGCGGAAGTTCCTTGCTATCTGCATCCATACGTAGATAATAGACTTCGTAGGAAGCAGGAGCACCCGATGATCACCTCATTGTTCGCCAACCGCGACTATCTGCGGCTGTTCGTCGCCCAGGTGTCGGCGTTGTTCGGCACCGGGCTCACCACCGTCGCGCTCGGCCTGCTCGCCTACGAACTGGCCGGTGCCGACGCGGCCGCCGTGCTCGGGACCGCACTGACCATCAAGATGCTCGTGTACGTGACGGTCGCGCCGATCGTGGCGGCCTACGCCGACCGGTTCCCGCGGCGGCTGTTCCTGGTGGGGCTCAACGTGATCCGCGCCCTGGTGGTGCTGGCGCTGCCGTTCATCGACCAGATCTGGCAGATCTACGTACTGATCGCGGTACTGCAAACCGCCTCCGCGGCCTACACCCCGACCTATCAGGCGATCATTCCCGACATCCTGCCCGATGAGCGCGAATACACCAGGGCGCTGTCGGCCGCACAGCTGGCCGCGACGATGGAGACCCTGCTCAGCCCGATGCTGGCCGCGGCAGCGCTGGCATTGGTCAGCTTCCACTGGCTGTTCGTCGGTACGGCGATCGGTTTCGTGGTGTCGACCCTGCTGGTGATCGCGGCTCGGATACCGGACGCGGGCGCGATCGGCGATGGCTCCTTCCTGGATCGCATCTCGGTGGGCATGCGCATCTTCGCCGCCACGCCACGACTGCGCGGGTTGCTCGGCCTGAATCTGGTGGTCGCGGCCGCGGGATCGGTGATCATGGTCAATTCCGTCAACTACGTGCGCGATACACTCGGCGGCACCCAGTCGGGTGTGGCGATGCTGCTGGCGGCCAACGGTTTCGGCACCATGCTCGTCGCGCTGACCCTGCCCCGGATGCTCGACCGTGTCGGCGCTCGACCGGTGATGCTCACGGGCGCCGCGACACTGCTCGCCGGGTTGGGCGCGGCCGTCGCCCTGTCCACCGCCGATTCCGGTGCATGGCGGTGGGGCGCGGTGCTCGCGGTATGGGCCGTGATCGGCGCGGGCACCGCCGCGGTGCTCACCCCGACCGGGCAGGTGCTGCGTCGTTCATCGCGTGCCGCCGACCGTCCGGCACTGTTCGCCGCCCAGTTCTCGCTCTCCCATGTGGCCTGGTTGATCGCCTACCCGATCGCCGGATGGCTCACCACCGCAGCCGGTTTCACCGCCACCTGGGCGACGCTGGCGGTACTGGCCGCGGCGGGTCTCACCGTGGCATTGCGCGCCTGGCCGCGCCACGATCCGGCGGTCATCACCCACCTGCACGAGGCGGGCACGATCGACCCGGCCCGTCTGATCGACGCCGTCCAGGTGAGCGAACGGCTCTACCAGCACACCCACGAGTTCGTCATCGACGCCGAACATCCGCGCTGGCCGAACCGGACCGTACGGCAGCCCGCCCTGGCCGCCTGAGCCGGGCTCGCGACCCCGAACCCTCGGGAAACCACGAGGTTCCGAGCACGTCGACCCACGGGTAGGCTGATCTCGGACCCCGAGGGGGCGGGGCCGCCGCTCGTTCCGACGTCCCCCGCTGAACACCGAAGCGAAGGGAACTTCGAATGAAAGCCATCATCGTGTGCGCCTCGGTATCGCACGGCAACACCCAGCGGATCGCCGAGGTCATGGGCGAGGTATTGCAGGCTCGCGTGGTCCACCCGCAGCAGGTCGATGCGGCCGAGCTCGCCACCTACGATCTGGTGGGGTTCGGTTCGGGGATCCACAACATGGACTTCTATCCGGAGCTGCGCACGCTCATCGCCTCGCTCGCGACACCGGAGCGGAGCAAGGCCTTCGTCTTCGCCACCAGCGGATTCCCGGAGCCACCGTTCCGGCGCTACATCCACGGCCTCGCCGGGAAACTCGCGCAGAAGGGCTTCGACGTGGTCGACACGTTCGCCTGTCGCGGATTCGACACCTGGCTGCCGTTGCGGATCGTCGGCGGTATCCGCAAGGGACATCCCGATGATGCCGACCTCGCCGCGGCGCGCGCGTTCGCCGAAGGACTGCGCGCCAAGGTCGAGACCGGTTCCTGACCGGTTCGCCGGACCGCCGGACATTCGTCATCGGGCCACTACTCGGCGCGTTTCGACGGGCCGGGAGCATGACGGCGCCGAGCGTCACATCTTCGGTGGAAGCGAGCGGGCGAATTCCACTCCTCGGGTCACCCAGTCGCGCAGGTCGGCCTCGTCATCGACATGTGCCGCGGTGATCCGCACCCAGCCGGTCATCTCGCGACCGCCCATGACCGCGGGGGCGACCGCGCCGTCGTAGGCGAGCCGCTCACTCGATTCTGGGCCGACCCGCACCAGCAATCCGCCCTTACCGCTCACCGCGACGGCCATATTGCCACCCACCAGGAAGGACAATCCGCCGAACATCTTGCGTTCGGTGACCGTCGGTCCCGGTTCGATGAGGTCACGGACGCGTTCGGCCAATTCCTCGTCGTATGCCATGGGTCACAGTGTGGACCCTGGCACCGACATACCCGGCCCGGCTGAGCGCCGGGTCGGGTACGTCGAAGCGTCTCGCGGGGCGTCCACGCGGTTCAGGCGTGGTCGTAGGCGTCCTGCAAGGCTCCTGCGTCGAGCTTGGACATGGTGCGCAGGGCCGTGCCGACAGCGATGGTCCTGGCGGGGTCGGGACCGCCCATCAGCTCGATCAGCACCGACGGCACCACCTGCCAGGACAGCCCGTAGCGGTCGGTGAGCCACCCGCACGGGCCGGGCGCACCACCCTCGGTGAGGGCATCCCACAGGCGGTCGACCTCCTCCTGCGTGTCGACGACGATCTGCAACGAGGCGGCATCGGTGAGCGGATGGCCCGGCCCACCGTTCATCAAGGTGACCGACTGCCCGTCGAGATCGAGCGAGACCACGAACGCCGACCCGTCGTCGTTGCGGCTGATCTCCACCACCCGCGAATTCGGCACCACCGACGCATAGAACTCACCGGCCTGCTCGGCCGCGCTCTCGAACCACAGGAACGTGGTGACACTGGACATGATGTTCTCCTCCACTCGGGTATGACTTGCTGTCATCGGGTAGTCGGAGCCGTTGCGACGGTATCGACACATCTCGACCGGGTTCTCGAGATTTTTTCGATCGAGGTCGGCGCATGTCGTAGTTCGGGCACACCGACCCGAACTTCCGCTGATAGCGTTCAGACATGATCACCGGCGCGCATTCCCAGGGGACCCCGCAGCGCCGCCGCTGGCTCCGACCGCGAACGACCTGAACCGAACGGTCGGCGGCGTCGGATGGCGGTCACGGTCCTGCTCGGCGGGGACGTCATGCTCGGGCGTGGCGTCGACCAGATCCTGCCGCATCCTGGCCGCCCCGAATTGCGTGAGCCGTGGGTGCACGACGCCAGGCATTACGTCCGGGCCGCCGAACGCGTCAACGGTCCGATCCCGCATCCGGTCGATGCCGTGTGGCCGTGGGGTGAGGTGCCGCGCATCCTCGACGACCTCGCGCCCGACGTCCGGCTGTTCAATCTGGAGACCGCGATCACCGCCGGCGGCAGCTTCGAACCGGACAAGGGCATCCACTACCGGATGCACCCCGCCAATATCGCGGCCCTCACCGCGATCGGCCCCGACGCCTGCACCCTCGGCAACAACCACGCCCTCGACTTCGGCCGTCGCGGTCTGGCCGACACCCTGGCGGTCCTCGCGGACGCGCATATCCGGCCGGTGGGCGCTGGCCGCGATCGCACCGCGGCCCGGTGCCCCGCGATCGTGGCGCTGGCGGACGGACAACGGGTCCTGATCGTCTCCGTGGCCGCACGCACCAGCGGAACACCCGCGTCGTGGGCGGCCGATACCGACCGATCGGGGCTGTGGTGGATCGACCACCCCTGCGCCGAGGCCGCCGACGAGATCACCGCACAGCTCTCGGCCCAGCGCCGCTCCGGTGACGTGGTGATCGTCTCGATGCACTGGGGGCCGAACTGGGGCTACGGAATCGGCCGGAGCGAACAGGAATTCGCCCACCGCCTGATCGCCGCGGGCGTCGACATCGTGCACGGACATTCCGCGCACCATCCGCGGCCGATCGAGATCTACCGCGACAGGCTCATCCTGTACGGCTGTGGCGACGTCATCGACGATTACGAAGGCATCGGCGGCCACGAGTCCTACCGCCCGGACCTGCGACTGCTGTACCTGGTCACCCTCGACGGCACCGACGTCACCGTGCGCATGCTCCCCCTGTGCATCCGGCGGATTCGGCTCCAACGCACCGACCACGAGCAAACGCTGTGGTTGCGCAGCAGACTGGAGGACATCAGCGCCGGATTCGGCACCCGAGTCCACCTCGACGGTGACGAACTGCTCAGGATCTGACCTGCGGCGGCGCACCGGGCGTCCGGCGCAGTGACAGAACATTCGACGGAGAGGTGTGCGCGATGTCCGATGGGGACCAGAAATCATGGGCGCGGTCGTCCGAGGCGGTGCGGTCTGCGCTCGGCGAGGCGCTGAGCCGTTTCCCGCGGCGTAGCGCCGAACCGGACGGCTACAAGCTCGCCGCGGTCGCGATCGCGATCGTGACGTCTTCGGCCGGGCCGGGGATCTGGTTGACCGAACGTGCACCGTCGCTGCGGGCCCATGCCGGGCAGTTGGCGCTACCGGGCGGGAGGTTGGACGCGGGCGAGGATGCCGTGCAGGCGGCGTTGCGTGAACTGCACGAGGAACTCGGTGTCGAACTCCGACGATCGGAGGTGCTCGGACTGCTGGACGATTACCCCACGAGATCCGGCTACATCATGACGCCGGTGGTCGTGTGGGTCGGCGACGATCCCGGTGTGACACCGAATCCCGATGAAGTCGCCGTCGTGCACCGGATCGCGTTCACCGACCTCGATGTCGCGCCGAAGTTCGGCCGGATTCCCGGATCCGATCGGCCGCTGATCCAACTTCCGCTGCTCGGTGGTCTGCTGCACGCGCCGACCGCGGCGATCCTGCACCAGTTCCGCGAGGTCGCGTTGCACGGCAGGGCGACGCGGGTCGATCACATGGAACAACCCCGCTTCGCCTGGGAATGAGACCCGGACGGTCGGTGCCCTACACCCCGAGCGCCGGGGCGAACACCGACCACGACTGGTGTAGATCGTCCTGCCAGTAGGCCCAGGCGTGCGTGCCCTGGCGCAGGTTGACCGTCGCGGGGATGCGCTGGGCGGCAAGGCTGCCGACGAGCGGACCCGTGCACCCGCTGACGAAGGCTTCCATCACACCGCCGACGAGCATGCGGTCGGCCAGTTTGATCGGATTGCCGTTGATATCGGGTGCGGCGAGGGTTTCGTGCACGCCCGGTCCGCCGTTGCCGGAGGAGACATAGACCGCGAGCCCGCGCAAACGGTCCAGGTGCAGCATGGGATCGTGGTCGGCCCAGGCCGGATGTCCCGGCGGGCCCCACATATTGGCCGCGTTGGCGCCGAAGACCCCGAGCTGGGAGTACACCGTGGCGACGGCCATCGGATCACTGGTGCGGGTGCAGCCGCTGAACGCGCCGACCGCCTGGTAGAGGCCGGGTGCGCGGATCGCCAGGTTCAGTGCGGAGGTGGCCGACATCGACAGTCCCGCAACGGCATTGCGGCCGGTGGTCTGGAACCTGTCCGCGAGCAGTGGCGGCAGTTCCCGGCTCAGGAAGGTCTCCCACTGATTGCGCCCGAGCACCGGATCGTCGGCGAGCCAATCGGTGTAGTAGCTGGCCCGCCCGCCCATCGGCACCACCACATTGACGTGCTTATCGGCGAAGAACTGCGCCACATCGGTGCGCCGCGTCCACGGCCCACCGTCCTCCCCGCCGTCCACCGCGTTCAACAGGTACAGCGTGGGCGCACCGGCACCCGGATGCGATATCCACAGCGTGATCGGACGGTTCATCGCGGCCGAATGGACCACCACCTCGAGTTCCCGCCCGCCCAGCGGTCGGACGGACAGGATCGCCGAATCGCCGGGCGCGGCCGCCGCCGGAACCGGGACGACCACCGAGACCACTGCGGTGGGTAACAGCAGAGCGCCGAGCGCGAGAAGGAACACCAGGCATCGCGGGAGCCGGTACATGACAGGTGTTCTACCACGCGACCCCGGCGCGCCCCCCGCATTGACCGGCGTGTTCACCGAGTGTCCACCCGACCGAGGCTGCGAAACCAACACCCACTCGCCGCCCCGAACGCCCACCGACCGGCGAGTGGCACCTCACTGCGGCAAAGGTCGAGTAGTGCCCATCGTCAGGTGCCACTCGGCAACGACGTTCGGGGGTGTCGCGACGCGTTGGCGATGGCTCGTTCAGCGGACGCGGGTCTGGACGAGTTCGCGGGCGCCGGTCCGGTAGCGGTCGGCGATGAGTCGCACGACGGCCGGGTGGACGCCGATGGGTGCGGCCACGCCGTCGGCGCCCGCCTCGTGCAGACGCTGATGGAACAGGCCGTGAGCGAGCAGGTAGGAGGCGATGAAGATACGGCGGGCGCCCGAATCGCGCAGTTCGGCGACGACCTCGGGCACGCGTGGTGCGCCGGTGGCGACGTAGGCGATGCGGACGGGAGCGCCGAGGTGTTCGGCGAGCATGCCGGCCGCGCGGCGGACGTCCTGGCGGGCGCGGGCGTCGGAGGAGCCCGCGGCGGCGAAGACCACCGCGTCACCCGGACGCCAGCCCGCGGCACGCAGACGCAGGCGCATGATCCGGGCCAGCGCCGGATCGGGCCCCATCGCCGGTGTCACCGCGACCGACGGATGGTCGCTCTCGGCGATCTCGCGTGGCACATCCTGGTAGACGTGATAGCCGGAGGCGAGGAACGCCGGAACCACCACGGCCGGAACCGAATCCGCCCGATCGGCGAGATCGCGCAGCACCTCCGAGGGCGAGGGGCCGAGCACGTCGACGAACGCGGTGCGCACCCGCGGCACGCCGCCGAATTCGTGCACGCCGCCGTCGAGTGTCGGGCGGTCGAGTTCCTGTGCCACCGCCTCGGCCAGGCTCGCGATCATCTGCACGCCTTTGGTGCTGCGGGTGCCGTGCGCCACCAGCACCAGCGCGGGCGCGCTCACCAGGTCACCGCCTGCGCAAAACGTGGTGCCCGGGTCGGCGTTCCGACTCCGGGCACCACGGGCGGTGGGTTGTTGTCGGTACATTCGGCCGGGTCGAGCGCCAAGCGGTAACCACGTTTGACCACGGTCTGAATGGCTTTGGGGGTGCCGAGACCCGCGCGCAGCCGGGCGATCGCCGTCTCCACGGCATGGGTGTCGTCACCGCCGCCGGGCAGCGCCGACAGCAGATCCTCCCGCGACACCACCCGGCCGGGCTGACGCGCCAGCGAACGCATCAACGACATCGGCGCGGGCGCGAGCTGGCGGACGGTGCCGTCCACGACCACACAACCACCGCGCACGCTGATGGTGTGCCCGGCCGCATGAATCCGGTTGGCCCGCCGCGGCAGTTCCTCGGCGACGTGCCGCGCCAGCGCACCGAGCCGCGCCCGTGCCGGCATGGAGGTGGGCACCCCGAGTTCCTCGAGCGGCGCCGCGGTGATCGGTCCGACGCAGGCGGCGAGCACCCGGCCACGCAGGGCGTGCAGCAGGCCGTCCAGCATCCCGGTTTCCTTGGCGCGCATCAGCATCGACGCCACCGCGGGTGCGCTGGTGAAGGTGACGCAGTCCAGGCTGGAGGTGACGACGGCGTCGATCAGCTGATCCATCGGCCCCTGATCGTCGGGTGGGGTCCAGCGGTACACCGGCACCGGCACCACATCGGCGCCCGCGCAGCGCAGCACCTCACAGAAGTCGGGGACCGGCTCCCATTCGGTGGTCGCGCCGTGCAACTGCACCGCGATCCGCACACCTTCCACACCTTCGGCGAGTAGGCGATCGAGCACCTCGGCCGAGGATTCGGAGGCGGGCGACCATTCCTCGCGCAGTTCGGCGGCACGGATGGCGCCCTTGGCCTTCGGGCCGCGCGCCACCACCCTGGTACCGCCGAGGGTGTCGCGCAGTTGTTCGGCAAGGCCCCAGCCCTCGGCGGCCTCCATCCAGCCGCGGAAACCGATTCCCGTGGTGGCGACGGTGATCTGCGGTGGATCGTCGACCAGCCTGCGGGTCACTCGTTCGAGTTCGTTGTCATCGGCCAGCGGGATGATGCGGATGGCGGGCGCGGAGATGATGGTCGCGCCGCGCCGGATGAGCAGGGTGGCGAACTCTTCCGAACGCCGGGCGGCCGTGAGTCCGACCGTGAAACCCGCGAGCGCGCTCGCGTCCGGAGTCGTCATGCCGGTCCGTCCATGTCCATCCCGCCGACGACGGGTTCGTTGGATACCGAGACGATGCCGTTGTCGACGCGCACCCGGTACACCGGAAGCGCCACCGAATCATCATCGAGGCAACGCCCGTCGATCAGCGAGAACGCCTGCTTGAGCAGCGGCGAGGCCACCACGGGCACACCGGAGCGGTCGCCGATGATCCCGCGCGACATCACCGCGGCGCGTCCGAACGGGTCGATATTGCCGACGGCGTACACCGAGCCGTCGGAATGCAGGAACAGCGCGGCCTGACGGCCGCCCTTCAGCAATACCGCAACGCCGCGGCCTGGGATCAGGTAGTCGAGACGGCAGGCCTGGGTCCATCCGGTGGTGGCCGGGGCAGTGCCGGTGGTATCGATCACGGTCATCGGGGTTCTCCTCCAAACGCCTTACTCATTGGTACCGGCGCCCTGTTTCCTCGCGGTTAAGCCGTCATTTCCCGGGCGTAGCAGTTGCGACGCCGCACCGATCCGGTCATGCTCCGGCGCTGGCGACGGGCATATCGGGCAGGCCGAGCAGCACCGGCACCTTGCGCTCGCCGCTGTCATCGAACGAGATGGTCGGATCGGTCTGCTCCGGCGCGTTGACGAAGGACACGAAACGCGAGAGCTTGTCCTCGTCCTCGAGCACCGCGGCCCATTCGTCGCGGTAGCCGTCGACGTGCTTGGCCATCGCCGCTTCCAGCTCGCTGGCGATACCGAGACTGTCCTCGCAGACCACCTGCTTGACATACTCGATGCCACCCTCGAGCGATTCCTGCCACGGCGCGGTGCGCTGCAACCGGTCGGCGGTGCGGATGTAGAACATCAGATACCGGTCGATATAGGAGATCAGCGTGTCGTCGTCGAGTTCACCGGCCAACAGCACGGCGTGCTTGGGGGTGAGACCACCGTTACCGCCGACGTAGAGGTTCCAGCCGTTCTCGGTGGCGATGACGCCGACGTCCTTACCGCGCGCCTCCGCGCATTCGCGCGCGCACCCGGAGACCGCGAGCTTGAGCTTGTGCGGCGAACGTAGACCGCGGTAGCGCTTCTCCAGCAGCACGGCCATGCCGACCGAATCCTGCTGACCGTACCGGCACCAGGTGGAGCCGACGCAGCTCTTGACCGTGCGCAGCGATTTGCCGTACGCGTGGCCGGATTCCATGCCCGCGTCCACCAGGCGCTTCCAGATCAGCGGCAGCTGATCGACGCTGGCGCCGAACAGGTCGATGCGCTGACCGCCGGTGACCTTGACGTAGAGGTCGAACTCCTTGGCGACCTCACCGATGGTGATCAGCTGCTCGGCGGTGACCTCACCACCCGGCATCCGCGGCACCACCGAATAGGTGCCGTTCTTCTGCAAGTTGGCCAGGAAGTGGTCGTTGGTGTCCTGCAACGCGGCCTGTTCGCCGTCGAGGATGTGATCGCTCGAGGTGGAGGCCAGGATGGAGGCGACGGTGGGCTTGCAGATATCGCAGCCCGCGCCCTTGCCGTATTTGGCGATCAGCTCGGAGAACGTGCGGATGCCGGTGACCTGCACGATGTCGAACAGTTCGGCCCGCGACTGGGCGAAGTGCTCGCACAGCGCCTTGGACATCTCCACACCGGACTGTTCGAGCAGCTTCTTGATCATCGGCACACAGCCACCGCAGGAGGTGCCCGCATTGGTGCAGCTCTTGATGCCCGCGATATCGCAGGCGCCCTCGCCGATGGCGCCGCAGATGGCGCCCTTGCTGACGTTGTTGCAGGAGCAGATCTGGGCGTCGTCGGGCAGTGCGTCGGCGCCGAGTTCGGCGCCCGCCGGGGAGATGAGCGCGGCGGGTTCGGCGGGCAGCGGACGGCCGACCAGCGGGCGCAGCGCCGCGTACTGGGTGGCGTCACCGACCAGGATGCCGCCGAGCAGGGTCTGCGCGTCATCGGAGATCACCAGCTTGGCGTAGGTGCCCTTGGCGGCATCGTGCAACACCACCGACAGCGCGCCCTCGGTGGTGCCGTGCGCATCGCCGAAGCTGGCCACATCGACACCGAGCAGCTTCAGCTTGGTGGACATATCCGCGCCGGGGAATTCCCCCGCGCCGCCGAGCAGCCGGTCGGCGACGATCTCGGCGGTGGTGTAACCGGGGGCGACCAGGCCGTAGCAGACGCCCTCGACCGCGGCGCATTCACCGACCGCGTAGATGTTCGGATCGGAGGTCTGGAGGCCGAGGTCGGTGATGATGCCGCCGCGCGGCCCCACCTCGAGACCGGCCTCGCGGGCGATCTCGTCGCGCGGGCGGATACCGGCGGAGAACACCACCAGCGCGGCGTCGATGGTGCTGTCGTCGGACAGGGTGACCTTCAGTTTGGTCGCGGGCCCCGCGCCGTCGACGGTGTCGATCGATGAGGTGCCGACACCGGTGTGCACGTGCAGGCCGAGTTCGGTGACCAGCTTCTCCAGGATGGCGCCACCACCGGCGTCGACCTGGGCGGGCATCAGCCGGTCGTTGTATTCGATGACGTGCGGTGTCATGCCGAGCAGGCGCAGCGCATTGGCCGCCTCCAGCCCGAGCAGCCCGCCGCCGATGACGACGCCGTGCGCGCCCTCCCCGGCCGCCGCGGCGGTGGCCCGGATACCGTCGAGATCGTCGAGGGTGCGGTACACGAAGCATTCGGCATTGTCGTGACCGGGCACCGGCGGCACGAAAGCGTAGGAACCGGTGGCCAGCACCAGCGCGTCGTAGCCGAGGGTCTCGCCGGTGGAGGTGGTGAGCTTGCGGGCGGCGCGGTCGATGGATTCGGCGCGCTGGCCGAGCCGCAACTCGACCAGATCGTCACCGGCGTACTCGTTACCGGGCAGGGCCAGTGCGCTCGGATCCCAGGCGCCGACGTAGGACGACAGCCCGACGCGGTCGTAAGCGGGCAACTGTTCCTCGCTGAGGATCACGACCTGCCACCGGCCTGCCTCGTCTCGGGAACGCAGCGCCTCCACGAACCGGTGACCGACCATGCCATGGCCCGCGACCACCACGGTCTTGCGCTGTGTGGGTTCGACTGTCGAGTTCATGACTGTCCCTCCGTGGTTGTTCGATGTCAGGCGCGAGCCGACGAGTTGGTGGACCGGGTGGTGGAGTTGGCGGCCTCGGCTTCCAGGACCAGGGCTTCGGCCTCGACCACGACGTCGGTGTCGGCCGTGCGCAGGCCGGGCCTGCGCAGGAACACCGCCCAGGTGACGACGGCGCAGGCCACGTAGAACCCCATGAACACCCAGAAGGCGGTGGTCGCGGACTGTGTGGACGCGTACGACGAACGCAGCACCAGGTTGATGCCGACACCGCCGAGCGCGCCGATGGCGCCGACGAACCCGATCAGCGCACCCGAGGTGTTCTGCGACCAGGCCGCCTGCTCGGCAGGGCTCGCGGCCAGGCTCTTGGATTTGGCGTCGAAGACCGACGGGATGATCTTGGTGACCGATCCGTTGCCGAGCCCGGACAGGATGAACAGGGCAACGAACCCGAGCGTCAGCACGGCCATGACCGCACCGGACGGGCCGCCGGCGGTGCCGTCGCCGATGGTGGAGGCGACCGCGACCACCGCGGTGGCCACCATCATCGCCGCGAAGATGACGATGCTGACCCTGCTGCCGCCGATCCGGTCGGCCAGCTTGCCGCCGTAGGGGCGGGCCAGCGAACCGAGCAGCGGGCCGATGAACGCGATCTGCGCGGCGTGCAGGGTGGCCTGCATCGGGGTGTCGCCACCGGCGAGGAAGCTGATCTGCAAGATCTGGCCGAAGGCGAAGCTGTAACCGATGAACGAGCCGAAGGTGCCGATGTAGAGGAAGGCGATGGCCCACGACTGCGGCACCTTCAGCGCGGTGACCATGTCGGACAGGTCGGCCTTCTGGTTGCGCAGGTTGTCCATGAACAGGGCGGCGCCGACCGCGGCCACCGCGATCAGCACCAGATAGATCGCGCAGATGATCGAGGCGTATTCATTGCCGAGGGTCGCGATCACCAGCAGTCCGAGCAGCTGGATCACCGGAACGCCGATATTGCCGCCACCGGCGTTCATACCGAGCGCCCAGCCCTTGAGCCGCTGCGGGTAGAAGGCATTGATATTGGTCATCGACGACGCGAAGTTGCCGCCACCGAGACCGGCGAACGCCGCGACGACCAGGAAGGTGGTGTAGGAGGTGCCGGGCTGGTTGATGAAGTACAGCGTCAGCAGGGCGGGCACCAGCAGTGCGAGCGCGCTGAACACCGTCCAGTTACGTCCTCCGAACTTCGCCGTCGCCACGGTGTAGGGAATCCGCAGCACCGCGCCGACCAGGGTCGGGACCGCCACCAGGAAGAACTTGCCCGCCGCATCGATGCCGAAGGTCTCGGTGGGCATGAACAGCACCATGACCGACCAGATCGACCAGATCGAGAAACCGATGTGCTCGGCGACGACCGACCAGATCAGGTTGCGCTTGGCGATGTCCTTACCGCCTGCTTCCCAGGCTGCGACATCCTCGGCATCCCAGTGCTCGAGGTTGCGGTTACGCGTCGGCGTACTCAACGGGCCTCCCAAAATCGGTTGGCCCAACGGTAGGAAACGGGTATTGCCGAAATGCTGCGCGAAATGACCGTCAAATCAACGGTTGCTCACGTTTCCCGGGGTATCGGGGTGAGATGTTTCCGGCAGATGGCACACCCGTTTCCGGACATGTCCGATTGCCCGCTCGCGCGACACGGCGCGGTGAGGTCGCCTGCCAGCATGACGTGGGTCACCCCCAGCCGCAACTCCTACGTGGGGCTGCCGCAAGGACATCCGGCGCCGCGCCGCGACGCCGGATGTTCGGCTCAGCGTGCCGACCAGGTGTCCTCGAGCATGCGCGGTTTGCAGGCCTGCCAGGCCCCGGCCAACAACACCAGCACCGCAACGCCGAGGAAGGCGAACGGCGCGGCGTACCCGCCGGTGGCGGTGTGCAGCATGCCGAACAGCACCGGCCCGGCGCAGGCGACCGCGTAACCGACGCCCTGGGTGAAGCCCGACAGCGCCGCCGAGCCCGCCGGGGTGCGGGTGCGCAGGTTGATCAGGGTGAGCGCCATCGGGAAGGTGCTCGGGCCGAGACCGAGCACGATCACCCACAGGATCGGTGCGCTCATCGGCGCGATCAACAGGGCGGTGAAGGCCACGAAGAAACACACCGCACAGCCGATCACCACCGGGAACGGATTCCGCATACGTGCGGCGACGGTCGGCGCGGTCAACGCGGCGACCAGGCCGACCACCGCGAACAGCGCGACCATCGAGCCGCCGAAGGCCGCGCTCGCGCCCGCGTCGGCGAAGATCGTCGGCAGCCAGGTGAACATGGAGTAGGTCGTCAGCGAGGTCATACCGAACATGCCGGCCATGCCCCAGGCCACCGGCGAGCGCCAGGCCTTGCCAGCGGTGTCGGGCCCGTCGGCGGGCAGTGCGGTGGTGTCGGCCCGGTCGCGGCCGCGGCGGTCGCGCAGTACGCCGAACCACGGCACGGCGGCGATGAAGCCGAGCAGCGCCCACATGCCGAGCGAGATCCGCCAGCCGTGCGATTCGGCGACGGGCACCGCGACCAGCGCGGGCAGTACGGTGCCGATCTGCACCATGGTGATGTAGAGCGCGCTGACGATGGCGAGCCGGTCCGGGAAGTACCGCTTGACCAGCGGCGGGATCACCACATTGCCGATGCCCATGCCGCCGAGGGCGAGGGCGGAGAAGACGAACAGTTCCGCGGTGCCGGAGACGAGCACCCGGATGAGCATGCCGAGCCCGGCCATCAGCATGGCGACCAGTGCGGTGCGCTCGAGGCCGAGCCTGCGCACCAGCAGCGGGGTCAGCAGACCGGACAGGGAGAACATCAGGGTGGGGATCATGCCGAACACGCCGACGACGGCGGTGCCGTAGCCGATCTCGTGGCCGATCTCCTCGGCCAGCGGGCTGAAGGCGGTGACCGCGACGCGCAGCACGAGCGCCGACATG
This sequence comes from Nocardia cyriacigeorgica, assembly GCF_029868385.1. Classification (GTDB taxonomy): domain Bacteria; phylum Actinomycetota; class Actinomycetes; order Mycobacteriales; family Mycobacteriaceae; genus Nocardia; species Nocardia cyriacigeorgica_F. The sequence goes on along the minus strand of NZ_JARWNX010000031.1, from coordinate 20,276 downwards.
ATGATCGCCGCGAGTACCAGCAGCCGACCTTCGGTCAGCGCGCGTCGGCGCACGGCCGTCTGCGCGCCGGGGCTGGTGGTCGTCTCGGGCAGGGTTGCGGTCACCGAAAAATCATAGGATGACCGGATGACGGGAGCAAGCCGATGTGACGAGCGGTACCCTGTTGCGGTGCAACCCGTCCGCCGCACCAGTCTCATCGCGCAGGTCACCGAACAGCTCCGGGCCGAAATCCGCTCGGGCCGTTGGCCGATCGGCTCGCGCATACCCACCGAGCCGGAACTCGCCGAACTCACCGGTACCGGCCGGAATACGCTGCGTGAGGCGGTGCAGGCACTCGTCCACGCGGGCATGCTCGAGCGCCGACAGGGCTCGGGCACCTATGTGATCGCCAGCTCCGAGGTGAGTGGCGCGCTGGCCAAATACTTCGCCGACGCCCAGGAACGCGACATCCTCGAACTGCGCCAGGCCCTCGACACCACCGCCGCCGCCCTCGCCGCCCAACGCCGCGACGAAACCGATATCGCCACCCTGCGGCGGCTGCTGGAGGAACGCGGCAAGTCCTGGGACGAGGACAACCCCGCCGCCATCGAGGCCGACGTCCAACTGCACCGCGCCATCGTGGTCGCCAGCCACAACGCGGTGTACCTGGAGTTCTACGATTCGCTGCTGCCGGTCATCGAGGCGGGCATCCGCTCCCGGACCTCGAAGTACGGCGATTCCTACGATGCGGAGCATCGCGAACTGGTGCAGGCCGTCATCGACGGCGACGCCGACCGCGCCGCCCAGGCCGCGCGCTGCTTCCTCGGCTCACTGCTCGCCGAGTACCCCGCACCGGGAAGCGAGACCGCGTAACCAACCGGTCACCGGCACGCCGCAGCCGCGGTGAGTCGGAGTTGCCGTGATCGTCACTGCGGGCCATGTGACCGCAACACCACCCTCCTACCTTGTGATTCGACCGCTCAGGCACCCGGCGGCACGTCATCGAGGGGACGCCGGGACACCACAGCGCTGCGATGAGGCAGTGCCGCCACGATGAGGGAGCGGTCGCAGTGCGATCGAGAGGGAGCCGATGACCGCGATATCCGACACCGGCAAGCAGACACCGACGTTCAGCCATCAGCGGCGCGGACGCTGGATCGATACCTGGGAGCCCGACGACCCGCGGTTCTGGGAATCCGGCGGGGCGCGCACCGCGCGGAAGAACCTCGCCTTCTCGGTGTTCGCCGAGAATCTCGGCTTCAGCGTCTGGGTCATCTGGGGTTCGGTCGTGACGAGCATGGGCGCGGCCGGTTTCGGGTTCCTGGCCGGGCTCGGCAAGGGCGATCCGACCGCGGTGAGCAATGCCCTGCTGCTCACCTCCACCCCGACGCTGGTCGGTGCGGCACTGCGCATTCCCTACACCTTCGCCATCCCCCGCTTCGGCGGCCGGGCCTTCACCGCGTTCAGCGCCGCCATGCTGCTGATCCCCACACTCGGGCTGGCCTATTTCGTCAACCAGCCGGATACACCGATGTGGGTGTTCCTGATCCTGGCCGCGCTCGCCGGTGTCGGCGGCGGCAACTTCTCGTCCTCGATGGCCAATATCTCGTTCTTCTTCCCGGAAGGGAAAAAGGGCGCGGCGCTGGGCATCAATGCGGCGGGCGGCAATCTCGGCGTCGCGCAGACCCAGCTGCTGCTGCCGCTGCTGATCACCTTCGGTACCCATCTGACCGCGAAGGACCCGGCGGGCTATCGCTTCGGGATCACCCTCGCGGTGCTGGTCTGGGTGCCGTTCATCCTGATCGCCACCATCGGCGCACTGCGCTGCATGGACAGTCTGCGCACCGCGAAATCCGACGGTAAGTCCTACCGACTCGCGCTGACCAATCAGCACACCTGGGTGATGTCGGTGCTCTACATCGGCACCTTCGGTTCGTTCATCGGGTTCTCCTTCGCCTTCCCCACCCTGATCAAGGCCAACTTCCCCGATCTGGCGAATATCGGCTGGATCACCACCCTCGGCAATCTCGCCTTCCTCGGCGCGCTGGTCGGCTCGTTCAGCAGGCCGTTCGGCGGCTGGGTCGCCGATAAGATCGGCGGCGCCAAGATCACCCTCACGGTGTTCGGCGGTATGGCGGTCGCGGTGGCGTTGATCATGGCGGCGCTGGAGCTGAAGAGCTTTCCGCTGTATCTGATCTCGTTCCTGTTGCTGTTCGTGCTCACCGGTATCGGCAATGGCTCCACCTACCGGATGATCCCGTCGATCTTCAGCGCCGAGGCCGCGAAGTACGCCGCCGAGCACGATCTCGATCCCGCTCAGGCGGCGGCGTCGGCGAAGCGGCAGGCGGGTGCGGCCATCGGTGTCATCGGGGCGATCGGCGCCTCCGGCGGCTATCTACTCCAACAGGCACTTCGGCTGTCCAACACCAACTTCGGCAGTATGGCGCCCGCATTCTGGGGTTACGCCGCCGCGTTCGTGGTGATGGCGGGCGTGACGTGGTGGTTCTACCTGCGCTCGGAATTCGCGGTGGCGCGGGTTCCCTCGCTGGCGTACGCGAACGTCTGAGACCGGGTCCGCACCGGGTGCGGTGTCGTCGTTGTCGGCGGCGCCGCACCACGCCGCGTTATGCACGATCGTCGAATCGGCCGTGCCGGTTCAGAGCAGGAACCGCACCATATCCGCGGTGCGCGCCAGACCGGGCAACGCCTCCGGTGTGGACCGCGGATGCAGGGCGTGCACCGCGAGCCGGAACATGGCCGCCCGCAACAGCATCTGCGGCCACTCCGGCAGATCCGCCCAACGCTCCAGCAGTCCGTCGTCGGCGCCGCCCCAGGACAGGGCATCCACCACCACCACACCCGCCGCCCACGCCGCCGGGCGCCAGTACGGGGTGATATCGCTGAGGCCGGGAGTGTCGGCGCCGGAGAACAATACGGTGCCGAACAGATCGCCGTGCACCAGCTGCGCCGGGGTCCGCACCGGTTTGCGCAGGGTGGCCAGCTGCCCGATCAACTCCATGCTGTGCCTGCCGTCGGGCGAGGTCGTCGGTATCGCGCCGCCCGCGCGCAGACTGCGCAGCGGCACGGCCTCCCAGGCGGCACGGTCGGCGGCGACGAATACGTCGACATCCATCCACGGCGCGACCGGCGGCTGCACCAGGAACCGCGGCCGCTCGAGCTGCGCGGTGGCCGCATGCAAGCGCAGCGAGACCGATACCACCTCGTCGTGCCGCGGTTCGGGCGTACCTTCCAGGAAGGTGTCGGCCCGCCAGCCGGACACCACATAGCGTCCGTCGGTGGCCCGCACCGGCCGGGCCAGCCGCAAGCCGTCGACCTTCAGATTCTCGCGTACCTTGGCCGACCAGGCCGCCCTGGCGTGATCGGCGACGGGGCTGAGCACCACATCGCCGAGGCGCCAGCCGCCTTCCCAGTCGCCGAGCGCAATCGGCGTCACCTCGCGCAGGCCGAACGTGGCTCGCACATGCTCGGGAGGCTCCACAGATGTCACGGCCGTACCGTACTCCCGGCGACGCGCCCGAAACGGGCGCCGCGCCGAGGTAACGGGCCGGTCAGTACACCGGTAGGGAGGGATCGACCTGGTTGGCCCAGGCGATCACACCGCCTTGCAGATGAGTGGCATCGGCGAACCCGGCCCGTTTGAGCGCGGCCAACGCCTCCGCCGAACGGATACCGGTCTTGCAGTGCAGCACGATCGGCCGGTTCTGCGGCAGCTCCGACAGCGCCTCACCGGACAGGATGCGATCCTTCGGAATCAGCGTCGCGCCCTCGATGTGCACGATGTCCCATTCCACGGGCTCACGGACGTCGACCAGATGCACCGGCTTACCGGCGTCGATCATCTCCTTGAGTTCGCGCGCGGTGACCGTGGAACCGGCGACCGCGGCCTGACCTTCCTCGCTCACCACACCGCAGAACGCCTCGTAGTCGATCAGTTCGGTGATCGGCTGACGCTCGGGATCGCGGCGCAGCTTGATGGTCCGGTAGGTCATGTCCAATGCGTCGTAGACCATCAACCGGCCCAGCAGTGGCTCGCCGATCCCGGTGATCAACTTGATGGTCTCGGTCACCATGATCGAACCGATGGACGCGCACAGCACACCGAGCACACCGCCCTCGGCGCACGAGGGGACCATGCCCGGCGGCGGCGCCTCCGGGTACAGATCCCGGTAGTTGATGCCACGGCCGTCGGGGGCGTCCTCCCAGAACACCGACACCTGGCCCTCGAACCGGTAGATCGAGCCCCAGACGTAGGGCTTACCCGCCAGCACGGCGGCGTCGTTGACCAGATAGCGGGTGGCGAAGTTGTCGGTGCCGTCGACGATCAGGTCGTACTGGGCGAACAGCTCGACCGCGTTCTCCGGTTCCAACCGCAGCGTGTGCAGCCGCACGTCGATGCCGGAGTTGATCTCCAGGATCGAATCGCGGGCGCTCTCGCCCTTGGGGCGGCCGATATCGGATTCGCCGTGGATGACCTGGCGTTGCAGATTGGAGGCGTCGACCTCGTCGAACTCGACGATGCCGAGCGTGCCGACACCGGCGGCGGCCAGGTACAGCAGCGCCGGGGAGCCGAGCCCACCCGCACCGATCACCAGCACTTTGGCGTTCTTCAGCCGCTTCTGCCCGTCCACGCCCAGATCGGGAATGATCAGGTGGCGGCTGTAGCGAGCGACCTCGTCCCTGGTCAGTTCCGCGGCCGGGGCGACCAATGGCGGCAGGGACTTCGGTGATGACACGTCCAGAACTCCTCGAATCGAATGGGCCGATCACGATGCGATGACGCACGCCTGGGTGCGCTCTCGGTGCAACACCGACGACCCGGCCGTTCTTCCCCGTCCATGGTCGCGCATCCGCGGCGCCGGACGGCAACCGGCCCGGCCGTCAGCCGCGGGGATACGGCCAGGGATTGAAGCGACAGCGTTTACCGTCCATCGGGACCACACCGTCGGGGTCGAGGGTGGCGATGACGTTGTTCTCGGTGCCGAAGGTCTGCTGCATCATCACCGGTGCCAGCCCGCCGTCGGTCTCACAGGGCTGATGCTGGTGATAGCCGATGGCATGGCCGACCTCATGGTTGACCAGATACTGCCGGTAGGAGCCGATATCGCCTTCGAAGGCGAGCGCGCCGCGCACCCAGCGAGCCTCCGAGAGCACCACCCGGCCGAGGTCGGAGTTGTAGCACGACGAATCGATCTCGATCTCGAAACCGCATGAGGTACGGGCGGTTTCACGCGAGGTGAGCGAGACCCGGAAATCGGGCTCGCCCTGGTCGACCCGCCGGAAAGCGAACTTGCGGTCATGGGTCCAGCTCTTCGGATTGGCCAGCGTGGAGTCGACCATCTTCGCCACCGAGGCGTCGCCACCGTAACCGGAGGTGTCGAGCCCGTCCTCGATCTCGACGGTGTAGCTGAAGACGTACTGCTCACCGGCCCCCACCTGAGCGTTGGTTCCCGGCACCACCCGCCAGGTCCCGGCGCCGGTCTCCACGAACTGCCCACCCTCTGGCAGCATGCCGGTCGGCAGATCGTCGGGGAATTCACCGTCACCGGGCGGTGCGCCGATGACACCGGCGCTCGCGGCGGGCGGGCTCAACCGCCCGAATCCGGGTTCACCGGCGGCCGGCGCCTTCTCGGGACCGGTGCGGATCGCGTCGATCACCACGATGAGCGTCACCACCAGCAGCACCGGCAACGCGTACGCCCGCCAGCCGTAGGTGGAGACGAATCGGCCGATGGCGCTCTGCTTCTTCACATCACGCGGCGGCCGCGGAGCGCGTGATCGAGCCTTCTCATCCGGTGCGGTGGGGTCCCAGCGGGCACGCAACGGCTGCCGCGAACGGTCGGATGCGGCGGGATCCGGCCATGCCACGGTCGGCGACAGTGCGGAACCGGAGTCGTCGGAACCTGAGGGGCGGTGCGCATCGCGCCCGCCACCGGTCGGCATTTCCGGTCGGTCGGTCACGGCAAACAGACTCTCACAGAGTGGAAGACCGCGGCACCGGGCATTGGCGGGCCGCGCAGAGCACTGGGAGATATCTCACGAGTGCACTGTGATCGCCGTGCGCAATTACCACCCCCATCGGAAAGTGCGCCGGGACCGGGTATCGTGCTGTGGATAACCCGGTGCACACCCCTTTTGCCGGGGAATCGACTGGGAGATCCGAAATGACTGACCTCGTGGACCGGATGACGTCCCGCAGAACGTCGTCCGAGGCCATGACCCCGGCCAAGCGTGGCACCCGGCTGCCGCGCGACGAACGGCGCACTCAACTACTGGCCGCCGCCAGCGAAGTGTTCGTCCTGCGTGGCTATCACGCCGCCGGAATGGACGAGATCTCGCAATGCGCTGGCGTCAGCAAGCCGGTGCTGTATCAGCACTTCACCAGCAAGCTCGAGCTATATGTCGCGGTATTGCAGAACTACGTGGACATGTTGGTGTCGAGTGTGCGGCAGGCGCTGCGCTCCACCACCGACAACCGCCAGCGCGTGCGGGCGGCGGTGCAGGCCTACTTCGATTTCGTCGACAACGAGATGCAGGGCTTCCGCCTCGTCTTCGAATCGGACCTGACCAGCGAGCCGCAGGTGCAGCGTCGCGTCGAGCAGGCCACCGAGGCCTGTGTGGACGCCGTGTTCGATCTGGTGGCCCATGATTCGGGCCTCGACCCGTACCGGGCCCGCATTCTCGCGGTCGGACTGGTCGGCGCGAGCCAGTTCACCGCACGCTACTGGCTCGAGGCCGATCGTCCGATCCCGAAGGACGAGGCCGTCGACACCACGGTCGCATTGGCATGGGGCGGGCTGTCCCACGTGCCACTGCACCCGATCGAGCAGGTGCTGCGCGCTCGCGACAACGAGCAGTAGTTCGCCATATCGCCGACGAATTCGGCCCCCACCAGAAACCCTGGTGGGGGCCGAATTCATCTATGCGACAAATCCCGCTCTAGACAGCGGCGAAGCCGACCCGGCCGCCGGTCGCGGTGCCGATCTCCACGTAGGCGACCTTCGATGCCTGGATCAGGAACTTGCGTCCCTTCTCATCGGTCAGCGCGACGACACCGGTATCACCGCTGAGGGCACCGGACACCAGCGCCTCGACCTCGTCGGGGGTCTGCGAGCTGGTGATGACGAGCTCGCGCGGGCTATCCGAAATACCGATCTTGACCTCCACGGCCAACCTCCGAACATAGAGTCGTGTGCTGTCGCACCAAGGCTAATGCAGCCGGAAGGCAGGCAGACAGCTGACCGCCTGCGCTGTCAGCGAACAGCACCGCCACCGCGCGCGGTCGGTTATTTCGGCTCGACGAGCTGGATCTCCAGTTCGATCTTCACCGCATCGCTGAGCATGCCGGGCAGCGGGCCGCCGACACCGAAATCGGTGCGCTTGATCGTGCCGGTCGCGGAGAATCCGGCGTGGTTGTCGCCGGTCGCGCCGAACTCCTGGACACCGCCCCACTCCACCTCGAGGGTGACCGGCTTGGTGATCTGCCCGAGCGTCGCCTCACCTTCCACGGTGAACGATTCCGCGACGCGCACCGGTTCGGTGGCGCGGAAGGTCAGGGTCGGGCGATTGGCCACGTCGAGGAAGTCGGCGGTGCGGATATGGGCGTCGCGGTCGGCGTTGCCGGTATCGAAGGAATCGAGGTCGATGGTGGCGCCGAGGGTGGCCGCACCGGTGTCGTCGACGATGAATTCGGTGTCGAACCTGGTGAAGCCGCCGCGCACCTTGGAGATGCCGAGGTGGCGAATGGTGAAGCCGACGGCCGAATGGGCGGGGTCCAGGGCCCAGGAGCCGGGTCGCAACTGCTGGGTGGTGGCGGTGGTTTCCGGAGTAGTGGTCATGCCTCCACCATGACCGGACCGTGGTCCGCTAACCAGACCGTCGTTATCCTGGACCTGGCAGGGCGCGGATAACCGGCCCCCGACGAGGCACGATGGATGGCATGGCACGAAGCAGGTTCGCCGAATTCCTGATCGCCCGGCGCGCGGAATTGCGGCCGGGCGATGTCGGGCTTCCCGAGGGGCGCCGCCGCCGCACTCCAGGGCTGCGGCGCGAGGAGGTCGCGGTGCTGGCGGGCGTGAGCGCCGACTATCTGGCCCGCATGGAGCAGGGCCGTGACAACAATCCCTCACCCGCGGTGGTCGAGGCGCTCGCCGATGCGCTGCTGCTGCGCGGTGAGGCGCGCTATCAGTTCAATATCCTGGCGCTGACCGCCGCCGACGGTTCGCGGTGCCCCGGCGGCGATGCCGAGCCCGAGCAGGTCCCGGAGACCGTTCAGCAGGTCCTGCGTGCGCTCGCACCGACTCCGGCTTTCGTCGTCGGCAGGCAGTTGAACGTGCTGGACTGGAACGGCGCCTGGGCGGATGTCGCGGCGCCGCTCGGACTGCTCGACGACGCCTCCCCCAATCTCGCCCGGTTCACCTTCACCCATCCGGCCGCGCATCGGGTGCTGCGCAATTGGTCGCAGGCCGCCGACGCATTCGCCGCGGCGCTCAACCGCGCCATGGTGCGCTGGCCCGCCGACGAGGCGCTGCGCGACACCATCGATACGCTGCGGCGCCACCCTACCTTCGCCGAACGCTGGACCCCGCAGCGACTCAACGAGCCGACCGTCGCCCTGCTGCGGTTCGACCATCCGGTGCTCGGCGACCTGGATGTGCCGTTCGAAACGCTGGAGACCAGCGGCGATCAGAGCATCGTCGTCTGGCTCACCGATCGCGTCCATGCGCACGGGCTGCATCTGGTCCGCGACCGCGCCGCCAACGAGTAGCCCGGCCGATCCCGGCCCGGCGTGGCAGCACACCACGGCGCGGCGCCCCACCACATCAGGCGTGTCGAGTACGGACGTGCATTCGCTCACCCCGCGCTCCGTACAGGCTCAGTACCTCGACATTCGTTCCGCCGCTCGCACCGAACCAGTGCGGTATCCGGCAGTCGAACTCGGCCGCCTCACCGGCATACATCACGAAATCACGATCGCCGAGCCGCACTCGCAGCCGCCCACGCAGCACATACAGCCATTCGTGGCCGGGGTGTGTGCGCAGGTGCGGCTCATCGTCATCGGCCGGAATGGTCATCGCGCAGGCGCGTGGCCCACCGCGATGCCCGGACAGCGGGACCAGCACCCGGCCGCCGCCGGAACCCGAGGCCCGTGGCACCGCCGGGTCCAGGATCCGGGGCGAGGACACGATCTCGTCGAGCGCGACGCCCAGCGCCGCGGTGATCGGCAGCAGCAGTTCGAGGCTGGGTTTGCGCTGCGCCGACTCCAGCCGCGACAACGTACTGGTCGAGATTCCGGTGCTGCGCGCGAGATCGGCGAGACTCACACCCTTCTTCTCGCGCGCCCGGCGTAGCCGCGGCGGGATCTGCTCGATGACCGCGTCGACGCTCGGCTGCCCATCCATGCGCACAGTGCAGCAAATCCGTCCCGGAATCGGCAAGATTCTTTGCCGATATGGCAAATTCGCCGCGATGCTGTCGTCGGAGGTGATCCCGATGAGAACGACAACAACGGCAAGCAGCGGGTCGATACCCGCCACCAGAAGGGATGCGATCGACGGGCGAGGTAGCGCATCCCCGAACGACGATCGACCAGGCACCGCGGCGACAGCCCCGTCGATCGGCACGGGAGGTGAGCGCTGATGGTCGGCACCGAAACCCTGACCCCGTCCGCGCACCGCTCCGACCGGCTACCCGCCGGGGTGTACCTACTCGGGTTCAGTCTCTTCGCGATGGGGACGGCCGAGTTCCTGCTTGCGGGCGTACTGCCCGCGGTGGCGACCGATCTGGACACCACGCTGTCCTCGGCCGGGATGCTGATCACCGCGTTCGCGCTCGGCGTCGTGTTCGGCGGGCCGCCGTTGGCGGTGATCGGACTGCGATGGCCGCGACGGGCCGCGCTGCTGGTCACGCAGGGGATCTTCGTGGCGGGCATCGTCGTCGGGCTGCTGGGTGATTACCAGGTCCTGCTGATCAGCCGAGTGGTGTCGGGAGTCGCGTACGCGGGCTTCTTCGCGGTCGCGTCGGTGACCGCGATCGGGTTGGTCACCCCGGACCGCAATGCCCGAGCCTCCGGCGTCGTGGTCAGTGGACTCAGTATCGCGATGGTCGCGGGCGGACCGGCGGGCACACTGCTGAGCCATTTCACCGATTGGCGCGGCGGCTTCTGGGCCGTGGCGGTGCTGACGGTCGCCGCCATGATCGGATGCCGGATCGGACTACCCGCCGCCGATTCCGACACCGGCCCGGCCGACCGGCCGAGCGTGGCGAGGGAACTGCGCACCATGCGCGCACCACGGCTGTGGGGCATCTACGCGATCACCATCCTGACGACGGCCGCGTACATGATCACGTTCAACTATCTCGCCGCGATGCTCGCCGATATCACGGCGGTCCCCGAGGTCTGGATCCCGGCGATCCTCGCGCTGTTCGGGGTCGGCGCTTTCGTCGGGCTGTCCATCGGCGGCCGGATCGCGGATCGCAGACCGCATCTGGCGCTGCTGTCGGGCGCCTGCGCCATCATCGCGCTGTCGGTGGTGATGGTGTTCGCCATCGACCGCGTCTGGGCCGTGGTGCCGACAGTATTCGTGCTCGGCATCGCCGCGTTCGTGGTCAATCCGGCGGTGTACGGACGAGTCTTCGCCATCGCGGCCGAAGCTCCTACGCTAGCGGGCGCGACGACCGTCTCGGCCTTCCAGCTCGGTATCAGCACCACGCCGATCCTGGCGGCCCTCACCCTGTCCAGGGACGCCGCGCTCACCTCGGTGTGCTGGATCGGCGCGGTACTCGCGGCGGTCGCGATACCGTTCGTCCTCGCCGATCGCGCACGACCAGCGGGTAGCGGCTAGAGCCCGAGCACCGACATCCGCTCGGCGTGGCTGTTCTGCATTCGCTCGAACAGGGTGGCGATGCCGTTGAGGTCGCCGGTGGCGGCGAGCACCAATTCGGTGAGTTCATCGCGCTGTGCCATCACGTACTGCGCCTGGGTGATGGCCTCGCCGAGTAGTCGGCGGCCCCACAGGGTGAGCCGGTCACGCTCGGACCGGCTGGCCGCCACCGCGCGGCGCACCTCGTCGACCACGAACTCCGAATGGCCGGTCTCGGCCAGCACATCGCGCACCACCGTGGCGACATCGGGGCTGAGCACACCGGCGATCTCACGGTAGAAATCGGCCGCGATACCGTCGCCGACGTGGAACTTCACCATCGACTCGAGCCACGTCGACGGGTCGGTGGAGGCGTGATAGGCGTCCAGCGCGCGCACGAACGGCGCCATCACATCGAAGATATCGGCGCCGCGTTCCGACAGCGCCGCCTCCAGCAGGTTGAAATGCTCCATTTCGGCGGCGGCCATCTTCGCCACCGCCACCTTGCCCCGGACGGTGGGCGAGAGCTTGGCCTCCTCGGCGAGCCGGTAGAACGCGGAGATCTCACCGTAGGCGAGCACCGCGAACAGATCGGTCACCCCGGGATGATCGGCGGGAATGGACGGCGAAACCGGGCCGGTCGGCGAAACACCCAGCGCGGCAGGTGACTGTGCTCCCATGGCACACCAGCGTAATACCCGCCTCGCGGCCCGTCGCGGTTCGTCCCCGCCGCGCGAGCCGGGCGGCGCGTGACGGCGGCGTCAGACCCCGGTGGTGAGGAACTTGTCCAGATAGGTCCAGGTGGTCTCACGCGCGGCCGGGCCGGTCAAGATCCCCAGATGGCTGCCGGGTGCGGTCTCGTAACGCACCGAGGCCGCACCGGTGAGCGTGTTCAGCCCGGCCTCGACGGCGGCAGCCGGTGTGATGACGTCGGACGGTCCGCCGACGAGCAGGACCGGCGCGGTCACATTCGCCAGTTCGATATGCCGCTGCCCCAGCCGGACCACGCCGCGCCCGATGTCGTTGGCGAGCATGAGCCTGCCCCACAGCTGGCCGTAGAAACGACCGGGATAGCCGGGCATCTCGGCCATGAACCGGTCGATGGTCTCCATCCGGGCCAGGGTCTCGGTACGGGCGATATTGCTGGCCACGAACCACGGCCGTTTGAGTTCGCGTTCCCATGCGGTGGCCCGATAGGCGAGCCTGGTCAGCCCGGCGGGCACCCCACCGGCCGCGCGCACCACCGTGGATACGGCCTGACCGCCGGTCAGCTTGGCGACCGCGCGCAGCTGCGGAATGCCGGTCATCTTGTCGTAGTCCAGGGGCGCGCCCACCGCGGTGATCGACCGGATCGGCAGCTGCGCGTTCGCAGCGGCGGTCAGCAGCGACAAGGTGCCGCCGAGCGACCAGCCGATCAGGTCGACCGGCGCCCCGCCCCGATCGGCCGATGCGCGCAGCACCGCCTCGGGCAGGATGTCATCGATCCAGTCCTCGAATCCCATCCGGCGGTCGGCGAAGGTGATCTCGCCATAGTCGACCAGATACGGTGCGCGGCCGGTCTCCAGTAGAAATCGGGCCACACTCTGGTCGGGGCGCAGGTCGAAACAGGTGGCCGGGGCGGCGAGCGGGGGCACGAGCAGCACCGCGGATTCGGGTTCGGGCCGGCGAACCGCGCCGTCGAAGCGCAGCAGCTTGCGATGCGGCTGATCCCACAGCACGGTCGACGGCGCCGGTTCGGGATCGGCCACACCGGGGCCGAAGGTCAGCGCCCAGGCGTTACGTGCGGCGAGGGTGACGGTGTCTGCGATGCTCACCACACGAATGTCTCACATCCGGTACCGGCAGTAACACCCAAGGTGCGGTCATGCCGCAGGCGGTGCCCGGACTGTCATCGATATCACCGATTCGCCACGCCCGATGAATTGCCGTGTCGCGCACCACGTTCGTCGGCGTGTGCACGGAAAACAAACTATTGACCGCGCATTTTCCCGGCCGCCTTTTCGGGCGGAGCACAATATCACGCTACAATCACCACGGACAACGAAAATTTCGCGCCCGATCGCGTCAGACGATCACGTCCGACACAGTTGTCGGCCCGGCGCGTCAGCCGATGTCCACGGAAAATGTGCGCGCACCAGATCCGCGTCACCGAAGCGCCGCGCCGATGTCTCCCAGGCAGCCCCCGATCAGGCGGGCACCGCTGACATCCGGCAGCGGCCGGTGAGCATCACAGGCGGATACGTGGTCGTCGCGGACCGGCCGGTCCGCCCCACGCCTCGTGCGCGCGTGACGCGATAACGAGGAAGGCACGAACCCTGAGCAAGATCACCGTCGAACAGGAACCGGGACTGGCGGACACCCTGCTGACCGCCGAACTGGACGAAACACATACCGCACCGACATTCACCGAGTTGGGCGTACGCGAGGAAATCGTGCGCGCGCTCGGCGAGATCGGCATCGAACGCACCTTCGCCATCCAGGAACTCACCCTGCCGCTGGCGCTCGCCGGAGAAGACCTCATCGGCCAGGCCCGCACCGGCATGGGTAAGACCTTCGGATTCGGGGTGCCACTGCTGCACCGCATCGCCACCGCCGAATCGGGCACCACCCCGCTGGACGGAACGCCGCGGGCCCTGGTGATCGTGCCGACCCGCGAACTCTGCCTCCAGGTCACCAAGGACCTGGAAAACGCGAGCAAATACCTGACCAACCATCAGGGTCCGCTGAAGGTGGCCTCCATCTACGGTGGCCGCCCCTACGAGGCGCAGATCGAGGCGCTGCGCGCGGGCGTCGACGTGGTGGTCGGCACGCCGGGCCGGCTGCTGGATCTGGCGAATCAGCAGCATCTGATCCTCGGCAAGGTCGGTGTGCTCGTCCTGGACGAAGCCGATGAAATGCTCGATCTGGGCTTCCTGCCCGATATCGAACGCATTCTGGGCATGGTGCCGGATAAACGGCAGACCATGCTGTTCTCGGCCACCATGCCGGGCCCGATCATCACCCTGGCCCGGACATTCCTGACTCGCCCGACGCATATCCGCGCCGAGGAGCCGCACGATTCCGCGGTGCACGATCGCACCGCACAGTTCGTCTATCGGGCCCACGCCCTGGACAAGAGCGAACTGGTCGCGCGGGTGCTCCAGGCCGAGACCCGCGGCGCCACCATGATCTTCACCCGCACCAAGCGCACTGCGCAGAAGGTCGCCGACGATCTCGCCGAACGCGGTTTCGCGGTGGGCGCGGTGCACGGTGACCTCGGCCAGATCGCCCGCGAGAAGGCATTGGCCAAATTCCGCAAGGGCACCATCGACGTACTGGTCGCCACCGATGTGGCCGCCCGCGGTATCGATATCGACGATGTCACCCACGTCATCAATTACCAGTGCCCCGAGGACGAGAAGACCTATGTGCACCGCATCGGCCGCACCGGTCGCGCGGGCCGCACCGGTGTCGCGGTGACGCTGATCGACTGGGACGAACTCAACCGCTGGGCGGGCATCGACAAGGCGCTCGGCCTCGGCATCCCCGAACCGGTCGAAACGTATTCGCGCTCGCCGCATCTGTTCTCCGAACTCGGCATCCCCGAGGGTGTCACCGGCACCATCCGCAAGCCCAAGCGGGAACGCGAGGAGGACGCCGAGGTCGTCGAACGCCCCGAGCGCACACCGCGCAAGCGCAATCGCAGGCGCACCCGTGGCGGTCAGCCGATCGACGGTGACGCCACGACCACTGCCGACAGCACCGTCGAGGCGCCCGCCGACGTCGACAGCGGCTCGGCCCCGGCCGAGGGCGACGCCGAGGACGCCGAACGTCCCGCCCGTCGCAGGCGCCGTCGCCGCAAGCCCGCGACGGAGGCTGGCGAGTCCGGCACCGCCGAGGCGAACGACACCGCGGCGGCCGACACCGCCGACGCGGCCGAATCCGAGAGCGCCGACTCCGAGAGCGCCGACTCCGAGTCCGCTGGTGAACAGCCCGCGCGGCGCAGGCGTCGCCGTCGCAAGCCTGCCGCGGAAACGGCGGAGGCCACCGCGGCGGAGCCGACCGCATCGGTCGAGGCGGACAGCACCGCCGGCGTCTCCGTCTGATCGGACACCCCGTGAATGCTGGTGGGCGCGAATCGCGCCCACCAGCATTTTTGTCGTACCGGCCCGGATATTTGCCCGGTGTGCACGGTGAGGTGATGTCGTCTACGCCCTGGCCGATCGGCTAACCTCGCACACGTGCTCGCACCCGAGCGGCGGACCCGCGCCGACATCATCATCGCGGTCGCGATCGCCCTCGTACTGGCGATCGCGGCATTCGTGGTGTGGCTTCGGTCGGATGCCCGCGCCACCGATTCGGTCACCGCCGCACATCCGGTGCAGACCCCTGCCGTGTCCTCGGTGCTGCCCACTGAGCTGCGCGAACTCTGGCATGCGCCCGATGCGGCGAGTACCGAGGCGCTCACCTCGGGTGGTGCCGTGGTCACCGGCGACGGCGGCACGGTCACCGGACGTGATCCGCGCACCGGCGACGAACTCTGGCATTACCGGCGCGATATCCCGCTGTGTGGTGTGCAATCCCAGTTCGGCACGGTGATCGCGGTGTATCGCGACGATCGTGGATGCAGTCAGACCACCATGCTGCTCGGCGCCGACGGGTCACGCATGATTGCCCGCAGCAGCTATATGGACCCCTCGATCGAGCTGTCGGTCGATGGCACCTACGTGCTGGCACAGGGGCCGCAGCGGCTGGAGATGTGGCGCTCGGATCTGGTGCGCACCCTCGAGTACGGCTACGTCAACGCCAAAGAGATCCCCAGATCCCAGCCGCGCCAGGGGTGCTCGCTGATCTCGGCCGGGTCGAGCCCGTCGCGGCTCGCCGTGCTGGAACGCTGTCCCGGTGATGCGGCGACTCGCCTGACGACGCTCGATCCGGCGCCCAAGGATTTCCGCGTCCCCAAGGAATTCGGCTCCCATGTGCTCACCGGTCCCGGTGCCGACGCTCCCGGCGCGCGGGTGATCGCGGTGTCGGACAACCGCATCGTGATCTACCAGCCGGGCACGACCGCACCCGAGGCCGTCGCGCCACGGCTGTCGGTATTCGATTCTTCCGGCAATCCCCTGGTGGTACACGAGCTTTCGGCGCCCCTCACCGACACCACGACCACGACCGAAATCAGTTCGGCGTACCTGGTTTTCACCGGTAACAGTCTGATCGCCCTGAACGGCAAGACTTTCGACCCGATGTGGACCGCGCCGGGTGCGCTCGGCAGTCCGGCCCTGATGGGCGGCCATCTCCTGATGCCCGTCGAAGGCGCCATCGTCGAACTCGATCCGGCGACCGGCGCGGAGATGACTCGGATCCCGGTCGAACGCAAGGGATACGACGGCTCCCCCATCGCGCTCGGTGTGATCGGGGATGTGGTCCTCGAGCACCGTGGTGGGCAACTCTTCGCGCTGGGCTGAGGGGCATGATGGACCCCATGTCCGATCTCGAGCACGCCCGGCTGGTACTGCTGCGCCACGGTGAGACGACGTGGTCGTCACAGCGACGGCACACCGGCAACACCGACCTACCCCTCACCGAACTCGGCGAACGGCAGGCGCTCGCCGCGCGAGCGTTGCTCACGGGAGTGGACTTGCGCGATCCGCTGGTATTCACCAGTCCACGCAAGCGTGCCCGGCACACCGCCGAACTGGCCGGGCTCGGCGACGGCGTCATCGACGACGACCTCCGCGAATGGGATTACGGCGATTACGAGGGCCGCACCACCGCGCAGATCCGGGAGTCCGCACCGGGCTGGACCATCTGGACCGGCGCCGTCCCCGGCGGCGAGTCCGCCGAACAGGTCACCGCGCGCGCCGATCGCGTGCTGGGGCGCGTCGAGCCGCGGCTGGCCGAGCGGGATGTGGTGTTGGTGGGGCACGGGCATTTCTCCCGCGCCCTGATCGCCCGCTGGTGCCAGTTCGATATCCGCGAGGGCAGGCGGTTCGCCATGTCGACGGGTGCGGTCAGTGTGCTCGGCTACGACCACGACGCCCGCACCGTCCGCGCCCACAACCTGGTCCCCACCGAGGGGGCCGACCGATGACCGGATCCACCGTCCGCCGCGCCGTCCCCGCAGACGTGCCCGCGCTGGTCGCACTCGTCTACGACCTCGCCGAATACGAGAAGGCCAGGCATGAGTGCACGCTCACGGCCGAGCAGTTGCATGCGGCGCTGTTCGGGCAAGCGCCCGCCCTGTTCGCTCATGTCGCCACCCTCGACGGCGAGGTGGTGGGGTGCGCGATCTGGTTCCTGAACTACTCGACGTGGGACGGCGTGCACGGGATCTACCTGGAGGATCTCTATGTCACTCCACAGACCCGCGGCACGGGGCTCGGTAAGGCGTTGATCGCGGCGCTGGCCGAGGAGGCCGTGCGCAACGGCTACAGCCGGGTGTCCTGGTCGGTGCTCACCTGGAACACCCCGTCCATCGACTTCTACGAGGCCATCGGCGCCGACGCGCAGGACGACTGGGTGGGCTACCGGCTCTCCGGCACGGCACTGACCGCGCTGGCCGAACACCGATGAAGGATCTGACGCTGCCCGATCGCTGGCCGGTGTCGGAGGCCGAGGCGGTGGCGATGCAGGACGCACTGCGCCCGCTGGTCCGCACCGAGAACCCGCGGCCACCGGAGTTCACCACCATCGCCGGGCTCGACTCCGCCTATCACGACGACGGCGCCGTCGCCGCGGCCATCGTCGTGGTGGACGCGCACACCCTCCACACCGTGGAGAGCACCGTCGCCTACGGAACCACCACGTTCCCCTACGTTCCCGGACTGCTCTCGTTCCGGGAGATGCCCACCACGATCACCGCACTCCAACAGCTCGACACCACCCCCGATCTGCTGGTCTGCGATGCGCAGGGGCTGGCCCATCCGCGCCGGTTCGGGTTCGCCTGCCATGTGGGTGTCGTCACCGGGATACCGACGATCGGTGTCGCGAAATCCGCCTGGGGCGAATGCCCGCAGCCGGGTGCCGACCGTGGCGCGCACACCGATATCACCATCGACGGCGAGGTGGTCGGCCGGGTGCTGCGCACCAGGGCCGGGGTGAAGCCGGTATTCGTCTCGGTCGGTCACCTCATCGACCTGGACACCGCCTGCGATCAGGTGCTCGCCCTGACGCCGAAGTACCGGCTGCCGGAGACGACCCGTCGCGCCGATCAGCTGTGCCGTCAGGCGCTGCGGGACGCGGTCGCGAGCTGATCCGGGGCGGACCCGCTCTCAGTCGGTGTCGATCCCGTACTCGCGCGCCATCCAGCGACTGGTGGCCGGGGTGAACAGCAGAATCAGCGCGCCGACCACCACTACGCCGAGCAGCGCCCCGTAGAACGGCTGATGCGAATCGGTCAGCAGCGACCACACCACCGGCAACAGCAGCAACTGCGCGATCACCGCGATGGCCCGCCCCCACCGCTGCCCGAGCAGCAGACCGATACCCGCGGCGAGCACCGCGCCGCCGAGGATCACGAACCACGCCGCGGTGCCGTATCCGCTGGCCTGGCTCTGATCGTGACCGAGCAGACCACGCACAACCAGCACGATCGCCACCGTCACGGCGACGGCGCCTTCCAATGCCACCAGTCCACCGGCGCCACGCACCGTGCCGGGCACCGTTCCGAGGTCATCTCGCTCAGCCACCCGACCAGGGTAGGTCGCGAGCCCTGCGGCCGTGGCATCGGCCGAGCCGGTAACCCCGCTGACTTAAGGTGCGTAGGTGCGGACGTTGTTGATCGTGAATCCGAATGCCACCTCTACCACCGCGGCGACCAGGGATCTGCTGGCGCATGCGCTGGAGAGCCGGACGCAGTTGACGGTCGCCCATACCCAGCATCGAGGCCACGCCGCGGAACTGGCCCAGTGGGCCGCGACCAATGAGATGGACCTGATCGTGGTGCACGGCGGCGACGGCACCGTCAACGAGACGATCAACGGATTCCTGCCCTTGCCCCAGGTCGACGACGGGCAGATGTGGCGGCCGAGGCTCGGGGTGATCCCCGGCGGATCCGCCAACGTCTTCGCCCGCGCCCTCGGCCTGAAGCCGGATCCGGTGGCGGCCACCAACCAGCTCATCGACCTGCTGTCGGTGAACGACGATCGCCGCATCGGGCTCGGCATCGCCGATGATCGCTGGTTCTGTTTCAGCGCGGGTGTCGGCATGGACGCCGACGTCTGTGAGGCCATCGACGCCAGCCGCGCCAAGGGTCGCGCCGCCACCCCGGTGCGCTATCTGGCGACCACGGTGCGCCAGTTCTTCCGCGCGAAGCGGCATCAGCCGGAGGCCACGGTAACCGTGCCCGGACACAAACCCGTCGAGGGTGTGCGCTACGCCTTCGTCACCAACACCAGCCCGTGGACCTACCTGAACTCCACCCCCGTGCGCACCAATCCGGGCACCGCGTTCGAAACCGGGCTCGGCGTGTTCGCCATGCGCTCGATGGCGGTGCTGCCGACATTGCGGTTGGCCGGGCAACTTCTGGCACCGAGCGGAAACCCCAAGTCACGCAAATTGTTTCGCGAGGACGACGTCGCGACCGTACGAATCGAGACCGATCAGGAGATCGGCCTGCAAATCGATGGCGACTTCATCGGCAAACGCAACGTGGTGGATTTCACCGCGGTCCCCGACGTCCTGGAAGTCGTCGCCCCGCGTCCGGCCTGAGACTCGCCGACGTGAAAAACATCGCTGTTGTGCTGCGAAAACCCGGCGGAGCGAGTACAAAGGACCGGGCAGGCTCCCCTTACGGGACCTTCAGAGCGTGAGCTTCCCCACGGTGCACCAGATGCCTATTGACATCTACGGTGTTCGTGAAAGCATTCACAAGCAACCGTGCGGAAATCTTCAGGTCGCACAAGTTAACGATCCACAAACCATCGGCGCCATTTGTGGCGCCCAGCAAAGGAGCAGAGGAATGGACTGGCGCCACAAGGCCATCTGTCGCGACGAGGATCCCGAACTGTTCTTCCCGGTGGGTAACAGTGGTCCTGCGCTCGCGCAGATTGCCGATGCCAAGCTGGTCTGCGCTCGCTGCCCCGTCACCGCCGACTGCCTGTCGTGGGCCCTGAAGTCCGGACAGGATGCCGGTGTGTGGGGAGGTATGAGCGAGGACGAGCGTCGGGCGCTCAAGCGCCGCAATGCGCGCACCCGCACACGCACGGTCGTCTGACCAAGGCGTCAGACGAGCGATTCCGGTCCCAGCCCGGACCGGAATCGCATTAAGCCCGGCACCCTAGAGGTGCCGGGCTCTTGTTATTTATGCGGCGCCTGCGGCACCGCGTGTTCGCGGCCCCGTGGTGTGTCGGGGGTCCCCCGCCCCCGCGGGGGGACGGGGTTGGGCGCCGCCCCGGGGGCGCCGGAGCGGGCGCCCAAAATTGGGGGCGGGGGGGG
>NZ_JARWNX010000030.1 GCF_029868385.1 Nocardia cyriacigeorgica | reverse complement strand
GCCGCACCGCCGTTCGTCGAAACCTCGGGCGAGGCGGGTGCCTACTCCTGTTCGAACCTTCTGCGGAAACGGTCTTCCATACGCTCGGAGAAACCGCCGGACCGACGCTGGCGCCCGCGTCCACCGGAACTGCCACCGGACGGACCGCTCGACGGCGCGTCGCCGCCACGGTCGCCGCTGCCGCCGGACTTCTTGGAGCTGCCGAGCAACAGGAGCACTCCGGCACCGAACATGACGATGAACCCGATCAGGCTGATGATCGGGAAGCCGCCGGGCTTCACCGGTGCGGCGATACCGGCGACGAGTAGGAACAGGCCGAGGACGAACAAGGCAGCGGCCTGGAGTCTGCGTCTACTCGAGGTCGTACGAAGGCGTCCGCCGCGGACGGACGAGGCGAACTTCGGATCCTCAGCATAGAGAGCGCTCTCGATCTGTTCGAGCATGCGCTGCTCGTGCTCGGAGAGTGGCACGGTACCTCCCCCGGCACTAGGACGTGGCTGTCGCCTCCGGGTAGGCGACAGATAGCCGACCTTGGCGGCTATCTGTCACCAATGATACGAGTTCGATCAGAGCCGTACCACCTACTCGCCGATAACTCGCGGACCGATCCGCAACTCGGGCTCCCCCGGACCACGTAAACGAGCCTCCGGCGCGATCAAATCCTCCACATCGTGCAGGAACGCCCCGACCCGCGAGTAGAACTCGTCGGCCTGGGTGTGTCCGATATCGCGTGGCAGGCCCGCTTCCAGCGCTGCCCGCGTCTCGGAGTGGGAGCCGAAGTAGTCGGCCCACATCACGAACTCCGGGGCCGCGCGTTGCAGCATCACCCAGGCATTACGCGAACGCGCGCGCGGCGCGGCATCGGCTCCGGTGGCCGCAAGGACCGCGCCGGCCCCGCGCAGCGCGGCCAGGTAGGCGGTGCGGAATCGTTCCCGCGGATCGTGCTCCCCCGCCGCTTCCATCAGTAGCCCGTCGGCGCGCCGCAGCAGTATGCCCGCACGCCCGGGTCGGCCCGGATGAACGTTTCGACCAGACATCAGCCGTCCCTCCACCAGTCGCACACCCCGGCCCGAGACCGATGGCCGACCGGACGGTCGGCACCGCACGAACCGAACAGGTATTCGAACGTTTGAATTGAGCTTGAATATAGAGACGACCACCGACAAGTTGTCCGCATCCGCGCACAGCGTCCCCACCACACGAGAGCCATGACCGCCGTCAAGCCACAGCACACCCCCGCCCCAGTCGTCGTCGACCTCTCGGTCACGGCACTGCGCGCCCGGTTGCACGACGCGCTCGCGGTGTACGTCGCGGCGATGGACTACCCGCGCGGCACCGAACACCATCGCGCCCCCATGTGGACCGAACACACCACACGTCCGGGCTGGCGGGCCGTCGCCGCGGTGATCCCGGACGACTCGGGCTACTTCGATGTGCGCACCGCGCCGCTGGTGGCGATCGGCTACGGGTATCGCGGCGCACCGCATCAGTGGTGGCAGCAGCAGGTGTACACGGGGATGCGCCGATCGGGCTGGCCGGAACATTCGGCGCGGGAGCTGCTGGCGGACTATTTCGAACTCACCGAACTGCATGTGCATCCGGCGGCGCAGGGCCGCGGTATCGGGTCGACGCTGCTGACCCGGCTGCTCGACGATCGGCCCGAACGCGCGGTGCTGTTGTCGACACCGGAGGTCGACGCCGAGGACAACCGCGCCTGGCGGCTGTACCGCCGGGCCGGGTTCGGTGATGTGGTCAGGCATTTCGTCTTCGCCGGTGACAACAGGGAGTTCGCGATTCTCGGCAGGCGGCTGCCGCTATGAGGTCGCGGTGACGGTCGCTGTCCTCGGGTCCGGCCACAATGCGCTGGTCGCGGCCTGCTATCTGGCGCGGGCCGGACAGCGGGTGGAGGTACTCGAACGCGACGAGGTGCTCGGCGGCGCGGTGTCGACGGTGCCGCGTTTCCCCGGCCATCTCGTCGATCGTGGTTCCTCGGCGCACATCATGATCCGGCACACCGGGATCATCGAGGAGCTGGAGCTGGAACGCTTCGGGCTGCGCTATATCGACTGCGATCCATGGGGTTTCACTCCCGCGGGGCCCGAGGGTGGGGCGCCGATCGTCTTCCATCGCGATCTCGACCGCACCTGCGCCTCGATCGCCGCGGCCTGCGGGGACCGCGATGCCGAGGCCTATCGGCGTTTCGTCCGGGTGTGGGGTCCGCGTAGCGCGCGGGTGATGCGAGCCTTCGGCGGTGGTCCGACGCCGGGGCATCTGCTGCGCTCGTTCTGGGGGCTGGACGCACGCGACGGCGGGAGCGCGCTCTCCCACCAATTCCTGCAATCCGGTGACGCGCTCCTGGACGGCCTGTTCGACGACGAGCGGCTCAAAGCGTCGCTGGCATGGTTCGGCGCGCAGTCCGGTCCGCCGATGTCGGAGCCGGGCACCGCGCCGATGGTGGGGTTCGCCGCGCTCATGCACACGCTGCCGCCGGGCCGGGCCGTCGGCGGCAGCGGGGCGTTGACCACGGCGTTGGTGGCGCGGTTGCGGGCCGACGGCGGGGTGGTGAGCGCGGGCGATGCCGTGACCTCGGTGCGGCGCGCGGGTACGGGCTGGCGGGTGCGCACCGCGTCCGGGCGTGAACTCGGCGCGCGCACCGTCATCGCGGGTACACATATCCTGACCACGCTGGATCTGCTGGGCGCCGGCGGTTTCGATGCCGCGACGCTGGACGACTGGCGTCGGCGGATCAGAGTCGGCCCCGGGATCGGGATGGTCGTGCGGGCCGCGACGAACGCGCTGCCCGCCTATCCGGGCAGTTCCGCCGCCGAATCCGCGCACGGATTGCAGTTCCTGGTGTCCGAACGCAGGCAGCTGCGCGCCGCGCACGGGGCCGCGCTGGCCGGACAGCTGCCACCGCTGCCGGTGGTGCTGGCGATGAGTTTCAGCGCACTGGATCCGAGCATCGCCGCACCGGGCGAGCATCAGCTGTCGCTGTGGTCGCAGTGGCATCCGTACCGGCTGGCCGATGGCGGCGACTGGGCCGGGCACGCCGACGCCGAGGCCGACCGGATCATCGGCGAAGTCGATTCCTACGCACCAGGTTTCGCCGGATCGGTGCTGCGCCGGTTCGTGCAGACACCGGCCGATCTGGAGCGCGAACTCGGATTGCTCGGCGGCAATGTCATGCATGTGGAGATGTCGCTGGATCAGATGATGCTGTGGCGGCCGCTGCCCGAACTGGCGGGTCAGCGGGTGCCCGGCGCGCCGGGGTTGTATCTGACGGGGGCGTCGACGCATCCCGGCGGCGGGGTCTCCGGCGCCAGCGGCCGCACCGCCGCCCGGCTGGTGCTGCGCGATCAGGGTCGGTTCGCGCGGCTGCGCCGACGATGAACACACCGGATCATCGCCCGGACACCGCGACAGACGCGGGCCGTAACAGGGTGGCGGCGACCGTCTCGCATTCGCTCCAGCAGATCCGCCGGGCCGGATTCGCCGCGCTGACACCCGGCGTGCTCGCCGCGCTGTGGCTGCTCACCCAGATCGCGTACCCGCTGACCAGCGGAATCGCCCGAGATCGGGTGACGGTGGCGGTGGTGCTGCTATCGGCCGCGACCGCGCTGGCACATGCCACCTACACCCGCGGGCCGCGTTATGCGCTTGGCTTCCTCGTGATCGTGTCCGGTATCGGCCTGCTCGCCGAGATCATCGGCACCGCCACCGGAATACCGTTCGGCTGCTACGACTACGCAACCGATCGGCTCGGTCTCGCCGTCGCCGGTGTGCCGTTGGTGGTGCCGCTGGCCTGGACCGGCGGGATGTATCCGATCTGGGTGGTGGCCGGAATGCTCACCGAACGGGCTTGGGCGCGCATCACGCTCACCGCCGTCGGTGCGGTGGGTTGGGATCTGTTTCTCGACCCGCAGATGGTCGCCGACGGCCAATGGCACTGGTGCGTCACCGATGCGGGCCTGCCCGGCGTCGAGCACATTCCGCTCACCAACTATCTGGGCTGGCTGATCGTCGCGCTGGTGATGGCGGTGCTGCTCACGGGTTGGGAGCATGGGGCTCCGCTGCGACGCGGCGGCACCGTGGTTCCGGTGGCGGTCTTCCTGTGGACCTGGCTCGGCTCCGCGTTGGCGCATGCGGTGTTCCTGGACCTGCCCGCCTCGGCCGGGTACGGCGGCGCAGGGATGGCGGTGCTCGGGATCGCGCTGCTGGTGCGGCTGATCGGCTCGGCTCGCGCGGGTTCATCCGGCGATCCGGCCCGACCGCGATCGAACGACTTCGGTTCGAGTTCGCCCATGTCGTAGCCGCCATCGAGTAGGTTCGACTGGTCGGCCCGCTGAACGGGGCAGATCCCGGAAGCGCGCCAGCACCATCCAGGATGCGAGCGTGACGAACACCGGCGGCGCCGACGCCCGAACGGTTTCGTCACTTGTCAACGATCCGGAGGGATGATGCAGGTATCGACCGCGGTATGGATCCCGACCCTCGCCCTGATCGCCGGGCTCCTGCTGTTCGACTATTTCTTCCATGTGCGCAAAGCGCACACCCCGACGCTGCGCGAGGCGGCGATCTGGTCGGCGATCTATGTGGGCATCGCGGTGCTGTTCGGCCTGGTGGTGCTGATCTTCGGCGGTGTGCATATGGGCACCGAGTACTTCGCGGGCTATGTCACCGAGAAGGCACTGTCGGTGGACAACCTGTTCGTATTCCTGGTCATCATCGGCAGTTTCCGGGTGCCGCGGGAGTATCAGCAGAAGGTGCTGCTGGTCGGGATCGTGTTCTCGCTGGTGGCGCGGACCGGGTTCATCTTCCTCGGCGCCACCCTGATCAACGCCTTCTCCTGGGTGTTCTACATCTTCGGCGTCCTGCTGCTGGTGACCGCGGGCAATATGCTCGCGCCCGCCGAGACCGAGGGCCGGTCGGCGGACAATATCGTGATCCGGGTGGCCAAGGCCTGGTTTCGGACCAGCCCCGACTACGACGGCGACAAACTGTTCACCGTGCGCGACGGCAAACGCATGCTGACCCCGATGCTGCTGGTGATGGTGGCGATCGGCGGCACCGATGTGATGTTCGCACTCGACTCCATTCCCGCCATCTTCGGCCTCACCCAGAACGTCTACGTGGTGTTCACGGTGACCGCGTTCTCCCTGATGGGCTTGCGTCAGCTGTACTTCCTCATCGATGGGCTGCTCGATCGGCTCATCTACCTGTCGTTCGGGCTGGCCGCCATCCTCGGCTTCATCGGCGTCAAACTGATCCTGCACGCACTGCACGAGAACAATCTGCCGTTCATCAACAACGGCGACCCGGTGCATGTGGGCGAGATCAGCACCGGCGCATCACTGCTGGTGATCCTCGGCGTTCTCATCGTCACCGTGGTCGCGTCGGTGGTCAGCCCGCGTGGACGTGCCCAGCAGGCGGTGGCCAATGCCCGCCGGCATGCCACCGAATATCTGGATCTCGGCTATACCGCCGACCAGGCCGAACGGGATCGGGTCTTCGGCCTGCTGCGCAGTGAGGAGCAGCGGCTGCGGGCGCTGCCGGAGAAGTATCGCCGCCGGATCCGGCAGGAGCAGGAGCTGATGGACCTGCTGCGGCGGGCCCATCGCAGCCATGACGAGGCGGTGGCCTCGCGCCGGTAGGAGCCGCCACCAGGACAATGCCGCCGATCCGCGGTGTCGCGTGCATCGTGGGCCGCGCGCCTGGCACGATGTCACCCGTGCAGCCGAGTCCCGACATCACGATGCCCGCCGCCCCGGACATATCGCCGCGTTCGCCCCGCCCCGGAATCCGGGTGACGGCGGCCGTCCTGCTGGCGGCCTTGCTGATGCCGGTGCTGGCCGGATGCCTCCGGGTGCAGGCCTCGATGGGTGTGTCGTCCAACGATCGGGTGTCCGGACGTATCGTCGCCGCGGTGATCCCGGCCAATCCCGAGGACAAGGGCCCGCAGTTGAAGGCACCCGACTCACTGGCGACCAAGATGCGGGTCGAGCCCTACAGCCAGGACGGCTACCTCGGCAGCCAGGTGTTCTTCGACGATCTGTCCTTCGGTGAGGTGCAGCAGCTCGGCCAGCTGTCCGAACAGACCCAGGGCATGTTCCAGTTGCAGTTCCAACGCACCGGCGATCTGGTGAGCCTCAACGGCAGGGTCGACCTGAAATCGGTACCGCCGCATGGTTCGGACGTGCAGTTCAGCATTGCTTTCCCGGCCAGGATCGCCAAGACCAACGGCACCCGCGAGGGCGATTCGGTGGTGTCGTGGAAGCTGCCGCCCGGCGATGTGACGAACCTGCGCGCCGAGGTGAGCTACGCCGACCCCAATACCCGGTCCTTCGCGGGCTGGGCGGGCATCGTCGGTGGCATCACCCTCGCCGTCGCCGCCGTGGTCGCGGCGCTCGCCTACGTCAACCGCAATCCGGCCCCGCCGAATGCCCCGGAGCCCAGCTTCGATATCGGCCGATGGTGGCGCGAGGTCCGGGTCCGCAGTAGGTGAGGCGTCGTCCGGTGGCGTCGGCTCCGGTGGGGGTTCGGTCCGCGAGGTCGGGGGTACCCGTGGGCTCGTCGGTGCCGTCCGTGGTGATTCCACGGGTTTCCAGCGGCGCGGCCCGGTCGAGCGAACGCCAGGACGTCCGGGCCGGTCGTAGGCGGTGAGCCCGCTATCGCGCGGCATCGCGGACGCGGGACCGACCGCCCGGCGTGGGTCGAAACCATCGATATCGATGACCGCGGTTCGGGTGGGTACGGGGATCGCGGTGTCGGGATGCGCTGTCGCGGTGTGGAACCTGCTGACGTTGCGCCGACTGATTCCCGGTCCCTCCGTGGACGAGACCATCGCGGTCTGTGTTCCGGCGCGGAACGAGGCGCGGCGGCTACCGGAACTGATCGCGGATCTGCGCGGGCAGACCGGGGTTCCCGGGTTGCGGGTGCTCGTTCTTGACGACGGCTCGACCGACGACACCCATGCGGCGGCACTGCGCGCGGCGGGCGGTGATCACCGAATCACGGTGCTGCGCTGCGATGCGGAACCCGCATCGGGCTGGACCGGTAAAGCGGCCGCGTGCGCCCGACTGGCCGAGGCCGCCGACGCCGCGGTGCTGGTGTTCCTCGATGCGGATGTGCGACTCGAACCGGCCGCGATCGCGGCGGCGGTGACCGAGCTGCGGACGCGGCGGGTGGCGCTGCTGTCGCCATGGCCGCGGCAGCTCGCGGTCTCGCTGGCCGAACGTCTGGTGCAGCCGCTGCTGTGCTGGTCGTGGGCCACGACGCTGCCGATGTCGGTGGCCGACCGGGGCACCCGGCCGTCGATGGCGGTGGCGTGCGGGCAGTTCTTGGTCTTCGACGCCGAGTGCTATCGCGCGATCGGCGGTCACGCGGCGGTGGCGGGCAGCGTCACCGAAGACCTCGATATCGCCCGGACCATGCGCCGTCACGGCATGCGCACCGCCGTGGTGGCGGCCGGAACACTGGCACGCACCCGCATGTACCGCGACCGCGCCGAACTGGAGGCCGGATACACGCGCTGGCTCTGGTCGGCCTACGGCGGTACGGCCGCGGGTGGTCTCGCGGTGGGAACCATTGCCGCCCTGAGCTATTGGCTACCACCGCTGGCTGCCATCGCCGGACGCGGGAAGGTCCGCCGGACCGGCTTGCTCGGCTATGCGGCAGCGGTCGCCGGACGCGCGGTGGCACGCTCACTCGACACCGGACGGGCACCCCGCCGTGCCGACCTCGCCGCCGCACTGGCTCATCCACTGTCGGTCGCGGCCTACCTGTACCTGTGGTGCCGATCCCGCCGCGCGCGATCGCATCGGACGCTGGTGTGGAAGGGACGCGAGCTGTCGCCGTAGGGGCGGGAACCGGGTGGCATCCGCTGCTCAGGGCACCTCGGTGATGCCCACGGTCGGTAGGAAGAAGCAGGAGCGGTCGCCGTTCTGGACGGTGCCGAAGACGGCGGCGAGGACCGTGCCCGAACCGGTATCCACGGGGACGGCGCGGACGCCGCCGGAAGGCAGGGCGGCGAGGAAGAAGTCGCTGATGATGCGTTCGACGGTCGGGCGCAGTTCGGCGGGGATCTGCGGCGGGATCATGCCGGTGACGACCGCGGCCATCGGGCCCATGGCCGCCGAACCGCCGCGGCCATTGCTGATGTTCAGCCAGGCGACCTGCATTCCGGTGGTGTTCGCGCCGTCCTCGGTGATGCCGTAGGGCACGAACGCGAACATGGTCTGGCCTGCGTCGACCGCGCTGAGGTCGACGCCGGGCACGGTGACCGGCAGTTTCGGCCAGGGTCCCGGCACCGCGCCCGCCATCGCGGGCACCAGGCCGAGCGGGTTGGCGTCATTGCAGAACGCGGCGGCGGTCGGATACAGGAACGGCTCGACGCCGAGGGCGCGCAGCGCCTCGACCGCCGATTGGTAGGCGCCGAGCAGATCGCCAGGAGTGGCCGTGCGGACCGTGCCCGGCAGATCGGCGGCCGCGGCGGGAGCCGGTTGCCCGGGTGCGGCCACCGCGACGGCGGGTGCGGCAAGGGCGACGGCGAGCGAACAGGACACGACGGCGGTACAGGTGGTCAGACGGCGCAACACGGTCACGGCGAAGGCTCCTCGTCCTCGACCCCGTTCGGCACGGGCGGACATTCACGGTACTCCCGCGACCGCGTCCGGCCCGTTACCTCGCGCCCGTTCGTGTCGCGCGCGCCGCGGACCGCAGCTCGCGGACAAGAGCTGAACTCACCCTGATTACTACCATTGTGCTGCGCTTTCCCTGCGACGCATGATGATTCGGCCCGATCGGACGCCCGATGCGTGCGGTCCGGGCGAGACCATCCAGAGCGACCGAGAGACCTGGCTCGTCGACGTCGCAGCAACCCCCCGGTCACCGGGTGCGGGTGCTTCCGCCGGGACCGATGGAGGCACAGATGACCGTGACCACGAACGGAGCGCACAGGTGACCCGATTTCGACCAAGGGTCGCCGCGCTGACCGGCGTGCTACTCACCGCAACCACCCTCGCCGCCTGCGGCTCCGATACCGCGACGCCCGGCGTCGCCGCGGGGCCGCCACAGCCCGGCGGTGTGCTGCGTTATGGGCTCTCCCAGGCCCCGACCTGCGCGGACCCGGCGCAGGCAGGCACCAACCAGACCGTCTACGTAACTCGCCAGGTGGTCGATTCGCTGACCGACCAGGACCCAGAGACCGGTGAGCTGACGCCATGGCTGGCCGCCGAATGGGAAGTGAGCCCGGATGCGAAGGTATTCACCTTCCGCCTGGTCGACGGGGTGAGCTTCAGCGACGGCACACCGCTCACCGCGGATTCGGTGCGCAATACCTTCGATTCGATCGTGCGCACGCTCGGTGCGGTCAAGGCGCCGCTGGGCGCCAGCTATCTCAGCGGCTATCTCGGCACCACCGTGGTCGATCCGCTGACGGCGCGCGTCGAGTTCAGCGAGCCGAACGCCCAGTTCTTGCAGGCCTCCTCCACCCCGCAGCTCGGCATCCTCGCCGATGCGACCACCGCACGCCCGGCCGAAGACCGGTGCACGGGTGCGGCCACGGTGGGTTCCGGACCGTTCAGCTATGCCGACTACCGCCAGGACGTCTCGGCGACCCTGGTGAAACGCCCCGGCTACCAGTGGGGTTCGGCGGTGTTCGGCCATCAGGGTGAGGCCTATCTGGACCGCATCGAGTTCACCGTCGTCCCCGAATCGGGGGTGCGCACGGGTTCGCTGTCCTCGGATCAGCTCGACGCGGCCAGCGATGCGCTGCCGCAGGACACACCGCTGATCGAAGCGGCCGGTGGACGGGTGCTCAGTACCGCCAACCCCGGTATCCCGTTCGGATTCCAGCCCAATGTGACACGCGGACCGCTGCGTGATCCCGCGGTGCGCACGGCGCTGCTGACCGCGATCGATCGCCGCGAACTCGTCGATACCGTGCTCGGCCCGCAGTTCCGGCCCGCGACCAGCGCGCTCGCTTCGGCGACGCCCGGTTACACCGATCTGTCCGCGCGGGCAGGTTTCGACCCCGACGCCACTCGGGCGGCCCTGGATCGGGCGGGCTGGGTGGTCGGCGGCGACGGTATCCGCGTCAAGGACGGGCAGCGGCTCGGTTTCGCGGTGACCTTCAGCCAGGTGTTCGCGGGCAATCAGGCGATTCTGGAATTGGTGCAGCAGCAGCTGCGGGCGGTGGGCGTCGACCTGACGCTCGATCTGGTCTCCTCCGCCGAGTACACCGCACGTCAGAACAGCAAGGACTTCGACGCGCTGTACTACAACAGCACCCGCGCCGACGGTGACATCCTGCGCACCGCGTTCGCCGTCGACGGCCGCAACTTCAACGCCCGCGGCCCCCTCCCGGCGCTCGACGATGTCCTGATCGCACAGCTGCGCACCGTCGACCCACAGGCTCGGGCGGCGCTGATCCAGCAGGCGCAGCAGCAGGTGCTCGATGAAGGCCTGTGGATCCCGACGGTCGAGCTGGCCCAGGCCATCGGCGCCGGACCGGCCGTACAGGACCTGAAGTTCGAGGCATCGGCGCGATTGCAGTTCTACGACACCTGGTTGAGCGGGCGCTGACCATGGCCAGATATGTGCTGCTGCGCGCGATCTCGGCGGTGTGGGTGTTGTGGGCGGCGTTCACCATCTCGTTCATCGTGTTGTATCTGCTGCCCGCCGATCCGGTGTCGATCGCGGCCGACGGTGGCGGTGCGGGTACACCGGTCGATCAGGCCGCCATCGATGAGATGCGCGCCAGGTACGGCTTGGACCAGCCGCTGTGGAACCAGTACCTGACCGCGCTCTCGCATGCGGTGCGCGGTGATTTCGGCCGGTCCATCGCCACCGGGATACCGGTGCGCGAGGCGATCGTCGACGCACTGCCCTCGACGTTGGCCTTGACCGGGTTGGCACTGGTGTTCGCGGCCGCGGGCGGCACGGCGCTGGCGTTCGCGGCGACCTATACCCGCACGCCGTGGTTGCGTGGCGTACTGGCCGCGCTGCCGCCGATCGGGGTGTCGATGCCGACGTTCTGGACGGGGCTGATCCTGTTGCAGCTGTTGTCCTTCCGCTGGCATCTCGCGCCCGCATTCGGCGGGATCGTGCTGCCCGCGGTGACGCTGGCGATTCCGATCGGCGCGGTGATCGCGCAGGTGCTGGCCGCGGGACTGGAATCGACATGGCGGCAACCGTTCACCGAGGTGGCGCTGGCCAAGGGCGCGTCACGCTGGTGGGTGCAGCGGCGGCATGTGGCGCGGCTGGCGAGTGTGCCCGCCTTCACCATCGCCGGTGTGCTGGTCGGCACCATGCTCGCCGGTTCGGTGGTGGTGGAGACGGTATTCGCGCGCCCCGGACTCGGGCGGCTCACCCAGACCTCGGTGCTGTCCCAGGACATTCCGGTGGTGCAGGGCATCGTCCTGGTGAGCGCGCTGGCGTTCGTCACGGTCAATCTGGTCGTCGATCTGCTGTATCCGGTGCTCGATCCGCGGATCGCGCACCGGGCGCGACCGGCGACGACTCGGCGCGGTCTCCCGGCGCCCCGGCGACGGGAGGTGAACGATGGCGCTCCAGCTACTGGAACGGGAGCCTGAGACACGGGTTCGGCTCGATGACGAACCCGAGCCGACGCCACGGCGTTCGCGGGTCTGGACCTGGCTGCGCCGCAATATCGCGCTGATCCCCGCCGTCGTGGTGCTCGCGCTGGCGATCGGCTGGGCGCTGGCACCCTCGATCTTCGCCGGTGGCGATCCACTCACCGGCGTCCCGGCGCAGAAATTCCAGCCACCGAGCGCACAGCACTGGTTCGGCACCGACAATCTCGGCCGCGATCTGTACACGCGGATGGTGCACGGGGCCGGGCTCTCGCTCACCGCGACTGTCTCGGCGGTGGCGATCGCCCTGGTCGCGGGCACCCTGCTCGGGCTGCTCGCGGGTGCGCTCGGCGGCATCGTCGACACGATCACCATGCGGATCGTCGATGTGCTGCTGTCGATTCCGGCGTTGCTGCTGTCGCTGGCCCTGGTGACCGCGCTCGGTTTCGGTACCCGCAATGTGGCCATCGCCGTGGGTGTTTCGCTGATCGCCAATTTCGCCAGGGTGATGCGCTCGGAGGTGCTGCGGGTGCGCAGGGCCGCCTATGTGGAGGCGGCGCGCGCGTCGGGGGTGCGCTGGTACACGGTGCTGGCGCGGCACATCCTGCCCAACTCCTATCCCCCGGTACTCGCGCTGGCCGCGGTCGAATTCGGGATGGCGGTGCTCGCGGTATCGGCGCTGAGTTTCCTCGGGTACGGCACCGCACCGCCCACCCCGGAGTGGGGGTCGCTGATCTCGGAGGGCCGCAACTATCTGGCCACCGCCTGGTGGCTGACCACACTGCCCGGCCTGGTGATCATCGCCGTCGTTCTGTCCGCCCAGCGCGTGGGTCGCGCCGTCACGAGGAGTGAACACCGTTGAGCGATAACGTTTCCGTCGATGTCCTCGCCCCTGCCGACGAGCCGGGGACAGTGCCCGACACCGACGAACTACTCCGCGTCGACGGGCTGCGCATCCGCTATCGCGCCGACGATGGCCCGGTCACCGCGCTCGACGGCGCCTCGCTGACGGTGCGCCGCGGTGAGGTGGTGGCACTGGTCGGCGAATCCGGTTCCGGCAAGTCGACGCTGGCGCACGCCGTGATCGGCCTACTCGGCGATACCGGTGACGTCACCGGCGGCACCATCACCTTCGCCGGACGCGCCGTCGACCTCGGCTCCGAACGGGCGCTGCGCCGGTTGCGCGGCATCCAGGTCGGCTTCGTTCCGCAGGACCCGGGGCTGTCGTTGAATCCGGTGCGCCGCATCGGCGATCAGGTGGCCGAAGCCCTGCGCGTCCACCGGCTCGACGACCGGCACGGCGCCCTCACGCGGGCGACCGAACTGCTGGCCGAGGTGGGCCTCGACCGGCCGGAGCTGCGGGCCACCCAGTACCCGCACGAGTTGTCGGGCGGACAACGTCAGCGGGTGCTGATCGCCATCGCGCTGGCCTGCGGCCCGGATCTGATCATCGCCGACGAACCGACCAGCGCACTGGACGCCACGGTGGCGCGCCGGGTGCTCGACCGGCTGGCCGAACGCACCACCGCACGCGGGACCGCGGTCCTGCTGATCACCCACGATCTGGCGATGGCGGCCGAACGCGCCGACCGGCTGGTGGTGCTGCGGGCGGGCACGGTCGTCGAAACCGGCCGCACCGCCGACGTGCTCGGCAATCCACGCCATCCGTACACCCGGCAGTTGCTCGGTGCCGCACCCGCGCTGGCCGCGCCGGAGATCGTGCGTCGGGCGGCGGTCCTCGACGGCGGGCCGCTGCTCACCGTCCGCGATGTGCACAAACTGTTCCGTAGCGGTTCCGGGGCCACCGTCACCGCGGTGGACGGTGTCGGTTTCGAACTCGGCCGCGGCGAAACCCTGTCGCTGGTCGGCGAATCGGGGTCGGGTAAGTCCACCACGGCGCGGATCGTGATGCGGTTGACCGATCCCGATCGCGGGGAGGTCGTCTTCGACGGCCACGAACTCACCCGCGCCCGCGCCGGACGGTTGCGGGCGCTGCGCCGGCGCTTCCAGGTGGTCTATCAGAACCCGTACTCGTCCCTGGATCCGCGGTTGCGGGTGGGTTCGATCATCGAGGAACCGTTGCGCGCCTACGGCATCGGTAATCGGCAGGCCCGCAAGGAGCGGGTGGCCGAACTGCTCGAACAGGTCGCGCTGCCCGGCACGTACGCGCGGCGGCGGCCGGCCGAACTCTCCGGCGGGCAACGTCAGCGCGTGGCCATCGCGCGGGCGCTTGCCCTGCGCCCGGAACTGCTCGTGCTGGACGAACCGGTCTCCGCGCTCGACGCCTCGGTGCAGGCGCAGATCCTGGAGCTGCTCGATGATTTGCAGACGCGACTGCGGTTGAGTTACCTGTTCATCTCCCATGATCTGGCCGTGGTGCGCCGCATCAGCGACCGGGTGGCGGTAATGCGCGATGGCCGCATCGTCGAATCCGGCACAACCGCCGAGATCTTCGGCAACCCGCGCCACGACTACACCCGTGAGCTGCTCGCGGCCATCCCGAAGCCCGCCGTCGCCGTCTGTATCCCGCCGCGATCCGCACCGGACCCCGAGACGACGGGGCCATCGTGACACCGCGTCGGCCGTATCGCGGCTCGGTCCGCCACCTCATCCACCCCACCGCCCACGAAGGAGTTCTCCGATGACCACCAGCATCACCACCTCGTTCGCCGCCGACTGGGCCACCTGGCAGGCCGAACGCGAGAACGGACTGCGTGACCCGCTCGGCTTCCTCGGCCTGACCGCACTGCACTGGCTCACCGACCGACCCGAACAGCTGCCCGATGTGCCTGGCACCTGGTGGGTCATCGAGGACCGGGTCTTCGTCACCGCCAAACCCGCCGACCGGCTCGATCACGACGGTGAACGGATCGCGGGCGTCCACATCGTCGTCCCGGAGGAAGGTGCGCCGGGTGTCGCCATCCAGCACGAGGCGCGGGTGCTCGAGGTGATCCGGCGCAGCGGTTTGGCCGCGGTGCGCGTGCACGATCCGGCCGCGCCCGCACTGGCCGCCTTCACCGGCGTCCCCGCCTACGCACCGGACGAGCGCTGGGTGGTGCCGGGGCGGTTCGAACCCTTCGACGAGCCGACCACGATCACCACCGGTGCGGTCGTCGACGGTCTCGAACACCACCACAGCGCGGCGGGTGTCATCGAGTTCGCGATCGGCGCGGTGACCGAACGGGTGGTCGCCTTCGGCACGCCCGATGCGCTTCGGGTGCTGTTCACCGACGCCACCAGCGGTATCACCACCTACCCCGCGGCGCGCGCGCTCAGCGTCGGCGCGGTCGGCGAGGACGGTGCGGTGCTGCTCGACTTCAACCGGGCCACCAACCTGCCGTGCGCCTTCACCGACTACGCGACCTGCCCGGTGGCCCCCGCACAGAACCGGTTGCGGGTGGCGATCGAAGCGGGCGAACAGGATCCGCGGCTCGGCGCGCCGGAGCGCACGGCATGACGGTCCCGCTCTCGATCCTCGATCTGGCGCCGATCAGCGCCGGATCGAGCCCACAGCAGGCGCTGCGCAATACCGTCGAGCTGGCCCGGCGCGCCGAGGAATGGGGCTATCACCGGTACTGGCTGGCCGAGCATCACTTCGCGCGGGTGGCCAGTTCGTCCTCGATCACCCTGATCGGGCAGATCGCGGCGGCCACCTCGCGCATCCGGGTGGGTTCGGCGGCGGTCCAGGTCGGCTATCACACCTCGATCTCGATCGTGGAGGCGTTCGGCACCATCGACGCGTTGCATCCGGGGCGGCTGGATCTCGGCCTCGGTCGATCCGGGCACCGCACCAAACAGTTCGGCGCGGAACCGGTGCGGGCCAGGAACACCCGCCCGGTCGACGATACGGTGCGCGGTCGCACCGAGGTACGCGACGGTGTGGTGATTCCGCCGCCGTTCGATCCGCTGCGCATCATCGATCCGTCGAAATTCCTTGCCGGACAACGGGCCCTGTACCTGGACGGCGCGCAACCCGCCGAGTTCGAGGATCAGATCGACGAGATCCGCGCCCTGCTGGACGGCAGCTACGTCGACCAGCACGGGATCGCACTGCATGCCGTACCGGGCGAGGGTGCGCGGGTGCAGCTGTGGCTGTTCGGCAGCACGGCCGGGGCGAGCGCCGAACTGGCCGGACGGCTCGGTCTACCGTTCGCGGCGGCCTACCATGTGTCGCCGGGGACAGCGCTGGACGCGGTCGAGGCCTATCGCACCGCGTTCCGGCCCTCGGTGCTGCTGGCCGAGCCGTATGTGATCGTGTCCGCGGATGTGGTGGTCGCCGCCGACGACGCCACCGCCGAACACCTGGCCAGCCCCTACGGGCAGTGGGTGTACAGCATCCGCAGCGGTGCGGGGGCCGCGGAGTTCGCCGATCCGGCCCACCTCACCGCGTTGACCCCCGATCAGCAGCGCCTGGTAGCCGACCGGCTGGCGACCCAGTTGGTCGGCTCACCGGCCACCGTGGTGGAGCGGCTCACCGCACTGCAACGGGTGAGCGGCGCGGATGAGCTGCTGATCACCGGCATCACCCATGATCACGCCGACCGGCTGGAGTCGTACCGGCTGCTCGCCGAGGCCTGGCGGTTGCGCGACGCACGTGCCGCCTGATCCGGTGTCGACGACAGGATGCGCCGAGACCCAGGTGTCGGGCCGGGGCTGGACGGGCGGGGCCGGCTGCGGCGAGCCACCACTCGGCCCCGGCTCGAGGGTCGGTGGCTCCGGCGGCGCCCGCGCCCGCAAGCGCCGACCGGATCAGGCGCTGATGGGTGCGGCGGTGACACCGTAACCGAGATTGCTCAGCACCTCGCCGGTCGCCTTGGCGAAATTCAGGGTGATGAAGTGCAGGCACGGTGCGCCCTCATCGATGAGCCGCTGCGCCATCTCGGTGGCGATCTCGATGCCGACGGCGCGCACCGCCGCCGGGTCCTCCTGCGGTCCGCTGCCCGCCGCCCGCTCCAACCGCTCGACCACCGATCGCGGCAGCGCGCGGCCGCAGAGTTCCTCGGCCCGTTTGACCGTGCGCAGCGAAGTGATCGGCATCAGTTCGGGAATGATCGGCTTGTCGCCCTCCACCGGGTCGAGGGCGATGACGCGGTCGCGCAACCGCAGATAGTGCTCCACGTCGAAGAACATCTGGGTGATCGAATACTCCGCGCCCGCACGCAGTTTCGCCGCCAGATACCGGGTGTCGTGGTCCAGATCCGGTGAACGGTGGTGGCCCTGCGGGAAGGAGGCGACGCCGACGTGGAAATCGCCGAGATCGCGCACGATGCGCACCAGCTCTTCGGCGTATTCGACACCGTCGGGATGTTTATGCCATTCACCGAGCGGATCGCCCGGCGGGTCGCCGCGCAGCACCAGGATATTGCGGATACCGGAATCGGCGTAGGCGCCGACGAGCGAACGCAGCTCGGCCAGACTGTGCCCGACCGCCGTCAGATGCGCCACCGGCAGCAGGGTGGTCTCACCGGCCAGTTCGCCGGTCACCCGTACGGTCCGGTCCTTGGTGGACCCGCCCGCGCCGTAGGTCATCGACACGAACGCCGGATGCATACGTTCGAAGGTGCGCACCGCGCGCCAGAGCCTGGCCTCCCCGGCGGCGTCACGGGGCGGGTTGAACTCGACGGAGAACGGCACCGCACGGCTCGAGTGCAACCGCAGACTCTGCACGACCGACGGCGTCCCCGAGACGATCGGTGGCGTCGGGGACGGCCGGCCAGGGGTCGCACGTGCCCGTACGTTGTCGAAAGTCACCGGTTCAGTGTAGAGGCGAGCGGCCGCCGGCCCGGAGCGTCATCGGGTCGGACGCGTATTGTTCGAGCCATGTGCGGGTGCACCGCCGTCCGCGCCGTCGCCGGCGCGCGGACCGTCATCCGCCGAGCCGACCCCTTTCCCGGACATCCTTGGAGGCCATCCTGTCCGCCGGACCCGGTACCCCGACCAAGCCGAGCCCGACCTCGGCCACCCCGGGCACGCCCGCCTTCGCCACCGCCGTCGAACAGGCGCTGACCGCCTTCTTCGCCACCCGACGCGAGACGGTCGGCGAGCTGGGGCCGATCTTCGTCGACGCCGCCGAAGCGCTGGAATCGTTCGTGCTGCGCGGCGGCAAACGGACCAGGCCCGGTTTCGCCTGGACCGGTTGGCTCGGCGCGGGCGGCGACCCCGACGGCCCCGACGCGCCCGCAGTGCTCGATGCCTGCGCCGCGCTGGAGCTGGTGCAGGCGTGCGCGCTCATCCACGACGACATCATCGACGCCTCCCGCACCCGGCGCCGCTTCCCCACCGTGCACGTCGACTTCGAGCAGCGCCACCGCGACCGCGAGTGGGCCGGCGATGCGGCCCGCTTCGGCACCGGCGTCGCCATCCTCATCGGCGATCTGGCGCTGGCCTGGGCCGATGACATGGTGCACGCCGCCGGATTGGCACCGCGGGCCCTCGCCCGATTCGCCACCGTCTGGGCGAAGATGCGCACCGAGGTGCTCGGCGGGCAGCTGCTCGACATCCACGGCGAGGCCAGCGGTGACGAATCGGTCGCCGCGGCGCTGCGGATCAACCGGTACAAGACCGCCGCCTACACCGTCGAACGGCCGCTGCATCTGGGCGCCGCGATCGCCGACGCCGATCCCGACCTCATCCGGTCCTACCGCGATTTCGGCACCGATATCGGTATCGCCTTCCAGCTGCGTGACGATCTGCTCGGCGTCTTCGGCGATCCCTCGGTGACCGGCAAACCCTCCGGCGACGATCTGCGTGAGGGCAAACGCACCGTGCTGATCGCCGAAGCGCTCCAGCGCGGTGACGCCACCGATCCGGCCGCCGCACGGTTGCTGCGCGACAGCATCGGCACCGACCTCAGCGGAGACCAGGTCGACCGGTTGCGCGCGGTGCTGGTGGATCTGGGCGCCGTCGACGCCGTCGAGGCCCGCATCAGCGAACTCACCGAACGCGCACTCACCGCCATCGACACCAGCTCGGCCGCCACGACCGCCAAGGAGCACCTGCACGCCATGGCACTGGCCGCCACCCGTCGGCTCGCATGAGACGTATCTCGGGCCCGGCCGATCGCGTGGTGGTGGTCGGCGCCGGGCTGGCCGGGCTGGCGGCCGCACTGCATCTGCGGGGTGCCGGGCACAGCGTCACCGTGTTGGAGCGGGCCGATCATGTGGGCGGGCGCGTCGGCCGATATCGTTTCGAGGACTACGAGATCGATTCCGGCGCAACGGTCTTGACACTGCCCGAGTTGATCGATGAGGCGTTGGCGGCGGTCGGTCACGACCGCGAATCCGGCACGACGCCGTTGCGTATCCACCGGCTCGACCCCTCCTATCACGCTCGATTCGCCGACGGCTCCGATATCCGCGTCCACGCCGACCCGGATCGGATGGCCGCCGAGGTCGCGCGGACCTGCGGCCCCGATGAGGCCGATCGCTACCGCCGCCTCCGTGACTGGCTGGCCCGGATCTACCGGGCCGAATTCGGCGAATTCATGGATACCAACTTCGACTCGCCACTGGATATGGTGCGGCTACCGCGCAAACGCGCCGCGCTGCTGGAACTGGTGCGTCTCGGCGGATTCGGCAGGCTCGGCCCGCGGGTGCGGCATTTCCTGCGCGATGAGCGGCTGACCAGGTTGTTCACCTTCCAGGCGTTGTACGCGGGCCTGCCACCGGCGCAGGCGCTCGCCGTATACGGCGCCATCCCGCATATGGACACTTCCCTCGGGGTGTACTTCCCCGAGGGCGGGATGCGCGCGATCGCCGACACCATGGCCGAGGCCCTCGTCGCGGCGGGTGGGCGGCTCGAACTCGGCGCGGAGGTCACCGGCGTCGACTACGCCGCCGGGCGCGCGCGCCGTGTCCGGCTGGCAACAGGCGCGGCGGTGGAGTGCGACGCGGTGATCGTCACCGCCGACCTCGGCGATATCGCACGTTTCGGCCTGCGTCGCAGGCGGGGATTGCGCGCGTCGCCGTCGGCGGTGGTCGCGCACGGCACCATCCCGGCCGCCGTCGCCGCGACCTGGCCGATCCAGGCCCATCACACCATCGACTTCGGCGCCGCCTGGGAACGCACCTTCGCCGAGATCGCCGCACGCCGCGGTGGCCGGCTGATGAGCGATCCGTCGCTGCTGCTGACCAGGCCAGCGCTCTCCGATCCGGGTCTGCACATCGACCGCGCTGACGGCCGATACGAGCCCTTCTCGCTGCTGGCGCCGTGCCCGAACCTGGATTCGGCGCCACTGGATTGGCCCGCGCTCGGCCCGGCCTATCTGCGCGAGCTGCTGACCGTGCTCGAGCGACGCGGCTATCACGGCATCGCCGAGCACTTCCGGCTCGACCACCTCGACACCCCGCGGACCTGGCTGGATCAGGGCATGCTGAGCGGCACGCCGTTCTCCGCGGCACACCTTTTCCGCCAGACCGGGCCGTTTCGACCCCGCAATCTGCCGCACGGCAGCGACAATGTGGTTATCGCAGGTTGTGGCACGACTCCCGGCGTCGGCGTGCCGACCGCGGTACTGTCCGGAAAACTCGCGGCAAACCGGATCATCGGCACAGTGAAACCCCGCCGAAACGAAACCCCGCGCACCATCGGGACAGCCCCGCGCGAACAAGCCGTAAACTAAGCGCCGACCTATCAGCTCGCGGTTGCGACCGCCGACCACACCGGGGGGAACGACACCACATGCCACCCCCGGAAACGACTGCCCAAGTGACTACCCCGGCACCGGCCACCGTGTCCCCGACACCCGCGACACGACCGACAACGCCCACCGCCGCCTCGGCCGTCGCCGCACCGCAGACCCTGCGGTCCTGGCTACGCACCTCCGCCGATTTCGCCCGCAGCCCCGAGGGACATGCGGCGCTGCTCGGCTTCATCGGCGCGATCATGATCACCTTCGGCGGTTTCGGCGCGGGCGCCGTCCGCAAACGCGATCCGCTACTGGAAGCGATGCACCTGTCCTGGTTGCGCTTCGGACACGGCTACGCGTTGTCGACGATCTTCATCTGGATCGGCGTGCTGATGATGATCACCGCCTGGGTGCGCCTCGGCCGGGCCACGCTCGGCCGAGGCGGCTACTCCGGTGCGGGTGTCACCCTGAACGAGCTGCGCGCCATCGTCGGCATCTGGATCTTCCCGATGCTGTTCGCCGTACCGATGTTCAGCCAGGACGCCTACTCGTATCTGGCGCAGGGCGCCCTGCTGCGCGACGGTTTCGACCCCTACAAGGTCGGGCCGGTCGCCAATCCCGGTGTGCTGCTCGACAACGTCAGCACCGTCTGGACCACGACCACCGCACCGTACGGTCCGATCTTCCTGCTGATCGGCCGGGCGATCACCTCGATCACCGATGACAATGTGGTGGCCGGGACCATCGCGCTGCGACTGGTGATGCTGCCCGGCCTCGCGCTGATGATGTGGGCCATCCCGTATCTGACCAAACATCTCGGTGGTAAGCCGACCGTCGCGCTGTGGCTCGCGGTGCTCAACCCGCTGGTGCTGATCCACCTCATCGGCGGCGTGCACAACGAGGTGCTGATGGTCGGGCTGATGTGCGCCGGTATCGCGCTGGTCCTCGAACGCAGACATGTGCTCGGCATCGTGGTCGTCGCGGTCGCGGTGGCGATCAAGGCCACCGCCGGTGTCGCCCTGCCGTTCCTGGTGTGGATCTGGATGCTGCACGAGCGGGAACGGCGTGCGGAGCTGGCACCGAAGGACTCCGAGGCCGCACTGCCGCATCCCGCGCGGTTGTTCGCCAAGATCGCCGGGCTCGGCCTCTCGGTCTTCGCGGTGGTGTTCGTGCTCGCCTCCGCTGCCGCCGGTGTCGGCATCGGCTGGCTGACGGCGCTGTCGGGCTCGAAGAAGATCGTCAACTGGTTGTCGCTGCCGACGATCATGGCGCACGGTATGACCTGGATCGGCCCGCTGCCGTTCGATCCGGTGCTCACCGTGACCAGAGCCCTGTGCGCCGCGGCGCTGGTGGCGACCCTGGTGTGGACGTGGTGGCGGTTCCGGCACAGCGAACGCGAGGCGGTGCTCGGCATCCTGATCGCGTTCGTCGCGATCGTCATCCTGTCCCCCGCCGCACTGCCCTGGTACTACTCGTGGCCGCTGGCGCTGGCCGCCGCGTTCGCGCTGTCCACCAGAACGCTCATGGTGCTGGTGGGATTGTGCACCTGGTTGATGCTGGTATTCCAGCCCGACGGCTCGATCGGTCTGTACAACTTCTGGCATGTGGCGGCCGCGACCTTCGCGGCGGTGGTGGCGGCGCTGTCGCTGCGTACGGTCGACCCGCTGCGTGTGCGCAGCACCCGAGCGGTCGCCGCACCGGCGGTGGGCACACCGGCCGATCCCGTCATCCATGACCGGCGCTGAGGCCTCGGCGCACGACGTCACCGCCGCCGATCACCCGCGGCGTTCCGGTTCGGCCGAACTCGCCGAGGCCTACCAGCTGTGCCGGGATATCGCGGCCGACCACGGCCGCACCTACTTTCTCGCCACCCGCCTGCTCTCGGCGCAGCGTCGTCCGGCGGTGCACGCGCTGTACGCGTTCGCACGGATGGTGGACGACATCGTCGACGATTGTGGTGCTCCGGTGGTGTCGGGGCCGCGAACCACCTCGCCGACCGAGGTCGATGCAGACGGGGCCGCTCACCCACTCGCCGCGCAGCTCGACCTGATCGAGCGACGGTTACGGGCGGCGCTGATCTCCGACACTCCGATCGATAATCAGGAACCAGACAGCTCGCATCAGCAGGGCGCGATTCTGCGCGCCCTCACCGACACCGTCCGCCGATACCGGATCTCCCCCGACCACTTCTGGACATTCCTGGATTCCATGCGCATGGATATCCCCGGCACCCCGCACTTCCGCGACCGGTATGCCGATATGGCCGAGCTGCATCGGTATATGCGCGGGTCGGCCGCGGCGATCGGGCTGCAACTGCTTCCGGTACTCGGCACCGTCGTTCCGGTCGCCGAGGCCGAGCCTGCGGCGGCGGCCCTCGGCAATGCCTTCCAGCTCACGAATTTCCTGCGTGACGTCGGTGAGGATCTCGATCGCGGCCGGATCTATCTGCCCGCCGACGAGCTGGCGGCATTCGGGGTCGACGCCGAGCTGCTGTACCACTGCCGCCGCACCGGCCGGACCGAGCGGCCGGTCCGCCGTGCGCTCGCCCATCTCATCGCCGTCGATCGGGATCTCTACCGCACCGCCACACCGGGCATCGAACTGCTGCGACCGCAGGTCCGCCCGGCCATCCGCACCGCCGCGACCCTGTATGCCGCGATCCTCGACCGGATCGAGGACTGTGATTTCGCGATCTTCGATCGGCGGGTCGCGGTGCCCGTGCAGCGCAGGCTGCGCGTCGCCGCGGGCGCCTATCTGACCGGCCGCTGAGGCCGCTCAGACCGGCCGGACCGCCCGCGCTTCCGGCCCTCGCCGGGCCTCCTGCACATCGAACTCCACTTCCTGTCCTGCTTCGAGCGATCGGAACCCCTCACCCAGGATCACCGAATACTCGACGAACACATCGTCCCCGCTGCTTCGGGCGATGAACCCGAAGCCCTTCTCACGGTCGAACCATCGCACGGTGCCTCGCACCATCGGCTATATCCTCCTCGAACACCGCCCGCCCTACCCGGTACATCACGATGCGCCCGCCCGGCGTTTCGGGCAAGGCCCCGACGGCGGGTCGTTCGGTCCCCGGCCACGCGCGGGCGCAGGCCGGGGACCGGGCGATCAAGGCAGCGCGACGATGGTGACCGTGGCGCCCGCTTCGACATTGGCGTTCATGGCCGGGGTCTGCGATACGACCACCGAGGACTCCAACGGCGCCAGCTGGCGGACCTGAACCGTCAGACCCAGCCCCTCGAGCACCTCGCGGGCCTCGGCGACCGATTTGCCGAGCACCTCGGGCATGGTGACCGCATCCGAGATGAGCAGAGCCACCGAGGTGCCCGAGTCGACCATGGTGCCCGCCTTGGGATCGGTCCCGGCGACCTGGCCCGCGGCGACGCTGCGATCGAACTGGGGGCGATGCTCGCCCACTGTGATGCCCAGCTCGGTGAGCATCTGCTCGGCCTCCGCGGTGGTTTTGCCGCGCAGGTCCGGCAGCTTCACCGGTTGTGAACCCTTACTGCTGTACACCTTCACCTGCGCGCCCATCGGCAGCACCGTGCCCGGCCCCGGCTCGACCTTGGCGAAGGTGCCTTCCGGTGCGGCGCTCGACGCCGAACCGGCGTTCACCGGTTGCAGGCCCTGGTCCCGGATCAGCTGGTTCACCTCGGAGATA
The DNA here is from genome assembly GCF_029868385.1 of Nocardia cyriacigeorgica. Classification (GTDB taxonomy): domain Bacteria; phylum Actinomycetota; class Actinomycetes; order Mycobacteriales; family Mycobacteriaceae; genus Nocardia; species Nocardia cyriacigeorgica_F. The sequence continues at coordinate 5,435 of NZ_JARWNX010000030.1, read as the reverse complement.
TCGGCGCCCGGCGTCAGCTCGGGCACCCGCGGCTTCCCGCTGGAGATCAGCACCGCGACCGTCGAGCCCTTGGTGACCCGTGAACCCGCCGAGGGTTCGCTGCCGACCACCCCGCCCACCGGGATGGTGTCGGAGGCCTTCTGCCGGGTCGTCGTCTCGAATCCGGCGCCGCTGAGCACCGAGGTCGCCCGATCGACGTCCATGCCCGCGATGCTCGGCACCGCCTCGTACCGGCCGACACCGAGCCACCAGCCGCCGAGACCCACCAGCAGCGTCAGCACCGCGACGATGGCGATCCAGACGGCAGCGGTGCGCCGGGAACGCTGCCGGTCGTCGACGTAGGCGGGCGAGGGGGTCTGCGGTGGATGCGGCCGGAGCTGCTGCGGCGGCGGTGGCGCACCGAAGTCGGTGCGCGGACGCTGTGCGGTCACCACCTTGGTGTGCTGCGGCTGGGCCGGTACCGGATGCGGGCGTGGCTCGGGCGGGCGCGGACCGTCCGGCGGCGGCACCGCGCGGTAGGAGGAACTGAGATGTTCGGCCGACTCCTGTGGCGCGGGCACCCGGTAGGCGGGCAACTCGAGCGCGGCGCTGATCGCACGCAGTTCGGCGACCATCTCGTTGGCGTCGGCGAAACGATGCGCGGGCTCACGTGCCGTGGCGCGGGCGATGAGCGCGTCGAATTCCGGCGGCACACCGGCGATGAACTGGCTCGGGCTCGGCACATCCTTCTCGATGCGCTGATAGGCCACCGACAGCGAGGTGTCGCCGGTGAACGGAACCTGCCCGGTGAGCAGCTCGAAGATCAGGATGCCGAAGGAGTACACATCGCTGCGGGCATCGGCGGTGCCGGAGGTGACCTGTTCCGGCGACAGATAGGCCGCGGTGCCGAGGATGACGCTGGCCGAGGTGGTGTTGGCCGCCGCCACCGCGCGCACCAACCCGAAGTCGGCGATCTTGACCTCACCGGAATCGGAGATCAGCACGTTCTCCGGTTTGATATCGCGGTGCACCAGCCCGGCCGCATGCGCGACGCCGATCGCCGCCAGCACCGGTTCGGCCACCGCACGCACCGCATGCGGCGGCATGGGTCCGCGTTCGCGCAGCAGTTCGCGCAACGTGCCACCTTCGACCAGCTCCATGATCAGGAACGGATGATCGCCGTCGACACCCTGGTCGTACACCGCGACCAGCGACGGATGTTTGAGCTTGGCGACGGCGCGGGCCTCGAACTCGAACCGGGACAGGAACTGCGGATCACCGGCGAATTTGGGATCCATCACCTTGATGGCGACCGGGCGATCCAGACGGGTGTCCTCGCCGCGGAACACCATGGACATCCCACCCCGAGCGATCGGCGCATCGATGCGGTAGCGCCCTTCCAGCATGTGGCCGATCAATTGATGTCCTCCGGCTTTCACAAACCCTCTCCACCCCTCGCTGCGCGCGACAAGAGCAGCCGCGCCCTGCGGCCCCCACGATGGTATCGACCGTTCGTGCCCGGGTGTCTCACGACGTGGCGAGCCGCAGCGTCTACCGTTATCCGGGTGAGCGCATTTCCCTGTAGTGATGATGTTCTGCCCGCCTCGGTGACCCTGATACCGCTACCCGATGTGGCGGAACGGCTCGGTGTCGTGGTGACCAGGGTGCATCAGATGCTGCGCGACCATCAACTCCTCGCCGTGCGCCGCGACGGTGTGGCCGGGGTGCCGGAGCTGTTCTTCGATCAGGATGGCGAGGTGACCAGGTTCCTGCCCGGTCTGATCACGGTCATGCGCGATGCCAAGTACACCGATGAGGAGATCCTGGAATGGATCTTCACCGACGACGATTCGTTGCCGGGCAAACCCGTGGAGGCCCTGCACGGTCCGCTGGCCCGTGAGGTGTTGCGTCGGGCGGCTGCCGAGCCGTTCTGAGCCGTCGGACCGAAGAGAACCCACCCGTGTCCTCGCCCCTGAACACGGGGCGAGGACACGGTCAGTCGAGGCGCAGCGTCCGGCTCAGCGCAGCATTTCCGCGACCAGGAACGCCAGCTCCAGCGACTGCTGGGTGTTCAGGCGCGGATCGCAGGCGGTTTCGTAGCGGCCGGACAGATCCAGGTCGGAAATGTCCTGTGCGCCACCGAGGCATTCGGTGACGTCCTCGCCGGTCAGCTCGATGTGCAGGCCGCCGGGATGGGTGCCGAGGGCGCGATGCACCTCGAAGAAGCCCTGCACCTCATCGACGATGCGGTCGAAGTGACGGGTCTTGAAACCGGTGGACGATTCGTGGGTGTTGCCGTGCATCGGATCGCACTGCCAGATCACCTGATGGCCGGTGGCCTGGACCTTCTCGATGATCGGCGGCAGCACCTCGCGCACCTTGCCGTTGCCCATCCGCGACACGATGGTCAACCGGCCCGGCTCATTGTTCGGATCGAGCCGCTCGACGTACTCCACGGCCTGATCGGGGGTGGTGGTCGGACCGATCTTGAGGCCGATCGGGTTCGCCAGCAGTTCCGCGAACGCGATATGCGCGCCGTCGAGCTGACGGGTGCGCTCCCCGATCCACAGGAAATGTGCCGACAGGTTGTAGAGCACCGGTTCACCGGTGGCGGGGCTCTCCCCCAGGCGCAGCATGGCGCGCTCGTAGTCGAGCACCAGCGCCTCGTGGCTGGCGTAGATACGCGCGGACTGCAAGCTCGGATCGTTGACCCGGCAGGCGGTCATGAACCGCAGACCGCGGTCGATCTCCTCGGCCAGCGCCTCGTAGCGGGCGCCCGCCGGGGACTGGGCGACGAAATCGCGGTTCCAGTCGTGCACCCGGTGCAGATCGGCCATGCCGGCGCCGGTCAGCGCGCGTACCAGGTTCATCGCGGCGCTCGCGTTGGCGTAGGCGCGCACCAGCCGGGACGGGTCGTGCTCACGCAGGGCCGCATCGGCGGCCAGCGAGTTGACCATATCGCCGCGGTAGGACCGCAGGCCGAGCGCATCGGTGTCGGCGGAGCGCGGCTTGGCGTACTGCCCCGCGATCCGGGCCACCTTCACCACGGGCAGGCTCGCACCGTAGGTGAGCACCACGGCCATTTGCAGCAGGGTGCGGATATTGCCGCGGATATGCGGCTCGGTGTTGTCGGCGAAGGTCTCCGCGCAATCACCGCCCTGCATCAGGAAGGCCTCACCGCGCGCCACCTCGGCGAGCTGTCCGCGCAGCTCCTCGACCTCGGCGGGCACGCAGATCGGCGGGACGCTCTCCAGCACGGTCCGCATCTTCTCCGCCTGCCCGGCGTCCCAGGACGGCTGCTGTAGCGCGGGGCGGGCGAGCGCGTCGTCGAGTCGCTTGCGCAGCGGCGCGGGCAGCGGCGGCAGCTCGGGCAAACGATCGATGGGTACGTCGACGGTCCAGTTCACCCGTCCAGAATACGGACCCGCGCCGGGCTCCGGCATCCGCGCGGCCAACTTCGCCGTAGGACAGCACGCGCGGGCCACCGGGCTCTGTGTTCGGGTAGGCCGTCGTTCGGTCGGCATACCGCCAGGCCGTACCCTCGAGCGGACCAAGTTTCGGGAGGAGACCGGCTTTGTGAAGTATTTCTACGATGCGGAATTCATCGAGGACGGGAAGGTGATCGACCTCGTATCGATCGCGGTGGTCAGCGAGGACGGCCGCGAATACTACGCCGTATCCACCGAATTCGATGCCGAGCGGGCCGGGCCGTGGGTGCGTAAGAATGTGCTGCCCAAGCTGCCGTCGCCGTCGTCGCCGCTGTGGCGCAGCCGCAGGCAGATCCGCGACGAGCTCTACAAGTTCCTGGTGCCGCGTCCGACGGTGCGACCGGAGCTGTGGGCCTGGGTGGGCGCCTACGACCATGTGGTGCTGTGCCAGCTGTGGGGGTCGATGGTGGATCTGCCGCCCGCGCTGCCGCGCTACACCAATGAGTTGCGTCAGCACTGGGACGCCCACGGGCGCCCGGAGCTGCCGCCGATCCCCGCCGACGCCCATGACGCGCTGGCCGACGCCCGCCACAATCTGGCCAAATACGAGGCCATCGAGGCCTCACGCCGCCGCTGAGGCCGCCGCCTTCGGCCGTTGACGACAGCAGGCCCCGAGTCCTTCGACTCGGGGCCTGCTTCGCGTTCAGCGGTCAGTGGCTGTGCTTGCCACCGTTGCCGTTGGCGTCGTCCTGTGCCTTCTTCAGGACCGCGAGCTGCTTGTGCTCTTCCGCCAACTCGGTGGCGAAGTGCTGCTCGCTTTCCTGCCACGGGTCGGCCCGCAGGAAGCTACCGGTACCGGGCTGACCGGCCGAACCCAGCTGGTTCATCTTCTTGGGCACCGGGGCGCCCTGGTACTCCAGCGGGATCGGGTGGCCATGGTCGTCGACCGGGCCGAGCGGCTGATGCACCTCGATGTACTCACCATGCGGCAGCCGCTTGATCACACCGGTCTCGATGCCGTGTTCGAGCACCTCGCGGTCGCTGCGCTGCAAGCCGAGGCAGAACCGGTAGGTCAGGAAGTAGGCGATCGGCGGGCCCAACAGCAGACCGATACGACCGACCCAGGTGGTGGCGTTCAGCGAGATGTTGAACTTCAGCGCGATGATGTCGTTGACGCAGGCCAGGGTCAAGATCACGTAGAAGGTGATCGCCATGGCGCCGATCGCGGTACGCACCGGCACGTCACGCGGACGCTGGAGCAGGTTGTGGTTGGCGGTGTCCTTGGTCAACCGCTTCTCGATCCACGGGTAGGCGATCAGCAGTGTGAACACCAGACCCATGATCAACGCGACCCAGAACACGGCCGGGACCGTATAGCGGCCCAGGTACAGCTCCCACGGTGGCATCAGACGCGCCAGACCGTCGGTCCACATCATGTAGAAGTCCGGCTGCGAACCGGCCGAGACCTGCGACGGGTTGTACGGGCCCAGATTCCAGATCGGGTTGATCTGGAGGACGCCGCCCATGATGCCGACGAAACCGAGGGTGAAGGCGAAGAACGCGCCCTGATCCGCCGCGAACACCGGCACGATGCGGGCACCGACCACATTGTTCTCGGTTCGGCCGGGGCCGGGGAACTGGGTGTGCTTCTGGTACCAGACGATGGCCACGTGCGCGGCGATCAGCGCCAGCATGATGCCGGGGAACAGCAGCACATGCGCGATGTAGAGGCGCGGGATGATGATCTCGCCAGGGAAATCGCCGCCGAACATCAGCCAGTGCAACCAGGTGCCCACCACCGGAACACCGATGGTGATGCCGGAGAACGCGGCCCGCAGGCCGGTGCCGGAGAGCAGGTCGTCGGGCAGTGAGTAGCCGAAGAAGCCTTCGAACATCGCCATGATCAGCAGCAGCGAACCGATCACCCAGTTCGCCTCACGCGGCTTGCGGAACGCGCCGGTGAAGAAGATCCGCAGCAGGTGCACGATGATCGACGCCGCGAACAGCAGCGCCGCCCAGTGATGCACC
>NZ_JARWNX010000029.1 GCF_029868385.1 Nocardia cyriacigeorgica | reverse complement strand
GCGGCTGCGTCCGGTGCCGGTGGGTGTGGCGGGTGAGTTGTATCTGGCGGGCTCGCAGTTGGCGCGTGGTTATGTGGCGCGTCCTGATCTGACCAGTGATCGGTTCGTGGCGAATCCGTTCGGTTCTTCTGAGCGCATGTACCGCACCGGTGACCTGGTGGCGTGGACCGCTGATGGTGAGCTGGAGTATCTGGGCCGCACCGATTTCCAGGTGAAGTTGCGTGGTCTGCGTATCGAACTCGGTGAGATCGAGGCGGCGCTGACCGCCATGGACGAGATCGCCCAATCCGTCGTCGTGGTCCGCTCCGATGACCGCCTCGGCGATCAGCTGGTCGGCTACCTGGTGGCCGCCGCGGGCCAGAGCATCGATATCGACGGTGTGCGCACCCGGCTCGGTGGCGAACTGCCCGCGTACATGGTGCCGACGGCATTCGTGGTGCTCGACGAGTTCCCGCTCAACGCCTCCGGCAAGCTCGACCGCAAGGCGCTGCCCGCGCCGGTGTTCGAGGCCAAGGCATTCCGCGCACCGTCCACGCCGATCGAAGAGATCGTCGCCGGTACCTTCGCCGATGTGCTCGGCGTGGCCAGGATCGGCCTCGACGACGATTTCTTCACCCTCGGCGGCAATTCACTGCTCGCCACCCAGGTCACCGCGCGACTCGGCGCCGCACTCGACACCCAGCTCGCCGTGCGCGACCTGTTCGAGGCCTCCACCGTCGCCGCACTGGCGGGCCGGGTGGAACGCAATGCCGGTTCCGGCCGGGCCAGGCCCGAGCTGACGGCGGGGGAGCGTCCGGACCGCATTCCGCTCTCACCCGCCCAGCAGCGGTACTGGTTCCTCAACCAGTTCGATACCGCCACATCAGCGGTGGACAACATCCCGCTCGCGGTCCGGCTGTCGGGTCGCCTGGATGTCGGTGCCCTGGAACAGGCCATCGGCGACGTGTTCATCCGGCACGAGGTGCTGCGCACGATCTACCCGCGCTCCGCCGACGGCCCGCACCAGGTGATCGGTTCGGCCGAGCGCTCCGCCCCGCATCTGACGGTGATCGCGGTACCCGAATCCGAACTGGTCGCCAAGGTCATCGAATTCGCCATGACCACCTTCGACGTCACCGTCGAGGTGCCGCTCGCGGTGGCGCTGTTCCGCATCGTCGCCGACGACACCGGCACCGCCACCGACGATCACGTACTCGCCTTCACCGTGCACCACGTCGCCGCCGACGGCTCGTCCATGGGTCCGCTGGCCCGTGACGTGATGGCCGCCTATGTCGCCCGCGTCGCCGGTGACGCTCCGCAGTGGGCGCCGCTGCCGGTGCAGTACGCCGACTATGCGCTGTGGCAGCGGTCCGTGCTCGGTGACGAGGACGATCCCGAATCGCTGGCCGCCAAACAGGTCGCGTACTGGAAGTCGGCGCTGGCCGATCTGCCGGACCAGCTGGAACTGCCCGCCGACCGGCCGCGTCCGCCCGCACAGTCGTTCCACGGCAAGGCCATCCGGTTCGAGATCGACCCGCAGCGCCACGCCCGCCTGCACGAGCTGGCACGGGCCAACAATGCCTCGCTGTTCATGGTGGTGCACGCCGCGCTCGCGGTCCTGCTGTCGCGCCTGTCGGGCACCGATGACATCGCCGTCGGCACCCCGATCGCGGGCCGTGGTGAACGTGAACTCGATGATCTGATCGGCATGTTCGTCAACACCCTGGTGTTCCGCACCGCGGTGACGCCCGGCGACCGGTTCGCCGATCTACTCGCCGATGTGAAGGAACGCGATCTGGAGGCGTTCGCCAACGCCGACGTACCGTTCGAGCGCCTGGTCGAGGTGCTCAACCCGGTGCGTTCGACCGCGCGCAACCCGCTGTTCCAGGTGGGTCTGTCGTTCCAGAACCTGGCCGAGACCACCTTCGAACTGCCCGGTCTCTCGGTGAGCGCGGTCAACTTTGATTCGCAGCTGGCCAAGACCGATCTGCACGTCACGCTCTACGACCGTTACGCCGACGACGGCACCCCGGCCGAGATCATCACCGAATTCGGTTATGCCATCGACCTGTTCGACGAAGCGACGGTCCAAAGCTTCGCCGACCGCTTCCTCCGGGTGCTCGACGCGGTCGTCGAGGACGCGACCGTGCCCGTGGGCGAGATCGATCTGCTGGCACCGGCCGAGACCGAGCGCATCGTCACCGAGTGGAACGACACCGCGCACACCGTCGACGCCTCCGCCACGCTGGTGTCGCTGCTCGACGCGACCGTCGCGGCAACGCCGGACGCCGTGGCGTTGGTCGCCGATGGTGTCGCGAGCCTGTCGTACGCCGATCTCGACGAGCGCGTCAACCGTCTGGCCCGCTATCTGATCGGGCGCGGGGTCGGACCGGAGGATCGGGTGGCGCTGGCCATCCGGCGCAGCGCCGATCTGGTGATCGCCATGTACGCCGTCGCAAAGGCCGGTGCCGCGTATGTACCGATCGACCCGGATCAGCCCGCCGAACGCACCGACTACATCCTCGCCACCGCGGCACCGGTCTGCGTGCTGACCACCGCGCGCGACGATTTCCGTGCCGTCGCGGCCGAGACCGTGCGCATCGACGACCTCGACCTGTCCGGCTTCGCCGCCGGTCCGGTGGCCGCCGACGAACGTCGCGGTGAACTGACCCCGGCGCATACCGCCTACGTCATCTTCACCTCGGGTTCGACCGGTCAGCCCAAGGGTGTTGCGGTGCCGCACGCGGCGATCGTCAACCAGTTGCTGTGGGAGGCCGCCGAATTCGCGCTCGGCGCCGATGATGCGGTGCTGTTGAAGACCGCCGCGACCTTCGACCTGTCGGTCTGGGAGTTCTGGACGGCCGCCGTATGCGGTGGCCGCCTGGTGATCGCCACCGCCGAGGGCCATCGCGATCCGTCGTACCTCAACGAACTGATGCGCGATACCGATGTCACCACGCTGCATGTGGTGCCGTCGATGCTGGACGCTCTGCTCACCGAGGCCGGCGGACGTCTGCCCGACTCGCTGCGCCGGGTGCTCGCCATCGGTGAGGCGCTGCCCGCCGCGACCGCCCAGCGCTTCCTCGCCGGTAACGGCAGCGAACTGTTCAACTTGTACGGCCCGACCGAGGCCGCGGTCTCGATCACCAGCCACCGGGTGACCGTGGCCGATGAGCCGTCGGTGCCGATCGGTGCACCGGAATGGAACAGCCGCGTCTACGTCCTCGACGCCCGGTTGCGACCGGTGCCGGTGGGCGTATCCGGTGAGCTGTACCTGGCCGGTGCGCAGCTGGCGCGCGGTTACTTCGGCCGTGCCGATCTGACCGCAGACCGGTTCGTCGCCGATCCGTTCGGGTCCGGTGAGCGGATGTACCGCACCGGTGACCTGGTGGCCTGGAACGGTCACGGGGAGCTGGAGTACCGGGGCCGCACCGACTTCCAGGTGAAGATCCGTGGTTTCCGTATCGAACTGGGCGAGATCGAAGCGGCCCTGCTGCGGCAGTCCGCCGTGAGCGCCGCCGCGGTGCTCGCGCACACCGACCCCAATATCGGTGACCGGCTCGTCGCGTACGTGGTGCCCGCCGACGGCCCGATCGAGCAGCGGCAGTTGCAGGCGGCGCTGGCGGCGGAACTGCCGTCGTACATGGTGCCGTCGGTGGTGGTCGAACTCGACGCGCTGCCGTTGAACGCCAACGGCAAGCTGGACCGTAAGGCGCTGCCGGAACCCACGTTCGAGAAGGCGGTGTTCCGGGCGCCGGTCACCCCGATCGAGCAGATCGTGGCGAATGTGTTCGCCGAGGTGCTGCGGGTCGCCGATCGTCCCGACTCCGAGACCAAACGACTCGGCCTCGACGACGATTTCTTCGCCTGGGGCGGTAACTCACTGCTGGCCACCCAGGTGGCGGCCAGGCTGGGCGAGGCGCTCGACACCAGAGTGCCGGTGCGTCTGCTGTTCGAGGCCTCCACCGTGGCCGCGCTCGCGGTGCGGGTGGAGCAGCATGCCGAGGCGGGCGGGCGCAAGGCGCTCACCGCCGGCCCGCGGCCGGAGCGGATTCCGCTGTCGCTGGCCCAGCAGCGGATGTGGTTCCTCAACCGTTTCGACACGTCCTCGGCCGCCTACAACGTGCCCATCGCGGTGCGACTGAGCGGCGATCTGGATGTGGCGGCGTTGCGTGCCGCGATCGCGGACCTGGTCACCAGGCACGAGATCCTGCGCACGGTCTACCCGCAAGCCGGGGACGGCGCGATCGGCACCGGCGATCCGGTGCAGGTGATCCTGCCTCCGGCGCGGGCGATTCCGCGCCTGGACGTGCGCGTCGTCGCACCGGACGAGGTCGAAGCCGCCGTGGTGGAACTGACCTCGACCATCTTCGACGTCACCACCGAGGTGCCGATGAAGCTGGCGCTGTTCCAGATCGCGGACGAGGCCGGTGCGCCGCAGCGGGAGTACGTGCTCGCGATGGTCGTGCACCACATCTCCGGTGACGGCTCCTCGGTCGGCCCGCTGACCAGGGATCTGATGACCGCCTATGCGGCCCGCTCGGGCGGCGAGGCGCCGGGCTGGGCGCCGCTGGCGGTGCAGTACGCCGACTACAGCATCTGGCAGCGTGAGCTGCTCGGCGACGAGAACGACCCGAAGTCGCTGGCCGCCAAACAGGTCGCGTACTGGGCCGAAGCGCTCGCCGACCTGCCCGACCAGCTGGATCTGCCGTCGGACCGGCCACGTCCGGCCGTGCAGAGTTTCGCGGGCGGCAAGGTCGAACTGCATGTGGACGCCGAAACGCATCGCGCGCTGATCGAACTGGCGCGGGCCGAAGGCGCGACGCTGTTCATGGTCGTGCACACCGCGCTCGCGGTACTGCTCGCGCGGCTGTCGGGCACCGACGATATCGCCATCGGCACCCCGATGGCCGGTCGCGGTGAGGCGGTACTCGACGACCTGATCGGCATGTTCGTCAACACGCTGGTGTTCCGCACCCGTGTAGATGCCGGTGCACCGTTCACCGAACTGCTCACCACACAGCGCGATATCGATATCCAGGCGTTCGCCAATGCCGATGTGCCGTTCGAGCGGCTGGTCGAGGTGCTCAACCCGGTGCGCTCCACCGCGCGCCATCCGCTGTTCCAGGTGGGGCTGTCGTTCCAGAACCTGGCGCAGGCGAGCCTGGAACTGCCGGGGCTCGCGGTATCGGGTCTCGATATCGACACCAAGCTCTCGCAGTTCGATCTGCATCTGATCGCCACCGACCGCTACGGCGAGGCGGGTGAGCCCGTCGGCATCACCGGCTTCTTCACCTACGCGACCGATCTGTTCGATCACGGCACCGTGCAGGGCTTCGTCGACCGGTTCGCCCGCCTGCTCGGCGAGATCGTCGCCGCCCCGCGGACTGCGGTCGGCGATATCGAACTGCTCGACAGCGCCGAGCGGACCCGGTTGCTGGCCGGTCGCAATGCCACCGACCATCGCGTCGACACCGACGCCACGCTGGTCACACTGCTCGACGCCACGGTCACGGCGCTACCGAAGTCGGTCGCGCTGGTCACCGACGACGGCGCCCAGCTCACCTACGGTGAACTCGACGCCCGCGTCAATCGCCTGGCCCGGCACCTGATCTCACTCGGGGTCGGTCCCGAATCGCGGGTCGCGCTCGCGCTGCGGCGTTCGGTGGATCTGGTGGTCGCCATGTACGCGGTGACCAAGGCCGGTGGCGCCTATGTGCCGCTCGACCCGGATCAGCCCGCCGAACGCACCGGCTACATCCTGGAAACGGCCGCACCGGTCTGCGTGCTGACCAACGACGACGCCGAATTCGATGTGGCTGCGGCACAGGTCTTCTCGCTGGACGAACTGGATCTGTCCGGGTACAGCGAGGCGCCGGTCGGCGATGCCGATCGGGTGGCGCCGCTGCGGCCGCAGCACACCGCCTACGTCATCTTCACCTCCGGTTCGACCGGCCGCCCGAAGGGTGTCGCGGTGCCGCATGCGGCGATCGCGAACCAATTGCAGTACAAGATCGCCGAATTCGGGCTCGACGCGGCCGACGCGGTGCTGTTGAAGACGGCGGCGACCTTCGACCTGTCGGTCTGGGAATTCTGGTCGGCGGCGGTGTGCGGTGGCCGGTTGGTCATCGCCTCGCCCGACGGTCATCGCGATCCGGCGTACCTGAACGAGCTGATGGCCCGCGAATGGGTGACCACCCTGCATGTGGTGCCGTCCATGCTGGACGCGCTGCTCACCGGTGAACTGCCGGATTCGCTGTGGCGGGTGCTCGCCATCGGCGAGGCGCTGCCCGGTGCGCTGGCCAAGCGTTTCCGCGCCGAACACCCACGCATCGAACTGTTCAACCTCTACGGTCCGACCGAGGCCGCGGTCTCGATCACCACCCACCGGGTCGGCGCGGCCGACACCACCTCGGTGCCGATCGGTGTGCCGCAGTGGAACAGCCAGGTCTATGTGCTCGACGCACGCCTGAACCCGGTACCCGACGGTGTGGCGGGTGAGCTGTATCTGGCGGGCGCGCAGCTGGCGCGCGGCTACTTCGGTCGGGCGGATCTGTCCGCGGATCGGTTCGTCGCCAACCCGTTCGGGTCCGGTGAGCGGATGTACCGCACCGGTGACCTGGTGGCCTGGAACGGTCACGGCGAGCTGGAGTACCGGGGCCGCACCGACTTCCAGGTGAAGATCCGTGGCTTCCGTATCGAGCTGGGTGAGATCGAGTCGGCGTTGCTCGCGCTGCCGGAGATCGCGCAGACCGCGGTGCTTGCGACCTCGGATGCGCGCACCGGCGATCGTCTGGTCGCCTATCTGGTGCCGTCGGCGGCGCACGTGGAACGCGACGGCCTCGATATCGCGCAGGTGAAGTCGGCGCTCTCGGCGGCCCTGCCGTCCTACATGGTGCCTTCGGCCTTCGTGGTGCTCGACGCGCTGCCGTTGAACGTGAACGGCAAGCTGGATCGTAAGGCGCTGCCGGAGCCGGAATTCGAGGTCCAGGAGTTCCGTGCGCCGTCGACTCCGATCGAGGAGATCGTGGCGGGCGTGTTCGCCGAGGTGCTCGGTGCGGAACGGGTCGGCGCCGACGACGACTTCTTCGCTCTCGGCGGTAACTCGCTGCTGGCCACCCAGGTCGCGGCCCGGCTGGGTGCGGCGCTGGATTCTCGGGTTCCGGTGCGTGCGCTGTTCGAGGCGTCGACGGTGGCCGGGCTCGCGGTGAAGGTCGAACAGGACGCGGGCGCCGGTGGGCGTCGCGCACTGGTCGCCGGACCGCGGCCGGAGCAGGTGCCGTTGTCGCTGGCGCAGCAGCGGATGTGGTTCCTCAACCAGTTCGACACCGCCTCGGCCGTCAACAACATTCCGGTCGCGGTCCGGCTGACCGGTGACCTCGATGTCGCCGCGCTCCAGCTGGCCGTCGCCGATGTCGTCGGCAGGCACGAGACCCTGCGCACCGTCTACCCCGAACAGGGTGGCACCGCGCATCAGGTGATCCTGCCCGCCGACCAGGCCGTACCGGATCTGACGCCGATCGCCGTCGGCGCCGGGGAACTGCGGGAGCGGATCGTCGAGGCCGTCGCCGCCGGATTCGATGTGACGGTGGAAGTGCCGTTGCGCGCGAAGCTGTTCCGCGTCGAGGCGGAGGCGGGCGCATCGGCGGCCGAATACGTGCTCGTGTTCGTGGCGCACCACATCAGCGCCGACGGCTGGTCCATGGGACCGCTCACCCGCGACGTCATGGTGGCCTACGCCTCCCGTGCGGGCGGTGTCGAGCCGGGCTGGGCGCCACTGCCGGTGCAGTACGCCGACTTCAGCGTCTGGCAGCGCGAGGTGCTCGGTTCGGAATCGGACCCGGAGAGCCTGATCAGCAAGCAGGCCGACTACTGGCGCGCCGCGCTGGCCGGACTGCCCGATGAGCTGAACCTGCCCGCCGACCGCACCCGGCCGACCACCCAGTCCTTCGCCGGTGGGCGCGTGGTGTTCCCGATCGAGGCCGACCTGCATCGCAGGCTCACCGAGGTGGCCCGCCAGCAGAACGCGACCATGTTCATGGTCGTGCACACCGCGCTCGCGGTATTCCTTGCACGTATGTCGGGTACCGACGACATCGCCATCGGCACCCCCATCGCCGGTCGCGGTGAAGCCGAACTCGACGACGTCATCGGCATGTTCGTCAACACCCTGGTGCTGCGCTCCCATGTGCGCGGTGAACTCACCTTCGGTGAGCTGCTCGCCGCCACCAAGGACGCCGACCTCCAGGCCTTCGCGCACGCCGATCTGCCGTTCGAGCGGCTGGTGGAACTGCTCAACCCGGAGCGTTCGACCGCGCGGCATCCGCTGTTCCAGGTGGCGCTGTCGTTCGAGAACCTGCCGGAGAACAGTTTCGAACTGCCCGGATTGCACGTCGGGGCCGTCGATTTCGACGTCGACACCGCCAAGTTCGATCTGTCGCTGACCATCCGGGAAGCCGCCGGTGACGACGGCGCTGGCATGTACGCCGAATTCTCCTTCGCGCGTGACCTGTTCGACGACGCCACCGTCGAGGTGTTCGCGCGTCGCTTCACCATGCTGCTCGAGGCGATCACCGCGGCACCGCAGCGGCCGGTGGGCGATCTGTCCATCCTGGACGAGGCCGAGTACGAACTGCTGACGCATGTGCACGGCGAAGACGTGATGGCCACCGGCCTGCTGCCGGACCTGCTCAACCGCGGCGCCACCCTGAACCCGGAGCAGATCGCGGTGCGTTACGAGGGCCGCTCCATCACCTACCGCGAACTCGACGAGTACTCCTCGCGCCTGGCGCGGGTGCTCATCGACCGTGGGGTCGGGCCGGAGCGCATCGTCGCACTGTCGTTCCCGCGCTCCTACGAGATGGTCGCCGCGTTCTGGGCGGTGGCCAAGGCCGGTGGCGCGCATGTGCCGATCGACCCGACGTATCCGGAAGACCGGATGCGCCATATGGTCAACGACTCCGGCGCCGTGCTCGGCCTGACCTCGGACGAGTACCTGGACCGGCTGCCGCGCGAGGTGGAATGGCTGCGTCTGGACGATCCGGCCACCGGTGATCTGATCGCCGCACAGTCGGCGGCCCCGGTCACCGACGCCGACCGGATCAGCTCGCTGGCCATGCGTCATCCGGCCTATGTCATCTACACCTCCGGTTCGACCGGTCTGCCCAAGGGCGTCATGGTCACCCACGCCGGTATCGGCGGCCTGGCCGATGTGGCGACCGATCTGTACCACCTGAAATCGCATCACCGGTTCCTGCACATCTGCTCACCGAGCTTCGATCCGTCGGTGCTGGAATGGGTGTGCGCGGGCTACACCGGCGCCACGCTGGTGATCGTGCCGTCCACCATCATCGGTGGCCCGGACCTGGCCGAGCTGCTGCGCAGCGAGCGGGTGACGCATACGATCATCACCCCCGCGGTGCTCGGCACGGTCGATCCCGAAGGGATGGAGGCGCTCGAGGTCGCCTCCGTCGGCGGTGACGTCACCACCCAGGAGCTGCTCGCCAAGTGGGAGCCGGGCCGTAAGTACTTCAACGCCTACGGTCCGACCGAGACGACCATCATCTCCTCCTACGCGCGGCTGAACCCCGGTCGTCACATCACCGTCGGCCGCCCGGTGCACGGTATGACCGCCCTGGTGCTCGACGCACGGCTGAACCCGGTGCCGCCGGGTGTGGCCGGTGAGCTGTACCTGGCCGGTGGCGCGCTGGCGCGTGGCTACCACAACCGGCCAGATCTCACCGCCGACCGGTTCGTCGCCAACCCGTGGAGCACCGAGGGCGCGCGCATGTACCGCACCGGTGACGTAGTGCGCTGGTACGCCGAACCCGAGCAGCGGGCGGGCAATACCGCGCTCGCCGAGGTGAACTGGGAACTCGACTATGTCGGCCGTTCGGACTTCCAGGTGAAGATCCGTGGGTTCCGCGTCGAACTCGGCGAGATCGACACCGCGCTCGGCCGCCATCCCGATGTCGAGTTCGCGATCACGCTCGGCCGCGACACCGAGGCAGGTGCGACGATCCTGGTGTCGTATGTGTTGGCCGTGCCGGGTCACGAGATCGACACCGAGCAACTCACCGAGTTCGTCTCGCGTGGTCTGCCGCCGCATATGGTGCCGAGCGCGATCGTGGTGCTCGACGAGATCCCGCTGACCCCGGTCGGCAAGCTCGACCGCAAGGCGCTGCCGGAACCGCAGTTGGCGCCGCGCGAATTCCGGGCGCCGGTCACCGAGATCGAGGCGATCATCGCCGAGGTGTTCGCCGAGGTGCTCGGCGTGGACCAGATCGGTGTGGACGATTCGTTCTTCGCCCTCGGCGGCGACAGCATCCTGTCGATCCAGCTGGTCTCACGGGCCAAGGCGCGCGGTGTGGTGTTCACCCCGCGTGAGGTGTTCGAACGGCGCAGTGTGGCCTCGCTGGCCGAGGTCGCCACATTCGGTGCGGCGCCCGGCCAGATCCGGTTGACGGAACTGCCCGGCGGCGGTGTCGGCGAGATTCCGCTGACCCCGATCATGGCGCAGATCCTCGCGGGCGGTTCGTCCTACGACCGGTTCTCACAGTCGATGGCGCTGCGGCTGCCCGAAGGCATCGACCGGGCCACCCTGGTCGCCACCATCGCGGCCGTGTTCGATCACCATGACGTGCTGCGCTCGCGGTTGCGTCGGGACGGACAGTCGTGGATGTTCGAGGCGCTCGAACGTGGCGCGGTCGACGTCGACGCGCTGGTGCACCGGGTCGAGGCGTCGGCGGATATCACCGAGGCCGAGCTGACCGAACTGGCGACCGCCGAATTCGATGCCGCCCTCGGACGACTCGATCCGGCCGCGGCCGCGATGGCGCAGTTCGTCTGGTTCGCCTTCGACGGCGATCGTCGCGATGTGCTGCTCATCGTCGCCCACCACTTCGTGGTCGACGGTGTGTCCTGGCGCATCCTGATCCCGGACTTCGCGGTGGCGTGGTCGCAGCTGGCGGCCGGTCAGCCGGTGACGTTGCCCGCCAACGGCACCTCGATGCGACGCTGGGCGCACAGCCTGGTCGACGCGGCCGGTGACGCCGAACGGGTCGCGGAACTGCCGTTCTGGCAGGAGGTCACGGCCACCCCCGATCCGCAGCTGGGTTCGCGGGCGTTCGATCCGGCGATCGACACCTTCGCCACCGTGGAACGGGTCGAGGTGACGCTGTCGGCCGAGGTGACCGATGCCGTGCTCACCGCGGTGCCCGGTCTGTACCGGGGCGGTGTCAACGACGGTCTGCTGTCGGCGCTGGCCATGGCGGTCGCGCGCTGGCGCGGTGACCGGCACGGGTCGGCGCTGATCAAGCTCGAGGGTCACGGTCGTGAGGAAGAGGTCGTGCCCGGCGCGGATCTGTCGCGCACGGTCGGCTGGTTCACCGCCGCCTATCCGGTGCGGCTCGCGCTCGGCGATGCCGATCTCGACGACGCCTTCGCCGGTGGCGCCGCGCTCGGCGCGATCGTCAAATCGGTCAAGGAGCAGCTGCTCGGCATGCCGGACAAGGGCCTCGGCTACGGCATGCTGCGCTATCTGAACGACGAGACCGCGGCCCAGCTCGCCACCGGCTCGACCGGCCAGATCAGCTTCAACTATCTGGGTCGGATGTCGGCCGGTGAGATCCCCGCCGAACTCACCGAACTCGGCTGGGTGCCGGTGGCCGATCTCGGTCAGCTCGATGTCGAGATGGATCGGCATATGCCCGCCAACGCGGTGCTCGACATCAATGCCATCGTCACCGATGGCGATAACGGACCGGAGCTGGGTGCATCGTTCGCATTCCCGTCCGGGTTGCTGACCAGCGAGCGGGTGCGTGAGTTCGCCGATCTCTGGGTGGCCGCGCTCACCGCGCTGGCCGAGCATGCCCGTCGTCCGGAGGCCGGTGGGTTCACCCCGTCGGATATGGCGCTGGTGCGCGTTGGTCAGACCGATCTCGAGCAGTGGGAGCGCGAGTTCCCGGCGCTGTCGGAGGTGTGGCCGCTGTCGCCGTTGCAGTCGGGTCTGCTGTTCCATGCGCTGATGACGCAGGCGACCGTCGACGTCTACACCATGCAGGCCGTGGTGGATCTCGGTGGCAGCCTCGACGTTTCCCGGTTGCGGGCGGCGGCGCAGGGCATCATCGACCGCTATCCGAACCTGCGCACCGCGTTCGTCACCGATTCGTCGGGTCAAGCGGTGCAGGTGGTGCTGGATCGGGTCGAGGCGCCGTGGACCGAGGTGGATCTGCGGGAGCTGCCCGAGGCCGAGCGGCTCGCCGAGTTGCAACGCCGGGTCGCCGACGATCAGGCCACGCACTTCGATATGGCGACGCCGCCGCTGATGCGGTTCACCCTGTTCCGCACCGGCGAGACCCAGTGGCATCTGGCGATCACCACCCATCACATCCTGCTCGACGGCTGGTCCATGCCGCTGCTCATGCGGGATCTGCTGGTGCTGTATGCGGTCCACGCCGATCAGACCGCGCTGCCGCGAGTGGCCTCCTACCGCAATTTCCTCGGCTGGCTGGCCGGGCGCGACCGCGACGAATCGTTGCGGGCCTGGGCACGTGCGCTCGACGGGGTCGGCGAACCGACCCAGTTCGCACCGCAGCCGCGCGGCGCCGAACAGTACGAGATCGGCAAGCTGATCACCGAGATCGAGGCCGACCGCACCCGCAGGCTCACCAAGCACGCCGCCGAACTCGGCGTCACGGTGAACACGCTGGTGCAGGCCGCGTGGGGCATTCTGCTCGGCCGGCTCACCGGCCGTGGCGATGTGGTGTTCGGCGCGACGGTTTCGGGTCGGCCCGCGGAACTGCCTGGCGTGGAGTCGATGGTCGGTCTGTTCATCAATACGCTGCCCGTGCGCGTGCGTGTCGATGATCGGCAGACTGTCGGCGAGATGCTGGAGACCCTGCAACGGGAGCAGGCCGATCTGCTCGATCACCACTATGTCGGGCTCACCGATATCCAGCGGGTCGCCGGACCGGCCTCGCAGTTCGACACCCTGCTGGTGTTCGAGTCGTATCCGATGGACAAGGAAGCCATTTCGGCGGCCAGCTCCATCGACGGTATGTCGGTGACCGGTGTCGGCGTCAACGACGGCACGCACTATCCGCTGACGCTGCTGGTGACGGCCGAATCGACCATCGAGCTGACGCTGAAATACCTGAGCAGCCGGTTCACCGCCGAAGAGGTCGAGGTGCTCTCGACCAGGTTGCGGCGGGTGCTGGACGCGCTGATCGGTGATCCGGGCGCGCTGGTCGGTGACATCGACATCCTCGATGCGGGAGAGCGGGCGCGGTTGCTCGCCGATTCCGGGGCCGCCGCCGCGGCCACGACACCGGAACCGGTGGGCCGGGTCGGTGCCCGCACCGTCGCCAAGGTGTTGGCCGAGGTGGTCGAGGAGGATCCGCAGGCGCCCGCGCTGCTCGCCGGTGATGATGAGATCGCCTACCAGCTGCTGGACCGGCGGTCCTCGCAGCTGGCGCGGTTGCTCATCGCCCGTGAGGTCGGCCCCGGTGATGTCGTGGCGGTGGCGCTGCCGCGTTCGGTGGATTCGGTCGTCGCGGCCTGGGCCGTGCAGAAGGCGGGCGCCGCCCTGCTCTTCGCGACCGGTCTCGATGCCGGTGAGATCGCCGCCGCCGGAGCCGCT
Organism: Nocardia cyriacigeorgica; assembly: GCF_029868385.1. Classification (GTDB taxonomy): domain Bacteria; phylum Actinomycetota; class Actinomycetes; order Mycobacteriales; family Mycobacteriaceae; genus Nocardia; species Nocardia cyriacigeorgica_F. Next base: position 142,014 of record NZ_JARWNX010000029.1, on the reverse strand, counting down.
TTCGTCCTCGGCGCTCCGGCAGACGGCCTGTCCGGTATCGATCCCTCGGACCCCGAGATCGCCGCCGAACTGGCCGCCGCACCCGGCCACCCGGTGTCCTATGCCGATCGGGCCCGCCCGCTCGGCGAAGACCATCCGGCCTTCGTCCTCCTCGCCGACGGCGTCCCGAGTGTCCTGACCCAAACCCAGGCCCTCGACCGCGCCGAACACCTGCGCGAGGTGAACGAGATCGACTACGAATCGGCCACCTTCACCACGGCGGTCGCGGGTCGTGCCGCGGTGGACGAGTTCCTGACCTCCGCCACGGCGGGCGCCCTCTCGGTCCTGCCGACCGATGCGGACCCCGCCGACGATATCGCCGACGGGGAAGTGACCCACTGGTTCGTCGCCCCTGGCGAGGCGAGCGACGGCGCGGGCGAGGCACGGATCGTGGGCGAGGTCCAGGACTGAGCGGCCCGCCTGCGCAGGTACATCAGCTGTACCTGCGCAGGCGGGCCACACGGTGTGGTGAGCTGAACTCGCTGGGTACCGCGGCTACCGGTGCTCACTCACATGTGGCTGGAGGTGGTTCCGATGGCGATGCCGGTTCCCCGGTCGGATCGTTGGACGGCCGCAGACCTTGACGAAATGCCCGATAACGGATTGCGTTACGAGGTTCTGAATGGCCAGCTCGTTGTGAATGCCGCGCCCAAACCGCGCCACCAGTGGCTCATCAAGTGGCTGGAGCGTGCGCTCGATGATTCGTTGCCGCCTGGTCTCTTCACGATCGTGGGCGTCGGGGTCTTGATCGGCGACGACGAGCCGATTCCCGACCTGGTCGTCGGCGCGGGCAGTATTCCGATGGACGGCCGCGGGATTCCCGTCGAGCAAGTCCGACTGGCCGTCGAAGTCGTTTCCGGCCCGACGACCTTGCAGGACCGGATGGTCAAGCCCGTACTCTATGCCGCCGCGGGCATCCCGAACTATTGGCGATTCGAGATCAACTCGTTCAAGGGCCGCCTACCCGGTGAGGAACTGCCGGTACTGTTCGCCCATGCCCTCGGCAGCGATAACCAGTACGAACAGACGCACCGCGTGCCAGCCGGGGAGAAGGTGACCTTGCGGAGCCCGTTCGAGTTCTCGATCGACCCGGGCGACCTGCTGCCCTGAACGACGCCGGCCCACTTGTCGTCGGCGGCTGATGTCCGGTGCGGCTCAGCACTTCGGTCGGCACTTCGCGAAAGGCGTAGAGCACATTGGCGCCGCCGTACAGGAAGGCGCCTGCGAGCAAGCCGCTGGAGAGCAGGGCAGCGGCCCGCGTCAGGTGCGGTCGCGCGATCTTCATCGCCGCACCTCGGCCCGTGCGGCGTGCGCGAGCAGTTCGTCGACCGACCATTGGTCGTCGGCGTGCTCGCCGAGTTTGCTCGCGATCACCGTGCCGTCGGGCGCGATGAGGAAGTCCGCGGGCAGGCCGAGCCGCCCGCCCTCGGGGCGTGTCGGTGGTGCGATGTGTCCGGGCCGGCGGGAGGCGCGTAGCTCGCGGGCGACCGCGCGCACGATGGCGGGCCAGGCACGCGGATCGAGCAGGGCGCGTGGCGCCGATTCCACGCCGAACTCGCGGTAGAGCACTCGGCCCGGATCGGCGATCACCGGTAACGGGAGGTCACCGGTGTAGGTCCGCAGGTCCTCGGCGCCGGAATGGAATACGACCACTTCGCGGATATCGGCCGCGACGATCTCCTCGAGCCGGGCGACGATCGAACGCAGATGCAGGCTGCACACCGGGCAGCCCGCGAACCGCCGGAATTGCAGATGGACGAGGCAGTCCGGATCGGGGATCGGCACCGAGGCGCCGGAAATGGTGACCAGATCGCGGCTGGTCACCGCGGTGGGAAGCGGCATGGCAACTCCTTTGAGTGTACAAGGTACGCCTACGGCCAGTATGCGCGTATCGCGTACGCTGTCAATCCATGCCCCGTCCTCGCTCGCTGACCACCGACGATCTGGCCGCCGCCGCGCTCGCCGTGCTCGACCGCGACGGCCTGGACGCGCTGACCATGCGCGCCGTCGCCAAGGAACTCGGCATGGCCACCATGGCGCTGTACCGCTACGTCGCCGACCGGGCGGCGCTCGAGGTGCTGGTGGTCGAACGGATCTTCGCCGCCGTCGACCTGGCCCTGTCGCCGGATCTGGACTGGCGCGAGCGGGTTCGGCTGCTCATGGATCGGACCCGGCTGGCCTCGGCCGAACATCCGGAAGCGGTGCCGTTGATTCTGCGGCATCGGCAGTCGGCGCAGGGCTCGCTCGGGCTCATCGAGGCGATGCTGTCGGCGCTCACCGATGGCGGGTTGAGCGGCGCGCGCCGGGTCATCGCCCAGCGCACGCTCATCGGATACCTGCTCGGTTTCTTGCAGAACGAGCACTATGCCGCGCTGTCGGGACCGGGGACAGCGGTCATGGCCGGTCTGTCGCCGCAGGAGTATCCGTTGCTCGCGCAGACCGCCGCCGACGCCAGAGCCGTCGCTCCCGAGCGGGAATTCCGCGCCGGATTGGACGTGATCCTCGGCGGTCTCGCCGAACAGGCTGCCTCGGTACACGATTCGTAGCAGCCGTGCTCATCGGGTGGTGAACGAGCGGATCGGCGATAGCTATGCCGCGGGCCGCTGGGTAGATCCCCGGTGTGGCTAACGCTCGCCGTCGTCCACCGGATCGGACCCGCGGTAGCGGCGGACCTTGGCGAGATTGCCGCAGCGGTCCATCGAACACCAGCGTCGACGGCCGGGGCGGGACGCATCGACGAAGAGCAGGCCGCAGTCCTCGGCGGCGCATACCCGAATGCGTCCGGCCAACGGCCCGGAGAACAGGTCGATGGCATCGCGGGCGAGGGTGGACAGTGCGGCGGCCGCGGTCGGATCGCGGTAGCCGCGAGTGCCGTCCGCGTGGAGCACGGGAATCAGCGACGGACCTTCGGCGACCGCGTTCACCGCCGCCACCTCCTCGGCGCGCAGTGGCGCACCCGCCGCGGCGTCGAACGCGGCGCGGGTGATCGCCGCGCGCAGCGCGCGCATGCGCGGCAGATCGGCCGGTTCCGCGCTGATGACATCGACCTCCAGGATCACCGTGAGCCATCGGCGCAGGTCCTCGATGTTGTGCACGATCTCCCAGGCCGAGAGATCACCCGCACCGCCGGTGTGGACGAGATCGAGGGCGGGACGTCCGGTGCGGAAACGGCGGCGGAGATCGGGCGGCAGATCGGCTCGGGATTGCATGACACCAGTTTAACTGGTTACATAGCGATCATGACGATCAGCACGTACATCAACCCCGAATCTCTGCACAGCAACCCGGCCTTCACTCAGGTGGTGCGGGTGGCGAGCGCGGCGGACACGATCTATGTCGGCGGCCAGAACGGTGTCGACAGCACCGGACGGTTGGCGGGCGACGATATCGCCAGCCAGACGCGGCAGGCGATGGCGAATCTCACGACCTGCCTCGAGGCCGCGGGTGCGACGATCGCCGACGTCGTCAAATGGACCATCCTGCTGCGCGACGACGCGTCGCTCCAAGAGGGTTTCGCCGCATTCGGCCAGGCGTGTGGCCGACTGGAGAACCCGCCCGCCATCACCGTCGCGAAGGTATCCGGCCTCGCGGTGCCCGGCGCGCTGGTCGAGATCGAAGCGGTGGCCGCGGTCGCGCGATAGTCACTCGGCGGTCTGTCGAGCGCCGCGGAGTCCGTCGATGGGAAAGTGACGCGCTGCTGCGTCGACGGCCGCAGCTCTCGCGCAGGCGATGGTCGCGGCCGATGGACACCAGTAGCTCTGAGCGGGGGTGGCAGTCCCGCCCGCGGATCAATCGTCGACGGCGGTGGTGAGGCGGGCGGTGAGCGTGCGGATGCGCTCGATCAGCTCCGTGGGTTCATGGATGCGGATCGGTAGATCGAGCAATCCGAGGTGGAGCGCGATTTCGTCGAGGGAGTTGGAACCGGTGCGCAGCGAGCAGGATTCGGCGTCGATCGGTTCGATGACGCCGATGGTCGGTGGCAACCGCTCGGTCGCGACCTCGGCGGGCACCCCGATGGTCACGCGGGCGGTGTAGCGGTACGGCGCCACCGCCACCTGACCCGAGACATAGCCCGCGAGATCGGGATCAGGCGCCTCGCGCGGGGTGAAGCGGGGACCGGTCGGGATGCGGGGGCGGAGGCGATCCACCCGGAAGGTGCGCCAGTCCGCGCGGTCGGTATCCCAGGCGATGAGGTACCAGCGGCGGCCGGTGTGGGCGAGGCGATGGGGTTCGGCCTCGCGCAAAGATGTCGTGCCATTGTGGTTTCGGTAGTCGAAGCGTAGGCGGTGGTGATCGCGGATGGCGCCCGCGAGAGCGGTGAGGATATCGGGGTCCACGGTCGGCCCACCGGTGCCGACAGTGATCGTGGCCTCGTGCAGTGTGCTCACCCGGTGCCGCAACCGCGTCGGCAGCATCTGCTCGAGCTTGGTCAGGGCGCGCAGTGAACTGTCCTCGATACCGGAGATGGTGCCGCTGGCGGCGGTGCGCAGCCCGATGGCCACGGCCACCGCTTCATCGTCGTCGAGCAGCAGCGGCGGCAGCCGGGTGCCCGCGCCCAGCCGATAGCCCGCCACACCGCGCGCCGCCTCCACCGGATAGCCGAGCGAGCGCAGCTTATCGATGTCGCGACGCACGGTGCGCGTATCAATGCCCAGCTCACCGGCCAGATCCGCGCCGGTCCACTCCCGATGCATCTGCAACAGCGACAGCAGACGCAGCAGGCGTGCCGAAGTTTCTCGCATATCTTTCAGTCTGCCCTTCGGTTAGGGCCGAAGTTGCCCTAACCGGACCATAACGTAGTTCTCATGAGCACAGCGATCACTCCCTTCCGCATCGACATCCCGCAGAGCGAGCTGGACGACCTGCGCAGCAGGCTCGACAACGCGCGCTGGCCCGCCGCGCTGCCCGGCAACGGCTGGGACACCGGCGTGCCGACCACCTGGCTGCGCGAGCTGGTCGACTACTGGCGCACCGGCTACGACTGGCGGGCCGCCGAACGGCAGCTCAACGCATTCCCGCAGTTCACCACCGAGATCGACGGGCAGCTGATCCACTTCCTGCACGTCCGCTCGCCCGAACCGGATGCGTTCCCGCTGATCCTCACGCACGGCTGGCCCGGTTCGGTGGTCGAATTCCTCGACCTGATCGGTCCGCTGACCGATCCGCGGGCGCACGGCGGCGATCCGGCGGACGCGTTCCATCTGGTCATCCCGTCGCTGCCCGGATTCGGATTCTCCGGTCCGGTCGCCGAAGCCGGTTGGACCGTCGAGCGCATCGCGGCGGCGTGGGCGGAGCTGATGTCGCGGCTCGGCTATGAGCGCTACGGCGCCCAGGGTGGCGATATCGGTGGCGCGGTGAGCCCGGAGCTGGGGCGGGTCGCCGCGGATCGGGTGGCGGGCGTGCACGTCAACGGCGGTGTCGGCGACTACCTCCCGCTGCCCCTCCCGGAGGAGGAGCTGGCGGCGCTGAGCGAACGGGAACGTGATCGGGTCCGTCGCACCGAGGCGTTCATGGAGGAGGAGTTCGGCTATATCTCGATCCAGTCGACCCGTCCGCAGACGCTGGCCTATGGGCTGGTCGATTCGCCGATCGGCCAGCTCGCCTGGATCATGGACAAGTTCCGCGAGTGGACCCATCCGCGGGCGATCGACCCGGACAAGATCATCGACCGGGATCGCCTGCTGACCAACGTGATGCTGTACTGGCTCACCGGCACGGCGGGTTCGGCGGCCTACGTGGGGTACGCGCAGGAGCAGCCGTGGGGCGCCCCGAAGCAGAACTCGGGCGTGCCGACCGGTGTGATCGTGTTCGCCCACGATGTCGCCATCCGCAAGTACGCGGGTACCGCCGATACGATCACCCGGTGGATCGACGTCGATCGCGGCGGTCATTTCGCGGCGCTGGAGGAGCCGGTCCTGCTCACCTCCGATATCCGTGAGTTCTTCCGCGATCTGCGCTGATCCGGATCACTCGGGTGTATCCGCCAGTTCGCCCGCCGAACGCCAGGAGTGGCGTTCGGCGGCGAACGCGCGGGCCTGCACGGCACGGAAGGCTGCGATGGAATCGGCCTGATCGGCGAGGAAACGGCGGTAGTCGGCGAGCCGGAACTCACCGTCATCGGCCCGCAGGGTCACGTTCCCGGCGGTGAAGTCGGCGCGCAGGTCGAGCAGTTCCTCCGCCTCCACCGGATACCAGCGGATCCGATCGAAATAGCGTAGGAGCCAGGGCGTTTCCGAGCTGCGATGGTTCCACACCTGGGTGGTGCGGCCGACGAACTGGTACCCGCCCGGCCCCTCCATACCGTAGATGCAGAGATAGGCGCCGCCGATCCCGACCGCGTTCTCCGGGGTCCAGGTGCGGGCGGGATTGTATTTGGTGGTGACGAGCCGGTGCCGCGGGTCGATCGGTGTCGCGACCGGCGCGCCGAGATAGACATCACCGAGTCCGAGCACCAGGTATTCGGCATCGAAGACGGTATCGAAAACCTCGTCCACGGAGGCCAATCCGTTCATTCGCCGGATGAACTCGATATTCCACGGGCACCACGGCGCATCGGCGCGCACACCGTGCATATAGCGGGTGATCGCCTCCCTGGTGGCGGGATCGTCCCAGGACAGCGGCAGATGGACGGTCCGGCTCGGCACCACGAGCGCGTCCGAGGCCGGGATGTGCTGTTCGGCCTCGATGAGCAGATCCAGCAGCATGCGGACCGGCAGCACCGCCGGATCCACCTTCACTTGCAGGGACCGCACACCCGGCGTCAGGTCGACGATGCCGCGCGGCGCGAGCGCCAGCAGATGCTGGTGCAGTGCGTGGACCCGCGCGCGTAGACCGAGATCCAGGGTCATGGCGCCGTATTCGATCAGCACACCGTCGTCGCCCGCCCGTCGGTAGGTGACGCCGGTATCGTCGTCGGCGTCGATGCGGCGCAGGACGCCGTCGTCACCGTCGCCACCGGCCGACAGCACCGCGGGCCAGGCGGCACGGCGGGCCGCGCCGAGTGCCGCGACCGGCGCGGCGTGTTCGGCGCGGATCGGGACGAAGCGCACCGCGTCGCCGGGGCGGAGCTGGCCGAGCTTCCACCGATCCGCCGCGACGACGGTGACCGGGCAGACGAAACCACCGAGGCTCGGACCGTCCGGGCCGAGCAGAATCGGCGTATCGCCGGTGAAGTCCAGTGCGCCCACCGAATACGGGGTGTCGTGAATATTGGACGGATGCAGTCCGGCTTCGCCGCCGTCGGTGCGCGCCCACTCCGGTTTCGGCCCGATGAGCCGCACGCCGGTGCGATCGGAGTTGAAATGCACCTCGTAATCGGTGCCGATGATGGTGTCGATATCAGACCGGGTGAAGAACTCCGGCGCACCGTGCGGGCCTTCGGTGACGGCGAGTTCCCAACGCCGGGCGAACACCGGCCGATCGTCGGCGGGGACAGCCGAGGCGAGTGGGGTACCGGCCGCTCCCAGCGGTAGCAGCTCACCTGCCCGCACGGTGGTTCCCGTGCTACCACCGAACTTGCCGAGCGTGAAAGTTGCCGCGCTACCCAGGTATTCGTCCAGCACGAAACCGCCCGATATCAGCACATAGGCGCGCATACCCGGCCCGCTGATCGCGCCGACCTCGAGTAGTGCGCCCGCGGGCACCTCGAGGGTGCGCCACTGATCCACCCGCACACCGTCCACGGTGACCTCCGCAGGCGCACCCGTCACGCACACTCGAGTCGCGGCGGTGAATCGCAGCGCCGGACCGGTGAGAGTGCACTCCAATCCCGCGGCGCCCTCGGCATTGCCGAGCACCCGATTCCCGAGCCGGAACGACAGATCGTCCATCGGCCCCGACGGCGGTACCCCGACATGCCAGAAACCCGTGCGCCCCGGCCAGTCCTGCACGGTGGTCAGCGGGCCCGGCCGCACCACCTCCACCTGCGCGGTCGCGGCCGCGGCCGCGGATTGCGGTGCTGGCGCCTCTTCGGCGTGGCCGAGGTGGCTGCGCACCGGATCGATGATGGTCATCGCGACACCACCATGCGGACCGGGGTGGGGTCGAAACCATTGCAGGGGTTGTTGATCTGCGGACAGTTCGAGACCAGCACCAGGGTGTCGATCTCGGCGCGCAGAGTCACCCGTTTGCCCGGCGCGGACAAACCGTCCACGATGCCGAGCGTGCCGTCCGGCTCCACCGGGACGTTCATGAACCAGTTGATATTCGACACCAGATCACGTTTGCCAAGCCCCCACCGCAATCCCTCGGCGAGGAAATTCTCTACACAGGCATGCTGATGGCGGGTGTGATGGCCGTAGCGCAGGGTGTTCGACTCCTGGGAGCAGGCGCCGGCGATGGTGTCGTGATTGCCGACCTCATCGGCGGTCACCGTCATCAGGGCGGTGCCGTTATCGGTGCGCAGGACGCTGCCGGTGGTCAGGAAGATATTGCGCTGTGCGGCGATGGTGGCCTGTGCGCTGTAGCGATCGGCGTGATCGGCGGCCGAATAGAGCAGACAATCGACCGCCTGGTTGCCATGCAGGTCGATGATCTCCAGGTATTCGCCCGCCCGGACGATCGCCGACCACGGTGCGCAGGCCGCGACCAGATGATCCGCGCGGACGGTACGAGCGATGGCGCCGGTCATGCGATGGCCTCCTGGTCGAGTGCGGCCGTCCACGCGTTCTCGGTGTTCTGCACGGCACGTAGGTATTCGGGATCGGTGTTGTACTCACCGGCGAGATCCTCGGGTGCGGCCCAGGCGAGCAGATCGAGATCGGTGACCGGGCGGTCGTCGAGCGGATGCGCGGCATTGACGATCAGCGCGATGACCGGCAGATGGATGATCAGCTCGACCGCCGCGCCGGATGCGGCGCTACCGGTGCCGCTCACACCGCCATCGGGGGCGACACGCACCCCACGGAAGAACGACACCGACGGCGCGATATCGCGCGGCGCGAGCCCCTGCTTCACCCCGGCCAGCCGCAACAGCGCACGGGCGGTATCGGAGGGTCCGCACAGCGCGTCGTGCCTACCGGAATCGTCGAAGGCGATGGTCGCCAGAATCCGGCCCTGATCCGTGAGCAGCGGATGACCGGCACCGAGATAGGCCTGCCACGGAACCTTCACCGTATCGGCCACATTGAGCCGCTCCCAGGGGGCGTCGGCGCGCAACAACAGCAGATGCGCACAGGCCGCGCCCTCCGGATCGGCCAGCCGCAGGCGGGTGCCACGGCCGAGGACGACATTGGTGTAGCCGTCGGCGGGGAGGCGCCGGGCGAGGGTGAGCGTCGCAGGGTCGAGACCGGCGGGGAGGTGGGGTTCGGCGAGGGTCGCCGTTGCTGCCTGCGCTCGGGCATGCGCGCGAGCGCCCATGGTGGAAGATGTTGTCGGAGTTGGCATTTCTACTCCTTGTGGTCGGGGTGTGCCGATGGTCGGCACACCGTTCGGCTCCGATACCGGATCTGGTCGGTGCTGGATTCGATCGGGATCACGCGGGCTGGGGCGCCCGCTCGGTGACCGCGGACCGCCCCACCACCGACCGGTAGACCAGCGCACCCACCGCGAGTGCAGCGGCCACGAAGATCGGTGCGGCCCAGCGCATCACCCATGACCCGCCGTCGGGTGTGTACACCTCGGCCCGCGGCCAGGCCAGGTTCACCACCATGGCGATGCCCCACAACACGGCCAGCGCGTTCACCGCGATACCGAAGCGGCCGAGGCCGAACAGACCGGCGTGCTTATCGGCCTGCGGGTCGTTGCCCGGCCACCCCTGGCACCGGCGGATCAGCAGCGGCACCGTGACCAGCAGATAGGACAGATACAGGGTGACGATGCAGACGCTGGCCAAAGTCGCGAAGATCGCCGCATTGCCGAGATTCACCAGCAGCAGGGCGATCGCGAGCACCCCGAACACCACCGACGGCAGCACCGGAGTGCCGAAACGCGGATGTACCACCGCCAGCGCGCGAGCGAACGGCAGTTTGCCGTCGCGGGCCATGGAGAACATCAGCCGTGATCCGGCGGTCTGAATCGCCAGCGTGCACACCATGATCGCGATGGCGACACAGCCCAGCAGCACCGTGCCCGCCGGACTGTTCAGCTTCGCGGTGAGCACATAGGCCAGGCCGTCGGTTGCCAGCGCGCCATCGGACAGGCTCGGCGCGGCCATCAGCGCACCGAGCAGCATCAGACCGCCGCCCAGCGCCGATACCGAGAGCGCGGTGATGATCATCCGCGGCGCGACCCGGCGCGGATTTTTGGTCTCCTCGGAAAGCTCGGCGGCCGAATCCAATCCGATCATCACGTACGCCGCCATCAGCCCCGACACCAGGAACGCTGCCCAATAGGGACCCGCGGCTGCCTGTTCGGTCTGGAGCACCACATCGGGCCCGCGCTCGGTATCGGCGAAGAACAGCCCGATCACGGCGAGCACCCCGACGATCTCGATGGTGACGCCGATCGAATTGATCCTGGCCATCAGATCGACGCCGATCACATTGATCACCGTGGTCACGATCATCAGCACGCTGCCGAGCAGCACCGCGTTCATCGCACCCGACGGTGAGGTGAGGGCGGTATCGGAGCCGACAAGTTGGAATCCGCTCCAGATCGAGGGCAGCACCACCTGCAAGGCGATGGCTGCGGCCGCCGCGGTGACCACCCGCGCGATGATCATCAGCCAGCCGGCGAACCAGCCGACGATCGCGCCACCGAGGCGGCGCGACCACTGGTAGATACATCCCGAAAGTGGGTATCGGGCTGCGAGTTCGGCGAAATTCAGGGCCACCATGAGCTGGCCGAGGAACACGATCGGCCAGGTCCAGAAGAAGGCCGCACCACCGAACGAATAGCCGAACCCGAAGAACTGGAAGATCGTGGTGAGGATCGAGACGAACGAGAATCCGGCCGCGAACGACGCGTAGCGCCCCAGTTTGCGATGCAGGACGGGTTGATAGCCGAGATCGGTGAGATCGGCGCCGTCGGACCCGGGATCGGGTGGTGCGGCGCGGTGGGTATCGACTGTGGTGGCCATGGGCGGATGTCCTTCGACGGGCCAATATCTATCAGTCGATAGTTTTGCGGGCGTGATCGCGCTTTCGGTGACCTGCGTGTATCGCTTCTGCGTCGCCCGGTAACTTCTGTGTTGCCTGATTTTCTATCAAGTGACAGAAAACTCACGGCAGGCGTGGACGTAGGTTCGGTTCAGTGCGCCAGCGGGTTCGGAGAGCGGTGGAAATGCCTGGTGATGGTGGGCGAATCGGCGTTGCGCGGCAGCCGAACAGCGTGTGCGGCCTGCCACGGAGGCGGGCAGCGCCCGGCGTCGAATGCTTCGGCGCGGGGGAGCGGCCCCGAGCGATGACAGAATGAAGGCGTGGTCAATCTCGGTCCAGGGCGCCCTCGTGTCGAGCAGCGGTTGCGGCGGGGCAGCACGCCACGCGCGGAAATCCTCGACGCCGCCGCCGAGCTGTTCACCACCCATGGATACGGCAGCACCTCGACGCGCGGTATCGCCGATGCCGTCGGGATCCGGCAGGCGTCGCTGTACCACCATTTCGCCGCCAAGGACGACATCCTGGATGCCCTGCTCACCGAGACCATCGCCGGACCCCTGGCGCTGGCGGCCCGATTGAGCGAGGCACCCGACCGCGCGGCGGTGCGGTTGTATGCCCTCGCCTGGTCGGATGTCGGCCAGCTGTGCGCCTCACGTTGGAACCTGGGCGCGCTGTACCTGCTGCCCGAACTACGCGGCGAGCGCTTCGCCGACTTCCGCCTCCGTCGCGACGAATTGCGCCGCCACTACGAGACATTCGCCGCTGAAGTCATTGCGGAGGCGGGCGATTCGGGGGTGCCGGGCACTGAGACCCTGCCGTTCCGACTGGTCGAGACCGTGATCAGCATTCGCTCGGATGAAGGCGCCGCACCGGTCTCGGCGCAGCCAGCCATTTCCGATGCGGTGCTCCGGGTGCTCGGCTGGCCCGGTGCCTTGGATTCGGTGCGGGCCGATGCGGGTGCGCTGCTGAGCCGAGTCGGTCGAGTGGCCCTTGGCGTCGAATCGGTTGAGCGCTGAATCGGTTGAGCGCTGAATCGAGGCATCGGCGCAGGGACGCGCGCGAGACGGTCGGCCGAGGGTGCGAAACGACCCGGCCGACCTATTCGTGAGCCGTCAGGACTTGCCCTTGGCCGGAACCCAGGACAGACCCCAGCCGTAGGCCTGATCGACAGCCTTGTTCACCCAGTGCGGCGGTTCGACCGGCGGCCGGACGAACACACCCTCGCGGCGTACGACCAGCTCGCCGCCGACATTCTCGATCAGTGCGAGCACGATCGCGCGGGAGTTGTCGGTGCAGCCGTCGACATCCATTTCGATCGGAGGCGAACCCACCGGATACAGGGTCGCGGTAGCGCGCACGCCGCGCAGATCCGTTGCGCCCGCGTAGATGTTCGCGTACACCAGCAGGCGGCGGAAATCGGCGATGTGGTCGAGGTTGATATCCAGGTTCTCGCCGGTCGCCTCGTCACCGGTCCGGTCGTCCTTGTCCAGGCGCACATACGGTTCGGCGTCGAGGGAACCGAAATTGCCGACCGCGTGCACGAGACCCTTGTTGCCGTTGGTCAGCTCCCACATGCAGCACAGATCCAGATCGATGGTCTTGCCGCGCTTGCCGAAGAATCCGCTGTCCTTACCGCTCGACCAGTTCAGATTCACCCGCATGGTGCCGCCGGTGGCGCCGCGTTTGGTGAGCGAGACCGAGGGCGCGTCCTTGGTCAGCGACAGCTTCGACATATTGATCGGGGCACCGGTCGGTGCCGGTTGCGGCGCGAACGCGGGCTGCTGGGGCGGCGTGGGCTGTGTGGCGGCGGGTGGAACCGGCGCCGGTTGCGTGGGCGCGGGGACCTGTTGCGGTGCCGGAGCCGGTTGCGGTGCGGGCGCCGGGTCCTCGTCGACCGAGATACCGAAATCGGTGGCCAATCCGGCGAGCCCGGAATCGTAGCCCTGGCCCACGGCACGGAACTTCCAGGCGCCCTGGCGGCGGTAGAGTTCGCCCAGGACGAACGCGGTTTCGCTGGTCGCACCGGTGCTGTCGAATCGTGCCACCTCGGCGCCGGTCGCGGTATCGAGCACCCGGACGTAGAGGCCGGGGACCTGGGCGAAGGTGCCGCCGTCGGCGGAGGCGGCGATCACGATGCGTTCGATATCCGGCTCCACCCCGGCCAACTGCACCGACAGCGCATCGAGCACGACGGCGCCCTGCTGTTGTTTACCCTCGTGCCGCACCGCACCGGAGGCATGCGCGGCCTGGTTGTAGAAGACGAAATCGGTATCGGAGCGTACTTTGCCCGCGCCGGTCAGCAGCAGTGCGGATGCATCCGCATCAGGAACTCCGGCCCCCGAATGCCACCCCAACTCGACGCGAACCGTGGACATCGGCACGGGCACGTTGGCGCCCTTCATCATCGACACGCCTGCCAACGTAGTGGAGCCGTCCGGTCTCGGCCACCGGCCACGGCGAACCGGTGCGCGTCGATACCGGTCGCGCGCACCGGGCCTACCGGATGCCGGAAACAGCGCCGATGGTTGCCGGGTCGTCGCCCGCCGGGTGGTTTCGCGTGGCGGATCCGATTCAGTGGGTTGGCGGTGCGATCTTCCAGTGCCGATGCAGCGCGCCCGCGATCTCAGGTAGAACCATCACCGGAATCTTCTTGCGCCGCAGCATATCCCGGATCTGATCGACCTGTTCACGTTTGCGCATGTCATAGGCGCTCGATACCGGGCCGCTCACCGGGGGAATGGACAGCAGCACCAGTTCACCGTGCTGTTCGTCGCCGCCGGTCAGATCGAGCGCGAGCGACCAGCGGGCCCGTTCGTCGAGGGTGAACCGGCCCGCCACCACCCGGTCCCAGTCGATGCTGATCTCGGCCCATGGGGTGCGCCGGTAGATCGCGCCTTCGGTGAGCACGATCGCATCGCGGGTGAACAGCGCGACGAGCACCGCCACCCCGGCGACGGCTCCGGCGAGCAGTCCGGTGAACACCCGGTTCACCCCGAACATCGCGATGACACCGAGGCACAGCGCGACCGTCACCGCGATGCCGAGCACGCCGTAGACCATCGCGCGCTTGGTGGGCACCACGCCCGCGTGCACCAGTGTCATCTCTTCTCCATCTTCAGGCTTGCAGCGCCACCGCGGCTTCGGCGGTGTTGACCAGGAAGGTCAGGCTCTGCTGGAAGTACAGCTGCACCGATTCTGCATCGTGGCTCAGATATCCGATGGACAGATCCTGGCCGATCCGCAGATCGAAGTCGCCGCCGCGGGTGGTGAGCACGAACGCGCCATCGATGGCGGGCGCCCAGATGATCTCCCCCTCGGGGATGAGGCGTTCGATATGGGTGCGGATGGGATGGCCGTGGTCGGAGGTCTCGCTGACGGCGGTGTACAGGTCGGCGCTCAGCAGCACCGAGTACGGGCCGTCGACACCGGCCAGCCGCAATTCGCTCAGGGCCTGCGCGACCGCCTCCGGCACCAGCCGTGGATCGCTCGGCACCGATACCGGCGCGTTCGACGCGCTCGCCCGGACACCGGTGATGTTCGCCGCCGGATAGCCCTCGAAGATGGCGCGATCCTCGGCCCAGGCGATCCGTTTGGCGGCATCCTTGACCGGATCCAGATCGGCGTCCTGCGCGCCCCGCTCGACATCGTCGAGTTCCTCGCGCACCAGGGTGAACGGCACCCGCAGCTCCACCAGCGGCGCGACCAGCCGCTGCCTGGCCTGTACGCCGTCGTCGGGTGCGGCGATCGGGGTGGTGCGGCCGAGCCCGACGGCCGAATAGTCGGTGCCGTGCGGACCGGAGAGGTCGACGACGCGGCGGCCCGCGATATGCCGTTTGAACGTCCGGGTCGCCTCTTCCTCGATCGCCGCCCATGCCTCGGAGGTGATCGGCGCGAGTTCACGATGCAGGTTGTTCATGGGTCAGCTGCTCCTTTTCAACGTGCCGATACCGAGAGAGCCGTGGTCGGCCGGTGCGGCGGAGGGGGCGGCGGCGTCGTCGGCCTGCGACGCGCCGGGTGGTTCGGGCAGGTCGTCGAGAAAGCTCTGCGCGGGCACGAAGAACAGCCCGCCGGTGACGGCGGTGGAGAAATCGAGGATGCGGTCGTAGGCGGCCTCGTCGGAGCCGAGGAACATGCGGATCAGCATCTGCTCGGTGACGCTCGGCGTGGCCGCGTACCCGACGAAATAGGTGCCCATCTCATCGTCACGGATGCTGCCGAAGGGCATGTTGGCGCGCAGGATCTGTCGTTCGGTGCCGTCCGGTTCGACGATGGTGTTCACCGCGACATGCGAGTTCGGCGGTTTCACCTCGTCGGGCAGCTCGAAATCGTCGAGTTTGGTGCGGCCGATGACCCGCTCCTGCTCCTCGACCGAGGTGTTGCGCCACTCGTCCATCTTGTGCAGATACTTCTGCACGATGACGTAGCTGCCGCCGACGAAATCGGGGTCCTCGTCGCCGACCAACGCCACCCGCCCGGCGAGCGAATCGGCATCGGCGCCCTCGGGGTTCTCGGTGCCGTCCACGAAACCGAGCAGATCCCGCTGTTCGAAATACCGGAAGCCGGTGGTCTCGTCGACCACCGTGACAGCGCCTGCCAACCGGTTGCTGATGGCCATCGCCAGCTCGAAACAGGCGTCGTGCACCTCGGCCTTGATATGGAACAGCAGATCGCCCGGAGTGGCGGGAGCCTGATGCCTCGGCCCGGCATAGCCGGGGAACTCGTGCAGTTCGGCGGGGCGCGGACCGGCGAAGAGCCGGTCCCATGCCGCCGAGCCGATACCGGCGACGCAGGTCAGACCGGCGCCGGGTAACCGGAAACCGACGGATCGGCGCAGACCGGCCAGGTCGGCGAGCAGATCGCGCACCGTCGCTTCGCCACCCTCGTCGATGGTCATGACGAGGAAGATCGCCGACGGTGTGAGCGGTTGGAGGATCGGCTGCGGCTCACCCATGATCGTCAAGCGTAATAGCTGGCCGCGTGCCCGCGACACCGAATCGGTCCTGGCGTGTTCGGACTCACCCGGATCGCGGGTCGCCCGTTGCTGTTTCGTACGCCGCGATCGACGCCGTGCCGAATGCCCGACGATAGCGCCGGACGCCGCCCCTGCCGGTGGCGGCGTCCGGACAGTGGTGATTCGCCTATTTCGCGACGGTCAACAGGAACGCCACATCGTCGACGGCCTTGACGCTGTGCCGTGCCTTCGGCACGACGAGTAGATCGCCAGACGATCCCTTCCATTCGTTGGCGCCGCTGATCAAGGTCAGGGTGCCGCTCAGTACCAGCAGGGTGGCATCGCCGAAATTATCGTGTTCGGCCAGGCTCTGGCCCGCGGTGAGACCGACAACGGTTTGGCGCAGGGTTTGCGCGTGGCCGCCGTAGATCGTTTGCGAGCTACGGCCGCTCGTGGCGGTGGCTGCCAGTTTGAGTTGCTGGCGAGCAACCGCGGTCAGCGATTTCTTGTCCATGGACTGCCTTTCGCGGATCACACCCGGAACAGGGCTGGTGTTCCGGGCCGATACCGCTGAGTATGCCCGACCCGTCACTCCCGCTCGGGTGTTTTGCGCGCTTGCCCGCGCCGAGCCCGGCCAGCGGAGGCGGTATTCAGCCGCGTCGGGTGAATCGGCGGATCCGGTAGCGCGGTCCCGCACTCGACTGTTGCCACGGCGTGTCCGCGTCGGACTGCCAGCTCGCGTCGATATCCGGTGCGTAGGCGTCGCCGGTGATATCGGCGTCGATTTCGGTGACGAGCAGTTCGGTGGCGTATTCCAGTGCGGCTCGGTAGATTTCGCCGCCGCCGATCACCCAGACGTCATCGGGCGCGGCCAGATCGAGTGCTTCCGATAGCGAGGCGCTGCGTTCGGCGCCGTCGGCGGCCCAGTCCGGCTGCCTGGTCACGACGATATTGCGCCGGCCGGTCAGCGGACGGAACCGTGGCGGCAGCGAATCCCAGGTGCGTCGGCCCATCACCACCGGATGGTCCATCGTGACGGCCTTGAAGTTGGCCATGTCCTCTGGCACCCGCCACGGGATCCGGTTGTCGGCTCCGATGACGCCCTCGCGGGTTTGTGCCCAGATGAGTCCGATGACGCGCGCGGAACTCACACGGCCACCGGGGCCTTGATCGCCGGGTGGTGTCGATAGTCGACTACCTCGACGTCGTCGTAGGTGTAGTCGAACAGCGACGGCGCGTGGCGCAGCCGCAGTGTCGGGAACGGGTACGGCTCGCGGGTCAGCTGTTCGGTGACCTGGTCGACGTGATTGTCGTAGATATGGCAATCCCCGCCCGTCCAGATGAAATCACCCGGTTCCAGCCCGGTCTGCTGGGCCACCATCTGCGTCAGCAGCGCATAACTGGCGATATTGAACGGCACGCCGAGGAACAGGTCGGCACTGCGCTGATACAGCTGGCACGACAGCTTGCCCTCGGCCACGTAGAACTGGAAGAACGCATGACACGGCGCCAGTGCCATCTTGTCGAGTTCGGCCACATTCCACGCCGAGACGATCATGCGCCGCGAATCCGGGTCCTCGCGCAGGGTGCGCAGCACCTGACCGATCTGGTCTATATGGCTGCCGTCCGGGGTCGGCCAGGAGCGCCACTGGACGCCGTAGACCGGTCCGAGTTCGCCGTCGGGGGCCGCCCACTCATCCCAGATCGTGACGCCGTGCTCGCGCAGCCAACCCACATTGGAATCGCCGCGCAGGAACCACAGCAACTCGTACACGATCGACTTCAGATGCACCCGTTTGGTGGTGATCAGCGGGAACCCGGCCGACAGGTCGTAGCGCAGCTGATGACCGAAGACGCTGCGGGTGCCGGTGCCGGTGCGATCGGCCTTCTTCGTGCCGGAGGTGAGCACCTGACGGAGGAGATCTTCGTATTGGGTGTCCGGGGAGGTGGTCACGACCTCGAGCTTATCGACCTTTCATCGACGGCGGGTGGGCAGGTCGAGCACCTGATTTCAGGGCCTCGTCAGCACCTGACCAGGGCGTGGTCAGCACATGATCAGGGTCCCAATAGGCTCGCCGTATGCGGAAGCTGTACGTGATCGGCATCGGCGCCGGTGATCCGGACCAGGTGACGGTGCAGGCCATCAAGGCCATGCGCGAGGCCGAGGTGTTCTTCCTGATCGGCAAGGGCGCCGAGAAACAGGAACTCGTCGACGTGCGCACGACCATTCTGGCCGAGCATATGGATCGCCCGTACCGGATCGTGGAGGTCGCCGATCCGCCGCGTGCACGTGCCCCGATGGACGGTTCGGACTACCGCGAGGTGGTCGAGGACTGGCACGAACGCCGCTCGCTGCTGCTGGAGCGGGAATTCGCGCGGGTCGAGGGCGTCGGCGCGATTCTCGTCTGGGGCGACCCTTCGCTCTACGACAGCACCCTGCGCATGGTCGAACGTGTCATCGATCGCGGCGCCATCGGTTTCGACTACACCGTGATCCCCGGTGTGACCAGCGTGCAGGCCCTCGCCGCCCAGCACAGGACGGTGCTGCACCGCATCGGTGAACCGGTGCAGATCACGACTGGACGTCGGCTGCGCGCTGACGGGCTCGGCGCCGGATCGACAGTCGTCATGCTCGACGGCGACTGCGCGTTCACCAGCGTGCCCGGCGACACCCGGATCTGGTGGGGCGCCTACCTCGGCATGCCGGACCAGACGCTCATCGCTGGCCGGGTCGCCGAGGTCGGCGAGCGGATCCGCGAGCGAAGGGAGCAGCTGCGCGCCGATAAGGGCTGGATCATGGACACCTACCTGCTGCGCGCACCCGACTGAACCGCCACGCGCGAATCACCCGGATCGGCGGGCCCGGGTCCGTAGAGTGGGCGGTATGACCGAACAGGACATCCTGGGGCGTATCAAGGAATTGGTCGAGCAGGAGCACAAACTGCGGTCGCAGGCGACGCAGGGCGAGCTGGATCCGAAATCGGAACGGCAGCGGCTGGCCGAACTCGAGGTGATGCTCGATCAGTGCTGGGATCTGCTCCGGCAGCGAAGGGCCCGCGTCGACGCGGGTGAATCACCGGACAATACGCAGGTCAGCTCGGCCAGACAGGTCGAGGGCTACCTCCAGTAGCGGCCAGTGGACACCACCGAGTTCGACGTCATCGTCATCGGCGGCGGCCCGGCGGGGGAGAACGCCGCCTCCTACGCCATCGCCGGAAGTGAACGCACCGCCGCGATCGTCGAGCGTGAACTCATCGGCGGTGAATGCTCCTACTGGGCCTGCATCCCCAGCAAGGCGCTGCTGCGCCCCTGGCATGTGCTCGGCGGCGCCCGCGCCATGCCCGGCGTGCGCGCCGACGGACTGGATGTGGCCGCGGTCCTGCGGCGGCGCGATGAATTCGTGCACGACCACGACGATTCGTCCCAGGCCGACTGGGCCCACGACAACGGCATCGAAGTGGTGCGCGGTGCGGGCCGTTTGGCCGGTGAACGTCTGGTCGAGGTCGGCGACCGCACACTGCGCGCCCGGCAGGCCGTGGTGTTGGCCACCGGCACCACCGCGACCATTCCCGATGTGCCGGGCCTGCGCGCGGCGTTGCCGTGGATTTCGCGCGATGTCACCAATCTGGCCGAGGTCCCGCGCCGGGTATTGATCGTCGGCGGTGGTGTCGTGGCCTGTGAGGCCGCGACCTGGCTGTCGGCGCTCGGTTCCGTGGTGACCATGGTGGTGCGCGGCGGTTCGCTGCTCGGACGCGTCGAACCCTTCGCCCGCGACCGGATCGCCGAGGCGCTGACCGAGCGCGGTGTACGGATCCGGTTCGGTACCGAACCGGTGCGAGTGGCGCGATCGGATGCACGCGACACCGGTACCGGCCTGGTCCATGGCGGGCCGGTGACGGTGACCGTACGCGACAGCAGTGGGGAATCCGAACTCGAGGCCGACGAGATCGTCGTCGCGGCCGGACGCGGACCCACCACCGCCGACCTCGGATTGGCATCGGTCGGATTGGCGCCCGGCTACGTCGAGGTCGACGATCAGCTGACGGTGCCCGGCCTGCCGTGGTTGTACGCCGTTGGCGATGTGAACCATCGCGTCGCCCTCACCCATATGGGCAAATACCAGGCCCGGATCTGCGGCGACGTGATCGCCGCCCGCGCCGAGGGCAAACAACCGACCGGCCCGCGCTACACCGCGTCGGCCGATCACGCGCAGGTACCGCAGGTCGTCTACACCGACCCGGAACTGGCCTCGGTCGGCCTCACCGAAGACGCCGCCCGCGCAGCGGGCCACCAGGTCGACACCGTCGAACTCGATATCGCCGTCGCTGGATCCGCCCTCGCCCGCGACGACTACGCGGGCCGCGCCAAACTCGTGATCGACCCCGCCGCCGCAACCCTGCTCGGCGCCACCTTCGTCGGCCCCGACGTCGGCGAGCAACTACACGCCGCCACGATCGCGGTGGTCGGCCAGGTCCCGCTGGACACCCTGTGGCATGCGGTGCCCGCTTTTCCCGCGATCAGTGAGTTCTGGTTGCGCCTGCTGGAGGCGTGGCGCGCCTGATACGCGGCGGGTTGGTGGTCCGGCTATCGGGCCGACCGGATCTCGATGGTGTCGTGCTCGGGCGGGTCGCTGGATCCAGCGATCCGGGCGACGGATTCGCTCGGGCCGGGTGATGAGTGCGGCGCTGAGCCCGGGCGGCTGGGGTGGTGGTCGGGTTCGGGGCGGTGATCGGGCGTCGGTGTCAGGTCAAGGGGAGGGCGGCGATCGGGTCGGTGGTCGGGCCGGGTGAACCGCCGTCGGGTTCGATGGTGACGGCGAGTTGGTCCGAGGCGGCGAACTCGGTGACGTAGGGCGCACCGGGGGTGGGTAGGTCGAGGAGGACTCCGGCGGAGCGGGGGGCCCCATCCGTCCCGATCAGCCAGAGCTGGTGTGCGTACCCCTCCGGCGGTGCGGGGACGGCGTCGAAGGTGATCGCGACGGCGCCCAGCTCGTCCGACACGTGCGCGATCAGATTGCCGCCGGTGCTGACCGGGCTGGTCTCGGTGTGTGCGTCCGGCTGTTGCAGCACCTGATCGGCGGTCACCATCCGAGCGGGCGACTCCTCGGTGCGCTGGCCGAAGACCGCCGCGCCGACGGCGACCACCACCGCCACCGCGGCGGCCGCGGCGGACCAGCGCAGCAGTTTGCGGCGGCGAGCGCGGGCGGCGGCGAGTTCATCGGCGGGCGTATCGATGCCGCCGACCTGGTCGGGGCGGGAGGAATCGGTGTGCGCGTCCGACGGGCGGTCGGGGTGCGCGGTGGTAGCAGGGGGGATGGTGCCGGGATCGGTGGTGTCCACGGAGCCGGAGGGGCGGTCGGTACCGGTGGTGCTGGGATCGGCGGGGGTTGCCGGGTCGGGGGCGTCGGGTGCGGTGCGGGGATTCTTGTGGTCGGCGGGGGCTTCGATCGCGTCGAGGATCCGTGCCTCCAACTCGGCCGGTGGTTGCTGGGCGTCGAGGGTCGAGAGGGCGCCCATCGCTTCGCGTACGTCTCGGACGATCTGGTCGAAGGATCGGCGGGTTTCGGGGGTGCAGGTGGTGCGGCGTTGTTCGATGCTGTCGCGTTCGGCGTCGGTGACGGCGTCGAGGGCGTAGGCGTGGGCGAGGTCGAGCAGATCGTGATCGTCGAGATGGTCGGGGGGTGGCGCGTCGGTCATCGAGCAGCTCCGGTCAGGCAGTCCTGGAGGCGCTTCAACCCGTCCCGGATGCGGCTTTTCACTGTGGGTAACGGCGAATCGAGGTGGTCGGCGACCTCGCGGTAGGTCCGGCCGCTGTAGTAGGCGAGGGCGACCGCTTCGCGCTGGGTGGCCGTGAGGGTGTCGAGGCAGTCGCGGACGGCCTGTTCGTCCAGTCGCTGCCCGACCGTTTCGGCGACGATGTCGTGGTCGCGTCCGAGGTGGGTGTGGCCGTAGACGGCATCGCGTCCGGCGGCCGAACTCTCGCTGCGCACCCGATCCACCGCCCGCCGATGGGTGATCATCATCAGCCAGCCGATCGGGCTCGACAACGCCGGGTCGTAGCGCTCGGCCGACGACCACACTTGCAGGTAGACCTCCTGCGTGGTCTCCTCGGCCGCCGTCGGACTGCGCAGCACCCGCAGCGCCAGCCCGAACACGCGCGGACTGGTCTCCCGGTAGAACCGGGTGAAGGCTTCCCGATCACCGGCCGCCGTCGATTTCAGCAGGCCGTCGAGCTGGCGCCGGGCGTCACCGTCACCGTTGCGTACCGGGCACGCGGCCGCCTGTTCGGCGGTCGCGTCGACGGAGACGCGACCCGCGAACGGCATGGGGCCCTGTTCGCCCGTCATGACGGCTTCCTCGTTTGCACGACAGGGAGTTCGCCGTAGCCGTCCGGCCGGATGGGCCGCACACCCGGTGTGTGGTCAGAGCCACGATCGTGGCCTCGTCGGAGCACGGGTTCAGTGTTGCGCAATGGCGTTGATCGCGGTGGCCGATTCGAGCCACCGTGGTGTGAATTTCGGTTTACTTCTGTTGGCGGTCCGCCAGTTGTCGCTACCATCGGTCAATGGTCGCGTCGACAGATGTCTCGACCGCGGACGGCGTTGTCCGTGGTCACCGTGGCCGCCGGGTGATCCGCTGGCGGTCCGTTCCCTATGCGGCTGCGCCGGTGGGCGCGCTGCGCTTCCGCGCCCCGCGGCCGGTCGAACCGTGGACCGGTATCCGGCCCGCCACCGAATTCGCCTTCGCCGCGATGCAACATCGGACCGGCGCCCAGATCGGCGCGCGCAGCTATCAGCCGACCAGCGAGGACGCGCTGACGCTGAACGTCACCGCACCCGTGGCGGCAGGCAGCGCCCCATTGCCGGTCATGGTTTTCATCCACGGCGGCGGATACATGTTCGGCACCTCCGCCCTGAGCCTCTACTCCGGTGCCCGACTGGCCGTCGGCGGTGACGTGATCGTCGTATCGCTGAACTATCGGCTCGGCGCGTTCGGGTACGCCGATTTCGGCGAGTTCGGCACCGAGGAGCGCCCGTTCGATTCGAACCTCGGCCTGCGCGATCAGATCGCGGCCCTGGAATGGGTGCGCACCAATATCGCGGCCTTCGGTGGCGACCCGGACAATGTCACCGTCTTCGGTGAATCGGCCGGGGCGCACGCGGTGCTGAGCCTGCTCGCCGCGCCCGCCGCTGCCGGGTTGTTCCATCAGGCCATCGCGCAGAGCGCGCCCGCCGACTGGGCATTGTCCGCCGAGGACGCGCGGCTGATCGCCCGCCGCTGCGTGGACGCCCTCGGAGCGAGGTCGGACAACGCCACGCGGATGTTGTCGGAGGCGTCGGCCATCGATATCCATCGCGCGTTCGGGCGGGCCATGCGCGGCTCGCTGCGGGAACGGCCCGGTTTCTTTGCCGCCGCGCCCGTCGTGGACGGCACCCTGCTTCCGCAGGCGCCGATCGACGCGATCGCCGACGGCAACGCCCATCGCGTACCGCTCATCATCGGCACCTGCGATAACGAGGGTGCCCTGTTCGCGAGGTTCGCCGACTACGCGCTGCCCACCACCGCTGACCGGCTGCGCGCCGCCATCGGTGACGACGCGGCCGCCGAAGCCCGCATCCGGGCCGCCTATCCGGGCTACCCGGACGCGCGAGCCGCGGTCCGCGCCGGTGGCGATTTCGTGTTCTGGCGCCCGTCGGTCTCGGTGATGGCCGCGCACAGCAGGTACGCGCCCACCTACGCCTACCGCTACGATTTCGCGCCTCGCGCGCTGCGGTTGGCCGGGATCGGCGCCACCCACGCGACCGACCTCATCCCGGTGTTCGGCGTCGCCGACAGCCCGGTGGGCCGGGCGCTCACCGCGGCGGGCGGTCGGCGCGGTCTGGTCTCGGTGACCAGGCAGTTCCAGGACAATTGGCTGCGATTCGCGCATACCGGCGCGCCGCTGCCATCCTGGCCCGCCTACACCGAGGCGCGCCGCAGCACCTTGATCATCGATGCGCCCAGCCGGGTCGAGCACGATCCACAGCGTGCGAAGCGGCTGGCCTGGGAAGGTATTCGGATGCCGAAGCTGGTGCACTAGGGCGGATCGCTGCCGTACACGTGGCACCGTATCCCATGCTGGCCTACTCGATCAGCCGCCGATGACCGTGCCGGTGTGGCTCTATTTGAGCAATCGGGACATGCGTCGGTCGGCGAGGATCTTGCCGCCGGTCTGACAGGTCGGGCAGTACTGGAAGGAACGCTCGGCGAAGGAGACCTCGCGGACGGTGTCGCCGCAGACCGGGCAGGGCAGGCCGGTGCGTGCGTGCACTCGCATACCCGAACGTTTCTCGCCTTTGAGCCGGGCGGCGTCCTGCCCGACGGAGCGCTGTACGGCATCGAGCAGCACCGCGCGCATGGCCTCGTACAGTTCCGACACCTTGTCCTCGGACAGGGTTTTCGCCGTGGCGAACGGTGAGATGCGGGCGGTGTGCAGGATTTCGTCGGAGTAGGCATTGCCGATTCCGGCCAGCAGCGATTGTTCGACCAGCGCGGTCTTGATGCGCTGGCTCGTTCCGGCGAGGATCTGCGCGAACTGTGTCTCGGTGACGTCGAGTGCGTCCGGCCCGAGCCGGGCGATACCGGGGACCTGCTGTGGATCGTCGACGATATAGACCGCGAGCCGCTTCTTGGTGCCCGCCTCGGTGAGGTCGAAGGCAGGGGTGGCGCCCTCCGGGGTGAAGAAATGCACGCGTAGCGCCAGCGGTCCTTTGCCCGGTTTCGGTGGTGTCGCGCTGGGATTGTCGGTCCAGCGCAGCCAGCCACCGCGGGACAGATGGGTGATCAGCCACAACCCACCGCAGTCCATACCGAGGAACTTGCCCCACCGCCCCGCGCCCGTCACATCCCGCCCGGACAGCGCGGTCACCGGCGGATCGAAGGTCTTCACCGCGCTCAACGCCGCCACATCCACGCGACCGACCACCGCGCCGACCGCATGCTCCCGCAGGAACTGCGCCAACGCCTCCACTTCAGGTAGTTCGGGCACGCGTACCAGGCTACCTGCGACAACCGACAGAATCGGGCGTTCGCGGCAGGGTCTGCGGCCCGACGGACAACGGCTCGCACCGTTGAGCGCGCGGGCCCTGCCGACTGCGGACACGCGGGGAGCGACCGCCGCGGCAGCTCAGGAGAAGCGGCCGGAGCGGGCAACCTGGTGTGTCGGCATTTGCCCGAGCCATGCGACTACCGCCGTCGGTCCCGCTGAGGTCCAGCAGGTCCAGTCGACGAATTCGTCGACTGGACCACCGTCTCGCACGAGGAGGTCGACGGCATCGGCACTGTGGGACGCGAGGCAGCGCCGTCTGGATGTGCGGCAGCGCCGTCACCGGTCGAACCGGAACCGAAGGGCCTGTCGCGCTCAGGCGCAGGCGCGCTCGAGGCATTCCGCCGCGAGGGGTACCGCGGTGGCGAGTTCGTCGTCCGGTAGCGCGGAGTAACCGACGGCCACTCCGAAGGTGCGCTGTGGGCCGGTGTGATGGCGGGCAAGGCCATCGAGGGCGACACCGCGACGGTTCGCCTCGGCGACGGCGCGGTGCTCGGCGTCGGCGGTCGGCAGCGGAACCACCAGGTGTGAACCGGCGTCGTCGCCGCGGATGGTCAGTCCGCGGCGGCTCAGTTCGTCCACCACGAACGCGCGTCGCGGGGCCATCATCCGGCGGAGTCTGCGCAGATGCCGTGCGAGATCGCCGCCCGCGGCCAGCTCGGCAAGGATCAGCTGCCCGGCGGAACTCGGGGTGCTGCCGATCTGTTCGCGGTAGGCCAGCACCGCCGCGGTGACCTCGGGCGCCGCGACCAGCCAGCCCGCACCCAGGGTGGGCGACAGGATCTTGCTCGTCGTCCCGAGATGGACCACCACATCGGGCGCCATGGCGGCGAGTAGGGGCAAAGGCGCGGTGTCGTAACGTAATTCGCCGTCGTAATCGTCCTCGATGAGCAGTACGTCGTTGGCGCGCGCGTAATCGACCAGCTGCACGCGCCGAGCTGCCGTCATCCGTTCGCCCAGCGGAAACTGATGGGCCGGAGTGCAATACACGGCTTTGATGTCGCTGGGCAGCGCGTCGACCCGTAGTCCCGCACCGTCGACAGGTACCGGTAGCACCCGCACACCGGCCGCGCGGAATGCCCCGACCGCGCGCTGATATCCGGGATCCTCCATGGCGACGCTGTCACCGGGGCGCAAGACGGAACTGGCGATCTCATCGACCGCGGCGCTCGTCCCCGAGGTCGCCAGAATGGCGGTGCCGCCACCGGCGGGCAGTCCACGATGACGCAGCAGATGCTCGGTGACCGCCGCCAGATACCGCTGCTCACCAGCGCGATCCTTGCGCACCACTGGTTCCCGATCCGCGGCGGCCCGCCAGGCCCGCCGCCACGCCGCCCGGTCGATGGCGGGTACGCACGGCGCGCCCGGTCGCAGATCGAGCAATGCGGTCACCTCCGCGGGTACCGCACCCGTGGTGACGCCATGCGGCGCGGGTGCGGGCGCGGTGGTCAGATAGGTGCCCGAACCGCGTCGGCCGCTGAGCCAGCCCTCGGCGTGCAGCTGATCGTAGGCGGCGGCCACCACTGTGCGGCTGACGGCGAGCTGTGCGGCCAGCGACCGTGAGGAGGGCAGCCTGTCCCCGCCGCGCAGCGCCCCGGAGGTAGCCGCCCGACGTAGCCCGTCGGCCAGTTGGACCGACAGCGGCGCCGTGGCGTTCCGGTCGAGTTCGAGCAGTTCGGCGATGACCTCGGACATGAAAGTGGCCTTTCGAACTTCTCCAGTATTGGCTATATCAGGATGCCATTGGTCCCGGCATGCTGAACCATATGACCGAACAAGCCCTGCTCCGGCCCCCGCTCTCGCCGACTTCGCGCAGCACACCCACGCGGCTGAAGGATCGTGCCCGGACCGATCGTGCCGACTTGGACGCGGTGCTCGACGCGGGACTCATCTGCCATCTCGGCGTGCTGCTCGGCGGCGTCCCCGTGGTGCTGCCCACCGCGTACGGTCGTGATGGAAACCTTCTCTACCTGCACGGATCTACTGGCGCCGGCAATCTGCGGGCGGCGCTGGAACAGGACGTGTCGGTGGCGGTCACCCTGGTCGACGGTGTGGTCTATGCCCGTTCGGCCATGCATTTCTCGATGAACTATCGCTCGGCGGTGGTGCTCGGGCGTGCCGTCGAGATCACCGATCCGCAGCAGCGGCTGCACGGACTGCGGGTGATCGTCGAGCACGCGGCGCCCGGGTCCTGGGATCGGGTCCGACCGCCGAACAAGAAGGAACTGGCCGCGACCACGGTGCTCGCGCTCGAACTCACCGAGGCGTCGGTGAAGATACGCGAAGGCGGGCCGAAGGACGACGCCGCCGATATCGACGCGGGCGGTGTGTGGGCCGGTGTGGTGCCGACGCGTCAGGTGTGGGACCCACCGGTGTCCGCGTCCGACCTCGAGGCCGGTATCGCGGTGCCCTCCTCGGTGTCCCAGCGTGGCACCGCCCGCCAATCCGGCTGACCGAAGGCGAGTCCGGACAGTGCGGCGGCGACCTCCTCGGGTGCGGCGGGCGCGACGCCGTGCGCGCTCACCGCGGCGATCTGATCGTATTCGGCGGAATCCGGCATGGCGCCAGGTTAATTCGCATCGTCCGGCTTCTGCTGCCGTAACAGTTCCAGCCGCCGGGTGACGCTGGTGGTCAGCACGGTGATCAGCGTGCCGAGCACGATGAGATCGAAAATGATCTGCACCATGCTGGCGATGCGGGCGGCCTGGCCGACCGCGTGGATATCGCCGTAGCCGACGGTCGCCAGTGTCGACACCGTGTAATAGAGGGCATCGGTGCGGGTGTCGATGCCGTCGAACTGATTCGTGCCACGCGCGTCGAGAAGGTAGTAGAACAGCGCGAAGAAGATCACGACCACCGACACCACGAGCAGGAGCCCGTCGATGCGGTGGGTGGTGTCCTCCATGGCGGCGATGTACTGCGTGATCCGCCGGTAGCCGAGCCAGGCCAGCCCGAGGACTCCCGCGACGAACGCGATCAGCGTGACGATCCGGGCCGGCCAGGTGGCGGCGATATCGGAGCCGATCGGAACGCAGTAGTAGAGCAGCAGCGCGCACACCACCGTGCCGATATTGCGCAGGGCGTGCACGCGTCGGGAGGTTTGTGGGATCGCCGTCATCGGTCCATGATCGACCGGTCCGGTGCGGTGCGGTGCGATACGCGCCGGATCGGTATCCGGTCAGCCGAGGAAGTATCTGCTGTCTCGGCCGTAGAGCACCAGGTCGGCGTGCTGTGCGGTCCGGGCGACCTGGTCGGCGTTGACCATATCGCTGTCGTGCACCTTGATCGCCGCGGCGGCATCGTCTCGTCCGCCGTGCCGGTGGCGGCGCAGCAGCCGGTCGATGAGGGTGTTCCGGTCGGTGGTCAGGTACCAGCATTCGTCCAGCAGGGGCCGCACCGCCGACCACGGCTCGTCGTCGAGCAGCAGATAGTTGCCCTCGGTGATGACGATCCGCTGATCGGTCACGACGACGGCGCCGGGTGCGGGCTCATCGGTGGCGCGGTCGAAGGTGGGCCACGGCACCGGTATGCCGATCGGATTGTGCCGTAACCGGTTCAGGCCGTCGACGAATCCGGTGACATCGAAGGTGTCGGGTTCGCCCTTGCCCGCCAGACGTCCGGCGGCACGCAGCTGTGCGTTGGTCTGGTGGAACCCGTCCATGGGCGCCAGCTCGGCGACAGCAGCCCCGGCTACGGCGTTGATGGCCTCACGCAACGCCGCCGACAGCGTCGACTTACCCGCACCGGGCGGGCCGGCGATGCCGAGCAGATATCGGCCCATATGCCCGTCGGCTCGGGCCAGCACCTGTTCGGCGAGCGCCCTCACGGTCGTTTCCGGATCAGCTGTCACCGGCGTGACGGTACCCGCGGGCGGTCAGACGAAGGCCCGCTCGATGATGGCTGCGGTATCGACCCCGGTGGGCAGGGTGCCGAAGGCGATGCCCCAGTCGTCACCGAGGCGGGTGGCGCAGAAGGCGTCGGCGACCGCGGAATGGCCGTGCCGTACCAGCTGTGCGCCCTGGAACACCAGCGCCATCAGCTCGATCACCCGGCGGGCGCGGTATTCGATATCGCTGAGATCCGACAACTCCTTGCCGACCCGGTCGATGGCATCGTCGAGCCGTGGGTTCGCGCCGCGGGCGAGATTCACCTCGTGGAAGTAGGCCTCGACCGTTTCCGGCTGACGGCCCATGGCGCGTAGTGCGTCCAGCGCCGCGACATTGCCCGAGCCCTCCCAGATCGACATCAGGGGCGCCTCCCGGTACAGGCGCGGCATCCCGGACTCTTCGGCGTAACCATTGCCGCCGAAGCATTCCAGTGCCTCCGCCGCATGCGACGGCGCGCGCTTGCACACCCAGTACTTGGTGACGGCAAGGGCGATCCGGCGCAGCGCCGCCTCGGCGGGATCGCTGCTCGCGCGGTCGGTGGCACCGGCCAGGCGCATCATGACGGTGGTGGCGGCATCCGATTCGATGACCAGATCGGCCAGGACGTTCGCCATGGCGGGCTGATCGATCAGCTTGGCGCCGAACACTTCCCGATGCCGGGCGTGGTGCACCGCGAAGACCGCGCCGACCCGCATTCCGGTGGCCGAACCGATCACACAGTCCAGCCTGGTCATGTTCACCATCTCGATGATGGTCTTGACGCCCGCGCCCTCGGCGCCGACCAGCCAGCCGGTGGCATTCTCGTATTCGATCTCCGAGGAGGCATTGGACTTGTTGCCCAGTTTGTCCTTGAGGCGCTGGATGCGAATCGGATTGCGGGTGCCATCGGGCAGTACCCGCGGCAGCAGGAAACAGGACAGCCCACCGGGCGCCTGCGCCAGGGTGAGGAACATATCCGACATGGGCGCCGAGGTGAACCACTTGTGCCCGACGATCCGGTAGGAGCCGTCCGGCTGTGGGGTGGCCGTCGTGGTGTTCGCGCGTACGTCGGAGCCGCCCTGCTTCTCCGTCATCGACATGCCCGCGATGAGGCCCGCCTTCGTGGACGGTTCGCGCAGACCGAAATCGTAGGTGCGCGAACCGAGCAGCGGTTCGTATCTCGCGGCGAGTTCCTGGTTGTTGCGCAGAGCCGGGACCACGGCGTACGTCATCGAGATCGGGCACATGTGCCCGGCCTCGGCCGCTCCCCAGGTGTAGAACTTCGCCGCGCGTGCGGTGTGTGCGCCCGGCCGATCATCGAGCCACGGTGCGCCGTGCAGGCCGTGCGATACCGCGACGTCCATCAGGTCGTGCCAGTGCGGATGGAACTCGACCTCGTCGATGCGGTGACCGTAGCGGTCGTGGGTGCGCAGCACCGGCGGATATTCGTTGGCCAGCCTGCCCCACTCCTGGGCGCGCGCGCTGCCCGCCAGTGCGCCGAGTTCGCGCACCTCGGCCTCGGCCCAGCCCGCCCCTTCCCGGTGCAGCCCCTCGAGTAGGGCCGGATTGCGGGAGACGTCGAACGGGACGATCGGCGGGACCTGGTTGAAGACCTCATGCGTCTGCATCGTGCGCTCCTGGGTGTGTGGCCGCGGGGATCGGCATGGTGGACAGGCCGTCGGCCGGATCGGGGGTGAGTGGATAAGCGCCCGGACCCGGGCGTGGTGCGGTGGTGGTGATGGGTATCGATGGCCAGCTGGTGTCGCGGCGTGGTTCGTGGCGTACCCCGAGGGCGCGAAGGGCGAACGACACCAGTTCCGGGACGACGGATTCGGTGTGCGGGGCATGGGCGAGCGGCCCGACGAGCACCTCACCGATCGCGCCGACCATGGCGGCGGAGCTGATCCGCGCGTCCTGGGCGGGCAGCTCGCCGCGGGCGACGCCATCGGCCACCGCCGCCTCGAAGGTTTCGGCGAAGGCGCGCCGGAACCGCAGACGTTCGGTGTCGACCGCCGCGTCGACGGGTTCGGCCAGCAGGACGTAGGCGAGTTTCGGATTCTTCAGTGCGCGCACGGCGAACGTCTCGACAGCCGCACTGACCCGATGGGCGGCGTCGCCTTCGGAACCCGCCGCCGCGACGGCCTCGACCTCGCGGGTGACCACCTTGCGGAAGACGCCGGTCACCAGATCGGCCTTGCCCTCGAAGTGCTTGTACACCGTTCCGGTGGCCACCCCGGCCTCGGCTGCCACCGCCGCCATGGACAGACCGGCGAAGCCGTCCCTGGACAGCACCCTGGTCGCGGCCTGCACGATCAGTGCCGACTGCGCGTCGAGCCTGGCCTGTACGGCGGGAGTTCTGCGGTACACCACGCAAGAAGTGAAGCACGAATTCACTTCTTCACACAAGGGGGTATCAGGCCGTATGGTCGGTGAGATGAGCGTCAGAGTCGAACACGCCGGGCCGGTCACCACGGTGATCCTGCACCGGCCGCAGGCACGCAATGCCGTCGACGGACCGACCGCGCGGGCGCTGGCCGATGCGTTCCGCGCCTTCGACGCCGATCCCGACGCCGCGGTCGCCGTGCTGTGGGGCGAGGGCGGCACCTTCTGCGCCGGTGCCGATCTCAAATCGATGGGCGGGGAGAACTCCAATCAGGTCACCGAGGACGGCGACGGTCCCATGGGCCCCACCCGCATGCGGTTGTCCAAACCGGTGATCGCCGCCGTGTCCGGCTACGCCGTCGCGGGCGGGCTGGAGCTGGCGCTGTGGTGTGATCTGCGGATCGCCGAACAGGACAGCACCTTCGGTGTGTTCTGCCGCCGCTGGGGTGTACCGCTGATCGACGGCGGCACCGTGCGCCTGCCGAGGATCGTCGGCACGGGCCGCGCCATGGACATGGTGCTCACCGGCCGTCCGGTCAGCGCGCCGGAGGCGTTGCAGATGGGGCTGGTCAGCCGGGTGGTGCCCACTGGCGATGCCCGCAGGGTGGCCGAGGAGGTCGCCGGACAGCTGGCCGCACTGCCGCAGACCTGCCTGCGGTCGGACCGGTTGTCGCTGCTGGAGCAGGACGGCCTCGAGGAAGAGGCCGCGCTGCGCAACGAATTCCGGCACGGTATGGGCGCGCTCATGGACGGTGCGCTCGACGGCGCCGCCCGATTCGCCTCCGGCGCCGGACGCCACGGTGAGTTCCGATGAGGCGATGAATTCGCGCGCGGCAGACCCGGCGCGGCTCACCGTCGTCGACGAGATCTTCCTGCGCACCCACCGCGGACTCGGCACCCCCATCGCCCTGCAAGGTCTGTGGCGCACCGCCGACCGGGTCGAGGCCGCGTTGTTGGCCGATCTGCACGCACGGCTGCGCGGTGGAGCGCTCGGCCGACGCATCGCCCGCCCGCGGGTTCCGGGTGCGCGCCGGTACTGGCTGCCGACGATCCGCGCCCATCCGCTCGACCTCGGTGCCGAACTCGCCTCGACCGAACTGCTCGACTGGGCCGACACCCTCGGCGCCGATCTGGACCCCGAGTACGGCCCCGGCTGGCGGCTGGCGGCCGCACCGGTCGCCGACGGCGGCACGGTCATCGCCCTGACCTGCTCGCATGTCCTCGCCGACGCCAGGGGACTGCTCATCGCCGTCGATACCGCCCTGGGCGGACACACGCCTGCCACCGATACAGCCATCCGACCGGGCTCCGATTGGGCGGACGCGTACCGACAGATCGTGACCGTGCTACGCGGTACCGCCGCGGCTGTCGGCGCCGGGTCGGCGCGAATGGCTTCCAGGACGGCAACGGCGGCCACGCGTGGCCGAGCCGAATCGAGGCCGGGCGCGGCGGTACCGGATCTCGCGGCCACGCTCCGGCGTCACCGCGCACATCCCAGGATCGAGTCCGGCGACCACCCTGCTGACGTCCTGCGATCCGGCACGCGACCGGCTGCCGTGCCGAAAACCGCTGCTGTGCGCGCCGACAGGTCCGATGACGCCGACCGATGCGGGCCGAAACATCGCAGTCCCCATCATGCCGAACGGATCGGCGGTCTCGACGCTTCAGTGCCGCCCGTCGGTGTGGTCCTGCGGATTCGCGCCGACGACGTGGACCGCGCGGCCACCGAATCCGACGCCACGCCCAACGGTCTGTTCATCTGGTTCGTCGCGAACACCCTGTGGGCGAGCGGTTTCCGGCGTCCGGTGATCGAGGCGGCACTTCCGGTCGACACCAGAGACGAACCGCGCGTCGACAACGACCTGGCGATGACCTCGATCACCATCACACCTACCGATTCACCGGCCGATATCCGCGCAAAATCCCGTGCGGCATACGCACACCGGATGACCAGCCCCGCCGGGCTCCCCGAACAAACCCTGCACCTGGTCCCCGACCGTCTCGCCTACGCCATGCACCGCGGTGCGGGCGAACGCGACATCCTCTGCTCGAATATCGGCGCCCTACCACCGAGCCTGCACACCTTCGGGCCGCACGTATGCACCGGAATCGCCGCCCGCGCCATCCATCCCGGCCTGACCTTCGCCCGCCGCCCCCGCACCCGCCTATCCGGCTACCTGTCCCGCACACCCGACACGTACACGCTGGCATTGGTCGGCCTCGACCCCGACCTCATCCCGACCTCGGCCGCACTGCACCAATGCGCCGACGATACGGCTCGCAGGCTCGACCTGACGATCGGCAGCTGGTAAGCCCACCTCTGAGCCGTGAGCCGTGAGCCGTGAGCCGTGAGCCGGTGGCGGCTGTCGTCAGCGGTGCTCGCGATACCAGCGGATCAACGAATCGGTGGACGAATCGCCCTGCGGCGCCGGATCCTCGGACGAGGTGAGCAGCGGTGCGAGCGCCAGCGCCTGCTGTTTGCCGAGTTCCACACCCCACTGATCGAAGCTGTCGATGCCCCAGATGGTGCCCTCGACGAAGACCTGGTGTTCGTAGAGGGCGATCAACTGCCCGAGCACCGAAGGAGTCAGCCGCGGTGCGAGGATCGTGGTGCTCGGCCGATTGCCCGGCATCACCTTGTGCGGCACCAGCTTCGGATCGGCGCCATCCGCCGCCACCTCCTCGGCGGTCTTGCCGAAGGCCAGCACCTTGGTCTGCGCGAACAGGTTGCTCATCAGGATGTCGTGCATGCTGCCGGAGCCGTCGCGGGTCGGCAGATCGTCGGTGGGGCGGGCGAAACCGATGAAATCGGCCGGGATGAGCCGGGTGCCCTGGTGCAGCAGCTGGTAGAAGGCGTGCTGGCCGTTGGTGCCCGGCTCACCCCAGAAGATCTCGCCGGTCGAGGTGGTGACCGGGGTGCCGTCGGCGCGCACCGATTTGCCATTGGATTCCATGGTCAGCTGCTGCAAATACGCCGGGAAGCGGGCCAGATCGTTCGAATACGGCAGCACCGCACGCGATTCCGCGCCGAAGAAATTCGAGTACCAGACACCGAGCAGGCCGAGCAGCACCGGAGCGTTGTGCTCCAGCGGCGTGGCCGCGAAATGCCGGTCGATGCTGTGCATACCGTCCAGGAACTCGGCGAAATACTGTTTGCCGATGGTGATCATCACCGACAGTCCGATCGCCGAATCGACCGAATAGCGGCCGCCCACCCAATCCCAGAAGCCGAACATATTGGCGGTGTCGATACCGAACTCGGCGACCCGCTCGGCATTGGTGGACACCGCGACGAAATGCTTGGCCACCGCATCCTCGCCGAGTGCCGCGACCAGCCAGCGACGGGCCGCGGTCGCGTTGGTGAGGGTCTCCAGGGTCGAGAACGTCTTGGACGCCACGACGAACAGGGTGGTCGCCGGATCGAGCCCGGCCAGTTTCGAGACCAGATCGGCCGGGTCCACATTCGAGACGAAACGCGCACCGATCGCGGTGTCGGCGGTCTCGCCGATCGCATAGTGGCGCAGCGCCTGATGCACCATCACCGGCCCGAGGTCCGAGCCGCCGATGCCGATGTTCACCACGGTCGCGATGCGTGCGCCGGTGGCGCCGCGCCATCGGCCCGAGCGCACCTCATCGGCGAAGGCACCCATCCGTGCCAGCACCTGATGCACCTCGGTCCCCGCGTCGGCGCCGTCGAGGATCAGCGATTCGCCCGCGGGCAGCCGCAGCGCGATATGACCGACGGCCCGGTCCTCGGAGGTATTGATGTGCTCACCGCGATACATCCGGTCGCGGCGCTGCTCCACCCCCGCCTCGCGCGCCAATTCGACCAGCAGTTGCAGGGTTTCCCGGTTGACGCGGTGCTTGCTGTAGTCGATGTGCAGATCACCCGCCGACACCGTCAGCTCGCGGCCGCGGGCGGGATCCTCGGCGAAGAACTCCCGTAGGGTCCGGCCGGAAACAGCGTTGTAGTGGTCGTGCAGTTTCCGCCAGGCCGCCGATGCGGTGATGTCGCTGCTCACGTCCGCCGAGCGTAGTAGCCCCCTTGCGCGCATGCACGCGAACGGCGCCGAACACGGTGCGCTGTGGGCAGGATCAGGCGCGGGGCGTGCCCGACGGGCATAGCCTTGCCCCATGGTCTCCGAACGCGAAGTACTCGAATCCGTACCCACCCGGCTGTGGATCGGCACAGGAGCCGACGCCACCGACGGCGCGACGTTCCCGGTCTACAACCCGGCCGACGGCCAGATCCTCACCCATGTCGCCGACGCCAGCCCCGAGGACGCGATGCGCGCACTCGACGCCGCCGTCGCGGTGCAGGCCGAATGGGCCGCCACTCCGGCCCGCGAACGCGGCGAGATC
Organism: Nocardia cyriacigeorgica; assembly: GCF_029868385.1. GTDB lineage: Bacteria > Actinomycetota > Actinomycetes > Mycobacteriales > Mycobacteriaceae > Nocardia > Nocardia cyriacigeorgica_F. The sequence goes on along the minus strand of NZ_JARWNX010000029.1, from coordinate 106,294 downwards.
CTGCGGGCGGTCTTCGACGCGCTCACCGCGCGCGCCGAGGAGTTCGCGCTGCTGATGACCCTGGAAATGGGCAAGGCACTACCCGAGAGCCGCAACGAGGTGCGTTACGGCGCCGAATTCTTCCGCTGGTTCAGCGAGGAGGCGGTGCGCGTGCACGGCCGCTATCTGCACGCACCGTCGGGCACCGGGCGGATCATGGTGCACAAACAGCCCGTCGGGCCGTGTCTGGCGATCACGCCGTGGAACTTTCCGCTGGCCATGGGCACCCGCAAGATCGGGCCCGCGTTGGCAGCTGGCTGCACCATGATCGTCAAACCCGCCTCCGAGACGCCGCTGACGATGTTGTTGCTGGCGAAGCTGTGCAGCGAGGCCGGGTTGCCCGACGGCGTGCTCTCGGTGATCACCACCAAGCATTCCGGCGCCGTTACCGGGCCGCTGCTGCGCGATCCCCGCCTGCGCAAACTGACCTTCACCGGGTCCACCGAGGTCGGTCGCGCGCTGGTCGAACAGTCGGCGCACGGTCTGCTGCGTACGTCGATGGAGTTGGGCGGCAACGCACCGTTCGTGGTGTTCGACGACGCCGATATCGACGCCGCCGTCCAGGGCGCCATGCTGGCCAAGCTGCGCAACGGTGGTGAGGCGTGCACGGCGGCCAACCGTTTCCACGTGCAGCGTGGCGTGGCGGAGGAATTCACCGGCAAGTTGATCGAGGCCATGACGGCATCGGTGACCCTCGGCCCCGGCACCGATCCGGACACCACCCTCGGCCCGCTGATCAACGAGGACCAGCTGAACACCGTGCGTGACCTGGTCGATGACGCCGTTGGCGCGGGCGCCACCGTCCGGCTCGGTGGTACGGCGCCGGAGGGGCCCGGCTGGTTCTATCCCGCCACCATCCTGACCGATGTGCCGTCGCGAGCCAGGATCCTGCGCGAAGAGGTATTCGGCCCGGTCGCGCCGATCGTCACCTTCGACACCGAGGACGAGGGTGTGGCCGCGGCGAACGACACCGAGTTCGGCCTGGTCAGCTACGTGTACACGCGTGATCTGGACCGGGCGCTGCGGGTGGCGGAGGGGCTGGAGAGCGGCATGGTGGGCGTCAACCGCGGCGTGATCTCCGATCCCGCCGCACCGTTCGGTGGGGTCAAGGCCTCCGGTTTCGGTCGCGAGGGCGGCACCGAAGGCATCGAGGAGTACCTGTCGACGAAGTACATCGCGCTGTCCTGAACCGACGGCGGGAACGAGACGACCGCCCCGGGGTGTGCACACCCGGGGCGGTCATGGGGGAAGCGACGACCTCGCGATCGCCGCGCAGTTCGAGACGTCCACGTGTCCTGGCGCCATGGCGCCGGGCGGGGCGAAGGTCTGGCTAGTGGCCGAGGCGGCCGCGGCCGAGGCGCAGCAACAGCATCGCGAGAGTGTGGCCTTCCTGGCCCAGTTCGCTGAATCGCTCCAGCACCTTCATCTCACGACTGTGCACAAGGCGCGGCCCGCCGGACGCCATCCGGGTTCGGCCGATGATCCGCGAGATCTCGGTCCTGCGCTTGATCGCGGCGAGGATCTCGGCATCGAGCCGGTCGATCTCCTTGCGGAGTTTTTCGATCTCCGCCTCGGTATGAGGCAGAGCCGAATCGGACCCGGTCGTCGTGGCAGGGGTGCTCATCATTCATCTCCTCGTGTCAGAACGTGGATCGGTCGACGCGGGCAGCTCGTTACCGATCAGTTCTTTCACCGTGAAACTGGCCTGGTGGGCCTTGCATTGTCCCCCCAGCATTGTCTCCCCAGTGGGGGCACTCAGGTGCAAAGTCCGCGATCCCGATATGCGGGGGACATCTGATGGAGACGTCTCGCGTGGGCCCTGACCATGTGGCCAGTCTGCCACGGGTCTATAGGTATGCAAAACGGTTACGTTTGTGAATCTGCTGAGAACGCGTTCACAGCATCGAGCACGCGCCTACCTGCGGCAGTCCACCCGTCGTCGGCACCGTGCGCATCGCGGTGCCGACGGGTTCGCCGAGGAGTTCAACTCTGTCGGTGTGCGCCGGTAGCGTGGACAGACGATGGACAGCACCTTGGCTCCCGAGACGCACGGCGGTCGTCGGCCCGAACCCGAACCGCACTCAGGCAACTCACCGCAGGCCCAGCAGGCGCAGCAATCCGCGGCGGGCGATCAGGCGGCGCCGCAGGGTGGCCTACGCGCCCAGCAGCAACGGCTCACCGCCGAACAGCAGCAGCGCCGCGCCGAAGCGGGCCTGCGTCGTGCCGAGGCCGAACAGCACCAATCGGAGGAGATCGAACGGCTGCTCGAGGGGCTCAATCCGCAGCAGCGGGCGGCCGTGGTGCACTCCGGTGCGCCCCTGTTGATCGTCGCGGGCGCCGGTTCCGGTAAAACGGCCGTGCTGACCAGGCGAATCGCCTACCTGCTCGCCGCGCGTGGCGTCACTCCCGGCCAGATCCTCGCCATCACCTTCACCAACAAGGCCGCCGCGGAAATGCGCGAGCGGGTCATCGGGCTCGTCGGTCCACGGGCGAACAACATGTGGGTGTCGACGTTCCACTCCAGCTGTGTGCGGATCCTGCGCATGCAGTCGGCGCTGCTGCCCGGCCTGAACTCGAACTTCTCCATCTACGACGCCGACGATTCGCGCCGCCTGCTCACGATGATCAGCCGCGATCAGGACATCGACACCAAGAAGTACTCCGCGCGCCTGCTGGCGACCGCCATCTCGAACCTGAAGAACGAACTCATCGCCCCGGAGCAGGCCACCGCCGACGCCGAATCCGAGGACGCCGAACTGCCGGGCCTGGTCGCACGGGTTTACACCGAGTACCAGCGCAGGCTGCGCGCGGCGAACGCATTGGACTTCGACGATCTGATCGGCGAGACGGTGGCGCTGCTCCAGAACCACCCGCAGGTCGCCGAGTACTACCGCAGGCGGTTCCGGCACGTCCTGGTCGACGAGTACCAGGACACCAACCACGCCCAGTACATCCTGGTCCGCGAGCTGGTCGGCCATCATGCGAGCCGCCCGTCCGCCGATGCGGCGGGCGCCGACGATGCCGCCGCCGGTGCCGCGGCGGCGGCCGGAGCCGAGGACGACTGGGCCGAGCCGGACGAGCATCGGGTCCCGCCGAGCGAATTATGCGTCGTCGGCGACGCGGATCAATCCATCTACGCCTTCCGCGGCGCCACCATCCGCAATATCGAAGAATTCGAGCGCGATTTCCCCGACGCCGAGACCATTCTGCTGGAACAGAACTACCGCTCCACCCAGCACATTCTGTCGGCGGCGAACGCGGTGATCGCCCGCAACGAGGGCCGTCGCGATAAACGGCTGTGGACCGATTCCGGTGAGGGCGATCTGATCACCGGCTACGTCGCCGACAACGAACACGACGAGGCCTCGTTCGTAGCGCGGGAGATCGACCGCCTGGTCGACGCCGGTGAGGCCACCTATGGCGATGTGGCGGTCTTTTACCGCACCAACAACAACTCCAGGGCGCTGGAGGAGATCTTCATCCGGATGGGCCTGCCCTACAAGGTTGTCGGCGGGGTTCGCTTCTATGAGCGCAAGGAAGTCCGCGATATCGTCGCCTACCTGCGGGTGCTGGAGAACCCCGACGATGCGGTGAGCCTGCGCCGCATCCTCAACACCCCGCGCCGCGGTATCGGCGATCGCGCCGAAGCCTGTGTCGCCGTACACGCCGAACAGCGCGATATCGGTTTCGCTGCCGCCCTGCGCGATGCCGCCGCGGGCAAGGTCGCCCTGCTGAACACTCGTGCCCAGCGCGCCATTTCCGGTTTCCTCGAGCTGCTGGAGGAGATCCGGGCGGCCGGGCAGCGGCCGGATGCCGATTTCCCCGATGTGGGCAATGTGGTCGATGCGGTGCTCGACCGCACCGGCTACCGCGCCGAACTGGAAGCTTCCGACGATCCGCAGGACGGCGCCCGGCTGGACAACCTGAACGAGCTGGTGAGCGTCGCACGGGAATTCAGTTCCGAGGCGCACAACAACGCCGAGGCCGCCCGCGCCGAGGGCATGCTGCTCGAGGCCGCCGACGGCGAACCCGAACCCGGTTCGCTGGCCGCGTTCCTGGAGCGGGTGTCACTGGTCGCCGATACCGATCAGATCCCGGACGAGGGTGCGGGTGTGGTCACCATGATGACCTTGCACACCGCGAAGGGCCTGGAATTTCCGGTCGTGTTCGTCACCGGCTGGGAGGACGGCCAGTTCCCGCATATGCGTGCGCTCGGCGATCCGGCCGAGCTGGCCGAGGAACGCCGCCTCGCCTATGTCGGCATCACCAGGGCCAGGCGCAGGCTGTATCTGAGCCGCGCGGTGGTGCGTTCGGGCTGGGGGCAGCCGGTGTCCAATCCGGAATCGCGGTTCCTTCAGGAAATTCCCGGCCATCTGATGGACTGGAAGCGCTTGGAGCCCAAGAGTTCGGGCGGATCGCGCACCGGTCGTCGCCGCGGTGACGGGGATGTCGAACGTGACTGGACCGAGGGTTGGTCGGAGCCGCGGCCCGGTATGCGTGAACGGCGCCCGGCGCCCGGCGGCGGCGTCAAACGCAACAATGTCGATCTCGTGCTCGCGGTGGGCGACCGGGTCAGCGACGACAAGTACGGCCTCGGCCGTGTCATCGCCGCCGATGGTGTCGGTCCGCTGGCGACCGTCACCATCGATTTCGGTACCGCGGGCAAGATCCGGCTCATCCCGCAGTTCAGCCGGACCCTGGTGAAGCTCTGAGGCGGTCAGTTCGGCAGTAGGTCGGTCAGGGCCTCGTCCAGAGTCGGGTACCGGAACCGGAAGCCCGCGTCGTGCAGGACCGTCGAGGTCGCGTGACGGCCGGTGAGGCCGAGGGCGGCGTCCGAGCGCAGCAGTACCGCGCCGAGCGACATCAGCGGTTTCGGGGTCGGCGGCGCGGGCGGCCGGTGCAGATGCCTGCGCAGCGTGGTCATCAGGTCGCGGTTGCGGACCGGGAAATCGGTGGCGGCGACCAGGATTCCGTCCGGCAGCCGGACCTCGGGGTCGAGGCCGAGTGCGGCGCGGACGATGGCGAGCCAGTCATCGATGTGAATCCAGCTGAACCATTGTCTGCCGTCACCGATCCGGCCACCCAGTCCGGCGCCGGTCAATTGGCGCAGCCGTTTCAGGGCGGGGGCCTGCGGGTCGAGCACGATGGACGTGCGCAGGATGGTGTGGTGGTGTGCTTTCGCCCCGTCGAACGCGGTTTCCCAGGGTGCGGCGACCCCGGTCATCTGGGGGAGCGCGGCGGCTCCGGTGGGCAGTGGCGTCGTTTCGGTGCAGCGGGTTTCACCCGCGTCGGACCAGATGGCGGTGGTGCTGGCCTGGATCCAGTAGTCGACGGGTGTGTCGAGGGCGTCCGCGGCGGCGACCAGCGCGCGGGTCGGTTCGATGCGGCTGCGACGTAGTTCGTCGATGTTCTCGGCGGTCGGTCGGCAGTCGACGAGCTTGCCCGCCAGGTTCACGATCGCGGTGGGGCCGCCGTTGGTCAATGCCTCCGCCCAGTCGCCGACGGTCCTGCCGTCCCATTCCTGTTGCGGGAAGGGCAGTTCCGGGTCGAGGCGGCGGGTGAGGATGACGACTCGCTGTCCGCGGCACACCAGATCGGCCGCGATATGGCGGCCGAGCGCACCGGAGCCACCCGCGATGACGACGGTCAGGGCGTTATCGGCCGGGACGATTCCGGCCAGCGCCGCCAGCCGGGCGAAACACACTCTGGCATCGGTCTCCACCAGTGTGCCGATGACGGCGCGGACCGCGGATGCCGAGGGTCCGGTGAAGGTGAGTCGTTGTGCGAGTTCGGTACCGGCGTCGACGGGGGTGAGCGTCCAGGTGAGCAGCATCCGCCCCATCGGGGTGTCCTGCTCGAGGGTCAGTTCGCGTTCGGGTACGACCGTGGTGAGGACGAACGGGTCGGCGGTGCGCTGGTGCACGGGACCGAGGACACGTCCGCGCGGGACGATGTCACCGGTGGCTCCGGCGACGACGGGTCCGTGCATGGCGACGGAGGTGACGGCGGGGTTCCATTCGGGCAGTCGCCGCGGGTCGCCGAGCACACGCCAGATATCGGCGGCGGGCAGTGCGAGGACTTGGGTGTACGTCGTTGTACGAGCCATGGTCTGACGCTATGTCGCGCCGTGAGGCTGGGGAAGCGTGCGCTTCGTCACCGGGTGACGTGTCTGCCGCGAATCAGCCTGCGCCGACGGCGACGTGGATTCGCGGTGAGTAGTGCGGTGGTGACGGTCAGTCGCGCATCTGGCCCAGGCTGATGCCGCGGGTGGCGAGCCAGGGGAGCGGATCGACCTTGTCGGTGCCGTTGAGCCAGACCTCGAAATGGACGTGCGGGCCGGTGGAGAAGCCGCGATTGCCCATGGTGGCGATCTGGTCGCCCGCCATCACCCGCTGTCCCTGCGACACGGTGGCCGTGTCGATGTGGCCGTAGATGGTGACGGTGCCGTCGTCGTGCAGCAGCCGCACCCACATGCCGAAACCGGCGGCGGGGCCCGCCTCGATGACGGTGCCGTCGGCGACGGCGTAGATGGGGGTGCCGATCGGGCCGGCCACATCGATGCCGAGATGCTGTACGCCCCAGCGGGCGCCGAATCCGGAGGTGAAGTTACCGGCGGCGAATCGGGCGAACAGCGGCCGCAGCTTGGCGGCTTCCTGCGCGGCCAGATCCTCGGCGAACTTCTGGCCCTTTTCCAGGATGTCGGTGAACTGGCTGAGGTCCACCGGCGCACCGACGGTGAGTACCTGCGGTGAATCGGGGGAGTCGGCCACGGCGGCGGGGTCGACCGAGTTCGTCGTCGAGTGCGAGGCGATCTCGTAGATCTGGTCGGCCTCGTAATCGGCGGCCATCGTCTGTTCTTCGGGTGACGCGAATGCGCACTGACCGGCCGCGACGAAGGCGCCTGCGGCGACGGCGGCGACCGCGGCGCGACCCTTGAGCGCCGAGGGCGGTGCCGGTAGTCGATGGGCGCCGCGGCTGCGGGTGCGGCCCTCGCGGGCGGGGATGACGGTCGGCGTGGCCGGTTCGGCGGAGGCGTCGTCGGGTTCGTCGGATTCGCGCCAGGTCTCGCCGCCGCTCCAGGCGCCACCGTCGGACCAGGTCTCGCCCTCGGTCCAGCTCTGCTCGGACCAGTCCGGTGACCAGTTGTCGTCGCCGTCGGACCAGGAATCGCCCTCCGACCAGGCGGCGTTGTCGTTCCATGCGCCGCCGTCGGACCAGGTGTTCTGGGCGCCGTGGTGTTCGGAGGCGTGGGTGCCCGCGGGGGTGTGGAAGCCGTATCCGTGGTGTCCACCGTTCGCGGCGGCGCCCGAGGGCTCGTCGTCGTGGCGGTAACGGTGACCCGACCGGCCGCGATTGGCGGGGTCGAGGGTCGTGCGGTGGTTCATCGGCGAGCCCGCGTCACGGTGCGGATAGATCTCGCGCTCGTGCCGTGCCCGGTCGGGGGCGGCATCGATGGGTCGACCATGGAACGGCTCTCCACCTGCGGAGTGCTGTGGTGCGTCAAGCTTGCCGTCCTCCTCATCACCTGGAACAACGGAGTCGTGACCGGGTTGTGACATCGACCGCATCGACGGTAACGAAACGATTGCAGGGTTCGCAAGCGATGTGCACGTTCCGGCGGGACATGTGAGATGGATCACGATATCAGCTCGATTCAACTCACGCGTTTCTGGGCATCGGCGTGAGGTCGCCTGGTCGTGACGGGTCTGTGATCGGTCGTGTTCCCGGCTGCGGTGCCGCTACCTGGTGACCTGTCAACAAGCTACTCGCCGGTAGCCTTGGCCAGCGGTTTTGTCTGTCCCGAGGGTGTGGCCGTGACCTGCGCCACTTAGGATGTACGTGGCCGATTGGCCCTCCATGTGACTGATTAGAGTCCGACCCGACCCGCTTCCGACGTCGGGCCGCCAACTAAAGACGTTGTGATCACAACGCAGACGAGACGGTGAATACATGGATCTCTTCGAATATCAGGCGAAGGAGCTCTTCGTTAAGCACGGAGTGCCTTCGTCCGAGGGCCGCGTCACGGACACGGCCGAGGACGCCCGCGCGATCGCGGCCGAAATCGGCAAGCCGGTAATGATCAAGGCCCAGGTCAAGGCCGGTGGCCGCGGTAAGGCCGGTGGCGTCAAGTACGCCGCCACCCCGGAGGACGCGCTCACCCACGCGCAGAACATCATCGGCCTCGACATCAAGGGCCACATCACCAAGAAGATCCTGGTCGCCGAGGCCAAGGACATCGCGGAGGAGTACTACATCTCCTTCCTGCTCGATCGCTCGAACCGGACCTACCTGGCCATGTGCTCGGTCGAGGGCGGTATGGAGATCGAAGAGGTCGCCGCGACCAAGCCCGAGCGCCTCGCCAAGGTCCCCGTCGACGCCGTCAAGGGTGTCGACCTCGCGTTCGCGCGTTCGATCGCCGAGCAGGGCCATCTGCCCGCCGATGTGCTCGACGCCGCCGCGGTGACCATCCAGAAGCTGTGGGAGGTGTTCGTCAACGAGGACGCCACCCTGGTCGAGGTCAACCCGCTGGTGCGTACCCCGCAGGACGAGATCCTCGCGCTGGACGGCAAGGTCACCCTCGACGAGAACGCCGAGTTCCGTCAGCCCGGCCACGAGGCGTTCGCGGACAAGGACGCGACCGATCCGCTGGAGCTGAAGGCCAAGGAGAACGACCTCAACTACGTCAAGCTCGACGGTGAGGTCGGCATCATCGGCAACGGCGCGGGTCTGGTCATGTCGACCCTCGACGTCGTCGCCTACGCGGGCGAGAACCACGGTGGGGTCAAGCCCGCCAACTTCCTCGACATCGGCGGCGGCGCCTCGGCCGAGGTGATGGCGGCCGGGCTCGACGTCATCCTGGGCGACGCACAGGTCAAGAGCGTGTTCGTGAACGTCTTCGGCGGCATCACCGCCTGTGACGCGGTCGCCAACGGCATCGTGAAGGCGCTGGAGATCCTCGGCTCCGAGGCGAACAAGCCGCTGGTCGTCCGTCTCGACGGCAACAAGGTCGACGAGGGTCGCCAGATCCTGGTCGACGCCGCGCACCCGCTGATCACGCTTGCGCAGACAATGGACGAAGGCGCCGACAAGGCTGCCGAACTGGCAGCGGCCAAGTAAGGAAACCGGAAATGTCTATCTTCCTGAACAAGGACTCGAAGGTCATCGTCCAGGGCATCACCGGCGGCGAGGGCACCAAGCACACCGCGCTGATGCTCAAGGCGGGCACCCAGGTCGTCGGCGGTGTGAACGCGCGTAAGGCGGGCACCACCGTCTCGCACACCGATAAGGACGGCAACGCGGTCGAGCTGCCGGTGTTCGGCACCGTCGCCGAGGCCATGAAGGAGACCGGCGCGGACGTCTCCATCGCGTTCGTCCCGCCGAAGTTCTCCAAGGACGCCATCATCGAGGCCATCGACGCGGAGATCCCGCTGCTCGTGGTCATCACCGAGGGCATCCCGGTGCAGGACACCGCTTACGCGTGGGCCTACAACGTGGACAAGGGCAACAAGACCCGCATCATCGGCCCGAACTGCCCCGGCATCATCACCCCCGGTGAGTCGCTGGTCGGCATCACCCCGGCCAACATCACCGGCAAGGGCCCAGTCGGCCTGGTCTCCAAGTCCGGCACGCTGACCTACCAGATGATGTACGAGCTGCGCGATTTCGGCTTCTCGACCGCCATCGGCATCGGCGGCGACCCGGTCATCGGCACCACCCACATCGACGCCATCGAGGCGTTCGAGAAGGACCCGGAGACCAAGCTCATCGTCATGATCGGCGAAATCGGCGGCGACGCCGAGGAGCGGGCCGCGGCCTACATCAAGGCCAATGTCACCAAGCCGGTGGTCGGTTACGTCGCGGGCTTCACCGCCCCCGAGGGCAAGACCATGGGCCACGCGGGCGCGATCGTCTCCGGTTCGGCCGGTACCGCCCAGGCGAAGAAGGACGCGCTGGAGGCCGCCGGTGTGAAGGTCGGCAAGACGCCGTCCGAGACCGCGGCGCTGGCGCGTGAAATCCTGGAGAAGGCAAGCGTCACCGCCTGATTCGGTCAAGGGCTACAGGCGGTAGCGACGCACCCCTGTGCAAGCCCTCGAATCGAGCGAATGCATTTCGGATCGATTCGGAAATATCGTGAAGGCCGCTCCCGGTGAATTCACCGGGAGCGGCCTTCGTCGTAATCCACAGGTACCGCTTCTCTCCACAGGTGACTCGCTCGGTGATGACCTCCGCGCCCGAGTGCAGTAGCGTCAGGAGGGAATCAGTCGTGAACACACATGTATGACTCGACCTAGGAGACGACGACATGTCATACCCGACCGGGGGCTCCGGGTACAACGCACCCGCGCCGACGCCCTCCGCATCCGCCAACCCCGGCCAGTCGCCGGTCGGCGCAGGCACCGAATCCGGTGCCGACGCCAAGGGGCTGCCGTTCTTTCTGACGATCGGCGTGGCTGCGCTGGGTGTGATCAGCTTCCTGCTCGGCTTCCTGCCCTTCATGGGCCCGGATATCGAAGGTCTCGGCAGTGATGCCGAATCGCAGAACGCCTTCGTCTCCGGTGTGACCGGTCTGCTCGCGCTGGCGCTGCTCGGCGGTGTGCTCGCCGGTCTGTCGCTGCTGCCCAAGCAGAATTGGACCGGAGCGGCCGCCGCGGTGTCGGTTACCGCGTTCATCGGTGTGCTGTTCCAGTCGTTCAGCTTCCCCGAGATGACCAAGGCCGAGTTCGGTGTCTGGGTCCTGCTGTTCTTCGTGTTCGTCCAGGCGGCCATCGCTGTCGCGGTGGTGCTGTTCGAGGCGGGCATCATCAAGCTTCCCGAGCCGCGTCCGGCGGCCCCGCAGGCCGGTTACGGTCAGCAGCAGGCGGGTTATGGCCAGCAGCAGGCCGGTTACGGTCAGCAGCAGGGCGGCTACGGCCAGCAGCAGTTCGGTCAGCAGCAGCCGGGCCAGGGTGGTTTCGGCGGCGGCCAGTACCCGTCGCAGCCGTCCTACAGCCAGCCGGGCCAGCAGCAGTCCTACGGCCAGGGCCAGGCGGGTCAGCAGCAGTACGGCCAGCAGCAGTCCTACGGTCAGCAGCCCGGTTACGGTGCGGGCCAGCAGCAGTCGCCGTACGCCGGTGGCCAGCAGCAGTCGCCTGCCGAGGGTGCCACCCAGCAGTTCGGCGGTCAGCAGCCCTACGGCCAGCAGCCCTACGGCCAGGGCCAGCAGCCGGGGCAGCAGAACCAGCCCTTCGGCGGTGAGCAGAACGCCGATCCGGCCGCCGACCCGACTCGGGCGTTCCGTCCCTCGGACGACAACAAGTAATCCGGCGACCATACGGTTGTCATCGGTGCTCTCCCGGCGCCCGGCGCGCCTGACCCGCTCGCGCCGGGAGAGCTGCCAACCTGAATCTTCATGAGCTCCCCCCGCAATTCGCTTGTCAGACGGACCGCACCGGTCCGCTCCGAGCCGGAACCACCGGCCGACGAGCCGGGGTTTCTCTCGCTCACTCCCGAACGCGCCAGGGTGCTGCTGCTCGTCGCCGCCCGGCCCGCCGCCTTCGGTCTCGCGGCGATCGTCATCGCCATGCTGCTGGCCTCCAGTAGCGGTCTGTCCGGTATCTCCGGCGCCATCGCGGGCGGCTGGCTCGCTGTGCACCAGGTCCCGCTCGTCATCGGCGCCACCACACTCGGTGTGCTGCCACTGCTGCCGAGCCTGCTGATGATGTGGGCATCCGGGCGCGAATGCGCGCACGCCGTCGATCCCGATCCCTCCCGGGCCGATCTGGCCTGGATCGTGGCCGCCGCCGTGGGCGGACCGCTGATCGTCACCGCCGTCTGCTCGGCGGTCGCCGAGGACGCCTCCGGTGTGCTCGCCCTGCAACCGCCGAATCCGCTGACCGCCTTCGCCTGGGTGGGCGGACTCCATCTGGTGGCGGCGGGCTGCGGTATCGCCGTCGGGCTCTGGCCCGCCCCGGCCGCCGACCGGCTGCCGTACTGGGTGATCGCCGCCGGGTACGCCGCCGCGCATACCGTGCTGCGGCTGCTCGGCTGCGCGGCCGTGGTCACGGTGATCTCCTTCCTCGTGCACTGGTCCCGGATCGGTGACACCTACTCCGGCGCGGGCGATATCGGCGGCGTCATCGGCCTGACCGTGCTGTCGCTGCTGTACCTGCCGAATGTGGTGATCGGCGCGGTCGCTGTGCTGGTCGGTGCCGGTGTCGAATTCGGTGACGCCTCGGTCGGTGTGTTCTCCGTGGTCGGCGGCCCGGTGCCCGCGGTGCCGGTGCTGGCCGCGTTGCCGACCGGCCCCGCCGCTGCCTGGTGGCCGGTACTGCTGTTGATCCCCGCGGTCATCGGCGTGATCGGTGGGCTCGATACCGCGCGCACCTCCGACGACCGCATCCTCGCCCCGTGGTCGACGCTCGCGGGTGCGGCGCTGGCGACCGTGGTGCTGGTGCTGCTCGGCGTGGTTTCCAGCGGCGTACTCGGCACCTTCGGACGTATCGGCCCGGATCTGCTGATCTTCGCCGCCATCACCTTCGGTTGGCTGGCGATCGCGGGATATGTGGGTCTGGTGTTCGCGCGTCTGTTCATCACGCCGTTCGGCAGCCCCATCCCCGGATTCGGCCACGACGGCGAGCACGACCACCACGAGAACTACGACGAATACGACGACTACGCCGATGACGAATACCGCGACGACTGCTACGACGACGATGACGACGACTACGAGTTCGGCGACTATGACGACGGCCCGGAACTGACCGTGGCGGTGGATGCCGAAGTCATCGAGGAGCAACCCGCCCTCGACAGCCGCAGCGAGCGGCGGACCGATCCACCCGAGGAGATCGTCGATGCCGAGGTGGTCGAGGCGGACCTGCCGGAAAGTCACCGAACCGACGATCGTTAGGCTCTACGGCGGGTGGCAACGATCCGGCCACCGTCCGACCCGACTTCCAGGAGTAGAGCGCTGACCTCCCCGGCCCCATCCGAAACGGCCCCGGCCACTGTCGTCGTGCTCGCCTCGGGCACCGGATCGCTGTTGCGCGCGCTCATCGAGGCCACCGAGGCTCCCGGCTATCCGGCGCGGATCCGCGCCGTCGGCGTCGACCGGACGTGCGCCGCCACCGACCACGCCGCCGCCGCGGGTATTCCGCACTTCCGGATCGCGCTCGCCGACCATCCCGATCGCGCCGCCTGGGATACCGCGCTCACCGACGCGGTCGCGGCGTACGAACCCGATCTGGTGGTTTCGGCGGGTTTCATGAAGCTGCTCGGCCCGCAGTTCCTGAAACGCTTCGGCGGCCGCATCATCAATACCCATCCCGCGCTGCTGCCCGCATTCCCCGGCGCGCACGGTGTCCGCGATGCGCTCGCCTATGGCGTGCGAGTCACCGGGTCCACGGTGCATCTGGTGGACGAGGGCATTGATACCGGCCCGATTCTCGCGCAGGAAGCGGTGCAGGTGCTGCCCGATGACGACGAGGCCACCCTGCACGAGCGCATCAAGGTTGTCGAGCGACGGTTGCTGGCGGAGGTTGTCGCCGCCGTCGCCACCCGAGGCATTGTCTCCGACGGACGAAAGGCAGTAATTCCAGATGAGCGAGTTTCCCGGTGAGTGAATCCAGCGACCGCAAGCCGATCAGCCGGGCGCTGGTGAGCGTCTACGACAAGACCGGGCTCATCGAGCTCGCGACCGGCCTGCACGAGGCCGGAGTCGAGCTGGTGTCGACCGGGTCGACCGCGGCCCGCATCGCTGATGCCGGTGTTCCGGTGACCAAGGTCGAGGATCTGACCGGCTTCCCGGAGACGTTGGACGGCCGGGTCAAGACCCTGCATCCGCGGGTGCACGCGGGCATCCTCGCCGACACCCGCAAGAGCGAGCACGTCGATCAGCTGGTCGAACTCGGTGTCGAGGCCTTCCAGCTGGTGGTGGTGAACCTGTACCCGTTCACCGAGACCGTGGCCAGTGGCGCGGCACCCGACGAATGTGTCGAGCAGATCGATATCGGCGGACCGTCCATGGTGCGCGCCGCGGCCAAGAACCATCCGTCGGTCGGTGTGGTAGTCGACAGCGGCGATTACGAGCAGGTCCTGACCGCGGTGCGAGCCGGTGGCTTCACTCTCGCGGAGCGGACCGCGCTGGCGGCGAAGGCCTTCCAGCACACCGCGAACTATGACGTTGCGGTGGCGAGCTGGATGAGCAGTGTGCTGGCACCCGACGCCGACCGGTTCCCGTCCTGGGTCGGCGGCAGCTGGGAGCGTGCGGCGGTACTGCGTTACGGGGAGAACCCGCATCAGGAGGCCGCGCTCTACACCGCCAACGCCGGCGCTCCGGGTCTGGCGCAGGCGCGGCAGTTGCACGGCAAGGAGATGTCGTACAACAACTACGTCGACGCCGATGCCGCGTGGCGGGCGGCTTACGACCATACCGAGCCCGCGGTGGCGATCATCAAGCACGCCAACCCGTGCGGCATCGCGCTCGGCGCCGATATCGCCGAGGCGCATCGCAAGGCGCATGCGTGCGATCCGGTGAGCGCCTATGGCGGCGTGATCGCGGCCAACCGTGAGGTCACCGTGGAGATGGCCCAGCAGGTCGCGGAGATCTTCACCGAGGTGATCGTCGCACCGGCGTATGCCGACGGTGCGGTAGAGGTGTTGCAGCGCAAGAAGAATGTGCGCATCCTGGTTGCCGAGGAGCCGCGTCGGGCCGGTGTCGAGCTGCGTCCGATCAGCGGTGGAGCGCTGTTGCAGCAGCGCGACATCCTCGACGCCGACGGCGATGATCCGGCCAATTGGACCTTGGCCGCCGGTGACCCGGCGGATGCGCAGACTCTGGCCGATCTCGCCTTCGCGTGGCGCGCGTGCCGTGCGGTGAAGTCGAACGCCATCCTGCTCGCGCACGACGGTGCATCGGTCGGCGTCGGCATGGGGCAGGTCAACCGGGTCGACGCGGTCGCGCTCGCGGTGCAGCGCGCTGGGGACCGTGCCAAGGGTTCGGTCGCCGCCTCGGATGCCTTCTTCCCGTTCCCGGACGGCCCGGAGGCGCTCATCCAGGCAGGTGTTCGGGCGATCGTCCACCCGGGGGGATCGGTCCGCGACCAGGAAACCATCGATGTCGCTCGCTCGGCGGGGGTCACCGTCTACCTGACGGGTTCGCGGCACTTCGCACACTGAGCGTCGGCGGATCGACTCACGCACGCCGCGCCGGGCAGCTGCCCGGCGCGGCGTCGGTCTCTTCTGGGGCGGAACGCTTCCGTTCTCGCCTTTCCACAAGTGTTGCGCACCGGTCCGGTGCGGCACCGCCAGAGTAAACGTCGCTTTCGGGAGTTGAACGACTGCCGCGATATCGGATGGACGCCCCTGATGCGCCGGGCGGATGGCCGTACCTGAACGCGCACCCGTATCCCTATGTGGCGCTGCGTAGTTCGATCCCTATGCCGCGCTACGCACTTCTCGCTCGCCGACCGGGGCCTCCAATGGCAGTTCCACCGTGCCGAAGACCGCGATCATGATGCACATCTTGCCCACCGAGTCCGCCCGTGTGCCCGAACGCAATTCGATGGTGATGGCCGAATCGGTCTCGGTGACCGTGGCATCCACTCCGTAACATTCCGGCGAACCGGTTTCGAAGCTCACCGCGATCCGATTGTCGGGCAGGGCGGTCCACGAGCTGAACGGTATCGGGTGGGCGCCGACGATGGTGGGGTCGGCGGTGAACGGCTCGCCGGTGGCGGCGGCCGGGTTCTCGGCCGGTGTGCTCGGTGCGGTGTCGCTCACCGTACTCGTAACGTCTTGCGCGGCATCGTCATCGGAGCCGCCGCAGGCCACGATCGAGAGCCCGGTGACGATCAGGGCGAGCAGAGTGGCACAGCCACGGCGCAGGGACATGGGCACACCTTAACCCAGTTCGCCGCGCCACCGGAACGGTCTACGCGTGCGCGTGCGTGATAGTCGCCGCAACCATGACACGCCAAAACGACGCGCCGGTCAGCCGCCGATTCGATGCCGAGGGAAACCCCACAGTGAACTTTCCGCGAACCCGGCGCGTAAACCTCTCCGGGATCGGCCGCCCGGCGGTAGATTCTGCTGCGATGCGCGCCATGGGTTTTCGGCCGCATCGTCGTTGGATCTGCCCGAGCCGGGCGCCGCTGTGGTGACGCCGCGTCGCCGCTTTCGGTGCGCACCGGCTCGGGCGTTGTCGGATGCTCTGCCAGTTGATCTCGAAAGGAAAATCGTGGGCGACACGTTGCGCGTTGGCGAAGGACTCGATCTCGGCCAGGCGCTGGAGAACGGTGCGTATTCCCTCACCCTCCAGGAAGACGGCAATCTCGTGCTGTCCGAGCCGGGAAATGTGGTGTGGTCCAGTGGCACTCACGGCCAGGGCGTCGATCGCGCCGTCTTGCAGGAGGACGGCAACTTCGTACTGTACAAGGGCGATACGGGCGTGTGGTCCACCAAGACGCACGGCAAGTCGGTCGACCGGGTGACCTTGCAGGCCGACCGCAATTTCGTGGTCTACGGCACCGATGGTGTCGGCCTGTGGTCGACCCGCACCAATACCGATACTCCGATCGTCGTCGAGGAAGCGGCGGCCGCGCCCGCCGCCGAGGAGGTGCCGCCGCCTCCGGCGCCGCGTACCCACACCGTCGAGCCCGGTGACACCCTGTGGGCCGTGGCCGAGCGCTTCTACGGTGACGGCAACCGTTTCCATGAGATCGCCGCCGCCAGCGGTATCGACAACCCGGACGCGATCGGCGTCGGCCAGGTGCTCACCATCCCGTAGATCGAGCACGGCGTTCGCCCGAGATATGACAAGGCCCCCGATGCGTATCGGGGGCCTTGGTCGTTGCGGAGCGTCGGTGCCGGTGGTGTCGCGGTGCCGCGAGCTGGTGGACGCGGCGGCGCGGATCAGCGGCTGGTGAACGGGAGCAGTGCCATCTCCCTGGCGTTCTTGACCGCCACCGCCACCTGACGCTGCTGCTGCGGGGTGAGGCCGGTGACGCGGCGGCTGCGGATCTTGCCGCGATCGGAGATGAACGTCCGCAGCAGGTTGACGTCCTTGTAGTCGACGGTTTCGATACCGGCGGCGATCAGCGGGTTCTTCTTGGGTTTGCGGGCCTGCTCGGCGCGGGCCTTCTTCGACGGTGCTCGCTTGACTGCCATGTGTCGGGTTCCTAACTCACGCGATGAGTGGTTCTACCAGCTCGATTTGTGCACACCGGGCAACTCTCCCCGATGGGCCAGCTCGCGTACGCGTACCCGAGAGAGCCCGAACTTCCGGAGATGGCCGCGCGGTCGTCCGTCTGCGGCGTCCCGATTGCGCAATCGTACCGGACTGGCGTCGCGGGGCAGGCGCTGTAGCGCCGACTGTGCCGCGACCCGGTCGGCCTCGGGCGTGGTCGGCTTGCGGATCAGCTCCTTGAGCTCGGCACGGCGCTCGGCGTAGCGGTCGACGATCACCTTGCGCTGTTCGTTGCGCGCGATCTTGGACTTCTTTGCCATCAGCGTTCCTCTCGGAAGTCCACGTGCCTGCGCACGACGGGATCGTATTTGCGCAGCACCATGCGGTCGGGGTCATTGCGCCGGTTCTTGCGGGTGACGTAGGTATAGCCGGTGCCCGCGGTGGACTTCAGCTTGATCACCGGCCGGATATCGGTCGATTTCGATGCCATCGTGATGCTCCGCTCAGATCTTGTCGCCGCGGGCGCGGATCCGGGCCACCACGGCCTCGATCCCGTCGCGGTCGATGGTCTTGATGCCCTTGGTCGACACGGTGAGCGTGATGCGGCGGTCTTCACTGGGCAGG
Organism: Nocardia cyriacigeorgica; assembly: GCF_029868385.1. Taxonomy (GTDB): domain Bacteria; phylum Actinomycetota; class Actinomycetes; order Mycobacteriales; family Mycobacteriaceae; genus Nocardia; species Nocardia cyriacigeorgica_F. The sequence goes on along the minus strand of NZ_JARWNX010000029.1, from coordinate 88,470 downwards.
TAGTAGGTCTTGCGCTGGATGTTCGGGTTCCAGCGCCGGTTGGTCCGCTTATGCGAATGCGAGACGGATTTGCCGAAACCGGGCCGGCGGCCGGTGACCTGGCAATGGGCCGACATGGCGGGCTCCCTCCAATAGGTGATGACAATCATTTTCGACAACGGCTGTTCGGCACTGTACCGTGTGGCCAGCTGTTAATGAAAACCGTTACCGAAAGGGGTTGCTGTGGCTCCCGATCGCAGAACACCGGTCGTGGTGGTGGCCGGGTCCTCGGGACGCGCCACCGACGGGGTCGACCAGGTGGCGCGCGCTCTCGGCACCGCCGCCGGCACCGTTGTCGTCCGCCACGATCTCGCCGAACTGCGCGAGGGCATCGTCCGCCGGACGGTGCGCGACGGCGCGCGGGAGACCACCTCGGTGCTGGAACTCGCGCACGGGTGCGTGTCCTGCACGCTGCGTGCCGATCTGCTTCCGCTGCTGTGCACCCTCGCCGCCCGCGATTCGGTCGGCCGGATCGTGCTCGCGCTGGATCCCGCCTTCGAGGCGGAGGCGGTCTGTCAGGCCGTCGAGGGCGTCGTGGTCGCCGGTGTGGTCGGGCGGGTCGACGGCCCCGCCGGCCGAGACGTCCGTATCGAGGCCGTGCTGACCTGCGTGGACGCTCGCCACTGGTTGGGGGATGCCACCGGTGACGACACCCTGGCCGAATGCGGGCTCGCCACCGCCGACGACGATCGCACCGTCGCGCAGGTCGCGGTCGGCCAGGTCGATTTCGCCGATGCGCTGATCGTGACCGCCACCGATCGGATCGACGCCCTCGATCGAGAACGTCTCGGCGCCGTCCTGACCCGCCTGGTGCCCGCGGCGCCGGTGTGGTGGGGCACCGACGCCGAACCGATCGCCGGTGCCGAGATCGAAGCCCTCCTCGCGCGGATCTCGGGCGACTCCCGTCGCGGACGAGTGTTCGACGCGCACGCACCGCTGCTGCGCGGGCAGCCGCCGCTCGGTACCGATCAGGGCGTGACGCTGGTAGAGTTCGCCGCGAGTCGTCCCTTCCATCCCGCCCGCCTGCACGAGGCCCTCGATGTGCTCTTCGAGGGCGTGGTCACCGCGCGCGGCCGGATGTGGCTGGCCACCCAGCCCGACGATGTGGTGTGGCTGGAATCGGCGGGCGGCGGACTGCGGGTGGGCGGCGCGGGGCGCTGGCTCGCCGCGATGACGCCGACCGAACTCGAACAGGCCGATCCGGTGCGCCGGGCGATGGCCGCGCTGCGCTGGGATGACACCTTCGGCGATCGCGATATCTCGCTGGTGATCCTGGTGCACGACGCCGATCCCGACGATATCCGCCGAGCCCTGCACTGGGCGCTGGTCGACGACGACGAACTGCGGCTGGTCGAGCGTGCGCCGGAGCGCGTCGCGCACTGGGAGGACCCCTTCGGCGAATGGCATGCCGACCCGTGCGAATCCACCGACTCGACCGGACTGCCGATCGCGGGCGAACACCGCTCGGGCGAATGAATCGAGGAAAGGACAACCGATGAAAGCAGGAATTCACCCGGACTACCACCCGGTGGTGTTCGAGGATTCGAGCACCGGGAAGCGGTTTCTGACCAAGTCGACCGCGACCGGCGAGCGGACCGTCGAATGGTCCGACGGACAGACCTACCCGCTGCTGGTGGTCGATGTCACCTCGGATTCGCATCCGTTCTGGACCGGCGCCAACCGGCTGCTCGACACCCAGGGTCGGGTGGAGAAATTCGAACGCAAATACGGTAAGCGGGCGCGCGGCACGCAGGGCCGACCGGAACAGAAGGAGAGCTGAGATGGCGGTCCCGAAGCGGAGGATGTCACGCTCCAACACCCGCAGCCGACGCGCGAACTGGAAGGCGACACCGCCGGACCTGGTGCCGGTCAGTGTCGGTGGCGTGGTGCACAAGGTTCCGCGTCGCCTCGTGCAAGCGGTGCGTCGCGGATTGATCGATCTCGATCGCCTCTGACGCGCCGCGGAGGACGGGGGCGGGCGACTCGCCACCGGGATGGCTGAAGCCGGGCGTATGGGCGGCGTACGAATCCGCTGCCGGGTCGCATGCGGTGACCCGGCAGCGGAGTGACGTGCGTGCCGGGGCTCAGCCCTGCTGCTCGGCCAGCCGGACGAGAGTGGCGGCGAGCTGGAAGTACTTGTTGTTGCCGAGATCGGCGATGGACTTGATCTTCAGAGCGTCGAGCAGCTGTTTGTCGTGGGTGTCGGTGAGACCCGCGAGCGCCGAGGGGGGAGCGGCGAGGATCTCGGCGAGGGATTTGTTCTCGTACTCCTTGTCGAGCACCTTGTCGAGCACAACGTTGACGGCCATACGAATCTCCTTCGAACGAACCTGCATGTGCGATGCCGACGATAGCGCGGCCGATAGCGTCACGGGGGCTGAACATCGGAGGATGTCGGCCATCGGCGCGGGCCCGTTTCCGTGGGATTCACCCGATGTGCACTGTCGGCCGAACGTGCGCTGTGGCAATCGGGTGGTTACCCTTGCTGTCGAGTCGACTTGGCGATACTCTCGAAGTACTGATTGCGAGCGAATTGCCAACTCTCGAAATTCGTACTGAGAGTTGGTTTTTGGCCTGATTAAAAGTCCCGCCGCACTGATGATTTCGCGATAACCCGTCGGTACCCTCGATCGGGAGGGCGGGTTCTCCCGGTTCAGGGAGAACCCGCTCATCGCCAAGAATCTCCGGCCTTCGCCGAAAGAAACTCATTCGCAGCGCATCTCAGCGCCTCGCCCCGTGTGTGTTCAGGCCACTCGACGATGATGCCGGGGCGCTCTCGTACCGCCCCCGCATGGCCATGACGGTCCGGCCTATCGGACCCGAAAGCAACCGGGCGGGCTCATCCGTCGCCCTCGGCCTCCACCGGGCGCTTGCCCCCGCCCGCCGTCACACCCGAATCCGGTCCCGCGCAACCAGCCACACCAGGCAGCGCCGAAAGCGCCGCCACCACCCTGCTCAGCACCTCACCGAGCAATGCGACAGGCAACGACACCAACCACGACAGCGACGGACCGGCCAACTGCTCCACCCGCACCACCAGATCGGCGACTGTGGCCTCCAAGTCGCTGACCTCCGTGCGCAATTCCCCGATCTGCGCGCGCAACTCACGCAACAGCGCTTCCTGCTCGGCCGTCATCGAATCCCCCCGCCCGGATCAGCGCGCAGGCTCGAGCACCGGACGCGGCGCCGGATCCACCGCCGCCAACTCACGCCGATCCGGCGCAACCAGCACAGCGGTGATCGGCAGCGCGAGCGCCAGCGAACCGAGCACGAACATCGGGAACACGAAATCGAACAACTGCATCCCGCCGGGCGCCTCGGCGGCATCATCGACACTGAAACGCAGCGCGGCGACACCGGTGTGGTACATACCGGCCACACCCAGCGCGAACAGTACGATCGTGCCCACCCGCGCCGCCAGGACCTGCCTCGACTGGAACAACCACAGACACGCGCCCGCGACGACCACCGCAATCACCGCGGCCACCGCCAGCAGCCAGATGGTCAGCTCGACCGAGCCCTGCACATCCGCCGCGGCCAACTCCAGGTACAGCATCAACCCGGCGCCAAGGCCCATCACCAGACCACCGGTCAGCAGCCGCGGCAGCCGCAGCTCACGCCCGGCGATCACCAGCCCGGCGAACACCGCGATAACGGCAACCGCGACCGAAACACCCAGCGTGGCCGCGTCATAGCGCAGTACGGTGCCCGGCACCGCCACCCCGAGCAGCAGCACCGCCGTCGCCAGCCAGATACCGACACCGCCGATCGACACCGCGGCCGCGGCCAGCCACACCGGACGGAACCGAGCCGAACGCCGACCGTGCACCACACACGCGAGGCCGACCAGCGCGCCGAGCGCCGAAACCCCGAGCGAGAGCCCGATGAGCCAAAAGCCCATCGCGAACCGATCCACTTCGGCGGTCGCATCGGCCGCGAACAGCCCTGTCGCCGAAGCCAGCGTGTCAGCCATGCCGGGCGGCCCCTTCCAATTCCATGGCCTGAAGCTCGGAGATCGCGTACTCGGTGACGGCCGCCAGCGCCTGCCGCACCTCGACGGCATTGCGCGCGTCGATATCCACGATCGGCACACCCGGACGCACCGACAGTGCCTCACGCAACTCCGCGATCGGGAAACGCGGTGCGTCGGGGAACCGGTTGACCGCGATGAGGAACGGCAGATTGCGCGCCTCGAAGAAGTCGACCGCCGCGAAACTGTCCTCCAGCCTGCGGGTATCGATGAGCACCACCGCGCCGATGGCGCCGCGGATCAAGTCGTCCCACATGAACCAGAAACGTCGCTGGCCCGGTGTGCCGAACAGATAGAGCACCAGGTTGCCCGGCAGGATGATCCGGCCGAAATCCATGGCGACGGTGGTCGTCTCCTTCTCCGGGGTATCGGCGAGATCATCGATACCGTCGGAGAATCGGGTCACCATCGCCTCGGTGCGCAACGGAACGATCTCCGATACCGCGCCGACGAAAGTGGTCTTGCCCGCACCGAAACCACCGGCGACGACGATCTTGGTCGACGCCGTCCGGTTGTCGGTGTCCTCGGGCGCGGAGCCCCGATCCGGTCTCCTATAGGGCACGGAGTCCACGCAATGTCCTCTCCATCAGGGAACGGCGTTCGTCATAGCTCGCCTGTTCGGTCAGAGTCGAATGCACTCGCAGGTTCCCGTCCACGACGAGATCGCCGATAACGACCCGGACCATACCCAGCGGACGGTCCAGGTGTGCGGCGATTTCGGCAACTGAGAGCAGGTGCGCACCGAGTCGCAGGATCTCGATGCGGATATCACCGGACGGCCAATCACCGCGCGGGGTATACGAGATCGTCTCGATGACCGCTTCCAGCGGCAGGTCGACCGCGGGCTCGGTGCGGCCCGACGTCAACGCATACGGTCTGACGCGAGTGGTTGGCCGGTGGTACGGCCCGGAGCCGAATGTGGACATCGAACACTCAGACGGCAGTGCGGGCGGTGGCCGAAACCACCGAGCCCACTCGATCGACGAGCAACGCCATCTCGTATCCGATGCGGCCGATATCGTGCGACTTGTTCGCCAACACCGCTAGGTGCGAGCCGTTGCCGACGCTCATCACCAGCAGATAGCCGCGCTGCATCTCCACGATCGACTGCATCACCTTGCCGCCGTCGAAAAGCTGTGCGGCGCCGGTGGACAGGCTGGCCAGACCGGCCGTCACCGCGGCCAGCTGTTCGGCCCGGTCGGCGGGGAGGGCGGGGCTGGTGGCCTGCAACAGGCCGTCCGCCGACACCAGGACCGCGTGCGAGACACCGGGAACGTCGCGGGTGAACCGGGCAACCAGCCAGTTCAGGTTCTCGTCTGTGGTGCTGTTCGGGTTCGGGTTGGTCATGCAAGCCCTCCGTCGTTGTGCTGCGCGTCGGCCCGCCCGCTGCGGACTCCACTGAGATGCCTGGTCAGGTTGTTCCGGATCTCCTCCGGGTCGCGAGCGCCCGCTTCTTCGGCCGGGGCCAGGCCGCCCGGCACCAATTGCGCGCCCGGCCTGCGGATCGGCAGCCCGCCGACCGTCCGGGCGCTGGTGGTCGGCTTACTGGCGTCCTCGGCCGCCATCCAGCCCGCGTCCGCGGGGGAGGACCAGGTGCTGTTCGACGGCTGGGTGGTCGCGGGCTCCACCAGCCACTCCGACACCATGCGCTGATAGATCGGGGTCGGCGAATCACCGCCGACGGGTTGCAGCCGAGTCGATGTCGAGGTCGCGGCCGCGGATTCGGCAGTGACGGTGACGGTCTCGGGTGCCTGCGGCGCCGGAACGGGCTGCGGTGCGGGAGCAGGCTGCGGTGCGGGAGCGGACTGCTGGGGTGCGGAGGGAACCTGCGGCTCCTCCCGGACGGTGGCGGGGCGACGGATCGGCAGACCGGAACCGGCGGTCGTGGCGCGTGGCTCCGGTTCGGGTCGCGCCGGTTCGGTCTGCGGGGTGACGATCGGATGCTCGGAGGTCTCCGCCCACAACCCGGTCGGTTCCTCGTCGGATTCGGCACTGACGATCCGGTTCGGTCCGGTCTCGGCGTCGCCGGGATGGGGTTCGGGGGTCGGCGGGCCGAACGGCGTGGCGTCGGAAGTTTCCTCGCTATCGCGAGTGTTCGCGGGCACCGAGATCGACGGCTGCCCCGACGGTTCGGCGACCCGCATGGACGGGCGACGCTGCGGCAGGCCGGAACTGGTCGTGCCCCAGGTCGAGATCGGTGGCGCGGTCTCGGCGTCCGACGGCGCCTGTGACGGCGTTTCCGGCAGATTCGGTACCGACACCAGCGTGCGCTGCGGCGGCGCACCCGGCGGCAGAGCGGCGAACGGATCGGTCGGTGGTTTACCGCCGGGCAGCCCGTCGGCGTCGTCGTCCATCGCCGGAGCGACGAGCGCACCCGGCAGATGCACGCTCGCGGTGATACCGGGCTGCTGCGCCATCGTCGAGGTGCGACGCAGGCTGACGGTGATGGTGTGGCGTTTGGCCAACCGACCGACCACGAACAGACCCATCCGGCGCGCGGTTTCGATGGTGACCTCACCACCGGAGGCGAGGCGCTCGTTGGTGGCCTGGAGGTCGTCGGCCGACATGCCGAGGCCGCGATCGGTGATCTCGATCAGATATCCGCCGTCGACCGCGCGCGAGACGGTGACCGCGACCGGCGTGGTCGGCGGGGAGTAGCGCAGCGCGTTGTCGATGAGTTCGGCCAGCAGATGCTCGATATCGACCGCGGGCTCACCGGCGACGACACCATCGGGCACCGTGCCGATCTCGACCCGCTGATAGTCCTCGACCTGGGAGACCGCGCTCCACAGCATGTCCGACAGCGGCACCGGCTGGAGCTGGCCGCGGCGCAGTGCCGTACCGGCGAGCACCAGCAGGTTGTCGCCGTTACGGCGCATGCGGGTGGCGAGATGGTCCAGGCGGAACAGGCTCTGGAGTCGTTCGCTGTCGTCCTCGTCGTGTTCGAGATCTTCGATCAGCGCCAGCTGCTGCTCCACCAGCGATTGGCTGCGCCGCGACAGCGTCTCGAACATATTGCCGATCTGCACCCGCAGACGGGCCTGCTCGGCGGCGAGATTCAGCGCCTGTTCGTGCATTTCGTCGACGGCTCGGGCCAGCTGGCCGATCTCGTCGGTGGTGTGCACCGCCACCGGGGTGATCTTCGGGGTGGTGCCACCGGCACGCACCACCGACAGCTCGTCGGGCAGCTTGACGTGGGCGACCTCGAGCGCGTCGCGGCGCAGCCTACGCACCGGGACGACCAGGGTGCGTGCGACCGCGAGCGCCAGCGCCAGACCGGCGAGCAGCACCGCCATCACGATGGTGGTCTCACGCAGCGCGCTGTTCTGCGCGGTGGTGGTGCGATCGAGCAGCGCGGCATCGATGATGTCGGTCAGCTGGGCGGTGGTCGCGTCGTAGGTGTCGGCACTGAGCCGCAACGAGTCGAGCACCGCCGGATTGCTCGCCGGGTCGGCGGTGTTCTGGCTGAAGGTCGCCAGCCTGGTCTGCACCGCGTCCAGCAGCGGGCGCATATTGCCCGCGAGTTCCGGCAGGATCTGCCCGTACTGGTAGATCATGGTCAGCTCGGCGCCCGCCGAGGTCAGCACCCTGGCCCGCATGCTCGGGTTGCGCGCGGCGTCGGGTGAGCTGATCAGCATGCGCTGCTCGGTGAGCACGCGGCGCGCGGTCTGAATCGTGGTCAGCTGGAGAAAGTATCGCTGGATGACGAGGTCTTCCACCGAGGGTGAGAGCGCGAGCGCGTTACCGATGCGCATACCGATCTCATCGGCCTGATCGCCGACCATGGCCGGTGATCCGCTGCGCAGGCTGTTACGCATGGTGGTGCCGATGGCGACGGCCGAGGACAATTCGGCGGTCACCTTGCTGCTGACCCCGGTGTCCTGGAGCGCGGTCTCCATATCCGCCAGCGCCTGATCGAAGCGGGTCAGCGCGGCGTCGGTGCCGGGGTCGGCCGGATTACCCCAGCTCGAGGTGGCGGTCACGGCCAGATGTTCGGTGGCGGTACCGAACCTGACGATGGGCCGGATGATGATGGCCTGTTCGGTGGCGGCGTCCAACTGATCCATGGTCTGGAGTTCGTTGTTGATCCGCAGTACGGCGAACACGGTGGCCAGCACCACCGGCAGCACGAGCACGATGCCGACCTTGCGGGTAACCGACCAGTTGGGCAGGCTGAATTGCCAGGGTCGCGGTGCAGCTTCCATCCGCTTGTGTCGCCTCCGCATCACGAGTGACCCCGGCCGCGCGTGGGGAGTTCTGGATTCGATTCGAACCGCGCCAGAACCAACCTGAGGTCTTCTTTTTACCGCAGGAAACATACCCCGCAGAGAGAGCATCGGCAATCTGGACGTTCCCTGCGTTAAACCTCGAATATGGCCGTGGAGAACAAGTTTCGCGTATGAATCATTGCACACCGGTCCGTTTGTCCGGCAATCCATCAAATATGCAGGTCAAGATCATTTATCCGGTGCCCGGCAAACGAATCGGCCCGCGGCTCCCACCTCGTGCGGCGTGTCACGGGAGCCCTCTCAGTCGGCTCTCAGTCGATGCGGTCAAACTGGGAACATGCGCATTCTGGTGGTCGACGACGATCGCGCCGTCCGGGAATCGCTGCGACGGTCGCTGACCTTCAACGGCTACACCGTGGACCTCGCGGTCGATGGTGTCGACGCACTGGACAAAGTGACCGCGCAGCGCCCGGACGCGCTCGTGCTCGATGTGATGATGCCGCGCCTGGACGGGCTGGAAGTGTGCCGCCGGTTGCGCAGCACCGGTGACGATCTGCCGATTCTGGTTTTGACCGCGCGGGATTCGGTTTCCGAACGAGTAGCGGGTCTGGACGCGGGCGCCGACGACTATTTGCCGAAGCCTTTCGCACTCGAGGAATTGCTCGCGCGGCTGCGCGCACTGTTGCGCCGTCGCACCAGCGATCCGGGTGAGGCATCGGAAACGATGCGCTTCGCCGATCTGTCGCTCGATCCGGTGACCCGCGAGGTGCTGCGTGGGTCGCGATCGATCAGCCTGACCCGCACCGAGTTCTCCCTGCTGGAAATGTTGATGGCCAATCCGCGCCGGGTGCTGACCCGCGGCCGGATTCTGGAGGAGGTGTGGGGTTACGACTTCCCCACCTCGGGCAACGCCCTCGAGGTCTACATCGGCTACCTGCGGCGCAAGACCGAGGCCGATGGTGAACCACGTCTGATCCACACCGTGCGCGGCGTCGGATACGTACTGCGGGAGACACCGCCGTAGGCGGGCGAGGACATGGCACGGACAACTTCCAAACGGCAGGCGAAATCCGGCGCGAACGAGACCGTCGCCCCGCTCGGCCAGTCGCGGCGCGGGGTGGACGAACCCGCGCCGATGCGCCCGCCCACCCCGTTGACCAGGACGGTGTCGCTGCGCTGGCGGGTGACCCTGCTCGCCGCCTCGGTGGTGGCCATCGCGGTGGCCGTCACCTCGATCGCGGCCTACGCGATGGTGGCGCGCGCCCTCTACGGTGACGTCGACGCGCAGCTGCGCGCCAGGGCCGCGACCATGATCAATGGCGATATCGACAGCATGGCGTTCCAGTCGCTCGGTGTGGCGACGTTGTTCTCCAACAACATCGGCGTCGGTCTGATCTACCCGTTCTCGGTGTCCTCACCGCCCACCACACCCGACGCCGAGCGCACCCTCGACAGCCTCCCGGTCTACATTCCGCCGCAGCCGACCAAACCACCCATCGGCACCGAGGAGATCGCGGTCGCCAAGGGCGAGCACACCTCGTCGCTGCGCACCTACAACAACCAGCGCGTGCTGGCCCGTCGCATGGATTCGGGTGTGACGCTGGTGATCTCCCAGCGGCTCGAACCGACCCGTGAGGTGCTCGACCGGCTGGCCTGGCTGCTGTTCGTGGTCGGTGGCTGCGGTGTGCTGCTGGCCGCCGCGGCGGGCACCGCGGTCGGTCGCACCGGATTGCGGCCCATCGCCAGGCTCACCGCGGCCACCGAGCGGGTGGCGCGCACCGACGATCTGACCCCGATTCCGGTTACCGGCGACGACGAGCTGGCCCGGCTCACCGAGAGTTTCAACACCATGCTGCGCGCACTGGCCGAATCGCGCGATCGGCAGCGGCGGCTGGTCGCCGACGCGGGCCATGAACTGCGCACACCGCTGACCTCGCTGCGCACCAATATGGAACTGCTGATCGCGGCGGGCCGACCGGGTGCGCCCCGGATCCCGGACGAGGATATGGCCGAGCTGCGCATGGACGTGGTCGCCCAGATCGAGGAGCTGTCCACACTCGTCGGCGATCTGGTCGATCTGGCACGGGAGGACGCACCGGAAACCGTCTACGAGCGGGTCGATCTCGGTGAGGTGGCCGAACGGGCGCTCGAACGGGCCCGGCGCCGCCGGGGTTCGATCGAGTTCGTCGCGGCCCTGCGGCCGTGGTTCGTCTATGGACACGAGGCCGGGCTGGAGCGGGCGATCCTCAACGTCTTGGACAATGCCGCGAAATGGAGCCCGGCGGGCGCGCAGGTGCGGGTGAGCATGGCCGAGGTGGGTCGCGGGCTGCTGGAACTGTCGGTCGACGATGCGGGCCCCGGCATCCCACCGGCCGAACGTGAGCTGGTGTTCGAGCGCTTCTACCGCACCACGGCGTCGCGTTCCATGCCCGGATCGGGCCTCGGGCTCGCGATCGTGAAACAGGTCGTGACAAAACATGGCGGCACCATCACGATCGATACGTCCGAGCGTGGCGGTGCGCTGATCCGCATCGTGCTGCCGGGTGAGGCGGGTGCGCTCGGTGCGCCCGCCGATAACGGGACGGGGCTATAGACATCGATCCGCAGAGAACTGAAAGCACGGTCTCAGTCGGCTCTCAGCAGTCCGCGTCACCCTGGACGCACGACGTGAGACAGAAACGAGAAACCATGACCGAGGATTTCACCGATCGACCGCAGGGGCCTGCGCCCGGGTCCGTGCCGCCGCCGGGCTTCCACTCGGCACCACCCCCGCAGGGCCAGCCGTACGGCGCCGCGCCGCAGCCGTTCGCCGCGCCGGAACCGCTCATGCCGCCGCAGCCGCCCACGCGTCCGATCCGCACCGGTCTCATTGCGGGCGCGGTCGCGCTCGCGCTGGTCAGTGGTGGCGTCGGCGGTGCGGTCGGTGCGGTGGTGGCGGGCGGCGACAGCGGCGGCACGACGGCCAGCAACGCTCTCGACGCACCGAAACCGAATATCGGTAATGCCGCCAACGCGCCCGCGGGCTCCACCCAGGCGGTGGCACAGCAGGTACTGCCGAGCGTGGTGATGATCAAGGTCGCCAGCAATCGCGCGCAGGGGGAGGGCTCGGGAGTGGTCCTGTCCTCCGACGGGCTGATCCTGACCAACAACCACGTCGCCGCGGGCGGCGGCCCCGACGCCAAGATGGAAGTCACCTTCGCTGACGGCAGTACCGCGCCTGCCACCATGGTCGGCGCCGATCCGGTCTCCGATCTCGCCGTCGTCAAGGTCGAGGGCAAAAACGGGCTCACCCCGATCGAACTCGGCAGCTCGGCCGGTTTGCAGGTCGGTCAGCCGGTCATCGCGATCGGCTCGCCGCTCGGGCTCGCGGGCACCGTCACCACCGGCATCGTCTCGGCGATGAACCGTCCGGTCTCCACCTCCGGCGACGCCGGTGCCGATCCGTCGACTCCCAACCCGGTCATCGACGCCGTTCAGACCGACGCCGCGATCAATCCGGGCAATTCCGGCGGTGCGCTGGTCGACGCCAACGGCAAACTGATCGGCATCAACACCGCCATCGCCACGCTCGGCGGTTCCGAACTCGGCGGCCAGCAGACCGGCTCGATCGGGCTCGGCTTCGCCATTCCGGTCGATCAGGCCCGCCGGGTGGCCGAGGAACTGATCAAGACCGGCCACGCCACCTACGCCCAGATCGGCATCAAGGTGCCGCGCAACGACACGGTGCGCGGGGCGCGGGTACTGGAGGCGACCGCCGACGGCCCCGCCGCCGAGGCCGGTATCCCCTCGGGTGCGGTCATCACCCGGATGGGTGATCGCACCATCGATTCCGGCGACGCGCTGGTTGCCGCCGTCCGGTCCAGTAAGCCAGGAGACAAGTTGAGCGTGACGTATACCGATGAACAGGGCGGAAACGCCAAGACGGTCGAGGTGACCCTCGACGCGGTGTCCACCGGGGGAGCGCGGTGATGCAGGTGCTGCACGGGGGTTGGGAACCACTGCTCGGCGATGGCGCTACGGTGAGCACCATGGACATCGATGGTTCCGTGGCAGGACGCGCACTGGTCGTGGTCGTCGACGATCGCACGGCTCACGGGGGTGTGGATTCGCTCGGCCCACTGGTCACCGAATTGCTCACCGAAGCGGGCTTTCTCGTCGACGCGTCGGTGACAGTGCAGGCCGATGAGGTGGAGATCCGTAATGCGCTCAACACCGCGGTGATCGGCGGCGTCGATCTGGTCATCTCGGTCGGCGGCACCGGTATGTCGCCGCGCGATGTCACGCCGGAGGCCACCTCGCAGGTGCTCGATCGTGAGCTGCCCGGAATCAGTGAGGCGTTGCGCTCCTCCGGGCGGGTGGCCGGTTCGCTGGACGCGGGCCTGTCGCGCGGTCTGGCCGGTATCTCCGGCAGCACCCTCGTGGTGAATCTGCCCGGTACCCGTGCGGCCATCCGTGACGGTATGGCGACGCTCGGTCCGCTCGCCAGCCGGGCGATCGGCGAACTCTCCGGATTGGACGAATGAGTTCCACCGACGATCGATCCGACGTCCCCCGCCCGGTCCGCCGGTCGGGGGACGCGGCGCGTCTGGCGCGCATCTTCGGTGACGTACTTCCCGACACCACGGCCGACGAACGTGGCGATGAGCGCGACACGCCGTCGAGTGGCGATGACTGGCTGCGGTCTCAGGTACCGCCGCACCACGGTTGAGTTCTTCGCGCCCTCAGCAACCTCGCCGAGGCTTACCCTCGCGCGCTATCTACTGCCCGGCTACGTAATTACTGGCGCGTAGCATTCTGGGTCATTCGAGCTTCAAGCATTTAAGTTCGCGGGACCTCTTCCGGAATACGTGCTCATCCCGTATTCGGCCCTGGTATCGGCGCGCTGCCCGGTCCTTTTCGGCTACTTCGCCGGAACCGGCAACCTGCATTTATGCACGTCAAGCGATATGAGCATTTTGCTGATGTGATGCAGATCACTGGCATCTTGACGAATACTTTCGTTGTCCGTTCCGTTACCGACGGTTAATCTCCCCTCGGACCTTCACGACCTTCTGCGTAGTCCAGTGGCCTGCACGAATGGGCAGACCTCGCGCGGTGGAGTGTGGTTCGGCAGTGTTGGAACCTTGCGTTGAAATAACAGCCGGTTACACAACGGCAACAAATGGGCGACACACTGAGCTTGGCCTGTGAGGACCATGTCCAGCCTCGACGGTCGAGGCTGGTCTGTTAGAAAAATTGATGAGGGGAAGTATGAGCGAGAACCGCACCAACGGTTTGCGCCGCGGAGCCCGTGCTGCGGGCGTAGGCGCCGCAGCCGCTGTGGCCCTGGGTCTGCTTTCGACCGGTGCCGCGAACGCGGATACCTTCGTGCCGTTGCCGGACGGCGAGAAGGTTGGTCCGGGTGTGACCATCAAGCGCACCCATGAGCATGCGTTGATTTCGCCGTCCATGGCGGCCAATGGCGCAGGTCGCGTTGTCTGGGTTTCGGGCAATGCGAGCGCGGACGTCACCGTCACGCCGGAAGGCGAGGTGGGTCCGAACAACGGTCCGACGGGTGCTCCCGGCACCAACAACTCCTCCACCCACGGAGCGTCGCAGCTGAACACGGGCTACCTCGTCGGCTGCCAGGTCAGCATCGGCGACGAGGCGATCTCCGCCGGTGTGTCGGGCAGCGTCGATGTCTCGGGTGCCTCCGTCGGCGGCGCGGTGGGTCTGGAGCTGGGTCCGGGCGAGGTGAAGTTCGTCCAGATCGAGTACAAGGACATTCTGAAGCCGGGCCACTACTCGGTGGAGTACCAGGACGTCGAGATGGAGATCCAGGGCTGCGCGGGTTACGCGCAGGCGCGGGCGTACACGGTCGTCGAGATCATCGGCGATCACTACTCGAAGACGACCCTCTACGGGCAGCCGTTCAGCATCGGCTGACGTCGTCGAATCGACCGTACAAACCTCTCGCCTCGAGCGAACTCGACCCTCGAAGGGTACAAACATGATCAACCGTAAGATCGTGGCGCGGGCGGCCGGTATCGGCGCCGCCGCGACCATGGCCATTGGCCTGTTCTCCACCGGTGCGGCCAACGCCGACACCTTCGTGCCGCTGCCCGGCGGCGAAATCGTCAAGACGCTGTCCGACGGCACCGTGGTGACGGTCCGCCTGGTCGGCGAATCGGCCAACATCAACCCCTCTCTCGGCTCGACTCCGGTGCACCGCAACACCTGGGTCTCGGCCAGCGCGCAGGTCGAGCTGTCCGGCTCGGGCGCCGTCGGCGGCAAGATCTACCCCGGTTACGTGGTCGGCTGCCAGGTCAACATCGGTGGCGGCGGCGTCGAGGGTGGTGGCGCGGCAGGCGGAACCTGGGAAGGCGAGCCCACCGGCGGCGTCGAGAGCGGTGGCGAACTGTCGCTCGGCCCCGGCCAGGCGAAGTCCTTCTACGTGCTCGACCTCGAAGAGGCCGATGATTTCGGCAGCGAGACGCACCAGACCCGCAACGTGTTCCGTGGCACCAGCGGTTCGGTCACCTGGGCCGATGAGACCATCGGTCTGAGCGGCTGCGCCGGTTACGCGCAGGCGCGGGCGTTCGTCAAGGTCAAGGTCGAAACCGACAATGTCATGTCGGTCGTGACCCTGTGGGGCCAGCCGTTCAGCCTGGGCTGATCGGGGCGCGCTCGGGCAGCGCTCGGGCCTGAGCAAACAGAACCAGCGCATGAGGACGCGGGTCTGTCACAATCGTGACAGGCCCGCGTCCTGCTGTTTCAGGCCTGTGACCGGCGAAGTCGCCCATCTCGCGGCCGATTGGGCCGATCTGCGTAACCTCTCGGCTACCTTCGACTCACCTTGCTGCCATATCGGAGACGCCATGCCGTCCCCGACTGTTCACTCCCTGTGCTGATTCGGGTTCATCTCGCGGTCAGGGCCCTCGAAGAGGCTCTTCTGAGCCTGTTGTAGGGCATCTCCGTGCGAACGGGGCTGTCGCTGGAAACCTGATGAGGGGAAGTATGAGCAAGAACCGCACCAACGTCACGCGCGCGATGGGCATCGGCGCCGTCGCCGCCGTGGCCATGGGACTGTTCTCGGCCGGTGCCGCCAACGCCGACGCCTTCGTGCCACTGCCGGATGGTGAGAAGATCGGTCCCGGCGTCACCATCAAGCGCACCCACGAAAGCGCGCTGGTCTCGCCGTCGCTTGCGGCCAACGGTGCCGGTCGCACCGTATGGGTCTCCGGCGTCGCGAGCGCGGACGTCACCGTCACCCCCGAGGGCGAGGTGGGTCCGAACAACGGTCCGACCGGCGCTCCCGGCACCAACAACTCCTCCACCCACGGCACCTCGCAGCTGAACACCGGCTACATCGTCGGCTGCCAGGTCAGCATCGGCGACGAGGCCATCTCCGCGGGCGTCTCCGGCAGCGTCGACCTGGACGGCGCCTCCGTCGGCGGTTCGGTGGGCCTCGAGCTCGGTCCGGGCGAGGTCAAGTTCGTCCAGATCGAATACAAGGACATCCTGAAGCCCGGCGTCTACTCCGTCGAGTACCAGGACGTCGAGATGGAGATCCAGGGCTGCGCCGGTTACGCACAGGCCCGCGCCTACACCGTGGTCGAGATCATCGGCGACCACTACTCGAAGACCACCCTCTACGGGCAGCCGTTCAGCATCGGCTGATTCCGGATCTCTCCGGCCGGATCGTCTCGGCCGGATATGAGCCGATGTACCTCGAATCCGCCAATCAATCTCTCGCTGAAGCGAATCAACCCCAGAGGGGCATTACACAATGATCAACCGTAAGAGCATCGTGCGTGTGGCCGGTGCGGGTGCCGCCGCGGCCGTCGCGATGGGCCTGTTCTCCACCGGTGCGGCCAACGCCGACACCTTCGTGCCGCTGCCCGGCGGCGAAATCGTCCGCACCCTGTCCGACGGCACCGTGGTGACGGTCCGCCTCGCGGGCGAGTCGGCCAACATCAACCCGTCCATGGGTTCCACCCCGGTGCACCGCAACGCCTGGGTGTCGGCCAGTGCGCAGGTCGAGCTGTCCGGCTCGGGCGCCAAGGGCGGCAAGATCTACCCAGGCTATGTGGTCGGCTGCCAGGTCAACATCGGTGGCGGCGGCGTCGAGGGCGGCGTGTCCGGTGAGGGCACCTGGGACGGCGAGTCCTTCGGTGTCGGCGCCGAGAGCGGTGGCGAACTGTCGCTCGGCCCCGGCCAGGCGAAGTCGTTCTATGTGCTCGATATCGAAGAGGCCGACGACTTCGGCAACGAGGATCACCAGAAGCGCAACAAGTTCAAGGGCAAGAGCGGCAGCGTCACCTGGGCCGATCAGACCATCGGTCTGAGCGGCTGCGCCGGTTACGCGCAGGCGCGGGCGTTCGTGAAGGTCAAGGTCGAGACCGAGAACGTGAATTCCGTGGTGACCCTGTGGGGTCAGCCGTTCAGCATCGGCTGATTTCTCCGGCACCGAAACGAGTGGGGCGGTGGGCCACGGCGCCACGCCCCCCCCGCGGTTGGGGCGGGGGGGGGGGAAATTGGTGGTGGCCCCCGCGCGCGTCTGGCGGGCGGGCCGCACGCGCCCCCCGCCCCACTCGTCGTTTCGGCCGGGGTGGTCAGAATTCGTGCCTGCCACCGGCGCTCTTCTGGCTGTCGGCCAGCAGATCGCGGATCTGGATGAGCAGATCGTTATCGCTGAGGACTTCCTCTTCTTCCTCCTTGGCAAAGCGCTTCTTCACATGTGCGGAGGGCATGACCAGGACGAAGTACAGCACCGCGGCGATCATCAGGAAGTTGATGCACGCGGTGATGATCGGGCCGATCTCGATGAAGGTGGACGGGTTGTCGGCTACCAACCGGAAACCGAGCCCCAATTCATTGGGGCTGCCGAAAACCGCGAGCAGCGGATTGATGATCCCGTTGGTGAACGAGGTGACGATCGCGACGAACGCCGTACCCATGACGACAGCTACCGCCAGGTCAACGACGTTTCCGCGAAGTATGAAATCCTTGAACCCCTTGAGCACAGCCCTGTCTCCTTCGATGCGCGAACCGACGTCCGCGGCTCCCTTTCGGTCGTCACGGATGCTAGTTGAGGTCGGTGGCTAACGCCTGGCGAACCGGGTTCGGACCGGGCGGTAAGTGATCGATATCAATGAAAGACGACGGTGAGGGCCGTACTCAGCGAGGCCGCCGCGACGGCGACCGCATTGTCGGCGGCCATGGCGACCAGTACGACCCGGTCCGCGGATCCGGCCGGTGTCGCGCCCGGTGTACCGGAGATCAGCACCACGGCGGCGTCGGTGGCCAGGGTGCGCGCCGGCCGCGCGGTGGCGCGGTCGGATTCGTCGGCGGCGATGACGTCGACGCGGTCGCCCGCGCGCAGGATGTCGGCGACGGCGGTATCGGCCAGCCGGATGGGGACGATCCTGGCATCCGCCGCCCCGGCCGCCACCGCGGCCAATCGTGGGCCGATGACGCGGAGGTCGGTGAGGATTTCGCCGCCGCTCATGGCGCCGGTCAGCGTCGCTCCGAGCAGTTGGGCCGGGTCGTGCACCGCGCCGCCGGGTAGTGCGCCGGATTCGCGCTCCACGACGCGCAGATCGCTGGATTCCAGAAGGTGGCCGGGCGCGAGATCGCGGGCCGCGACCACGACGCTCATCCGATCGGTGTCGGGGTCACCGCGGAACAACAGGATGATGGCTGCCGCGGTGAGCGCTCCGGCGAGCAATCGCCGGGCGAGCAGGCCGTCGGCCCAGGGTGGCCGATTCCAGAGTGCTTCCCGCAGGGTTTCACCGCGACCGAGCGGGGCGTTGCGCGTACGGGCGGGGCGCAGTCGGTGACGGGCGGTCAGCGATCGGATCATGCGCCGAGAATATGGCGCATCGTCCCGGCTCGGAGCGGGTGAACGACGGGTTGTGGACAACTCGCGGGCTGTGCACAACCCGCGAGGGGATCAGCTGGCTGCCGCGGTGCTCGCCGAGGCCGCAGGGGTGGCCGAGGAGCTCGAGCCGGAATCGGATCCGGTGGAGGTGGCGGAGCCGCTGTCGGACTTGGCCGGTTCGCTGGCGGTGGACGCGCCACCGCGGCTGTCGGTGCGGTAGAACCCGCTGCCCTTGAACACGATGCCCACGGAGTTGAACAGCTTGCGCAGCTTGCCCGAGCACTCCGAGCAGACGCTCAGCGCCTCATCGGTGAAGGACTGAACGATATCGAAGCGGTTATCACACTGGGTGCACGCGTATGAATAAGTTGGCACAGGATCCTCCGCAGGGTTCGTCGATCTAGCACTCTACAGCCGACAGTGCCAACGCCGCCAATCGGGTTTTCATTCCGCCACGCGGGTCCCGCCGCCCGCGATCAACGCCCGGCCAGTCGGCGCAGTCCGCCGCGCGGCGTCAGCGCCCAGCCCATGCGCAGATCGTGTGGTTCCTCCGGTAGCCGTTCGACCAGCTCATCGTCACGGACGACGGCCACCAGCCGGGCTGCGGGGTCGGCCGCCGCGAGCGTCCGGTCGTAGTAGCCCGCGCCGCGCCCGAGCCGCACACCGCGCCGATCCACCGCCAGCGCCGGGACGAGAATCACACTCGCGCGGCCGACGGCGCCGACGCCCGAGGTGGGACCGCTCGGTTCGAGCAGGCCGTAGCGCGCCCGGCGCAGGCTGTCGCCGCCGGTGTATTCGGCCCAGTCCAGCGGCCCCGGCGGTCCCGTCACCGGCAGCAATACCCGCGCGCCCGTGGCAAGGAGGGCGTCGAGCATGGCCAGCGATCCCGGCTCACCGCGCACCGGAACGTAGGCGCACACCCATTTGCCGGTATCGATTTGCCGGGCCGTCGCTGCCAGCGCGGACGCCTCCGCGGCATGGTCGGTGTCCGGTACGGCGGCCCGCTGCGCGAGAATCTCCGACCGCCAGGCATGTTTGTCGCGCTCACCGGGCATGTTCACGGTGATCACCCTAGGCTCGTGCGGATATCGCGCCGCGGCGAAGCAGACTTGGACGACGTATCAGATGGATAAGGTGTGCATATGACAGCGAAGGCAGGCGAGCCCGGCACGACGGCGGGTGCGGCGATGGAGTCGTGCTTCCGTACCGCGGTCGTACCGGCGGCGGGGCTCGGGACCCGGTTCCTGCCGGCGACCAAGACGGTGCCCAAGGAATTGCTGCCGGTGGTCGACACCCCCGGTATCGAGTTGGTCGCCGCCGAGGCGGCCGAATCCGGCGCCGACCGGCTGGTCATCGTCACCTCACCGGGCAAGGACGGTGTCGTCGCCCATTTCGTCGAGGATCTGGTGCTGGAGAGCACCCTCGCCGAACGCGGCAAGTTCCATCTGCTGGAAAAGGTGCGCAAGGCGCCCGGCCTGCTCGATGTCACCTCGGTGGTGCAGGAGGAGCCGCTCGGGCTCGGTCATGCGATCGCACAGGCCGAAAGTGCCCTGGACGCCGACGAGGACGCCATCGCGGTACTGCTGCCCGACGATCTGGTGTTGCCCTGCGGCGCGCTCGATGTGATGAGCCGGGTGCGGCGCGAACGCGGCGGTTCGGTGCTGTGCGCCATCGACGTCCCCAAGGACCAGGTGAGCGCCTACGGCGTATTCGACGTGGAGCCGGTACCCGGTGTCGCCGACCCGGATGTGTTGCGCGTCAACGGGATGGTGGAGAAGCCCGCTCTGGCCGACGCGCCCTCGACCTACGCCGCGGCCGGTCGATACCTGCTCGACCGTGCGATCTTCGACGCGCTGCGCCGGATCGAGCCGGGCGCGGGCGGCGAATTGCAGGTGACCGACGCGATCGCATTGCTGATCGCCGAGGGTCATCCGGTGCATGTGGTGGTTCACCGTGGGTCGCGCCACGATCTGGGCAACCCGGGCGGCTATCTTCGTGCTGCGGTGGATTTCGCGCTGGAGCGGGAGGAATACGGTCCGGCACTGCGTGAATGGTTGCAGCATCGGCTCGGTCCGGACTGGGATCCGCAGGTGACGGCATAGGGAGATCGCCCGATGGGCGAGGGAGATCGGGAAGGGCTGGATGCGCTCGGTTGAGGATCAGCAGATCAAGGTGACCGCTGCGGCGGTCGCGCCCCGACCGGTCCGGGTCGCGATTTCCGAGGCGCAGGGCCTGCTGTGTGCCGAGGACGTGGTCACCGAACGACCACTGCCCGGCTTCGACCAGGCCGCCATCGACGGCTATGCGGTGCGCAGCGTCGACGTCGCCTCGGCGGGAGCCGAAATCCGTGATGAAGAAGGCGAACTCGTCGATCTGACGCTGCCGGTGGTCGGTGAGGTCGTCGCCGGATCGCGTCAGCCGATTCGGTTGCAGCCACGCCAGACGGTGCGCGTCGACACCGGCGCCCCACTGCCGACGCTGGCCGACGCGGTGCTGCCGATCGACTTCACCGACGGCGGTCGCGCGCGGATCAAGGTCTACGAGCCGGTGCGTTCCGGCGATTACGTGCGCCGCATCGGTGACGATGTGCAGCCGGGCGATGTCGCCGTGCGCGCGGGAACCATCATCGGCGCGGCGCAGGTCGGCCTGCTCGCCGCTGTCGGCCAGGACAAGGTGCTCGTCCATCCGCGGCCGCGGCTGTCGGTCATCTCGGTGGGCGCGGAACTGATCGATATCGACCGCACGCCCGGCCCCGGCCAGGTCTACGACGTGAACTCCTACGCGCTGGCCGCGGCCGCGCGCGATGCGGGCGCCGACGTCAACCGGGTGGGCATCGTCGACGCCGATCCGCGTCGGCTGCGTGATGTGGTCGAAGGTCAGCTGGTGCGTTCGGAGGTCGTGGTGATCGCGGGCGCTGTCGGCGGCTGGGCGTCCGAACAGGTGCGTGAAGCCTTGGAGGGGCTCGGTGAACTCGAGATCGCCAGGGTCGCCATGCATCCTGGATCGGTGCAGGGTTTCGGGCGGCTCGGTCGCGACGAGGTGCCGACCTTCCTGCTGCCGTCCAATCCGGTCGGTGCGCTGGTGGTGTTCGAGGTGATGGTGCGGCCGCTGATCAGGATTGCGCTCGGACGTCGCCAGCCGATGCGGCGAATCGTGCACGCCCGCACGATCACTCCGATCCAATCCATGGCGGGCCGCAAGGGCTATCTGCGCGCACAGCTGATGCGTGATGAAGCCACCGGCGAATATCTGGTGCAGCCGCTCGGCTCCGGTGCGGGCGCGTCCTCGCATCTGCTGGCGACGCTGGCCGAGGCGAACAGCCTCATCGTCGTCGATCCCGACGACACCGAGATCCGGACCGGCGACGAGGTCCAGGTCGCCTTCCTCGCACAGCGCGGCTGAACGTGGAGACCATGAACGTCTTCCGGGCCACCCAACATCCCGGATGGCCCGCACATCTCGGCCCGGTGCGGGTCGCGGCCGGACAGGTGGCCCTGCGGCCGGTGCGGCTGCGCGACGCGGCCGCGTGGAGCCGGATCCGATTGCGGGACCAGGATCATCTCGAGCCGTGGGAGCCGACCGGCCGTGGTGCGTGGGAAGCGCGCAACCATGCCTCCAACTGGCCGTCGCTGTGGTCGAGCCTGAAGGCCGAAGCCCGGCGTGGCGCGATGATCCCGCTGGTCATCGAGGTGGATGGGGCGTTCAGCGGGCAGTTGACCGTCGGCAATATCGTGCGCGGGGCATTGCGCTCGGCCTGGATCGGCTACTGGGTGGCCAAGGATCTCGGCGGCCAGGGCGTGGCGACCGCGGCCTTGGCGCTCGGCCTCGACCACTGCTTCGGGGCGGTCGGGCTGCATCGGGTCGAGGCGACGGTGCGGCCGGAGAACATGGCAAGCCAGGCGGTGCTGCGCAATGTCGGATTCCGGGAAGAAGGCCTGCTCCGCCGCTATCTGGACGTCGACGGGGCGTGGCGTGATCATCTACTGGTCGGCCTGACCGTGGAAGAGGTGGCCGGGACCGTCGTGGACCGGCTGGCACGGGAAGGCCGGTTGACGCTGCTGTGAGAGCGGGCCCGACGACGGGCCGCAATGGTGGAAATGTGACGGGTGTGGCGGATGTGCACGGCGCGCCTGCCGGATCATGCTCCTACCCGGAATTAACCTACGGACGTCGGTGGTGCGCCCTGCGCCATCGGCAGGGAGCCTGCAACCCGCCCGGCGACCATGCCGCAGCGCCTGTGCGGCAGCCGGACAGTCACCGCGACGGGGCGCGGGGCGTGGGTCGGAACTGGATCAGGCGGGGACGGAGGTGCTGACGGCGATGCCGAATTCGATCTTGTGGATCGGCCTGGTCGTACTGTGGGTCTTCGTCCTGTTCCCGATACTCGCCGACCGGCATCCCCGGATCCGGCAGACCACCGACACGGCACTCGCCACCCGGGTGCTGCATCGCGGAGGTTCCAAGCGGCGCACCAGGTCCGGGCCCGCCGCCGGGCACGAGAGCGACCCCGATTGGCGGCCGAGACGAGTGCAGAGAAAGCGTCCCCACAGCGATGATGCGGAGGATCGGATGACGACTTCGGCCGACGAGCCCGTCACCGAGGCTGACGAGGAACAGAACACGCCGGGAGACGTCACAGAGACCGGCACGTCCGGTCGCTCGACCGCCACGCGCCGCGCGGTGGTCGAGACGGACCTCGACGATACGGATGCGGCCGAGGCCGATATCGACGATGCGGATGTGTCCGATGACGCCGAGGCCGATAGTCGTGCCGACGGTGCCGAATACGACGACCGTGACGACCACCATCGTGCCGATCGCGGCAACCGTGCCGATTACGCCGACGGTGACGACGAGGCCGACCACGACGACTACAACAGTCGTGCCGATCATGACGCCGCGGATTCCGAGCCCGATCCCGTATCGGCCCGGATACCACCCGCGCGTGCGGCGCTGCCCGCCGTGGCCGACGCCGATCACGACACCGACGACGCCGAGGACACCGATTTCATCCCCACCCGGCGCGGCCGCGGCGGCTTCGACCCGGAAGCCGACGCCATCGCCCGCGCCGCGCGCTACACCTTCCGCCAGCGAGCCGTGCTCGGCCTGCTGCTCGGCACGATCCTGTGTGGCGCACTGGCCGTGGCGATCGCCCCGACCTTCTGGTGGGGTTGCGGCCTTGCCGCGGGCGTCCTCGTCACCTACCTGGCCTATCTGCGCAAGCAGGTCAGGATGGAAGAAGACATCCGCCGCCGTCGCAGTGCCAGGCTCGCGCGCACCCAGCGCCCGGAACAGGAAGGCACCGAGCAGGCGGCCCCCGCCCCCCGCCGCGGCATGGACCGCGACACCGCCCGCGCCCTGCGCCGCCGCTCCGACCTCCTCGAGACCGACGACGAAGACCCGGCCTTCGAACACCTCGAAGCCTTCGACGCCACCGCCGCCCGCGCCGTCCGCAACCGCGCCGCCGGCGGCGACATGCGCCGAGCCGCCGGCCAATAACCGCAGGTGGCGGGCCCGATTCGGATTCGCGGCCCGCCTCCTGCTACAGTGTCACAGCGCGGTTCCCGCCAGGAACCGCACCGGGGCTATAGCGCAGTTGGTAGCGCGTCTCGTTCGCATCGAGAAGGTCAGGGGTTCGATTCCCCTTAGCTCCACCATAGGGTCACTACTAGAACCCAGGGCTGAATGAACACCCTGGAATAGAAGCCCTAATACTCCCTTCATTCGGGCGTTGCCCAACACCCTGTCCCGAGGCCCCGACCCAACAGCTGAAATACTGAGCTGACTTCGGCCTGCTGTTCGACCCACGTACCGGCACCTTCCATCGCCTCCGCAACGCTGCCAGCACTACCGTCACTCCACCGAACGCGAATCGCCACCGAGCCCGATCCGGCCGGATCGCCTCGACCGTGACAATGATTTCGGCCTCGGTCATTCCTGCGCGATGCGCAAGCTCGAGTAGATCGACAGGACGGCGGATGTCCTGGGCCGCTGTACCGAAAGCGTCCGCGATGTCGACGCTGTCCACTCTGGTTGCGAACTGGGTCAGATGTACCTCCAGCGCAACATAATTCGTCCCACTCTATGCCCGGGTGTCCGTGTCCGGGATTATCTCCTCACTCCACTCGGCCAACGGTGCGGGCGGTTGCGGTGGACGGGGATCACTCAACGACTGGCGCAGATACCTGATGCAAGCGGCGCAGCGGCTCGATCTGCTGGCCGAGCGCGAGCCGGGCATCCATCGGTGTAGCCCGGTCATCACCTCCCGCAACACCTCACCCGTCGGCCGCACATCCTGCCGGAGATCGGCGACGGCATCCCGTTGCACAGCATTGATCGACTAGGCCACCCGAGCGAAGTCCGCCGGCAGCTCCTGCGCCAGGTGCAGCAGGTTCTCCGTCTCCTCCATCAGCCGATCGTCCTCCACGGCCGGGAGTGCGCCCCCGCGTTCGGGCCGCTCCAACTCCCGCTGCCGTCCCCGGATCTCCGACTCCACGCGTGCGATCCGCGCTATCACGTCCGGATCGGCGTCCTGAGCCAACCGCTCCACCGCGTCCAGCAAGGTCCGTACCCGCGTTTCCGACACCCGCGTACGAGAACCAGTTACCCGGCCCGCGATCTCCAAAGCGCCCACCCGTGCGCAGACAGCCGATACTCTTCAACCTCGTTGTCCAGCACCTACCGCACGAGCCACCCCGCGTTCACCCACTGCCGGCATAAGATCCCGTGCGTTCCCCGCCGGCAGCGGCAGCTGGCCCTTCTTCGCGTAGTTGGGTACCGGTGTCCAGGCGGATGATCCGAAACGTGTTCGTGGTGACGGACGGGACGGATGTCGAGGACTGGGCCGTGTGCGCGGCTGCTGCTGGGCGAATCGGCACCAGGGACGTCCCACGGTGCCGATCATTGGGGTGTCAGGCCACTTGTTCAGGCTTCCTGAGTACTTCGACCAACGCTGAGATGCTGTCGTCGCGGTGACCGTCGGCGATGGCACGGTTGAGGATGTGGTGGATGGGGGCCCGCCACGAGACGTCGACATGTTCCCGCTGACCGTAGTGGCTCTCCTCGGCGAGGGCCTCCGCGAAGATGCCCACGGTGGCGCCGATAGGGACGGTGTAGTCGCCGGTGTCGATCTGCTCAGCCAGGTGCGGAAGAGCGGAAATGATCATCTCCAGCCACTTGGCGGTGTAGCGCACCAGGGTGCCGGCTTGCAGGCCACGGGCAGTGACGTAGGCGCTTCCCTGGAAGAAGGCGAGCAGGGACGGCAGTAGGACCCCGCCCACGGCCATCTCGTACAGAGCGGCCAGGTCGGGTTCCTCACCCAGGTGGACCGTGTCGCCGCCCAGCACCCGCAAGGTCGCCTCGTGCTCGGTGAAGACCGCCTTGTTGCCGCTGTAGTACAGCAGCGTGTCCGGCTTGCCCACCGCCATGGGCACGTTCTTGATCGCGCCATCGAGGAATCTGGCTCCGCGCCCGCTTGCCCAGTCGGCCATTCGGCGGGCACCGTCCGGGGTGCCGGTATTCAGGGTGACCAGAGTGCGCCCGGCCAGTTCGGTTCCGGCGTGCTCCAACGTGTCGATCGTGGCGTCGTAGGTAGACAGGCAGACGATCACCAGCGGGCTCGCGGTGACCGCTTCCTGCACCGCTGGCGCGGCAACTGCTCCCTTGTCGACCAGTGGTCCGGCTTTGCCCGCGGTGCGGTTCCACACCGTCGTCGGGTGCCCGGCGCCGATGAAGGCCTCGGCCAGCGCCGAACCCATCGAGCCCAGTCCGATGACGGTCACCGGCGTGTGGTCGTTCTCAGCCATATGTCGTGCTCCAGTTCACAAGTAGGTCGCGGATTTGTGGTGTTGATGGCGCTCGGCACGGCGAACGCGTGCCGATCCGCAGCGGTCCGTACAGGTCTGCGAGGTCTCAACGTCGATCATGGAAGGTCGCGGAAAGTTCAACAAGTACCTACTAATTTGTCTGTTAGTAACCTTCTCGTTAGTGGGAGTGTGGATGAAGCGGAAGACCGTCACGTGCGGGCTGGACGCCGCCATCGCCGTCATGGGCGGCAAGCGGAACGAGCTGATCCTGTGGGAGCCGATCGGAGGACGCGGAGGTTCAGTGAGCTGCGGCACCAGAGGTGGATCGGTTCGGCGCGGACCTCTGCAAGCGCGTCACCGCGGGCGTTCAGGAGCCGATCAGTGCCTCGGCGTGACTTCGACGACGAACCCCCAGGTGAGTCTGGGCAGCAGTCGACGTCACACTGTTGTAGTTCCTTTCTCGGTTCGGTGGAGGGTGTGGCTGGGTCCTTCAGTGCACCCAGCAGCAGACAGCTCAGCACCGGCATGAGCACCAGGTTGAAACCATGCCCCCACCTTCATCGGTGGAAACAACATCGCCATGAAACCTCCCGCGTGCAGTTCGACCGCACCTTCTACCCGATGTCCTGGGGGATGGACGTAACTGACAACAGCGGCCAGCCCATCGCCGAAGGAGTGATCCAGAGCGCCGCCGTCCGATTCGGACCCGTCACGCTGGCTCAACCGTGTCGACAACTACACCCACGCCGACCTTGGCTGGAACTACTGACCGACGACGTCGACGGCGCGACTGAGCACCTGGCCGCCCACTGCGTCCTCGTGCAAGACGAACTCGAACCGTTCCCCTCAGATCAGAGGGTGTTCTCGACCACACGGCGCGGGTGGGCGGATTCGCCGGCCCCTGACGTGACAGCTCCACCCGCTTGCGATGAGGCATCTTCTGCCACAGCGCCATCCCATACAAGGAGATCATCTCCTGCGGCATATAGAACCGGTCCGGATCCTGCGGCCCGTCCCAGTCCACGTCGCTCAGCGAATTATGGGAACGCCCCATCGATCCACCGATCAGACGTTCGGCGACCGCCTCACGCGCGGACGACGCATGAGAGAACCAGTCCATTTCAAAGCGCCTCCGGCACTTGCAATTACGGATAGGTATTCTTGAAACAAACGTACGAGGCCGAACATCAGTTTGACTAAGGACGCCGATCGTGGTGTCGGCTCCATGGAAACGGCCCCGGAAGCTTGTTGGATTCCAGGGGTCGTCGCAACGCGGGTTGTTGAATCAGGCCGCGAGTAGTTTATGCAGGCGCTCGGCTGGGGTTTCCCAGCCGAGCGTTTTGCGTGGGCGCTCGTTGAGTTCGGCGGCGACAGCGTCGAGGTGTGCGCGGGTGTGGACCGATAGGTCGGTTCCTTTCGGGAAGTATTGCCGCAGAAGGCCGTTGGTGTTCTCGTTGGAGCCCCGTTGCCAAGGGCTGGCAGGGTCGCAGAAGTAGACGGGGATGTCGGTGGCGAGGGTGAACGCCCCATGGTGGCCATCTCGCTACCCTGGTCCCAGGTCAGCGACCGGATGAGATGGGAGGGCACGGTAGCGACGGTCTCGACTAACTCCGAGAGCGGGAGATCTTCCCATCGAGCGGATTGGAATCTCACAACTCAGCGCACAGAACCCCGAGAAGCCCAAAGCCGGTCCCTTGCCCGTCACGGTTCAGTGGCTCAGAGGTTGAAACTCGAGCTAGTTGCCACTGAGTCGCTCCGATACACGGTCGGCGTCTGCCTGTGCGCGCGAGCCGCGAGCAACGCCTCCTTTCACGTGTGCATGAGCGAGGAGCGCGAACACGATGATCATCACCACACTCAATCCGGTGGCACCTGCTTGCACTCGCAGGATCGTTGTGGCCGGAAAGATCACACCGGTGGCGGAGAGGGCCGCGCCCAGGGCTGGATGCACGAGCCGCGCACGTAGAACAGCGATGCCGATGATGATCAAGCTCAGCGGGAACAGTGGACCGGGTAGGAAGAACATGGTTGCCGAGGCGACCGGATGTGCTTCGAGCACGGTGATGGATTCCTCGCGCGACAACTCGAGCGCGCCGTCGTAGAAACCTCGGACGGCAAAACTGACTCCCCCGATCACGCCCGCGAGCAGCACCAGTTTCGCTACCGCGGCGAACCGTGGGTAGTGGTGGCCGACGTCGTCGTAGACGGCAGTGAGTCCGAATAGCCAGCAGGTCATGGCTGCTACGAGCACGGTACCGCCGGTAACCCCGTAGATTCCGTCGTCCTGCCAGGTGAGCGTCGAGATCAGGTACAGGAGCGGTCCAGCAACCAGGCATGCTGCGGACAACCTCCGCGCGAGATCCGTCCCACCAACTGCTATGTCCGTCATCGCGCTCGCCCCCATACCGTGCCAGTAGCGATCAACGATCCCAGGAGCACAAGGGCGACGACTGCCGCGCCGCCGTCGGTCACCAGCGAAGGCAGCACTCCTGCCACACCGAATCGCTCCCGCGCCGCGGTGAACATTTCCGGCGGTACCATGACCAAACCCACCGCCTGAGTGGCATTGACCACGACGATCACCCAGAACAGCCAGACGCGAGGTCGGCGCCGTAATGCCAATACTCCAACTGCGTTTCCAACGACATAGACGATGCCGACTGCGCGAAAGAGCGTCAGAAATCCGTCGGCGCCACTGGGATCGGCATCGGCCAAGACCATCATCCGCTCCAGTGTCCCTGGCGTCACGACCACGAATCCGTGTATCGCGGTCCCGACTGTGAAGACCACCGATGCCACCCCGGCGAATACCATCAGCGGAACGGTCCACCGTCCCCGCACCATGCTTGTTGACGTGTCGCCGGCGATGGCAGCTGTCCTCTCGGGCATGAATCTCCCTCCAGCACTGTTATTCTCACGATCCTGAGCGGTCCGACCCACTGCCACATCCGGGTCTTCCCCCAAATCTCCCCTGAAAGACATCGGGGCCGCGTCTGATTCGTATATGTCGAACCGGCCAATGTCCGGTCCGAGATCGAACGTCCGAAGCATCCATCCGACCTACCGTCAGGTATGTGAAGGTCCGTGCGCCGAGGTGGTGTGAAGACCTTGCCTGGTTACCACCTCGACGCGCGGTCGGGTTCGTGGGTTATGCGCGTGCCCGCCCTGAGGATCTCGCGTGGGTATTCCGCGTCGGCGCGGTGCGGTCAGGACGGTGGTGTGGTCGACGCCGACATGGTCGTCGACGTGGGCGAGTGACCAGCCGAGTTTGTAGAGGTGGATGGTGGTGTCGACTTCTCGGGGGACAGGCCGCGGCGGCGCATCGGTGCGTCATGTCAGTGGAGAATATTGCTGACCTACGCCGTTCGATATCGAACCGGGCGCATCTTGGGGCGACGGGGCGAAGAACCTTCAGTACTCACATCTCGTTGCTCTGCGCCCAGGCGGCCATGGGCATCGTGAAATAGACACCGATGAGAATCTCGTCGTCGGCGACGTCGCGGATCCCGTGCAGAATGACGTCGACGCGCTCCTGCCGATTTCTGGCACGGTCTTCGAACCACTTCGACTTCACCTCGATGAGCACGTCGACACCCTGACTATCCCAAGGGCCGGTCTCATGGAAGCGGAGTATCACATCACCCGGCTTCAGATCCCCGTCATATTGCTCTGCCTCGCACGCAAGGGCCAGGGACACGAGGTGTGGGAGCCGTTCGGCAAGCGCGCGCCTCGACTCGGGAACAACACGGTCGGAGCATGTCACCTCGATGATGGGCATGCCGTCAGTGTATAGCGGCGATCTCGCCTCTGGCCAAACGCTTTTCAAAACTCAAATCAACTGACGCAACGTCTCCGGCGGCTTGCGGTGCAGCTCACGTTCTCGGTACGGCGGGCTGTGTGTTCCAGTGGTGAAATGGGTAACAGCTTCGGCGCCCAGTGCCCGCAGCCGATCTGCCTCAGCGTGGCTGCTCTCGTGCATCACCGCCTCCGCCGGATCCGTCACACCCGGCGGAGATTCAGCCTTCGACGGCACAGATCGCACGGCAGCCGGAATTCACCTGGTGGGTGCCCCATCTGACGACATATAAGTGCGCATCGCGGACTTGCTCCATGAGTCGTCTGGGGAATCTTTGACGTTGCAGCCGAACCGAATGGGCAGGCGGCACGTCGGTGGTGGATCGGGCGGTCACTATCGAACCTGATTCTCAGGCGCCAGCCCGTACCTCTGACGCATCACTCCAGTCCCGGCACGAGGCTGAAATCGACCGGATGGCCCATTATTCCGATCCTCCACGTCGCCAGTTCCTGATACGCCGCGGATTCGTACCACTCGCGAGCTGATTGCTCGGAAGGGAACTCCAGCACGGCGGTCTTGGTGTAGGCGGCCGTGCCTTCGAGCTTCTCGGGCGCCGCGAAGGCCAGTAGCCGGCCGTCGAACGGCGTCAGGGTCGCGCCGACATTGGCGAGATAATGGCCTAGCTCGCTGTCCTGGGTTGCATCGGTCCTGGTGATAACCACGTAGTTCATGTGCAGCTCCTGCCTTTGACATCAAAGAGTTTGATATCGAACTATTGGAAGATAGGGCCAACTCGGCATCTGTGTCAAACGTTTCGATATCAAAATTGCTAGTTTGGGTACCATGGGTGACGCCACCGACAAGATCGCCGAGCAGTGGGCCGCGGTGCGGCCCGATCTCGACGCCACGCCGGTCCACGTGGTGTTGCGGATCTTCCGCAGCTCGCGACTATTGGATCAGCGGGTCAAGGAGTACTTCGCCGCTCAGGGTCTGGAGTCGTGGGAGTTCGATGTGCTGGCGACGCTGCGGCGCGCTGGCAACAGTGGCACGCTGCGGATGGGTGATCTGGCCGGTGCGGCGATGCTGTCACCGGCTGCGCTCACCAATAGGGTGAATCGGCTCGTCGCCAAAGGGCTTATCGTTCGAACTCCCCACTCCGACAACCGGCGAATCGTGCAGACCTCCCTCACCGAGTCGGGGCGCCAGCTGGTCGACGCGTTGATCGGGGGGCACTTTGCCCACGAACGCGAGCTCGTCGACGGGCTCACCGCCGCCGAACAGGATCAGCTCGGCTCCCTGTTGCGCAAGCTGCTGGAATCCCTCGGCGACAGGTCCGCTACTGAACCTCGCTGATCGATGACGTCTCGATCTGGCTTCGGCTCGAACAAGGACTCCGACTCGGGCGTGCGCGGTCCACGGTTCAGCGGGGCTTGCCGGGTTGACCAAGTCCCAACAGGTTCGCTGTACGTCTGCATACGTCGAAGTTGCGTTCGACCTTCACGATCATCATCGGTATTCGAAATGGTCAAGACTAGCAACAGATTTCGGTTGTTATCGACAGCGGACTGCGATAAGGGGCGAACGCCTCGGGAGGGAACGGAAGGTCAGGGGCCTGATTCCGGGCTCACTCATCGCGTTTCGCCATACGTGCCCTGGTTCGGTTGACGGGGTGAGCTGACCGCGAGCCTGCTCGACGGCGTCGGGGGATCGGCGCACGCGCGCCGCGGCCCGACTGACTTCTCGTACACGGGAAGGTGAGTCGCCGGCCTCCGCATGCGATTCGCTTAGCATGTCGTGCGCTGGTTTCGGGGACGTAAATTTGCTGGTGGGGTTACGTTGAGCGGTTCGGTAGCTTCCGAAAACCGCGGAGGTGGTTACCGTTCGATCGTGGCGATCCGCCAGGTCCGGCGGCCCGGGAGGCGAAGGCTCCGGTCTTGGTTTTGACGATTGGAATGGTGTGAAGTACCGCTCGTTTCTTGATGTGGTGACCGACCGCGCGGCCGGCCAGCCGCGCGCCCTCGCCTATCGGTTTCTGGAGAATGGAGATGTCGACGGGCCGACGAGTGAGCTGACCTACGACCTGCTGGGTCGTCGTTCCCGCGCCATCGCCTCCTACCTGGACGATGCGGGATTGGCACACCGTCGGGCGCTGCTGCTGTACCCGCCGGGCCTTGATTTCATCTGCGGTTTCCTGGGCTGCTTGGCGGGCGCGGTGGTCGCCGTCCCGGCCCCCGTACCGCAGCCCCATGAACTCGATCGCGCGCTGCGGCGGCTGCGGGGCATGATCGCCGACGCCGATATTGACGCGGTTCTGTCCACGCGGCCCGTTATTGACGCAATATCTGCTGTGACACAACAGGTTCCGGAACTCCGGTCGTTGGTTTGGATCGCCACCGAGGAGATTCCGGACGATGCGGCGCAATCCTGGCGGGAACCGTTGTTGACGCCGGATTCCCTCGCGTTCCTGCAGTACACGTCCGGCTCCACCAGCACCCCGCGCGGTGTGATGATCACCCATGCCAACCTGCTGGACAACCAGCGAGCCATCGGTGAGGTGATGAACGATTCGCCCGAGCAGGTCGCGGACTGGGGCGGTGCGGCATCGTCGGTGAGTTGGCTGCCGATGTACCACGATATGGGGTTGATCGGCCCGGTCCTGCACACCGTCTATGTCGGAGCGACCACCGTGCTGATGTCACCGTTGCATTTTCTGCAACGGCCCCAGCGATGGCTGACGGCGGTGTCGGCGTACGGCGCACATACCAGCGGCGGTCCGAACTTCGGCTATGAGTTGAGCCTGCGTCGTGCGACACCCGAGTGGGTGGAATCCCTCGACCTGAGCAGGTGGGACGTGGCGTTCAACGGTGCCGAGCCGGTGCGCGCGGACACCTTGCGTCGCTTCGAGGAAGTCTTCGCCGGAGCCGGTTTCCGGGCCGAGGCATGGCAGCCGGTATACGGACTGGCCGAGGCCACATTGCTGGTATCGGGCACCCCGGCGGATCGGCCGCCGACATTGACCGGTCATCCCGACGTGGTGGGGAAGGTAGTCGGAGCCGGGTATCCGGCATCGGGGATCACTGTGGTGATCGCCGATGCCGAGCAGGCGACCGAACTCGGCCAGACGGAGATCGGCGAGATCTGGGTGGCGGGGGACAGTGTCGCCGAAGGCTATCTGGGAGATGACGTGAAGACCACGGAGACTTTCCGGGCGAGCCTCGACGACGGGCGCACCGGGTTCCTGCGCACCGGCGACCTCGGATTCATGTCCGACGGGGAACTCTTCATTACCGGGCGCAGCAAGGATCTGCTGGTCATCGATGGTAAGAACCATTATCCGCAGGATCTGGAGTGGACCGTGGAGGCGGCGCACAACAGCGTCCGGCGTGGTTGTGTAGCCGCGTTCGCGGTCGACGACGGCGCCGGCGAGCGGCCGGTCATCGTGGCGGAGGTGTCCACGACAGATTCCGCGGTGCTCATGGCCGTGGAGGATGCGGTGCGCGCATCGATCGGCGTCGATCACGGGCTGTCGGTGCGCGAGGTGGTGCTGATCGCACCGCGCACAATCCTCAAGACGAGCAGTGGCAAGATTCAGCGGCAGGCGTGCCGGCAGGCCTATATCGCGGGGGAATTGTCCATCGTGGCGGGCGTGAATTCCGCGCCGGAGCCCCGCCACGCCGAGAACGAGACGGTGCGCCGGAACGATGGCCTGGTGTCGTGGCTGGTAAAGAAGGTAGCCGCGGCCGCGGGGCTGGACGCGGCGCGGATCGACTCGGATCGGCCGCTGATGGAGTTCGGCCTCGGATCACGTGAGCTGGTGGAACTGACCGCCGAACTCTCGGGACGGGTAGGGCGGGAACTGGATCCGAGCCTGGTATTCGACTACCCGACGATCAACCTGCTCGCCGCCGCATTGGCCGACGACACCCGGGTGACTTCCGATTCCGGCCCAGTCGTATATGACGATGCGATCGCCGTGGTCTCAATGGCCTGCCGCTTCCCCGGAGGTGCGGACAGCCCGGAACGGTTGTGGCAGTTGCTGGTCGACGGTGCCGATGTAGTCTCCGATCCACCCACGGACCGTTGGCGTACCGACGGACTGCTGGACTCCGACCCGGCTGCCGCCGGTAAGGCCTACACTTTGCGCGGCGGATTCATCGAGGGTATCGACCTGTTTGATGCCGAGTTCTTCGGGATCGGTCCGAATGAAGCTGCCGCGATGGATCCCCAGCAACGACTGCTCCTGCAGGCGAGCTGGGAGGCGATCGAACGCTCCGGCCGCGACCCGCGGGAGTTGAACGGCACCGCGACAGGTGTCTACCTCGGGCTCTACGGCAGCGGTTACCTGGCCGATGCGAGTCTGGAACAGTTGAACGGATACATCGGCACCGGTACCGCGACCAGCGTCGCTTCCGGGCGCATCTCCTACACGCTCGGTTTGCGCGGACCGGCCGTCACGGTCGATACGGCATGCTCCTCGTCACTGGTCGCAGTACATCTGGCGGTGCAGGCGCTGCGGGTCGGCGACTGTGACCAGGCATTGGCCGGTGGTGCGACACTGCTGGTCTCGCCGAGCTCGCATGTCGAATTCAGCAGGCTCGGCGTGTTGTCGAGCAGCGGCCGGTGTGCGCCTTTCGGCGCGGACGCCGACGGCGCGGTCTGGTCCGAGGGCTGCGGCATGATCATGCTGAAACGCCTGGACGACGCGGTGCGTGACGGTGATCCGGTGCTGGCAGTCATCCGTGGGTCAGCTATCAACCAGGACGGCCGGAGCCAGGGGCTGAGCGCGCCGAACGGGCCTGCCCAGGAGCAGGTGGTGCATACGGCGTTGCGGGCCGCGGACCTGACGCCCGGCGATATCGACTACGTGGAGGCGCACGGTACAGGAACCCCCCTCGGTGATCCGATCGAAGCGCGGGCCTTGGCCCGGGTTTTCGGACCTGATCGAGATTCCGGGCAGCCAGTGGGGATCGGCTCGCTGAAATCCAATCTCGGACACACCCAGGCCGCCGCGGGTATCGCGGGTGTGATCAAGATCGTGCTGTCGCTACGGAACGAACTGGTACCGGCATCGCTGCATGCCGACACCGTGAGCACGCACGTCGACTGGGACAACGCCGGTGTCCGGGTGCAGAATCGGCCGATGCCGTGGTTGCCCGGCCGCCGGATCCGGCGGGCCGGCGTCAGTGCGTTCGGAATCAGTGGTACCAATGCCCACGTCGTCCTGGAGGAAGCGCCCGCCGCGGAACTTCCCGAACCTGTCGGGCCGGTGCCGAGGTTGTATCCGGTGTCGGCCCGCTCCGCAGCGTCGTTGCGCGGCCAGGCCGCCCGGCTGCACGCCCTGGTCGAGGGCGACCCGCAGCTGTCACTGCCGGCACTGGCCCGGTCCCTTGCCGTCGAGCGGACGCATTTCGAGCAGCGGGCGGTGGTCACTGCCCGGAATCGGGACGAATTACTCGCCGGACTGAGTGCGATCGCTGCCGATCGGTCGAGTGCACAGGTCGTGACGGGATCGAGCCCGGTGTCGATGGCACCGAAGCTGGCGTTCCTGCGTACCGGGCACGACAGCAACGCGGCCACGGCCGAACGTACCTGGCGAGACCACGGCGTGGTTGCCGATGCGGTCGTCGATGTCACGGAGTCGGTGGCCAGCACGGTGGAGCGCCTGACACTGGACGGCTACCGATACTTTGTCGAGTTGGGCGCCACGGCGCAGTGCGCTGTCGCCGGCGCTGTGGTGGTGGGTACGCCGGATATGGATCGCGGGCTCGCCGAGCTGTATGCGAACGGTGCGAGGATCGATTGGACGCGGCTGGTTTCCTCGGCCGGCCGGGTCGATCTGCCCACCTATGCCTTTCAGCGCAAACGCTACTGGCTGGAACCCGCGGAACGGGTCGCCGCCACCGGGCAGACTCTGGCGGCTTATCCGCTGTCGGCACCGGACTACACCGCACTCCGCGATGTAGCGGCCCGGCTGGTGCGCACTCTGGAAACGGACCGGCAGTTCGACCTGACCGCTCTCGCGCGCTCGCTGGCGCGGGGCGTGCACGCCGAGTACCGCGCTGTGGTCGTGGCGCGCGATCGCGGTCGGCTGCTCACCGCGCTGAATGGGCTGGTCGACGACCAGCCCACTCCCGGACTTGTGCAGACGTACAGCACCGTCGATCGCGGCAAACTGGCGTTCGTGTTTCCCGGGCAGGGTGCGCAATGGGTCGGGATGGCCCGCGATCTGCTCGTCGAATCCCCGGTGTTCCGCGCGGAATTCGACCGCTGTGATACCGCACTGCGCCCGCTCACCGGCTGGTCGGCGCGGGCGGCGCTGTGCGGGGCGGACGAGGCGCCGTCGCTGGAAGATCTGCTCGACCGGGAGGAGATCATCCAGCCGGTGCTGTTCGCGGTGATGGTGTCACTCGCCGCGGTCTGGCGCGCCCACGGTATCGAACCCGACGCCGTGGTCGGCCACAGTCAGGGCGAGATCGCGGCGGCCTGCGTCGCGGGTGCATTGACCCTGGCCGATGCGGCCGCTGTGGTGGTCCTGCGTAGTCAGGCCATGGCGGTCCATGACGCCGCCGGCCTCATGGCGGTGGTCGGATTGCCTTGCGATACGGTCGAATCGCGGCTGACTGCCGCGGCGGGCCAGGTGTCGGTCGCCGCGGTCAACAGTGGGCGCGCGACGGTCGTCGCCGGGGAGCCGGAACCGTTGCAGGCGCTCCTGGATGAGCTCGAGCAAGAATCGGTGTTCACCCGTATCCTCCCGGTTCGCCGACCCTCGCACTGCCGGCAGGTGGAGCCGATCCGGGAGCGGTTGCTGGCCGATCTCGCCGGTATCGATCCGGGACTCAGCAACCTGACCTGGTACTCGACTGTGCTGGCAGAGCCGATCGGGGACCGGGTCCCTGATGCGGATTACTGGTACGGCAACCTACGCAACCCGGTCCGGTTCGCGGAGACCATCGAGTCGATGATGGCTGATGGATACCGCTATTTCGTCGAGATCGGAGTGCACCCGTCGCTGACCGCTGCCGTCGAGACGATCGCCGAGGATTGCGGGCGCCAGGTCATTGCGGTCGGATCGCTTCGGCGCGGTGAGCACGGTCCGAGCTGCCTGTACGAAGGGCTCGCCCAGTTGTATACCGGCGGACGGACTCTGGACTGGACGCGACTGGCGCCGGTCGACGGCCACAGCGAACCGCCCGCCGAACTCGGCCATCTGGGTCTTCACCGTACGGCGCATCCCTTACTGCACGTCATCGTGCCGCAGCACGTGTCGGGCGGCATACTGCTGGCCGGTGTATTGTCGCCGGCGAACGCCCCGTGGCTGGTGGACCACCGTGTCACGGCTGGTGACACTTGGACGTTGCTGCCGGGGGCGGGACTGGTGGAACTGGCCCTGTGTGCCGGCCAGGAGGCCGGCGCCACAGGCATCAGTGAACTGGTTCTGACTGCTCCGATGGTGATCCCGGAGCATCAGGGACTTGCGGTACATGTGAGCGTCGGCGAACCCGACAGTTCCGGTGAACGCAGTGTGTCGATCCACTCCAGGCCCGCCGACGACTCCGCCGTGCCGTGGACTCAGCACGCGCACGGCATGCTGTCCTCGTCGCCGCAGCCAGTTTCGCCGGTAGTGGAGTTCGGCGAGTGGCCGCCAGCGGCCGCCGAGCAGCTCGATATCGATGAGCTGTACCGCGAGCTCACTTCGCGCGGTTACATTTTCGGGCCAGCTTTCCGCGGATTACGGGCTGCCTGGCGGGCGGGTACGGAGGTGTTCGCGGAGGTCGGGGCGCCGGACTCGACTCTGCGCGATGCAGGACTTTTCGGTCTGCATCCGGCGCTGCTCGACGCCGCTATGCACGCTGTCGGATTCACCGGCGTCGAGGCGCAACCCGGCAGCGTGCTCTTCCCGTTCTCCTGGTCCGGGGTATCGTTGCGGACCGGAGGTTCGCCGGTGCTCCGGGTGCGGCTCAGCGTGATCGGCGATCGGCAGGTCCGCGCTGATTTCGCGGACATCTCGGGCAATCCGGTGGCGCATATTGATTCGTTCGCCGTTCGCGAGGTGCCAACGGACCGGTTGGCCGCTCTACTCACCGCGGCCCGGCCGGCGCCGCGCCGCGTCGTCGAACAACCGCGGATCGTCGCCCGCCTGGAAGGACTACCCGGGCCGGATCGGCGCCGGCTGCTCCTGTCGATCATCCGAGATCAGGCCGCCACGGTGCTGGGCCATGACGGTGGCCACGCGGTGGAACCCGAAGCAACATTCAAGGATCTCGGGTTCAACTCGCTGGGAGCTGTCGAACTCCGCGATCGGTTGCGTCAGATGACCGGGGTCGCACTGCCCGCCACTACCGTCTTCGACTATCCCACCCCGGACGGTCTCGCCGACCACCTCCTGGACACGCTCGAACTATCGAACGAGTCGTCGGCCGGCCACGAGGCGGCACGCGGAGCGCGGGGCACATCCGCCGACGACCCGGTCGTGGTCGTCGGAATCGGTTGTCGCTATCCCGGAGGGGTGGCGTCGATGGACGATCTGTGGGATCTAGTGGGGAACCGCGGCACGGTGCAGTCGCCGTTTCCGGACGACCGCGGCTGGGACCTGGACACCCTGTTCGATCCGGATCCCGATACGCCCGGTACAAGCTACACTCGCACCGGCGGATTCCTGGACACCGCCGCCGATTTCGACGCCAGCTTCTTCCGGATCAGCCCGCGGGAAGCCGCTGCTATGGATCCGCAGCAGCGGTTGATGCTGGAAGTTTCGTGGGAGGCCCTGGAACGCGCCGGGATAGATCCGAAAACATTGCGGGGCAGCGCGACCGGTGTCTACGCCGGAGTTTCCTATATCGATTACGTATCCCGGCTGGCTGGCCGGATACCGGCGGGCGCCGAGGCCTTCCTCGGCGAAAGCGGCACCAGCAGTGTCGTATCCGGTCGGGTGGCGTACACGCTCGGGTTGGAAGGGCCGGCGGTATCGGTGGATACCGCGTGCTCGTCTTCGCTGGTCGCCATGCACCTCGGGGTACAAGCGCTACGGGCCGGTGAATGTTCACTGGCGTTGGCCGGTGGTGTGACGGTGATGTCGACGCCCAATGTATTTGTCGGGTTCTCCCGTCAGCGCGGGCTCGCGCCCGACGGCCGGGTGAAGGCGTTCGCCGACGCTGCCGACGGTACCGGTTTCTCCGACGGCGCGGCCGTGGTGGTGCTGGAACGCTTGTCGGACGCAGTGCGCAACGGGCATCCGGTGCTCGCGGTCGTGCGCGGCTCGGCAGTCAACCAGGACGGTGCCAGCAATGGAATGGCCGCGCCAAACGGTCCGTCGCAGCGCCGGGTTATCACCCGGGCGCTGGCCGATGCGGGGCTCACTGCCGCCGAGGTCGACGCCGTGGAGGCACACGGCACCGGGACCACACTCGGCGACCCCATCGAAGCGCAGGCGCTGCTGGCCACCTACGGTCAGGGCCGGCCGGATGACCGACCACTCTGGCTGGGTTCGTTGAAGTCCAACCTCGGTCATACGCAGGCGGCGTCGGGGGTCGGCGGTGTCATCAAGATGGTGGCGTCGATGCGGCACCGAATCCTCCCCGCGACATTGCACGTGGACGCGCCCAGCACCCATGTCGATTGGTCGGCAGGCGCGGTGAAGCTGCTCACCGAGTCCCGTGAATGGCTGACCGTGGCCGGTCGTCCCCGTCGTGCGGGCGTCTCGTCGTTCGGGATCAGCGGCACCAATGTGCACGTCATTCTGGAGGAGCCGCCGGCTACCACATCGGCGGGACCGGCGGGCGAGCAGCCCGAAATGCAGGCACCCACAGATCTCGTGGCGCGTCCAACCGAATCGGCGGCCGTCCCTGCAACGCAACGATCCGCGGTGGTGTCCGAGCGACGGGCTGTCCTGCCGCTCGTGTTGTCGGGCGCGACGGACGATGCCTTGACTGCCCAGGCGGCGCGGCTACTCGAACATCTGGAGCGCCGGCCCGATCTGGATCCGGTGGACGTGGGCTGGTCGCTGGTGACCACCCGGTCGTCGTTCGATGCCCGCGCGGTGGTGTTGGGCACCGATCGCGACCGGCTCCTGTCCGGACTGCGGGCGCTGAGCGCCGGCGAGCCTTCCGACGACGTCGTCCGCGGTCGGCGTACCGGGGCCGGCGATCCTGTCTTCGTTTTCGCCGGCAACGGTTCGCAATGGCAGGGGATGGCGCTGGAACTGCTCGAGACCTCGCCGGTATTCGCCGACCGGTTACGCGAATGCGAGAAGGTACTACGTGAATTCGTCGACTGGTCGCTGCTCGAGGTACTCGATGGTGCCGCCGGCGCGCCCGAACTGGATCGGCTGGATGTGGTCCAGCCGGTGTTGTTCGCGGTGGCCATATCGTTGACGCGATTGTGGGAATCGCTGGGTGTGCGCCCGGCGGCGGTGATCGGCCATTCGCAGGCGGAGATCGCGGCCGCCTGCGTGGCGGGCGCCCTGACCCTGCGCGAGGCCGCGGGGCTGGTGGCGCGGCGCGGCCGGGCGCTGGCCGGGCTGGCGGGCTCCGGTGCTATGGCGACGGTGGCGAGCTCACCCGACCAGGTCCGTGAGCTGCTCGCGCCCTGGGAAGGCCGGCTCGAGATCGCCGCGATCAATGGGCCCGCGTCCACTGTCGTCTCCGGTGACCGCACAGCCATCGACGAACTGCTGGCCCGATGCGAGGCGGATAACATCTGGGGACGGCGTATTGCGGTCGACTACAGCTCGCATTCACATCACGTCGACACCGTTCGCGACGAGCTGGAACGGGCATTCGCCGGTACGAAGGCCGGCGCCGCGCCTGTCGCATTCTTCTCCACAATGCAGGGTGACCTGCTCGACACCACCGAACTCGACGCGGACTACTGGTATCGCAACGTTCGCGGGACGGTGCTGTTCGAACAGGCCGTGCGTGCCGCCTACCGGGCTGGGCACCGGACGTTCCTCGAAGTGGGCCCGCACCCGCTGCTCACCGTCGGTATCGAGGAAACTGTGCATGCGATGGACCGGGAGGCCGAGGTCTACATCGGCGCGACCGTGCTGCGCGGTGACGGTGGTCTGTCGCGGATGCTCACCTCGGCCGCCCAGCTACACGTTGCGGGCGTGACCGTGGACTGGTCCGGGTGCTATGCGGGCGCGCACCGTGTCGAATTGCCGACCTATGCCTTCCAGCGCACCCGTTTCTGGCTGGAACCCGAAGCTCCCGCCGGGTATTCGGGCGCGCTGGGCTGGGCCCGGACCGGGCACCCGCTCGTAGCCGCGGTGGTGCCGCAGCCCGAATCCGACCAGGTGGCGCTGATCGGTTCGCTCGCGGTGACATCGCTGCCCTGGCTCGCCGACCACGCGGTATCGGGGGCGATCCTGTTCCCGGGCTCCGGATTCATCGAACTGGCCGTCCGTGCTGGGGACGAAGTCGGTTGTGGCTCACTGCGCGAACTGATTCTGGAGGCGCCGCTGGTGCTGCCGGACCGGGGTGCAGTGCAGATCCAGGCTCTTGTCGGCGAGGCCCGAACCGCGGACGACCGGGTGATATCGATCTACTCCAGGCCCGAAGGCGATACCGGGCCGTGGCAACGGCACGCCCACGGCGTACTGTGCCCCACGGTGGCCTCGATGGGGACCGGTACGGCCGAGTCATTCGGTGTGTGGCCGCCCGACGGTGCCGTTCCCGTCGAATTCGACGATGCGTACGCGCGCCTGAACGCCCGGGGCTACGGGTACGGTCCGGCCTTTCAAGGTGTTCGTGAGGTGTGGCGGCGCGGTGCGGAAATCTTCGCCGATATCACCCTGCCCGAACCCGTGCACTCCGATGCGGGCGACTACTGCCTGCACCCCGCCTTGCTGGACGCCGCGCTGCACGCGATGCTGATCGCCGATGAAGACGGCGACCAGGTGTATCTGCCGCTGGTCTGGAACGATGTGACGGTTTCGGCGTCCGGTGCCACGTCGCTGCGGGTGCGGCTGCGCCGGTCGGGAACAGGCAGTGCCGGAAGTACTGGCGCCGGGGTGGCGCTGTCGCTGCTCGCCGTCGATCCCGTCGGCCGGCCGGTGGTGACGGCGTCCGTGGTCGGCCGGCCGGTGGCCGTCGACAAGCTGGCACCCGCGCCGCTGTCGAAGTCCGATGGCGACCTGTTCCGGGTCGAATGGCAGGCCGCTCGCCGCGCTGCGACACCGGACGCGTC
Source organism: Nocardia cyriacigeorgica (assembly GCF_029868385.1). Classification (GTDB taxonomy): domain Bacteria; phylum Actinomycetota; class Actinomycetes; order Mycobacteriales; family Mycobacteriaceae; genus Nocardia; species Nocardia cyriacigeorgica_F. Next base: position 46,526 of record NZ_JARWNX010000029.1, on the reverse strand, counting down.
CGCATCGATCATGGTCGTCGAAAGTATGGCAGGAACCACCGCGGGTGTCGTGCACGCAGCTACCCGCGAGATGCTGGCGACACTACAGGAGTGGCTGGAAGACAATCAGCACACCGAGACGACGCTGGTGGTGCATACGCGCGGTGCCGTGGCACTGCCCGGTGAGGATGTGGTCGATCTGGCCGGTGCCGCGGTCTGGGGTCTGGTGCGGTCGGCGCAGACGGAGAACCCGGGCCGGATCGTGCTGGTGGACACGGATGGCCCGCTCGATCTCGGCGCAGTCCGCGCCGTCGGCGAGCCGCAGCTGGTATTCCGTGGCGGGCAAGCCCAGGTGCCCCGGCTGCAGCGCGCGCCGATAACCGGGCCGGGGCCAGGGGGCCAGCTGCTGGAGGGCGGCTCGGTACTGGTCACCGGCGCATTCGGCGGTATCGGCTCGCTGATTGCGCGACATCTGGTGGACAAGCACGGAGTGAAGCGACTGCTGCTCGCCGGTCGGCGCGGGATGGCCTCCCCGGGCGCGCAGGAACTGTGCGCGGAATTGGTCGGACTCGGCGCCGAGGTGGACGCTGTGGCCTGTGATATCACCGATGCCGGGAGCGTCCGGGAACTGGTAGCACGCACCACACTGACCGGAGTCGTGCATATCGCCGGCGTCATCGATGACGGTACGGTCGGTTCGCTGACCCCCGACCGGCTGGCCGCGGTACTCGCCCCTAAAGTCGATGCCGCACTTCATCTGCACGAGGCGACGGCACACCTCGAACTGGCGCTGTTCGTGCTGTTCTCCTCGGTATCGGGTGTCGTGGGCGCCCCGGGCCAGGCGAATTACGCGGCGGCCAACAGCTTCCTGGACGCACTGGCCACCCATCGCGTCGCGCACGGTCTGCCCGGCCAATCGCTGGCTTGGGGGATGTGGGCCGTCGGTCTGGCGGATACTTTGCGCGGTGGCGATCGAGACCGGGCGCGCCGCGCCGGGGTCGCGGCGCTGGCACCGCAGGACGGAATGAAACTGTTCGACACGGCGATCGGACTGCCCGAGTCCATCCTGGTTCCGGCCCGCTTCGACGCCACCGTCCGTGTCGACACGGTGCCACCGCTGCTGCGGAGCCTGGTTCGGGGCGCTCCCAGACCGGCAGCCGCGACTGGGACAGTCGATCCTGACGCCGCCAGGCGGTTCGCTGATCGCCTGGCGCGAATGAGCGAAAACGAGGCTGTTGCCGCGGCATCTGACGTTGTTCGCGCACAAATCGCGGCGGTGCTGGGCCATAACCGGGCCGAGGACATCGATGCCGAACAGTCCTTCCAGACCCTAGGGTTCGATTCGCTGACCGTTGTCGAATTGCGGAACGGACTGCGTGCGGCGACCGGGGCCACCATCGCGGTGCAAGCGGTTTTCGACAATCCAACCCCGATATCGCTTGCGCGTCACCTCGTATCCGCCGTGGCCGGTGGAGAGATCCAGGGTGCGGCATCCACCGCGTCTGTAGAAACGCCCGAGGTCCAGTCCTACCCCGCGACGCGCGACATGATGCGATTGCTGCGCGCCGCGCAAGCGGGGGTTCCGGCGGCCGCACATGTCGTGTCGTCGGCGGTTCGGTTGCGCGTTGCGGTCACCGAACCCCAGCTGGTCGCCATGCTGCACCGGTTGGCCGGTCGGCATGCGGCACTACGCGCGGCAGTTGTGCCGAGCCTCGAGCATGGCCGGGGCCTGGCGGTGCGGCGCGAACCGGCGGGGGCGCTGTTGCGCGCGATCCGCGTCGACGATCTGAGCGATCACACGGTGGCCGACCGGCTGCGCTCCCTGTTCGAGCCGCCGTTCGACCTGGCAACCGGGCCGCTGTGGAGATTCGAACTGCTCGAATCCGATAGCGGGGAACAGGTTCTCCTCTACGGTGCCCATCACAGTGTGTCCGATATCGCGTCGATGCTCGTGGTAGCAGATGAGCTCGATTCAGAACTCGACCGCCGCCCGCCGGAAGCGGTGGTGTCGAATCAGGATATCGACGACCTCATCGCGGCCCAGCAGCATCGGCCGGCCGCCAGCGGAAACGCCGACCGGCGTGCGGAATTCGCGGGAAGCCAGCGGCTCGAACTGACCTTGGCCCATCCCCGTCCGGCGATCAGGTCCTATCGTTGCGGGACGCTGGCACTGGACCTCCCCGCAGGGCTGTTGGACCGGGTGGGGGAACGAGCCCGCGAGCTGGACATCACCCCGGCCGCATTCTTTCTCGGCGCCTTGACGATTCTGCTGGCTCGACGCCGAGGCGTCGGCAAATTCGTCGTCGCGGTCCCGGTGGATACCCGGATCTATGGTGACGCGGAGCGCGCTATCGGCTACTTCGGTGTGCCGATGCCATATCCGGCGAGCGTCCACCCCGGGGACGCGGCCGCCGATGTGCTGGACCGCACAGGTTCCGGGCTGCGTGCGCTGCTCGCCCAGGGTCTCGGATTCTCCGACGTGTTGGCCTTGCTCGCGGCCGAAGGGCTGTACCGGGACAACGCGCCGATGGTAGAGGTCTACTTCAATTTCCTGCGATCCGGTTCCGGGCTCCGGAATCTGGAGCTGTTGCCGGCCACCAGTGGCTATACCGACCTCGATCTGATGGTGACGGTGATGGCCGATCTCGGCCGCATCGGCATCACCTTCAACCGAGATATCCTCGATGAGCGGGCCTGTGCCGACCTCGGCGCGCAATACCTCGACCTCCTTGCAGATATCGCCCGCACCCCAGATCAGCCGGCAGTGCCGCAGCCCACCACCGCGGTTCCGGCCGGGGCTACCGGATCGGCGTCGGCGGCCCTACAGCCTGCTGCGGCTTCTGGTGGTGAAATAGATTCGTCCGCGACATATTCCGAACTCTCTCAACACGGTGTCGGCGGGCCGGCGGTCTCGGCGGCGAGCCGCCTGGAGATCGGAACCGACAAGAGCTGCACCACCCCGGTTGTCGCGCTGGCCGCAACGTTTGCGCTGGGCTCGCTGCCACAGCTGTGCGGGCTCGTATTCGACGGTGCCGCGGTTGCCGAGGCGCCGTACCACCACGTGCTGACAGGGTTGCGTGATCCCGCCGGAGTCTTCTTTACACCCTCGACAACCGCCGGTGTCGTGTTGGTGCGTGCAGCCGATCTACCGCGATTCGGCCCGATCGATGACGAACTGCTGACCGAGCTCGGCGTCGAGTACCTGGCCGCAATCCGGTCGGTCGCCGAGCGGACCCGGCACCCGCTGGTCGTCGGATTCCTTCCGGCGCGTGCGCCCGAGGACCGTCTGGTCCGCTGGGAGCGGCAGCTGTCCGATGCTCTGCGAGAGCTACCAGGCGTTGCCGTAATCGGTGCGGACGAGTGGACCGCGGGTCACGACGTCGATGAGTGGTTCGACGCGCACACCGAGGACCTCGCTCATCTTCCGTTCACTCCGGAATTCCAAGCGGCGGTGGCATTGAAGCTCGCCGATGTCCTCGCCACTCTCACCGCACGGCCGCCGAAGGTGATCGCGGTGGACGGTGACGAGACGCTGTGGGGTGGTGTCGCCGCCGAGGCGGGTCCCGAGCACGTCGAGCTCGCTGGGCCACGAGCCCGGTTGGCCCGGCGATTGCTGCAATGGCGTGCCGCGGGTGTGCTGCTGGTGCTGGTCAGCAACAATGACGATGCGATCGTCCGGGCGGTGTTGGAGCGGCCGGACTCGGTATTGCACGCGGAGCATTTCCACGTGATCTCCACGGGTTGGCGTCCCAAGTCCGAGCGAATCGCCGCGGCCGCCCGGGAATTGGGGCTCGGGCTCGATAGTTTTGTCTTCCTCGACGACAATCCTGTCGAACTTGCCCGGATGCGGGATGCTCTGCCCGAAGTACTGAGCGTGACCTGCCCCCCGGCTGGCGAGCTGGATGCATTCTTGGCTCGGCTTTGGCCGTTGGTGCCGGTCGCTACGACGGCCGAGGACGCCACCCGCACGCAGTACTACACCCAGGAACGCGACCGGGCGGCGGCGCGCAGTCGCACAGAGTTCGGCGAGTTCCTGGCTCAGCTCGAACTCGCGGTCGATATCGCGGAACTGGACGATGAGAACGTCGAGCGCGCCGCCCAGCTCATCCGGCGCACCAACCAGTTCGCGTTGCACAAGGCCGCGGACACCGAGCTCGATCAATGGCGTCGTGACGGAGAGGTGTGGACGGCCACCGCCCGCGACCGCTTCGGTGACTACGGCCGCATCGGGGTACTGGCCGTGGTTGTCGACGGCGAAACTATTCAGGTTCTGGGCTGGCATCTGAGCTGCCGTGCCCTCGGCCGCGGCGTGGAGGAACGGCTGCTCGGCCACCTCGCCGACCGGGCCGAAGCCGCGGGCTGCGCTGGGGTGCGCTTCGTCGTGCAGAACACCGGCCGCAACCTTCCCGCCCGCCGTCTGATCGCGACCCTCGCCGGCCGGCCAGGTGATATCGACGAGCCGGCGCTCGACATCACGATGTCGCCGGAACACTTACGGTCGTTCCGATCGTGGGAGCACTGAGTATGAAAGGATTTTCCGTGGATCCACGGTCACGTACAGAGTTCGTCGAAACCGGTGCCCGCGGTGGGCTCAGCGTCGCCGAACTGCTCGCCCGCGCCCGCGGCGCGGGGGCCGCGAAACCGGCGGCCGGTGCCGAGTCCGTGGCCGACGCCGCATCGCCGGCCACTGTCGACACCGGCACTGGGCAGTTGGCGCGTGCTGATCCTCGGGGCCCTGGTGACCCCGCCACCACCGAGTCGGTGCCGGAGGCGCCCGCAGATGCCGAGCCGGTGGCCGCCGATCGGTCGCCGGCGATTCCCGAGCCGGCGGTCGGCTCCGCGGCGCCCGGTGAACGGGATGTCGATCGGTTGGCTGCTGCCATGACCGCGATCGCGAACCGGTTCTTGGCCGACCCCATAGACGCCGATACCGATTTCTTCGACGGCGGAGGCAAGTCCGTGGACGCTGTCGGCCTGGTCGCGGCCATCGCCCGCGAACTCGAGGTCGAGCTCAGCCTCGACGACGTGTTCGCTGATGCTCGTCCGCGCCGGCTGGCCAAGGGCTGGCTGACCACGTACGGGGTGGACGCGGCTGCCGGCCGTCCGGCAGCCGCGTCAGCCACCACCCGCGGCGACGAGGATCTCCGCCGGATCGTTGCCGATATCGCTGGCGCCGACAACCTCCCGTGGGTCGGCGCACCGGAGAAGGTCGCGCCGCGCCGAATCCTGCTGACCGGAGCGACCGGCTTCCTCGGTAGTCACGTGCTGCTGGATCTGTTGCGGCACAGCGACGCGCATGTTGCCTGCCTGGTCCGCGCGGACGACGATGCGGCTGCCGTGCAACGATTGGGTGCTGCACTGGCGAGCTTCCAGCTGCCCTGGTCCGCGGAGGTGCGTCGCCGGGTCACGGTGCTGGCGGGTGATATTCGCAAACCACGGCTGGGGTTGTCCGAGGAGAACTGGAACACGCTGGCCGAAGAGGCGGACGCCATTGTCAACGTCGCGGCGGCCGTCGACTTCCTGCGCGGCTACTCTTCACTGCGGCAGAGCAATGTGCTCGGACCGCTCACCCTCGCCGAACTAGCGGCCACCGGAAGAAGTAAGCCGCTGCACCATATTTCGTCGGTGGCGGTATTCAACGAGCTCGGTATCGAGTCGATGGGCGAGGACGATCCGGTCGCGCATATCGACAAATTGGTGGCCGGATACGACCAGTCCAAATGGGCTGCCGAGGCCGCCTTGCGCCGTGCCCGGGAACACGGTGTGGTGGTCACCTTCCTGCGTCCCGGCGGTATCGGCGGTAACACGCATACCGGTGCGCACAACCCGCGCGATCTGAGCACCGCGTTCAGCGGCGCGTTCACCCGGTTCCGCACCGCGCCCGCGTTCACCTATCTGAATGCCGCGCCGGTCGACTGGGTCAGCCGGATCACAGCGGCCGTCGTCTGCGACCCGGACGCGTGGGGGTACAACTACCACTTGACCGGCGTCCCCAGCACGCTCGACGATGTGGTGAGCCAGATGTCGCTCGCCGGTATGGGGTTACGGGTACAACCCTGGGAACAGTGGCGTTCAGAAACAGTGCAGCGCATAAAATCCGAGCCGGTGCCCGAGCTGGCTTTCCTGGCCCGTGTCCTGGAAAGTCCGACGGCCCGGCAGCTGTGCGAGGCCTCGGTGAATGTTCCCGCAGCCACCTGTGAGCGCACCCGTGCGTTCGTCGCCCGGCACGGGCTGCCACCGGTGCAGCGCCACGATGCGCGGGCACAGCAGGCGACCATCGAGCGCCTGGCAGCCACCGGTGTCGCAGTTCTGCCGAGCCCCGCGGATTCGCCGCACCTGTGGTTCCCGGAAACCCTGGAGGGCACGGTCGGCGACGATCGGTGCACCATGTCGCTGACCCTGTCCATTGCCAGCAACTACCAGATCATGAACGAGCGCCGTGTCGATGTAGGTGGTGAAATAATCTGTCCGGCAATCCATTCAGAGCCGCTGATAGTGGTTTCGGGTGATATGTGGGTCCGGCCACAGGCCGGTATTCCGCGTCAGCACGGCCTGCGGCATCCGTTGCTGCGCTATCGGCTTCGGCTGCGTGATGTCGACGGAAAATTCTGGTGGCTGGAGGGGCAGAAAACGGCCCGCCCCCGGCGTGACTGGTGGCGGCAGACCCGAGCGCTGGCCGTCGAGATCGGCCGCGACGGCGAACCGACCCTCGCGAGCGGCGAGGTCGTCGTGCCTTCCCACAGCTATGTGCCGGACCAGGTCGACGGTTTGCGCACCAACCCGGAACTCACCGACCGCGAGCAGCGGACGGCCAAACTTGTCTGGTTCGGCTGGCTGTACTCCCAAATGAGCCTCGGGCTCGCCGAACCCGCGTTGCGCGCCCTTGCTGAACTACTCGACCTGCTGCCCGGCAAGCGAATGAAGGAACTCGACCGATGACCCTGTTTCCAGTAGCCGATCGGCAGCGACTCGGAGAAATCCCGTTCCGCGCCGGAGACGGTACCCGGCTTCTGTTGCGTCGTGTAGACACCGGTGATCCGACACGTCCTGCGGTACTGCTGCTACACGGCCATGCGGCATCGTCAGAGATGTTCCTGCTGCCCGAAATCCGCAATCTGGCCGATGTGCTGGTGGACGCCGGATACGAACCGTGGCTGCTGGATTGGCGCGGTAGTTCCCGACTGCCGTACAACGAATCCGGTGCGCGATTCACCTACGATGACGTCGCCCTGTACGATATACCCGACGCTGTCGCGCAGATCCGAGGCGTAATCGGCGAGCGCCCGCTCTATATCGTCGCCCAGTGCATCGGCGCGCTCACCCTCTCCATGAGCCTCGCGGCAGGCCTGCTGCCCGGCCTGGCAGGTGTCGTCGCCCAGGGCGTTTTTCTCACACCGAAGATGAGTGGATCCTCCCGGCTGCGGGTGGCACTGGGTGGTGAACTGCTGCGGAGCCGGGTCAACCACATTCCGGCCGACTTTCGCAAGGTCGGTCTGTGGTCGCGGTACACCCCGCTGTTCGCTGCGATGTCGCGCCGCGGTGACTGCGCCGACCCGACGTGCCGTCTGGTCCACAGGAACTGGGGGTTGGGCGGTGAGTTGTTCCTGCACCGTAATCTCGATCCCCGTACCCATGATCGGCTGGCCGATCTGCTAGGCCCTGTCCCGCTGTGGATAATGCCGCATATGCGCCGGATCGAACTGGCGCATACCGTGGTTCGCTGGCACGAACGCGACGACCGTTACCGGGCGTTACCCGAGAATGCCCTCGACCATGCCGACCGGATCGACTGCCCGGTGCTGCTGATGTCCGGCAGTGACAACAAGTTCTGGTACGACTCCAATCGTCTCTGCCATGAGGTGCTCACCGCCCGTCACCCCGAACTCGAGGTCGACTACGTCGAAATCCCCGGTTACGGGCATCTGGATACCTTTATAGGCCGCGGCGCCGCCCTCGATGTTTTCGGCCATATCCTCGAATTTCTGGATACTCACCGCGGGTAGTCACCGGAATCGGGCCCGTGGACACCCGGGGCGACGCGAGCCGGCCGTAGGTGCCGGAGCCTGGTGCGCCGGTCCGAGAAATGAAAGCCCTCGTCAAACCCTGGGGGACCGGTGCAGGGCTGACGAGCCACTCGAGTTGTGTCAGCTCCGCCTCGGCTCGGACGAGCCGGCCGCGATCGGGACCGTTCTGCCCCAAGCGTTCCCGATGTCAATCCATACCTTATCTGCGCCGTGCTCGCCTGTTTCCGCCTCAGGGAATGACCGGACGGCTCGACTATGGTTACACAGTGCATGTTGCAATATTCGTCGACTATATGCCCGCAATTCATTCCGATATCCGCACGGTAATCGACTCACTCTGCAACGGCCTCGAAAGCGGGGGGCATCAGGTGACCTTGTTTGTCGCCGCCGGTCCGGAGGAACGCACCACAGCGCATGTGGTGCCGTTGGAGACAATCGGCAGGTTTGCGGTGAAGCATATCCCGATCGTGTTGCCCACCAAACGGAACGCGGACCTGATTGATAATGCATTCGCCGCTCGCGGGCCGATCGATCTAGTACACACCCACACTGTCCACGGCGTTGCGATCGCCGGTGCAAGGGCCGCACGCCGGCATCGGATTCCACTGGTGCATACCGTGCATGCCAGTGGCGATACGCCGATCGAACACTTCGCAGCTGTGCCCTACCCGGCGACGCTGGTACTGCAGGCCCTGTTCGGTCGATCCGCGCACCGTCGGCGGCGGAATCCGGCACCCACGGAAAAACGTGCGGTCCGGCATGCCTGGCGTGTACTTGTCGAGCATGCGCAGGAAGCCGACCAGGTCATCGCGCCGACTCGGCGTGTCGTCGACCGACTGCTTGCGCACGGGGTGGCCCGCGCCGTCGAGATCGCGCCCCGAGGCACCGGTGACGAACTGCCTGGGGACTGCATGAGCACTGCGGACCCGTCGCCGTCAGCGATTGCCGAGGCCATCGAGAAGTTCGCCTGCGATCGGACCGCGCTCGACGAAATACGGAACGCGGCGGCGACGCATCGTGCTGCGGTGCGGTATGCCGAGCGGATGCTGCACACCTATCGGCAGGTCACTGCGCGAGACGCAGGCAGCCCGGAACAGCAAATGCCACAGAGCCTTTCCGAGGTGCCCGTCGCGCCTGGTGGATGGCCCCTGGTAGGGCACAGTCTGCGCGCGCTGCGCGACGCCCGCGGATTCGTCACCGCGCTCTCGGACCTGGGGCCGGTGGTTCGGGTCCGATTCGGTCAGAAGAGCGGCTATCTGCTGACGACGCCGGATCTGGTACGCGAAGTCGGTCTTGGTGCCGAGGTGGATCGGGAAGATCTCCGCGAAGCGATCGAAGACCTCGCGGGGAGCTCGGTGAATGTGCTGCGTGGTGAGGAACACAAGGCGCGGCGCCGGATGATCGGCCCGGCCCTGCGGCAGGCGCGTCTCGCGGTTTATGCCGAATCGGCGGCGGATATCGCTGAACGTTGGTCGGCGGGCCTACCCGCGGATGGGCGAGTGAACCTCATGGCAGAGGCGAACGGCCTGATCCTGGATACCATGACCGCCACCCTGTTCACCGCCGATTTCAGCGATGACGTGCGCCGCCGGATCGGTGCCACCGTGCCCTCGCTGCTCAGCGAGATCATCGTGCGGACCGCGCTGCCGCCGCAGGTACGGCGGCTGCGGATATTCGCCAACCGGCGGTGGCGGCGCGAGGCGCGGGAACTGCGCGCTGCCATCGGTGGGATGGTCGCCGAGTATCGCCGCCGTGACGAGGACTTCCACGATGTGGTGTCTGCGCTCATCCGGCACACCGACGAGCGGGGTGACACGCTGTCCGATGATCACATCATCGATGATGTGATCATGATGCTGTCCGGGGGAATCGGAACGACGGCATCGATGGCAGGCTGGTTGTGGCATGAGGTCATGCGCAGGCCCGCCATCGCCGAGCGGCTCTACGCCGAACTCGACAGCGTAGTCGGTGGTGAGCCCGTTCGACCCGAGCATCTCACCCGGCTTCCCTATCTGAAACAGGTGGTGACAGAGACGCTCCGGTTCTGGGCTCCGTGGGTCAACGCGGTGACGGCCGATGGCGATATCGCCGTCGGCGGGCTCCTTGTTCCCGATGGCACCGCAATAATGTCCAGCCCCTATATGATTCAGCACGATAGACGCTATTTCGCCAACCCGGAAGCATTCGACCCGGACCGTTGGTCTCCGGAGCGTATCGGTGAGCTGGACAAGAAGTCCAACCTGTGGTTCGGTGTCGGCCGCCGAAGGTGCCCGGGCGAACATTTCGGGAACCTGGAGATCGCCCTTGCCTCTGCCGCACTGCTGTCCCGCTGGCGGCCCATTCCTGATCCGGATTACGCGGTGCGGGCCTTGACCAAAGATTTCGTTCTGTCGCCTTCGGCATTGCCGGTTACGCTGCATCCCCGGTGATAGAGCCGAATTCTGCGATAACGGAAACGGTCCATGGGTCATGCGCGAGCCCGCCGTCGAAGATCTCGCGTGGGTATTCCGCGTCGACGCAGTGCGGCCAGGGAGGTGGTGTGGTCGACGTCGAAATGATTGCCTACGTGTGCGAGTGTCCGGCCGAGTTCGTAGAGATGGACGGCGGTGTCGACTTGGTCGGAGAACGGGCCGCGACGGCGCATCGGTAGCCTGGTTGCGAATTCACAGGTGCGCGTCGAGCAGCCCACCTCCGAGGGCATCGACCGGTTTCATGGCGTTGCACACCACGCCGGGCATTGAACGCAAAACGGTCCCTCAACTTGTTGAGCGGGCGGTACCGGCATATGGCGGCGCATCAGCAGCAGACTGCACGCGAGATTCCGGTGACCGATGGCGCCGCGTGACGCATCACATGTAGTCCGATGACCGGGGCTTGGCTCAGTCGGGCGGTTGTACCGATAGGGCGTGCCGGAAGTGGTTTCGTGGATCCCACGTTCGCTTCACCTGTTGGAGCCGGGCGTAGTTCTTCCCGTAGTAGAGGGCGTGCCAGGGCACGGAGGAGGTGTTCTGTTCGGGGTCGGCCAGGTCGGGGTCGGGGTAGTTGATGTAACAGCCGCCGTTTCGGGCGTTGTGGGACGGTACGCCACTGGTTGTGGCGTATACCTCCCGGTAGAGGTCGCGTACCCACTGCTGATGTGCGGCGTCGTCCTCGGCAGACGAACCGGACGCGGTGAAGATGGCCTTGAGCACACAGTCGCGTTGCGCGACGGCGGTATCGCCAGGGCGGACGGCATTGACCTTGCCACCGGTGGAGACCAGCCACACCGCGCCCTGCGGCCCGGCTTCGGGCCGGGCGGACAGGGCTTGCCACAGCACCTGGATCTGCGCGTCGGTGAACCGGTCGCGCAGATACCCGGTCTTGACGACGAAGCGGGAGCCGAGAACTTCCTCACTGTCGCCCGCCGAGGTCTGGTTCTCGAGCCAGGGGCGGTACGCCTGCTCGAGGTGATGCGGTGCGCTCATGCCCGCGGTGAGAGCGGCGACGTAACCGGCCAGCGTGCGCTCGGCCTGCGGGCCGACCACCTGCCCCTTCACGATGACCGCGCCGAGTCTGGTCCCGAACAGCAGCAGCGCGCTGTGCAGGGCGGTGCCGGGGGAATCAGGCGCGCTGTTGGCGGCGTGCCATCGGCCGTGCTGGCGAACCAACCTGGTGAACGACTCATGGTCGAGCTGGTCCCATCCCCACACCAATTGGAAGTCCAGCACCATCGCGGGTGGGCGCGGCAGCAGGTGCCGCGGGTCGTCACCGGCCGCACCGGGTGTCCGCATCCAGTAACGGGTCAGCACGCCGAAATTGCCGCCGCCGCCTCCCGTATGCGCCCACCACAGGTCGCGGTTGGGATCATGGGACTCACAGGTGGCCACGCTGACCCGCACTGTGTTCGAGGCGTCGACGGTCACGACCTCGACGGCGTACAGGTGGTCGACGCCTAGCCCGTGCAGCCGCGACATCGCACCGTGCCCACCGCCCACGATATGCCCGCCTGCCCCCACCTCAGGGCAACTGCCGAGCGGGACGGTCACTCCCCACCCGAGGAACAGTCGCCGATACAGCTCTCCGAGCTGAATGCCCGGTTCGATCGCAAACGCCCGCAGAGCGGAGTCGTACCACAGGCCGGTCATCCCGGCCAGGTCGATGATGACCTCGGTATCGGGGTTGTCCACGAAGTCGGCGAAGCAACCTCCACCACTGCGGACGGCGATGCGTTTCCCAGCGCTCACAGCCTCGGCGACTGCGGCAACGACCTGGTCGGTAGAGGAGGCCATGTGAATGTAGTCCGGTGCGGCGCGAAACCGTTGGTTGGCGCCCCTGGCGACCAGATCGGGGTATCGGGTGTCGCGGCTACCCACCTTGTCCGCCGGTGGGTAGGTGGCGGGCGTCGCTGCGGTGGTCGACCGGGATACGGCCCAGCCGCCCACGCCGCCGGTGGCGAGGCCTCCCACCGCGCCGACGGTCAGACCGGCCAGAACGGCGCGGCGATCAGGCATGTTCATCGAACTTCCTCCTCCTGGAAGCAGCTCATATACAAAGACGGTGGACGTGCCGGGCGCCCCAGGCGAGGACGAGATGCCTGAAGCCGCGCGCGGATCCGGAAGTCAGCCGAACATCACCTTCCGGCAACCAGCAGGTTGACGACCGCGTTGACGGCCAGGGCGATGCCGAGGCCGCCGACGGTCCAGCCCAGCAGTTTGGCGCTGTTCTTGGTGAGCCATGCGTTGAGCCGCTGCAGGAGCGGATCCATCCGCTGATGGGCGGCGAGCCTCGCAATGGCCAGGGCCGCAGCCGGGACCACCATAATCGCGCAGTATCCGGCGAGGACTCCGCCAGTGAGTTGCCAGTCGAGGCCGGCGTCGGCGATCAGCGCGATCGCGGCCAGGTAGGGCAGCATTGTGGCCAACTCCAGAGCGGCCGCCACGGTGGCCAGACTCATCAGCGCCCGTGCGCTGCCCGAGCCCGTCATCGCCCGTGTCCGCCATCGGTGGACTTTGCCCGGCTCGTCGCCTTGACGGCGGGCCCGGGCCTCCAGTCGGTAGCTCCATACGATGATCAACACACCGGCGGTGAGCTGCCCGATCCGAAGCGGAAGCGAAGGGACTTCTGCAAGCGCGCGTTGTACGGTTCCCAGCGCTGCATTGGCGCCGGTGGCCAGCAGAATGCCCACCAGGAAATAGAACAGTGCCACGGTGGCGAGGTAGATGAAGATCCGCCCGGTACGTAGCCGGCCCGGCGTCAGCAGCAGCCAGATCGGAATCAGCAGTGTCCCGAAACTTGTGCTGTCGAGCAGGCTGAGCCCTGTCAGCCCCACCACGAGTGTCATCCGTGCCTGCCTCGGTCAAACAGCCGATCGATGTAGGCCCGCAGCGCCGCACGCGAACTCGCGGCGTCGAAGCTGTTGGTGGCCACGTGATGCAGGCACAGCCCGTCCACGAAAGCCGCTAACGCCGCGGCCTCGGCCCTGACATCGAACTCGGGCTCGAGCTCCCCGGCTCTTTGAGCCCCCTCGAAGGCCTCGGCGAGACCGTCGATCAGCTCGGTGACGCCCGCCTGGTGAATCGCGGCCATCTCCTGATCGGTGAGCGAGGCCTGGACGAAGCTCAGCCAGACGCCCAACTCCTTCTCTCGCTCAGGTTCCAGGGGCAGGATCTGCTCCATCAGCGCAATGACGATCTCCCGGACCGGAGGCACGATCGGGACTCGACGCAACCGCTCCTGCGTACGTCGACAGACGTGGTCGAACCCGAACCGCAGCAGTTCGTCCTTGGAGCGGAAATAGCGCTGCACCAGGCCCACCGACACCCCGGCCGTGGCCGCGACATCTGCCAGAGTGGTCCGTGCCAGCCCTCGCTCGGCGACTGTGGTCAGTAGTGCTTCGGCGACCTGAGTTCTTCGTTGCTCGGCATCGGCATGTCGGGTCACAGATAGAATAGTATCATATTATTTTAGTTAGATGATTCTCCAGCGCCATCACTTCTGGTGCCTACTGGACATCGCGGAGATCATATGGTCGGTCGCCCGCGCGGTCATGTCGGTGGGCGCGACCGAATCCGGCCTTCGCCCCGCTGCCGAACTAGCGGCGGCCGAAGAGGTCACCGAGTCGACCGCGCGATGAAGAACTGCAGCATGAACATCGCGCACAGCACTAGCCATGCACACACCGCCGCGGGCCTACCCGAGCTCGGGGCAGGCCCGCGGATCCACGCTCACGCGCAGGTCAGAATTCGACTACCTGTCGTACTTCCACTCGGCCGTACCGTGCGGTGGGGATGCGCTGCGCCCACGAGACGGCCGTGTCCTCATCGGAGACCTCGAGGACGTAGAACCCTGCCGCTACGACACCGGAAACCCCCTTGTCGACGGTGGCATCACCGTCGCGCACTTCGATCACCTTGGCGTCGTCACCAGGATGGAACCCGGCCTCGTGGACGAAGATCCCGGCTTCCTTGACCTGGTTGTCGAACTCGATCCATTCCTGGACCTCGTCGTCGGTCTGCCGGGAGGTGGCAGGATCGTGGGCGTAGATCAACGTGTACTTCATGGTGTTCGGTTCCTTCGATCATCTTCTGTCAACCACTGTTCGTTATCGACTCAATCCAGCTGGATCGCGCCATTCGATCTTGTAGACGCTGAGGGAGGCCCGAATTCATCGGTAGTCCGCGATCGCGGACCACACCGAATGCCCTGCGGCTGCACATCGAGAAGCCGGCCGTTGCCGCCGAATAACACCGGCTTGCCCGGCCCGGCCATCGTGCTGCCATTGCGGGCGCGATGTGCAGGCTATGCAGTCCGCACCCGTTCCAGTACGACGACCGGAATCGTGCGCCTGCTGCGTGCCGCATAGGTGTGATAGACGGGCGCCATATCGGTCATCAGATCCCACAGACGTTGCCGCTGCGCGCCTTCGGCGGTGCGGGCCACCGCGGTGAACCGCTCGGCGAGGATCTGCACCTGGACCAGCGGCTGCGCGATCAGGTTGAGATACCACTGCGGATGGGTGTGGGTGATGGCCGAACCCGAGGCGACGAGGATGTAGCGGTCGTTGTCCTCGCCGAAGAACAACCCGGTGCGGTGCAACCTGCCGGTGGTCCGGCCGCGATGGGTGAGGATCAGATTCGGTGAACCTCCTTCCAGATAACCACTGGCTCCGTCGGTCGCGAGATAGCGGCGCACATGCTCGGCCACCGACGGATCGGGGCTGTCGCGGACGGCGTCGCGGGTGAGATCGTCGGACATCGCCACGACCTCAGTGCGCGACCGGCAGGCCCTGGGCGAAGCCACCGTCCACCGCGAGCTCGACATTGGTGCTGAAGGTGGCCTCGGCGGCAAGGAACAACGCCGCGGCCGCGACCTCTTCCACGGTGCCGGTCCGGCGCAGCGGCGTGGATTCGTGACCCTGCCGCACGAACTCGGCACGCTCCTGCTCGCTGAGGCCGGGTACGCCCATCGTCGGCGTCTCGATGAAGCCGGGCGCCACCGAGTTCACTCGGATCTTGCGCGGCAACAGTTCGGCGGCCAGCACATGCGCGAAGGCCCGCACCGCTTCCTTGGAGGCGGAGTAGGCGCTCAATCCCGGGAAGATCAGGTCGTTGCCGACCGTGGTGAACACAATGGAGCCGCCGTCGGCCAGCAGCGGAGCCAGTGCCTGCACGGTGAAGAAGGCGCCCTTGGTGTTGACGGTGAAGTGGCGGTCCCATGCCTCTTCGGTCACCTCGGCGAGTTCGGCGAACGCGGCGATACCGTGGTTGACGAACAGGTGGTCGATATGGCCGAGCCGCTCCCGCGCGGTATCGGCCAACGCCGCGACATCCGCCATGCTCGCGGCATCGGAGCGCACCACATGCGCGGCCTGCCCGGCGAGTTCGGTGCGTGCCTCTTCGAGGGTCTGCTCGTTACGGCCGGTGAGGACCACCTCGGCGCCGGCATCGAGCAGGGCCTTGACGATCGCCAGCCCCATCCCGTGGGTGCCGCCGGTGACGAGTGCCTTCTTGCCGGTGAGGTTGCTGCTCATGTCGAATCTCCTGGTTCGGTTGTCGTGCGGACACCGACGACTGTGCGATGCGGCGCTGTCGATTCGCTGTCGGTCGGCTCTCGGTCCGCATGCGGACGTCGATTACGCTGGTCCGGTGCGTTTCGGGGTTCTTGGTCCGCTCACCGTGTGGGCCGCGGACGGCACGGTGGTGCCGGTGCCGGAGAAGAAGGTCCGTACGCTGCTGGCGATCCTGCTGCTGGGACCCGGCCGGGTGGTCTCGGCCGACCGGCTGATCGACGGGATATGGGGTACGCAGGTTCCGGCCCGCCCGGACGGTGCGTTGCAGACGCTGGTGTCGCGGCTGCGCCGGGCACTGGGTGCGGCGGGATCCGGCCTTGTGGTGCGCCGTGCCAACGGTTATCTGCTCGATATCGCGGCCGATGCGGTCGACGCGGGACGCTTCCTCACCGCGGTCGAAGCGGCCCGACAGGCCGGTGAGCCCCGGCAGCGGGTGGCCGGATTCGTCGACGCCTTGGCGCAGTGGCGCGGCGACGCCTTCGCCGATATCGCCGATGAACCACTGGCCCTGAGCACAGTGACACGGCTGAACGAGCAACGCTTGCTCGTCCTGGAGGAGCTGGCCGATACCCGGCTGCTGCTGGGCGAATACGGTGCACTCGCCGCTGAACTGCCCGACCTCGTCGAGCAGCACCCATTGCGGGAACGGCTGCGCGCGACCCAGATGCGGGCACTGCACGGCGCTGGACGTGTCGCCGAGGCTCTAGCCGTCTTCCGCGATGTGCGTCGCCGTCTCGACACCGAACTCGGCCTCGAGCCCGGCCCCGCGCTCACCGAACTCCACGAGCAGATCCTGCGCGCCGACCCCGCGGCGCTACCTGCCGCGCCCATCCCTGCCGAGATCACTCCGCGCACGAACCTGCCCGCGCCGACCACCGACCTCATCGGCCGCCGATCGGACCTGGCGCACGTGCGCGCATTGCTGAGCACCGAACGGCTGGTGACATTGGCCGGGCCCGGCGGCGTCGGCAAGACCCGGCTCGCAGTCGCGGCGGCGAGCGAAACCTCGCACGACTACGCCCACGGCGTCCGGCTGGTGGAACTCGGCGGCCACACCGTAGCGAACGAGGAGATCGACGGACTCGCCGATATCGTGGCGGCGGCATTGGGGATTCGCGACGATGCGCTGATTCCCGACCGGCCCGCGCTGTCGTCGCAAGACCGGATGGTGCAGGCGTTACGCGATCGCGAGCTGCTGATCGTGCTGGACAACTGCGAGCATGTGATCGGTGCCGTTGCCGCGCTGGTGCGGCTGCTGCTGGACCGGGCGCCAACGGTGCGTGTGCTGGCCACCAGCCGGGAGCCGCTCGGAATCGCCGGTGAAAGCCTGTGGCAGGTGCAGCCGCTCGATGTGCCCGCACCGGGCGCCTCGCTCGAAGCGGTGCTGCGCTCGGGTGCGGTCCGGCTGTTCGCGGAGCGGGCCGCCGCGGCGGTGCCGGGATTCGTCCTCGATGCCGACAATGCCGCCGCCGTGGCGACCGTATGCCGCCGGATGGATGGGCTTCCCCTCGCTCTGGAATTGGCGTCGACCCGGGTCCGGGTTCTCGGACCCGAGCGCCTCGCCGAACGGCTCGACGACCGGTTCGGCCTGCTCACCGGCGGCCGCCGCGATGCGCCGCCGCGTCAACAGACCCTGCGCGCGGTGATCGATTGGAGCTGGGAGTTGCTGACCGCGGCCGAGCAGACGGTGCTGCGGCGGCTGGCCATCCACGCCGATGGATGCACACTCGATGCCGCCGAACAGTTGTGCGCCGGCGCCGGGGTGAGTTCGGTGGAGGTGCTCGATCTCCTTGCGCGGCTGGTGGATCGGTCGCTGGTGGTGGTCACCCATGACGGCGAACCCCGGTATCGCCTGCTCGAATCGATCGGCGCCTACGGTATCGAACGGCTGCGCGGGTATCCGGCCGCCGAGCCCTACCGGACCGAATACGACCGGCTGCGGTATGCACACGCAGCTCATTACACCGATTTCGCCGAGCAGGCCGCCACCCACCTGCGCGGTCCGCGGCAGCGGTACTGGCTGGACCGGTTGGACGCCGAATCCGCCAATCTGCGCCGCGCGCTCGACACGGCAACCGATTCCGGCGATGCCACGCTGGCACAGCGGCTGACGCTGGCACTGACCTGGTACTGGTTCCTGCGCGGGCGACTGGGCGAAGCCCGGCGGTCGATCACCCGCGCACTCGCGGTGCCCGAACCGGCTGCGGCGGCCGATTCGCCGCGCGCACGGTTGGCAGTCTGGCGCGCCGCGATGGCGCTACTGGCCGGCGAGGGAGCCGCATCCACGGATGCGGGCACTCCGCTGCGCTTGTTCGACGCGCTGGCGCCGGATGAACGGGCCGGGCCGGGTTGGTTTCTCGGATATGCCGTCACGATGTTCGGTGTCATGGACGATGCCGTGCAGATCATCGACCGTGTCCTGGACGAGATACCCGCCGGTGACGACAGCTGGACCACGGCTGCGGCCCACACCGTCCGTGCGATCCAACGTTATTCCCGTGGTGAACTCGATGCGGCCCGTATCGATGCCGAACAGGCCATGATCTTGTTCGGCGACGAGCATTGGGGCCGGTTACAGGCCACCGCGGTGCTGGGCCGGTTGCACGAGATCCGCGGTGAGTACGGCGAAGCCGAGGCCCGGTATCGAGCCGGGGTTCGGATCGCCGAGGATTTGGGATTGTGGACCGAGGCGGCGGCGCACTGGTCGCAGCTGGGCCGGATCGCCCTGCTCCGCCAGGATTTCGACTGCGCCGACGAGCTACACGAACGGGCCCGCCGCCTGGCGGCGGCGCACGGTGACCGGCCGGCGCTGGAAACCGCGGAGGTGGGGCTGGCGATGAGTGCTCGCCGCCGCGGCGACCTCGATACCGCCGACGAGCTGCTGCGCCCCTGGCTGGACTGGAATCTCGGCTTCGACGCGGCCAATGGTGCCGCCCTCATCCTCGCCGAACTCGGTTTCATCGCCGAACTGCGCGGCGACGCCGCCACCGCGCTCGCCTTGCACGAGCGCGGCCGGGCAGCCGCCGAACGCACCGGCGACCCGCGTGCGGTCGCCCTGGCGCTGGAAGGGCTCGCCGGCGCACACACCGCGGCCGGCGCCCTCGAACCGGCGGCCCGGCTGCTCGACACCGCCACCCGCATGCGCGCATCGGTCGGCGCCGCCCTCCCGCCGGGTGAACGCGGCGACGTCGATCGCATCGTGGCACGGCTGCGTTCGGAGCTGGGTGACACCGATATCGGTTTCGACGCAGACAGCATCGGCGGCTCGTCGTAATCCGAGCGCTGGTGTGCACACTCGAGGTCTCGATGGGGCATTCCAGGAAACGCAGTGAACATCGGGGAGGATCTCGGTGCGATGCACGCTGGTGACGTGCTATGTGCCAGGGATGACCCCGAGCTCCGAATCCGGCAGTCCCGCCGGGGTGTTGCCCATAATGCCGCTGCCCTGATCCCCGACCCATCTGGGAACGTCGCAGGCGTCTCCAGCGAACACTTCTCGAGCCGGTGGTGTCCTCGAGACCGAGAAGCGTCGAGAATGTCCGCCGTGGCGATGACGTACCGTTGTTCTGTGTCCGATAGCTACTCGGTTTCCCCGGTGTGACGGTCGAGGTACCGCATGAGGTAGCTCTGTTCCTCAACCTCATCGGAGTCCCGTATCCGGACATCGATGAGGATCAGATCCGTGAACTCGCTCGGCAGGTAAGGGATTTCGCCACACGGGTCGCGGATACCCACGAGTCGGCGACCAGCGCGATCCAACAGATGGGCTCGGTGTACTCGGGCTACTCCTACGAGGGGCTGGTGGCGGCATGGGCGCGGATGAGTGCCGACCATATGGCCAGTCTCGACCATGCGTGCCGGATCGCTGCGCAGATACTCGACGCGACTGCGCAGGTGATCGTCGTGGTGAAAACCGTCGTGCTGGTCGAACTCACGGCATTGGCGTCCGGTTACCTCGCCCTGATGGCTGCCTCGGCAGCGACCGCCGGGGGGTCGGCGGTGCTCGCCGCCATGGTCCGGCAAGCCGTGACCAGAGTGGTATCGTCGATGGAGCAGATGCTGCTCGGCTACATCGTTGCGGAGGTGATCGGCAAGGCTATCGAGCCACTCGAGGATGTCGTCTCCCGCATCGTCATGGGTGTGGTCGGCAAGGTCGCCCACACCCTCGACGTGCCACCACGCCCGAACAACTCCGCACTGTTCGTTGAGCCGGATGAGGTACTGCGTTATGCCCAGGTGCTCGACGATTACGCCGACGACATCCTGGACCACGCCGTGCGGTTCGCCGATAATGTTGCGGCGCTGGACTTCACCACGTCATCCAGGCCAGCAGATCCGGGACACACGGCCCAATGGACACCACCCGGCCCGGCCATTTCGCCGCCCCCGGAGTCCACGGATCGAGCACCTGTCGCGCCGGTGCGGGCTGACGCGTTATCCGCGCCACCGCCGACAGACGTGTCGCCCTTGTGGCCTCGTGCGGATGTGTCGCTGCCGCAGGGACTGGACACCCTGCCCCTGCGGTCTACCGCGCCGCTCGGGCAGAGCTCGGCATCAGGGCCGGACTCAGTACCTGGACAGGACTCGATGCTCGGCCAGGGCCTGATACCAGCCCGAGGCTCGGACGAGCGGACAGGAATTGACGCGTCCCAGACGATGATCGCCCCGGTTCGTAGCTCGGTGGGATTCGTGCCCGACGCTCCGGCCGAGGCCAACGGAGGGGATCAGACGGGTAGGAGCGGCATACAGAACATGCTCGATCGTTCGGCGTACGCGGTCCGGGATATGCTCGGCGGGTCGACCGGCTCGATGCCCAGCGACAACACCGATTTCCGCACGGCCGACTCGGCCGCGACCGATGCCGGTCCGCATCGCCCCATGGCGGCACCGAATCCGGCCGATCAGAACGCGCCGTTCGGCGGCGACGGGTACGGGAATCTCCGACCGGACACTCCGAATCGCCCGCAGGCCGACGACATCGTGCAGTCCACGCCCTGGAGTCGGGCGAACCGGCCGGGCGAGTTGCGCCGCTCCCCGCAGCGGCCGGCGCGTCGTCACACCGAACGTCGCGGCGGTCCGGCCCCTCTTACACTCGGGAGCACTCCCTGGTCGACCAAGCTTGCCGCAGTCGCCCCGAAGACGAGGGTATTCGGTACACCGGTCGACCGGCCCCGGCGGCCGAGTCGTGGTGGCGAGGCCACCGGGACGCCGAATCGTCACTCTGCCCCCGCGCAGGCGATACCGAAATCTGCTGATACGGAATCTACTCCCTAACCGCGGGAGGGATATCCAGCACCGGCCAATTGCCACAGCGGCAGCGGTGGCGGACCGAGAGGGCATGATCGGCGGTTGTCTCTGCGACGATCAGCGCCTCTATCTCGACGCGGTATCCGGCAGCGCGGAACTCGTGGGCGTAAACATCCGCGGTGTTCGGACCACCGGTTCCGATCGCGAGCAGCACATTGCCGCGGTGGGAGATGGTGTGGTCGACCGCCATGACCACCCACTCCAGCAGATCGGGCCCGAGGACATCGTCGGCGTGGGCATCGTTGGCGAGGACGAGATCCCAGCAATGCGGGTGGTACGCGCGGTAGCTGCTCGGATCGATCAATGTCGGGGCAGCACCGTGCCAGTCGCGGTACCGGCGGCGCAGTACGGCGGTCTTCCCGGACCCAGGTGGGCCAGTGACTATCACTGCGACGGGCCCCACCTGCGGGCACGGGGTTCCGATCATTTCTGGCGCGATCCGATCCCAGAACACGGCGGCACGCGTTTCTCGGTCGAGTCGGTGGGTACGCGACCGGCTTCGTGCGGGCGTGTTCGGCCTCGGTGCCTCGACCTTGCTCGCCAGGATGGTGCCGTAGTCACGAATCGCCTCGTCTACCGCTGCGGTGTTCTGGGGGTCGAGTTCGGCTAGCTCGGCCAGGTACGCCCGACGTAGCGACCGCATATCCTCGCGCACTCCGATGTCGTCGGCTCGTGCGGCCAGCGTCTCGACCGCGGTGCACTGCGCCATGAGGCTGGTGAAGATATCTACCGCAGCCTCATAGTGCAGCATCCGCTGCCATTGCGAAGACGGCCCGGCCACTACAGCAGTCCCGCGAATCGGCCGAGCAGTGGGATCGCCGACTGCTTGATCACGTGGGCCTCCGTCGTCAGGCGTTGCCAGACCGGTTCCTCCTCGGGGCGAAGCTGTCGTCCGAGGGCGATACCCTCGTCCAGGTCCTTCATCTGACCGACGAAGCCGCGCTGCTCGACCGCGGTCATCGGTCGGTTTCGCTCGTACTCCATGAGTTCCGATCCCTCCGGGTGTTTGGACCAAGTACCCGACGACAGCCGGTGGTTCTCGAACAACACATCGGTGCGTGACCGCACCCGCAGGTTCTCGATCAATACCGGCGGCTCCGCGGATTCGAGGACTCGAACCAAGTCGGCAGAGCCGGTGTAGCACGCGTCCTGCGCACCGTTGGGAACGTATCGGCCAGTGCCGCGCTCCAGACGTTCGCGCAGGAACCGGTTCAGGTTGGACAGCCGACTCTGCAACCGGCGGACGGCGAGCGCCTCGACCTGTGATCTGTAGTCGTTGTCGTCGAACTTGCGCATGGTTCGAACCGTGCGCATGAGATCACCCACACCTTCTTCGAGGATGACGTTGTTGCGTTGGGCGATCGCACGGTCGATGGCCATATCGAGCCATCTCTGCGCCGTCGGATAGATGTGGTCGCCAGCGGTGAAATCGTCGCGGACTCGCAGTTCCGCGTACCGTGGGTGGATCTTCATCAGATCGTCGCCGATCAGCACGACAGCGCCGCCCCGGTCCCGGAAGGAGTCAGCGATCTGTCGAACGACCGTCGACTTGCCCGCTGCTGATTGACCGGTCACGACGACCAACTCGGGTCGCTGGAGGTTACCCCGGGCGTCGCCGAACGTTTCGGGAATGACTTTATCGTCGAAGCGGCGAGCCATCTCCCGATCGGACAGCACGAAGGTCTCGGCGACATCGCGGACTGTGCCTGCCAACCGATGCCCCGTATCCGAGAGGCTCCTACCTGCTCGGCCGACCGACGCCTCGATTCGGCGGGTTCCTTCGCGTAGCGCAACAACGGCAGCCGTCACCGACGTATTCACTGGCGCTATTGTTCCACGTCCCAGTTCCAGGGGAGCCGGTACAAGGCAACGGCAGTATCGAAAGGACGCCCGACGACGTTCGTGGGCCGGTGACCTGACTCGGCGCGTGCTTGCCGTTCCGAGGCCGCGCTCTGCCTCAGTGCCGGTCAGGCAGCCAGAGGCTGGGCGGGCGCACGGTGGCAGCGGCAGGCCAATCGGCGCACCTCCATGCCCAGTGGCGCGGCGGCGAAATAGGTGGTTCGGTGGTCCTGTTCCACCGTGGTCACCACGGCCGGTGACGGCGCGAGACAGTCTGCGGTGGCCGCCGAGACCGGCTGCCAGGGGCCGAAACCGCGCAATTTGGCCGGTGGGGTCGGAAGCGGGGGAATGTCCACCTTCTGGCGCAGCGCGTCCGGGACATGGAAATAGCAATAGAACTCGGGTCGCAAACCGCCGGTGAGGTCGCGGGCGATGGCCGCCGCCTGTTCGTAACTCGGCGCCGGGATATATATCTGCGGATTGGCGCTCGGAATGACCGCCCACTGCCAGAGCGTGGTGGTGGCGTGCATGGCGATCCGGGTGTCCTGATCGGTCACTGCACCGCTCCGGTGACGATGACGCCGAGCACGACGACGAACGCCATGACGGTCGCGACCAGCAGCAGCGCGAAGCCGAGGCTGTCGAGTAGGCGGGAGAGCGAGAATCGGTGGTGTCGCTCGAGATGAATGTGCATGATTTCCGGCTCCATCCGATGTGCGGCGGTAGTGTGCCGAACGTCGTCGAGGCGACCGGTTCAACCGGTACTGATCAATTTGCTAGATGAATTCTATGAGCCATCTCCGACCAGTTATTCCCTCTGTTGGGCATAGTTTGGTCTGGGGAGGTTGTGTTGTTCGCGACTATTCGGTGTGAATTGCCTGTCAGTAACTTTGTTTCTTCCGGTGGTCCCGGAATTGTTGAAACTTGTTGTATGTCAACGAGGGTTTCCGAGTCGTCGCGAAGGTCGCCCAGGTGGCGGATGTGCCGAATGGGGCCGAGCAGATCGGGCGTGATTATCGAAGCCCGGCCTGTCCGGGTGTGATGGCTGCCAGGACCATGTCCACCGTGCGTTCGGCGAGGGACTCGGTGAGTGGCAGATGGCCGAACAGGGCGCGGTAGTACAGCGGGGCGGCCAGGGCGTCGAGGGTGAAGTCCATATCGATGCCCGGATCGATCTCGCCGCGCTCGATCGCCGAACGCAGTGCGGCGGCGGTAGTTTCGCGGCGGGGATCGAAGACGCGGCGGCGGAACTCGGCGGCGAGTTCGGGGTCGGAAGCGAGGTCGGCCACCAGGGCGGGGAGCGCGCGGCCGAGGGCGGTGCCCGACAGCGCGTGTACCAGCGTGGTCATACCGGCCACGAGATCGCCGCGCAGATCCCCGGTGTCGGGAGTCGGGGTGACGCCGAGTTGTCCGGCGACGGCCTCCACCACCAGGTGCTGTTTCGACGGCCAGCGTCGATACACCGCCGGTCGGTGGACGCCGGCCTCGGCGGCGACGGCCCCCATCGTGAGCTGCTGGTAGCCCACCGTGCCCAGCAACTCGACCGTCGCGGCCAGGATCGCCTCATCGATCCGAACATCCCTGGTGCGCACCATGCGCCCACCCTAGAAGACCGGTTTCGGCACCATCACCACCCGCCAACCATCCGGATCCTCGAAGGTGAGCGCGCCGACACCATCCCAGTACGGGTTCTCGGCCGCGACCGGTTCATGACCCGCGGCGGCCAACCGCTCGACCGCCTCATACATCCGGGCATCACCGTGAAAATACAGAACGAGCAGGTTATCGGCAGTCGGCGCCGGACATGGGCTGCCATCCACGTGCGTGGTGAATTCCAGGTGATAGTCCGTGCCGGGCAGCCCGAGCATCACCCCGTCGTACCCGGCGTGATTCTCGAACCGATAGAGCACGGGCAGGCCGAGGTGGTGTGCGTAGAACTGCTCGACTTCGGCGAGCCGGTCGGTGGGGCGGGCGATGCGGACTTGTGCGACCTCGAGGTCGGTCGGCCAGGGAGAAGTAGTAGTCACCTTCATAACGGTACAGCATGTACCGTTATGAAGGTAGACGTACTCGCGGACGCTGGCTCGCGTCTGGTCGCCGCGTGGTTCTCGGCTGGTTCCCCACTGTTGTCGTCGGAAACCGGCGGCGAGGATGGGGATTCGTCGGTCAGTAGAGCGGACGGCGCGCCGCACAGCGGCGTCTAGCCATTCGGCCGACGGCAGTCACCAGCCGACTCGACTACCGAACCAACGGCCGGTGCCGATCATTGAAGCGCTGCTCGAAACCCTCGATGTACTCACCCGGTGCGACCGAGGACGACGACTGTTCCAACACACCATCATCGGCCACGTAGAAGATGGCGCGACCGATGGAGATCTCGCCGTCGGGTACCGGTACGTACACCATCCAGCCGGTGCTGAGCCGGTGCGCGGTCAACTCCGACAACGGATATCCGGTCGTATCGAGTCCCCGGGTGACGATGTAGTCGCGTACGCGGCCGATCGCCGCGTCCTCGGGCAGTTGCTCGGGCAGCGTCGACACCAGACCGGCCAGCCCGAGCTGATAGAGCGCGCCGTCGATATCGAACCGGTCGCCGTCGAACACCGCGCCGAGTGTTTCCCGTGTCACCACTCCGGCTTCCGCCGCCGCGACCAGCGCCTCGGCTCGTTGTGAGATCTCGGCGCCGGGGGAATCCTCGACGAGCCTTGCGACAATGTTCGCGACGATATCGGCCGTCCACACTCCGGGAACGGCGGTGGCGCACTGTTCGGCACCCGGCGATTCGCCCCGATACCAGCGCCCGCCCTCCCACCAGTAGCAGAACGAGAGCATCCCCGTCGACGCCCGCGGGTTCAACACCGGATTCGCCACCCAGTCCGGCGCACCTGCATAGAGCCGCGGCAACGCCGCGTCCCCGTTGTATGCCGCATCCAACGTGGGCGCGTTCCATACCCCGCCCGACAGCACGGCCCGTCCACCCGGCAACACATGCAGCGTCGACCCGCTGCGCGCCGAGCCCTCGAAGATCCCCGTCCACGGAAGCAGCCGAGGACCCCACTGCGATTTCGCGGCCACGAATGCAGCACTCAGTGTCGCCCATCGTGCCCACATGACCGGAAACGGCGGAAACTCGTTGTCCGCGTGCACCGCCCACACCTGCTCCGCCCGATCCGACCGCGCCTGCTCGGCCGCCTGCTGCGGCGTACGCTGTTGACGATCGCCGTGCAGGGTATAGGCAGCCAGCCATACCGGCACCTGTTTGCGCGGGTAGGTCACCAGGTCGGCGCGGTAGGCCTCCGGTTCGAAGATCTGCTCATGGGGAAACGGCTCGGCGCCGTAGTCGTAGTCGACGGTGATCTCATCGGAGGCGGTCATCGATATCAGCAATCGCCACCACGGCCCCCTCGCCGATCCGACAGCATCGGCCCGCAACTTCCGGACATGTGCGAGCAGCGGCTCCGTCGGCGGAGCGGGGATCTGCTGGGTGCCGACGGTGTAGACGATCTGAGCGGTCTCGTCCGCGACGGTCATGGCGATTTCCGCGTCGACCCGAGTCCACCCGGCGGGGGCCTGCGTCCGCAACTCACGGGCGAGGGGGTGCTGGGCGGTCAGGTCATTCGGCTTATCAGCCACACCATTCTCCATCCGCAAGTGTTCGGCGTAAGCCGACGAAGGTGGCGCGGTGGCAACCTCGGCCGGCACTTATCGGTCATGGAACCACTCGGCAATCGAGCCGAGGCTGTGGGTCAGTATGTACTTGGGGATCCGTGGTCCCCATATGTGGCGATAGGGCAGCATCACGTCTACTCGGCTCGACATGCTGTGCGGAGTATCTACCGTGGGCGGAACTCGTCCGCCCACGGTGAACCCCAATAGGATTCGAATGTGGGTTGGTGTAAACCATTCGGGGTGATCACCGCTTCGGCGGCCAGAAACGAATTGTCCCCCCATGACGGGCAGAGGAGATTGCTGGTGCAGAAGTGAATGTTGCGATACATCTCCGCGTCATTGATCAGATAGTCGGCAGTGTACTGTGCGGTTGCGCTACCCAGTTGGGCCGGACTGCATGATCCGATGATCAGTGCGCGATACTCATCAGTTGAGAGCATCTCCATTACTCGCTCGGTATTGGCCAGCAGGCGCCCGTAGGCAATGCCATCGAGGAACACTTCCTTTGTTGTCTCGCCGGACCTGACCTGAACTACGTAGAAGTTGGCGCTCGCGTGTGCGAACACGATAAAAGGCGATTTGCCGGTCGCGAGCACTTCCCGCTGCCATGCCGCGTCCTCGGGAGGGCCGTAGTCGACCCGATCGTCCGGGAGCCGGTACGCGGTGTAGACGCACAGTTCATGTGTCCGGTTCGGCCTGCTGGCCCAGAACGCGAGTCTGCCGTCCGGGTCGTCTGTCGACGGCAGGACGACGACATCTCCGTGCCCATCGCTGTTGGGTAGCGTCACCGCGATGACATCGTTCGGGTCGATCTCGATGTCGAGACCAGTCGACGGATCTGTGCCGATGATCGGGATAGTGGAGCCGTGCTGCCCGGGCGCAGCGGGTCCACCGGTCGCGCCGTCATCGAACCGGCCGGGGGCGGCGGTGAGCTCGACTCTCGGTACTACGATCCCGGACGGTATCGGTGACGGAGCCGGCGGCGGGATGGATGCGCTGCGCTCGTGGGGTTTCTCTTCAGATCGATTCGGCGGTGCAGTATCGCCGTGCAGCAGGAGAAGAGCGCGTAGCAGCACCCCCATGTCGCCGATCACGGCATCCGGTTCGTACGGCTCGAACGCGTCGACCTTGCCCGGTTTGTCCGCCAGTGCGATGGCAGGCATTCCGATCGCATGCGCGGCGATGATGTCAGTTGTCGAGTCTCCGACGTAGACGCAGTGCATCGGCAATATGTTGTGATCTGCGAGGATCCGATCCAAGACGAATCTGTCGGGCTTCAATCGGCTGAGGTAGTGCGACGAGCGGCCATAGATTCCTTTCAGATAGTTCTCGAGACCATGCTTCGCCGCATAATGATGCAACGCGGACGTCGCGTTGTTACTGCCGAGGAACACCTGTCGACCGTGTTGAGCGGCGGTACGGATCATGTCGTGCGCGTGATTGGTCGGTACGGCGCTGTCCATCGCTCGTATTTCGAGTTCGGTCAGCATCTGCTCGGCCGATACGGCGTATTCTTCGCCGGAACTCGCGATGAAGCGGACCACAGCGAACGGATCGGTGGCGTTCTGGATCGATTCCGGCAGTGTCTTATTCGGCTGCCATAGCCTGCCAGCGCGGCGAATCTCCTCGGCGACCATGTGGTCGCGGAGCATCCCGAACACCGAGCAGACCGGTCCGTCGACATCGAGCAGCAGGTTGTTCTTGTCTGCGATGAGTTCACATACTTCCTCGACCGTGCTCAGTCGACCGTGGCCGGTTTCATTCTTGCTCCGCGGCACGAGCAGGTGCGGCTTGAACAGCTGTCGTGGTTCAGTCACTTCGGCTGGGCGCAAAGAGTCGGACGATGGTTGGCTGTGTTCGCTGGCCCGGGTCGTCGGCTCGATGGAGGCCCCGGCGTGTTGGGGTGTAACCGGGGGTTCGGGTAGCGGTCCGGTGATGTTGTGGATGAACGGTATGTGTGCGGTGCTTCCGGGCGGGTGGCGGTGGGAGACCGTCTGCCGTACGTGGTCGATATATGCCAAGTATTCGGGGCGCGCTCGGTGATGGAGATACTTACCGAAATCGGTGTGTCCATCGAGTAGTTGGTCGACGGTGACAGCGAATTCTCGGAGTGCGTGGTCTGCCGGAGACATTCCGCTGGTTCGGCGTCGTGTTTGCGTGCGGAGGCTTCGGCTGAGGATACGCGCCGCCGCATGGGGTGGCGCGTGGAGAATGGTGGCTACTGTTGTGGCGAACCACTGCCCAATTCGGTCGTTCGCGGACAGGACTCGACCTCTATAGCTATTGACGAGTTTGCTGGCGTGACGGCGCTGATAGGGAATGACGACGTCGTCCATCAAATACCCGTAGAAAGTAGGGGAGGCGATCTCGGGGAGGAGAACGTCGGCATAGTAGCGGGTCTGTAGGTAGGTGAGTGAGCCGTTCACATGGTTGCGGCAGCCCGGGTATTGCGATGTGAAGACTCCGTCACGGGGGATACGCATGAAGCGTTCGTCTTCGGCGGGTGTCAGGATCTCGCGCGTCCGTTCGATGTCGACTTTGTTCAACGGTCGTGCTGCGACGATAGCTATGTACGCGTACTGGGGGATTTCATCGAGTGATAGCTGTCGTCCGAGATCGCCGATGATGCTGGCGTCGGCGGGATCCTCGGAGCCGAGTGATACTGCCTTCCACACGTACAGGGTCTCGCCGGGCAGTCGGGGGCGTTCTTGCACGAGCAACACCGGTCCCGATGTCGTGTTGGGCATACCCAGCAGCTTCTCCGCTTCCGTTGCAGCCAGGGTGAACGCACCGAGGGCGCTGAGCATGGGGCCGTTGGCCGCGAGCCAGTCACGCTCCCACGCCAATTGGAGGTCGGTGTCGAAGAATGCGGCACCTGTCGGCTCGCCCGGCTGGTTGGCGGGCCGCTCGCGGATATAGTCGAAACCGGATGCACGCAGCAACGCCGCCTCCAGTCCGGCGGCGAAGTCGACTGGAGGCTCCTTGGACGGCTCCACGCGCTCCGTCGGTACCGCAGCGGGCGTACTGTTCGCTCGATGGAACTGTGCCTGACTGGGCGGCGTTTCCCCCTTACCTCCGCCGCGTTCGGCACCACCACCGTCGACGTTCAGTTGCGCAAGCCGTTCCACCGAACTCTGTCCCCGGCCCGGTTTCGGTCCGCGATCCCATGGGGTCTTACCGCCGCCATCTAGCGGGGCGTCGGGGTCGGGGACACCCATGGTCCCGATCATGGCCGGGGGGCGTCCTGCTGGCCTGGCGTGAGCAGTACCGGAGGTAGCGGCGGGCGCTGTACCAGAGGCATCCGCAGAGCGCGATTGTGCTGGGGTGGATTCCGTGGCCGGCTCGTGTACGGGCTGGGGTGAGGATCGTGGCCGGTAGCTGAACCAGTCACCGACGGATGCGGTCCGCTCGGCCTCCGGATCGTTGAGCCGGGAACCGACTTGACGTTGCAGCCAGGTCGGATTTTCGACGCTCGGCCGGAGCGGGGCGTGTGGTACCTCGTTGCCACGGCCCACCGCGATCAGGCCGAAGTAACCGAGCGGCTCGGTCGGATTCCAGAAGACGGCGTCGATGTACTGCCAGTACTGGCGGTGCGTGCGCAGCGCGTCGGAGAACCGCGGCACATCCGGGAATTCCGACGGGATCCGATGATGCGCTCCGAACTGTTCGGTCGCCGGATCCATTCCCTGACCGCGACCGGCGAACCGGCCCGGTTGGCCGAGCGTGCTCGACCCGAGCCAGGTCACCGGATCCCTACTGCCCGCGGCGACGTATACCTCGTCGACCTCGAACTGGTCAGCGTGCTCCAGAGGGCCCATGCCGGGAGAACCGAGTGGGAGCACCGATTTGACTCGGCCGCGCAATCGTCCGCCCGCGGCGGCGTAGGCCATGGTGGTGGAACCGTAACTGTGGGCGTAAAGCCGGTTCAGCGGCGGCGGTGAACCGTCGGGCAGGTCTGCCTGCAAGGTGCGCGTGGTATCGAAACCCACGAGGTCTCGGACCAGCAGCCGGCCGCCTTCGATGGCCGGTTGGGGTGAGATCGTCTCGGTCATCATCTTGCCGCCGCTCGGTGCGTCGTATCCGAGCCATGCGATCGAGAGGATGTCGAGGCTGGGATCCAGTTTCGCCGAGACGGCGTACAGGTTCGAAGAATTGGTCAGTCGGCTGTTCAGACGCTGTAGCGTCGTAGTGATTCCAGGAATCTGCCACAGTGTGACCCCGGCGCGGTCGCCGTCACCGAAGCCGACAGCGGCACGCCCGGAACCACCGAATTCCCTTGCGTCGTACGCCATTACCTGAATCCGAGGTGCGGGCACCGTCGGTTCCATCGATCGTGCTTTCAGCTCGGCCATCGAGAGCGCATCGTGGGTGTAGACCAGATTCCGCAGATGCAGCCGCTCGGCATCGCTGAGTTCGGTACTCATCCATTGTTCGATATCGGCGCCCACGGGCAACCGGTTGCGGTAGACGATCAGGTCACGGGCGATCGCCAGCCGGTTCGCTTCATCCCGCACCGCGAACGGGATGCCGTCGGCATTGCCCAACTCCGCCGGATGCGCCCGCAGGACCGCTTTCTGCTGATCCTCCGACAGCGCGTGCCACCAACGGAAGTTCAGCTCGGTCCGCTGCTCCGTCAGCGCCACGACCTCTTCGTCGGAGTAGTCGCCGTGCAGCAGATCCGTCGCGTTCCGTACGAGTCGCGAAGCCTCGAACGCACTGCGCGTCAACATTTCTTCGGCCGGGGAAGGTGGCGCCGCGGTCGGCAGGGTATCCGGATGCGGCGCTCGGAAGCTTCCCGGACCAGGGATACCCTCGCCGAGATCAGGGCGGGTGCCGGAGCCGTCGTCGACCCTGGAGAAACTGGCCGCCACGCCGCGTGGTGACACCACCTGGGGTACCCAGAACGACGGCCTGTCCGGACGCGCGCGACGACGCTCGAAATCGGCGGGAATCGACATGATGCGCTGCCGCACGTTCGGCTCGTCCACCGCCGGGCGGTGCTCGGTGCGTGGTGCTTCGTCGCCGCGCCCGACGGTGACCAGGCCGATCCCCAGCAGCGAAGTGGTCGGCTCGCGGGTCTCCGGGTCGGCGAACGAGAAATAGCCCTGATGCACGGCCATCCAATTGCCGAAGTCCGGCGCGAAATCCGCCTGGATCCGCACCGCGCCCCACGTCGCGTTCGCCGGATCGACTCCAAGCCCCTTACCGAAGACCCGGCCCATCCGCCCCGGCGTATCCGCGCCGAACCACCCGATGACATCCCGGCTCGAAGTGGTCACGTACACCTCGACATTCGGACCGAATTCGCGGGCGTGACGCATGCGAGTACCCGGTGTGCCGGCGAGAATCGCGTGATCGATCTCGCCGTCCAGCAGACCATCCATGCCCGCCTGGGTCACGGTGGCCGAGCCGTAGTTATGGCCGGCGAGGGTGACCAGTCTCGGCTTCGCGCTCCCCTCGGGCAAGGTCGCCTGGAACTCGCGAGTCGCGTTGTACGCCACCACCGATTGCGCCACGAGGAAGCCACCCACGTCGGCGTAGATCGTTTTGGCCGCGTCCGCGTACCCGGTGGGGTGGTGGTATCCGATATCGATGATGCTCACTGTCTCCTCGTCCGGCGACAGTTGTCTCGACACTTCGTATTGGTTGCGCGCGAACCCGGACCGGTACAGCAACGATTGCAGCGTTGTGCCGAACCCGCCGACATGCCTGGTCACCGTCGCCGCCCGGTCGGCGTCACCGATCGACACCGAGGCCGCACCATTTCCGCCGAACCGGACCGCGCTGAAGGACAGCAGCTGAACAGCGGGCGACCCGATCGTCTCGTTCGCCCCGCGTTCGATGGCCGCGAGATGGTCGCGGGCAGTCTCCAGGTTCTCCAGCTTCCGGTGATCGGCACGTGAGAGGTCGCCGCGTGCCGAGCGGCGCTCGAGCAGAGTGTCGAGGTCTCGGGTCATCGACAGCCGGTTCGCCGCGTCCCGCACCGCGAACGGGACGCCATCGGTATTGCCGATCATATGTGGGTGCAGGCGCACCATCGCCGACTGCTGCTCTGAACTCAGCGCCTGCCACCATCGGGCGTTGTCGTTGGTGCGCCGACGGGTGGAGCCCACCACATCGTGCCGATCGATCCGGCGCATCAAGGAGCTGAGGTCCGCATTCGGCCCGAGATGGTCTTTCAGCGTGTTTCTGGCCTGGTGCGCGAGTTCGCGTTCGGCGCGGGTGAGCGGCGGATCTGCCGGAAGTGTGTCCGACAGGTCCTGGTGCCCGTCCTGAACCGGTGTGTGCGGCGGGCCGCCCGTCGGGGCGGTGGGAGCCGAGGCGGCGATTCCGGCGAGCATTGTGAGCGACGGCGTCGCAACCCTGGTATCCGGTTCAGCGGACAGATAGCGTTCGAGCGTCGAGCGGCCCGCCACCGGTGCAGGCTCCACGACAAGACGGCGCGCGAAGGGATCCGTGTGGGCACTGCGGCCGAAGAACCGGCCGAGGTCGGTGCCGAGCACCGTGAACCGCTTCGACTGCGTTTCCACGATATTCACTTGCTCGACGCGGTACTCCGTCGAGTCGATCGACCGCCCCGCGCCACGTGGGTCGGCCAGGGTGACCGTCTGGACCTCACCGCTCAGCGCGCCCTGTGCGGCCGCGGCGTCGATGGCAGCCGCGCTCGGACCGTAACCGAAGATGTGGTGGACGGGCATGGGCGCGCCGTCGGGCAGTTGGGCCGCGAACATCCGGCTCCCGTTGAAGCCCGCGATATTCCCCGAGACCAGCCGTGCGTCCTGCACAACCACGGCCTTCGCCGCACCCGGCGCATCGTGCCGATGCGAGAGGACCACCGCGACCGGAGTTCCCGATGCCAGCCGTGCGGTCGCCTCATAGTGATTGCGCGCGTAGACCACATCGTCGATCAACGACGACAGACTCGCACCACGGCTGAGCACATGCCGCGATATCGACTTCGCGTCATCGGAATCACCGAACCCGATCTCGACTTCGCCATCGCTGTAGGCCAACAGCTGCACCAGAGGCGGCGCGACCTCGGGATGTACCGCCGCCGCCAGCTGCTCGGCCCGTGCCAGGGCCTTACGCGCATCGAGAATATTGCGCAGCCTCTGTGGTTCGTCGGGTCCGAACTCGGGATTGACCAGCTGACCGCTGCCAAGCCGCTCCGGCCGACGAGCCACGAAGGCCCCGAGATCGCGTTCGAGCGCCAGCCGGTTCGCGGCGTCCTTCACCGCACCAGGAAGGCCGTAGGCATTGCCGACCTCGGCGGGATGCACGAGCACCACCGCCTCCTTCTGAGGCGTACCCAGCTCATGCCACCAGGCGGCGTTCTGCGCCGCCCGATCACGCGCCGCCGCGACCACGTCACCGTCGGGTTTGCGGTCCAGGAGCAGATCCGTCGCGCGCGCACCAGGCCCAAGGTCACGCAGCGCATCCTCCGCGTAGGCGAGGTCGATATCGGTAGGAGCGTCGGTGCGGTCGGCAACCGAAGAAGCAGCTGTCCTGCCAGCCTGCGAGGTCTGCGTCGATGAAGCATCGCTGGAAGCCGATCTCCCCTTGCCGAAACCCGGCACACCATCGGGTGGGGAGTGGAAGGTGATGAGCCGCTCGAGGCCTGGTTTGGACCACGGAACATACGAGCGAATCTGCTCGGTGTCGTTATACGAGTTGCCCGAATCCGAACGGATCGTTCCGGGCGCGGGGGTCTGTGTGCGAGTTGGACGGCCTGGATGCCATGGCTTCGGCGGTTGCCCGGCCGGGACTGGATTCGCCTGTGCCGGCGTCGTGGTGTCCGGCGTGATGATCCGGGACGCCGGCGCCGCCTCTCGCTCTGGACCACCGTTCGGCCCGCCGTCGACCAGACCGAGATCACCCTCCTGCCCGGATGCCGGCGCGATGTCGGAAGGTCTTGGTTCACCTGCTTCGGGAGTTTCGCCGGCGGATCGGCGCGACGGGTCCGTGGCGGCGCCTGGATCGGGTGATGTCGGGCCCCCGGTCATGGTGTTCGATTCGGCAACGGGATAGGCGTCTCGGCTGAATCGGGCATGGACCAAGGTGAATTCACCCCTCGCACGGAGCTCCTGCACCGATTGCCCCGTGTCATCGCCTTGCAGCGAGAGGAACCGAACTCTGGTGTAGCCGTGATTCTTTGCCATCTCGCCTATGAAGGTGTGCTCGAGCGCAGCGTCCTCCATGGTGAGTGTGGGGTCACTCGCCAGGGAATTGTTGAATCTGGTGAGGTCGTTTTCCAGTGGGATTCCGGGCGCGGTTTCGAGGAGCTCCCAGCGGCCGTCTATCTCTCGAATCGGCAATGGTGCTTCGGCCATGAGATCATCGAACATCTGCCGGTCTGTGGGGGTTTCGGCACTGGTGCGGATGGTCACATGGAGTACGCCGCCGGTCTTGATTTCGGCGGTAGCACCGAAATATCTCGTTCCATAAAGGTTCATATAGTCGGCGACCATCTTGTCGAGATGAGCCGTCCATCGGCCACGGTGCACGATCCGGGGGGCCGGCGTGTCGTGATCTACCAGGATTGCCGGCGAGTCGCCGGCGGTATGGCTCGTCCCGATCAATTCTGCTTCCGCGGCTCGGATTTCGCGGTCGAATCGCGCCTGCCATTCCGCATCGGATTCGTTGTTCGGCGCCGGGTAGCGCCCGCCTTCCGCGAGATCGGCGAGTCGAAGCGTCAGCACATCGAGGTAGGCGTCCATCAAGCCCGGCCACGCCTCGTCGGTTTCGAGGAGTTCCACCGCACGCGTGTCCAACAGGTAGGCGGCGCGGAGCAATTTGTTGAGGTAGTCGAATCGATCGATATCGACGAGCGCCTGTTGATCGTCGCGTCCGGCGAACTCCCGCCGGAGCTGATCGGAGGCCGCGCTCCATTGTCGAGGGGTGACATTGTTGTCGTACGCGAGCGGCACCCCGAACTGCGTGGCCAGTTCGTCGCGGAGTCTTTCGAGTTCCTGGATGACTTCAGGGAGAGTGAGCGCCGGTGGTGCTGTATCGTCTTCGGCCTTGGCACCTACGGCCTCCAGCCGGTTCATCACGCCCTCGAACCACGATATCCGGTTCAATCGTGCGAAGTCTTCTCGGAGCGCGGCGACTCGGCTGCGGATTCCATCGAGTTCGGCTCGTGGGAGATTGTGTTGTAGGTATTTCGGTGGCCCACCGCCCGATTGCACGAACATACTGGAAAACCCGCCGGTCGGCAGGTCGCGATCGAACGAATTGCTGTGGTCGATGGGCACCAGGCGGACGCCGTGGACGAATCCGAAATTCTGGCCCTCATATCGATCCCACGGTCGGGTGAGAACTTCGCCGAGTCCGTTCCTCCTCGCGTCCGGAGTATGGCGATGGGTGCTCCAGTTGCTCTCTCCGATCGTAATGTCCAGGACATCTGGTATGTAGGGCGTGTAGAAGACGTGATCGCGCCGCACTACGTCGGGCGTATGCACGCCGATGGCTCGCAGTACGAGAGTCGCCAGTTCTTCGGCATCGGCTTGGTGTGCCGAACGGACCGTCTTCTCGACTGCGCAGAAGCCGTTGGCGTAGATGACCAACGTCACCTGCTCCGACATGGTGGAGTCGGTGTTCGGTTCCTTGATGACCAGGCGACTGGCTACGCCGCGGGCTTCGGCTTCTGTCAGCTTTTCGGCGAATGATCGATCATCGGCAAGATCGTTCAGCCACAGCTTGCTGTCGTTGATGTAATACCTGAATCCCCAGAGCGGTTCGGGGTCGCCGCCCGAGATCTGCTCGACCCCGACGTGCCCATCGTCATCCACCCGGATGTGCCAGTATTCGATCGGAGTACCCTCATCGGCCATCCGCTGCCGGAATCCGGCGGAGAACATATCGAGCAGTCGCATTTGTCCGAGCATCGGTGACACGACCACCACGCGCCACCCGCTGTCGGACTGCGCGTCCCGGACCCGCCCGACACCTTCGTAGAGGAACTGGGCTCCCTTCGCCGCGAGCACCTCCCGGGCCGCGAGAATCGGTAGCACCGAACGAATTTCGTTGACGTACCGGTGCCACTCATCTATATGCCGCCGCAGCGCGACGAACATGTGGTTGATCTTGGAGAACTCCCCGTCTTCGGCGAGGACGCGGGCGATGACGCCGTCGATGACGAGCCTGCGCAGCGCTCCATCCATCCGTGCGCGCCGTGTATCCGACATGATGCCGAGCAGCGCGTCACCGATCTCCTGAGTGCTCTTCCCGATCACATGGGTGACGTCGATGCCGAGCCGAGCCGCAGGGCGCAGCGCTTCACGCACGACCTCGTCGGCCTCGGCTTGGGCCCTGGCCAATGATCTGAGCGCGGCGGGCGGGATCTGAACCGGTTCGTCGGGCGGCCGTGACGGTCCGGCATCGGCGCCGGGCCCGCGGTGGCCCGCTTCGTCGGACTCCGCTTCCGCCTGTTCGCCGGAGGTCTCGACGCCCGCCGGGATCCGGTCGACGGAGATACCTCGTGGTTCGAGGAATGGCGCGACGTCCGGGTCATCGCCCAAATATCCCTCGACGATCTCGCGCAGGCCGACTTCTTCGTGGCGGAAGATGTTCTCGCGCATCCAGTCGCCGACTTCCCTCGTCAGCCCGTGCTGCTCGATGAGCTGCTCGACGGTCGAGGTGACCATTTTCGCGAGGAGTTCGGTGACGGGGTAGGCGTACATGACGCCGCCGTAGGAGAAACCGATGATATGGCCGAAATGTTGTAGTGGATGGCTGTCGAGGACATAGGTCAGATCGAGCCCATGCCTCGCCAATTCGGCATCTTCGAGTGCGCGGATGGCAGCCTGCCGATCCGCCGCGTCTGTAGTCGAGAGCATGGCGAGCGGTGTGCGTTCGCTGTGCCACAGCCGGTCAACGACGGTGTAAGCGAAGATTCGGGCAGTACCCATGCCCATCTGGACCTGGCTGGATGTCAAGAGTTCATCGATCATGCTCTCCGGCATCGGCTCGCCTGTGTCGTGATGCCTTGCGTACCTGCGGATCATCTGCGGATGTGATCGGAACAATTCCAATACCTGGGCCGGGAATTCGGCCCAGGTACGTGGTTTGCGGCTGCCGAGCAGCTCTCGCATACCATCGCCGACCAGGATGTTCACCGCATGCCCGAACTCGTGGAACACCGTGCGAACATTGACCCAGCTCAACAGAGTCGGTTGATCGGGTGGCGGTTCGGCGAAGTTCGTGACGACGACACAGACCGGGAGTTGCTCGGTCGGCGCGAACTTGCTGACGATCCCTTGCGTCCAGGCCCCGCCGTTCTTCCCCGGTCGGGCGAACGGGTCCCACAGCACCAGGCCCAGCTTCGTCCCATCGTCATCGGTGACTTCGAACGTACGGACATCCGGATGGAACCCCCGGATGTCGGGGCGTTCGGTGAATGTCAGTCCGAACAGTTCCTTCGCGACGAAGCCGAACCCTTCCTCGAATACCTGATCCAGCTCGAAATAGTTCGGTGCGTCGTCGCTGAGCCGCGTGGTGGCGCCGCCGGAGCTGTCTTCTTGTGCGGTGAGGGTACGGCGGCGGGCGTGCGGTACATCCCAGGGGCTCAGCTCCGGTAGGCCGAGCGCCTCGGCTCCCTTCGCCAGATCATCCCTCGCCGCGGCGACCGTCGGCGGGATCAGCCTTTCCAACAGCGAGGACCATTGTTGCGGGCTGACGGGCTCGCCTTCGGCGACGAATGCGGTGTGATCGGGATAGCCGAGTAGTGCGGCGCGGTCAGCGCGCAATCGCATCACCTCGACAGCGATGTCGGTGTTGTTGTGTACCACGCCGCGGCCGATTTCGGTTGCGGCGTGGTACAAGAGCTCCCGAAGCTCGCGGTCGTCCAGCATCTCGAGCAGCGGCTGATAGTTACCGGAGGCGGCGGGGGCGAGTTCGATGAGGTACCCATCGGCGAAGCCGCGACTCTGAGCTGCGAATTTCGCGGTCTCGATCTGCGCCGTGGACAGACCGGAGAGGCGGCCGACATCGGTGACATGTATCGCCGCGTCCCGCGTCGCCGCCGTGATATTGCTTTCGTATGTGCTGATCAGGCTGGCGATTTTGTCATCGATTTCCTCGAGTGCGGCCTGGTCGTCGGCGGGAAGGTCGATGCCGGTGCGGTGGAAGTCCCGGTAGAGGCGCTCGAGATGTTCTCCGGTGGCCGGATCGAGGCCAAGCTCGTCCCGCTGTTCGTAGAGTTTTCGCACACGTTCGAAAAAGGCTTTGTTCGTGAATATTTCATTGCGAATCGCCGACGCCATCGCGGTGAGCTCCGGGATAATCATCTTGATTCCGGGGAAACGTTCTTCATCCTTCAGATTCCCGGAGATGACATTCGACGTCAGAACCACACGGTTGAAGAGATTTCCGGCCGCAGCGAACCGGTCCAGGGTGTTTGCGATCGTTGCGGGAGCCGGATCGTCGGCAATCGCGGCGACCTCGGCCCTCAGTTCCGCGATTGCAGAATGCATCGCCGGTATCAGGTGTTCGGAGTGCAGCAGATCCCACTGCACCATCCCGTAGGTATCGACATTATCGTCGGCGGTGATCAGCGGGTTCGAGCTGTCCGCAACCCCCGTGACCGGACCGGTGAGCTGGATGAATCCAGGTGGGGCACCCGGCTCATTCCGGGCGGCGTCGGCCCCGAGTTCCTTGACCATGCCGAGAGTGCCCGCCGCGAGGCCGGTGAATTGCTTGTCTGTTCTGAGGAAGTAGAACTCATACGACTCGATGGAGTAGGCCGATGGGCCACCGTCCGCCAGTTGCTCGACCATCCACCGGGTATCGGTCGTGACGTCGCGGCCGATCTGTCCGTCGAGGTAGCGGATGATGCCGTGGTCGTTGACCACGTTCAGGATGTGCCCCTCCTCGCTCCCGCTCTTGCGGTATGCAAGCATGCCCCGGGCCAGATGTCCGCCGTCCGACAATTCGGTCTCGAGGTCGACCAGACTTGTCACAGGTCGGAATTGCGTCGCGTAGTGCGCATCGATGAACGGCGATCGAGGGTGCCCATCCTCGAACTGGAGAGCTGCCCAGGTTTTCCGCGGTGACGCGACGTAGTTCTTGCCGTCGATGTTGCGGTCGATGACCACTGCGCAATCCGCGCAGTTGACATATGCCGAATCGTCGCCGGTGTCGGTAGCCCGCGGCGCCAGGGGGTTCACCGCTCGGACGAGGTCGAGGAGCGGGTCGGCACCGAGGTGGCGCCCGGAGTCCGCCTCGAGCGCCCGTTCGGCGAGATCGACGAATCGTGTGAGGTCATCGGATGGGGAACCGGCTGCGCGCAGGCGGGCGGCGATATCGCGCAACTCTGCGAATGGGTTCTCGCTCGATGGCTCCCGCCATTGGGTGCTCGAGGTGTCCAAGCGCAACATGTTCTGTAGCCAGTCGTCGAGATGCCCCAGCCGGATAGTGAGCCGCTCACGTTCTTTCGGCGTAACTCCTCGCGACATCGCCGCCCATACATCGCGGTGGTATCCGATTCGCTGGGCGATCCAGTCTCCGATCTTGGCGAGCCTGCCATGCTCGATCGCCAGTGTCCGCGCCTGCGGACTCATCTCGCGCCATTCGGATTGGACGAGTTCCACCGCGTGCCAGATCAATTCCTGCTGGTCGAGCCACTCGGGTTCCCCTCCGAGCAGTCGTGCGAGCTCCGAGCGCGCCGGGACCTGGCCCGGTGACGTTCGGGCGTCGGGTTGCTCGACCTCGGACGTCGAATCGGTGCCTCGAGGCTGCTCGGGGGTGCTCCCTGCTCCGGGGTCGGGGGCCGGGTCGAAGCGGTTGAAAACCGACGGGTCGTCTGCCTCCTGGCCGAGCGACGAGCGGGTGACTGTGTCTACGAGCCGGCGACGTTCGGGCGCGAGCGGGTTGAAGTCGGGGTCGGGATTGCCCGAACCGGTAGGAGTCCCCGGCGTCCAAGGAGTCGGACGCGAGCCGGCCCGATTCGGCTGATCGGATGCGGGTGCGCTGCTGGCGGATCGGCGCGCCCATGGGCTCGTCGACGAGGATGGTGCCGATGGTTCCGGGCTCTTGACGGTCGGGCGCGGTTCTTGCCGCGGGGCCACTTCGTCGATGTCGGCGAGGATGTCGTCGATATCGCGTCGTACCGGGGCGTCGGTGGCCTCGTTACGGGGCATGGCGACCGGTCGAGACTCACCCAGAGCGTCGGCGATGGTGTCGAGAACGTTCGATGCGCCTGGCCGTCCTGTGCCCGGCCCGGTCGGGCTGTGCTCACCTCCGGCTGGATCGATCCCGACGGTGCCGGTTTCCTCGGCGCCCGGCCGTAAATCCACAGCGGCCCACGTGACCGAGCCACCGCCCCATTGCTCTCGCCCCGATCGCGTGGTCAGGTGCGCCGTCGGCGGTTGGTATGCCTGCCCGATGCTGTCGTCGCCCGGGGTACGGTCGGCCACGGCGACACGGAACTCCAGCCCGTCCCTGCCCATCGTCACCATGCCGGTGAGCAGGGCCTCGCCGCGGGGGCCCGCCACCAGATCGTCCACCAGACCGATCGTCAACGATGTCGCGGCCTGCCGGGCGTCAGCGCGGATGAGTTCTGCTGGTACCGAGTCGAACAGGCGATCGACGAGCGCGGCCGGTCGCGCCAGTACCTGTACTGGATCGGCGCCCGCCGGGAACAGATGCTCACCCCGCGCGAATGCGTCGACTCCGTCGAACATATCGCTGACGTTCGCGATCGGATCGCTCCCGATCCACCAATGCAGGTCGACCAACCAGCTGTTGCGGTAGAACGCCAACGCCGCAGGCGAATTCGGCGCCGAGTTCACCGTGCGCTGGAACAGCTCGACCAGCGGTATCGCCTCGCGGTCTTGTGGACCCGTCACTGTAAGGGCCAGGACCTTGCTGTCCGGCTCACCGGAGACGTGCACATCCACCCGCCACGGTCCGGAATCACCGGCGCTGCTCGCGAAGTCGGTGATCCTCCGGTACAGCACGGTCTCGGCTGCGGCCAGGTGGTCGGGATCGGTCCAGCGGTGCCGGGCCATCTGGGTCCGCGCTTTTTCCAGGATGGCGGCCATCATCGTCGCGCTGACGGCGTGGTCCGAAATACTGAGCTGGGGCTCGGCGGCTCCGGACGGCCGGAAGACGACCTGCTGGTACTTCCTCGGCTCCATACCGACGCGATCCCGCACGATCTCCATGGTCAGCAATCCGGACTGCGTGACGCGGGCGATGAAGCTGATGTCTTCTCGCCATCTGTCCATCGCGTCCTGGACCGTCTGCTGCGCGAGCGTCATCGCCTCGCCGACATCGACGTGGCGTACGCGCTCGGACAGCAGACTGCTCACCAGATTGCGAGCCTCGATGGGAGGCCGTCCCTGCGGAACAAACTCCATGGTCCGGGTATCGACGATCGGGTCATCGTTGCTCCCTGCGGCATCGCGGGGAGCAACGATCACCTCATCGTCGAGCCGGCGGAAGTCGAGGACCACCCGCCGGAATTCGGGCGTCACGTCGGTTGACCACGCGGTGGTCGTGAGATCCAGGATCCGGATGAGCTGCG
This sequence comes from Nocardia cyriacigeorgica, assembly GCF_029868385.1. Taxonomy (GTDB): domain Bacteria; phylum Actinomycetota; class Actinomycetes; order Mycobacteriales; family Mycobacteriaceae; genus Nocardia; species Nocardia cyriacigeorgica_F. Next base: position 4,135 of record NZ_JARWNX010000029.1, on the reverse strand, counting down.
GTGGGATATCGCGACGGTCGGCGTGGGTGATCGTCACCCGCAGGCCGAGCGCCTCTCGCGGTTCGGCGCGTACCGTGACCGTGGCGCCCGGCTCGGCGGCGCCGACCACATCACCGACGGTGCGCGCTATCGCGGCGCGAGTGGATTCCCCCCACCCGGGTGACGCGTCGTCGATCGCTCCGCGCAGGATCGGTGCCACCTGCGGATCGTCGGACATGAACCGCACGCGCGCGCCGTTCGCCTGCGCCGCGGCGGGCATCTCGGACGCATCGGTCACCGGATCGTCGAGGTTCCGCGCGACCGGTGCGGCACTCTCGTCTGATGAAAAGGCCTGGTAGAAGATCCGATCGGGCTGGCGGTCGAGCACGGTCAGGGTCAGTCCGTCGGGCGGTGTGCCGAGGACCGCAATCAACCGATCGACGCTGTTCTGCGCCGAATCCGCGTAATCGGTGTCTGCCCATTCGGGGATCGGCTCGACGGTCAGTTCCGCGCTTCGATCCGAAGCATGGGCCTCACGATCGGACAGGGCGGCCACGAGGTCTACCGACCCATCGGCCTCATCGCCCATCACCACCCACGCGGTGTAGCCGTCTGCTCCGTACTCGATCCCGTAGTCGTCGGCGTACATCGGCGCGATGTTGAGTTGTGGGCTCCTGCCGACTCCGCGCACCCGGCTTTCGACGCTGATCGCCTCGACCTCGGCCGCGGTCCACAACCAGGTCACCACCACGACACCCTCGGCCTCGGGGTGGTTCAGGATGTTGCTGGCCAGCTCATCGATCAGCAGTTCCACCGTCTCGCCGCGGCGGAAGGACCAGGCCGTATTGCCATCGCTGATATCGACCAGATCGGTGACGAGCTCGGTTATCACCTCTCCGATGCGCTCGGCGTCGGCATCGGGCCCGATCTCCAGGATGCGCACCATCGCCGAGCCGATCGGTTGGCCGGTGACGGTCGGGTCTTCCGTGGCTGCGGGCTGTGCGGGCAAGTTCTGACCGGCGAACTCACTCAGCGGCTGATCAGGTGCCCGGTCGTTGTTCGCCGCTGGATCGGAGTCACCCGGTGGCTCGACGTCGGGCGTGTTGTAGAAGAACGTGAACGGGTCGAGTCCGTCCGGGCCGAGGCCGCCGCGGGGGCGCCTGCGGCCCCGTCGAGATGGGAGGTCGAGAGGGTCGGGGTCAGTGAAGGGCTGGAACCCGAGGCCCGGGCCGGGGATCGGGCCCGGGTCGGCCCCCTTCGGTGGTTTCAAGTCTCCGAGCGTTGGCAGGAGAACGCGCCGGCGTTCGGACCCTTGCTGGTCGACAGTGGCTCTCGATGGGGAGGCGGATACGTCGGGAGTCGGGGTTCGGTCCATCGGGATGCCGCGTGTTTCGAGGAAACGGCTGACGTCCGGGTCGTCGCCGAGGAGCCTGTCGACGATCTCCCGCAGGCCGGTCTCGTTGTGGCCGAAGGCATTGTCGCGTAACCAGTCGCCGACCACGCTGGTCAATCCGTGCTGCTCGATGAGCTGCTCGGCATGCTGGATGGTCATCTGGGCGAGGATGTCGGCTACGAGGTAGGCGAACATCACACCGCCGTAGCTCGAGCCGATGATGTGGCCGTAGTGCTGAAGAGTGTGGCTGTCGGTGACGTATGGCAGATCGAGCCCATGCTCGGCGAGCACGGCGACCTCGAGCTCACGGATCTTCCGTTGCAGATCTGGAACCGTTGGCAACTCGTCCGGTCTGCTCTGATACCACATCAGATCGAGAATGGTGTAGGCGAGATTGCGGGCGGTGCCGATGCCCATATGAGATTGCCTGGATGCCAGCAGCGCCTCGGCCATCTGCCGTGGCATCTTCTTATCGCTTATCGAATGATGTTTCGCATACCGCTGGAACACAGCGGGATGAGACCGGAACATTTCCATTACCTGAGCCGGGAATTCGGCCCAGTTGCGTGGCATGCGCATGCCCAGCTGTTCGAGGACTCCGGACCCGAGAGCGACGTTGACCGAATGGCCGAACTCGTGGAACAGGGTGCCGACCCAGTCCCAGGACAGCAGGACCGGTTCTCCAGGTGGTGGTTTGGGCACGTTCAAGCTGACGATTGATACCGGGAGTTGCCCCGTCGGGTTGAACTTGTCGACGAGAACGTGCGTCCACGCACCACCGCGTTTCGTCGGTCGGGCGAACGGGTCGAACAACACCAGACCGCGCTTCTTCCCATCCGCGTCGGTGACTTCGAACGTGCGGATATCCGGATGGAGTGTCGGGATATCGAATCGTTCGGTGTAGGTGAGGCCGAATACTTTCTCGGCGACAAAGCGGAAGCCCGAGTCGATTACCCGATCGAGTTCCAAGTAGTTCTGGGGCTCATCGCCGGGTGGTGTGGTTGCGTCGTCGGTGAGTGCCGACGCGGTCTGGGCCTTCCTCTTCGCATACGGAACATCCCAGGCCTCCAGCTTCTCCAGCCCGAGCAGCTCGGCGCCTTGTCTCAGTTCGTCATGGGACGCCGCGACTGTCGGGGGGATGAGCTTGTCCAGTACGGCAAGCCACTGCTCTGGACGGACGGGCTCTTCCTCGGCGACGAATTCCGCGTAGTCGGAGTTGCCCAGTGCCTGGGCTTTCCGGGCGCGCTCCTTGACCACCTCCATGCCGGGCGCGGTGTTGTTGTGTTCTTCGCGGCTGCCGATTTCGGTGGAAGCGATATACAACTCCCTGCGGAGTTCGCGATCGTCCAGCACTTCGAGCAGGGGCTGATTGTTCCCGGAGGACGTGGGCGTCAGCTCGATGAGATACCCCGGAATTCCTCGAGATTCGGCGGCGAATCTGGCGGCTTCCACCTGTGCCGGGGACATACCGGACAGCCGCTCGACATCGGTGACATGGATGGCCGAGTCACGATATGCCTCCAGCATATTATTGTTGTATGCGCTGATCCGTGCGGCAGTCGTGTTGTCTATTTCTTTGAGCAGCTCTTTATCGGGCAGGTCGATTCCGGTGCGGCGGAAATCCTGATAGAGCCGTTGCAGATGTTCGGCGGTGGCAGCATCGAGAGCCAGATTTTCGCGCTGCTGATAGAGCGCTCGCACCCGGTCGAAGAACGCTTCATTCGTGAAGACTTCTCGAACGATGTCAGACTTCATCGCCCTGATCTTCGGAATGATCTCGTCGATACCAGGGAACCGTTCGGGATCTTTGTGGTTGTCGGCGATTACCGCAACCACTCGATCCACGCGATTGATGCCCTTCCCCGCTGCCGCGAAGCGGTCGAGGGTATTGGCTATCGTCGCCTCCGCGGGGTCGTCGGTGATGGCGAGGATGTCACGCCTGAACTCCTCGACCGCCGCCTCCATCGCCGGGATCAGATGCTTGGATTCGAGCAGATCCCAGCGCACCATTCCATAGGCATCGAGATTCTCGTCTGCGGTGAGCAGCGGGTTCGGTTCCGGCGGTGCGCCGGAATCCCAGGTAACCGAACCGGCTCCCGGACCGCGATAGGTCCCGGCAGTCGATGAGACGTAACCCGCACGCATTGCCGCGATCGCCGGATCGTCGGCACCACGGTCGGGGGGCGTCGGCTCGGCCGGTGATTGTGGTGTCGCGGCCGGTGGGTTGGTGGTTGTCTCGGTTGTCCGCCATTCCAGTTCGGTTTCGAGTGTGTGTAGCTCCTCTGTCCAGAGTTCGGCGATCTGTGGGTCGTCGGTGTCGGCGATTCGTTGTTCGGCGGCGGCGATGCCGCGGCGGATGTCGGCGGGAGTCAGGTCCTCGCCCATGAGCAGGTCGCCGCTCATTTGTCCGTGGCGGTAGATGATGGGTTGGCCGTATTTCTGGTCCAGGAATGGTTTCTGGATGGTGTAATGACTGTAGCCGTAACCTATGAATACATCTGCGCCTTGTGTATTCCAGCGGTCGATCTCGCCCATGATGACGAGTTCGCGTGTGTTGACTTCGAAGCGCGCGGTTTCTCGTATCGGATTACCGGTCAGGTTGGGGTTGTAGACATGCTCTGCTTTTCTGGTGATGTCGAATGGTTCGCCGAGATGTTTCTGGTACCAGCGCAACAGGTCGTCATAGGTCAGCTGTTGTGGGCCGTTCGCCTTCGGCCACACGCCTGTCTCGCGCAGCGCTGCTTCCCGGCTCGCCAGGGCGGA
>NZ_JARWNX010000028.1 GCF_029868385.1 Nocardia cyriacigeorgica | reverse complement strand
CGACGGTGTGTCGGCGGATTTGCTTTGTATGCCGTGGTGTTGGGCCACGAACCTGGTGTGCCACCAGTCGCCGTTGCGAACAGCTTCGTCGAAACCTATCCCGCGTACCGAGTCGTCGGAGATCTCGCCGCCCTCGTGGAGGATGATGCGCTCGCGTCCGGAAGATTCCGTGAGGAATACCTCGGCTGCGCGGCGTATATATGGGAACTGTTCATCTGTCGGCTGCTTGGTATGATGTTGCGCGCTGTACCATATTTGGCTGCCATTTGGGGTGATGTATCGAGCGATGCGCGCTTTATGGCCGAACTGCTCCTCCATCTTGTTTTCCAGCGCATCGCTCGCCGGCCTGAGATCGTTGAACCTTTGTGCGGCGGCGTCGCTGAGCTGGGGAATGACATGGGATGGCCGTTGCGGCCCGACAGTCGGTTCCGGCGCGTCGCGATCACTGCTGGACCCGAGCGAGAGCGCGGGACGATCTGGTCGTAGGTTCACCGGCTTGGTGGCGGTTATCTCATACCAGTCGTCCGGGCGTTCCTCGTCGATGAGATGGGTCTTTCCGATGCGGAAATCGATCTCATCGAATCCGGCCTCCTCCAGACGCTGAATGGCGGCCCGCCGGGCGTCGGCATGGACCATGGGAGCGATGCCCGGGCTGAGCAGCAGCTGGCCGCCGGGCTTCAGGACTCGATGAGCCTCGGCCAGGGAGTGCGGCGATTCGAGCAACACCCCCAAGGGGGCCCGTTCGAGATACACCACATCGAACGTGTCATCGGGAATTGCAGACAGGTTGCGAACGTCTGCGAGAAGGTCCGGACGGACCTCCGCTGCGATGTTGACAAAGACCTCTCCGGGTTCAGCCGGTCGATAGGTGTGGCCGCCGCCCACCACGAGCCTGGCCTCGACATCGGAGTGGCGGATATCCGCCAGAAGTGCGAGAAGGTTCGTCGTCGGCTCGGTACGAAGCTGCATCTGCGCGGACTGTGTGCCGGCCTCCGCGCTGTTCGCACCGAACGGCCCGTGTGCCATGTAGCGTCGGTCCATGTCGGCGATCTGACGCATCTCCCGAGAGTGGTTCGCGCGCAGATCCTCGTGCCCGTGATCGTTCTCGGGCGGTAACCCGGCCTGTTCCCGGACTGATCGGACCAGTCGCTCAGCGTCGGTACGGGGCGGGGCTTGTCCGGCCGGAGCTTCCGGGACCGCCACTACCGTCGCGCGGAGCAGCCAGTGGTCGTCGCCCATATCTATGGAACTCGGTCCCGGGTTCGACCGGGCCGCTCGTCGCCGCAAGGTTTCGCGAAGGTGGTCGATTCTGTCGTTGATCGGCTGCCGGTCAGGCGTTGGCGTCGCATGCCGTGCCTCGACCGCGTGGAACAGATGCGTCAAGAGCTGGAAGCGCTGTGGATCGGCGGTCTCGGGTCGTTTGATGTGGTCGAGCAGTTCATCGAGCAGATAACGTGCCTCGACGAGTTGAGCGGCGGCGCTCGGATCAACCGCGTCGTTGGCGAACTCGCGCGATATCGCGTTGCGCGCCGAGCGGATTCGCTGCTCGTCCAAGACTCCGAGCAGGTCGGCCACGACTGGATCGACCGGTTGGTCGTTTCCTGGCCGGGCGCCGATCGGGTTCATCGGGAAGTCGGCCGATGGGTCGCCGGGATCGTTCGGGTCGAACGGCAATGCCGGGCGGAGCACCGTGCCGACATGGGAATGTTCTTCTGCGCGATAGGCGGTGCCGAAGTATTCGGCGCCCGGTTCGTCCCTGGTACCACGTTCGTACCGCGTCCAACGCACTTCACGTGGGCGGTACGCGAGTGGTTGCTCGGTCGGGTCGTACCCATGGACTTCGCGTTCCCAGACGACGTCGTCCTGATCGATCGTCCACAGCGTCATATGGGCGCCGACGTCGCCCGGCCTGCGCACCACCAGCGCCACCCGCGCCCCGGCGCCGAGTTCCGCCAGTCGATCGGCGACCTTGTCGCGTGCTGTCCGCGTGCTGTCACCGACGAATCCGGACGGCTCGAACCTGGCGCCGGTTTCACCGCTGAATTCGGGCGCGAACATCTCGCCGTGTTCACCACGTCTGCCCGGTAGCCCGATCGGGAGCCCGGCACGGGAGAGTTCGCCGACGACCTGCGTGGCGCAATCCTTCGCGTATTCGCCCTCCAGCAGCTGTGCCAGCGCGACGTCGTCGCGGGGCGCGCCGTAGCTATCGTGGACGCGGAATCCCGCGGAACCATCGGCGTGCGGCGTTGGGTCGGTCGAGACTCCGGCGGGCTCGGATAGCAGGCCCACGAGCTCGGGGTCCTGTTCCGCGTGGCGCACGATCGCATCGGCCGCCTCGTCGCCGGCCTGAAGGTGAACAGTCCCCAGTGGCGGTCGCCCCCCTGGCTGAGTCGAGTAGTGTTCCCGAGTTCCGACGAGGCCCAGAATGTATTGACCGACAAGGTCCGCCGCTTCCACCGCCGATGCGGGGTCGGTCAACAGGATCACCGAGGCGACCCGCCGTCCCGGGATCTTTTCCGCGTCCACGAGGTCGGCCGTTGCGTGCTGGACCGCTTCGAGTATTGATGCCGGGGAAATGCCGTTGCCGAAGACGCGGATCCGGACATCGTCGGCATCGTCGGCATCGCCGATGGCCATCGCGATATGTGCCGGGCCGCTGAAGGACTCTGTGTGTCGGTCGTACAGATGGACCTGTGGGTGGCCCGTCAGCTCCGCAGCCTGATGTTCCGCGGCAGCCAGACCGATCAGAGCAGTCGCCAGGTTTGTACGCGTCGCATCGAATTCGTCATCCGCGTCGGCCGGCTGCCGTGACCTGTCCGCGTCGTCGGCCTGCTTGTCCCGCAGCAGGGCCAGCCGGGCAATACGGTTGCGCCAGCGCGCGGGAATGCCGTACCTGTCCTGGTTCAGGTCGCCGAGCAGCGACCATTTCTGCTCCCGGTTGAGCGCATCGAACGATTTGGCGCCCTGTACGACCTTGCCGAGGAAATCAGTGGTCTGCCATGCCTCAGCACGAATAGTGGTCAGCTTGGTCCACGCGCCATCGGCGAGCATTTCGAGATGCGGGTGCGCACTGCGCCAGTCCTCGGGCAGCAGCGGCCGGGGTGCCGGCCGAGGGGCGAGCAGTTGATCGGCGACCGCGGTGAGCAGTGCGTCCAGGTCCGCGAATCGCCGAGCCGTGTCGGAGAGGGCACCACCCTCGGGTGCACCGTCGAGATCCGAGTAGGGCACCAATCCGCGCACCCACGGACCCACCGCCGATGGGTCGATGTGCAGCCGATGGGCTATGTCCTGCGCCAACTGTTCGCGGCTGCGCCGCAGGGAGTCGAGAACCTCCGGGTCGGCGAATGCGCGCGGCTCGAGACCCAGCCGGACCGCGAGCTCTTCGGCTTCGCTGTTTGCCTCGGCTCGCCGCGCACGTCCATGATCGCGGGCCTCGTCGACCTTGCTGACGAGATTTGCCGCCGCATCGCCCGTGGGCCCGTCGGTGTGCGGTTCGCGCGGTCCGCCGCCGTCGAGCGCGCCCGGACGGCCGGGCTCGGCCGCGAACCACACCGAGGGGCTTTCGGAGCCGGGCAGTTTCGCGATGGTGGGCGGGGACTGGAAGTCGCGCGGGCCGTGGGCGGAGAATTCCTCCCATGCTCCCGCTCCCGGATCCAGATCGGAGCCGGAGCCATAGGCCGGACGGAGCGACCGCTGCGGTGGCCGGTACGGCGCGGAGCCGTCGGCTCGGCGTGTCCGGCCGCCAGCACCGACCTCGCCGCGGGCGCCGACCGCAGCTCGGACGCGCCGACGACCGTTGCCGACGAAGATGTCGAACTGCCGTGCGGCCCCGACGGGCGGGAAGATGATGTATGGCCGTGAAGCGGCTGGTCGTTGGACCGGTATGCTCGCACTCTCGGCCAGCGCCTGTGCGGCCAGCGCCTGTGCGGCCAGGCGTTCGGCCGCCTCCGCCTCCGCCACCGCAATCTCGGCATCGAAGCGTGCTTGCCAACCTCCGTCCGATTCCGCGAGCGGCTCCGGAAGATGTGCTCCTTCATCCAGCTCGACGAGTCGCTCATCGAGTCCCTCCAGGTACCTCTCGAGCTGTTCGGCGCGCCTGTCGTCAGCGGAGTGGTTCGGCATCTTGGCGGGGTGCCTGGTGTTCGCCCGTGCGCGGAGCCCCAGATCACGTGGGACGGGTTTGCCCGCCCTGTCGATGGTGTACAGCACCGCGAAGGCTTCGTCGACCTTCCCCGGAGCCTGCCAAATCGTCTGTGCGCTTTCATCTTTGCTGATGGCTCGGATGCGGGGGATGTCGATCTCGCGGTCGGATCCATCGGCGGCGGGCCCGAAGATCAGGGTAGTGCCGTCGACATTGATGATGGCGACGCCGAATACGTTGGTGCCCTGGCGGAGAGCCATATATGCCCTATCGATGCCGTTTCCGGGCGTATGGACAGCTTTGACCACGCGCGCGATGGGATCGCCTTCGGCCGAGATCGGCCGAAGGTCGGCGCCGAGGACGTCCGCGAGGGGTCGCCAGTTGTCTTCGGCGTCCCAGCGTGGGTCGGTCTCGTCGGGTTCGGGGGAGTCGTCGAGCCCGAGTGCGTGGGCTACGCGGGCGAGTTGAAGGGCGCCGTATCGAATGGTGGCAGAACCTGAGGTGCCGAGCTCGGCGTGCTCTGCTGATTCGTCGCCGCTCGCCGCAGAGTCGTACGTCTGCTTGCGGATGGAGAACCCGACCGCTGTGGCACCGATGGTTGTCAGGCCGAACAAACCGGCGACCGCCGTCGCGGTCGCCTGGGCGCCCCATGTCGGCAACGTCGCGGCAGCGGCGAGGCCGGCGGCCATTCCGCCCGCCGCACCGAACATGTTGAGAGTCGATCCTGCGCCACCCAGGACCGATTTCGGAACGACGTGGTCTGTATGTCGTTGAAATGCAAGGTTATTGACATAGTTGGTCGCGCCGACGCTACCCATGGCGCCCAACAGGATGTATGGGTCGGAGGTGTTCGCATATGCCAGCAGGAGTCCGACCGACGATGCCATCGACACCGGGTACGTGTACTTCAGATGCGCTCGTCCGATCGCCTGCTTTACCTTCGGGACGAAAGACTCGAGGCCCTTGGTCGCAACCATTCCGGTGGCGATTCCTGACATGAGGAGTCCACTTGTCAGGGCCGAATAGTCACCACCGGCCACCAAATCGGTCAGGATGACAATTCCCATTGTCGACCCGAACGTCGCCGGTGGCGTCAGGATCAGGAAGTTCCTCATGAACCGGTCGTTGAACATGCGGCGAGGTCCTTCGAGCAGGCCTGGCCGGTTCACCTTATCCGTCGGAATGGACGGGAGCTTGTACAGCACCCACTGATTCACCAGATGGAGTGCGCCACTGGCACCAAGAGCAATTGGTCCGACAATCGGTCCAAGTGATTTGCCGACCGCACTGGCCATCGCATTCTGGAGAACGTTGTATCGCCCAGCGACTTTCAGATCTTCCTCTTCGAGGGCTTTCGTGTCGTCCCTGACCAGCTTTTTACGGTAAGTGGAACTGGTGTTGCTCCGGAGTGCCGTGGTCGCGGCGGTGACGATCGTCGCACCGACGACAGCCTCCTGCGCACCATCCAGACCCAACAGGATCCAGCCGCCAGCGGAAAGCATGGCCGCGGTTTGGGTCGCCGATGCCAGTTGCAAGGTGAGTCGGTTGTTGCCGCGGTCGGTAATAGGTCCGGCCGCCAACTGGGTGACCAGCGTGGCCCCCGAAGCCCCGGCGGTCATCAGCGCCACCGTCTCCATGGACCCGCCCATGCCGAGTACGAACAGCCCTGAACCGGTCGACCAGGCATTGTCGGCGATGACGGCGGGGGTCTCGACCAGGAATTGGTTCCTGAGGTTCGGGTTGACCGACTCGCCGCGCTTTTGAGCCCTTCTGCTGCGGAGCCATTCCAGGAAAGACTTCGACGGCTCATCGCCGGGAAGGTGGCTGAGTGCGCCTTCGACCGGTTTGCCGCTCTTCGGCGCAATCGACGGGTCGATCCCGCTGAGATCGGGACCCAGCTGGTTGTCGTCGTTCATGCTGAACAACCGGGCGCGGGTGGGTGCGCTGCGATGCGCGCCGCCCTCGAGGTCGAGTGCTTCCCAGGTGCTCAGTTCATGTGCGCCCGCCAGGCGGCCGTCGAATACGACGACCTCGGGACCTGCGGGTTGGTCGAAGCGGGTGAGCACGAGAGCGTGATGACGAGCAGTCCCCTCTACATAGACCAGGGCGCTGTCGGCGGTGGCGGATGCGAGCAAGTCCGCGACAACCCGATTCCAGGTGGTCCCGGGTTGGTTCGTGACGGTATTCGCCAATGCCGCCCACCGCGGATCGGCCGCGGCCGGAATATTTCCGCGGGACAGGTCGAGGTGGCCCAGCGCGTTACTCGCCCTGACCAGGCAGTCGACCGCCTCGATGCGCAGGTCACCGACCTCTTCCCGGCGCGTGGGGTCGGCGGGCTTGCGCGGTCCGGAATCCGTGCGTCCGGGCGCCGACATCGGCGGTGCCGACGTCTCCCCGGTCGGGTGCGGACGGGGAGACGTCGAATCCCCGAGCGCGGACGACTGCGGTTTGGTAAAGCTCACCGCCACTGTGGTGTGGTTTCCCGGTGGTCCTTCCAGGTGCAATACCTCGGCCACGCTGAATCCGTGGCGAGTGGCCATCTTTCCGGTCCAGGTGGCCAGTGCGGCGTCCTGGGGTGAGAGCCCGGCCGCGACGCCGGCATTGAAGGAGACGAGGTTGGAATCTTGCCCGCTGTCGTTCTTCCACGCCCCATGGATGCTGGACACGTCCTGGCCGATTGCCTGCCACAGGTCGTCGAACATCTCGCTGCCGCTGGGGGTGCGGTCGGAGCTTCGGACCCGTAGGACGAGGCTGCCGACGCTGTCGACTTCTCCGGAGATCCCTTCGAGGAGTTGAGTGAGATCGGCGGTGCCACCCGCGTCGTACCTGTTGACGTAGCGGACGACGGGCGCTTGTTCGCTTTTCGCGCGAAGGAAGTCCAGCGTCTGAGCGTGCCAGTCGCCGCCCCCGACGTTGTCGAATGTGGGTCGAAGCCGGGCGAACTCCTCGGTGAACGCGTCGAGGTCGGCGCGCAGCATGTCGTAGTCGAGGAAGTCGAAGCTGCGTGCCCCCGGGGAGAATGCGAATCGTGAGGCGAGCGGGCCGAGCAACTGCCGCATCGCCGCGACCGCCGGATCGTCGGCACCACGGTCGGGCGGTGTCGGCTCGGCCGGTGATCGTGGTGTCGCGGGGGTTGGCGTCCTGGCAGCCGGGCCCGCTGTCGCCGGGTGTCCCTTCCCGTGTGCGTGCGCGCCGGGGGTGGCATCAGCAGCGAAGCCGAAGGTGAGGCCGGGCTGCTGCTTACGCGGGTGAGGCGCCCGGGCAAGAGGTTGGTCGAGCCCGGGGTTGTCGTCGACCACGTTGGGCGGTTCGAACCGCAGTGGAGGGCCTCCGCCTGGTTGGCGGGTGCCGGGATCGGACCCAGTGGGGGTGGACGAATTGGTTGTTTCGGTGTCTTGGGTCTGATCGGGTGAGGTATCGGTGCTCTGGCCTGTGTCGAAGCGGACGGTCAGGAAGCGGGGGCGGTAGA
>NZ_JARWNX010000027.1 GCF_029868385.1 Nocardia cyriacigeorgica | reverse complement strand
TCGTGCCCACACCCGGAGCACTGGAAGACCGGCTTGTTCTTCGCCACACGCGCACTGTAGCTGTGTCTGATTTGCGCCGCCTGCGGCGTCGCGGTTCGCGGCCCCTGGGGGTCTCGCGTCTCCGCTACCGCTGCGTACGCCGCAGGCAAGCAGCGGTAGCGGAGACGCGAGACCCCCAGGGGCCGCGAACCGCGACGCCGCAGGCGGCGCAAATCAGACACAGCTACAGTGCGCGTGTGGCGAAGAACAAGCCGGTCTTCCAGTGCTCCGGGTGTGGGCACGAGGTGGCCAAATGGGTGGGGAAATGTCCCGATTGCGGTGCGTGGGGCACCGTGGAGGAGATCGCGCCCGCGGTGGCGGCACCGGCGGGGCGGCGGGCCATGCTGCCGAGTACGGCGGCCTCGCCCATCTCCCAGATCGATTCTCAGCTCACCGCGGCCCGCTCCACCGGGGTCGCCGAGCTGGATCGGGTGCTCGGCGGTGGTGTGGTCGCCGGGTCGGTGGTGTTGCTGTCGGGTGAGCCGGGGGTCGGCAAGTCGACGCTGCTGCTCGAGGTCGCCCATCGCTGGGCCGCCGCTCGTGACGAGCGGGCCCTGTATGTGACCGCCGAGGAATCGGCGGGTCAGGTGCGGTTGCGCGCGGACCGGACCGGTGCGGTGCACGAGCGGGTGTATCTGGCGGCGGAATCGGACCTGTCGATCGTGCTCGGGCATGTCGAGCAGGTCCGTCCGACGCTGCTGGTGGTCGATTCCGTACAGACCATGCTGGCCCCGGACACCGATGGCGTCATCGGCGGTGTCACCCAGATACGCGCGGTGACGGCCGCGTTGACGGCGCTGGCGAAGTCGAGCGGTATCGCGGTGCTGCTGGTGGGCCATGTCACCAAGGACGGTGCGGTCGCCGGTCCGCGTACGCTCGAGCATCTGGTGGATGTGGTGTTGCAGTTCGAGGGCGATAAGAACTCGACGCTACGGATGGTGCGCGGGATCAAGAATCGTTTCGGCAGCGCCGACGAGGTCGGCTGTTTCGAGCTGCACGACGACGGCATCACCGGCGTGGCCGACCCCTCGGGGCTGTTTCTGCATCACCGCACCGATTCGGTACCTGGTACGGCGGTCACCGTGGCCCTCGACGGTAAACGGCCGCTGGTCGGTGAGGTACAAGGGCTGACCGTCGACACCCAGGTGCCAGCGCCGCGGCGCGCCGTGAGTGGACTGGACTACAACCGGGTGGCGATGATCCTGGCCGTCTTGCAGAGCCGCTGCGGTTTCTATGTCGGCAAGCAGGACATCTACGCGGCCACCGTCGGTGGTATGCGCCTGATCGAGCCGGCCGCCGATCTGGCGGTCGCGCTGGCCATCGCGAGTTCGGCGCGCGATACCGCGCTGGAGCCGGGCTGGGTGATCCTCGGCGAGGTCGGCCTGGCCGGAGAGGTCCGACGAGTCACCGCCACCGCCCGCCGCCTCGCCGAGGCCGAACGGCTCGGTTTCACCACCGCGATCGTGCCGCCGGGCACCGAAGCGAAATCGTCCCCGATGAAACTGATCGAGGCGACCTCATTGCGCAGCGCAATCCGTCTCGTAGGGCTGAGCAGAGGCAAGGGCTGACCCCCCGATACGCATCACAGCGGCCCGACCATTCGAGCCCAACTGCCCTCACCCTATCGGGACCTGCACAAACACCCGCCCCGACACATTTGTGCAGTTCAGAGCATCGCGCCGGGGGCGACCTCGAGGAGCCCCGTTCGCGGCCCGGCTCGGGGGCCGCGAACACGCGACACCGCAGGCGGCGCAAATTCAACACAACTCACGCCATGTTGAATGGCTCCGCCGCGCTGCGGATGGCGCCCAGCTGGGCGACGACGTTGTATGCGCCCGCCGGAACCTGCAACCGCTCGCCCGCGCAGTTCGGTTGGGAGGTGTTGCCGGTCCAGGTGACGGTGAAGGCGGCCTGTTCGCCGGGTTTCAGGGTGCGCTCATCCGGTTCGCCGTCGGGGTAGCAGTCGGTGCTGGCCCAGAGCCTGCGCTGACCGTCGAGGGTGTGCACGGAGACCTGTTGGAGGCCGGAGCCCATATCGCGGGTGCAGGCATCGGCGGAGATATTGGTGATCACGATGCCGAATACCGGCTGCTCACCGACCCGGTAGGTGGGTTGGGCGACGGTCACCTTCACCGCGAGCGACTGGTCCGAGCACTGTCCGGCGGCGACCGGCGCGTCGCTGCTCGGCGTGCCGGATTCGGACGGTTTCGACTCGGGGGCCGCCGACGATTCCTTCTTGGTCGAGGCCTGACCCGCTGGCTTGTTCGTCTCGGTCGACGAAGTCGCCGCAGCGGTATCGCCGGGTGAGTCTCCACCACGCGATACCGCGACCACCAGCCAGATCACCAGCACGAGTGCGATGACCAGTACGCCGATGGCAAAAACACGACGCCGCCAGTAGATCTCCGGAGGCAGCGGTCCATTCGGTTCCAGCACGACTCAACGGTAAGCGCACCGCTCGGCACAGCAACTCAGGGGCACGGCGTGTCGGGGCGTCAACCGTGTCGACGACGCCCCGGTCACACCCCTGGAGCTGGGCGAATGTGAGCGTCGGCGGCTCAGGCGACCTCGCCGATATCGCCGATCGAACCGTGCAGCTTGGCTTTGCCGTCGGCCAGTTTGTACGTGACACAGGCGATCGCGCATTGGCCGGCTGCGACGCGGTCGGCAATGATCGACGAACGCTGACGCAGCAATTCGGCGGTCTCCACGACATGGCGTGCCTCGAGCTCGTCGACGCTGGACAGACCCTCGCGCCGGCCGAGCAGCATGGACGGTGTGACCCGCTCGACGATGCTGCGGATGAACCCGCCGGGAACCTCACCGCCGTCGAGGGCGTCGAGGGTGGCCTTCACCGCGCCACAGCTGTCGTGGCCGAAGACCACGATCAGCGGCACGTTCAGGATCTCCACGCCGTATTCGATGGAGCCGAGCACCGAGGAATCGATGACGTGGCCCGCGGTGCGCACCACGAACATATCGCCGAGGCCCTGGTCGAAGATGAGTTCGGCGGCGACGCGGGAGTCTCCGCAGCCGAAGAGGATGGCCGTTGGATGCTGGCCTCCGACGAGCTTGGCTCGGTCAGCGGCCCCCTGATTAGGATGCTGCAACGTGCCATTGACGAAACGGTCGTTGCCGTTGCGGAGGGACTTCCAGGCACTGATCGGGTTCGACTGAGGCATGTGTCCATTTTGCACAGATTGTGTGTTACCGACGAGTTGGTTCTCGTTACGGGCCCGCAAACACCGTCTGGCCAGGCCCGAACGAACGCGGTGAGCACATGAGAGCGACACAGAAGGAAGTGCACGACCCGGTGGACGCGGACGCACTGCTGGACTGGTACCGGAGCACCGCCCGTGATCTGCCGTGGCGGCATCCGGATGTGAGTGCCTGGCAGATCCTGATGAGCGAGATCATGTTGCAGCAGACCCCGGTGGCGCGGGTCGAGCCGATCTGGCGGGAATGGGTGGCGCGCTGGCCGGCGCCCTCGGCCATGGCGGCGTCCTCGCAGGCAGAGGTGCTGCGGGCGTGGGGCAAGCTCGGATATCCGCGGCGCGCGCTGCGGTTGCACGAATGCGCGCGGGTGCTGGCCAGCGAGCACGGCGATCGGGTGCCGCAGGATGTCGAGACGCTGCTGAGCCTGCCCGGTATCGGTGACTACACCGCGCGGGCCGTCGCCTGCTTCGCCTACGGACAGCGAGTTCCGGTGGTGGACACCAATGTTCGCCGGGTGGTTGCCCGTGCCGTGCACGGGCGCGCCGATGCCGGTAATCCGTCGGCGCGCGATCTGCGGGAGACCGAGGCGCTGCTGCCGGAGCCGGTTCCGCGCGCCGCGATGTTCTCGGCCGCGCTGATGGAACTCGGCGCGCTCGTATGCACCGCGCGCACCCCCGTATGCGGCGCCTGCCCGCTACCGCATTGCGCCTGGAACGCCGCCGGCCGACCCGCCTCGCAGGTGGTGCGCCGGACCCAGAAGTACGAGGGCACCGACCGGCAGGCCAGGGGGCGACTCATGGACGTGCTACGCGATTCGTCCGGCCCGGTGGAACGGATACGGCTCGATATGGCCTGGACCCGCGACCCTGGCCAACGGGATCGCGCACTGGATTCACTGCTGGTGGACGGGCTGATCGAGCAGACCGCGGACGGATTGTTCGCATTGGCGGGCGAGGCCGGGCACACCGAACCGGGTAGCTGAGGCCGAGTCCGCGGCCGGACTTTCCGATCGGGTCGCGAGATCGACCGCCGGTTCGCGGTGTCCGACCGGCCAGACCGCCAGCCGATTCCTCGGCGCGCGCGGATGGTGGCGGTCGCCCGATAAGGGACAGCATCCCGGCGTGGACCTGGGTGGCGTCGGCGACCGGGTGCACGTGTCCGCGAAAGCGTGCCCTACGCTCGGTTATCGGGCACGCGGGCGCCCACCCAACACGTGGTTCAGAAACCGGCTCACCTCGGTGCGATAACGCTCGGGTTGGTCGTCGTGCACCAGATGCCCGGCGTCGGGAACGAGCGCGTACTCCGCACCCGGATGCACGGCCGCCATCTCGCGCATCTGGCCCGGTGGAGTGATGGTGTGCTCGCCCTCGAGCAGGAGTGTGGGGACGTCGATCGTGCGCCACTGGGCCCAGAAGTCCCGTGTGCCCCATTCCTCGGAGATATCGCGGAAGGTGGCGACCGAGCCGTGTAGCCGGTAGCCGTCGGGGCCGTGGTCGAAGGAGGCGAGGAAGTAGCGTCCGGCGACCGGTCCGAAGAACTCGAGCACCGCGGCCTCGTCCGGGAACGGCTGCGGCCAGGCTTCGATCATGGCGGCCCAGTGCGCGGCGGTGCGACCGGTGAAATCGGGGGCCATATCCTCGACGACCAGCGCTTTCACCCGTTGCGGATACTGCGCGGCGAACATCCAACCGTGCAGCCCACCCATCGAATGCCCGATCAGCACCATCGGCTCGGTGATCGAGGCGGTCGCGGCGGCCAGATCGGCGACGAATGCCTCCGTGCTCAGCTCGGCGGGCGCTGGCCTGCCGTGCCCGGCCGCGTCGAAGGTGTACACGTGCCCGAAACCGCGCAACCAGCCCACATGATCGCGCCAGGTACGGGCACTACCCATCAGACCGTGCAGCAGCACCAGCGGTGTGCCGGTCCCGCCCTCGTCGTACAACACGTCCGCGATTGTGCCGCACGGGCCGGTGATACCGGTCGCACCTACCGGTCGGCGCAGACGCAGGGGGCACAATCGAGGCATGTCTGTTGTGAAGATCAATGCGATCGAGGTTCCCGAGGGCGCGGGCCCCGAACTGGAGAAGCGCTTCGCCCATCGGGCGCACGCGGTGGAGAATTCGCCGGGCTTCCTCGGCTTCCAGCTGCTGCGGCCGACCGCGGGCGAGAACCGGTACTTCGTGGTCACCCAGTGGGATTCGGAAGAGTCCTTCGCGGCTTGGCGCGACGGACCGGCCCGCGAGGCGCATGCCGGTCAGCAGACCAAGCCGGTCGCCACCGGGGCGTCGCTGCTCGAATTCGAGGTCGTCCTCGATGTCGCTGGCAAGGCAGCCTCCGCCGACTGACACGCTTATCCCACCGGCAGCCGTCGCCAGGTGTATTGACGACGGCTGCTGTGGGGTGTCACAGTTCGAAGGACAAACGCGAAGGTGACGCGGTAATCCGGTGTGATTCCGGAGCGGTCGCGCCACTGTGTTCCAGCCACCGGGTCCGGTGCCGGAAAGCCAGACACCGGCACCTCCGCGACCACTCGACGGGACGCGAATATCCCAAGGAGGACTGGAATGGCCATCGCGCACTCCCCCGGCGCATCAGCCCGGGTCACCGATTCCCTGGCAACCGTGCTCGTCGCGGTCGGTGTCGTACTGCTCGCTCTGCTCACGCTCTACCTGGTCGGATTCGATCAGGGCGCCATCTCGCGCAGCGGGATGTACATGCATGAGCTGATGCACGACGGACGCCACCTGCTGGGCCTACCGTGCCACTGACCGGAACTCTGCGCACCCTGCTGCTGCGTGGCCTGCTGGCCGGTCTGATCGCCGGTCTGCTGGCGGGCACCGTCGGCTATTTCGTCGGTGAGCCCAACGTGGAAGCGGCCATCGCCATCGAGGAGGCCGGTGCGGCCGCCGAATCGGCGCATACCGAAGGCGGCGCGCACGCCGATGAGGGCGCCGGTGGCGGACACAGCCACGGCGACGATGGAGAAGCTCTGGTCAGCCGCTCCGGCCAGAAGGCGGGCCAGTTCCTGGCGCTCGGCCTCGCCGGGATGGCCTTCGGAGCGATCTTCGGCGCCGTCGCCCATGTGGCGCGTCGCTACACCGCGCTGTCCGGGCCGAAACTGGCGTTCGGGCTCGGTATCGGCGGCTGGGCGGCGATCGTCGCCGTGCCGTTCTTCAAGTACCCGGCCAATCCGCCCGCGGTCGGCGATCCGGAAACGATCAACGACCGGACACTGCTGTGGGTGGCGGCGGTGCTGCTCGGTCTGGTGGCCGTCGGCGCCGGAGTGTATGTGTGGAAGCTGCTCGCCGGTCGACTCGATACCGTGCGGTTGACCGCAGGTGTCGGCACGTTCGTGCTGCTCGCCACGATCGGCTACCTCGTTCTGCCCGGCGTGAACGAGGTCGGCGCCGATTTCCCGGCGAGCCTGCTGTGGGAGTTCCGGGTGTCCTCGCTGGCGGTGTCGACGACACTGTGGGCCTGCCTCGGCCTCGGCTACGCGATACTCACCGAGTTCGCCGACCGCACGGGTGCCTCGGCACCGGAAGTGGCGGCCGCGGCCTGATCGAAAGGGGCGGTGCCGGTCGCGCTGACCGGCGCCGCCCTTTCCTGTCTCAGGACTCGAGCGCGGCGTCCAGCGTGATGTTGTCGACCCCGGCGAGGGCCTTGCTGACCGGGCAGCCCGCCTTGGCGGCTTCGGCGGCGGCGTTGAAGCCAGCGGCGTCGAGCCCGTCGACGCGGCCGCGGACGGTGATCTTCACCCCGCTGATGCGGAAACCGCCCGCCGGGTCGGGCCCGAGGGTGACATCGGCGGTGACGTCGAGGCTGCGCGGGGTGGCACCGGCATTGCCGATCTCGGCCGACAGCGCCATCGCGTAGCAGGACGAATGGGCCGCGGCGATCAACTCCTCCGGGCTGGTGGTGCCGTCAGCGGCGTCGGCGGCGCGCTTCGGAAACGACACGTCGTACTTGCCTGCACCCGAGCTGGCCAGCTCGACCTGTCCGGTGCCGTCCTGCAAACCGCCGGTCCATGCGGTGCGCGCGGTACGTGTAGGCATCACAGTCCTTTCCACAATCGAATTACTGGGAGTTCTCGCTCGAACCTACCCGTCCGGCTCAGCTCGCGGCAGCCGTTCGCTCGTCGAGCCGTTCCAGTATCGCGGGCCAGGCGCCGCGATGCCGATCGCATACTTCCTGGTTTGGGAAACCACTGTGCCGCAGCTTGATTCGGATGCCTCGCGGTTGGTGCACGAAATCCACGCGCACCACGGTCTCCACGCCTTCGGTGCCGCCCGCTCCGGTGACCCAGGCGAACTCGACCAGCCGGTCGGGCTCGAGCCGTAGGAAACGGCCGTAATGCGGGACGGGCGTGCCCTGATCATCGGCTTCGAAATAGAAGGGTTCACCCACCTGCGGGCGCATGCGGACCGACTCCGGTATCGCGAGCCAGATATCGAAGCCCTGGGTCAAGGCCAGGTACAACAATGTCGGCGAGGCGGCCATGACGCGCTCCACGGTGAGCGCATGAGGCCGTGCCGACAGGTCCGGAAAACGCACTTGCTGATCGACCATCAGACCGACCTTACCCGTGCTCGCGGACCCGCCCGACCGTTTGCCGTACCGGCCGTCCGATCAGCCGGGGTTGGTCACCTTGGCCAGGACGATACCGCCGACGATCAGCGACATGGCCACAAACCTGCCCGCGCTCAACGGATCACGATGCACGATCATGCCGAGCACGATCGCACCGACCGCGCCGATTCCGGTGAAGACCGCATACGCGGTGCCGACCGGCAGCGACTGCATCGCCCGCGACAGCAGATAGACCGCGAACGCCCCGAGCGCGAAGCACAGCAGCGTCGGCAGCGGACGGGTGAAGTTCTCGGTCGGTTTGATGCTCTGCGACCAGGCGATCTCCACCAGACCAGCGAATCCGAGGATCAACCAGCTCATCGTCAGTACTCCCCTGCCAGCTCGCGCACCGCCGCAAGGGCGAGGTCATAGGACTGTTCATGTTCGGCCCGCAGATGCGCCAGGGCCGGATCGAGCCGGGAATTGGCCAGTTCCGCATTGACGAACTTCGCGTCCCGCACCGCGAAATGTCCGGCGAAGAAATCGCGCAGATACCGTTCCTGATAGTCGAAGTCGGCCTTGGGCGAACCGGGCGAGTACGCGCCGCCGCGTGCGGTGACGGTAACGAATCGCCTGTGCCCCAGCGACATTCGCGGGAATGCGACCTGATCGATCCAAGCCTTGAGCGCGGCGGGAACCGAGTAGTTGTACATCGGGGTTCCGATGAGCACGACATCGGCGGCGAGCAGTTCGTCCAACAGCGGACCGGTGATCGCCCAGGCCGCTCGTTGAGCCGGGGTGCGCACCAGGTCCGCGATGCGGCCCAGGTCGGTGCTGCCGTTCGCCAGCACCAGATCGCAGAGTTCGGTCCAGCCCTCGTCGATGAAGGGCACCTGATCCACCGCGAGATCGCGGTAACGGTAGTCGCCGTCCGGGTTGGCGAGCCGCCACGCATCGGCGAATTCGGCGCTCAAGGTGCGGCTGATCGACTGACGCCGAGCGCTGGCGTCGAGGTGCAGCAAGGTGGTCATCGGCTCCCTTTCGCTAACCGGACGTTGTGTCCGCTTATTGCTGGAAGTGACTGTAGAGCACAAGTGGACATCTTGTCCACTTAGCCTCGAATGGGTTACAGTCGCCGTCATGGAACCCCCCGCTGACCTGCTCACCATCGGTATGGGCCCGTCCTCCGGCGCGCCCGTCGAACGCGCCGACGCCGCACGTAACCGGGCCAAGGTGCTCGCCGCGGCGGCCGAACTCTTCGCCGAACGCGACCCGCGCACCGTGACCATGGACGACATCGCCAAGGCCGCGGGCGTCGGCCGCGGCACCCTGTATCGCCGGTACGCGGATACCAATTCGATCGCCGCCGCACTGCTCGACGAACACGAACGGGCGCTACAGGAAGAGCTGCTGGGCGGTGCACCACCGCTCGGGCCGGGCGCGGCCCCCGCCGAACGATTGGCCGCCTTCTACGCGGCCATGGTCGAACTCCTGGAAACCCACTCCGGGCTGGTGCTCGGCGCCGAGACCGGCGGCGCCCGATTCGGCACCGGCGCCTACGGGTTCTGGTTCGCCCATGTGCGCGCGCTGCTGCGCGCGGCCGGACTGGACCACCCGGAGGCCATGGTCGACCCGCTGCTCGCACCGCTGGCCGCCGAGGTCTATCAACAGCAACGCGCGCGCGGCTTGGCCCCGGCGGAGATCACCGGGGCCCTGCGGCAGCTCGCACACGCACTGCTCGAACGCTGACGCCCGATCGGGCGTCGGGCGTTCAGACCAGATCGCGTCTGCGGATCAGCCAGATCGTGGCGGTGACGAAAACCGCCGTGTAGATCGTCAGCGCGAGTACCGATTCGGCGCGGGTCAGGATATCGAGGACGCCGGGCGTCGGCGGACCAGCGCTGGTGCGCATCGCACCGGCCAATGAGCCGGCGGCGGTACCGGGCAGCCGATCGGTGACCACCTCGATCGGCCCGAAAATGCCCGCGACGCCGCGCAACAGATTCTCCACCACCAGCACCCAGATCAGGCCGAGACCGACCGCGAGCGCCGGACCACGAGCGATCGCGCCGATCAACGCGCCCGCCAGCGTCCACATACCGAGAATCAGACTGCCGCTGAGGATTCCGTCCAGCGAATGCCCGAATGAGGGCATGACCAGTTGCTGCGATTCACTGCTCGCGATCAGCGATGCGACACCGAGATCGACCGCGAAAGCGGTGACCACCAAGCCGATCACCACCACCGCGAGGCAGATCAGCGTCCCCGAGATCGCCACGATCCGCGCCGGGCCCTGGGTGAGCACCGTCTTCCACGTCCCCCACCCGTAGCCGGAACCGATGGTCAGCGCACCGAGGATCAGCATCAGCGCACCACCGAACATGGCCATGCCCTGTGTGAACACCTCGGGTACCGATGCGGGAAGCATCTGTTGCAGCAGTTGCTCTTTCGGCAGACCATCCGACATCGCCGTCTGCTCACCGGATCGGTAGGCCAGATAGTTGAACAGGTACGCGAAGGTGAGGTTCAACAGAATCCAGGTGCCGAGAATGATCCAGAACGCGGGCCATTTGGTCAGGCGCAGCCGTTCGGCCCGCACACTGGCGATCAGATCCGGTATCGGCGATCTCGCGCTACGCACACTCATTTCACGGCCTCCAGTCCGGTCATCTCGAAGAACACTTCCTCGAGCGATTTCTCCTCGACTCGCAGTTCCAGCAGGTCCGCGCCGGATTCGACCACCGCGCGGGCGACCTTCGGCGCCGCATCCGCGCCCGCCTCGATCCGAATTCCGGCGCTGGTCAGCATCACCGGCTCACCCAGTACCGCGCGGATCGCGGGAAACGCCAGTTCGGCGGGTTCGGCACGGACCAACAGGGATGAGGCGCCACGCAATTCGGCCACCGTCGACTCGGTCAGCAAGCGGCCATCGGAGATGACGCCCACGCGATCACAGATCTCCTGCACCTCACTGAGCATGTGACTCGACAGCAGCACGGTATGCCCATCGGAGGCCAGATCGGTGATCAACGCACGCATTTCCGCCATACCGGCCGGGTCGAGGCCGTTGGTCGGCTCGTCCAGGATCAGCAGATCGGGGCGGCCGAGCAGCGCGCAGCCGACGCCGAGCCGCTGTTTCATGCCGAGCGAATAGGTGCGATAGCGGTCGTCGGCCCGCCCGGCCAGACCCACCCGCTGTAACGCCTCGTCCACCTCGGCCCGGCCGAGCCCGCGATATCGGGCCATGACCAGCAGGTTGTCCCGGCCGGACAGATACGGATAGAAGCCGGGGCCCTCGATCAGCACCCCGATCCGGCGCACCACCGCCGGATCACCCGGCCGGTGGCCGAGCACGGTGGCCGAACCGGCGGTCGGGGCGATCAAGCCGACGAGCATGCGCAAGGTCGTGGTCTTACCCGCACCGTTGGGGCCGAGGAAGCCGTAGATCTCGCCCGGCTCGACCCGCATATCCACCCGATCCACCGCGAGATGGGCGCCGTATCGCTTGGTCAGTTCATCGGTCACCACAATCGAATCCGTCATGACCGAAACCCTCCTCGCCGCGCGCCGCGGTCACATCCGTCCGGCGACGCGGGTTCGGGTACGTCCGGCGGCGTAGGAGATCGGGTGGCCGCGGGGGTGTGCGCAGCGCGTATGGGGTAAATACGTGTCGGTACGGATGGATTCCGGCTGCTGGACGAATAGGGTGCATAAGGTGCGGGAGTTCGGGATGGCGGGTCGGGGCCTGGTCGGATGGGACTGGGGGGTGGCGCTTGTCGTCGCTCTGGTGCAGGTGTTCGGCGGGCGCGGGGCCAACTTCGGCCAGACCGGAGTGCGCTCCCTCGACGCCCTCGGCTACGCGTTGCTGCTGGTCGGGCCGGTAGCGCTGCTGTTCCGCAGACATGAGCCGCTGCCGGTCCTGTTCGTCACGCTCGCTACCTGCGTGAGCTATCTGTGGCTCGACTATGGCTACGGGCCGATCTTCCTCTCCCTTGTCATCGCCTTCCTCACCGCCGCGACCCGCGGATCACGGTGGTGGACCTATCCGCTGGTCCCGCTCGGCTATCTGGTGATCGTCTGGCCGCTGCCCGCACTACTCGGCCGCCACACCGAGGTCTGGCAGATCTTCGGTCTGCTGGCCTGGCTCGCGGTGCTGGTCGGCCTCGCCGAAGGGATCCGCCAGCGCCAGGCGGTGCTCGAGGCACGCAGGCAGCGCGCCGAAGCCGCCCGGCGCGACGAGCAGGCACAGCGCAGACGTCAGGCCACCGAGGAACGGTTGGCCATCGCGCGGGAGCTGCACGATGTGCTCGCCCACAGCCTGTCGCTGATCAATGTGCAGGCCTCGGTGGCGCTGGAACTGTTCGACAAGAAGCCCGAACAGGCCGCGTCGGCGCTCACCGCGATCAAAGGCGCGAGCAAGGATGCGCTCGCCGAGGTGCATACGCTGCTACACACCATTCGGACCGGGAACACCCTCGGCGGCGAGGCCACGGACGCCGAACCGGAACAGCTGTCGGATCCGGCCGAACGTGCTCGCCGTGGTCGGCGGCGCAGGGCACGCGCCCGGCGGCGCGGCGCCGAGATGCGCCGGGCCGCTCGACGGGCGGAGGCCTCGGATACGTCCAGTCCCACACCCGAGGACGACAACCGGTCGACGAGTGATTCAGCGGTGACCGAGCAGGCCGAATCGCAGCCCGCCGCACCACGCACCCCCGCGCCGACCATCGCCGATCTGGACGAACTGCTGCACCGCATACGCGAAGCCGGACTGACCGTGCACACCCGCGTGCTCGGCACCGTCGCACCGCTGCCGAGCGTCATCGATGTGGCGGCGGCCAGGATCATCCAGGAATCGCTGACCAATGTGGTCCGGCACGCACCGGGCGCCGATGCGACCGTCACCGTGCGCTACACCCCCGATTCGGTCGATTTCACCATCGACAACACCCGCCCCACCAGCGCGCCCGCCCGCACCGGGACCACCGGCGGCAACGGAATCATCGGCATGCGCGAGCGGGCGCACGCCCTCGGCGGCGCACTCACCGCCGGACCGAGGCCGAGCGGCGGGTTCCGGGTGGCGGCGCGCCTACCCGTCCGGGCGGTGGCGACCGATCGACCGGAACCACCTCGTGCCGCAACGGATTCGGCGGGCCGTCCTGATTCCGCCGGAACGCCGTCTGCCGGAGATGCCGGTTCACGTGGGAAAGGAGGGGCCGCAACGACCGGCACCGAAGTCTCGACATCATCCGGCGAGCCCCAGCGCCCCAACGGCAACACCACGCCCGGCGGTTCGGCCTCGCCCCGACCCGAACCCGAGGCCGAATCCGACGCCGCGAAGTCCGGTCGGCCGGCGCGCACCGCGGCCTCGTCCGCCACGGCGCGCGCAGGTGGGGCCGGACAGATACACCAGGTTACGGCCGACAACCATGGTGGAGCGGAGCTGCGATGAGCATTCGGGTGCTGGTCGCCGATGATCAGGCACTGGTTCGTGGCGGATTCGTCGCGCTACTCGACGCGCAGGACGGTATCGAGGTCGTCGGCGAGGCCGATAACGGTGAGCAGGCCGTGCGGATGACGCGCGCGCTCACCCCCGATGTGGTGCTGATGGATATCAGGATGCCGATCCTCGATGGTCTGGCCGCCACCCGCATGATCGCCGACGACCCCAAACTCGCCGAGGTCAAGGTGGTCGTGCTGACGACCTTCGAACTGGACGAATACGTTTTCGAGGCGATGCGTTCGGGGGCGACGGGATTCCTGGTCAAACACACCGAACCGGCCGATCTGGTGCGCGCGGTCCGGGTGGTCGCGGCAGGTGATGCCCTGCTCTCGCCCGGCGTCACTCGCCGTCTGATCGCCGAATTCTCCGAACACGCCAAACAACCACCGCCCGCGACCTTCTCCGAACTCACCGACCGGGAGCGCGAGGTACTGACCCTGGTCGCCGAAGGTCTCACCAATGCCGAGATCGGCGAACGCCTCTTCATGAGCCCCGCCACCGCCCGCACCCACGTCAGCCGCATCCTCACCAAACTCGACGCCCGCGACCGCACCCAACTGGTGGTGCTGGCCTACGAATCGGGGCTGGTGCGGCCGGGCTGGCAGTGAGCGGCGAGATCAGCCGGCCGTGCCGCGCGGCACGATCCACTCTGTCGGCTGACCAGTGATATCGGAATAGCCTGCCATGCATCTCCGCCGCCACTCATGTGTGCCCATTACAGCCGAGAACGGGCCCGCCCCCACCAGGGGACGGGCCCGTTCTCGATTCGCGAATTACTCGCCGGAGGCTGCGGCCTCGGTGGGGCCTTCGGCCGCGCCGGTCAGCACGACCTCGGGCTTCTCCTCGGCACTGGCCTTGGTCAGCTTCGCCTTACCGGCGAAGGTGAACTTGGCGTCCTCGCCGGAGCCTTCGCCGTCCCAACCCTCGACGTCGACCGAGACGGTCTGGCCGGGGCCGATCTCGCCGAAGAGGATCTTCTCCGACAGCTGATCCTCGATCTCGCGCTGGATGGTGCGACGCAGCGGGCGGGCACCGAGCACCGGATCGAAACCACGCTTGGCCAGCAGGGCCTTGGCGTTGTCGGACAGTTCCATCGCCATGTCCTTGTTCTTCAGCTGCTTCTCGACGCGCGCGATCATCAGATCGACCATCTCGACGATCTGTTCGGTCGTGAGCTGGTGGAAGACGATGACGTCGTCGATGCGGTTGAGGAACTCCGGCCGGAAGTGCTTCTTCAGCTCATCGTTGACCTTGAGCTTCATCCGCTCGTAGTTCGAGCCCTCGGCGTTGGACTGGGTGAAGCCGAGGCCGACGGCCTTCGAGATATCGGAGGTGCCCAGGTTCGAGGTGAAGATCAGCACGGTGTTCTTGAAGTCGACCGTACGACCCTGGCCATCGGTGAGACGGCCGTCCTCGAGCACCTGCAACAGGGTGTTGTAGATCTCCTGATGCGCCTTCTCGATCTCGTCGAACAGCACCACCGAGAACGGCTTGCGCCGCACCTTCTCGGTGAGCTGGCCGCCCTCCTCGTAACCCACGTAGCCCGGAGGGGCACCGAACAGGCGCGAGGCGGTGAAGCGGTCGTGGAACTCGCCCATATCGATCTGGATGAGCGCGTCGTCGTCGCCGAACAGGAAGTTCGCCAGCGCCTTGGACAGCTCGGTCTTACCGACACCGGACGGACCGGCGAAGATGAACGAGCCCGAGGGGCGCTTGGGGTCCTTCAGGCCGGCGCGAGTGCGGCGGATCGCCTTGGAGACCGCCTTGACGGCGTCTTCCTGGCCGATGATCCGCTTGTGCAGCTCGTCCTCCATGCGGAGCAGACGGGTGGTCTCCTCCTCGGTGAGCTTGAAGACGGGGATACCGGTCCAGTTGGCCAGCACCTCCGCGATCTGCTCGTCGTCGACCTCGGCCACGACGTCCAGATCACCGGAGCGCCACTGCTTCTCGCGCTCGGCGCGCTTGGCGACGAGCTGCTTTTCCTTATCGCGCAGGCGCGCGGCCTTCTCGAAGTCCTGCGCGTCGATGGCGCTTTCCTTCTCGCGGCGGGCGTCGGCGATCTTGTCGTCGAACTCGCGCAGGTCGGGCGGTGCGGTCATCCGGCGGATGCGCATGCGCGCGCCCGCCTCGTCGATGAGGTCGATCGCCTTGTCCGGCAGGAACCGGTCGTTGATGTAGCGGTCGGCCAGCGTCGCCGCGGCCACCAGCGCACCGTCGGTGATGGACACCCGGTGATGCGCCTCGTAGCGGTCGCGCAGACCCTTGAGGATGTTGATGGTGTGCTCGACGGTGGGCTCGCCGACCTGCACCGGCTGGAACCGGCGCTCCAGGGCGGCGTCCTTCTCGATGTACTTGCGGTACTCGTCGAGAGTGGTGGCGCCGATGGTCTGGAGTTCGCCACGGGCCAGCTTCGGCTTCAGGATCGAGGCCGCGTCGATGGCGCCCTCGGCGGCACCCGCGCCGACGAGCGTGTGCAGCTCGTCGATGAACAGGATGATGTCGCCGCGGGTGTTGATCTCCTTGAGCACCTTCTTCAGGCGCTCTTCGAAATCACCGCGGTAGCGGCTGCCCGCGACCAGGGAACCAAGGTCGAGGGTGTAGAGCTGCTTGTCCTTGAGCGTCTCGGGGACCTCACCGTTGACGATGGCCTGGGCCAGGCCCTCGACGACCGCGGTCTTACCGACACCGGGCTCACCGATCAGCACCGGGTTGTTCTTGGTGCGGCGGCTCAGCACCTGCATGACGCGCTCGATTTCCTTCGAGCGGCCGATGACCGGATCGAGCTTGCCCTCGAGCGCGGCCTGGGTGAGATTGCGGCCGAACTGGTCGAGCACCAGCGAGGTGGACGGGGTGCCGGTCTCACCGCGGGTGCCGGATTCGACCGGCTCCTTGCCCTGGTAACCGGACAGCAGCTGGATGACCTGCTGACGCACCCGGTTGAGATCGGCGCCGAGCTTGACCAGCACCTGCGCGGCCACGCCCTCACCCTCACGGATGAGCCCGAGCAGGATGTGCTCGGTGCCGATGTAGTTGTGGCCGAGTTGCAGGGCCTCCCGCAGGCTCAGCTCCAGCACCTTCTTGGCGCGCGGGGTGAACGGGATATGACCGGACGGGGCCTGCTGGCCCTGGCCGATGATCTCCTCCACCTGGCTGCGCACGCCTTCCAGCGAAATGCCGAGCGACTCCAGCGACTTGGCCGCGACGCCCTCACCCTCGTGGATCAGCCCCAGCAGGATGTGCTCGGTGCCGATGTAGTTGTGGTTGAGCATCCGGGCCTCTTCTTGGGCCAGGACAACGACACGCCTCGCGCGGTCGGTGAACCTCTCGAACATCGCTCCCTCACTCTCCTGCTCCGACATTCTGGCAACAGACGCCGCAGTGTGCTGTCGAACAAACCTGGGCGCCAACCCGACGAACCTGGCCGTCAGCCTGCCATGAAGCCCGGGGGTTGCGGCCCCCGCCTCCACTCTAGTTGGCGGAGGATTCCGCCGCCGCCGGTCCACCCTATTGCCGACCGGTGGCGACATGGTCATTCACTCATAACGTGAGGGGTGCGGGTTTCGTTTCCGAACCGGTTTTGCCCAGAGCGAACAACCTGGTGTGCCTGCCAGCCCGAGCGCTCAGCCGGTGAACGGTGCGACGAAGTGGCACGGAACTTCCCTCGGATGGGCAGGGTCGAGGGCGTTGAGGACGTGGGCCGCGGCCCGCGGGCTGCCCGCGATACCGAGATGTTCGGAGTAGTCCTGGGCGCAGCCCTGCTGGACGACGATATTGGTGGTGTTCGGCCCCGGCGCCACCGCCGAGGTGTAGGGCACCACGATCTCCTCCATGCTGCCCACGATGTTGGTGTATGTCACGTCCGGGTGGTAGATGCCGTCGGCGTTGAGTTCGGTGAGGAACGGACTGCCCGCTGGCACCTGCGCGCAGGCCAGGCAGGGGATCGAGTTCCAGGCCTCGCCGAGCCCGACCGCACGCGCGAAGGCGGCGACATCGGCCAGTCCGAAGGCCGTGGTGCCGAGCCATGGCACCGCGAGGGCGACGATTTTGTCCACCTTGTCCGCACCACCCAGGCGTTTGACGAAGTAGTTGCCGACCAGCCCGCCCTGGGAATGACCGACGATATCGACCCGCTGTGCGCCGGTGGCCGCGAGCACGCGGTCGACGAAGGCGCCGAACTCGGCAGCGTTGTCCTGGATCGGCAGCATCCCGCCGAGCGCCGAGATCGGCCACGGCAGGTCGTATGCGCCGTAGGTCAGCGAGTACACGCAGTAGCCCTCGTTGGCCAGCAATGCGACGTAGGTGCCCCAGTTCGTCTGAGCGCCGCCGCCGGTGCCGTGCGCGAGAACCACCGGATTCGGATGTTCGGCGCTGGGGCGGCAGGACCAGTCGTTGGCACCGGGCAGCGAGCCACCGGGATCGGTCAGTTCGGCGGGGATGCCCGCGAAGAAGTTGTAGACCACCGGATACCGCTCGGCCTGCGCCGCCCCCGCCACGCTGATCCACAGCGCGATGAGGACGGCGGCGATGACGACGGTGATGGGCGCTCGGCGCATGACCCCTCCCAGTTCTAGAACCTGTTCCAGTACGCTACGTCGCGACCAGGGTCGATGTGACCATTACCGACGGGTAGGTACCGGAACGAGTCCAGCTCAGGACAGCGGCTGCGCGACCGCGACCCCGGCATGCGGCTGCGCGGCGGCCGCATCGTCGCGACCCTGCTGCAACCCGGCGACGAACAGCGCGCCCGACAGCACGATGAACGCCAGGGTGTGCAGCACGGCGCGCACGATATTCCAACGCACCCAGGCAGATTCGAACTGTGCCCGCACCGCCCCCGGATCGGCGATGGCGGCCGGATCACCGGCGGCGGCCAACTGATCGTTGAGCGGGACGTTCAGCCCACTGGTCACCGCGAACGCGATCACGTTGAGCGCCAAGGCGACTGCGATCAAGATCAGGGTCGTGCGCCGATCGGCGCCGAGGTGCAGCAGCGCGGCCAATGCCGTGAACCCGACCGTACCGAGGAACCCGATCATGAAGGCCGGGTTGAGGATCACGACATTGATCTTCTGCATCGTCTCGATCACCGCGCGGTCGTCCATCCGCGCCAATGCGGGCATCACCGAGATCGCGTAGGCGTAGAAGACGCCCGCGATCAGCCCGGTCGCAAGCGTTGCCGCCACCAGCGCGACGATTCGTCCTACCGACATGTTCTGCTCCCTGGTACTCGCTTCGATTTCGACTTTCAGTCAACCGGGAGCGGACGCGAGCGACCATCGCTGAGAAGCTCGCCTCCATCAGCGAGCGTCTACCTCACAGGTCGCGGTCGGAGATGAGACCGCTCTGCATGGCGAGAGCGGCCAGGCGGACTCGTTTCTGGTTCTGTGGCAGGTCCTCGACGCCGAATTTGGCGAACAGCGCGCGCAGATGGGTTTTGATCGCGTCGACGCTGAGGAACAGTTCCTCGGCGATCTGCTGATTGGAGGCCGGGGTCGCGAACCCGGCGCCGTGTTTGTACGGGCGGCACAGCGCGACCAGCACCGAGCGCTGGGTATCGGTGAGCGAGCGGGCGGTGGGGATGGTGCCGGTGGAGGCGCGGGTGGCGTCGTCGGCGACAGCACCGAATTCGTGGAAGGAGATCAGTGAGGTGCCCACCCGGATGCGATCGCCCGCCATGAGCCTGCGCCTGCCGGTCAGGCGCTCACCGTTGACGAAGGTGCCGTTGCGGGAAAGCCCGTCGTCGACGATGGTCCACTGGGCGCCCAGATATTCTACGGCCGCGTGCAGCCGGGATACTTCGGCGTCCCAGCGCAGGGACAGATCGGCGTGGGTGGAACGCCCGATGGTGACGCGCGGATGGTCGGGGGTCAGCATGAGTTCCTGCCGATGCCCGCCCGCGTCGGCGAACCGCAGAATGGATCCGACGAAAGTTGTCACGGCGCCATGACCTCGGCTCGACGGGACGACGTGGTTCTACTGGGCGAGGACCTGCGCACAGGTCCATCGTGCCGTGCTCCGGCCGCTACGAACAAGGCTGCCGCCGGGGCGTCGCACGATCCGCCCGGCGGCAGCCACTCGATGAGTCAGCTCTTGGCTGCCTTGTTGTAGGCATCGGTGATGTCCGCGGAGATACGACCGCGGGCGTGCACCTTGTGACCATTCCGGCGAGCCCATTCACGAATTGCCGCGGTTTGTTCGCGGTCCATCGGAACACGGCTCTTGGTGGTGCCACCGGTGGTCGCCGCGGCCTTCACCCGACGCCGACCACTCACGCGGCGAGCGTTGGCAACCCACTGCTCCATCTCTTCCCGCAGCTTGGCCGCATTTGCCGACGACAGGTCGATCTCGTACGACACACCATCGATAGCGAACTCGATGGTCTCGTCCGCGATGGACTCACCGTCGACATCGTCGATCAGGCTTACGGTGACCTTCTTTGCCATGAGATGAACGTCCTCTCGAAATCGTGCGACCCGCATACTAGGCCGATTGCCCGAGGCAAGAATACCTCTAATTCGAAAAATGCCAACACGAGCTGGAGCCGTGCAATCCTACCGCTCAGCGAGCGGCTGGTCGCACAATTGGGAAGAGTATCGTTTCCCGGATTCCCAAACCGGTGAGAGCCATCAACAAGCGATCGATTCCCATACCGGTTCCGGTGGTCGGCGGCATACCGTGTTCCATCGCGGCGAGGAAGTCTTCGTCGAGCACCATCGCCTCGTCGTCACCGGCCGCGGCGAGCCGAGCCTGGTCGACGAAGCGTTCCCGCTGGATCACCGGATCGACCAACTCCGAATAGCCGGTGGCCAACTCGAAGCCGCGCACATACAGGTCCCACTTCTCGGTGACACCGGACTTATCGCGATGCTGTCTGGTGAGCGGAGAAGTCTCGACCGGGAAGTCACGGACGAATGTGGGCGCGTACAACTTGTCGCCGTACTGATGCTCCCATAGTTCCTCGACGAGTTTGCCGTGGCCGTAGCCCTTGCCCTCCGGAATTTCCAAACCGACCCGTTCGGCCAGTGCCAGCAATTCCGGAATCGTCGTTTCCGGGGTGACCTCCACACCCAGTGAGTCCGACAGCGAGGGATACATCTCGACCGTCGCCCACTCACCACGAAGGTCATATTCGGTGCCGTCGGCGAGTGTCACCACCTGCGTACCGAACGCTTCCTCGGCCACTTCTTGGATCAATTCCCGGATCATACGAGCCGAGTCGTCATAGGTGCCGTACGCCTGATACGTCTCCAGCATCGCGAACTCCGGCGAATGCGTGGAGTCGGCGCCTTCGTTGCGGAAGTTGCGATTGACCTCGAACACTCGCTCCAGGCCGCCGACCACACAGCGCTTGAGGAACAACTCCGGCGCAATACGCAAGTACAGGTCCATATCGAGCGCATTGGAATGGGTGACGAACGGTCTGGCCGCCGCGCCGCCGTGCAATGTCTGCAACATCGGCGTCTCGACCTCGAGGAATCCGCGACGCTCCAGCGCATTGCGCAGGGCACGCACCACCGCGACCCTGGTCCGTGCCATCTCCCTGGCCTCCGGGCGCACGATCAGGTCGACATAGCGCTGCCGGACCCGCGACTCCTCGTTCATCTCCTTGTGCGCGACCGGCAGCGGACGCAGCGATTTGGCAGCCATGTTCCAGGCGTCGGCCATAACGCTCAGCTCGCCGGTGCGCGAGGAGATGACCTCACCGTGCACGAAGACGAAATCACCGAGATCGACATCGGCCTTCCAGGCGGCGAGCGCATCGGCGCCGACACCGTTGAGGCTGATCATGGCCTGCAATTTGGTGCCGTCGCCCTCTTGCAGGGTGGCAAAGCACAGCTTGCCGGTATTGCGCATGAAGATGACCCGCCCGGCCACACCGACAATGCTGCCGGTCTTGGTGTCGGGTTCGAGGTCGGGATGTTCGGCGCGGATCTCGGCCAGGGTGTGGGTGCGCGGCACGACCACCGGATACGCCTGCCCGCCTTCGGCGATCAGGCGCTCCCGCTTCTCCCGGCGAATCCGCATCTGCTCCGGAACGTCGTCGACGTCGACGGAGCGGTTGGCACGGCCCGCGGGAGCCGATGCCGCGGAGCTACCGGTGGAGGGGGAATCGGGGGTGCTCACATCGAACTACCCTAGCGTGCACCGGAAACCGCTCCGCGCCCCGCCCGGCCCAGCTGATCCGCTGCTCCCGGCCCGGCGAGGCGCGGTTTCTACAGCGAGGCGAGGGCCGCAACCTCACGGGCGAAATGCGGGGCCCGCGACGCCACCGTGAGCAGCCCGGCCGCCTTCAGCGCCTGGTAGCCGCCGACCAGGTCGGTGGCCCGGTGCAGGCCCAGTTGCTGCAACGATGCGGCGGCGAGACTGGAGGTGTAGCCCTCCGAGCACAGCACGATCCATTCCACATCGTGATCGGTGGCCAACGCGAGCCGGGCCGAACTGGACGGATCGAGCCGCCATTCCAGCACATTGCGCTCGATCACGAGGGCGCCCGGCATCGTGCCCTCACGAATCCGCTGCGCCTGCGGGCGGATGTCGACCAGGATCGCGCCGCGTTCGAGTGCCTGCGGCAATTCGAACGCATACAGCCTGTGCAGCTGCGAGCGCGCGCTCTCCAGCATCTGATCGATGGTCTGCGGGCTCATCACATATCACCTTCGGGCTGGTCGGTGAGGACGGTTCGGGTACGCCGCAGGCTGCCGTGTCCGGTGAGTTCGTAATAGGACATGGCGGTCAGCGGCGGGGAGTAGGCGTGCACGCTCAGGGTCGGATCCAGGGGGCCGATCGAATCCGCGACGGCGACCGGCACCTCGATACCGGAGGAAACCGGCGGTTCTGGTGCGCGCACGACATCGTGCACCCAGCCGATCGGGAAGGAGGCCTGATCACCGGCGACCAGCGTGCGATGACGTAATTCGGTTCCGTTCCAACGATATTCCGACAGCGCTCCACTCAGGACGGTGAGCGCGCCGATGGAACCGGCATGATCGTGCAGTTCGGTGTACTTGTCCGGGGTCCAGCTGATCAGCCAGACATCGACCTCGTCATCGGAGAGCAGCCTGGTGGCCCAGCGCTCCTCGGTCGGCCACGTCCCATCGGCGGGCAGCAGATGGTCGTAGCGACCCGCGAGCACATCATCGGCGCCCTCGTCGGTGAGCCGGAGCAGATCGGCCGGACGCAGCCTGGTTGGCAGCGCCGGGGCGGTCGACCGGGTCGGCAACGGGTTGGCGGCACGCTCGGCACGGGCGGTCAGCGTGCGGGCATCACGTGCGGGAGAAAGGGAAAGGACAGAAGAACGCATGAGCGAATCTCCAGGAGGTATGCAGCGGTCGAGGACATCTGGCGTGCCTCGAACGGTCGAGGCGGGTCAGCCTCGACAACACTCCTGGGTGCTCACGCGGGAATACACGTCGATGAGTGTAGCAGGCACGTCGGAACCGGCCGGATGACCTGCGCCACAGCCCGCGACCGTCGCGATGATCATGCGCGGCGGTTGCGCTGATTGCGTTCGTAGACCAGCCGGAGACCGGTCAGCGTCAGCCGCGGTTCGTGATGTTCGATGGTCTCCGATTCCGGCACGATGAGCGGTGCCCCCGCACCGGTGGCCACGATCGCGACATCGTCACCGGCGAAGGCATCGAGATCGTCGCGGATACGGTCGACCAGACCATCGACCAGGCCCGCGAAACCGAAGACCGCGCCGGACTGGATGCATTCCACGGTGTTCTTGCCGACCACCGACCGTGGGCGCGCCAGCTCCACCCGACGCAGCGCGGCACGTTCGATGAGGGCCTCGGTGGAGATCTCCACTCCAGGCGCGAGTACGCCGCCGAGGAACTCGCCCTTGGCCGAGACCAGGTCCACACAGGTCGATACGCCGAAATCGATGACGATGGCCGCGGTGCCGAATTTGTCGTAGGCGGCGAGGCTGTTCACGATCCGATCCGCGCCGACCTCTTTCGGATTGTCGACCAGTAGCGGGATTCCGGTGCGCACACCGGGTTCCACCACCACATGCGGTACGTGATTCCAGTACCGTTCCAACATCAACCGCAGCTCGCGCAGCACCGGCGGCACCGTCGACAGCGCGGCCACACCGACCACCTCGTCCAGATGGGCGCCGACCAGCCCGCGCACCTGCATGGCGAATTCATCGGCGGTGAGCAGCGGATTGGTATGAATTCGCCAGTGCCGCGCCAGTTTCGCGTGGGCGCCGCTGCCGGAGAACAATCCGAGTTCGATGCTGGTGGTGCGGACGTCGATCGTCAGCAGCATGGCAGGATCCGTCCCCCGCGGCCGTCAGACGAACGACAGGTCGCGTGGGGTGAGCAGCCCCGAACCCTCGGGGGCGTGCGCCGGATCAGAGCCTAGTTCCACCGGGCGATTGCGATCGTCGACGAAGACGACCTTCGGCGCGTACTCCTTCAGCTCCTGCTCGTCCATCATCGCGTAGGCGATCAGGATGACCAGATCACCCGGATGCACGAGATGGGCGGCGGCGCCGTTGATCCCGATGACACCCGAACCGCGCTCACCGGCGATCACATAGGTCTCGAGGCGGGCGCCGTTGTCGATGTCGACGATGCAGACCTGCTCGCCTTCGAGCAGATCGGCGGCATCGAGCAGATCCTGGTCCACCGTCACCGAGCCGACGTAGTGCAGATCGGCGTGGGTCACCGTGGCACGGTGGATCTTCGACTTCATCATGGTGCGCAACATCGTCGTCGCCTTCCTATACCGATACCTGGGCGGGCGGAGTACTTGGATTGGGGTGGCCGTCGATCGTGGCGCCGAGGGTGACCGGCATATTGTCGATCAGCCGGGTGGCGCCGACCTCGGCCGCGATCAGCAACCGGGCGTTGCCGGAGGCCGGGGCGAGGTCGAGGTTCGACGAACGCAGTTCGAGGTAGTCGAGATCGAGTCCGGAGGCGGCGTCGAGGACAGCCCGTGCGGCGTGCAATACGCCCTCGGCGCCGAGTCCACCGGCGCGGGCACCTGCCAACAGCGCGGCCGACAGGGCCGTGGCGGCCTCGCGCTGCTGCGGATCGAGGTAGCGGTTGCGCGAGGACAAGGCAAGACCGTCGGCCTCGCGCACGGTGGGCACGGCGACGATGGGGATGTCGAAATTCAGATCCCGCACCATCTGGCGGATCAGGGTGAGCTGCTGATAGTCCTTCTCCCCGAAGAACGCCTCGCTGGGCCGGGTGATCTGGAGCAGTTTGGCGACCACGGTCAACATGCCCGCGAAATGCGTGGGACGGGTCGCGCCCTCGAGTTCGGCGCCGAGCGGGCCCGGATGCACGGTGGTGCGCGGGCCTTCGGGGTACATATCGGCCGCACTCGGCGCGAAGACCAGATCCACGCCCTCCGCGCGCAGCAATTCCACATCGGCGTCGAGGGTGCGCGGGTACTTGTCGAGGTCCTCGCCCGCACCGAACTGCAACGGGTTGACGAAGATCGAAACGATCACCACGGTATTGGTCCGCTTGGCGCGGCGCACCAACTCCAGATGGCCCTCGTGCAGTGCGCCCATCGTCGGCACCAAGCCGACCGTGCGGCCGACGCCGCGCAGCGCCTTGGCCACCGCGGCGACCACCGACGGGTCATGGTGCACGGTCAGCTCACCCGGTTTGTAGGCGCCGCGCAATTTCGGATCCATCATCGACGCTCCTCCAGCAGATCGATCAGGGTGGCATCGGAATCGACCCGCTCGGCGGTGCGCAGCGACAGTGCCCGGTAGCTCGCGGCCAGGCGGGGGTCGAGTTCGTCGAGGGCGCGCAGATGGGCGGCGACCGCGTCGACGTCACCCCTGGCGACCGGGCCGGTGAGCGCGGACTGGCCGCGGCGCAGCGCATTGTCGAGGGCGGCCGAGGCCAGCGGTGCCAGCAGTCGCTCGGCCAGCCCGCCGGGCTGATCGTCGACGGCCTGCTGACCGAGCAGCCCCGGACCGTCCAACGCGGCGCGCAGGGCGGCGACCGCATCGACGATCACCGTGACCAGATGATTGCTGCCGTGCGCGAGCGCGGCGTGATAGAGCGTGCGGTGCTCCTCGGCCACCCGCACCGGCTCCCCACCCATCTCGATGACCAGCGACTGTGCGATGGCATAGCCGATCTCGTCGGCGGCGGTGATACCGAAACAGGAATTGGCCAGCCGGGCCAGATCCTCGTCGTGCCCGGTGAAGGTCATGGCGGGATGAATGGCCAGCGGGCGGGCGCCGAGTTCGGTGAGCGGGGCGAGTACGGCGACGCCGTTCGCGCCGGAGGTGTGCGCGACGATGGTGCCCGGCCGCACCACACCGGCCGAGGCGAGGCCGCGGACCAGTCCGGCCAATTCGGCGTCGGGCACAGCGAGGATCAGCAGCTCACTGCTGGAGGCGACCTCTTCGACCGGCAGAATCCTGGACTCGGGCAGGCGGGTGCGGGCCCGATGCACCGACGCGTCGGAGATCGCGGCGACGCCGAACACCACATGTCCGGCGCGTTCCAATGCGACCCCGAAGGCCGAACCGACGCGTCCCGCCGAGACGATTCCCACCGTCAGTCGTGCGGGCGCGGGATCGGGTCCCGACGCGGCATTGCCAGAAGTCACGCTTGGCGAGGTCAACAGTGTCCTCTCGGATGTCGTTCCAGTCCCGCTCCGCGGGTACCAGACGTTACGTCACGAGGATATGGGCATCACACGCCATGCGCCATGGCCCCGGCCCGTGATCTACGCCGCAGTCAGTGCGATCCGTTGCGCTGTTCGGATTGCAGGTTCGCCATGATCTCGGCCACCGACAGCCGTTTGGACGATGATTCACCCGACTCCGATTCGGCCCGCCGGCGGCGGCGTGAACTGGCCGAACCGAACGTGGGGCCGGGCTGCGTCGGGCGGGCGGGCGGGGTGGGATCGGGTTTGGAGGCGGTGTTCGCAGACGCCACCTGCTCGGGCACGGACGGCACCGATTCGGGCGCGGACGCCACCGATCCTGATGTGGACGCCGCGGACTCAGGCGCAGGCACCACCGATCCTGACGTGGACACCGCGGACTCAGGCGCGGACCCCACCGACTCGGACGCAGACACCACCGATCCTGGAGTGGACGCCACCGATTCCGGCGCGGACCCCACCGACTCAGGCGCAGACACCACCGACTCGGACGCTCCGGAAGCCGGTGGGCCGACGATTTCCGAGGCGAGTCGATTACCGGACTCGCCCGGCCGGATGGGCGCGAGCGGCCCGACCAGCGGAGACCGGTCCGCTTCCGTCGAATCAGCGCGAGGCCAGGACGAGGCGGCTGGCTC
Organism: Nocardia cyriacigeorgica; assembly: GCF_029868385.1. Lineage (GTDB taxonomy): Bacteria > Actinomycetota > Actinomycetes > Mycobacteriales > Mycobacteriaceae > Nocardia > Nocardia cyriacigeorgica_F. Next base: position 78,068 of record NZ_JARWNX010000027.1, on the reverse strand, counting down.
GTCCTCGGGGTCGGCCGGGGTTTCGGCGAACGCGTCGGCCCAGCCGGTGGGCACGGTGGACGACTCCGTGGCGTCGGTCTCATCGCGGTCGAGGGTGATGATCGAGGTCTCCGCCGTGACCGGGTCGTCGTAGGGGCTGGCGAAGATCGGGGGCTGCGGATGATCGGTGTCATAGACCGGGGTCACCGCGTCGCGCGGCTGCTGTGGCCCGACCCAACCGCTGGCATTCGCCGAGTTAATGTTCGCCGAACCGGCCGGTCGGCCGGTGAGTTCCTGGACGCGGGTGGCGTCGGCCCGCAGCGCCGGACGATCCATCGGCAGCTCACCGTCGAAGAGCCGCTGCAAGCTCTCCCGCAGCACCGTCAGCTCCGCCCGCAGCGCGGCCATCTCGGCGGCATCGGCGCCGACTTCATGGCGGACCCTGGCCTCGACGCCGAGTTCGTATTCGCGGCGGGCCGAGATCTCGCGGTCGAGCTGTAGTTCGTAGACCGTTTGCAGATCGCGGACCTTGGCCTTGTCGATCGTCGATTCCTTGCGGTACTTCGTCGCGGCCAGCGCGCCGAGTACGGCCGCCCAGAGCGCGGCCACCAATCCGATCCGAATAAATTGCAGACTATCGCTGAAAATCAGGAAAATACTGGCAACCAAGCCGAGCAGAATAAGCGCGCCGATGAACAGTTTTCCCGCATAGTCCCACCGTCGGGGGGAGCTGCTGGTACGGGAGGGTGAAACCATGCCCGCCAGGGTAGCTTGGATGGCAGCGGCGGCCCAGGTTCCGGGGTGGTGATTCACCCAACCATGTTAGCTATGTGGTAGCTGGATCATCGGAAGGATCGTCGGGTGCGCGGCAGCAATATTCGAGCCACAGTGCCGCCGCGACCAACGCCACCGCGGCCCCGAGCCCGATCGACGCGCCCGGCACATCGGCAGCGGCCGCCCGCAGATCACCACGCTGCGGGAACACCCAGATGAGGAATCCGAGCCAGACCCCGGCCGCCAGCGAACCCACCTGTGCCGAAGCCTTGGCCAAGGCCACGGCCCGCGCCGCGGTGATCGGATGCAGCTGATGCGGTCCGTCACCGATGCGATGCTCATTGACCCTGGCGCGGATGATGAAACCCAGCGCCACCTCGATTGCCGCCACCGGATACAGCGATGCCCCCGCGAAACTGGAGATTGGCGGGAAACTGCCGTAGGCGATGCGGGTGGCGACCCAGGCCACCACCGCCGCGATCACGACATTCGCGGTCAGGTCGAGGACGCGCGTCGGTTTCAGCTGCTGCACCGGCCCGCTCCCCCGACCGCCAAGGTCAACGTGGTCCGGTGCACGCCGTCACGTTCGTCGGCATCCAACTCCGCCACCAGTTCCCGTACGCGGCGCACGTGTCCGTCGACCTCGAGTTCCGCCGCTGGGTCGACATCCAGCCACGGCACCAGCACGAAGGCCCGCCGATGCGCCTGCGGATGCGGCAGGGTCAGCTCCGGATCGACGCTGCGACAGGCCACCGGCCCCGTTGGCCCGTCCTCGGCACACCACACCACGTCGACATCCAATGTCCGCGCGCCCCAGCGCACTTCGCGCACCCGGTCGGCCGCCCGCTCCAGTTCCTGGCCCCTGCGCAACCAGTCGGCGCATTCGAAGTCCGGATCTTCCACCACGACAACGGCATTGAGGTAATCGTCCTGTTCGACCCCACCCCACGGTGCGGTCGAATAGACCGGCGACACCGCGACCACGCGCGACCCGAAACCGTCGATCACACTGCGCAGATAGCCGAGACGATCACCCAGATTGGATCCGATGGACAGGACCGCGCGGCTCATCGGGCCGCCCGTTCGCGCTGGCGGGAGGTGACCACGCGCACGTCGGCGAAAGTATGCGGAATCGGCGCGGACGGCTTGTGCACGACGACCTCCACCGCATCGATCCGCGAGTCGACCGCCATCACCGCATCGGCGATCTCACCGACCACCGTCTCGATCAGATCGCGCGGCGGCCCGGCGACGATGCCGACCGCGAGTTCGGCGAGCGCACCGTAATCGACGGTGGCGGCGAGATCGTCGGAGGCCGCGGCGGCGGTGAAATCGAGCCATACCGTCAGATCGACCAGGAACTCCTGGCCGTCGCGCTTCTCATGATCGAACACACCGTGATACCCGAAGACACGCAGTCCGCGCAGTTCGATCCGATCGGAGGCACGCCGCGACGGCGCGAGCCCTGCCACCTCGTTCAACGCACCACCCCTGCCGAATCCGCCGCGCGCTGCCAGGCATCGGTCACCGCGACGGCGTCCAAGGAGGCGCGGACATCATGCACCCGCACGCCCCAGGCGCCGTGCAACGCGGCCAGCGCCGAAATGGTCGCGGTCGCGGTCTCGCGGCCGTCGGGCGGGCGCGGACCGGCGTCATCGGCCAGCAGTGTGCCGAGGAAACGTTTACGGGAGGCGCCGATCAGTACCGGGAAACCGTCGGCGACGAACTGCGGCAGCGCACCGAGCAGCGCCCAATTGTGTTCGGCGTTCTTGGCGAAGCCGAGGCCGGGATCCAGGATCAGCCGCGCCGGATCGACACCGGCGGCAATGGCGTGGCGCACCTGCGTGTCCAGCTCCGCACGCACCTCGGCGACCACATCGTCGTAATGGTCGGCCGGGCCGGTGTGCCGGTAATCGGCCCCGGCGCGCCAATGCATGAGGATCCACGGGATATCGGCGCCCGCGACGACCTCGGCCATATCGGCGTCGGCGCGGCCGCCGGAGACATCGTTGACCACGCACACCCCGGCCGCGATGGCAGCTTCGGCGACCCGTGCGCGCATGGTGTCGACGCTCACCGGCACACCCGCGGCGACCAGCCCGCGGATCACCGGGACCACCCGTGCCGTCTCGGTCTCGGCGTCCACCCGTACCGCACCTGGCCTGGTCGATTCACCGCCGACGTCGATGATGTCGGCGCCCGCCTCGAACAGCTCGAGCCCGTGCCGGATGGCCAGCTCGGGATCGAGGTAGCGGCCGCCGTCGGAGAACGAATCGGCCGTGACGTTCACGACTCCCATCACCACGCACGATCGACCCGCGCGCGGCGTCACCCCCGGCCGCGGTGTGTGGCTCACTTGCGCAGGATCAGATCGAGCGCCTCGGCGCGCGAGGCGGCGTTGGTCTGGAGCAGGCCGCGCACGGCCGAGGTGGTGGTGCTCGCACCCGGTTTGCGGATACCGCGCATGGCCATGCACAGATGTTCGGCCTCCACCACGACGATCGCGCCGCGCGGATCCAGTTTGCGCATGACCGCGTCGGCGATCTGACTGGTCAGCCGCTCCTGCACCTGCGGGCGCTTGGCGTAGAGGTCGACGAGCCTGGCCAGTTTGGACAGACCCGTCACCCGGCCGTGTGTACCGGGGATGTAGCCGACATGGGCGACACCGTGGAACGACACCAGATGGTGTTCGCAGGTGGAGTACAGCGGAATATCGCGCACCAGCACCAGTTCCTGGTGTTCCTCATCGAAGGTGGTGTTGAGCACCGCATCGGGTTCGAGATAGAGCCCGGCGAACATCTCGCGGTAGGCGCGCGCCACCCTGGCCGGAGTATCACGCAGACCCTGCCGGTCCGGGTCCTCGCCGACGGCGATCAACAGTTCCCGGATCGCGGCCTCGGCCCGCGGCTGATCGAACCGCGCACCGGTGTGCAGTGCGATGAGCTCCGGCTCGTTCGCCTCCGAACCGGAGCCTTCCCGAACAGGTCGACCGGGCACGGTGGGGACTTGGCCGTTGCTGTGATCGTTGGCCGACAATCGAGGACACCTCCAAATCTCAGGGCGCGGGCAGATCGCCCGGCCCCGAGGATCGAGCGTAATCGGCGCTGGTCAACCCCTGCCGTTCGGTCCTTCCCAGTCCCGATTCGCGTTCTCGGGATTGGAGTTGTCGGGGTAGCCGCCACGATCGTCGTAACCACCGCGGTCGTCGTAACCGCGCTCGGGCTGATAGCCGTGCCGCGGCCTGCCCTCGGCCGGATCGGGCCAGCCACCGAAACCGCGCTCGCCCGAGGGCTCCTGCGGTTCCTCACGCGGCGGCCAGCCGGGCGCCGACCAGCCCGCGGGCGCACCGTAATCGGGGCGGGAGCCGTGCGTGGCGCCCGGACGCTGGTATCCCGGCTGCGGTGGCATCGGATATCCACCCGGCTGCTGAGCCGGACGGCCGGGCTGCGCCGGATAGCCACCAGCGGGCGGGTAACCGTTGGCCGGTGCCGGTTCCCTGGCCGCCGTCGCCGCGGCGGGCAGCGACGGTGCGACCGGCTCCGGCGGCCACGGCTCACCGCGCTCGGCGGCCAACTCGCCCGGGGTCTTCACCGGCGGCTTGTCGGAGGGCACCCGATCACCGAAGTCGTTGAACGCGGTGATCCGCGGACGCTTGACCACCGCGGCGAGGATCTGTTCCAGATCCTTGCGGTGCAGGGTCTCGCGTTCGAGCAGCGCGGTGGCCAGATCGTCGAGGACGTCACGGTAGTCGTTGAGGATGGACCACGCCTCGGTGTGCGCGGCCTCGATCAGGTTGCGCACCTCCTCATCGATGGCGCCCGCGACCTCGTGCGAATAGTCCGAGGCCTGCCCCATCGACCGGCCGAGGAACGGATCGCCGGCCTCCTGGCCGTAGCGCACCGCGCCCAGGCGCGCGCTCATGCCGTATTCGGTGACCATCGCGCGGGCGATCTTGGTGGCCTGATCGATATCGGAGGACGCGCCGGTGGTGGGCTCGTGGAACACCAGCTCCTCGGCCGCGCGGCCGCCCATGGCCATCACCAGGCGGGCGATCATCTCCGAGCGGGTCATCAGGCCCTTGTCGTCCTCGGGCACCGTCATCGCGTGGCCGCCGGTGCGGCCGCGGGCGAGGATGGTGACCTTGTAGACGGGCTCGATATCGGGCATCGCCCAGGCCGCGAGCGTATGGCCGCCCTCGTGGTAGGCGGTGATCTTCTTCTCGTGCTCGCTGATGATGCGGCTCTTGCGGCGCGGACCGCCGATGACCCGGTCCACCGACTCCTCGAGCGATTCGCCGGTGATCATCGAGCCGTTCTCGCGTGCGGTCAGCAGCGCGGCCTCATTGATGACATTGGCCAGATCGGCGCCGGACATGCCGACGGTGCGCTTGGCCAGACCGTCCAGATCGGCCTCCGGCGCGATCGGCTTACCCTGCGAATGCACCCGCAGGATGGCGCGACGACCGGCGAGATCGGGATTGCTGACCGGGATCTGCCGGTCGAACCGGCCGGGACGCAGCAGCGCCGGATCGAGGATGTCGGGGCGGTTGGTGGCGGCGATCAGGATGATGCCGGTGCGATCGCCGAAACCGTCCATCTCCACCAGCAGCTGGTTGAGGGTCTGTTCGCGTTCGTCGTGGCCACCGCCGAGGCCCGCGCCACGCTGACGGCCGACCGCGTCGATCTCGTCGACGAAGATGATGCACGGGCTGTTCTGCTTGGCCTGCTCGAACAGATCGCGCACGCGGGAGGCGCCGACGCCGACGAACATTTCGACGAAATCCGAGCCGGAGATGGTGAAGAACGGCACACCGGCCTCGCCAGCGACCGCGCGCGCCAGCAGCGTCTTACCGGTACCGGGCGGACCGTAGAGCAGCACGCCCTTGGGGATCTTGGCGCCGAGCGCCTGATAGCGCACCGGGTTCTGGAGGAAGTCCTTGATCTCGTACAGCTCTTCGACGGCCTCATCGGCGCCGGCCACATCGGCGAAGGTGGTCTTGGGCATGTCCTTGGACAGCTGCTTGGCCTTCGATTTACCGAAGCCCATCATGCCGCCGCGGCCACCGCCCTGCATCCGGGACATCACGAAGATGAACAGGCCGAGCAGGATGATCATCGGCAGCACGAACAGCAGGATCTGGGTGAGCCAGCTGTCCTGTTTGACCACCGTGTTGTACGGGGCGCCGGACTTCTGCACCTCGTCGAAGATCTGCGCGGCGGTCTGGCTGCCGCCCGGATACTTGGCGATGATCTTGGACTCGCCGCCGGTGGCGTCGTTGCCGTTGTTCAGCTCGATCCGCAGCTGCTGCTCGCGGTCATCGATCTGAACGTTCTTGACATTGCCCTGGTCTTGGAGCTGGCTCAACGCCACCGAGGTGTCGACGTTCTTCCAGCCGCGCGTGTCGTTGCCGAAATAGCTGAACAGATAGATCACGAGCAGAATGCCCGAGACTATCGCCAGGGTGCGAAACACAGTCTTGCGGTTCATAGAGCGTCGGCCGGGCGGCCAGTCCTTTCCGGTGTCTCCGGTTCTTGCCTAGCGATGCGTTCGGATGCGGACATGCCACGTTACCGCGTACGGTCTACCCGATACATCGCGCAGTTCGGCCGGTCATGAGAGTTCAACAGGTAAACGGCCGGAGAACGCCCGTGGTTCCCGATCTCTCCGGCCTGGTTTGTGCCGAGTGGTCACAATCATGGCATGTTCGGCCTATCGTGAGCGACGGCACAGTGCAGTGCCCGCGAGCACCGGCCGCCGGCGGCGCGTCAGGAACGACCGCAGGCACCCGGCTTGCGTACCAGGTAGGGCCCGAGAGCAAACCCCAACCACATAGAGCGCAGGGGGTATGGACATAGTCGAGCTACGGACACCCACAGCGATAGTGCGTCACGGCCGAGGGCGGCTGATCGTCCTACGACCCGGCACCGACAGCGAGCACACCGACGGCGAACGAGTGCTCGACGTCCCGGTGACCGACCTGTTGAAGGTCCGCCTGAACCGGCGCGCCGACGACGCGGTCGTGATCGAGATCTACCTCCGATATCCCACCCCCGTCCTCACCGGGGTGCCCGCCGACCGAACCCCGCTCCCGGTGCTGATCGCCGAGCACGATGTGCCCGCCGCGGTCGAGATCGTCGACCGGATCAACGATCAGATCCTGGACTTCCAGCGTGTCGATGTCGCGGCGCCGGATCTGACCCCGCCCGCACCGACCTGGAATTCCGGCGTACCCATCCGCGCCGATGTGGAGCGCGCGGTGCGCCGGATGGCGCCGCGCAAGGAAGCCAAATCCGCGATCAGTGCACTGCACCGGCTCGCCGCACCCGATGAATACGTACTGGAGACGGCGCTGGCCGTCGCCCATCCGCCCGCCGGGCACGGCCAGGGACTGTTGGCCGCCACCACCGGACGGCTGCTATTCATCTCCATCGGCAGCGGCGAACGCTATGCCCACGAACTGGCGATACCGGCCATCATGTGGGCGCGCAGCACCGATGGCCCGGCGAGCGCGCCCGGCGAGATCGGCACCGCGCGCACCGATACCGGCATGGATGTGCACGACGGTAATCAGACGTTGCATTTCACCGGGCTCGATCGCGCCGATATCCAGCGCGTCACCTGTGCGGTGAACTTCGCGATCCGGCTCGAATCCGCCGACGGCGCGGCGGGGCCCGCCGATCCGGGCACCTCGCAGCTGTACGCGGAGTGGGAGTTGCTGGTGGAGCGGCATTCGCTCGGCATGGTCGACGATACGCAGTTCCAGCGCTACGGCCGCGGGATCCTGCGTTCCCTGCCCGGGGTGTAGCCGAGCTCTGGCGGCGGGCTCCCGCGGTGCGGGGGCCCGCCGTTCAGTTCAGGCCGATGCGCCGCCACGGGCTCGTCGGGCGGGTCCACAGGCGCAGCAGTTCCATTCTGCGATCGACGCCGCCGTCCTTCAGTTCGGCGAGATCCTCGGTGGCCTGCCAGTAGGTCCAGCCGGTCAGATAGGCGTCGCCGAATTGGCGCCAATTGCGGTAGCGCCTGCGGGCAAGCGGCAGCGCACGCGCGAGATAACTCCACGCGATATCGGCTTCCAGATATCCGGCGGTGAATGCCATCCGCGCCACCGCGACCACCCGAGCCAGATCCCAGGCGTAGATATCGCCGGGCAGCGGCCGGGACAGATGGTCGGTGAAACCGATCTTGATCGCCTGGGACCAGATGTCGTAGTCGCGGACCAGCGCTTCGGGATTCTCCATCCCGCGGAACGAGCCGACCTGACGCAGGAACGCCCGATGCCGGTCGGCGCGCTCACCGAAACGGTCGCGCTCGCTGGCATTGATCGACGCCGTGACCAGCGGATGCACCAGTGCGTACAGCGGGGCGTGCATACCGTCGAGCAACTGTTCCATCGAGGCGCGCGCCTCGGTGCCATCGGTGATGCCCCACGCGCCGGTGAGGGTATCGATGGCCAATTCACGGCGATCGCCGAGCGGATGCTCACGTTCGGGGCCGAGCAACAATTCGTCGTGGAATGCGTCCCAGCGGGCCGAATAGAACGCACCGAGGGCCAGCGCGCGCAATTGATCGTCGGAGATCTGCGCACCGGACCAGTGGTCGTCCTCGCGCTGATCGAGATCCTTGTACGGGAATGTTGTCAACGTGGGTAGGGCGCGGGCAGGCATAGGGCGAGTGTAGGTGGCCCGGCCCGCGTGGTGGCCTGTTCGCCGACCGCGTTCGAAGGTTTTTCACATCTTCGTTTTCTTGGCCTGCCGACCGGGGTACCGGAGGGCTAATGTGCATTCATGTGTAGAAACATCACCGTCTTGCGTGGCCTCGAGCCTGCCGCTACCGAGCAGGAAATCTATGCCGCCGCATTGCAATACGTGCGCAAGGTCGGTGGCTTGACCGGCCTGAGCTCCACCACCAAACCCGCCGTCGACAAGGCCGTCGCCGCAATCGCCGCCGCGACCACCCAGCTGTTGGCGGAACTGCCCGATCGCCGGGTGCCGCCGAGCACCGAACCGCCACTGCGCCGGATCGCCGCCCGCGAAGCACCGGCCTAGCGCCCGCCGCGCGCAGGATCGGCCGACACCGCCGGAGTGTCCGGCGCGTGGCACGCACCTGGCCGCAGCACACGGGTCGCGCCGGGTCAGCTGGTCTCGGGCAGCACCCCGACGCCGTAGGCGGCGACGCAGGCGAGCGCGGTGTGCAATGGCAGCGCACGCTCGTCGATCGGATGACCGAGCAGTTCCTCGATCCGCTGGATGCGGTAGCGGACCGTGTTCTTGTGCACGCCCAGTAGTTTCGCCGCGGCCTCCGGGCTGCGCTGACAATGCAGATACGCGCGCAGGGTCTCGCGTAGCCGGGCCGCGTTCGGATCGCGGCGGGCCAACCCGCGCAACTCACGCGCGATGAGCGCCCGCATGGCGGTCTCATCGACACCGGCGAGATAGGCGATCTCCACCTCGCGATAGGCCGTCACCCGCGGCGCGTCCACCGGCCCGCGTTCGGCGACCTGACGCGCCGCCATCGCTTCGGCATGGCTGCGCCGGAAGCCCGCCACCCGATCCCCCGGTATGCCGAAGGCGATCCGCACCGGCGCCTCGATCGACCGGCTGGTCCGATCCACGTCCACCGCGCCCTGCTGCGCGTCGAGTCCGATCCACGCCCACATGCTGCTGGCCCCCGACGCGACGGTGAGCACGCGGCTGCTGCCGATCTCGGCGGCCAGCCGGGCGGTCACCCGGTCGAGCAGTCCACTCATCTCGCCGTCGCCGCCCGAGTCCGCCGGTTCGTCGGCCCAGAGCACCACGCCGAGATGCTGCTGGTTCAGCCGGTAGCCGAGCCTGGTCGAGGCCTGTTCGATATCGATGTCGTCACCGGCGAGCACGGCCCGCACGGTTTCGGTGCGGCGGTTGAGCGCGGCGCGCAGCACCCGTTCGCGCTCCTCCATATAGGTCTCGGTGAGGGTTTCCACCGACGCGCCGACCCACTGGGTGGCCCGTTCGAACATGCGCAGCAGCACCGCGCGTTCGATCGGGTAGGGCGTCGGGCGCTGATCGAGGGCGTCGGTGAAGAAGTCGAGTACCGCCGCGAGCCCCACGTTGTAGGTGCGCAGCAGCAGCCTGAGTTCGAAGCCGCGGCGGGCAATGGTCCTGGCGAAGGCGTGCGCCTGCTCGGGCAGCACCGGATCGATCGTGTCGCTGGTGAGGCCGCTGAGTACGACTCGTGCGTGGGCGCGGGTGCTCGCGGCGAGATCGCGGCGCATATCCCGGTCGGCGAGTTCGGGAATGCGCGCGACGATCGCGGAATCGAGACGGTCCACGACCTGGTCGAGGTTTTCGGCCCGCATCATCTCGTAGACGAATTCGGCCAGCCAGTACCGGACCGGCTCGTTCATGGCGGCCGATTCGCCTTCGGCACGTGCAGCGGCGGACTCGAGCAGACCGGGTCGCGTGTCGGGTACTGGATTCGTCATCGATCACCTCGCGGTCGGTCTGATCCACCGAATTTGTATCGAAAGTCCAAACCGGGCCGCACCCGTTGACATATCGAGCCAAGAATGTCGTCGGCGATTGTGCCACGATCATAGTTCAGTGAGCTGCTTCACAGCGAGCCGACGGAATCCGAGGCCACGACGTAGTGGGAGAACAGACAGTGACCGACACCGAACCAGCCCGCACGACGAAACGAACGACAACGCGTAAGAAGACCACCGAGGCACCCGCCGTGATCGAGGTGCGCAATCCGGCCACCGGCGAGATCGTCGGCACGGTGCCGGAGGTCTCGGCCGAGGATGTGGCGGCCAAGGTCCGCGAACTGCGGCTGTACCAGCAGGAGTGGGAGGCCATCGGTCCCGATGGCCGTAAGGAATGGTTGCTGAAGCTCCAGGACTGGCTGATCGACAACACCGAACAGCTGGCCGACGTCTTGCAGTCCGAGACGGGTAAGCCGAGGGTCGACGCGCTGATCGACCCGGCCTTCTCGGTCGATCTGACCGGCTATTACGCCCGTCGCGCGGCGAAGTTCCTCGCCGATGAGAACCCGTCACCGCACAGCCCGCTGGCCCGGGTGAAGAAACTGTCGATCGCCTTCAAGCCGTATCCGGTGGTCGGTGTGATCACGCCGTGGAATTTCCCGCTGGCCATGCCGGTGGTCGATGTGATCCCGGCGCTGGCCGCGGGCGCCGCGGTGCTGCTCAAGCCGTCGGAGGTGACGCCGCTGTCGGCGCTGGAGCTGGCCCGCGGCTGGGCCGAGATCGGCGCGCCGCCGGTATTCGCGGTGGTGACCGGTGCGGGCGCGACCGGCGCCGCGGTCGTGGACAACGCCGATTACATCCAGTTCACCGGCTCGACCCCCACCGGACGCAAGATCGCCGCCGCCTGTGTGGAGCGGATGATCCCCTACAGCCTCGAACTCGGTGGTAAGGATCCGGCGATCGTGCTGGCCGACGCCGATATCGATCGAGCCGCACACGGCATCGCCTTCGGCGGCATGTTCAATGCCGGGCAGGTGTGCATCTCGGTGGAGCGGGTCTATGTGGAGGCGCCGGTCTACGACGAGTTCGTCGCCAAGCTGACCGCCGATGTCGCGGCGCTGCGACAGGGACTCGACGATCGCACCCCGAACCACGATGTGGGCGCGCTGGCCAATGAGAACCAGGTGCGGATCGTGCAGCGCCACGTGGACGAGGCCGTCGCGGCCGGGGCCACGGTGACCACCGGCGGTAAGCGCACCGGCGTCGGCACCTTCTTCGAGCCGACCGTGCTGATCGACGTCGACCACTCCATGTCCTGTATCGCCGAGGAGACCTTCGGCCCGACCCTGCCGGTGATGAAGGTCGCCGATGAGGCCGAGGCGATCCGGTTGGCCAACGATTCCAGTTTCGGCCTGTCGGCGTCGGTCTGGACCGGCGACAAGGATCGCGGCGAGCGGGTCGCCCGGCAACTGTCGGCGGGCGCGGTGAACATCAACGACGTCTTCAGCAATATGTTCAGCTTCGCGCTGCCGATGGGCGGCTGGGGCAACTCCGGGGTCGGCGCCCGGTGGGGCGGCCCGAACGGGGTGCGCAAATACTGCCGGGCACAGGCGATCACGAAACCGATCCTGCCCACGCAGGAAAAAGAACTGATCTGGTTCCCGTACGAGCTGCCCAAGATCCTGTTCGCGCTCGGCGCGATGCGGGCGGCGGGTGCGCGCGGGCTGCGCAGGCTCGATGTGCCCGCGCTGCTGCGGCTCAAGGGCGATACGAAGGGTGCGAAGTAAATGGCAGACGCGACGAAGATTCGCGGCAAGGTCGTCGTCATCACCGGCGGCGCACGCGGGATCGGCTTGGCCACCGCGACGGCGTTGCAGACGCTCGGGGCGAAGATCGCCATCGGCGATATCGACGAGACGACGGTCAAGGAGTCGGGCTCCCACCGCGATTTCGAGGTGTACGGACGCCTCGACGTCACCGATCCGTCCTCGTTCGAGGCCTTTCTCGACGAGGTCGAACGCACCATCGGGCCGATCGATGTGCTGATCAACAACGCGGGCATCATGCCGACCGGCAAGCTGGCCGACGAACCCGATCAGGTGACCCGCCGCATCCTCGATATCAATGTCTACGGCGTCATCCTCGGGTCGAAGCTGGCGCTGGCGCGGATGCTGCCCCGACGCAGCGGGCATGTCATCAATATCGCGTCGCTGGCCGGTGAGACCCATATCCCCGGTCTGGCGACCTATAACGCCAGCAAGCATGCGGTGCTCGGGTTCACCGATACGCTGCGCGAGGAGTACCGGGGTTCGGGTGTCAGCTTCTCGTCGATCCTGCCGACGCTGACCAAGACCGAACTCGGTTCCGGCGTCAGCACCCCGAAGATCCTGCGTCCGGCCGAGCCGGAGGAGATCGCCGACGCCATCGTGGATGTGATCGCCGCGCCGAAGTCCAAGGTCCGGGTGACGGCGGTGGCCGGTGCGATCGCGCAGGTGGTCAATCTGCTGCCGGAATCGTGGGCCGATGGACTGGCACGGGCACTCGGCTCGTCCGATGCCTTCCTCGGCGATGTGGATACCGATCAGCGCAAGGCGTACGAGGAGCGCGCCAGGAACGCCTGATTGTGGCGCGGACTACGCGGCGCCGTGATCGCCCCTCGGGGCGGTCGCGGCGCCGTATCGCGTCCGCAGTTGTGACGGATTACGACGTCCCACAAACCTGATAGTGATGAAAATCACTCATCATCGGGATCCGTCCCGACGCGCACCCGGACACCCGCCCTTCCGTCGTAAATCTGAAACACTCGTGCACGCCAGACCTGCCATTCACCTGACACATCACCACTGGTCACCACACCCGTGGACGCCATCGCCCTCGGCCCGGATCGCACACACCGAAGATTCGCCGAGTCCGATGATGCACATCACCATGGAAACCCATATGCTGTGACTAACAAACCTGATGACCGTTTTGGGCCGAGATTCCAAACTTTCCGGTTTGATTGGGCTAGAAATCCGGCACCAATTCTGATAGCAATAGGCTATGGACCCGCATTTGCGCGACCTGCGGTATTTCGTCGCTGTCGCTGAGGAACTGCACTTCACCAACGCCGCCCAGCGGCTGCACATCGCACAACCCACGCTGTCACGCCAGATCCGGCAGCTGGAGCGCCAGCTCGACGTGGTCCTGTTCGATCGCAACCAACGCAGCGTCGCACTCACCGTCGCGGGCAAGGAACTGCTCGAGGGCGCCCGCAAGATCCTGGAACTGTGGGAGCTCACCAACTCCTCGCTCCAGGAAGCGGGCGAGGTGCTGCGCGTCGGCATCCAGTCCACGCTCGGTCGCGGACTGCTCAACGATCTGGAGAGCGCGAGCGGCCACCGGCTCGCCCTGCACTCCGCGTCATGGACCGACCCGTCCAGCGGTCTGGCGGGCCGCCAGGCCGATCTGGCGCTGGTCTGGCTACCGCTACCCGACCCGAACCGGTACCGGTGGGAGGTGCTACGCACCGAGGACCGCTGGGTGCTACTACCGGAGAACCACCGGCTGGCCACACAGGACACCATCGACTTCGCCGATCTGATCGACGAACCGTTCGTCGCACTGCCGCCCGAAGCGGGCGCAGTGCGCGAGTTCTGGCTCGGCAACGACGGCCGCGGCGGTCGTCAGCCCAAGATCGGTGCCGAAGCCGCCACCCCCGAGGACAAGCTGGAAGCGGTGAGCCTCGGGCTCGGCGTCTGCCTGCTCGCCGAGAACAACGTCCCGATGTACCGCTGGCCCGGCCTCACCGCCCGCCCCGTCACCGGGCTCGCGCCCTGTGAACTCGCGGTGGCCTGGCGCGCCGACGACAATCGGCCGACCATTCTCGAATTCGCCGGTCGCGCCGCCGACGGCGGGTTCGCCAGCAAACCCGCCGTCGCGGTCTGATCCCGGACTAACCCGGCCCGGACGGCCGTTGCGCGGCCGTCCGCGGCCACGGGTGCTGCGCCTCGAGCTGGGCAGCCAACCGCAGTAGCGTCGATTCGCTGCCCGGTGGACCGGCCAGCTGGGCCGCCACCGGTGTACCGGACTCCGGGTGCAGGCCCATGGGCACCGATATGGCGGGCCAGCCCACCAGATTCCACAGCGGCGTGAACGGTGAATAGCGTGGGCTGTTGATGAAGTTCGTCAACCAACCCTTGGCATGCCAGGCCTTCGCCGCCGGCGGCGGCAGGGCGAGCGCGGGCGTGATCACCACATCGTGATCGTCGAAGAACTCGACCAATCTGGCCTCCACCCGCTCGACCTGCGCGGGCCGCACCATATTGAGCTTCACCAGCAGTCTGCCCAGTGCGAGATGGCGGCGGGTGCGCCGCTGTAGCCGCTCGGGGTACGGCAGCTCATCGGCCTCGGGGAGCGCCAGCATCGGCCAGCGCAGCATCACCGCGGTCACCGCGTCGCCGTAGGGCAGTTTCGTCGTCTCGACCGTATGACCCGCGGTCGCGGCGGCCGCACCCGCGGTACGCGCGGCCGCGGTCCAATGCCGGTCGACCTTGATCAGCGGACTCGGCGCGCCGACGGCGAGCGCGACCCGCAGCGGGGCGGGCGGGTCGACCTCGGCCAGCTCCGGCCGACCCGCGAGCACCGAGAGGGTGAGCGCGGCGTCGGCGACAGTCGTTGCCAGCACACCGTTTTCGGTCATCCCGCCCCAGGAGTCCGGTCCGACCTCGGCGGGCACCACCCCGCGACCGGGTTTGACCCCCACGACGCCACAGCAGGCCGCCGGAATGCGGACCGAACCGAGCCCGTCGTTGCCGTGCGCGACCGGAACCAGTCCGGCCGCGACCGCCGCCGCCGCACCGCCGGAGGATCCACCGCAGGTGCGCTCGGGGTTCCACGGATTGCGGGTGGTCCCGTCCGGTCCGTCGGTCATACCCCACAGGCTCAGCTCCGGCACGGTGGTCAACCCGACCACCACCGCACCGGCCTCCCGCAGCCGCCGCACCACCGGATGATCGGTTGTCGCCGGGGTGGGATCGGTGGCGGCCGAACCATCGAGCACGGTTTCGCCCGCCACCGCGACATTGTGTTTGATCGCCACCGGAACACCGGCCAGCGCCAGCCCGTCCAGGTCGACGCGCTGTTCCAGTTCCGCCGCCTCCGCGCGTGCCCGCTCCGCGCGCACCACGTCGAACGCGTAGACCTCGGGATTGCCCTCGGTGATCCGGGCCAGTGCCGCCTCCACCTCGGCGGTCGGCGTCGTCACGCCCTCGCGTACCCGGGCCGCGGTCGTCGCGACCGGTCCCGGTGGAGTGGTCGGGTCATTGCCCGCGTTCGTATCCGCAGGCTCATGTGCCCCCATCGATGCCCTCCTACCGTGCCTGCCCGCCCTCGGGTCCGGCCCGCGTTCAACCAGCTCATGGCCCGACGCCACGTTGGGCCAAACCGGGTGAGACACCCTGTCGGTGGACGTATCATTCCGATTACCGGTCGCCGTCGAAGGCGTCGGGTGTGGCGGAGTTTATCGGCAACCCCGTCGGCCGACCAGTGCATGTTTCGCGGCATCCACCCAGCAACCCCCTTGGGACCATGAGCGCCGAACCGGAGACCACCCCAGAAACCGACCCCGCGGCGAATTCCGTTGCGGGAGCGGACTCGCCGCACCCCGAGGACGCCGAGACCACCCGGGCCGACGACGCCACCCGCACCTCCACCGCGGCCTTCGATCCGACCACCCGGCTCGACCCCGGCGCCGAGAGCGGGCCGGGCACCGACGCGGCGCTCGACCGGATCGAGGTCGGCACGAGCATCGGCGATTTCGACCTGCTCACCGGGCTGGGCAGCGGCGCCTTCGCCCGAGTGTTCCTGGCCAGACAACGTTCACTACAACGCCTGGTGGCGGTGAAGGTGTCCGCCGATCACGGCACCGAACCGCAGACGCTTGCCCAACTCGACCACGACTACATCGTGCGGGTATTCGATCAGCAACTGCTCGAATCCGATCGTGCCCGCGGCTCGCGGCGGCTGCGATTCCTGTACATGCAGTTCCTACCGGGCGGCACCCTGCTCGGCGCGCTGCGCTGGGTCCGCGCGACCCCGCCCGCCGAACGCGACGGCAGACTGCTGCTCGACGCGGTGGACACCGCGATGGAGGAGAAGGGCGAGATCCGGCCGACCGATTCCAGCGTGCGCGCCGAGATCGCCCTGCTGAGCTGGCCGGAGACCGTGGCCTGGCTCGGCCGGCGGCTGGCCGAGGCGCTCGATTACGCCGCCGCGCACGGTGTGCTGCACCGTGACGTCAAACCGGCGAATGTGCTGCTCACCGCGGAGGGGGTGCCCAAGCTCGCCGATTTCAACATCAGCTTCAGCCGCAATGTGGAAGGCACCAGCCCGGTGTCGTACTTCGGTGGCTCGCTGACCTATATGTCACCCGAACAGCTGGAGGCCTGCCATCCCGGGCGGCAGCGCGAGGCGGGCGATCTCGACACCCGCGCCGATATCTACTCCCTCGGCGTTCTGCTGTGGGAGCTGCTGACCGGCGCGAAACCGTTCGACGACACCACAGCGGGTGCGGGCGACCAGGGTGACGACACCACCCTCGAGGCGATGCTGGAACGCCGGAGCACCGGCGTCGACGAGGCGGCGCTGGAACGGCTGCCACCGGACTGCCCGGCCGCACTGCGCCGGGTCCTGCTGACCTGCCTCGACCCCGACCGGGACCGACGCTGGCCCGATGGCGCTGTGCTGGCCAGACAGTTCGACACCTGCCTCGACCCGCGGGCACGCGAACTCGTCGATCCGGCGCCGGACAGCTGGCGGCTGCGGCTGCGGCCGTGGATGGTGCCGGTGCTGTTGTTCGCGCTCGGCGTGCCCAACGCGCTGGCCTCGCTCTACAACATCGAACACAATCATCAGCTCATCGTCAGCAGGCTGTCGGAGGAGGCGCAGCGAAATTTCGTGGTGATCACCGGGATCGTCAATTCGGTACTGTTCCCGGTCGGCATCGCGGTCGTGCTGTACCTGTCGCGGCATGTCCTCCGGGTGACCCGTGGGCTGCGCCACGGCAAACGCTATGACCCCGACACCCTGCGCCGCGCCAGACGGGACACGCTGCGGCTCGGCGACAACGCGGTGATCGTCGCGTTCTCGCTGTGGGTGGTGGCCGCGTTCACCTTCCCGATCGCGCTGCGGCTGACCACCGACGATCTGCCCGCGCGCGGGGTGATGCATTTCCTGGCCTCGCAGGCGGTGTGTGGTGCGATCGCGGTCGCCTACCCGTTCTTCCTGGCGACCTTCTACATGGTGCGCTGCGTATATCCGATATTCCTTCGCCACGGTGATGTCGGCGCGGAGGACGCGGTATGGCTGCGCGAACTGGACCGGCGCTGCAACGGCTACCTCGCGGTGGCGGCATCGGTGCCACTGCTGGCGGTGGCCGGAGTGACGTTCCTGCCACCCACCGATATCGCCGAGGTGATCGTCGCCGTCCGGGTGCTGTGCGTGGGCGGCATCATCGCCTTCGTCGGCACATACGTGCTGTTCCGCGCGCTCGAAGCCGATCTACGCGCATTGGAGCGGGTGGTATCGCCCGGTGATCCGGTCACCCAGCGAGCCGCGACCGCCTAGCCCGGCGGGCAGGTCAGGCTCCGCCGCCGTATACCTTCGGATGCAGGGTGCCGATATAGGGCAGGTCGCGGTAGCGCTCGGCGTAGTCGAGGCCGTAACCGACGACGAATTCGTTCGGGATGTCGAAGCCCACGTGCGAGACCTCCACCTGGGTGCGTAGCGCGTCGGGCTTGCGGAGCAGGGTCACCACCTCGAGCGAGGCCGGATTGCGGGTGGACAGGTTGCGCATCAGCCAGGACAGGGTGAGACCGGAGTCGATGATGTCCTCGACGATCAGCACATTGCGGCCCGCGATGTCCTTGTCCAGGTCCTTCATGATGCGCACGACGCCCGACGACGAGGTGGACGAACCGTAGGAGGACACGGCCATGAATTCCAGCTGGGTGGGAATCGGCAGTGCCTTGGCCAGATCGGTCATGAAGAAGATCGCGCCCTTGAGCACGCCGATCAGCAGCAGATCACCCTCGGGGGCGTCGGGCGGATAGCGCTTGGCGATCAGTTCGGCCAGTTCCCTGGTCTTATCGGCAATTTCTTCTTCGGTGATCAGCACCGAGGCGATGTCGTCCCCGTACACGTGCGCTGGTTCCCTTCCCTGCGTTGATCCGCGGTGCTCCTGCGGGCCCGTCCGTGGTCACGCCGCGCCGTCGCCTCGGGGCCCGTCACTCGCGCTCGCCCGGGCGAACCCGATCGGTATGCGCGAGTGTCAGCCTGCCATGTTCACGCACGGCTTCCAACCTCGTCCCCGGTTCGCCGCCGCCGACCGCGACCCCACCCTGCCCACGCCATGCGGTGACCAGCTGGTCGACCGCCTGTAAATGTTTGCCGGTCAGCGCTTTCGCACCTCCGTCGAGTAGCCAGGCCCGGATGGCGCGCCGGCGTAGCGCGGCGGGGGCAGTGGCGAGCGTCTCGCACGACAGCGTCACGCCATGAGTGCGGGCGGGCCCGGTATCACCGGGAATGCGGGCGGGCACGGTATCACCGGTCGACGGTTGGCTGGCCACACGCATCAGGTCGTGTGCCAGTTCGTCGAGCACCGTGTTGTCCTCACGCAGCTGCTGGGCCGTGCGACCGAGCGCCTCGGCCACTCCCCCACCGAGCACCTCCTCGAGCAGCGGAAGGACCTGCGCACGCAGCCGGACCCTGGTGAACTCGGGTGACTCGTTGTGCGGATCCTCGTGCGGGGTGAGTCCGAGATCGACGCAGAACTGCCTGGTGACGGCGCGTCGCACACCGAGCAGCGGGCGACCCCACGGTGGGGCGAACGCCGCCATGCCCTGGATGGAGCGCGAGCCCGAGCCGCGGGCCAGTCCGAGCAGCACGGTCTCGGCTTGATCGTCGAGGGTGTGCCCGAGCAGTACCGGCAGGCCGCTGCGGGCGGCGTCCAGCGCCGTATAACGCGCCGTTCTGGCCGCGGCCTCCATCCCGCCCGTTCGGCCCACTTCGACCGGCAGTACGTGCGCCGATCGGCAACCCAGCTTCAGTGCCGTCGCCGCCGCCGTAGCGGCCACCGCCGCCGAATCCGGTTGTAGGCCGTGATCCACGATCAGTGCGTCGACCGCCTCGGACTCGGCCACCGCGGCGGCGGTCAAGGCCAGCGAGTCGGCTCCCCCGGACAGCGCCACGGCCACTTCGGAACTGCCGTCCCGGCGCATCAGCCAGCGGCGGACGGCGTGGCGCAGTTCGAGTACGGCCGGTGTCTCCGGTAGACGTTTCGGCTCGGCTGCCGAGCCTGGCGCGGGCCTGGCGCACGTGGCTTCCGGGTGTCCGGGCGGGTGGGGTGTCATCCCAGGACGCGGGTGATCCACCGTTGCGGGTCTTCGATCTCGTCCGGGCGGGGCAGGGTGTCGGCATCGGTCCAGACGGTGTTGAAACGTTGCATGCCCACGGCGCCGACGACATGGTCGACGAAGGCTTTCCCGCGCACATACTGTGCGACCTTCGCGTCGACGCCGAGCAGGGCCCGCAGCAGTCGCTGCACCGGGTTGGTCGGACGTTTGCGGCGCTGGTCGAAGGCGGCGCGGATCTGTTCGACGGTCGGGATGACCGATGGGCCGACCGCGTCCATCACATGGTCGGCGTGCCCCTCGAGCAGGGTGCCGAGCATCAGCAGCCGGTCCAGCGCCTCGCGTTGCGGTGCGGGCTGGGTGGCCCGCAGCAGGCCGACCACACCGCGGGCGGCCGGATCGTCGGGGGTGCCGTTGCGGCGGCGCTCACGCACCTCGGAGACGAGCCGGGCGAGCATATCGGCCATCGGTTCGTCACCGACCTCGCCGAGCACGTCCACGTTCGTGCGCATGTACTCGGCCAGCCACGGCGCGGAGGAGAACTGCACTCGGTGGGTCACCTCGTGCAGGCATACCCAGAAACGGAAATCGCTCGGCTGTACGCCGAGCGCACGCTCGACCGACATGATGTTGGGCGCGACCAGCAGCAGTGTGCCGTCGCGGCCGGTGAACGGATCGTACTGACCGAGAATCGCGGTGGACAGGAACGCCAGCATGGCCCCGGCCTGCACACCGGCCGGTTTACCCGCGAACACCCCGCGGCCCTCGTCGACCCCGGTGCCGGTGAGCTGCGCCATGGAGTCGGCGGCCGCACCGATCCAACCGGGCCGGTCGACGATGCGCGCCTGCGGCACCGGCTGATCGTCGAGCAGTCCGGTGACCTCACGGACCGGGGATTCGGCGCGCACCGAGGCGTGGGCCAGCTCGGTGACCACCTGTTCGGCGGAATACCTGCTGGTCCGCGGCCCGGACGGGACGAGAGCCGCGCCGGTGCGGGCGGCGAGGCGCCAGTCGACGGTGGCCGACAGGCGGCTACGCGGACTCGCCTCGTCGACGGTGTCTACGGCGCCACCGGCCGGTTCGACCGGGCCGGTATCGCCGGGGCGTTGTTCGGTCGTCATAGGTCACCCACCCGTCAGGAGCATCCGCAATTGCGCAGCGTGGCCGCGATGGCGTCCAGTGCGGGCCTGCTCACCTCCGGCGGCCGATCACTCGACATCAACGCGAAGGTCAGTACCCGGCCATCGCTGTCGAGCACATATCCGACCAACGTGCTCGCCACCGACAGAGTTCCGGTCTTGGCCCGCACCCATCCGGCGCCGTCCCGATCGCGCACCACATAGCGGGCGGCCAACGAGCCGGTGGCACCGGCCACGGGCAGATCGTCGAGCAGCGGTGCGAGGGTCGCGGACAGGTCGGGTTCGTCGTCGGCGGACTTACCGGTGGACGCGCCGGGCCGCACGATCGAACCCGGCCGCAGGCTCGGCGCACCGGTCGGGCTCGGCTGTTCGGCGACCTCGTCATCGCGCGCCGCGGTCGCCAGGATCCGGTCCAGGATCTGCGCCGGAATGCGGTCGTCGACGGAGAGTCCGCTGGTGTCGTGCATGGTCACGCCGGTCAGATCGAAGCCGGCCCGCTCGAGTGTCGCCCGTACCGCGGCGGCCGCGCCAGCGAAGGAGGCCGGACCGCCGGTGGCCAGCGCGATCTCCCGGCCGATGGTTTCGGCGAGCACATTGTCGGAGTGCACCATCATGGCGTGCAGCCGCTGCCCCAGCGGCGCCGAGGACACGCTCGCGATCTGCTTGGCGCCCGCCGACGCAGTCCCCGGCCGCACCTGTTCCGGATCGAGGCCGAGTTCGGCGGCCAGCCTGCGCCCGACATCGAGCCCCGGGGTGGTGCTGCGCGGCGCGTACTCGACCAGCGGATCGAGCCTGCCGCCGTCGAGCATCACCGGGTCGATCGGCGCGATGGAACCGCCGGGAATATCGATCGGTTCCCAGCCCTGCGCCATGGTCGGGCCCGAATAGCGCGAGGTGTCGACCACGATGGAATCGATCGGGATCTGCGCCGACCGGATCTGGTCCACCAGATCCGACAACTTCGGCCCATCGGGGTAGTAGCCCTTGCCATCCGGTTGCGCGGTGAGCGTCGGATCACCGCCGCCGACCAGCACGATCTCCCCCGGCGCAGCACCGGCGACGACCGTGGTCTCGACCCGCTGATTCTCGGGCAAGGTCAGCAGCGCGGCCGCCGTCGTCAGGATCTTGGCGGTCGAGGACGGGACCATCGGTTTGGCCGCCTCCGCGCTCCACAGCACCGTCCCGGTATCGGCGTCGGTCACCGAACCGGCGAAACCGCCCAGATCCGGGTTCGACACCACCGGCGCCAACGCCGCCGCCAACCCGGCCGTACTCGGCACGGGCGCGTCGTCGGGTGCGGGCGCGACGCCGGGGAACGGCCGGACCGGTACCGGCGGCTCGGCGATGGTCAGCCCACCGTGACGGAACTCCTCGGTCCACGGCTGCACCGTCACCACGACACCGGTGGCGACCGCGAGCAGCACCACCAGTGTGGTGATCACTCCGATCCACATCCGGCGCCGTCGCCGCGAGGCCAGCCCACCGATGTTCTTACCGCCTCGACCCACCACGTTGTCCGCCGTCTCCTCACACCCGCCACATCCGCTTGGCCCAGACTATCCTCGTTCGGCTACCGTTCCCCCGAACGACCTGGCGCGTCGGCGGCCGTCGGCCCGCCGGACAGCCGCAGCACACCAGAGGCAACGGAAGAAGGAGTTGGCGTGGAGTTCGACGTCACCATCGAGATCCCCAAGGGTTCGCGTAACAAGTACGAGGTCGACCACGAGACCGGTCGGGTCCGGCTCGACCGTTTCCTCTACACCTCCATGGTGTACCCCGCCGACTACGGCTACATCGAGAACACCCTCGGCGAAGACGGTGATCCGCTGGACGCGCTGATCCTGCTGCCCGATTCGGTGTTCCCCGGCGTCATCGTCGAGGCCCGCCCGGTCGCCATGTACAAGATGACCGACGAGGCCGGTGGCGACGACAAGGTGCTGTGTGTCCCGGCCGGTGACCCGCGCTGGGATCACATCCAGGACCTGAAGGACGTGCCGGAGTTCGAGCTGGCCGCGATCAAGCACTTCTTCGAGCGCTACAAGGATCTCGAGCCCGGCAAGTACGTCAAGGGTTCGGAATGGGTCGGCCGCGCCGAGGCCGAGGCCGAGGTGGAAGCCTCCATCCAGCGCCTGAAGGACCAGGGCGGCCACTGAGCATCGCCGCGCGCTGACGACTGTCGGCGCAACCACGAGCGGCATATCACCGGGTCCCCGGTGATATGCCGCTCGGCGTTCGTGGGGCTGGTCAGCGGCCCTTGAACTGCGGGGGGCGCTTTTCGAAGACCGCCTGGATGGCTTCGGTGAGGTCTTCGGAGGGGAGGAAGGCCGCGTTCCAGGCCGATACGTAGCGCAGGCCCTCAGCTACCTCGGAGGCGTTGCGCTGGTGCAGGACGTCCTTGACGCCCTGCACCACCAGCGGCGGGTTGGCGGCGATCTCGCTGGCGGTGGCATGGGCGGCGTCGAGCGCCGCCTGCTGATCGGCGAACACCTCGTTGACCAGGCCGATCTTCTCCGCGCGCGCGGCGTCGATGTCCTTGCCGGTGTAGGCGAGTTCCCGCAGCTGGCCCTCGCCGATGATGGCGGGCAGGCGGTGCAGCGAACCGATATCGGCGACGATGGCGACCTTGGCCTCACGCAGGCTGAACTTGGCCTCGGCGCTGGCGTAGCGGATGTCGACGGCGGCGATCAGATCGAGGCCGCCGCCGATGCACCAGCCGGAGACCGCGGCGATGACGGGCTTGCGGCATTCGGCGACCGCGGTGACCGCGGCTTGCATACGGCGGATCTCGTCCAGGAAGCCGGTGCGCGGGGCGGCCAGCGCCCTGTCGGCGAGCAGCGGGCCGAAGGTGCCGCTCATCGCGGGCAGGTCGAGGCCGTAGGAGAAGTGCTTACCGGAACCGGTCAGCACGACCGCGCGGACTTCCGGGTCGGCGTCGAGGGCGGCGAAGATCTCCGGGAGTTCGCGCCAGAAATCCGGGCCCATGGCATTGCCCTTACCCGGACCGGTCAGGGTGACCCGCGCGACGTGGTCGGTGGTTTCGACGGTGAAAGCCTGCCATTCAGTCATCTGTACAGCGTATACACGCCGATCACGGCGTCGATACCGTGTGGGATAGAACCTGTTATCACTGAACCGGCGCCGCGGAACGTGTTCGCACTACCCTGGATTCATGCGCAGGTCACTTCCTCCGGTCGCCTGCCGGGTCGCAGACACCCTGATCGCCCGCGGCCACCACGGCGTCATCGTCACCCATCAGGATCGCCCCACCGCGGCCCCCGCCGCCGCCCGGGTTCTCGGCGTCGATATCGGCGCGATCGCGCAAGCCCGGCTGTTCCTCCTCGATGACGACCCGGTGCTGCTGCTCGTCTCCGGCGAACACGAGGTCGACCTGGACCGCACCGGCGAACGTATGGAAGGCACCCTCACCCCGGCCCCCGACGATCTCGTGCTCGAGGTCACCGGCCACCCCCTCGACGCCGTCGCCCCCGTCGGGCATCCCACCAACATCCCCACCTGGGTCGACACCGCCCTGTCCCGCCACCGCGAACTGTGGGCCGCTGGCGGACACCCGGATGCGGTGTTCCGCACAACGTTTCGTGAACTGGTGCGCATCACGGCGGGCCTGCCGATCGACGTGGATTGATCGCGCCGGGCCATTGTGCATGGCCGCCGCCGCGTGACGCCGCCGCCACAAACCCTGGCAACGCGCCGCCGCGGCGGGCCCGCAAGACCCTGGTGGCACGCGGCTCACAAAACCCTGGTGGCACGCTGCCGAAGCGCGCCTCGCCGAGCACCGGCGGTGAACAGCCCGGACAGGCGCCGTCGAGCCAGCCCGGCGCTACCGAACGCAACCCGCGAACACGCCGCGACGACCGAGCGGCACAATCGACACGGTGACCGACGCGCAACCTGAACCGACAGCACCGGAGGCGGGGCTGCGGGTGCCCGATGATCTGAGCGGGATCACCGCCGAGCAGTACCGCGCGTCCATGCGGCACTATCCGTCGGGAGTCACGGTGGTGACACTGTGTTCGCCGAACGGGCCGGTCGGGTTCACCGCGACCTCCTTCGCATCGTTATCGCTGGAACCGCCGCTGGTGTCGTTCAATATCGCGCACACCTCGTCGAGCCTGGACGCGATGAACGACGCGGATTCGGTGGTGATCCATTTCCTGGGTGAACATCAGCGCCATATCGCCCAGCGTTTTGCCCGCAGCGCCGGGGAGCGGTTCACCGACCGGTCGCTGTGGACCACGCTCGATACCGGTGAGCCGGTGCTGCACGGCACCCCGATCTGGCTGCGCACCACGGTCGAGCAGCGTATTCCGATCGGCGATCACACCTTCGTCGTCGGCCGGGTGACCCGCGTGCACGATGCCACCGAGGAGAAGCCTGCGGCGGCGCCGCTGCTCTATCACAACGGTCGCTACTACCGGCCGACTCCGCTCGACGAAGACTGACGAAACCCCGGCCGCGGCCCGGACCGATCCGATGACGGCGTCACCTGGGGGACGCGTCCGTAGCTACTGCGCCGACGTTGTTGGCCGGGTATGCCGCCAGCGGCCGAGACGAGCGTTCAGCCGATGAGGCAGGGAGCCGCGCCCACACCATCGACGCCGGTGAACGGCCTGGTTTCCGGGCTCGGATTCCAGAGGCCGTCGGTGCACGTGTAGTTCCATGACGGGCCGTCGTGCACCAGAGTGGCGACCGCGGCGATCAGCCGATCCACCTCCGTGGAACTGGTACCCAACCCGATGCTCGCCCGCAGCGCACCGTCGACGCCGAGCCGGTTCAGCAGCGGATGCGCGCAGAACCGGCCGTCACGTACGCCGATGCCGTGTTCGGCGGACAGGTACGCCGCGACTTCACCCGGCGCGAATCCGTCCAGCGTGAAGGCCACGATGCCGACGGTATCGGGGCTGTCGGACCAGATACGCAGCAATCGGACGCCGGGAATGGCGCACAGACCGTCCCGCAGCCGGTCTGCCAACAGCCGCTCATGCGCGATCGCCCGCTCCGCATCGATCTCGGCCAGCGCCTCGCAGGCCGCCGCCAATGCCGCGACGCCGAGCACATTCGGCGATCCGGCCTCGTGCCGCTGGGGCGCGGGCGCCCAGTCGACGCCATCGACCCGCACCGCGCGCACCGCACCGCCTCCGGCCAGATACGGCGGCGCCGCGTCCAGCCAGTCCCGATTGCCGACGAGCACACCGGCGCCGAACGGCGCGTACAGCTTGTGTCCGGACAAGGCCAGGTAGTCGATACCGCATTCGCGCAGGCTGATTCGACGATGCGGCGCGAGTTGTGCGGCGTCGACGAGGATGCGGGCGCCGCACTGATGGGCGATCTCGGCCAACCGCGCCAACGGCAGCACCTCGCCGGTCACATTGGAGGCGCCGGTGACCGCAAGCAGCGCAGCGGGTTTCGCGCAGAGTTCGGCGACGACGCGCCGCACGGTCTCCTCGATCGTGTCGGCCGCCCGCACCACACGCCTGCCGCGCTGTTCCCAGGCCAGGAAATTGGCGTGATGTTCGACATCGAGCACCACGGTGTCGCCGGGAACGCAGGCGGCGAGCAGGTTCAGCGAATCGGTGGTGTTGCGGGTGAAGACCACCACCTGGTCGTCGGTCGCGTCGAGGAAGCGGGCCACCGAACCACGGGCCGCCTCATAGCATTCGGTGGAGATCCGGGAGGCGTATCCGGCGCCGCGGTGCACGCTGGCGTAGTAGGGCAGCAGGCGCTGCACCCGGTCGGTGACCTGCGCGAGCGCCGGTGCGCTCGCGGCGTAGTCGAGATTGGCGTACGTGCAGGTCCCGCCCTGTACCAGCGGGACCTGGAGGTCGTCGCCGGAGACCCGGGCGAGAGCGGCACAGGTCTGATCGAACACAGCAGTCATCACGTCATCCCATCGACTGAGGGACTCGCGAAAAGGGGAATCGTCGAGTCCGCGCTTGCCGCGCCCGGTCGGGCTGCGGCCCGGTCGTCACCCGGAGCACCCCACCGCGGAGGAGGGTTGCCGACCAGCTAGCCGGGGCTTGACGCTGGCACTCATGACCTGATCAGAGGCTGACAGACCGGCCACGCTGCTGTCAACCCGGTTACCGCTGCGGGTACCGTTGACAACTGGTCACCAGGGCATTCGCCGTTTGCCCATTGGTAACCCTCGTATGAAACAACCGTCTTCGAGAATTAGTTGGGTGAGGCCGTACCGCCGAACATGGTTACTGCCGGACAGTGCTGAGGAAGGTGGGCCGGACGTGATGCTCCAGCCGCAGATCGATACCGATGGTTCGGTCCGGGAGCTCGATCCACTGCGCCGCTCGAACCTCGCCCCACCTGCGCGAACGCTCACCGATATCCTCGCCGAGACCGCGCGCGCCCACCCGGACGCACCGGCCATCGACGACGGCCACACCGCACTCACCTATACCGAACTGCTGGCCGAGATCGAGGTCGCGGTCCAGCGTCTCGGCGCGGCCGGTGTGCGCCGCGGCGACCGGGTCGGGGTGCGGATGCCGTCGGGCACCCGTGAGCTGTACGTCACGATTCTGGCGGTGCTGCACGCGGGTGCGGCCTATGTTCCGGTCGACGCCGACGACCCGGACGAACGGGCGCGCTTGGTGTTCGGTGAGGCGAAGGTCACCGCGATCGTGACGGCTTCGGGTATCGAGCCGACCGAGTACGCACAGCGCACCTCAGCATCCGATGAGCAATCCGATGGTCCGGCATCGCCGACCCCTGCCGACGACGCCTGGATCATTTTCACCTCCGGCTCCACCGGCACCCCGAAAGGTGTTGCGGTGACCCATCGCAATGCCGCCGCGCTGGTCGACGCCGAGGCACGCATGTTCCTGCGGGACGCTCCGATCGGCCCCGGCGACCGCGTGCTGGCCGGACTGTCGGTGGCCTTCGACGCCTCCTGTGAGGAGATGTGGCTGGCCTGGCGGCACGGCGGTTGCCTGGTTCCGGCGCCCCGCGCGCTGGTGCGCACCGGCGCCGATCTCGGCCCGTGGCTGGTGCGCCATGAGATCAGCGTCGTATCGACGGTGCCGACACTGGCCGCGACCTGGCCCGCCGAGGCGCTCGAACCGGTGCGGCTGCTCATCTTCGGTGGTGAGGCGGTGCCTCCGGAGCTGGCCGAACGTCTGGCGGGCGATCCGGATGCCGAGCGCGAGGTGTGGAATACCTACGGTCCCACCGAGGCCACGGTCGTCGCGTGCGCGGCACTGCTGGACGGGAATTGGCCGGTGCGCATCGGATTGCCGCTCGACGGCTGGGATCTGGCGGTTGTCGACCCGGCCGGTAATCCGGTCGGTGAGGGCGAATCCGGTGAGCTGGTGATCGGTGGCGTCGGCCTGGCCCGCTACCTCGACCCGGCCAAGGACGCCGAGAAGTACGCGCCGCTGCCCTCGCTCGGCTGGCAACGGGCCTACCGCAGTGGCGATCTGGTGCGTAACGACAGTGCCGGGCTGGTCTTCATCGGCCGCGCCGACGATCAGGTCAAGGTGGGTGGCCGCCGGATCGAACTGGGCGAACTCGACAACGCCCTGCAACATCTGCCCGGTGTGAGCGGTGCGGCGGCCGCCGTGCGCACCACCGGGGCCGGAACGCAGATCCTGGTGGGCTACCTCACCGGCACCCCGCCCGATTACGACGTCAAGGCCGCCCGCGCGCTGCTCGCCGAACAGCTGCCCGCACCGCTGGTTCCGCGCCTGGTCGTGGTTCCCGAACTGCCCACCCGCACCTCGGGCAAGGTCGATCGCGACGCCCTGCCCTGGCCGGTGGCGGGCACCGATCAGAACGTCGATCACGGGCTCACCGGCACCGCGGCCTGGGTGGCGCAGCTGTGGACCTCGATCCTCGGCGCCGAAATCACCGGCGCCGATGCCGATTTCTTCGATCTCGGCGGCGGATCACTGTCGGCCGCCCAGTTGGTGACGGCGCTGCGCGAACGGTATCCGCGGATCGCTGTCGCCGATCTGTACGACCATCCCCGGCTCGGCGCGCTCGCCGAACTGCTGGACGACACCGCACCGGCGGCCGCCGTCGTCGAGCGCACCGTCCGGCCGACCCCGCTGTCGGCGCAGTGCGCACAGGTGCTCGCCACCATCCCGCTGACCACCCTCACCGGTCTGCAATGGCTGACCTGGCTCGCCATCGTCGGCAATATCGCGAGCCGGGCGGGTGCGCTGCCCTGGCTGCCGCAGCTGTCGTGGTGGTGGACGCTGCTGTTGTTCATCGTGTTCATCACCCCGCTCGGGCGGATGAGCATCTGTATCGTCGGCGCCAGGCTGCTGCTGCGCGGTGTGGAACCCGGCAGCTATCCGCGCGGCGGTTCGGTGCATCTGCGGTTGTGGGCGGCGGTGCGGCTGTCGGAGGCCAGCGGCGCGGAGAACCTCTCCGGTGCACCGTGGATGGTGCCGTTCGCGCGGGCGCTCGGCGCGAAGATCGGCAAGGGCGTCGACCTGCACACCCTGCCGCCGGTGACCGGCATGCTCGAACTCGGCGACGGGTGCAGTGTCGAACCCGAGGTGGATCTGTCCGGATATTGGATCGATGGCGATGTCGTCCATATCGGGCCGATCGTGATCGGTCGCGGGGCGGTGGTCGGTGCGCGCTCGATCCTGCTGCCCGGCACCAAGATCGGCCGCGGCGCCGAGATCGCGGCGGGTTCGGCGGTCGCCGGGAAGGTCAAACCGGATCAGGAGTGGGCGGGTTCACCCGCGGTGAAGGTCGGCAAGGCCAGGCACCGCTGGCCCGCCGACACCCCGAAGCGTGCGGTGCACTGGGTGGCGGCGTTCGCGCTCAGCTCGATGGGGTTGGCCGCGATGCCGATCTTCGGGCTGGCCGCCGGTGGCGCGCTCATCGTCTGGTCGATCCGCGACACCACCACCATCGCGGGCGCGCTCGGCCGCGGACTGCTCGTCCTGCCCGTGGCCACCCTCCTGAGCCTGCTGGTCTACGCGGTGGCGACGGTGATCGCGGTGCGCATGCTCAGCATCGGTCTCACCGAGGGTTATCACCCGGTCCGCAGCCGGGTCGGCTGGCAGGTGTGGGCTACCGAACGCCTGCTCGACGGCGCGCGCAACTTCCTGTTCCCGCTGTACGCCAGCCTGCTCACACCGATCTGGTTGCGGCTGCTCGGCGCCAGGATCGGCAAACGGGTCGAGGCATCGACGGTGTTGCTGCTGCCGAAGTTCACCACCGTCGCCGACGGCGCGTTCCTGGCCGACGACACCATGATCGCCGGATATGAACTCGGCGGCGGCTGGCTGCGCATCGGCGAGGCGAAGGTCGGCAAACGCGCGTTCCTCGGCAACTCCGGGATGACCGCGCCCGGCCGACGGGTGCCGAAGAACGGCCTTGTCGCGGTGCTGTCGGCCGCACCGAGCAAGGCCAAGGCCGGTTCGTCCTGGCTCGGCAGTCCGCCGGTGCGGCTGCGGCGCGCCACCGAAACCACCGATACCGAGCGCACTTTCGATCCACCGCTGCGGTTGCGGGTGTTCCGGGCCGTGGTGGAGACCTGCCGCCTGCTGCCGGTGCTGGTGACATTCGCGATCGGGCTCGGCGTGCTGTTCGCCCTCGCCTGGTTGGCGCAGGCCATCGGCTATCCGGGCGCGGCGCTGCTGTCCGGTGTGGTGCTCATGGTCGCTGGCGCGGTGGCCTGCGCGAGCGCGGTGACCGCGAAATGGTTGCTGATCGGCCGGATCGGCGCGGAGGAGCATCCGCTGTGGAGTTCGTTCGTCTGGCGCAACGAGGTCTCCGACAGCTTCGTCGAGACCGTCGCCGCGCCGTGGTTCGCGCGCGCCGCGACGGGTACCCCGGTACTGAATCTGTGGCTGCGCGGCCTCGGCGCCCGTATCGGTCGCGGGGTATGGTGCGAGTCCTATTGGCTACCGGAGGCGGATTTGGTGACGCTCGGTGACGGCGCGACCGTGGAACGTGGCTGCGTGGTGCAGACCCATCTGTTCCACGATCGGATCATGTCCATGGATACCGTCACCCTCGGCGCGGGTGCCACGCTCGGCCCGCACTGCGTCGCCCTGCCCGCCGCCACCATCGGCGCGGGCGCGACCATCGGACCGGCTTCGCTGGTGATGCGTGGCGATACCGTCCCGCCGTCGACGCGCTGGTGGGGTAATCCGATCGCGCCGTGGGCCACCGCCACCGACCCGGGAGCCGCCCGCTGATGGGAGCCAAGTTCTACGACGCTCCCATCGACGAGTACCTGCCGCAGAACGGCAACCGGGGCTATCGGGTCTCACGGTACGAACTAGAGCTGATCTACAAGGTCGCCGCCAACCGGCTGGCGGGCCGCGCCGAGATCACCGCGGTCGCCACCGAGGTGCGGCCGCGTTTCGCCTTCGATCTGTCGCAGGCGTTATCGGTGTCGAAGGTGTTGGTCAACGGCGGCAAGGTAGCCAAGTACAGCCATCAGCAGGGCAAGCTCGTCATCACACCGCAGCAGCGGATTCCGGCGGGTGGGCTGCTCTCGGTGACCGTGCAGTATGCCGGGACACCGCGGCCGGTCCGCGGTCCGTGGGGTGAGGTCGGCTGGGAAGAACTCACCGACGGCGCCCTCGTCGCCAGCCAGCCCAACGGCGCCGCCTCCTGGTTCCCGTGCGACGACCATCCGAGTTCCAAGGCCAGCTACCGCATTTCGATCACCACCGATACGCCCTACCACGCGCTGGCCAATGGCACCCTGCTGCGCAAACAGACCAAGGCGAGCCAGACCACCTGGGTGTACGAGCAGTCCGAACCGATGTCGAGCTATCTGGCGACCATTCAGATCGGCCAGTACCGCCGACATCGCATCGGTCCGCAGCGCTCGCTGCCCATGTACGCACTGGTGCCCGCGCGGCTGCGTGGCGCCTTCGACCACGATTTCGCCAGACAGCCACGGATGCTCGAGGTGTTCACCGAGAAGTTCGGGCCGTACCCGTTCGAGGCGTACACGGTGGTCGTCACCGATGACGAGCTGGAGATACCGATCGAGGCCCAGGGCATCTCGATCTTCGGCGCCAACCATTGCGATGGCCGCCGCGGCGCGGAACGTCTGGTCGCCCATGAACTCGCGCACCAGTGGTTCGGCAACAGCCTGACCATCCGGCAGTGGCGCGATATCTGGTTGCACGAGGGTTTCGCCTGTTACGCGGAGTGGATCTGGTCCGAGGAATCCGGCGGGCCGACCGCCGATCAGCTGGCGAGGGCGGCCCGGCACAATCTGGCGCGTCAACCGCAGGACATCATCGTCGGCGATCCCGGACCGACGAACATGTTCGACGACCGGGTCTACAAGCGCGGCGCGCTGTGCCTGCATTCGTTGCGGCTCGAACTCGGTGATTCGGCGTTCTTCCGGCTGCTGCGGGAGTGGACGGTGCGCTACCGGCACGCATCGGTGACCACCGAGGAGTTCACCGATCTGGCCGGGCACTACAGCATGGTGCCGTTACGCCCACTGTGGGACAGCTGGCTGCTGAACGCGCCGCTACCGCAGTTGCCGCCGTCGGGCGGGATATCGACCGGCGCCTGAACCGTGGCCCGGCGGGGTCAGAAGACGAGATAGCGGGCGGCGAGTTCTTCCACCAGCGGATCGTCATCGGCGACGCTGTCGAGTGCGTCCAGATCGGTTTCCACCGAGATCAGCCTCGGATCGTCCTGCTCGGTATCGGCGGGTCCGTCTTCGGCCAGCTGACGCAGCAGTTTGGCGCGTACCCGCGCCTTCAGTGAGTCGACCATGTGCGGTGTCCTTTCCGGCCGATGCGCTACCTCCAGCTTGCCCCGTTGCGCGCTCCGCTCGGTTCTTCGCCCCCGTGAGGGTCATCGGCGACACCACCGCCCGCTGGTCAGACGGGTGTCAGCCAGGTGCCCACCGGGGTATTGCGCACCACCGTGAATATCGCGAGGAAGCCGAAGATCGACCACATGGTGAGGCCGTTGATGCCGAGGTTCCGCATCGGCTTACCCCGCCAGGCGCGGATGGCCCAGTCACCGACCCACAGCGCGAACAGGATGAGCAATGGCAGCGCGAGGAGGTTGCTGTGCAGCGAATCCAGCAGCTGGCCATTCGTGAGGTTGTGTACCGCGCGCATACCACCGCAGCCGGGGCAGTACACCCCGAGCAGCGCGTACACCGGACAGATCCCCCACGATCCCTCCACATGCGGGTCACGCAGATGCACCGCCGCCACCGCGACGACGCCCGCCCCGGCGATCGCCGCGGGCAGCGCGACACCGCGCCATCGGGTACTCGGCGGCTTCCCGGCCGTGATCGGCCCGGGCTGTGTGATATCCACAGTTGTTCACGGTAGCCGGGACCGCGTTGGCACCGCCATCGCGCATGGTGCGCTATACCACGGCCACCCGATCGCAGCAGGTAACGACATGGTCTAACTCGTTCCGCCGTGATGTCCCGGCCCGTAAGCTCTCTCAGCGTGGACGCCGCTGGTGTCACCGGGCTCGACGAGTTCGGGGACCGGCCGCCGCGCAAGCTCGAATTCGGGCATGTGGGCCGCTGGTACGCCCCCGATGATGATGCCGTCCTCGATCCGGGCACCGGCCCGCGTGGCGAACGTTCGGTCGCCGTCGAAATAGATCCCGGCGATGGCTCCTCCGTCGTGGTGTTCGTACGCGCCCCCAGCGGCCACGATGTCCCCGCCGGCTTTCGCGCCGACGATCAGGTGTGCCTCGTGGTGCCGGACGTGGTAGCCGAACTCGGCTTGCTCAGCACCCCGATCACCGCCTGACCTGCCGCGCGTCGACGTCGTCCGACGACAGTGCGCGCCGATCCGGCTCGCCTCCCGAAAACTCCGGCAAACTTTCGGCATACTTTGCCCAGATTTCGGGCATTTTCCAGGTAACGGCATTACGCACCGGACCGACACCCGGTGTAGCGCACCGTCGCGGTATTTGTTTCCGATATGAGGCGCTTGCACTTGCAAGCACCCCAGCTTGCATTTACCGTGACGGGAGACACAAAGGAGTGCTCTGATGCTGGTGAAGTCGATGAAGACGCTGGCGCAGGTCCGCCACGGCGCCCTGACCGCCCCCTTTCGCGCCGGACTGCGGTCGCGCACCTTCGACACGGCGTCCTTGAACGCGCCGACCGCACCCCATGAGGTCATCCCGGTCACCACCGTCGACGGCGCCCGCCTGCGGGTGCACGCCTACGGCCCCGCCGACGGCGAGGTCATCGTGCTGGTGCACGGCTGGAGTTGCAGCATCGAGTACTGGAATCCGCAGATCAACGCCTTCGCCGATACGCACCGGGTGGTCTGTTACGACCAGCGCGGCCACGGCGAGAGCCAGGCGGGCACGCTCCCGCCCTCCGCCGACACCATGGCCGACGATCTGGCCGCGGTCCTCGACGCCACGCTCCGCCCCGGCAAGCAGGCGGTCCTCGTCGGCCACAGCATGGGCGGCATCACCCTGCAAGCCTGGGCCGCCAGGCACCCGGATCAGGTCATCCGCCGCGCCAAAGCCGCTGTGCTGCTGAACACCACCTCCGGCAATATTCGGTACGACACGGATCTGCTGCCGCTGCTCAACAAACCGCTCATGGTGGCCGAGCGCCCCGTGACGGTCTTCGGTGCGGGTGTGCGGATGCCCATCGCCATCGCCGAAACCCTGCTCACCGCGCCCGTACCGATTCCCGGCGGTTGGCCCGCCCGCGCGGTACTCAAGGCGCGCATCATGTCGCCCGATGCCACCGCCGACCAGGTCGAATTCGCACTCGGTGTGGTCCGGTCGTGCCGTCCGCTCGCGCGCGGCAAGCATGCTGCCGCACTCGCCGACCTCGAGCTGGGCGAGGCCGCCGCCGCACTCGCCGTTCCGACAACGGTCATCGCGGGTAGCCGCGACAATCTGCTGCCCGAGCGCATGTCGCGCATCATCGCCGACACCCTCGACCGCGCGGGCAATCTGGCCGGGTATCACGTCTGGCCCACCGGACATCTCACCAATATCGAAGCGGCCGACCGGTTCAACGACGAACTGGCTCGGATCATCCGCCGCACCGGCCTGCGCGCAAGCGCCGCGGGCTGAGCGGAGGTTCGCCGAGCCCGGTCAACGTCGCCCGGACTCGGTGAATCCGTACCGCCGCTTTCTATTGCGGCTTCACTCGGCCTGCTCGCGCGACAGGCGGCGGTTCGTCCAGTCCAGCTGCCGGGCCGTGCTCGCGCTCAGGTCGGCGGCCTGACGCGGGGTCAACCGCGCGCACAAGCGATCCCAATGCAGTGAGACGACCTCGCCCGGCCGGACATCGGGCACGGCCGAATAGCCGTCGATGGTCACCGCGATCCGGCGCTCGGTCGGCTCCGCCAGCCGCAGCCGGTGGCCGTCCCAGCCGAGTCCGCGGCTGCGCACCACGATCTCGGGCCCCTCGCGCGCGACGATCAGACCGCAGGTGATCCGGCAGCTGTCGAGCACCCGCACGGCGGTGGCGCCGGTCCCGACCCGGAGCAATCGCGTCCACGGATAGATGCCGAAGACGTGGAAGCAGTGGTCGGGCGCGGCTTCCTCGGCGAGGTCATCGGTCAGATGGTTCCAATAGTGCCCGGCCAGCGGTTCGATCACGGCCATGAGCTCGGCCGCGAAGGCCGTGCGATCCAGCGTCGCGCCGATTCCGCCGCCGAGCCAATACGATTCGACCAATCGAGCGTCGAGCGGATCGGCGATGCCGGTCATCCGTGACAGCACCCGCAGATACGGCCAGGCCCCGGTGAAGCGGACCGCCGCGGCCCGCACCTCGGCGGGCGATCCGTCACGCAGACGACCGGGCTCGGGTGGCCCGCAGTAGCCGAGGGCATTGGGCGCGTACGCGTATCGCGCGAACATGCCGACGCCACCGCCCGGCGCCCGGTACGCGTCCACCATCCTCGGCTCCGTCACCGCGAGGCTCAGCAGATCCGCGGAAGTTGTTCTCCGGCAGGCAGGTCCACTACGCGGGTACCGCCCAGTGCGGTACGGGCCACCACCATTCCCGGATGATCGGTCACACAGTGCCCGATGGCCTCGGCGTGCACCCCGAGCGGATGCGCGCGCATCGCCTCCAGCACCCGATCCGCGTCCTCGGCGGCGACGAAGGCCACCAGTTTGCCTTCATTCGCGACGTAGAGCGGGTCGAGGCCGAGCAGCCCGCAGGCATCACGCACGCCCGCCGGGATCGGGATCTTCCGCTCGTCCAGTACCACCCCGACCTGCGCGGATCTGGCGATCTCGTTCAGACTCGCGGCCACGCCGCCACGGGTCGGGTCGCGCAGGACATGCACCTGCGCGCCGGTGGCGAGCATGGCGGCGACCAGACCGTGCAGCGGCGCGGTATCGCTGCACACCGTGGTCCCGAACTCGAGTCCGGCGCGGCAGGACAGCACCGCGACACCATGCACACCGATCTCACCGCTGACCAGCACCACATCACCGGCCCGCGCAAGTTCCGGCCGGATATCCACCCCGGCGTCCAGGACACCGATACCCGCGGTGTTCACATAGACACCGTCGCCGTGCCCGGCGTCGACCACCTTGGTGTCACCGGTCACCAGTTTCACGTCCGCGCCGAGCGCCGCCGTGCCCATGGCTCCGGCGATCGCCGCGATCGACGCCAATGGTGTGCCTTCTTCCAGGATGAACGCCGTCGACAGCACCATGGGCCGCGCACCGGACATCGCCAGATCGTTGACCGTCCCGTTGACCGCCAGCTCCCCGATCGAACCGCCGGGGAAGGTCATCGGTTTCACCACGAACGAATCGGTGGTGAAGGCCAAGCGCGCACCGGCGAGGGTGAGCACGGCCGAATCGCCGAGCCCCGGTGCGGCCGCGGCGCCGAACGCGGGCAGGAACAGATGCTCGATCAACTCGCCCGACATCGCACCGCCACCGCCGTGCCCCATGACGATATTCGGCGAATCGCGCAGCGGCATCGGGCAGACCCAGTTCTCGAAGTCGATGCCCGCCGCCGTGGTCTCGGTGGATTCAGGCATGAGCCACCTCCGCGGGGAGATCGAGCCGCCGGTACAGGTAGTACGCCGCGCACGCGCCCTCCGACGACACCATGGTGGCGCCCAGCGGATTTCGTGGCGTGCACTGTTTGCCGAACGCGGCGCATTCGTGCGGTTTGATCAGGCCCTGCAATACCTCACCGGAGCGGCAGACCGAGGACTCCGAGGTGTGCAGATTCTGCACCGAGAACCGATGCTCGGCATCGTATTCGCGATAGCGGGGCGAGAGTCGCCACCCGCTGCCCGGAATCACTCCGATTCCGCGCCAGGCCCGATCGGTGAGTTCGAAGACGTCGGCGAGCATGTCCTTGGCGGCGGGATTGCCGTCGGCGGACACCGCGCGCCGGTAGGCATTGTCCAATTCATGACGGCCCTGTTCGAGCTGGAGCACGGTGCGCCGGATGCCTTCGAGAATGTCGAGCGGTTCGAATCCGGTGACGACCACCGGCACGTGGTATTTCTCCGCCAGCGGCGGGTATTCACCGGTCCCCATCACCGTGCACACATGCCCGGCGGCCAGGAAGCCCTGCACCCGGCAGCTCGGCGATTCCATGATCGCCGAAATCGCCGGCGGTACCAGCACATGCGAGACCAGCAGCGAGAAGTTCTTTATCCCGAGCCGTTTCGCCTGATAGACCGTCATCGCATTGGCGGGCGCCGTGGTCTCGAAGCCGATACCGAAGAACACCACCTGCCGGTCGGGGTTGGCGCGCGCCACCTCGAGCGCGTCCAGCGGCGAGTACACCACCCGCACGTCGCCACCCTGACTCTTGATCCGGAACAGGTCCTGCGAGCTGCCGGGGACGCGCAGCATATCGCCGAAGGAACAGAAGATCACCTCCGGTTGCGCGGCGATCTCGAGCGCCTTGTCGATCACCTCGAGCGGCGTCACGCAGACCGGGCAGCCCGGTCCGTGGATCATCTCGATCTGGTCGGGCAGCAGCTGGTCGATACCGTGCCGGATGATCGAATGTGTCTGCCCGCCGCAGACTTCCATGATCGCCCAGCGTTTGGTGGTCGAGGCGCGGATACGGTCGAGCAGCTTCCCGGCCAGTTCGGGATTGCTGAATTCATCGAGATACTTCACGAGGTCACCTCCGGGCCTGATCGGGTGGTTTCGGGATTGTCCAGGCCCGATTTCTCGGCCGCGATGGCGAATCCGTCACCGAATTCCTCATCGAGCACACCGAGATGCTCGAACTCGGCCAGCGTCTGGAGTGCGGATTGCTCGTCGAGGCGCTGGATCGCGAACCCGACGTGCACGATGACGTAATCGCCGACCGCCACGTCCGGGATGTATTGCAGGCAGACGTCTTTGTGCACGCCGCCGAAATCGACGACCGACATCGCGGTGCCGTCACGTTCGTGCAGGCTGAGTACCTTTCCTGGAACTGCCAGGCACATGCTCGCCTCTCCTTCCACTCAGCTCGCCGAACCGGCGAGCAGCTGGCCGTACGCGATGCCGCCGTCATTGGGCGGCACCCTGCGATGGCTGATGACCATGAATCCGGCGGCGCGCAGCAGCCGCGTCACGCTGCCGAGTAGCAATGCGTTCTGGAACACCCCGCCCGACAGCGCCACCGGCGTGCCCGGATCGGCGAACCGCCGCGCCAGATCCAGTACCGAGGTGGCGACCGCCGCGTGGAAGCGCGCGCCGATCGTCGCGGGTGATACCCCGGCCCGTAGATCGGCGATGACGGCCGCGAGCACCGGGGCCGGATCAATCCGCACCGGCTCGGCATCCCCCTCCGGCACCGCGAACCGGTAGCCGATCTCACCCGGCTCCGCCGTCCGCGCCAGTCCTTCCCATTCGATCGCGGCCTGTGCCTCGTAATCGACCACATGCCGCACACCGGCCAGTGAGGCGACCGCGTCGAACAGCCGCCCCATGCTGGAGGTGGGTACACAGCCGAGGCCGGTATCGAGCTGATGGGACAGCACATCCCGCTCACGCGGTGGACAGGCCTGGACGCACGGCAGATCCGGCGACCATTCGATTCCGGCGGCCCGCAGATGCGCCAGCGCCATCCGGTAGGGCCGTTCGACGCTGATATCGCCGCCGGCGAGCGGTACATAGCGCAGATGAGCCAGTCTGCGGAATCCCTTGTAACTCGCGGCCAGCACCTCACCGCCCCAGATCGCGGCGTCGGGGCCGAAACCGGTGCCGTCGAAGGCGAATCCGATCACCGTCGCGGCCGGATCGAGACCGTGTTCGCCCATGACGGCGGCGAGATGGGCGTGGTGGTGCTGCACCGAGCGCACCGGTCGCGCACCGGCGTGGCGCACCGCCCATGCGGTGGAGCGGTAGCGCGGATGGGCGTCGGTGATCAGTTGGCCCGGACGCACACCGGTCAGCTCTTCCAGATGCCGTGTGGTGTCGGTGAAGGCGTGCAGGGTGGCCAGATCGTCCATATCGCCGACGTGCTGGCTCAACCAGGCGTAGCGCCCGTCGGCCACCGCACAGGTGTTCTTCAGATCGGCGCCCACCGCCAGCGTCGGCGACACCGGGAACGGGAGCGCGAGCGGCAAGGGGGCATAGCCGCGGGACCGGCGCAGCGGTACCTCGGCCCCGTCGACCATGCGCACCACGGAATCGTCACAGGGCACGAGGATGCGGCGGTCGTGCCAGAGCCTGGCGTCGGCCAGCGCTGTCAGCCGGGCGGCCGCGTCGGCGTCGTCGTGGCAGATCGGTTCGCCACCGAGGTTCCCCGAGGTCATCACCAGAACGCGCGGGCCGGGCGGGTCCCCCGGTAGTCCGAACAGCAGCAGATGCAGCGGTGTGTAGGCGATCAGCACACCCAGGTCGGGGTTTCGCGGTGCGACCGCTGGAGCGGGCGGGCCGATCGTGTCGCCGGGTGGCAGGTCCCGTCGTCCGCTGAGCGGTAGATCCCGGCGTCGAGGTAGCAGCACGATCGGGCGGGCCGGACTGGTCAGCAGTGCGGCCGCGGCGGCATCCACCTCGACAATCTGGCGCGCGGTCGCCAGATCCGGCACCATCACCGCGAAGGGCTTGTCGCCGCGCCGTTTCCGACGACGCAGTTCGGCCACGGCCCGCTCGTCGGTCGCATCGCAGGCCAGGTGATAGCCGCCGATCCCCTTGACCGCGAGAATCCCGCCACCACGCAGCACCTCCCGCGCCGCGTCGATCGGCGGACCGGAACCGGGGCCGGAATAGGACAGGGTGGGACCGCAATCCGGGCAGGCGATCGGCTGCGCATGGAATCGTCGGTCACCCGGATCGGCGTATTCGGCGGCGCAGGCCGCGCACATCGGGAATTCGGCCATCGAGGTGTTCGGCCGGTCGTAGGGCAGGGCGGCGATGATGGTGAAGCGCGGCCCGCAGTTGGTGCAGTTGACGAACGGATGCCGGTATCGGCGGTCGGTCGGATCGCGCAGCTCGGTGGCGCATTCGGCGCAGATGGCGACGTCCGGGGACGCGAGGGTGCGACCGCCGCCGCGGGTGCTGCCACTGATCCGGAACCCGGTGCCACCGCGCGGCGCGATCCCGGTCTGCTCGATCGATTCGACCATCGCCAGCGGCGGCGGATTCGAGCGCAGCCGCCGAACGAACTCGTCGACGCTCGCCTGCGCGCCCTCGATCTCGATGACGACACCGGAGCTGTCATTGCCCACCTGTCCGGCCAGATGCAGTTCGGCGGCCGTGGTGTAGACGAACGGCCGGAAGCCGACGCCCTGCACCACACCGCGCACCAGGACGCGACGCCGGATCCGGTCGGTGTTCACGGCTGTTCTCCCGAACCGAGCAGGCGCAGCCCGCTCATCGCCTCGGCGGCGCCCGCGGCATCGGTCTTCGACACCGCGAATCCCATATGGATGATCACCCAGTCACCCGATCGCACCGGATCGTCCTCGAGCAGGCCGACATTCACCGTGCGCTGTTCACCCGCGACGTCGATCAGCGCGATCTGATCGTGATACCCGTCCACCATGCCGACCACCCGGCCCGGAATCCCGAGACACATGCTCACACCTCCTGCCGGTCGCGTAATTCGGTCAGGACCGCACCGACCGCCGCCACCGCGGGTTCCACCGCCGCGGCGACCGGATCGCTGAGCCCGATGCCCTCGGCGACCGAACGCACCTGACAACCCACGACCACAGTCGGCGGGAGGGCGCCACCGAGCGCCCGCACCGCGGCGAATACGGCGGCGGGATGCATGGCGTGCGCGTCGAGGGCGGGGTCGTCGTCATCGGGTTCGGCGCGGAAGATCTCCAGCTCGCCGGGTGCGCCACGATCAGGAAGGGCATCCACCAGGACCAGCGCGTCCCATTCGTCGAGCAGGTCGTAGGCCAGGTGCATACCGCGAATGCCGTAGTCGGTGACGCGCACCCCCGGATCATCGATCGGCGGCATGCGCTGGGCCACCGCCGACCCGAATCCGTCGTCGCCGAGGAAGATATTGCCGATTCCGGCAATCAGCACGCGCGTAGGATCACCTCGCCTCGTCTACATATGCCTGATTCGCAGATACCGCCGGATATCGGGAATCGAACGCACTCCGACGGCTACCAGCATCACCACGATCACCGCGCCGATGACGGTGCCGATCACTCCTACGATTTCCATGGCCCGCTTCCTTTCCGTGGAGTCCTTCATAGCAACGGACCGTCGAGCGGCTCGACCTCGTCCGGGGCGAAATAGAGATAGCGGCCGTACCATTCGTGCAGCTCGGCCGCCGGATCGTCATCGACGACCACCGCGATGTGCACCTGCCCGTCGACGTCCTCGTGCACCGACGCGACCCGCGCCGTTCGCCCGGTATAGAAGAGGTCCTGTGCGTCGGCCCGCCGCGACGGCCGCAACCGAACCCGGCTGTCCTTGGCCACCCGCACCCCGCCGACCAGTACGGCGTCACTGTCGGGTCGTACCGAGCCGTCGGCCACTGGATCCCACCACGGTGTGTCCGTGTCCAGGTCGGGCAGCACACGCGGTCCGTCGAGACCGGGATCGCGCAGTGTGCCGTGCAGCCGCGCCAGCTCCTCGGGGCTCATGGCCGCACATCGGTCGATGATCTGGGCGGCGCGCGGATCGGTGGCGCGGGCCCGTTCCTTCTCGGCCTCGGTCAGGGTCATCACCCGCAGCGTCAGGATCTCGTCGATCTCGGTCGAATCGAACAGCGGGCCTTCGCTTTCCGGGGCTATTCGCGGGTGGTCGTAGAGGACGATCGGCGAGATCAGTAGTAGGCCGTGCGAACCCTCCGGCCCGGCGAGCACAGGGAAGCAACGGTGCTGAACGCAGTCCGCCGCCGCCTCGGCAGCCGCGGGGGGTGGGTCGAGCAGGGACAGGAAGGCCCCGCCATCGATGTCGGCGATCACATGCGCACCGATGAACGATCGCGCGATGGCGTCGTCCTTGTCGGTGGCCGGATCGCCGAGATTGCGCACCGTGACGGTGATGCGCGCGATATCGCCGACGGGTCGCACCGACAGTTCGAGCTGCCCGGTCAACGGCTGCCGGGTCCGCACCAGCGTGCCCGCCTCCGCGCCGGTGGCCGACGGAATCCGCTCGCGCCGGGTGCCACCCGGTATCTCGAGATCGAAGCTGCCGCCGGTCACCGGTAGCGGACCGACGGTGGTCTCCTGTTCGACGGCCTCGTCCCAGCTGATCCAGGTTCGGCCGTCCACCACCAGCCGCTCGACCGCCTCGCCCATGCCATCGCAGACGGTCCGGCGCTGGAGCTGGAGGAATCGCACCGTCAGGGTGAGGGTGGCCGAGCCGGTGGCATCGACCAGGAATTGCGCCGAGATCTCGGCGTCCTCGCCGAGCCCGGAGGCGGCGGC
Source organism: Nocardia cyriacigeorgica (assembly GCF_029868385.1). Lineage (GTDB taxonomy): Bacteria > Actinomycetota > Actinomycetes > Mycobacteriales > Mycobacteriaceae > Nocardia > Nocardia cyriacigeorgica_F. The sequence goes on along the minus strand of NZ_JARWNX010000027.1, from coordinate 35,527 downwards.
GTCGCGCGGGCCCAGTACACCGAACTGCCAGCGCGACTGGTTCTTCTGCGAATCGGCCCGATAGGGATAGAGCAGATAGCCCTCGTACAGCACCGCATCGGCCACCGCTCGCGCCTGGGCGCGGGCCCCGTCGCCGACGTCGACGCTCATGTCACCTCTCCCTCCCGCGCGGCCAGCAGTTCGGTGACGGCCTGGTCGTAACCGATCAGGCCGCGGCGGGATTTGTACGCCGACAGCGCGTCCAGCGTCTCCGTCGACAGCCGCACCCAGCCGCTGTCGGGGAAGTGCACGGCCATCAGCTGATCCCAGACCGCGATGGGCATATCGAACTTGTCGTCGCGATCCCACGGCACCTGTTGAATCGCGAAACCGCTTGTGCCCTTGATGAATACCGTCCCGCTGAACAGGAAGATCAGCGGCACCGTGCCCTCGCGCAGTGCGTGCATGTACTTCGATCCGGCGACCTCGAGGTCGTAGGTGCACAGCATGGGCAGATCCACCTCGTATCCGCCGGAGAAGCCGGGAACCATGGTGGCGCAGTGCATCCACAGGAACGAGCGCTGTGTGTCGTGCCAACGCTCACGCTCGCCGAACAGATCGTGCAGTCCGGCGCTCTCGGTATTGCTGTAGGTGCGCCGGTTCGGCTCGATCCGCACCTGCGCGCGCAGGGCGATCGCGTGCACCGGTTCCTCGGCCAGCGCGGCGATACCCACCCGCGCCGACAGCACCGGGGCGACCGAATAGGGTTCCGGGCGGATATCCAGCACGGCGAAGGTGATCGAATGCGCCGGGCTCATCGCGGCTCACCCCCGCCGGCGCGTTCGGTCATCGCGGTGAAGAATTCGTCGATATAGCGGCGTGCGTCCTGGCCGCCGTCGAAACCGCGCCACAGCAGCCGCATCCGGCCGACGAACTCGTAGCAGGCGTCGATCGGTAGCAGCAGGCATCCGCCGCGGCCACCGCGTTCGGGCATGCGGATCAGCAGCGCCTCCACGTCGGCGGCGAGCACATCGAGTTCGGGATGCCGGTACAGCAGGTCCTGCCATTCATCCAGTGGCAGTTCGGATTCGGTGGCACCGGCGGGCCCGGGATAGAACGCCACCGTGCGCCCGAGCGCCGAATTGCGGAAGAAGAACGCCAGGCCCACCGGGATTTCCAGCGCATCCCATTCGGCGGGCGAGATATCGACCTGGGGAAATGCCAGATACCGGTCGGGCACGGCCCGATACCGCAGGGCCGCCTCCGGATCGGTGAACAGCAGATAGCAGCCGCGGCATACGCACAACAGCTGGCGGCCCTCGATATTCACCACATGCTGATGCGGTTCCGGAATCGGTTCCGCGCACATCTCGCAGCGTTGTTCCGTGGGCAACGGCGGGCGGGTGGCGAGCCGACGCAGCACCGAGAACGAGGTGTTCATCCGGCCACCTCCACCGGCACCGCGACCGCGGGCTGTCCATCGCGTATGAGCACCGGCAACGGGTCGAGGTGTCCGTCGCCATCCACCCTGGCCCCGGCGTGCACCACGTCGTAGTGCGCCCGGCAGCGCGGGCAGACCAGAACAGCGTCACCCACCGGATATCCGACGCGACGCTGCACCACCGCACCGGCCAGCGAGTTGTCGCAGTTCGCGCAGTGATCGCGGTAGACGAACAGATCCGTGCCGATCCGGCAGGCCAGCACCGCCAGTCCGGCGACCACGAACCCGCCGACCTCACCGGGAGCCAGCTCTTCCAGCTCGGGCACACTCACCCAGCTACCCGCATGCGACGGCGCCGACCGCACCCGAGTGAACAGCGAATCAGCGGAGAACACATCGCCCGCGGTATCGGGCGCGGCGGCGACCACCTCGATACGTTCGATCTCCGGCGCCGCGGCGCGCACCGCCTCCTCGACGGCCAGTTCCAAGGTCACCGACGACGACGGGCAGCTGCGGCAACTGCCCGCCAGCTCCAGCAGCACCACCCCGGCATCGACCCCCACCAGGGTGACGTCGCCGCCGTGCGATCCGAGATAGGGCCGCACAACGTCGAGCGCGGTCCGCACCCTGGTCTGCACATCATGCGGATGCAAACCGTGCACCAGCAGCAGACTGGCGACGAGATCATCGCCGGTCAGCTCCTCGATCGCGGTGTCGTCGAGTCGTTCGACGATCCGCCGCAATCCCGCGCCGTACAGCTCGACCAGTTCGTGCACCAGCTGCTCGGCGCGCTCACGGGCGGCCGCACCACCCGCCGAGGCGGCGTCGAGCAGGGTCTCGATCCGCTCACCGGCCTCGCGCCAGTGATCGTCGTGGTCTACCGGGCGATCGTTCACCGCACGCCTCCCACCGATCGGTGCGAGATCACCGCGCGGTCGGCGTCTGCGTCGGGGAGTGCAGCTTCTCCAGTGTCTTTCCCTCGCCGAGGTACATGTGCACCCCGCAGGGCAGGCACGGGTCGAAACTGCGCACCGTGCGCATGATGTCGATGCCTTTGAAGTTCTCCCGGTCGTTCTCCTCGAAGATGGGTTGGCCCTGTACCGCGTCCTCATAGGGGCCCGGTGTGCCGAAGCTGTCGCGCGGATTGGCGTTCCACGGCGTCGGCGGATACGGGTGGTAGTTGGCGATCTTGCCGTCCCGGATCACCATGTGATGCGACAGCACACCACGCACGGCCTCGGTGAATCCGCAGCCGATGCCCTCATCGGGCACATCGAACGCCTCCCAGGTCTTGGTTCGTCCGGCCCGGATCTCCACCAGTGCCTGCTCCGCGAAATCCAGTGCGCAGGCGGCCGCGTACGCCTGGAAATAGGTGCGCGCGCGGTTGCGTTCGATCGTATTGCTGCCGTAGGCGGGGATCTTCCACTCCAATTCCACCGGACCCTTCAACGCGGTCTTCGGCAGATTGATCCGCACACTGTGTCCGGTCGACTGCACGTATCCGATATCGACGAGTCCCGCCAGTGCGGTCGACCACAACCGGGCGAGCGGACCGCCACCGGTATCGAGCGCGAGATGATCGGTGCCGTCGAACCAGCGCGGCGACATCACCCAGCTGTACTTGTCCTCCAGATCGCGTTTCTGCGGTTTGGGATTGGTGTGCTGATTCCAGGGATGGCGCCGGTCGACGGGATTGCCGAGCGGATCGGTCCGCACGAACATCTCCTGATCGGTCCAGTCCTCGTAATACGAACTGCCGAGCAGAATTCGGATCCCGAGATTGATATCGACCAGTGATGTGGTGAGCAGCTTGCCGTCCACGACCACACCGGGCGTGACGAACATCCGCCTGCCCCACTCCTCCATATCCTTATAGGCGAAATTGCATACCTCGGGGTCCTGGAACGATCCCCAGCAGCCGAGCAGAGTGCGTCGCAAACCCACCTGGTCGTAGCCGGGCAGCGCCTCGTAGAAGAAGTCGAACAGATCGTCGTGCATGGGCACGACCTTCTTCATGAACTCCACATATCGCATCAGCCGCGACATGTAGTCGGTCATCAGCTGAATGGTGGCCACCGTGCCGACACCACCGGGATACAACGTCGATGGATGCACATGCCTGCCCTCCATGAGGCAGAACATCTCCCGCGTGTAGCGGCTCACCATCAGTGCTTCGCGATAGAACTCGCCGGTGAACGGATTCAGCGCACGCATGATGTCGGCGATGGTCCGATAGCCGTGCGCCTCGGCATGCGGCGCCTCGGTTTGCTCGGCTCGTGCCAGCACACCGGGATTGGTCTCCGACACCATCTTCTCGCAGAAATCCACCCCGACCAGATTCTCCTGGAAGATGTTGTGGTCGAACATGTACTCGGCCGCCTCGCCGAGATTGACGATCCATTCGCCCAGATGCGGCGGCTTCACCCCGTACGCCATGTTCTGGCAGTAGCACGAGCAGGTGGCGTGGTTGTCACCGCAGATACCGCAGATCCGGCTGGTGATGAAATGCGCGTCCCGTGGGTCCTTACCGCGCATGAAGATCGAATATCCGCGGAAGATGGACGAGGTGCTGTGACACTCGACCACTTCCCGATTGGCGAAATCTATTTTGGTGTAGATGCCGAGGCTGCCGACGATACGAGTGATCGGATCCCACGCCATCTCGACGAGAGCGTCCGGTTCGATGCGGCGATGAGTCGGCTCCGGGATGATCTGAGTCATCGAAGTTCTCCTACCAGGTGCGTGTCGCGCCGGTATCCAGCTTGGTTCCCCGGTGCCGCCAGTGCGGTTCCTTGTCGACCGTCCGCGCGGTGATATGACGCAGGCTGCGGATCACCGATCCGTACAGTCCCGACGCCGTCGACGACAGTTTGCCGCCCGGCGGCTCGTCCATGAACGGCATGAACTTGTCCGGGAATCCCGGCATGGTGCAGCCGATACAGATGCCGCCCACATTGGGGCAGCCGCCCACGCCGTTGATCCATCCACGTTTGGGCACATTGCATTTCACGACCGGACCCCAGCAGCCGAGCTTCACGATGCATTTGGGTGAGCCGTATTCGGTGGCGAAATCACCCTGCTCGTAATACCCGGCGCGATCACAACCCTCGTGCACCGTCGCGCCGAACAACCACTTCGGTCGCAGCGATTCGTCGAGCGGGATCATCGGCGCCTGGCCGGTGGCCATATAGAGCAGATAGGTCAGCGTCTCGGACAGATTGTCGGGATGAATGGGGCAGCCCGGCACACAGACGATCGGGATATCGGCCTTGCTCGTCCATTCCCAACCGAGATAGTCCGGCACACCCATCGCGCCGGTGGGATTACCGGCCATGGCGTGAATACCGCCGTAGGTGGCGCAGGTGCCCACCGCGACCACCGCGGTGGCCTTCGGTGCGAGCCGGTCGAGCCATTCGCTGGTGGTCATCGGCTGGCCGGTGTCCGGGTTGTTGCCGAACCCGCACCAATAGCCTTCGGTGTGTAATTGCTCATTGGGAATCGAGCCCTCCACGACCAGCACGAACGGCTCGAGTTCACCGCGGTCGGCCTTGAAGAACCATTCGAGGAAGTCATCGGCTCCCCCGGTCGGGCCGCATTCGAAATCGATCAGCGGCCAATGTACGGCGACCTGAGGCAGCCCCGGCAATGAACCGAGCGCTATTTCCTCGACACTGGGCTGGGTGGCGGCAGTCAACGCCACCGAGTCACCGTCACAGCTCAGACCCGCGTTGATCCACAGCACATGGATCAACGTGTCTTCGGCTTCGACTGCTTCGCGAGTCGGCATGGAATGCCACCCTCCTGAAGCTGTTGCCTCACCCGGCGCGGCCCCTTGGGGGCTGACGGACCGCGCCATTTATGTGATCCTGATCACGTCAGTCTAGGCGCGGCCCGACACATCCTCAAGGTGATCAGCCATGCTCGCCCGCTGCGCGAACAACCACTCGTACCACTCGTTCATGCCCGCACCGGTGGTCGCCGACAGCGGCAATAACTCGATCCCCGGATTGACCGCGTTCGCATGCCGTCCGCACAGTTCCAGATCGAAATCGACGTACGGCAGCAGATCAATTTTGTTCACCAGTACCAGCGATGCGGCGGCGAACATATGCGGGTATTTCAACGGTTTATCGGTGCCCTCGGTCACCGAGATCACCACGACCTTCGCGTGCTCACCGAGATCGAACAGTGCCGGACAGACCAGATTGCCGACATTCTCGATGAACAGCAGCGTCCCCGGCGCGGGATCGAGCGTCTCGAGGGCCCCGCGCATCATCGCGGCATCCAGATGACAGCCCGCACCGGTATTGACCTGCACCACCGGCCGCCCGGCGGCGCGGATCCGCTCGGCGTCCAGCAGGGTCTCCTGATCGCCTTCGACCACCGCGATCGGCAGGTCGGCCAGCTCGCGCAGGGTACGTTCGAGCAGCGTGGTCTTGCCGGAGCCGGGTGAGCTGGTCAGATTGAGGGCGAGGATGCCGCGCTCGACCAGGTGCCGCCGGATGCCCTCGGCCAGTTCGTCGTTCTTGGCCAGGACTTTCTGCTCCAAGGTCACCGTTTCGGTGCGCGGGATATGTACGTGGTCGCCGGAGGCGTGGTCGTGCGAGTGCTCGTGACCATGCGGGTGTTCGTGCGGGTGCTCGTGGTCATGGTCATGCGAGTGTTCGTGACCGTGCGGATGCTCGTGGTCGTGCGGATACTCATGGGAATGACCGTGCTCGTCGTGCGGCTGATCGTCGTGAGTCGTAGGTCGGTGCGGGATGGCCGTGATCACAGTGCTTCCATCATCGCCGCACCCGCAGGTTGCGCACATGGCTGGCTCACCTCCATCGAATGGATGCGCAGTTCACGCCCGGACTCGACCTCGATATCGCTGCTGCCGCAGGGGCACAGCAGGATCAGATCGGCCAGTTCGAATCGGTGACCGCAGGCGGCGCAGGTCGCCGTGCCCGGGACAATGCGGATATCGAGGCGCGCACCCTCGGCGATCGTGCCCTCGGCGATCAATTCGAAGCAGAACTGCATCGCCTCCGGCACCACGGCGCACAGCGCGCCCACCTCCACCGTCACACTGTGCACGCGACGTCCCGCCGCGCATTCACAGACGGTATCGACCACACTGCTGGTTATCGCCATCTCGTGCACAATGGCCTCGATTCGACGCGTGGAGACCTCTCACGCTACTCCTCCCCCTCGGCGCGCGGCACCGGTTCTCAACGCTGCGGCAGGCCGCCCGGCGACGGTACATCGGCGCGCAATCGCGCGCTCCACTTCTCCTCGATATGACCATAACGCCAGGTGAGCAGGGCGATCACCCAGGTGACCACGAACAGGCCGACGACGAAATAGCCGAGCAGGTTCAGATCGATACCGTTGATCCGATCCCAGAAACCGCCCGTCCAGCCGAACTGCTCGGCGAACAGCACCAGCAGTTGCACGGTGCCGATGCCGAGTGCGACCACCACCGACAGCGCGGTGATGGTGATGTTGTAGTAGACCTTGCGCACGGGTTCGGCGAAGGCCCAGCCGTAGGCGAAGTTCATGAACGTGCCGTCGATGGTGTCGAACAGGGTCATGCCCGCGGCGAACAGAATCGGCAGGCAGAGGATCGCGTACCACGGCAGCCCCGCCGCCGCGCTCGTACCTGCCAATACCAGTAGCGCCACCTCGGTCGCGGTATCGAAGCCGAGGCCGAACAGCACCCCCACCGGATACATCTGCCACGGTTTGGTCACCGTCTTCATCACCGGGGCGAGCAACCGATTCATCAGCCCCCGCTGATTCAGTTGCCGTTCCAGTTCCCGCTCATCGCAGGCACCGTGACGCATATTTCGGAACACCCGCAGAATTCCCACCAGCACCGCGATATTGATGATCGCGATGAGATAGAGGAACGCACCGGACACGGTGGTGCCGATCAATCCGGTGTAGCGCTGCAACCAGGACGAATCGTCCTGCACCGGTCCCGCGATGGCCTTGATGCCCGCCGCGATCAGGAGCGCGAGGGCGAAGACCACGGTGGAATGTCCGAGCGAGAAGAAGAATCCCACCGACATCGGCCGCTGCCCGTCCTGCATGAGTTTGCGGGTGGTGTTGTCGATGGCGGCGATATGGTCGGCGTCGAAGGCGTGCCGCATGCCGAGGGTGTAGGCGGTCAGCCCGACGCCTACACCCAGTGTCGTCTCGCCGATGCTCAGATGCTGCGGCGCGACGAACGCGACCAACGTGACCCACCCCAGCACATGCAGCCCGATGATGACCCCGGCCATCGCGAGCAGCCGCCCCCATTCGACTCGCGTGAGCCCCGGCCGCTCGACCGGAGTCCGAGACGGTCTGCCAGGCTGCACCGTTGACGCCACGTTCTGCCCTTCACATGATGTGAAACGACCTCGACGAGGTGGTCATTCGACGGTAAACCCAGATGCAACCGACTGGCAAGAAGGGTGCTGGCGGCGGACCCGGTCGAGCGGCAGACTGGGTGCATGACCGGCGTCCGGCCCGATACCGCCGCCGCGCCACGCGATGAGCAGTACGCGCGGCGGCTGCTGCGCGCCCACGGCCTACGCTGCACCGCGCCCCGCGTGGCCGTGCTCGGCACCCTGGCCCGCGACCGCGAGCACGGCCATCTCACCGTCGCCCAGATCCAGCGCCGACTCGCCGACACCGGCCACGACGTCGATCCCACCACCGTCTACCGCACCGTCTCGACCCTGCTCGACGCCGACGTCCTGCACGCACTGATCATCGACGACCGGGTCACCAGCTACGGACTCACCGACATCCCCCACCACCACGCCGTCTGCACCCACTGCGGCGCCATCACCGAAGTCCCCGCCGACCACCTCACCACCGCTCTCGCCGAAGCCCGCCTCGGCAGCAGCTTCGCCCTCCCCGACACCGCGGGCCTCACCCTGCACGGCCTCTGCCCCACCTGTCAGGGTCGGTAGGAATTCGTCGTCGAGCAGGCTATGAATCCTCAGCGGGCACCGGAAGCCCCTCTCCGACAACATGTTCCGACCAGATAATCCAAGCCGCATATGCGTTGCCGATCACCAGCAAGGCGAACGGTATGGCATAGATCGTCGCGCCACCGACCGATAACCTTGCCGTCCAACGTGGTTCGTACTCGCCCGCCGGTGCGCTGAACGCGTCTTCGAACCCGGCGGCGCCGAGCAGCAGGGCGGCCGTGGACAGCAGCGCGAGGCCGATCAGCGTGAGGATCGTGCCGAGTCGATGGCCGAGTCGGGCCGCGCCGACGAGGGTCGAGCAGATGCCGGGGGCGAACAGCAGACCGCCGAAGATCATCACGAACATCCACCAGCCGGTGATATCGCTCGCCATGGAACCATTGGCCGCTTCGTTCAGCACGCTGAGCGACACAACGGATGCGGCCACGAACGCTATCGGCGCGACCGCCATCCCGACAGCCCACTTCCGGTCTCTCCCCATGCGCCGAGCTTCGCATACTGCCGGGAGCCCGGTGTGAAAAGCTACGTCCACGACAGCGCCGCGGTTCGCCCGCACTCTGCGAACTCGATCGGCGGAACCAGGAGGACCAGTGGCCTACGTCAGGGCAGCCGAGCGCGAGGAGCAGATCGTCGCGGCGGCGATGCGGGTGCTCGGCACCGCGGGCGTCGCCGGGACCACCTTGCGCGGCGTCGCGGCCGAGGCCGGTATTCCGCTCGGCACCCTGCACTACGTCTTCCCGTCCAAAGACAAACTGCTGCGCGCGGTCATCGCCACCGTCATCCGCGATGTCTCCGACGCCATCCGCGCCGAGCTGGAACTGGACCGGGGCGTGGCGCACGCGATCCGGCAGGGCGTCACCAGCTTCTGGGACAAGCTGGTCGAAGGCGATGTCGGATTGCAGATCATGCAGTACGAGCTGGCCTTGTACTCCGCGCGCAGTGAGGGCCCCGGCGGTCTGGCGCAATTGCAGTTCGAGCGCTACGTCTGCTTGATCAGCGAGTTCTGCGAGCAGGCCGCACAGGCGGCTGGTGAGCGCTGCGCCGTCGAGTTCGACGCCCTCGGACGCCTCGCACTTGCCCTCACCGATGGCCTGATCATGCAGTACGTAGCGAGTCCCGATCCCGAACGCGCCCGCCGCGATCTGAACCGCGCGGTCGACATGATCGTGCTCTACGCCGACCCGCAGCCCGTCACGGGCGCACGCACCTCGCGCACCGGCTGAGCTCACCGTAACAGCGCCCCCCGGATGGGCGCTGCGGAAGGCGTTCGCCCCACCGAACCACAACCGCCAGCCCGAGCTGTACCACCGGCGCTTCTCCACGCCCGGGATCGGTATCAGAGCGGCAACGACGCAACGGACTCGTCACCGGGAACCTGCACCACAACTAGCACCGAGAGCTACCCCGAGCCATCCGCCTCGCGGCTTCCGACCACGTGCAGGCCGCCACGACCAGGCAGCGATTCGCCGTCGGCTATTGCCCGCCGGGCCTGCTTGGTCTACCGTTGAACTCGGACGGTCGTCCGACTTAACTATGAGAAATCAGTCGCGGCCGGACGCCTCATTCGTGTTCGAAGCCCGTCAGGACGGTGCGCATGACTGCCGATCGAAACGCTGCGTCCACCATCTCGGCGATCGTCCGGTGCTCGAGCGGCAGCAGCGCTCCGGAGGTCGCGGCCGACCGATCGCCGCTCGGGTCGTCAGCGACCGACCTCTGAACGACAACGACGCACCGGCCGGTACATGCGGAAGGAACCAGGCATGCAGCAAAATCCGAAACATATTCCTGCGCAATCTGATTCGGTGGTTGTCGTGATCGGCGCCGGCCTGTCCGGATTGACCGCGGCGCGGGAACTCCATCGCCGGGGAGTCGACGTCATCGTCCTCGAGGCCGCCGACCGCCTCGGCGGCCGGGCGATGAGCGAGACCACCGCCCTCGGCTCGCGCGTGGACCTCGGCGGCCAGTGGATCGGCCACGACCATCACCGGATCATGGCGCTGGCCACCGAACTCGGCGCCACCCGATTCCCCATGCACACCACACCGCTGCCGGTCATCATCGACGGACCACGCCGAGTGCCGCCCGCCTCCCCCGCCGTGCTGACCACCGGACTCGCGCTCGCCACTCTGGAGGTGCTGTCCCGGCTCGGCGCACCGCGACGATGGAACGCCACCACCGCCGCCAGCTGGCTGCGCCGGGTGCCGCTCGGCACGTCACGACGACTGCTCGACCTGCTGGCCGCGGTCTCCTGGACCGCCGACCTCGACCGATTCTCCGTCCAGGCCATGACGACGATGATCCGCCACCAGGGCGGTCTGCGAACCATGCTGGCCACCAGCGGCGGCGCCCAGGATTCCCTGCTCATCGAAGGTATCGGGACCCTCATCGACGGCCTCGCCGCCGAACTCGGCCCCCGCGTGCGCACCGGCCAGCGCGTCACCTCGATCCACCGCGACGATCACGGCGTCACACTGCGAACCACCGCGGGCGAACTACGAGCCGCGAAGGTCATCGTCACCGTCCCACCCCCGATGACGGCCCGCATCACCTTCGATCCCCCACTCCCACCCAGCCGAGCCGACCTCGCCCGCAACACCTACATGGGCTCGGTCTACAAGGCGATCGCGGTCTACGAACGCCCCTTCTGGCGCGAACGCGAGGGCGGTGAATTCCTCGTCCTCGACAACCCGCCCAGCGCCGTCTTCGACACCACCCCACCCAACGGTCCCGGCCACCTCTGCCTCCTCATCGGCGGCCCCGCCGCCCACGAACTCGACCACCTCACCCCCACCGAACGCCGCAATGTCGTCCTCACCCCACTCACCCACCACATCGGCCCCGAAGTCCTCACCCCGGCAAGCTGGCACGAAAAGTCCTGGCACCTCGACGAAAACGCAGGCGGCGGCTACACCGCCCTCCCCCTCCCCGGCACCACCGAAGGCTTCCCACCCGCCCCCTGCACCCCCACCGGCCACATCCACTGGGCAGGCACCGAAACCGCCACCGACCACGCGGGATACCTCGAAGGTGCCATCGAATCAGGAATCCGATCGGCTCGTGAAGTCCTCCAGGTCCTGCCGAACACCGCTAACGGACGCGCGCTCACGGCTTCGACCGAATAGCCGAGCGTTACTACTGCACAGGCCGCTGAAACGCGTCGACGGTCGCTTTACTGGTACTCGGATCCTGCAACACCAACTCCCATGGCCCCGAGTTGATTTCGAAGTCCTTACCGAATCCGATCCACTTTCCGGCCATCCGGTTACCGGTCGGGTCGACGAGCAGCTGCACCGCGCCGTGATAACGGGCGCCGCGATAGTAGCCGTCGACCGCGGTCCGCTCCGACCATGTGCCGGTCGCGACATTGCCGTCCACGGTCAAGTCCATCTCGATCACCGATGGTGACGATCCGGGCAGGCTGCGAACGGTGAGCTGCGGGCCGTGATTCAGGACAACGGCGTAATGGGCGACGGTATAGGTCGCGTCCCGTCCACTCGAGAAGTACTCGTATCGGCTCAGCCACACCCCGGAGTGATCGCCGCTGACACGCGCCGCGGTGGCAGGACCGGTGGAATCGATCGCACCGATCGGCGAGTCGATATCGCGGCTGTTGTCGTTGAGACCACCGATCTCCTTACCAGCCCTTACCGCACCGAACCCCAGCGACTCGATCGGTAGCTTCATCACCTGCTCGAGCGCCAGAGCATGGCTCGGCCGCGGGTGCACAGTCGTTCCGGACTCCCAACGCTGCACCAGCCGCTTGGTGGCACTGACACAGCCGACTTCACGAAGCGCCCGCGCCAGATCGTCTTGGCTCATGAGACGGGCCGTGCGCGCAGCCCGCAATGCCGTGTTCGGTGTGGACTGTAACCGTCGAGGTCAGCGGGCCGCCGCAACAGCTCAGTTGCGGCGGCGAGAACACCGCCTGAAAGGTCAACAGACCATGATCACGGTATGAAAAAGTGGAGCCGCCTGGGGGAATCGAACCCCCGACCTTTTCATTACGAGTGAAGCGCTCTACCGACTGAGCTAAGGCGGCGTGCCTTTCGGCGTGGCGAGTCTATCGTCTCGGGGGGCGGAATGCGAAAACGGGTGTTCGGTGGGGTCAGCGGCTGGCAGTTCGAGGCATGGGTGCGAGGTCAGGGGTGGGCGGGGGGCTCGTGCATGAGGTGTTCGCGGCCCCATGCTTCCAGGGGGAGGAGGGCGTTGTTGAGTTGCTCGCCCAGCGGGGTCAGGGAGTATTCGACCCGTGGGGGTACCTCGTCGTAGACCTCGCGGTGGACGATTCCGTCGGCTTCCAGTTCACGTAGCTGGGTGGTGAGGACCTTTTCGGTGACGCCGGAGACCTGGCGGCGCAGTTCGCCGAAGCGGTGTGGGCGTTCGCTCAGCGGCCACAGGATCAGCATCTTCCATTTGCCGTTCAGGACCGACAGTGTCGCGTCGAGCCCGCACGTGTATGCGCCCGGTCTGCGTGTGATCGGCACGACTACCTCCACCTGCCTGTTCGCTTACCCGGGTGTGCGTACCCACTTCATTGTGCGTACTTGATCGGGGCCCGGGCCGACCAAAGACTAACGGTCATGTCCGACCACTCGCATAAAGCGCTCACCGTCCTCGGCCTCGGCGATATGGGCTCGGCCCTCGTTCGCTCGTGGCTCGCCGCCGGATACGACGTCACGGTCTGGAATCGCAGTGCCCGACCCGCCCCGACTGGCGCGACCGTGGCCGCCGATATCGCGGCAGCCGTCGGCGCGAATTCGCTCGTCGTGGTGTGTCTGCTCGATGACGCGTCGGTGCGCGCGACACTCGAGCCCGTCGATCTCACCGGCCGCGATATCGTCAACCTGACCACCAGCACACCCGACGAGGCTCGGAGCCTGTCGGACTGGGTCGCCGCGCGCGGCGGACGTTTCCTGGACGGCGGGATCATGGCCGTGCCCTCCATGATCGGCGGCGCGGACTCCGGCGCGTACGTGTTCTACAGCGGTTCGCCCGAGCTGCACGAGACTCATGCCGAAACGCTCGCCGTGCCCGCCGGTGTCGAGTACGTCGGCGCGGACGCCGGGTTCGCGGCGCTGTACGACGTCGCACTGCTCAGCGCGATGTGGGGCATGTTCGCCGGAGCCGCGCACGCCTTCGCCCTGATCGGCAAGGAGGACATCTCCCCCGTCGAGTTCGCACCGCGCATGGTCGCCTACCAGCAGGCGATGGCCGGATACGCCTACGGCACCGCCGCACAGCTGGCGAGCGGCGACTACACCGACGGTGTCGAATCGAATCTGGCGATGATGGTCACGACGAACGGGACGCTGTTGCGCACCGCCGCCGAACAGGGCGTCGATCCCGAACTCCTCACGCCCTTCATGGAATTGATGCGGCGCCGGGTCGCCGAGGGCGGCGGGAACGAATCGACCACGGGAGTCGTCGACCTCCTGCGCCGGTAGCGGCGGGCCCGCATCACCCGGCTTGCGCGGCGATGAGAGTGGCGACCATCGCGGCCAGCGCGAAGCGGGGCTTGACGTTGAGGTCCAATGCTTCGCGGCAGGCCAGAACGGCTTCCAGGGAGCGGAGCAGGCCTTCGGGGGGAACGCGGTCGGCGAGATCGGTGATCTGGTCGGCCATATCGGGATGGGTCAGGGTGACGCCCTCGGCGCTCGGTTTGGGGCGTGACCGGCCGGAAGCGCGGGGTCCGGCGGCGAAGCGGACGGCGAGGGCGTCGCGGTAGACGCCCGCGACATCGATCAACGCCCGGTCGAGGGCATCGCGGCCGGTGCGGGTGGCACGGGATTTCTGGCGACGTTCGAGGTCTTTCAGTACACCGGCCGAACCTCGGGTCGCACTCGCGGCGCCTTTCCCGGTGCCGCCCGCGCCCATGGCGGTGGCGAGTTCGTCGCGTTCGCGTTCGTCGCGGGCGGCGCTCATCTGTTTGGCTTCGTCGTCGGCGGCCTTCACCAGATCGTCGGCGGCGGCGTAGGCGGCTCCTGGACGGGCGACCGCGGCGACCAGCGCGAGGGCACGCCTGCGGTGTTCGCGGGCTTCGCTATCGGTGGCGAGTCGACGGGCGCGACCCACATGACCGCCGCTGACCGAGGCCGCCCAGTCGGCGGTTTCGGCATCGAGTTCGTCGCGTTCACGCAGGACATGGGCGATGGCGGGCACCGAGGGTGTCACCAGATGCACATGCCTGCACCGTGACCGCAGGGTGACCGAGATGTCTTCCGGGTCCACCGACGGCGCGCACAGCAGGAACACCGTGCGGTCGGGCGGTTCCTCGACCACTTTGAGCAGCACGTTGCCCGCCGCCTCGGTCAAGCGGTCGGCGTCTTCGATCAGCACCACCTGCCAGCGGCCGGTGCTCGGCCTTCGAGCGGCGATCTGCACGATCTCGCGCATTTCCTTGGTGCTGATACTCAGCCCTTCGGGAATCACCCGGCGCACATCGCCGTGGGTGCCCGCCATGGTGGTGGTGCAGGCATGGCAGTGCCCACAGCCAGGGGTGCCCGGATCGGTGCACTGGAGCGCGGCGGCGAAGCACAGCGCCGCGACCGATCGGCCCGAGCCCGGTGGGCCGGTGAACAGCCATGAATGCGTCATCGCACCGTCGACCGATCCGGCGCGTGCGGCGATCGCGGCAGCCGTCAGCTCGGATTCGACCGCATCCTGGCCGACCAACCGATCGAAGACACCCGCCACGTCGTACACCCTAGCGGCCGCCACCGACATGCTGTCCGGGCGCGGCCGCGATCCCGACCGCTACTCCGAATTCGCGTTCGCCGCGGATTTCTTCGCCGGAGCCTTCTTGGCGGCGGTCTTCTTCGCCGCCGTGGTCTTCTTCGCGGCGGTGGCCTTCGTCGCGGTCTTCTTGGCCGCGGCCTTCTTGGTGGTCTTCTTCGCCGCCTTCTTCACCGGACCGCGCGCCCGCCGATCGGCCAGCAGCTCCGCCGCCCGCTCGTCGGTGATCGATTCGACCTCATCGCCCTTGCGCAGGCTGGCATTGGTTTCGCCGTCGGTGACATAGGGGCCGAAACGACCGTCCTTGATCACCATCGGCTTACCGCTGGCCGGGTCGTTGCCCAGTTCACGCAATGGCGCCGCGCTGGCGGCCTGCCTGCCACGACGTTTGGGTTCGGCGTAGATCTTCAGCGCCTCGTCCAACGTGACGTTGAAGATCTGATCCTCGTCGGCCAGCGAACGGGAATCGGTGCCCTTCTTCAGATACGGGCCATAGCGCCCGTTCTGCGCGGTGATCTCCTCACCGGAAGCGGGGTCGGTGCCGACGATACGGGGCAGCGACAGCAGTTTGAGCGCGTCGTCGAGGGTGATCGAGGCCAGATCCATTGATTTGAACAGCGATCCGGTGCGCGGCTTCGGCCCCGCCGCCTTCTTCGCGGTCTTCTTCGCCGGTGCCGCCTCTTCGGCGGGTTCGGGCAGGATCTCGGTGACGTACGGCCCGAAACGTCCTTCCTTGGCGACGATTTCGTGCCCGGACGCTGGATCGGTGCCGAGCGAACGACCCTCCTGCGGCGTGGCGAACAGCTTCTCGGCGACCTCGGGGGTCAGTTCGTCCGGCGGCAGATCGTCGGGCAGATTGGCCCGCTGCGAGATCGAATCACCTTCTGGATCATCCGGATTGGTGACCATCCGCTCCAGATAGGGCCCGTAGCGGCCGACCCGCACGACGACATCGCGGTCTTCGGCATCGGAGAACAGCTTGATCGAGTTGACCTCGCGCGCATCGATATCGTCGAGCCGTTCGCCGACCATCCGCTTCAGCCCACCCGAACGGGCGACCGAACCGTCGGCGCCGTGATCGCCACCGAAATAGAAGCTGGACAACCAGTTTCCGCGCTGTTCACGTCCACCGGCAATGGCGTCGAGGTCGTCTTCCATGGCGGCGGTGAAGTCGAAATCCACCAGCCGACCGAAGTGCTCCTCCAGCAGGCCGATCACCGCGAACGCCACCCACGACGGCACCAGCGCACTGCCGCGCTTGTAGACATAGCCGCGATCGAGAATCGTCTTGATGATCGAGGAGTAGGTGGAGGGGCGACCGATACCCAGCTCTTCCAGCGCCTTGATCAGCGATGCCTCGGTGTAGCGGGCGGGCGGATTGGTGCTGTGCCCGTCCGGGTTCAGCTCCACCGCGGTGACGCCCTGGCCCTGTTCCAGCGCGGGCAGACGCGATTCGGCATCGTCGGACTGGCCGCCCGCCTCTTCGTCGACGCTCTCGACGTAGGCCTTGAGGAAGCCGGGGAAGGTGATGGTGCGGCCGGAGGCGGAGAACACGCATTCCTCGCCGGTCCCGGCGACACCGGTGATCCGCAAGGTGAGCGTGGTGCCCCTGGCATCGGCCATCTGCGAGGCGACGGTGCGCTGCCAGATCAGTTCGTAGAGGCGGAACTCGTCGTTGTCGAGGCGAGCATGCAGCTCACCGGGCGTGGCGAAGGTATCGCCCGCCGGACGGATCGCTTCGTGTGCTTCCTGCGCGTTCTTGACCTTGCGGGTGTACTGCCGGGCCGTCGGGTGCACATATTCCGAGCCGTAGAGCTGGGTGGCCTGCGACCGGGCAGCGTTGATCGCCGACTGCGACAGCGTGGTCGAGTCGGTACGCATGTAGGTGATGTAGCCGTTTTCATAGAGTCGCTGCGCCACCCGCATGGTGCGCTCGGAGGTGAAGCGCAATTTGCGGCCCGCCTCCTGCTGCAACGTGGAGGTCATGAACGGTGCGTACGGCTTACGTGAGTACGGCTTCGCTTCCGCGGAGGAAACCACCAGGTCAGCGCCGTCGAGCGCCTCGGCCAAACGTCGCGCGTAGGCCTCGTCCAGCACGACGACGCCCGTATCGGCCTTCAACTGGCCGTCGGAACCGAAATCGCGACCCGACGCCACGCGGGCGCCGTCGACATTCACCAGCCGGGCACCGAATGTGCGCGGATTGCCGACCTCACCGGAGCCGCCGGCATCGAGCTTGGCGGCGATATCCCAGTACTCGGCCGAGCGGAACGCCATCCGCTCGCGTTCGCGACGGACGATCACCCTGGTCGCGACGGACTGCACCCGGCCAGCCGACAACCGCGGCATGACCTTCTTCCACAGCACCGGGCTGACCTCGTAGCCATACAGCCGGTCCAGGATGCGGCGGGTTTCCTGCGCATCGACCAGATCGCTGTCCAGATCACGAGTATCCGCGGCGGCGGCCTGGATGGCCGGCTCGGTGATCTCGTGGAACACCATTCGCCGGACCGGGATCTTCGGCTTCAGGGTTTCCAGCAGATGCCAGGCGATGGCCTCGCCCTCGCGGTCGGGGTCGGTGGCCAGATACAGCTCGTCGGCGTCCTTGAGCAGGCTCTTGAGCTCGGTGACCTTGCCCTTCTTATCGGGGCTCACCACATAGATCGGCTCGAAATCGTGATCGACGTCGACACCCAGACGCGCCCACGACTGGCCTTTGTACTTGGCGGGCACATCCGCCGCACCGCGCGGCAGGTCCCGGATATGACCGACGGAGGCCTCCACCGTGTAATTGCGACCCAGATAGGGCGCGATCTTGCGGGCCTTGGTCGGGGACTCGACGATCACGAGACGACGCAGGGGACGGCCCTGGTCGGCTGCACCGCGGTCTCGTGTTGCCACCGGCGAATACACCTTTCCTTCTCGACCCGCGCGCCGCTGTTCGCGTCCGCACGGCTAGGGCAAATGGTGGCGATGTCGTATATCGCTACCAGACACGTTTATACCTTGACGCTGCGCGCGGTCGAGTGGTTGCGATCGGAACCATCGAGCGTACGCGCTATCGCGATCAGTATGCAGTGCCTCGGTCCGACCGTCCCGCACGGCGGGGTCGAGACGAAACGAACCTACCCCAGATATAGCTCGTCCCTCACCGCCGTTACCGGTGGTGAGGGACGAGCTGTGGATGAATGCGAGCTCAGCTGAGCGCGCGAACTCCGGTGGCCTGCGGGCCCTTGGTGCCCTGACCAACCTCGAACTCGACCTTCTGGTTCTCCTCGAGGGTACGGAAGCCCGACCCCTGAATCTCGGAGTAGTGGACGAAGACGTCAGCGGAGCCGTCCTCGGGCGCGATGAAGCCGAACCCCTTCTCCGCGTTGAACCACTTCACAGTTCCCTGTGCCATTCTGTTCCTTCTCTTTTCTTACCGGAACGGCGGACAACTGGGTTCGTCCACCGGGCCCGTTCCGACCGCTGTACTGTTGGTTCCCCCTGCAAGGAAAGCACCAAGCACACCGTTCGCAACATCGATCCTGCCGACGGTTTGGACTTTGGATCCGTCCCTCGAACACAGAAGCTTGCGACCAGGAACCAGTGAACCATGTCTCTGGGCAATTCAACAGCGGAGTTACCGACAATTTGCAAAAAACTTGATCTTGCGAATGCGCAGGTGAGGGACACATTGGGGGAATCCAGACTTCCGGTACGTTTGCCTCTCGATAACCGAGCGAGCATCTGGCTACCAGGCTGTGACCCAGGTCGCTATTGGGTATCGAAATGGCAGGTGACGCTCGCCGGACACACACGTTTCACACTTTCCCGACACGCCGGAGGGCAGAACGCGTGAATCCGGCAGACCGGACGGGCCGCACGGCGGCCGCGAATGGCGAAAGCTACGGGCGATCGTTGCTGAATCGTGTCCAAATCCGCGGGCTCGACGAGGACTCTCGGCTGACCCATGTGGCCGAACTCCCGGCCCGATCCGGCACCCTTACCGATTGGCCCGGATGGGTGCGACCGGAAGTGGTCGCGGCGCTGGGTCGAACCGGCATCACCGCGCCGTGGTCACACCAGATCGCGACAGCGGAAGCGGCGGTGGGTGGGCGGCATGTCGTTGTCGCGACCGGGACCGCCTCCGGGAAGTCGCTGGGATATCAGCTGCCGGTATTGAACGATCTGCTCGACGATCCACGCGCGACGGCCCTCTATATCGCCCCGACCAAGGCCCTCGGCGCCGATCAGCTGCGGGTGGCCGGCGAACTGACCCACGACGGGCCCCTGCGCGATATCCACGCCGCGACCTATGACGGCGATACGCCCGGCGAGATCAGGCAGTGGGTGCGCGCCAACGCTCGATGGATCTTCACCAACCCGGACATGCTGCACGTCGGCCTGTTGCGCTCGCATCGACGCTGGGCACGAGTTCTGCGCAGGTTGCGCTACGTGGTGGTCGACGAATGCCACGCCTACCGGGGCGTCTTCGGTTCGCATGTCGCACTGGTGCTGCGCAGGTTGCGGCGGCTGGCCGCGCACTACGGCGCCGATCCGATCTTCGTGCTGTGTTCGGCCACCACCGCCGATCCGGCCGATGCGGCGTCACGGCTGATCGGTGCGCCGTGCCTCGCGGTGACCGAGGATTGTTCGCCGCGTGGGGCGCGGACCGTCGCGCTGTGGGAGCCGCCGCTGCTGACCGCGGTGACCGGGGAGAACGGTGCGCCGGTGCGCCGGTCCGCGACCTCGGAGGCCGCGCGGATCATGGCCGATCTGGTGGTCGAGGGCGCGCGCACCCTCACCTTCGTCCGATCCCGGCGCGGTGCCGAGGTCGCCGCGATGGAGGCACGTCGACTGCTCGCCGAGGTGGATCCCGCCCTGGTCGAACGGGTCGCCTCCTATCGCGGCGGATATCTGCCGGAGGACCGGCGCGAGCTGGAGGCGGCGATCTCGGACGGGACACTGCTGGCCGCCGCGACCACCAACGCGCTCGAACTCGGCGTCGATATCGCCGGGTTGGACGCCGTGGTGATGTCGGGTTTCCCTGGCACCGTCGCGTCGTTCTGGCAACAGGCCGGGCGAGCGGGCCGCCGAACCCAGGGGTCGCTGGTAGTGCTGGTGGCCAGGGACGATCCGCTCGACACCTACCTGGTCCATCACCCCGAAGCGCTGCTGGACAAGCCGGTCGAGGCCACCATCACCGATCCAGGCAACCCCTATGTGCTCGGCCCACAGCTGCTGTGCGCGGCACTCGAACTACCGCTCACCCAGCGCGAAGCCGATGAACTCGGCGCGGGTCCGGTGCTCACCGACCTCGCCGACCGGGGGCTGATCCGGCGTAGGGAGAACGGCAGCGCCGACACCGCGCGCTGGCATGTCACGGCTGATACCCAGCCGCACGACGCCGTCGATGTACGCGGCGGTATCG
This sequence comes from Nocardia cyriacigeorgica, assembly GCF_029868385.1. Classification (GTDB taxonomy): domain Bacteria; phylum Actinomycetota; class Actinomycetes; order Mycobacteriales; family Mycobacteriaceae; genus Nocardia; species Nocardia cyriacigeorgica_F. The sequence continues at coordinate 14,991 of NZ_JARWNX010000027.1, read as the reverse complement.
GCGCACCCGTGGCGATCGTCGACGGCGAAACCGGCAGGCTGCTCGGTACCGCCGACGCCGGACGCGCGATGGCGACGCTGCACGCGGGCGCGGTGCACCTGCATCAGGGTGAGACGTATCTGGTGGACGAACTCGACCTCGACGCAGGTGTCGCCTTCGTCCATCCCGGCGATCCGGGGTGGACGACCAGCGCGCGCCGAACCACCTCCATCACCGTGGACGCGATCATCGAGCAGCGCGTGTACGGCGATGTCACCACGGCATCGGCCCTGGTGAACGTCACGAGCCAGGTGGTCGGATACCTACGCACGCTGCTCACCGGCGAGGTGCTCGACCTGGTCGAACTCGATCTGCCCCCGCAGACCCTGCCGACCAAGGCCGTGCTGTACACCGTGACGCCGGAGCTGCTGGCCCGAGCGGGCATCGCCGCTCCGCGGATCCCCGGCGCACTCCACGCCGCCGAGCACGCCGCCATCGGGCTGCTGCCGCTGGTGGCGACCTGCGACCGCTGGGACATCGGCGGCGTATCCATTGCCGAGCACCCGGACACCGGCCTGCCCACCGTGTTCGTCTACGACGGTCAGCCCGGTGGGTCGGGCTTCGCCGAGCGCGGTTTCGCCCAGCTGGATCGCTGGTTGTCGGCGACGCTGGCCACCATCGACTCGTGCATGTGCACGGCGGGCTGCCCGTCCTGCGTGCAGTCGCCCAAGTGCGGTAATGGCAACAGTCCGCTGGACAAGGCGGGTGCGGCCCGGCTGCTGACCGCGGTGCTGGCCGAGCTGCGAACGGTCCGGTGACGGCGGCCCACCCGAACGGTGATGCTGCCGCGCCCGGCGCGTGACCGTCCGGTCATCTCCGGCGGTGGTGGCGGGCGCGAAACCCGGGCGTCCACCGCAAACCCGCGCTCACCAGGTCTGTCCGATTAAAAAGGATCGTTCTCATGTTAACTGATGCATAGCCATGACCTCTCATGTATCCATATGCGGATCTATTCATCGCTTTTCCGCACCGGCCCGGAGAATTAACAGTCGGGTCTTATCAATTCGCGCCGAAGAAATGGAAATACTGGCCGTTAACAAATGGCAGAGGTGTCGTCATACCCCTTCTTCCACCGGTCCCGCACGTGCCATCGCACGTACTGTTCGGTCGCCCAGGAGACCCATTGGTACTTTTCCCTCGACGGTTACCACCACATCCCACTCGGCCACCTCGCACTTCTGAATCGTCATACGCATCCGGCGCACGATCTCACCCCCTTCCGCACATGCGTCCGCCGCCCCGTATACCAATGCACCCGCCGCGGCCAATGCCGCCAGATCGGCCGCCGCTTGCGCGCGATGTCGAGCGACGACACCCGCCCCGACCTGCCCCACCAGAACCGTCGAGCCGAGCAGGGCGGCCAGAGCCAAGGCGGCGAATACGGTCGCACCGCCGGCCTCGCCTCGCGCCCGCCGAATCCCCGCCTCGATCTCCCGCGCTCCATCGAATGCGGTCACAGCTGCGCTCCCGGTTCTGGAGCAGCGACGGCTTCGGCATGTAGTTCCAGCAGTGGGAGCAGTGGCGTCGTCGCCTGCACGGTGGCCAGGATGCGTGGCCCGTCGCGACGGACGGTGATCTGGGCGCCGGGCGGAGCGACGGCGCGGGCGGCCGGGATCGCGTTGGCCTCGTCGCCTCGGGCCGTGAGCCGGGCGGCCTCGCGGGCGGCGTCGACACAACGGATCTGGGTCGACGCCGCGAGGAGGGCGCCGATACACAGGACGACGGCGACGACGATCGCCGCAAGCGCAATCGCCGCCTCGACCGTCACCGCGCCGCGGTCGTCACCGAGTACCCGTGTACCGCAACGGTGCCCCCGATCGGTCAGACATTCGTGTTCAGCGCACGATCGATGATCTTCGTCAGCGCGTCGACGATGCTGTCGCCCGTCACCACCGCGTACAGGACCGCACCGAAGGCCGCGGCGGCGATCGTGCCGATGGCGTACTCGGCCGTACTCATACCGTGGTCGTCGATCATCAGGCGATGGAGCCGAGTCCGCGCCTCTGTATATATGGAGCGCGCTCGATCGATCTGCCTGGAGCACACTCCGTGGAGCATGCTCGGCGCCGAGATGCCGATTCGCATCTGATTCCCCTCTCCTGTGAGCCCGTGCGGCGAGTCCGCGCGGGAACGTTTCCGGTACCGAGCCCGCAGGTGTGTTCACAGCAGCCCGCCACCGAGAACTCGACCGGCCAGGCCGATGATCACCGGCACGATGCCGAGGCAGATGAACGCGGGCAGGAAGCACAGCCCGAGCGGGCCGCCGATCAACACACCGGCACGTTCGGCTCGCGCGGCCGCGGCGTCCTCCACCGCCGCACGGCGTTGCCCGGCGAGTTCGCCCACCGCCACCGCGAGCGAGGAACCCGACCGCGCCGACCGTCGGGCCAGCCGCGCCAGCGCTTCGATCTCCCCGGACGCCTCGGTGGACTCCTCGGCCGCGCGCTCCCACGCGGTCGCCGGATCGGCACCGAGGGCCAGCAGATCGGCGGCCCGACGCAGCGGTTCGGCCAGCACGGGCGGTGCGCCGGGAACGACCGCGTACACCGCCGCGGCGATCGGCTGACCCGCACGTAGACAGGCGGCCAACAGATCGAACACCGATGCGGCCGCCAACGGGTCGACTCGCCGCCCACGCCGAGAGTTCGGACGCCACCGCTTCGCACCCCGCTGTTCGGCGGGATTCAACCGACGGGTGACGACCAGCCGTCCCGGTAGCAGCAGCACCGCGACAGCAAGCAGCACCGCTGCGATTCCGGCTGGCGATCCCATGGCCGACCTCCTGTTTCCTCGCGACATCCGGCCGGTTCACAGCAGCACCCTGCGAGTGATCTCGTCCGACCACAGCAGTCCGGCACAGGCCAGTGCGGTGCCGAGCGGGAGCAGTAAGGCACCCGCGGGTTCCGCGAACAGCACGTGCAATGGCGCTGCGCCCATGAGCTGGCCGAGGCCGACACCGAGCAGCGGCAATCCGGCAAGTACCGTCGCCGTCGCACGCGCACCGGCGAGGGCGGCGGTCGTACGGCCGCGAAAACGGATGCGGCCGATCAGATCGGTGCGGGCGGCGTCGAGCAGCTCCGCGAGGGCGAGACCGTGATGTTCGGCGACCCGCCATGCATCGGCGACGCGGTTCAGCTCCCCCGCGATCACCGAATCCGGCCTGCTCAACCCGTCGGCACCGGACCCGCCGAGTCGGCCGCGCGCCGCGCCGACCGCGAAGGCCTGCGCCGCAATGCCTTTGGCATCACGAGCGGCCGCGTCGGCGGCGGCGCTCGGGTGCGCGCCCACCCGGAGCTCACCGATGACGGATTCGAGGGCGTCGAGCAGATATCCACATTCGGTGACGTGGCGCCGGTCGCGCCCACTGCGCCGCCCGCGGAACACGACCGTCGCCGCGAGCATCACAGCCGCCGTCAGCGGGCCGATACCGAGAATGAGCGCGCACGCGCACGCGAGGACAGCGCCCACCCGAAAGACAATGTCCCGATGTGACTTACGCGCCACCACGACGGCACCGAACAGTGCGCCGAACCGCCGCCTCGATACCGCCATCGGTGCCGCCAGCAGCGCGAGCACGAGACAGACCAGTGCGCCGATCATCGACCGAGCCGTTCATCCAACAAACGAGCCAGTTCCGCCCAGGCGGGGACAGGTGCGTCGTCGGCACGCCAGGCCGCGGCAATGCGGACGTGACCGGTGTCATCGCGGCGAACCAGACCGATCTCCTGGAGACCGCGGGTACCGTCGGCGCGGCGGTGGACGTGCAGAATCACCTGCACGGCGGCGGCAAGTTGACTGTGCAGGGCCGCTCGGTCCATACCGCCGAGGGCGGCGAGCGCCTCCAACCTGGCCGGGACCTCGCCCGGCGAGTTGGCGTGTACGGTGCCGGCTCCCCCGTCGTGGCCGGTATTGAGAGCGGTGAGCAGATCGACGACTTCGGCGCCGCGCACCTCACCGACCACGATCCGGTCGGGCCGCATCCGCAGGGCCTGCCGGACCAGCTCACGCACCGTCACCTGACCGACACCTTCGACATTGGCTGTGCGGGCGACGAGCCGGACCACATGCGGATGCGGTGGTGCGAGTTCGGCCGCGTCCTCCACACAGATGATGCGTTCGGCGGGAGCAACGGTGGCCAGCAACCCGGACAGCAGGGTCGTTTTTCCCGCACCGGTGCCGCCGACGACCAGGAACGCGAGCCGTGCGGCGACGATGCGTTCCAGCAGTTCTTTGGCGGGACCGGGGACCGCACCCATCGCGGCCAGTGCGTCCAGACCCTGAGTCGCCGGGCGCAGCACCCGAAGTGACAGACAGGTGCCGCCGTGCGCCACCGGAGCAAGGACGGCGTGCAAGCGCACACCGAACGAGGCACCGAGCACCGCACCCCGGCCGGGCAGTGTGCCATCCACCCAGGGCTGCGCGTCGTCGAGCCGTCGCCCCGCTGCCGAGGCCAGACGCTGGGCCAGCCGACGCACGGCGGCCTCGTCGGCGAAGGTGATCGAGGTCTTCTCCAGCCCGTGACCACGGTCGATCCACACCTCGTCGGGTGCGGTGACCAGTACGTCGGCCACCTTGGCGTCGTGCAATAGCGGTTCGAGCACGCCGGCGCCGGTCAGCTCGGTCTGCAACAGCCGCAGCGCTCGCAACAGATCGGTATCACCGAGCACGCCGCCCGCTTCCACCCGGATCGCGGCGGCCACCTCGGCCGGATCAGGATCGCTCGCCGCACCCGCCAACCGCTCCCGCACCCGGTCCAGCAGCTCTGCTGTCACCAGCCCCACCATCGCCCCTCCTTCGACCATCCGTTTCGAATCACCCAATCCCCCTCCAGCTCTCGGTACGGAGGTGCTCTGCGCCGATGGCACGCCCTTCCGGCACCTACCCATCCGCCCCCACGTCGCGGTCCACTCGCACGGGCCGCGAACCCGGCGTCCGCCATATCGACGTCCCACCCCAGCTCGACGGCTACGGACATCGAGCAAACCCGTCGACGGCCACCAACCATGCGACCGTAGCGGCTACGACACGTCACCGATGATCGCCCCCACGCCAGCAGATCGACCGGAAGTGCCTGCTCCACAACTCATCTCACGACCTCCCCTGGCTCTCCCAGCACCAGCAGAACCGCATCGGCGGCCTCACGTAGCGGACCGCGCCCGACGGACAGCCCGCCGCGTTCCAGCCGCGCCGGAAGTCCCGGCTGCGCTCGGACGGCTGCCAGCAGCGGCAGATCGAGGACTTCGGCGATTTCCGGGCCGCGGAGACCACCGGGCGCCGGACCACGAACGACCAGTCCGCGGTTGGGGTTTCGTCTACCGATATGAGCGGATACCGCTTCGGCGGCCGCGACGGCGCGCAAACCCGCGGTGACCACGAGGACGACGAGATCGGCCGCGTCGAGCATCTGATCGGCCTGCGGACCGCGTTCGGTGGAGACATCGCAGACCACGAGATCTCCTGCGCCACGGCCTGCTTCGATCACCGCGTGCATACCACCGCCACCGATCGCGGGGCGCGAACCCACGCCGCGTCCGCAGGACAGGACCGCGAGCCCTGGTGCGGCCGCCGGTAGCGCGCTGTGCAGCGCGGCGGCCGAGACGCGGCCGTCTTCGATGATGAGATCGGGCCAACGCAGGCCCGGCGCCTTCTCGATGCCGAGCAGCAGGTCGAGGCCGCCGCCGAGCGGTGCGCCGTCGACCAGCAGGGTGTGTGGGCGAAAGGCAGCGTGGGCTGAGCGCACAGCAATGGCCGCCGCCAGTACCGAGGCACCCGCTCCGCCGCAGGCGCCGGTGACGGCCACCACGACGCCGCCACCGGTGCGGTGTTCGCCACGTTCGGCGAAGGTTTCGATGAGACCGACGGCCGCGCCCGGCAGCGCGATGACGCGTTCGGCGCCGATCGCGGCGGCGGCCTGCCAGTCGAGTAGGCCGGGCTCGCCGTCGGTGACGGTGACGACCCCGGTGCGGCGTAGATATCCGGCCTCCGCACACGCCACCGCGGCGGCGGTGTCGAGTATCACCAGCGGTGCGCTCGCCCAGGCATGGCGGCCGAGCGGCATATCGCGTTCTTCCACCTGCCGTTCGGCGGCCGCCGCGACGCGCCGGACTTCGTCGCGTAGGCCTGGTTCACGAATGATCGCCAGCGCGGGTGCGGCTGGTGGCCGTTCGGTCGCTTCGAGGTCCATGCAGGTCAGCGTCGCCGAGTTCGGCGGTGTGCGACAGACCCGATCCGCCGATTGTGGATAACTCGCCTGCTGTGGACAACTTCGATGAACAGCTGGTCAGCGCCGTACTCGGCGCGGTGAAACCGACCTGTCCCGAAATAGAGGACGGCCCCAGCCGGGGGGGGAGGAGGCTGGGGCCGTCGGGTTCAGCCCCGGGGGGTCGGGCTGAACGCGCCTGGAACATGTCCAGGTGCCAGCAATACTACACCCAAGGTGCGGCGAAAGCGCAAGTCCAATGTTGAAGAAGTTTCGCGGACCGGATTCGGCCCCCACGGGCTCGTGGCGCCGGGCGCGACAGCGCATATCCTTGACCCGTGACGGGCAACGGCGAGCAGCCAGGACATCCGCACGACGGCGCCGAGCGGGCCGGTCGCGTGGCAGCATTCTTCGACCTCGACAAGACCGTGATCGCGAAGTCGAGCACCTATGTGTTCAGCAAACCGTTCTTCGCTCAGGGCCTGTTGAACCGGCGCGCGGTGCTGGAGAGCAGCTACGCGCATTTCATGTTCCTGCTCTCCGGTGCCGATCACGATCAGATGGAGCGCATGCGCGCCCATCTGACCAGCATGTGCGCCGGCTGGGATGTCGAACAGGTGAAATCCATTGTGGCCGAGACGCTGCACGAGTTGGTCGATCCGCTCGTCTACGCCGAGGCGGCCGATCTGATCGCCGATCACAAGATCCGCGGGCACGATGTGGTGATCGTCTCGGCCTCCGGCGAGGAGATCGTCGCGCCCATCGCCGAAGCGCTCGGCGCCGACCACACCGCGGCCACCAGGATGGTCGTCGAGGACGGGAAGTACACCGGCGAGGTCGAGTTCTACTGTTACGGCGAGGGCAAGGTCGCCGCGATCGAAAAGCTTTCGTCCGCCGAGGGTTACGACCTGTCGCGGTGCTACGCGTATTCGGATTCGATCACCGATCTGCCGATGCTCGCCGCGATCGGACATCCGACGGCGGTGAATCCCGATCGCGCGCTGCGCCGCGAGGCCGTCGCCCGGAGCTGGCCGGTGCTCACCTTCTCCAACCCGGTGTCGCTGTGGTCCCGGTTCCAGGCCCCGTCCTCGACCACTATGGCTGCCACGGCCGCGGTGGGTTTGAGCGCCGTGGTGGCGGGCGCGATCAGCTATCGGCTGCTGCGCCGACGCGACTGACGAGGACCGCCGATCGCGGATGCGCCGGGGGGGTTTCGGCGACCGTGCGCCAGGCATTGGCCGGTACGGTCGTACAAGATCGCGAAGTGTGCCGCGACCTGGGATTTAAACACGAAATACCGGAAGACACGCCGATAATTCGATGTTTTCCGACCCCTTGCTGTGAGTGCGATCACAGTGTAGAAATGAAGGCACGGAAGGACGGAAGGCCAGGACGGAGTCGGAAGAGAAGGCTCAGCCCCCCATCCCACCCTTCCCAGCACGGACGCCAGGCACCCACGCGGAGCGCGCCGCGACAAGGGCAAAAGCGTTGTGGGCCTGCGACATTCGAGCTGCCGACGGCGAGCGCCTCGCATAATTGCGGGGATGAGCCGCGGTGGATTCGGATCAATCGCCGAGGCCGAAGAACACAACCCACTCAGCACGCTTGGTAACCAGGTGATCCGTGCTCGCGGGCGGTGAGGTCGGTGACGACAACGCCGCCCGCTTCGATATGTCCACCCGGTCCCTACATCCCCTAGAAGCTCCCCTCAAGCAGAGGCGGCGTCGGCGATCGACGTCGCCTCTCGCGCGCCGTCCTCCAGCGCGCCGCAGCACAGGATCACCCAGCCGCCGACTGCCTCGGCCGTCCCCGATCCGAACGCCGCCGCGCCATCGAGGTAGGCCTGCCGCCTGCGCAGCCAGAACACCTCGGGCACACCGAGGCTGTGCGGGTCCAGCCCACTCGACACCGCGACCAACCGCGACGCGGCCCGCGCGACGATCCCGTCGGCCGTACCGAACGGCCGCAGCGTCAACAGCTCACCGTGTACCACCGCGGCGATCACCGGTGCGGGCGCCGACGATCCGAGCACGGTCTGCGCGAGTAGATCCAACCGCTGCGCCACCCCGCCGTCGCTGCGCGGCCTGCCGAGTTCGGCCTCATCGGCGACCAGGTCGGCCGCGGCCAGCAGGTGCAGCCGGGCCAGCGCCTGCAAGGGCGCCCGTTGCCAGGTACCGACCAGATTTCGCAGCGCATCGCCGTCGAGAGCCTGCCCCACCCGCAGCGATCCCGCCAGGATCGGATCGGTGACGTTGCCGTCGGCGGGCAGCTCCACACTGCCGCCGTCGATCGCCGCCGACGACCGAGCGGCGCGCACCGCGGCCTCGGCCGCGGTGGTCGGCCAGCCGCGACGGTTGCTCTTGTGCCGATGGACCGCGGCGAGCGCATCGCGGGCCTTGTCGGCGGCATCGCGCACACCGGGCAGATCGACGAGGGGTTGCAGCGGATCGGTCACGGCATACGAGGCTACTGCCGCCGCACCGGTCAGCCGATCAGCAGGTCCCGGCCGGGGATGGCGTCGAGCAGCCTGCGGGTGTAGTCCTCGCGCGGATCGCCGAAGACGGCGTCGGTGGTCGCGGCTTCGACCACCCGGCCGGCCCGCATGACCACGACCTCGTCGGCGATCTGACGCACCACGGCCAGATCGTGGGTGATGAACAGGTACGACAGCCCGAGCTCGGCCTGGAGATCGTTGAGCAGATCCAGGATCTGCGCCTGGACCAGCACGTCCAGCGCCGAGACGGCCTCATCGCAGACCACGAGCTCCGGTTCGAGGGTGAGTGCGCGAGCGATCGCGACGCGTTGACGCTGACCACCGGACAGCTCGTTCGGATAACGCGAGAGCACCTGCGCGGGCAACGCCACCTTGTCGAGCAGATCGCGGACCCTGGCATCGCGTTCGGCGCGGTTGCCGATGCCGTGGGTGCGCAACGGTTCGGTGAGGGTGCGGTGGATCGAGTACATGGGGTCGAGCGAGCCGTAAGGGTTCTGGAAGATCGGCTGGACCCGGCGCCGGAACCTGAGCGCGGATGTGCGGCTCAGGCGCGCGACGTCCGCACCGTCGAAGGTCACCGTCCCCGAAGACGGCTCGAGCAGCCCGAGCACCATCTGCGCGACCGTGGATTTTCCCGACCCCGATTCGCCGACGATCGCGGTGGTGGTGCCGCGCCGCATCCGGAAGGTGACCTCGTCCGCGGCCAGCAGTTCGGTCGATTTCCACGGCACCGATCCGCGGACCCGATAACGCTTGGTGAGCCGATCGACGACCAGGATCTCCTCGGCCGCGGTCGGATCCACGGCCGTCTCGACGGTATCGGTGTCCTCGGCGACCTCGATCGCCTGCCGCCGCACCCGGGCGCGCGTCGCGCCCACCGAGTCTCGTCCGGCGGCCAGCGAGGGCGCCGAATCGACGAGGCGCCTGGTGTACTCGTGTTGTGGATCGCGCAGGATCTCCAGCGCAGGACCCGACTCCACGACCCGCCCGCGATACATCACCACCAGATGTTCGGCCCGCTCGGCCGCCACCCCGAGATCGTGGGTGATCAGCAGCATCGCGGTGCCGAGCCGGGCGGTGCGGTCGTCGATGTGGTCGAGGATCTGCCGCTGCACGGTGACGTCGAGCGCAGAGGTCGGCTCATCGGCGATGAGCAGATCCGGGCGGCCGGACAGACCGATGGCGATCAACGCGCGCTGACGCAGACCACCGGACAGCTCATGCGGATACTGGTTCATCCGGTGCTCGGGGTCCGGGATTCCCGCCTCGCGCAGTAGTTCGACGGCACGCTCGCGCGCCGCACGGCCGCGCGCGATCCCGTTGGCCTCCAGGGTTTCACGGATCTGGAAGCCGATCTTCCACACCGGGTTCAGATTCGACATCGGGTCCTGTGGCACGAACCCGATGCCATTGCCGCGCACCGCGATCAGCTCGGATTCCGAGGCATTCGCCAGGTCGCGGCCGCCGAAGCGGATCCGGCCGGACACCACCCGGCCGCCGCTGGGGAGCAGCCCGATCACCGCGTGCGCGGTGGTCGATTTACCGGAACCGGATTCGCCGACGACCGCCACGGTCTGGCCGGGATAGACCGTCAGGTCGACTCCGCGCACGGCGTCTACCCGGTCGTCACCGGAACCGAACGCCACACGCAGATCACGAATCTCCAGCAGCGGTGTCAGCGCGCCGGTCTCGGGTTCGCCGCTCACGCTCGCCTCCTGCGCGATTTCGGATCGAGGGCGTCGCTGAGCGCGTCGCCGAGCATGATGAAGCTGAGGACGGTCACCGCGAGCGCCGTCGCCGGATAGAACAGGATGAGCGAGCCGCCGCGCAGCTGCTGCTGGCCGGTCGCGATATCGGCGCCCCAGGACACTTCGGTCGGCGGTAACCCGACGCCGAGGAACGACAGGGTGGCCTCGGTGACGATGAAGACACCGAGCCAGATGGTGGTCACCACGATCACCGGGCCCAGCGAGTTCGGCAGTACATGGCGCAGCAGGATCCGCAACCGTGACACCCCCAATGCCCTTGCCGCCAGCACATATTCGCTGTTCTTCGCCGCGATCACGGCACCACGCGCGATCCGCGCCACCTGCGGCCAGGTGAACCCGGCCAGGATGACGATCACCAGCCAGATCGTCCGATGCTGCGACAGCTGCATGACGACGATGGCGGCCAGCATCAGCGGAATCGCGTACACGATCTCCGAGATCCGGGAGATGATCGAATCGAGCGGCCCACCGTAGAAACCGGCCAGCGCGCCGAGCGTCGCGCCGATCGATACGAACAGCAGCGATGCGCCAACTCCGGTCAGCACCGATGCCCGCGCCCCGTAGACGGTGCGCGCGTAGATGTCGCAGCCCTGGAGATCGAAGCCGAACCAATGCTGTGAGCTGGGTGGCAGCAGGCTGTTGTCGACCACGCAGTAGCGCGGGTCCTGATCGGTGAACAGCCCGGGAAACATTGCGAGCAGCACTACCAGCACGATCAGCGCGACCGCGCCGAGGAACAGCGGATTGCGCCGCAACCCCTGCCACGCCTCGCCCCAGAATCCGCGCGGCGTCCCTGCGACGCGCACTCGGTCCACCGCATCGACCTCGACCGCGTCGGCCGGCGCCACCCAGCGCTGCTGCCCCGGCCGCACTGGGGAACCCTCATCGGACATGCGCACACTCCCTTCTCACGCGTAGCGGATCCGCGGATCGAGGGCCGCGTACAGCAGATCGACGATCAGGTTGGCGAGCAGGAACACCACGATCAGCACGGTCACGAAGGAGACGACGGTAGGCGCCTCACCACGGACGACCGCCTGGTAGAGCGTGCCGCCGACGCCGGGGATATTGAAGATGCCCTCGGTCACGATGGCACCACCCATCAGCGCACCGAGATCGGCCCCGATGAAGGTGACCACCGGGATCAGCGAATTGCGCAGGATGTGGACGCCGACGACGCGGCGGCGCGGCAGGCCTTTGGCGGTGGCTGTGCGCACATAGTCGGCATCCCGGTTCTCGGCCACCGAACTGCGGGTCAGGCGCAGGACGTAGGCGAACGACAGCGCGCCGAGCACCATCGCGGGCACGATCAGCCGGGCGAAACTGGCGTCCGCACCGACCGTCACCGGCGCTATCCCCCATTCGATCCCGAACAGGTACTGCGCGAGGAAGGCGAGTACGAATACCGGCACCGCGATGACGATCAGGCTCGCCACCAGCATCGTCGAATCGAACAGCCTGCCCTTGCGTAACCCGGCGATGACACCGAAGAACACACCGAACACCGTCTCGAACAACACCGCGAGCAGCGCGAGCCGGAAGGTGATCGGGAAGGCGCGCGCGAGTTCCTCGCTGACCGGGCGGCCGGAGTAGGAGGTGCCGAGATCGAAGGTGAAGATGCCCTTCAGGTAGTACAGGTACTGCACGATGAACGGCTGGTCGAGGTGGTAGCGGGCCTGCAATTGGGCTTCCAGCGCCGGCGTCAGCGTGCGGTCACCGGCGAGCGCGGCCACCGATCCACCCGAGACCTTGTAGATCAGAAAGTAGATGAGCAGGGTGGCGCCGAAGAACACCGGAATCATCTGCAACAGCCGCCGCACGATGTACCAGGCCATGGGCTCTCCTCACTGTCCGGCGGCTCAGCGCAGTTCGATGTTCTCGAAGTCCGCCAGACCGTTCCAGGCGAAGGTGACATTGCGGACGCGCTCGGAGTACCCGGCGGAGTTCACATAGTCGAAGACGGGAATGGTGGGCAGATCGCGCAGCAGCACCTGCTGGGCCTGCCCGACCAGCTGCCAGGACTGTTCCTCGGTCGGCGCCGCCTCGGCCGCGGCGATCAGGGCGTCGAATTCGGGGTTGTCGTAATCGAAGTCGTTGGTGGCCGAGTTGCTCAGGAAGCCCGGCTCGAGGAATTGCAGCATGGTCGGATAGTCGCCCTGCCAGCCGGACCGGAAGGCCTTACCGATGGTGTGCGAGGTGATCTGATCACGCAGCTGTTTGAAGGTGGGGTAGGCGGCGCCGACAGCCTCGATACCGAGGGTGTTCTTGATGCTGTTGGCGACCGCGTCGACCCAGGACTGATGGCCGCCGTCGGCGTTGTAGGCGATCTCGAAACGCCCGCTCCACGGCGAGATCTCATCGGCCTGCGCCCACAGCCTTCTGGCCTCGTCGGGGTTGTAGTCGAGGACTTCGGAACCGGGCAGATCCGGGTTGTAGCCCGGCAGCACGCGGGAGGTGTAGTCGCGGGCCGGTACCCGGGTGCCGCGGAAGATCTTGTCGCCGATGCGGTCGCGCTGGATCGCCATCGAGATGGCGTATCGGCGTAGCCTGCCCTCCTCGCCGTCGAAATGCGGCAGACCGGGCTGGGTGCCGATCCACTGGTTCTGCGCGGTCGGCGCGGATACGGCACGCTCGCCCAGATCGTCGTCCACGACGGTCAAGGCGCTGGCCGGGACGGTATCGAGCACATCGAGGTTACCGGCGAGCAGATCCGAGTAGGCGGCATCGTAGTTGGAGTAGAACACGAAGGTCAGGCCCTTGTTGCGGGCCGGACGCTCGCCGCGGTAGGTCTCGTTGGGCACCAGGTCGAGCTTCACATCGTGCTGCCAGGCGTCACCGTCGGCGAACCGGTACGGCCCGTTGCCGACGGGCCGCTGACCGAATGCGGCCATATCCTCGAACGCCACCTCCGGCAGCGGATAGAACGGCGCGTACGCCAGCCGGGTGCGGAAGTCGATGGTCGGTGCCTTCAGATCGACGGTGAACGTGAGGTCGTCGAGCACCCGCAGACCCGACATCGTCTGCGCGCGTGGCGGATCGGCCTGTACATCATCGAAGCCGATGATCGGTTCGTAGGTGTAGCTCTGCAACTGCGCGTTGGTGATGAGGGCGCCGAAATTCCAGGCGTCGACGAATGAGTGCGCGGTGACCGGTGAGCCGTCGGTGAAGGTCCAGCCCGGTTTCAGGCGGATCAGATAGTGCTGCTGATCGGTGGTCTCGATGGATTGGGCAACCTCGTCGTGCAGGCCGCCCGCGGCGTCGATCCGGCGCAATCCGGCAAAGAGCCGGTCGACGACGCGGCCGCCGCCGTTCTCATTGGTGTTCGAGGGGATCAGCGGATTCTGCGGTTCGGAGCCGTTGACCGCGATGGATTCGCCGAGCGCCGGAGTGAGGGAGCAGCCGGGCAGACTCGCGGCACACAGCAGGGCAAGCAGCAGTGCCGCGAGCCAGGAACGAATCCGCGTACGCCGCATGTGCACCCCCGAATCATCGTCGTCGCCCGAACGCCGCGGCAGGCGAAGGCCGGGTCCGGCAGCACCGATCAGGAGCCGACGATATCCACCGGAGCACCGGTTTGTCAGTCGACCGCGCGGAAATCGTGTCCGCGGTATCCCCCGACCACCAGATGGAGACAGTCGCAGCGGCGTGGGTCACAGTTGACTACTGTCGAAAACGGCCGCATGCGCAGGTGATGTGAAGGAAGTGACGAGATGACCGAAACCACCGCCGATCACCAGGACTCGTACCCGCCGAGCGCGGCATTCGCCGCCGCCGCGAACGCCGACGCCGAGATCTACCGGCGCGCCGAAGCCGACCGCGAGGGGTTCTGGGCCGAGCAGGCCCGCCGTCTGCACTGGCACGAGCCGTGGTCCCAGGTGCTGGACTGGTCGGACGCGCCGGTCGCCCGCTGGTTCGTCGACGGCAAGCTCAATGTGGCCTACAACTGCGTCGACCGGCACGTCCTCGACGGCCACGGCGACCAGGTCGCCATCCACTGGGAAGGCGAACCCGGCGACTCCCGCGCCATCACCTACCGCGAACTCCTCGCCGAGGTGAGCCGCGCGGCCAACTACTTCACCGAACTCGGCCTCGAAGCCGGTGACCGGGTCGCCATCTATATGCCGATGGTGCCGGAAGCCATCGTGGCGATGCTCGCCTGCGCCCGGCTCGGGCTCACCCATTCGGTGGTGTTCGCCGGATTCTCCCCGTCCGCACTGCGGCAGCGGGTCGACGACGCGCGCGCCCGGCTGGTCATCACCACCGACGGACAGTGGCGCCGCGGTAAGCCCGCCCCGCTGAAGGAGGCCGTGGACGAGGCGCTCTACGCCCACGGCGATGTGCCGCACAGCGTCGAGCATGTGCTGGTGGTGCGCCGCACCAACACCGAAGTCCCCTGGACCGAGGGCCGCGACCTGTGGTGGCACGACACCATCACCAACGCCTCCCCCGAACACCACCCCCAACCCTTCGACACCGAACACCCCCTCTTC